>NZ_JAVDRQ010000011.1:0-184979 GCF_031454875.1 Arthrobacter oryzae
GACCCATCATGTCTGTCATCCGCAACCAGGCGTTACGTCGCCCGCTACCCGTCATGGCCCAACGGTAACCGCCGGTCTTGAACTTGGGAATAGCCGCGCGAGAGACGAAGCCACCAACGAATACGCGGACATTCGATACGCAGGGGTGCCAGTAAATTACTTGAAGGTTAACTAAGGGCTCCATTCAGTGTACCGGAACGCTCCGTCGGTTCGACTTCCTGCAAGCCCCGGCTGACGCCTGTACCCCTACGAAAGGTGAGCCGAAGCCTCGGCTTGGCGCCCAGCCCAAGCGCAGCAGACAGGATTTCCCGCCACCTACCACCATCTACGACGAGGACGTTGCAGATCGTTTCCTGTAAGGGTTGCCGATGATGGCTGCCCAGAGCCGCTGCACTCTCCTATTCTGCATTTTCCAAGGACCGTGACGCGCTAGCTCGCCCAGCGGTTCCATTCCTGCAACTGCGGGGCCACGCGCGTTCATTGGTGCGCACTTGACTGTTACTTCGAAGACTTCGGAGTTTCAGAGGAACTTCGAAAGGTTATCGTTTGTTCACCGTTGCGTGCTGGCGCCTTCGGAGCAGGGCGAGTCCGCAGCGAAGATCTGCCCGGCAGTTAGCCCGTTTTCCTCCAGCAAGGTTGAAATCTTGGCGGCATCGCCGAAATCGTCGCCGAGAGCGAGGAGGAAGGCCACGACGGCGCTTTTAAATGCCCTCAGACCATTCGCGTTCACGATCCTCGTGCCGACTGGCGGGGTGCCGGTTCGCTCGACGGTTGTTTTGCGGTGAACCATGACAGGAATGATGCGGGCGTCCGTACCGTAGTTGCTCTCACACCAGTTCACGGAGCCGGCCAGCTGGTTGATGTCCTTCTTGAAGATGAAATCACCTTGAGAGCCGGTTTTGGCCTCGAGCACGGCGTATGTGTGGTTGCCGAGGGCCCAGAGAACGTCGGGGCCCACACCTTGTTCTTCCTCCGGCTGCTGGCCCCGGATACCTAAGAGCGCTGCCAGGTCGGCCAGTGCTGCCTCAGCCTCTATGGTGCGATTGGGGTTCCACGTCAATTGGTCGAGGATCGCCTGGCCGCCCAGGATCAGTTCGGCCCCATTGGCAAAGTTTTCGCGGAGGTAGTCCCGGCATGCGTCGGCCTGGGCCGTGGCGGCCTCCATCGGTTCATACGCCGCGCCGGCTATTGGCCGCAGAGTAGCCATGTTGTGGTTTCGTCCATCAGACAATTCAGCCTGTGCTTTGACAGGGTCGAATGCATCGGTGTAGCCGGCCAAGGTTTCGGAGAGCCAGCCGCCGTAGCGTGCGTCGCCGGTAGCGTGGGCGGCGGTAACAGCTTCTTGTGCGTGAGCGGCGGCGGCGCGGGCGTCACCGCGTACCGCTGCGTTGTAGGCGCTTCTAAGGTGGGTTGCGGCCGGGTCGACGGTTGCTGCGCCATAGGCAACGCCTTTGAGGGCGCCGCGGGAGGCCTCGCGGAATTTCTGGTCGCCGGAAACAACCTGTTCGATGACGGAAGCGATGTCCTGCACGTAGGCATCCTTCATGCCTGCTGCGACGGTACGCGACATGCTCAGTTGCGCCCGGGTGGCCGGGGAAAGTTGGCTTGCGGCGTCAGCATTTGCGAGGAGGCGGGTCAGGCCAGCGCCCAGAATGACGACTGCGCAGCGGTCGTCGCGGCTGCGGACTCCGCGGCCCATGCCCTGCTCGACGCGCTGTACCTGGCGGGAGGTCATGGCCCTGCTCTTGCGCAAGGCAGCTGCTTCACGGCGTTCAATGCCTGTGTAAGCCTCCGGGATGCCATCGATGATGAGGACACGGCAGGCATCACCGGGCAGGTCTATTCCGTCATACCGGTTTACGATGACTACCAGCCCAACGTGGCCTTCGTTGAGCCGTTGTACCTGCTCGCCGATCTCCTCCATGGTGCTGACGGTGGCCTTCGCTTCAGAGCCCCACTCCTGCGCTTGGGCATGGCTGGGCACGAGGACAACAACGTTGTGTTGTTCGGCGAGCCCGGCCGCCATCTCCCGGACCTGCTCGTGATTAATGCGAGGGTTGAGCGACATGGGGGCGAGGATGAGGCGGTCGCCGAGGTCGGTCGCCGACGCAGGCACGAGGGGGTCAGCAACGCTGGCCGGATCAGCGTCGAAATGGGTTACCAGGACGCTGTCCTCGGCCAGGGTAGCCGTCAGGTACACGCGCCGCTGGGCCTCGGAAAAGCTCGGGAATTTTTGGATGGGAGGGCATTGGGGCATGATTTCCAGCCCGGCCGAGGTCACGGCCGCCTGGCACAGTTCAAGCTGGTCTGACAGCAGCGGCCACACCCACTCGAAGACTTTCTCCTTTCTGTGTGGGTGCAGCGCTTCGAGGACCTGACTTCGCTTTTTCCGCCAGGACCAGAACGGTATCCGCAGAACCGCCGAGTGAACTCCGGACGCAATGTCCATCAGCGTTGTGCTGCTTTGCGCTTCAAGGTCCTCGATGAAGAGGTTCATGACCTCTTCGTAGGCTTCATGGGTTGAAGGGATACGGAGGCTTGATTTGCCTTCCAGTTCCATGACTGCCGCGTGCGCATCGTCGATTACCACGCTGCCCACACTGATGGGTTGCCGTGAGGTCGTGCTTCCTTCGAGGCCGAAGCGGGTCTTCCCATTGATGAGGACGCCGACGGAGACGACAAGGATCGCTTGGGAGAAGAGGAAGCTCTCATCGTCCGGCGAATCCGTTACTTCCAGTCCGAGCGCATCGGCTTCGGCCCTTACCTGGGCGGCGAGGTGGGCGTCGGCCGTGATGTACATGGCTGGTCCGCGGCCCTCATTCAGGGAGCATTGGAGTATCAGCAGCCCGACGATTGTTTTGCCACCGCCGGTGTTTGTCTTTATGACGAGGTCCCGGCTGTCCCGACGATCCCGCCACGCCTGCAGCACGTCGCTTTGCACTGACCGCAGGTAGCCGTAGCCCTCATCTTTGTTTGGTAGAGCGTCAAACAAAGCCTCCGGATCGGTAATGGACGACAGCTCCCCGCTCATTGCGAGTTTCCCGAAGTCGAACGCCATGCCTGTGCCCCCAATGTGTCGCGAACGTGATGATGGATAACACTACTGGCTGCGGGAAGGGCGACGACAACCTCCGGCGGATCGGAAGAGGCCCGGTGAGCCGCGGAACCGCGAGCAACAACTTCCGTGCAGCCGTTGTAGGGCCGGTAAGTACCCGCCACATACCCCGTCACCCTGCAAGTCCGCCCCGGCCCAGGAGTTCAGCCAGAAATAATCGCGCCGCTCAACTGCTTTATTAGCCGCCTAGGGATCAGCAGGAATATTTCTGCATATTTTTGTTGACATAGAGCTCCATCACTTTCATACTGTAACCATGAGCGCAGAACCCGCCGGGGACGACAGCCTTACCCCGATCATTGGCACGGTCAGGGTTGCGCGCGGCCTGACCCAAAAAGAGGTATCCGCCCAAACAGGGCTTTCCCAAGCTTTACTGTCCAAGGTCGAAAGCGGCATGGTCACCTTGGACCAGGAGCGCATGCAGCTTTTGGCCAAAGCGCTTGATGTGCCGGTCGAAGGACTGCAACTCACCCGAGGTGACCTGGGTACCCCCTCGCATATCTTTCACCGGAAGAGGGCAACACTGCCCGTGTCCAGGGCAAACCAAATCCGCGCGCAACTGGATCTAGCTCATATGCAGATCGCCGCTATCTTCGGGAACGACAGGCCGCCGGCCCGCCTGCACCGCACCCCGCTCCCCGAAGACGGATACATCACCCCCGAAGACGTCGCACGGGATCTTCGCGAAGAGCTTCAGCTTGAGGACGGACCGCTGGAGAACCTCGTAGGAGTCTTGGAAGACCGTGGTGTGGCCGTCCTTCGAATGGACCTTGGGTCAACACGCATCGATGCCCTCGTCAGCTGGCCGGCGAAGCAATGGCCACTTGTCATCCTCAGCGACCACGCCCCGGCCGACCGCCAAAGGTTCACGCTAGCCCATGAACTCGGGCACGCAGTCATGCACGAGATACCTACCGAAAACCAGGAGACGGAGGCAGACCGGTTCGCCAGCGAATTCCTGATGCCTGCCTCGTCAATCCGGACAGAACTAAGCGACGTCAGCATCCCTCGATTGGCCAAACTGAAAACCAAATGGGGTGTCTCAATGGCTGCCCTCCTGCGCCGGGCCCGAGACCTCGGACAAATCTCCGAATCCAAGTACAAACAAATGAACATCGAGTTTTCGAAGGCCGGCTACAGGAAGTCCGAGCCCGTCCAGATCCCGGCCGAAGCCCCAGCTTTGATCCACCGCGCGATCGAGCGCAGGCTGAATCAGGGCGAACGCATCAAGGACATAGCACTGGCCGCGTCAATGAACCCCTCCCGCTTTGAAAGCACCTACCGAATCGAGGCAGCATGACTTCGAACACGCCCACCTTCCCGGACAGGACGAGACCCGGCAGAGCCTCCATCGCCCGGAACCAGACAACCGGCGTCCGCACCCGAGCGGTACAGGCGTTGGATTCCAGGGTTCTGTCCCTGACCACGTCCGATGCCTTCGCCACCGCCAACCACATCAACAAGGAACTGGGCGGTCTGGTTCTTGCCGGGTCCAATGCGTACGCGGACGCGAAGGCGATCCGCCACTACCGCCCGGACCTTGTTCTCGCCATCGAACCCAAGTCAGCAACGACCTACACCGCCACCGCCACCCAGCCCTTTCACCTGGACCAAGGCGGCATCATCGAGGAAACCCTCGATGACGTCCTGCAGGGCCAGCGGCAATGCGGCACGAACATCGCCCTGACCCCGACAGGGTTCATCGATATCGGTGATTCACGCCCTGCCAAAAAGGCAGTTGAACTCGCGAACGAGGTAGTGGGCGACGACATCGTTCTCCTGCTGCCCGTCCACTACAAATGGTGCCAGCCAGACCACATCAACCAGCTCATCACCATCGCGAAGAAGAGCATCCACCCCGTCGCGCTCACTCTCTGTGACGGAAGCAGCGATCCCCTGAGCCACCGCGGCGTCCCCGAAGGGTACCGGAAATTCTTCAGCAGCGTCCCCGACGCCATCGCGTGGCGGGCAGACATCGGAGGCTTTGACGCTCTGACCTTCGGTGCACTCGCTTCGGTTATCGGCCAGCTCCCCAGCCTCAGGCGCGGCAAGGACCCTAGCAAGAAATCCACAGCCATCAACCCGGCTGACACCACACCAAACATTCTGCTGCCGACCCTGCTCCGGTACGCCCGCAGCAGCTACATGCAGGAAAACTGGTTCGCCAACGTCCCGTCCCTTACCTGCGACTGCACAATATGCGGCGGGAAGCCTGTCGATAGGTTTTCCGGATCGTCAGAGGACCGGCTCACAGGGCACCTGCACAACCTTGCCACGCTGACATCCTTGGCCAGTGAGGTCCGGGAGGTCGGCCGGGACCAGTTGAAGCAGTGGTGGAGGGAAAAGCTGGAATCAGCCGAGACAGCCAGGGAACACCTTGCCGGGTATACGGCAACTACGGTTGACCCGCCAGCCGCGGTCAAGCAGTGGATCAAACTCGGGGTGCAGGACCACTAGGACTACGCCGGGGCGGAACGACCGTCATGCCAAGGTGTGACTGGTCGTAGACCGTTTCGGCGAATTTCCATGCCGCGCCAGTGAGCTTCATCGCGAGGAAGGGAGCCGCGGGCACAATGTCTTCCAGGGATCCAGCCTGTCCGCCCGCCCCGGTCTGGACTGCCACACCCACTCCCAGATAGGACGCCTCCAGCGCCAGGTGCATCTCGTCGTCGGGTATTCGGGGCAGCACAATCCTGCGTTCGCAATACGGCGCAAACCGGCTGGCCCGCTTGAGTGCGGCCATCCACGAAGATCCGAAAATATTGGCACGCTTTACGGAGATCGGAGGGCGGGCATGCCGGGTTACGGTGGCTCCACCGTTCGATGCGATCTCGAAGCTTACCGCCCAGCGCGCACGCCGCAACAAGCGCCACTCGTATGAGGAGAAGGCCGTCTCCGGCTGTGCCGCGCCAATAGGTATTTCCTTGAGGACGTTGTAGGTGTCAAGCGAAGCCACGCCATGATTTTCGGGTCCACGTCGGGCCAGTTCCGTTCGGTTGATTTCGAACTCCAGGACCGCATCCACCCCCCGGACGCGAAGGGGCGCCACCCGAAGGTCTTCACCCTCGGTGATGACAAGATCTTGGCATTGCGTTCGTCCGCGCATCACGCTCCTCCTTTCCGGTCCACGTTCGAGGTTTTGCCCCTGACGCTTGGCGGCTCTGCAGGTCCGGCCTGTTCGAACAGTACCCTTACCGCGTCCCAAAATCCGTGAGCTTGGCGCTCATAGCTCTGGGTTCTACTCCCCCGTGACCGTGGAATCCTCGCCAGCAATTCCACCGTCACCAGCTGCCGAAGGGTCCGGTGCACCGTGCTCGCCGCGATCCCCGTCCCTTCGGACACTGACTGACAGGTGAATTCACCCCCAGCATCAGCTATCCATGCCCCTATCCGAAGCATGTGCTGATTCCCGAACAGGGCCTTGGACCATCCAAGCTCGCCACCAACGATAACACTCACACCCTGATTCTATCCTAGATCCCGGAATCCGGAATCTAGGATGATTTGAGCGGAACGATGTCGACGCGGCCCTCGCCTCAGGGAAAGGCCTCGGCGGAGGGGCGGCGCGGTTCCGGCGGGGGGACGTAAAAGGAAAGGCCACCAAAGATAAACAGCATTCCTGAGGCGCCAGCGCTTTACAGAATCTTCATTATCGGCGTTAAAACAACGGGAGTAGAAGTAGCTGCGAGAACTCCCGTTCCGTGACTAATTCGGCGTTTTGCAGGCCTCCGTCATGGGCGCCTTCGCCGAATTCGAACGCTCCCTCATCAGAGAACGCCAGCGGAAGGCATCGCCCTCGAGAAACAGCGCAGGGGCCTACAAAGGGCGCAAAAAGACCCTCACACCGGAACGTGCCGCCGAACTCGTCCAACGCGCCGGCGGCGGTGTTCCAAAAGCCCTGCCTTGCTTCCCCGCGATCATGGTCTTCCTCTTTAGCCGCGGCCTCTACCTGCAGATGACTTAGGTCTTTACCACCGGGACCCTCACCGCCGCCGCAGCGACCATCATCACCACAGCGAGCACAAGCACCACCGTGACGACGACGAGAAGCGCCGGAGCGTCTCGCGGTGGCCGCCGGCGCTGCTCCCCACTGGATCGTCACAAACCATGACCAATGACGCCGTTATTCGTACTTTGGCCCGAAAATAGGAATAAGCTCGCTCTTATTCAGACTTAGGAGAACCGATGACCGATTCCTGGCCAGCGCATGGAAGCAAGACCATGCCATGGAAATCCTCGGGCCGCCCACCCCGTGAGGACCGCGAATTCACGGAAGTGGTCGTCTCCCTGCCGCCCCAGATCTCCGACCTCTGGTACTCCCCCAGCCGCGAAACCATAGTTGCCCTTGAAGAGGCAGCCGTAGCGGTTGCCTCCCTGGATGTCACAGCGAGCTCCCGTATGGCCGCAATCAGCGGCTTCCTGCTGCGCAGTGAAGCAGTATCGTCTTCCAAGATCGAGCACGTCAATGCCAACCGCGAGGACTATGCACGCGCCATGGTCGGGCTGAAAGCCAGTGACAACGCGCGATCCATGGTTGCTGCTGCTGACGCGGTGCAGGCGATGATCAACGCCGCGGGCCACACCGGCGAGATCCTGCTGAAGGACCTGCTCGCGGCTCACCACACCCTTATGAAGGACGATCCGGTCGACGGCCCGCACGCCGGGAAGGTGCGGGATGTTCAGAACTGGATCGGTGGCAGCGATTACTCGCCTCGCGGAGCTATACACGTCCCACCCCCGCCGGAGCTCGTTCCGGACCTGATGGCGGACCTGATGGTCTTCTGCAACCGCAAGGACATCCCGATCATGGCTCAGGCCGCCATCGCTCACGCCCAGTTTGAGTCCATTCACCCCTTCACAGACGGCAATGGACGCATCGGGCGTGCTCTAATCGGAGCGATCTCCCGTCGCCGCGGACTCACCAAGAACACCGTCACACCCATTGCCTCGGCGATGGTCGCCAACGTCGACATGTACTTCAGCCTGGTCAACAACTACCGGACCGGCGATGTTGACCCTTTCGTCCTGTACCTGGCTCAATCGGCTCTCCACGCTTCGGATGCGGCACGTGAATCCGTATCAGCCTTGGATGCCCTGCCTGCACAGTGGGTGGAGATGGCGAAACCCCGAAAGGGGTCTGCCGACGAGAAGATCATCCCCTGGCTGCTCGAGCGGCCCGTGTTTGAGGCCCACAGCGCCGCCTACGCTGCCGGCGTTGCTGAGAAGTCCGTGTACGGCGCCCTGGAACGGCTCACCGAGGCCGGAGTCATCAGCTTGGTCGGGACATCCCAGCGCCACCGGGCCTGGGCTGCAACGGAAGTCTTGGATGAGGTCGACCGGCTCAACAAGCGGCTCGCCGAGAATGCGCCCGCGGCAGCAAAGTGACGCAGAGACAGAAGCGGCTGCCCAAGGGGTCGGACCACCGACCCCCTTGGCCGTGAACGCAAAAAACTGGCTCCGTACGCATTAGGTTGGACAGGAACACCTGCGAATTTTCGATCCATTTGCGGAGAATCATGGCCGAGCAGCAGAAGTCATCAATAAAGACGTAGCCAGCCAGACCTGTGTCTGCGGCAACTCAGCCGGAGACGAGGGCATGATCGCTGCCAACTCGCTGGCTTCCCGGTCCATATCGAGGAAGCTGAAGTCCCCGCAGGTCCGGCGGCATGGCCCCGACGACGACGACGTCCACACGCTTTGCCCCTCCTGTGGCCAGCTCTACCGGAACGCCGACATCGAGCGTGACGGCGAGGCGCCCATCATCGACACCGTCGATGTCGGTGTGACGGCGTTCTTGGTGAGTCTGCGGCGACGGGAGATCGCTCCGATAGAGCACGATGCGTCCATTTGGTGCACTGGAAGAACTGATGCAAGGGCGATGCGGCCGGCCCGCCGGAAGGGCGCGGCGAAGCGTTGGCTGGGTCAACTAACCAGTGTTTAAGGACAAGGCGTCCGGCCGGGACACGTCCAGGCCGGAACCGACCGAGCTGTTGCGGTTCGCCCGGGACGGGGACACCGTCGTGGTTCACAGCATGGATCGGCTCGCCCGGAACCTCGAT
This sequence comes from Arthrobacter oryzae, assembly GCF_031454875.1. Taxonomy (GTDB): domain Bacteria; phylum Actinomycetota; class Actinomycetes; order Actinomycetales; family Micrococcaceae; genus Arthrobacter; species Arthrobacter oryzae_D. Next base: position 9,175 of record NZ_JAVDRQ010000011.1, read on the forward strand.
GACTTGCGTGCTCTTGTCCAGGGCCTCACCCGCAAAGGAGTGCGGGTGGAGTTCGTCAAAGAAAACCTTGGTCTTCACCGGCGAGGACTCCCCCATGGCCAACCTCATGCTCTCCGTCATGGGGGCCTTCGCCGAATTCGAGCGCTCCCGCATCAGGGAACGGCAGAGGGAAGGCATCGCCCTGGCCAAACGACGCGGCGCCTACAAAGGGCGGAAAAAGACCCTCACGCCGGAACGGGCGCGGCCGAGCTGGTCCAGCGCGCCGGTAAAGGTGTTCCGAAAGCTGTTATTGCCCGTGACTACGGGATCAGCAGGGAGACTGTTTACCAGTACCTGCGCCACGCCAAGCTGGAGTGAACCGCTCCCCTGCCTGAGCCGTCGATGTGCAATAGTCCGCGCGGCCGTGGCTTGACGGAATATCGGTTATCGGCGTTAAGTTGCGGGAGCACCATCCAACGTCGCGGCGCCAGCCTCAGGCCCTAATCACGCTCATCTGCGAAGAACCGCTTTTGTGGACGCCAGCCGACGTTAGTGCCGCACGAGCAGACGCCCATGGGTTCGCCGGCTCAACTTTGTTCCCGCTGTACGGAGCCTTGCCGCCGAGCCCCGCACCGGTCTACCCTAAAATGCTTAGAGGACTTAAGGTTTGTTGTATCCAAGGTTGCGAATCATGTGGGAACAGAAATTTGCGGCATCACAATAAGCTTTTAGTTTCAGAAAAGGTCCACGGTTTACTCCCGGGGTCTTTTCGTTTGTTGGGTGGCTCGGGTTTGGTCCTGGAACCCAAACATCTCCTCAACGTATGCGATCCACGTGCACGGTCCGGACAGCGGCCTGCAGCGTTGGGACTTCTTTGTGACACCAAAGCAGTTGTTTCTGTCTCGCCCTACGTGATTGGTGACGATGCCAAGTCCGAAATGAGGACAATATGAACGAGAATTTGAAATTGTCACGAGCTCGCCCAATCGTAGCTGTGTTTGGGGGAAGCACAGGCAACACAGAACCAACGCTCCAGCGAGCTGAACGGTTTGGGCGGGCCATCGCATCTCGTAATTGGATTATTCTCACAGGGGGAACAGGCCCCGCCAAGGCACCTGTGAAGAACCGAGCCATTCAAGGTGCTATCAGACCCGGCACAGAATCTTGGGTGGGCGTCGGCAGAATAGAAGAAAAAATAGCTGCGGCGACGTGGACGCGGGGAGACGGTGGGTTCGCCATCGCAAGCACACTGAACCATCATCGCAACTATCTGGAAGCCTGCATGACGGACGGCGCTATCTGTCTAGAGGGTGGTGATGGAACCAAGTCCGAACTTGCCTCCTGCCTTCTGCTTCGACGGCCCATAGCCTTGGTGGGTGATGGGTGGAAGAAGGACTGCGATCTGGATGGAAACCGGCCAGCGGCGTTGGCCAACTTGGTCAAGGCGACAATCAAAACCTTCAAAATGACCGGCGCGCACAAGTTGGAACGACATCAGGTGGGAGCGACAGCCGTCAAGAACGGGCTCAGCGATGTCGTGAGCCCGTATGCCTACTTCTCAGCAAATGCTTCTGAGGAAGAAGTTTTGGACTGGATACTGGCGAGGCTTCCTCCCATGGGTGCCTTCCCCGGCTTCTTTCCACACGATGTCGCAGGCCATGCGGATATCGAACGCATCTATTCAGCTTGGCTGACGGCGGCTGGTCGTGACTGATTCCATCGCGACATCTGCTGTCACCTGGCTAGGCCTAGGGTGTCCTATTCTCGAATGCTCCACGTACTGGATCTAACATGCTCAGATGAACTCGGCGTTTAAACAACGGGAGCAGCAGCGGCTAAGGGAACTCCCGTTCATGAGAGAACTGGGCGTTCTCCAAATGGTTTCTGCCGCCACTAGGCATTCAGCTGGCGCGATTGCTGCTCAGGTGCTTCGCTCCACTAAGGCTCCGTCACTCGGACGGTAGCCCTACAGCGTGGCGAGGACATCTGCCAGCTCTACCGACCCCCGGCTGCGCCGGCGCGTCTAGCCCACCTTGCCCCAAGGCCCAAACACCCCACAGTGGCCCGGTCCTGTGAGTAGGATCAGTGGCGTGAAGATCCGCCTCGCCACCCACCACGACGCACCCCAGCTCGCAGAACTGCTCAAGCACTGGGATAGGCACGAGTTTGAATCCGAGCGCTACGCCAACCGCCGGGGACCGAACGGCCCAGGCACCCACGTTGCCGAGCGCGACGGCACCATCGTCGGGTGGCTCACCGGCAGCCACGCCAACGAAAACGCGAACGAGATGGGGGACTACGCGGACCGGCCAAACTGGAGGTGCTCCGTGCTGCTCGCGATGTACGTCGACGTCGCCCACCAGGACGACGGTGTTGCACGGACCTCGTGGAAGCCTTCCTGGAGGAGAGCGAGGAGGAAGGCAACATCATGGCCTACGTCCACCCGGATGCCAACGCGGACCTGGAACGGCTTTGGCGCTTCTAGGAGCGTTTAGGCTTCACGCTGCGATGGCCGGCTAACCGACGCATCAGCATGGAGCACTGGCCCATGGCCAGGGACAGCGCGGGCTGACGATACGATCACGGCATGGAGATCCGCACCGCCACCGCCTTCGACGCTGCCCAGCTCACGGACCTGCTTCAGACGTGGAACGGGCACCCGGAGCACGCCCGGGGCTACCGGCAGGACGGGGCCCCGACCGGGCCGGGCACGCACGTCGCGGCCGAGAATGGATCCGTCATCGGGTGGCTGCACGGCGAGCACAGCTCCCCTGCCTGAACCTCGCTCGCCAATCACGCGGAGAACCCCGCTGACTCGACCTGCTCCCACCTCGTGGCCATGTTCGTCCATCGGACCGGCGCGACCAAGGCGTCGGCCGGAGCCCGCGACGCCAGCCACCGTCCCCTTGGAGGTCACGGCCGAGGAGGTCCACGCCCTCAAGACCGAGGGGCTGTCCTTCCAGAGAATCGCCGACAGGTCACCGAGGAGAAGTGCGCCCCGGTTAGCAAGAGCCGGGTCTTATGGATCCACATTGCCTACCAGAAGGAGCTCGCCGCGGCCTTCGGTGACGCCGTCTAGGCCCCTGACCGTCTGAGAAACCGGCCAGGAACACATTTCTGCCTCCGTCTGGAACCCCCTCCACCCGGCCTGCGAGGACTCGCCATACCTACAGCTTGGCGTGGGCGTCCTCCGGTTCCAGCGCGATGTTGGGGGTGCCCCGAACCGTTGCGGGAGTTGGCATCGTCATTTGACTGCACGCCGCGGACCGCTACAACCCCCACCCGAAAGGCCTCGACACGGCGACGGGAGACCTGGACGCGCTAAACAGCCGCTTCGAGGTCGTCGGCTTCGACACGGCTACGGCTGCGATCAGGAGTCCTACCTACAAGGCGGGCTGCACTGGAGGGGCAGCAGCCCGGTCGTCGTTGTGACACCGCAACGCTTTGACCGCCCGACCGAGGTTCAGGTTGCGGGCGATCGGCCATTGTTGCTTCCATGAAAGGGCAATCCCCGTCGGAGGTATTGACCGACACTCGGCTCATCACCAAGATATGAAGACAGAGCCGCTGAGCGGGGAGAACCTTGACCAATGATGTAGCATCCACAGACGTCGATCCCGACGAGACCGACCCCTCCCTTGACAGCCTCTCGCCCCTGCCGGTGCCCCAGCTCCCGCGTGGCGGCCTAGGATTATCCGGGCTCGGAGAGTCGGTCGAGGTCGACCCCTTCACCGGTTCGTGCACGGTCACCGTGCCCTTGGCCGTCAGCGCCGGACGGGGCGCCTCGCGCGCCGACCTGAGCCTGGTGCACAGCGGCGGCGGGGGGCGCTCGCCGTACGGCGGGGGTTGGAGCCTGGGCGTGCCGCGCATCGCGCGCTCGCTGCAGGACGGCGTCCCGACCTATACCGATGCAGACACCTTCACCCTCAACGGCCACGAACTCGTTCCGCTCCTGGTCACAGGCACGGGAGGCGCGCTCGAAGAGTACGACAAGCCGGGGAGCATCGACGGCACACCGGTGCGCATCCGGCGCTTCCGCACCCGCGTCGACGAAGGCCAGCGGGTCGAACGGATCGACGCGCCCGGGGACGCGTCATACTGGCGGTCATGGTCGAAGGACAACGTCGTGACGCGGTACGGCGCGAGCGACGACTCCCGCGTCCGCGACCCTGCGAGCGGGCAGCGGGTCTGGGAGTGGCTCGTCGACGAGGTTCGAGACGACCGGGGCAACGTGGCGGCCTACGAATACAAGAGCGAGGACACCGACCAGGTCACCCCGTCGATCACCGAGGCGCATCGGTTAGCGCCGGGCGCGCCCGCGCAGCCGGGCCGCTATCTCAAGCGGATCCGCTACGCCAACGCGACGCCCGATGACGCCGGTTCGACGCATCTGATGGTACTGCTGGACTACGGGGAGCACGACGAGGCGGCCGCCGAGGCGCGGCCGTGGCCAGAGCGGGACGACCCGTACTCCGAGCATCGGGCCGGCTTCGAGGTCAGGGTCTGGCGGCTGTTGCGCCGGGTCATGATCTTCCACGACTTCCCCGAGCTCGGACCAGGGCCCTCGCCCCGCCTGGTCCGCACGATCGAGCTGGGCCACGACGAAACACCCGACTGGACGTCGCTGACCTCGATCACGCAGGTTGGCTACGAGTGGACCGGGGTGGCGTACGCCTCCGTCGCCCTTCCTCCGGTCGAGCTCGACTACGGCGCGGGTGAGGCGGACCCGGTCCCCCACACCGTCGAGATGGCCGCCGTTCGCGATGGCGCCGCGCCTCGATGGGTCGACCTCGACGACGATGGACTGCCGGGCGTGCTGTGGACCGGCTCCGGCGGCTGGTCCTACCAGCGTCCCGCCGGCGACGGCGTCCTCCTTCCGCCCCGGCCGGTGGAGGTGCCCTTGGCGTCACGCGACGGCGTGCCGCCGCTACTGTCGGACGTAGACGGCAGCGGCCGCCTCCACGCGGTCGATGAGCGTGCCGGACGCTGCGGGACGACCGCGCGGGAGCAGGACGGATCCTGGGCGCCGTGGCGCGCGTACGACGAACGGGCCGTCGGTGACTTGGACGCCGCCGAGCGGCTGGATATGGACGGTGACGGGCTCGCCGACCTCGTCGGGTGGGCACCCGACGGGGTGCGCTGGCGCCGTGGCCGCGGCAGTCGCGGCTACGACACCCAGGGGCGCACCGCCGTGGGCGGGCCGCCCGTCCCGTCTGCGGACTCCGAACGCCAGTGGCTCCGGGCCGACATGACCGGCGACGGGCTGACCGACCTCGTGCGCGTGCGCAGCGGAAAGGTGGAGTACTGGCCCGGTCTCGGACGGGGACGATTCGGGGCCCCGATCACGATGGCGGGTGCGCCGTGGCTCGGCGACACAGAGTCCTTCGATCCCGACAGGGTGAGGCTGGTCGACCTCGACGGTCTGGGCACCGCGGACCTCGTCTACCTGGGGCCCGACGGGGTGATGGCGTGGACGAACCTGTCGGGCAACGGCTTCTCAGCGCCCAGACGGCTCGGCCCGCTGCCAACCGTGACGCCGGGGCTCGACGACGTCCAGGTCGTGGACCTGCTCGGCAAGGGCAGCCCGTGCCTGGTGTGGAGCTCGGCCCGGCCGGGCGTGCCGACCCGCTTCGTCGACCTGAGCGCGGACCACGGTGGCCGACGCCATGTGTGCGCCCTGCGCAACAACCTCGGCCGGCGCTGGGAGGTCAGGTACTCCTCCTCGAGCCGGTTCGCGACACGTGCACGGCTGGACGGTCGACCGTGGGCCACGCGGCTTGCGGGTCCCGTGACGGTCGCGACGAGCCTCACGGAGTCCGACGACGTGGCCGGCACCAGCCACGTCACGACGTACTCCTACCGCGACGGCTGGTTCGACCCGCAGGACCGGTCGTTCCGCGGGTTCGGCCGGGTCGACGTCGGCAAACCGGGAGCGAGCCTGACTCGGCATTGGTTCAACATCGGATCGGGGGATCGACCGATCACGGGGGCCTGGGCGGGCGACCCCGCGGCAGTCCACGTCGCTCCCGCCCTGATCGAGGGCGCCCAGGGCGGTCGTGAGTACGCCGACGCGTGGCGGGCGCTCGTCGGCCGCACGGTGCGCACCGAGGTGCTCGGCGACGACGGTGCATCCGACGTCCCATTCATGGTGTACGAGGAACGGCACCGGGCCGTACGCACCCAGTCCTCCCGCGGCGACCGGCCGGCGGCGTTCCGCGTGGAGCCGCTGGAAAGACTCGACTACGCCTACGAGCGCGTGGCCGACGACCCAAGGGTGACCCACGATCTCACCTTGCATACCGACAAGCACGGCAACGTGCTGGCGAACGCTCGCGTCGCCTACGCGCGCCGGACTCCCGCCCATCCCGAGCAGGCACATACACTGCTGAGCCACGCCACCACCGAGGTGGCCAGCGTCGACACCGCGACGGTCTACCGGATCGGCACCGTCCTCAGCCAGAGCGAGTACGACGTTGCGGGCCTGACCGTCCCCGCGGCGGGCCGCTTCGAGGTCTCCGGACTGAACGCGGCCCTGGCGGCCGCCGCCGTCCGGCCGATCGAGGCGACCGGGCTGCCGGGCGCCACACGTCGGCTGACCGGTGAGACCCGGTTGGAGTACTGGAACGACGCACTGACGGCCCCGCTCCCCGCCGGCCAGGTCGGCAGTCGTGCGCTGGTCCGCCGCACCCGCCGGCTCGCGCTAACGCAGGGTCTGGTGGCCGCCGTCTACGGCACCGACGTCAGCGGCGCCGAGCTGATCTCGGCCGGCTACGAGGCTGGCGGGACGAGCTGGTACGCCAACAGCGGCGTCACGACCTACGATCCTGCGGTCATGTACCAGCCCGTCGCCTGGTCCTTCCTCGGCAACGACGCCTCGGTGTCCTACGACGCCCATTCCCTGCTCGTGGTCCGCACCCAGGCGGCCGCGACCGCGCCCTTGCACCTTAACACCGTGGACGTCGGTAACGACTATCGGATGCTCGCCCCGGACCGGCTGACCGATCCCCACGAAACCGTCAGCAGGGTCCGGTTCGACCCGCTGGGGCGCGTCGTCGCCCACTGGCTGACCGCCGCCGACGGCACCGGCGACCCTGGCGGGCTGCCCGGGATCGTGCACACCTACGGCACCGACGACTGGCGGGCCGGTGTGGGACCGGCCTGGTCGCAGACCGACACCCGGGTGACCGCGGGAGACCCAGGCGCCTCCTGGCGACGGCAGCGCCTGTTCACCGACGGGACCGGCCGGGTCGCGATGACCAAGACCCTCGCCGAACCGGGCTTGGCGCTGGTCGAGGACGGGGCCGGCGGGAGCGTCCTCGTCGACACGGGGCCAGCGCTACGGTGGGTGAGCTCGGGCCGGACGGTGTTCGACCAGCAGGACCGGCCCGTCGAGCAGTACGAGCCCTACTACTCGGCGTCACCGGGTTTCGAGGATGCCGACGCCGTCGCCAAGCACCTGCTCACCGATCGACGCCAGTACGACCCGCTCGGCCGCGTGGCGCGGATCGACTACGCCGACGGAACCCTGGAGCGGTGGGAGATTGGACCGTGGCACGAGTCCCACTTCGACCGCAACGACGCCGTCGCGTCAAGCGACTGGCTCGCGGCCAGGCAGCAACCCGGCACGCCGGCGGCCGAGTCCCGTGCCGCCGCCCTCGCGCTGGCCCACGCGGGCACGCCAAGTGTCAGCGTCGCCGACCCGCTCGGACGTCTGGTCCGCACCCGCGCCGACCTCGGCACCGGGCCTGGTGGTCTGCTGGAGACCGTCCAGTACCTGGACCTGGAGGGCCGCGTCCTCCGCGTCGACGACGCGCTCGGACGGGTGACCGCGACCTCGGTGTACGACGCGATGGGGCGAGTCATTGCCTCCGACAGCATCGACGCGGGCTCCCAGCGCGTGCTGGTCGCCTCCGACGGGCAGCCTGTACGGCAATGGGGGGCGGCGGGCGACCGGATCCGCTGCCGCTACGACTGGCTCCGGCGGCGGACGCACCTGTTCGTCACCGACGCGGGCACGGAGGTCGAGCGGCTGGCCGAGCTCACCGTCTACGGTGAGGTCCACCCACAGGCCGTCGCCAGCTTCCTGGTCGGGAAGGCCGCGCGCAGGTATGACGAGGCCGGGCTCTCGCGCGTGGACGCACACGACCTGGCCGGCAACCTCGTCGCGGGCGCCCGGATCATGCTCGCCACGACGGGGCCGGCAGACTGGTCGGCGCTCGACGGGCTCGCATGGCCGGCCCTGGATGCTGCCGCGGCACCGTCGCTGTCCGGCGAGGAGCTCCTCGCAGGCTCCACCTTCGACGCCACCGGCCGCCCGATCGTGCAGGTGATGCCGGACGGCACGACACTTCGGCTCTCCTACGACGCCGGCGGCCTGCTCGCCCGGGTGCATGCCACGCCGGCGGGGGCGCCTGGCTTCGTCGTGCTCGACGGTGTCGAGCACGACGCGCGGCAGCGACGCACCCGAGCGGGATACGGCAACGGCGTGGTCACCCGCTTCCGCTACGATGACAGCAAATCCCACCGCATGACCGATGTCGTCACCACCGGACCCTCGGGAACCATGCAGGACCTGCACTACACCTACGACCCCGTCGGCAACGTGGTCCAAGTCGACGATCACAGCGCGTCGGCAATCTTCTACGCTGGCAGCGTCACCGACGGCACCCGCAGATTCGCCTACGACCCGCTCTACCGGCTCGTCTCGGCGACCGGACGGGAGCACGCGAGCCTGGGTGTCCAGCCCGACCGGCGCGACCCGCAGCTGCGTCCGGTGCCACACCCGAACGACACTGCCGCGGTCCGGCCCTACACGCAGACCTTCGACTACGACGAACTCGGCAACCTCACCCGGCTCGCCCACAGCGCCGGCGCGGGTTCCTACACCCGCCGCTATGACTACGACCCGGCCAGCAACCGGCTGCGCAGCCACTCACTTCCGGGGGACCCGGCTGCCGGCCCCTACTCGGCCGCGTTCGCCTACGACGCGGCCGGACGGATGTCGGCGATGCCCCATCTAACGGAACTGGTGTGGGACCACGCGGGGACGCTGCGCGAGGTTGACCTGGGCGGCGGCGGACACCTCGTCTACCACTGCGACGCGAGGGGAAACCGCGTCCGCACGATCTGGCAGCGCCGCTCGGCCTTCCGGGAGGAGCGTCTCTACCTGGGCGACTTTGAGATCTTCCGCCGGTTTGTCAACGACATCCTGGTCTTCGAGCGCACCACCGCTCACGTCAGGGACGCCGGGCGTCGTACGGCCACCATCGAGCGGGTCGCCTTAGACACTGCCGCCCCCGGCGCGATGCCCGCCGACCCGGTGGTGCGCTACGACCACGGTGACCACCTCGGCTCGTCGGTGGTCGAGACCGATGCGGTCGGCGCGGTCCTGACCTACGAGGAGTACCACCCTTACGGCACTACGGCGGTATGGCTGGGCGCTGCGTCCGTCAGCCTGAAGCGCTACCGCTACACCGGGAAGGAGCGCGACGAGGCAACCGGCCTCTACCGCATGGGCGTCCGGCACTACGCCGCCTGGCTGGGCCGCTGGACCAGCCCCGACCCTGCCGGGCTCGTCGACGGCGCGAACCGCTACACCTACGTCAACGACAACCCCGTCCGGCTGCTCGACCCCGACGGGCTCCAGGGCGGAGAAATGGAGCAGATGTGGTTCCTCGAAAGCAAGCTGCTGGGGCTCGCGCGCAAGGCAACGGCGGCGGGGCGCGGCTTCACCGAGCCGGTCTACCGGTACTTCGCCAAACAGAAGCAGCTGTGGGGCGGTCCGGCCGGGTACCAACTCGGCCACGAGGCCGAGAAGCCGTTCGCGCTGCTCCAGCAGGGTGAAGAAAGCACCATCGTGGGCCAGAGTGCCAAGTCCAACCTCAAGCAGTCCGCGCTCGACAAGAAGCTTGTTGCGGAGGCGGTGAAGAAGGGCATCCCCAAGCGCGACCCCAAGACCGGACTGTATCCCGGGGCGACCAAGGGGACCAGGGTGAACCAGCCCAAGATCCCCAAGGTCGTCGACGCTCAGGGCAATGTGGTGAAGCTGGCCAAGCCGCCGGCCACGCCCACCGCCCCCGTCATGCCCAAGGCGCCTTCGGCGCCCGTCGTGCCGAAGGCGCCTGTCAAGGTGCCCCAGCAGCTCAGCTTCAACTTCGACGCCCCCAAAGCGCCGGCGTCGCCGCCCCCCGCAGCGTCCACGCCGGCGGTGGCCGTCAAGCCCGTGGCCCCCGCCCCGGCACCGCCGCCGCCGGCGCCGCCGCCCGCCGCGGCCGTCAAGCCCGCCGGGTTGCCCAAGGTGAGCTCCAACACCGGCAAGTTCGTCAACGCCGTCGACGACGCTGCGGCGACCGCGAAACTCGAGGCGGGCGCCGCGAAGGCGCTGCAGACGGGCGGCGGCGCCCTGAAGTCGGTGGTTCCGGTCGTCAAGGGCGGAACGCCGGTGGCCAAGAACGCCGGTGTCCTGACCAAGGCGGTCTCTGCGGGAGGCAAGGTCTTGAAGGCCGCGGCGCCCGTGGTGAAGGCGGCCGCACCGTTCGTCAAAGCGGCCGCCCCCGTGGTGCGCCTAGTGGGCAAGGTCGCCAAGCCGCTCGCCGTGGGAGTGGCGGCGGCCGACCTGACAACGGCGAAAAACAATAGCGACCGCCTGGTGGCGGCGGGCGACCTGAGCGCGGGTATCGCGGCGTACTGCGGCCCCGTCGGTGCCGTTGGGTCGGGCGCCTACACGGTGAGCGGGCTCGCAGACGAGGGTCTTGCGAAGCTCTCGAAGGCGATAGTCGGCCAGGACCTGTCGCCCTCGAGCCTGGCGTCGATGCAGATGGGGTCGAACGACCGGCTGATCTCGTCGGTCATTCCCGACTCCCCCGACAAGCCGGCCTACAAGAACGAGAACAAGATCGCGTGGTTTTTGATCGACACTCTCGGCTTCTGACCAAGACAACACCAACAACACAAGCGACACAGGCAACTCGGACAAGGGAGGTTCGCAATGACGGACGAGATCGCGGTGCTCGGTCCCGGGGCCCACGGTGAGCAGGTGTCGCGCCTCCATGCGGGCCTACTCGCCCTGGGACTATCCGTGCCCGACGAGGAGCTCGTGGCGAACATGATCGCCGCCGGGACCAGGCGCGCGCTGCTGGAGCTGCAGCGCTCCAGCGACCTTCCAGCGACAGGCGTCGCCGACGAGCGAGTCCAGGACCTTCTCGCCGAAGAGACCCGCGACCGGCGCTTCGTCGTCGGTAGGGTCGTCGGCCCCGACGGCCGCCCGCTGGAGGCGGTGACGTTGCGCGCCTTCGACCGGGATATCCGCGGCGAGCGGCCGCTGGGCAGCGCTAAGTCCGACGCGGACGGCTACTACCGGATCGACTACAGCGCGGCAAAGACATCAGATGCGGTCGGCAGCGCGGACGTGTTCGTGCGCGCCTACTCTGGGCGTACCCAGCTCACCGACCCTCCCCTGGAGGAGGTCGTCTTCAACGCACCCGCGCTGGTCTCGATCCCGGTCTTCGTCGCGACCGCGACTGCGCCGCCGGAGACAGAGATCGAGTTGGTTCGCCGCGTCGCCGGCCCCGCACTGTCGCAGCTGGCCTGGTCGGACCTGAAGGAGGACGACGAGCATCGCGACGTCACGTTCCTGGTCCGTGAGACCGGGCTCCCGCAGGACGCGATCGAGCACCTGGCGGTGGCCGAGCGTATCGCCCGAGAGTACGGCGGGCCTGTCGAATGCTGGTACGCCGTCTTGGCCACCGACCTGCTGGTCACCGCACGGCGGTGGGCGAGCTCGGCGCCCCTGCTGGCGATCGGCGTCGCGACGAGCAGTAGGGACATCCTGCTGTCTACCGCGCTCGTTCCCGCCAAGGAGCGCCGGGAGGCGGTCCTCGAGGCGGTCAAGGGATTCCTGGTACCGCGCGCCACCGTGAAGCAACTCGACGAGCTCGAGGCCGTGCTGAAGCGCTACTCCGACGAGGCCGAGTCCTATCAGCGCACCGAGCGGCTCGAGGTGGCGTTCCGGCAGATCCAGCACTTCGTCGGCTCCGAGGCGCGCGACGAGGTGCTGCGGCTCCTGCGCGAGGACCCGCTGGGCGACCTGGGCGGCGTCGTCGACCGGCTGCAGGCCGCGGGTACTCTGCTCGCGGAACATGCCGCTTCAGTGAAGACGACGCTGTCGCTGGCCGATCTGCTCGGCGACGACCAGCAGGCCATCTACCGGCTGAGCGAGACGCACGGCATCAAGCACCCCTCCGACCTTAGGCGGCTCGCCACACTCGGCGAGGAGGACTGGGCGGGTGTCATCGACGCCGACAGGGGAGCCGGCCGGGCGGCGGCCAAGCGAGCGACTCGTCAGGCCGCGACCTTGACGCGGTTGATGGAGAAGCGGTTCCCGACGGCCGCATTCGCGGGCCGGCTGCGACGCGACGAGGCCGCTTCGCTCCCCCGGGCCCACGACGTGGCGGCCGTGCTGGAGGAGGAGCCGGAGTTCGACCTCGCCACGGGCAACGTGGTCCGACTGCTCAAGGAGCGCGCCCAAAGGCGCCGCACCCGCAGCCGGCGCAAGTCTCCGCCGCGACCCAAGGAGCTCGCTGCGGAGGCGGAACTGCGCAGCTCGATGATGACGACCCAGCGGGTCTTCAAGATCGCGCCCCGCTACCGGCAGGCCGCGACGCTCATCTCCCGCGGCATCGCCTCGTCGGCCGACGTCGTCGGGCTCGGCCAGAGCCGGTTCGTCACGCTTGCCTTGGAGTCCGGCGAGTTCGACGACGCCGAGGCGACGCTCGCCTACCACAAGGCCGAAGGGCAGCACACGGCCGCGATGCTGCTGGCTGGCCAGATCCTCACCGCGAAAGGCGCGACCACGCTGGGCGCGCTCGCGTCGACCTCCGCCGCGCTGCAGGCCGTAGCGGAGGACTTCCCGAACATGCGGACCCTCTTCGGTACGGGCGACTTCGGCTCCTGCGAGGAGTGCCGTTCGGCGCACGGCGCGTCGGCGTACCTCGTCGACGTTCTGCAGTTTCTCAAGCGCCGGCTGGTCCTCGACACCACCACCTCGCCCGCCGTCACGCTGAAGCAGGCCAAGGACGTGCTCTTCGCCCGCCGGGCGGACCTGGGCGACCTCGACCTGAGCTGCCCCAACACCAACACCGCCCTGCCCTACATCGACCTGGTGTGCGAGCTGCTCGAGGAGGCCGTCGCTCCCAACCCCGGCGTCGCTTACAACGGCGCCGTCGCCGCCGGCATCGTCGACACCGCCCTCGTGGCCGTGCTCCAAGCGCAGGGCTGGGCGTTCACCGACGCTGCCGCGGTCTCCGGCCCCGACCTGTCGGGCGACTTCGTCGTGCGCGACGCCACCGCGGTCGCCAAGCTCACCCCCGACGGCGGCGGCTGGCGGGTGCGCCGGCTGCGTCAGACCTACGGGACGGCCGCCGAGGTGGCCGCCGCGCCGGAGTACGTCAACCAGGCCGCGTACGCCATGCTGGCCGGGGCGAGCTCGGCGTTCGGACTGCCGTTCGACCTCGGTCATGCGGAGACGACGGGTTACTTCGACCTGCTCGACCTGCGCCGGGCCGACCTCATGGCGCTGCTGGAGTCCGGCGGCGCCCCGTCGGCTGCCGAGGCCGCGGCGGACCGCTTCGGGCTCAGCAGTGCCGAGCACGCCCTGGTCGTCACACCTGATCCCGCCGGCCAGGACACGGTGTGGGACACTCCGGCGGCCGCCACCGCGCTGGACAATGTCGACGCGTTCGTCAAGCGCAGCGGGATCACCTACGCGTCGCTGCTAGAGCTGATCGACCTCGCGTGGGTCGACGGCGGGCAGAACCTATTCGTGCGCCATCTCGACTCCACCAACGACCTGAGCGCGAAGGAGATCGCCAACCTCGACGACGCGGCGCTGGACCGGATCCACCGCTTCGAGCGGCTGAGGCGCGCCACCGGGCTAACCGCGGCCACCCTCGACCGCGCGGTGCGCCACCCGCTGCTGGGTGCGGGCAGTCTCGACGACCTCCTGTTGGCGAGGCTGGCCGTGGCGCGCTCCGTGGAGGAGCGGCTCCGGCTTACCACCGACCGGCTGCTCGACGTCTTCGGCCCGCTGGACTCCGGCGGCCAGACCTACCGCCTTGTCTTCCTCGCCGAGACGTCTGTCGGCGTCGTGGCCGCAGAGTTCCTGCCCGAGGCGGTGCTGGCCAGTGAGACGGCCGAGGCGGCCGTGCCGGGCACCGGCGCGCGCCTGGCCGGTCACGCCGAGTACATCGCCCGGGCGCTGGGGGCGGGCGTCGCCGATGTAGCCGCGCTGTTCGCCGAACAGGGGGGTGACCCGCCGCTGACCACGGCCTCGCTGAGTCGTGTCCACGGACTGTGGCGGTTGGCCCAGGCGCTCCGGCTGCGTGGCGCGGAGCTCGTCGACCTGATGGCTCTGACGGGCCTGGACCCGGTCGCCGGTCTCGCTGACCTCGACTCATTCACGACCCGGGTCGGCGCGGTGGCGGGATCGGGGATCCGTCCGTCCCGGTTGCGCTACCTCCTCCACCACGCGGCCGACGACCTCGCCGCCCTGGAGCCAGCGCCGGACTCGGTGACTTCGTTCGTGACCGACCTGGATGCGACCCTGGCCGAGGCCCGCGTGGCCACGCGCTCGCCGTACGACGACCAGGCGGCCCCAATGGAGAACGCCACGGCCATCGCGGCTCACGTGGCGCTGCTGCCCGGCCTGCCGGTCGCCGACCAGTCGACGCTGGCGACGCTCGTGGCCGACGAGTGGACGGACGCCGTCCTCTCGGAGGATGCCTTCGTTGATGCGGTCCTGGCGTCCTACTTCGACACCAGCGATCTCAAGGCCGCCCTGGCCGCCCGCGCCGCCGCACCCGCCGGCAATGACGCGGCCCGCAACGACGTGATCGAGGAGCTCGGCGCCGGTGTCTCCGGACACCTGCTGGACCTGGCCCACGGCAGCGCGCTGGCGTTCGCGGTCGCGGCGCTGACCGGGGTCGCCGAGGAGACGGCGCGCGTGCTGGTCGACCACACCCGGCTCGGGCAGGGCGGGGCTGGCACACCTCTCATCCGCGACGTGCTGCTCGACGAGTCGGGCACAGCGGCCGCGACCGCAAGCAAGGAAAGCACCGCCCGTCTGCTGACCAAGATCACGGCTGCCTTCTCCGGCTATGAGCCGAGCGACGACGTGCTCGCCTGGGTGCTCGACCACGCACCCGCCCTCGGCTGGCTGGAGTGGGACGTCCTTCCCTACCAGGCCGGCCAGGCACCGGCCGGCCTCGACGCCTGGGGTCGGCTGCACGGCTTCTTCGGGCTGCTGGCGGCGTTCCCCGACGTGACCGGAGCGCCGGGGACTGCGCCGTACTCACTAACGGGCCTGTTCGAGCTGGTGCTCGACCCGGCGACGACGGCGAGCCGCTTCCTGGCCTTCGTGGCCGCGCTGACCGGGCTTGATCCGGCGATGTGCGTAGAGCTGGACGCCCACCTCGGGTTCTCCGCGGTTAGCCTGGATCCATACCGCGACCCGGTGACCCTGACCCGTCTCGTCACCGCCGCGTCCATGCTGCGACAGCTCGGCGTCGACGTCGGCCTGGCGATCAGGCTGGCCGCGCCGGCGGTGACGCCAGCCGACGCCACGGCCCTGCGCACGGCGGTCAAGGCACGCTACACCGACGCCGAGTGGCTGGGAGTGCTGGGCCAGGTCCAGGACGGCCTGCGCGAGCGCAAGCGCGACGCACTGGTCGCCTACCTGCTCGCCACGACTCCGTCGATCAATAGCACCAACGAGCTGTACGACTACTTCCTCATCGACGTCGAGACGGCCGCGTGCATGGACACGTCGCGGATCGTGCAGGCCCACGCCACGCTCCAGCTCTTCGCGATCCGCTGCCTGATGGGGCTGGAGCCCGAGAGCGTCGCCACCGTCAAGCACGACGACGGCTGGAAGCGGTGGGAGTGGATGGCCAACTTCCGGGTCTGGGAGGCTAACCGCAAGATCTTCCTCTGGCCGGAGAATTGGCTGGAGCCGGACCTGCGCGATGACAAGTCCGAGCTCTATGTCAAGGCCGAGCAGACACTGCAGCAGAACCCGCTCACCGAGGTGGCGATCGAGGATGTGATGGGCGAATACCTCGAATCGCTTGGCGACATCGCGCACCTTGACGTGCTGACCACCTACTACGAGGCCCGCACCAAGACACACCACGTCTTCGCCAAGACCAAGGGAGGCGATCCGGCGGTCTACCTCCACCGGGAGTTCCAGCAGGAGCGCTACTGGACGCCCTGGAAGCGCGTGCCCATCGACATCACCGGCGAGCATCTGCTCGCGTTCGACCGCAACAGCCGGCTCACCCTCGCCTGGCCGGTCTTCACCGAGGAGCCCAACACCAGCAAGGCTCCCCCGGCCATCCCCGACCCGGCCAGCCTGAGCGGCGGGAAGGCCAACGACAAGCCGGAGAAGAAGTGGAAGATCCAGCTCGCCGTCAGTGAGCGGGCCAACGGCCAGTGGCGGCCCAAGCGGGTCTCGCAGGGCTTCATAGACACCAGCTACACCCAAGACCTCCCCGCGCTGACGGAGTTCAACTTCTTCGTCTGGAGCCTCGGGACCGGCCAGGCGATCACGTGTATCGGCCCGGGCGGGACCGTCGGCTCGTTCACCCTGACCGGATGCAAGGGCTATCCCGAGCCGACCACAGCAGGTGGGTTCAGCGCCCTGACCTCCCCGCGGTTCGTCGACACCGAGCTTGCGGCGGGCCGCTTCGTCGAGCTCGCGCAGGACAAGACCGACGACCTGTCCATCCTGCAGCTGCTGGGGGCCGTCGAGTCGCGGATCCTCGACGCCACACCGGGGCAGTTCAAGATCACCTACCCGATGCAGATGTCGCTGGTGGACTGGGTGCTCTTCTTCGCCCAGGCATGGTTCGGGTTGCAGACCTCCGCCTACAAGTACGACTTCCGGCGGCGGCTCATCGTGCCGCTGGGCACGCTGATGCCGTACTTCTACGGCGACTACGACCGGGCCTACGTCGTCGTTCCCGGCTTCTACGAGCGGCCGCGGATCAAGGGCGACGAGCAGCTCGCCGGCGCGGGCGCCACGGAGCGGGTACGCAAGACGTTCTCCGACGTGCACCAGCTCCTGGACGACGTCATCGCGCTGCTGACGAAGTACCTCCACAAGTACGCCGCGGACCCGGCCCAGCCGCTGCAGGATCTCGTCGGCGAGCTGCTCGCCGACCCCGAGTACGTCCGGATCCGCGCCGAGATCGAGGTCTACCGCATGCTGCACTACGGGCTGGCCTTCCGCAACTTCTACCACCCACTGGTGTGCGCGTTCCGGACCCGGTTGAACGAGTCGGGGATCCCCGGCCTGCTTGACCGCGACCTGCAGCTCACCGACACCGGGTTCGACTTCGCCTCCCACTACAAGCCGACCGGCCAAGTCGTCACACCCTATCCGCGCGAGGACGTCGACTTCTCGCTGGAAGGGGCGTACTCCGGCTATAACTGGGAGCTCTTCTTCCACCTCCCGCTCGCCATCGCCACCCGGCTCACCCGCGACCAGCAGTTCGAGGAGGCACGCCGCTGGCTGCACTACATCTTCGACCCGGTTGGCGGCCAGGACGCTCCGTCCCCGAACAAGTACTGGGCCACCAAGCCGTTCTTCCTCACCTCGCCGCAGGAGTACCTCGACCAGCGGATCGACTCGATCCTGAACGCCATCGCCGCCGACCCGGCCGGGGCGACCATCACCGAGCTCGCCTTCGCGGTCTCCGAATGGCGCGACAAGCCGTTCCGCCCGCACGTGGTGGCGCGCTCACGGCCGGTCGCCTTCCAGATCGCTACGGTGCTGGCCTACGTGCGAAACTTGGTCGAGTGGGGCGACCACCTGTTCCGGCAGTTCACGCGCGAGTCCGTCACTCAGGCGACCCAGCTCTACGTGCTGGCCGACAAGTTGCTCGGCGAGAAGCCGCAGATCGTG
Organism: Arthrobacter oryzae; assembly: GCF_031454875.1. Taxonomy (GTDB): domain Bacteria; phylum Actinomycetota; class Actinomycetes; order Actinomycetales; family Micrococcaceae; genus Arthrobacter; species Arthrobacter oryzae_D. The sequence continues at coordinate 27,113 of NZ_JAVDRQ010000011.1, forward strand.
CCGCCCGCCGTACCGGTGCCTCCCAAGACGTTCAACGAGCTCGAGCCGGACGTCGACCTGTTCGGGAACGCCCTGCTCGACCTGGAGGCGCTGATCCCCGAAGTGAGCGTGCTGCCCCAGGGCGGCGCCGAGCTGCCGCCTCCTCCCGCGTCACTGACCGCGCTCTATTTCTGCATCCCGCCCAACAGCCGGATGCTGGAGTACTGGGACCTGGTGGCCGACCGGCTCTTCAAGATCCGCCACTGCCGCAACATCGATGGCACCGAGATGCCGCTGGCGCTCTTCTCGCCTCCCCTCGATCCCGGCGCTCTGGCGCGTGCGGTCGTGGGCGGGCTGAGCATCTCCTCGTTCATGGCCGGGCTCGGGGCACCGCTGCCCCAGTACCGGTTCGACGTGCTGGTCCGGAAGGCGGCGGAGCTGACCGGCCAGGTCGGCTCGCTGGGTACCGAGCTGCTCAGCGTGCTGGAACGCCGCGATGCCGAGGCCTTGGCCCACCTTCGGGCCGACCACGAGATCAGCCTCCTGGCAGCGATGCGCGAGGTGAAGGTGGCGACCCGGGCCGAGGCGGAGGGGTCGCTGCGGGCGCTACGTCTCAGCAGGGACGTCGTGCAGGCGCGGCACGACTTCTACGCCGGTCAGGAGTACATGAACACCGAGGAGCACCTGGCCTCGTTACTCAACTACGTCTCGCTCACGGGTGAGGCAGCAGTCGCCCTTGGCTACGTGCTCTCCGGCGGGCTCAAGCTGATCCCCAACTTCCTGGCCGGATCGGCGGGCTTCGGCGGATCGGCGGAGGTCAGCGCGACGACGGGTGGCCAGTCGATCGGCAGCGGGGCGGAGATGGCGGCGGCGACCCTGTCCTCGATCGCCCGAGCCGCCGACAAGGGCGCGTCGATGGCGGCCACGCAGGCGGGCTATCAGCGGCGCATGGACGAGTGGACCTTCCATGCCGGTCAGGCGAAGCTGGAGCTGGCACACCTAGACAGCCAGATCGCCAACGTCGAGCTCCACCTGGTGACCTTGGATCAGGATCTGGCCGCCCACGACAAGCAGGCACGCAATGCCGCTGCGGATCTCGAGGCGATGCTGGGCAAATTTACCAACCAAGAGCTCTACGAGTGGCAGGCGGCCCAGATCAACAACGTGTATCACCAGGCGTACCGGCTCGCCTTCGACGTCGCGAAGCAGGCCGAGCGCTGCTACGGATACGAGCTCGCCAGCGACAAGACGTTCATCAGGTTCGGCTACTGGGACTCTCAGAAGAAGGGCCTGATGGCCCACCATGGCCTAGAGCACGACATCGCCCGGATGACGGCCGCCTATCTGTCCGACAACAAGCGCGAGTACGAGCTGACCAAGCACATCTCACTGGCCCAGCTCGACCCGGGCGCTCTGCTGCAGTTCAAGGCCACCGGGAAGGCCACCATCTCGATCCCCGAGACGGCGTTCGATCTGGATTACCCGGGCCACTACATGCGCCGGATCAAGACCGTCGCTGTTACCCTGGCATGCAGTGCCGGGCCCTACACCACGGTGTCTGCCACGCTGTCGCTGATCTCCAACAAGTACCGCAAAAGCACGGCCGAGCGGCAGGGCGCCGCCACCCCCAAGGACAAGTACGCCGAGGTGCTCGGCAGCGACGAGCGCTTCGCCTATAACGTCGGGGCGGTGGCCTCGATCGCCACCAGCTCGGCCGCCTCAGACAGCGGGCTCTTCGAGCTCAGTTTCCACGACGAGCGATACCTGCCGTTCGAGGGAGCGGGGGCGATCAGCACCTGGCAGGTCGAGCTCCCCGCCATCTTCGAGCAGGTCGACCGCAGCACCATCACCGACCTCGTGCTGCACGTGCGCTATACGGCCCAAGACGGCGGCTCGACCTTGCGCGCGATGACGGAGGACGCGCTGCTGGAAATTTCCAACGAAATGCTGCTCAGCGCCCAGCGCTCGGGGTGGTACGCCGGGATCAACGTCCGCGAGCAGTTCCCCGAGGCCTGGTGGCAGCTCACCGCCACCGGCTCTACCGAGCTGCGGATCGGAACCGAGTATCTGCCCTTCGGGGTGCGCTCCCACTCTCCTGCGGTCGCCCAGGTCACCTGGGTCGCGACCGTCGAGAGCAGCCCCGCGTCTTACCAGCTCACCATCGACGGAGGCACGCTGACGCTCAAGCGCGACCCCCAGATGCGGCGCATCTGTCTCGCCACGGGCGGCGCCTTCGACTTCGGCGACACCGTCACCGTTGCAGCCAACCCGGCTAAGCTGCAAGACCTCACCCTGCTCGTCCACTACACGCTGACCATATGAGGCACTATTGCCCTCTTTCCTCTAGCCTCACTGGACCGGGAGAAATGAAAGCCAACGTGCCGACCGGGTTGCAGTACACCCCAATCTGACGTCAGGTCGGCTGCCGAAGGTCTGTCAGAATGAGATCCGATTCGAATTTTCTGACAATGGCTCAAGGAACTCTCAAATCCCAACCTGACAGACGTGTCTCGTAATGCTCTGGAGGGGGCAACCTGCCAGAGCCTTCCTGGGATCGCTCGGGCACTTTTGGACACTATATCCATTCAGCTTTCGGTCGCTCGAAATCACAAGTTGTACCAATAGAATCCGATAATGACTCCCTGGCCGTCGCCGCTACCCACTCCTCCCCCGCCGCCGAGCCAATGCACCTCTTGACCTGGCTTACAGACCTAATCCGCTGGATAAAGGGCTGTTTGGGATTCTTGACGTCCGATGGCAATTCGAGCTGGATGCACACCCTCTTGGATGGTCTGGTCAGTGCGCTGATTGGAGCAGCGGCAGCGTTGTTGGTCCTATGGGTCACGGTTAAGACGCAGAACGCAGGCATCCAACGGCAGATTACCGCCCAAGCTGTAGGCCTCAGTGAGCAGATCAGAGTCCAAGGAGAAGGTCTAAATTGCCAGCTCGCGGAACAGCGTCGCGAAAATGCAAGGACCCGTGAACACGAAGCGGCAGCCCAAGTCATAGACGCACTAAATAGGCTGCTACGCGGCGACTCGAGGATTGACCACCGGGGCAACCCATCGGAGGCGATTACGAAGACCCTGTTGGAAGTGACCACAGGGTTCCAACGTCTGCGTCTGGACCTTGCCATGCCAGATGAAGCTGTAATAGAGGCATTCCGACAATGGACGTACCTACTGGAATCCGTGGCAAATCGGCACCGCGAGTTCGTGGTCAAGTCTGTGAAGCCCGAGACGGCCCACAACACCGTTCCGCTCGAGCTTCAGGATGCGTTGGGCGAGCTGAACGGCGTGGCCGAATTCATCGTGAAGTACCTGATCCAATATGTAAGAGCCGGCGAATCCGCGCGGCAATCAATGGCTGCGACGGTTATGGCTGCTTTTACTGCCTATCACTTGGATCGGAAAGAGTTTTACCTCACGTACATGCATCCGGCGACCGCTCGAGTGCCTCACCAAGATCTGACCAGATTGCCTTAGACCTGGAACTGAGCACGGCTTCTCCCACTGATCGGCGGCATCAATGCAAACATCGCGGAATACTTCTGGCTTGGACCTGCAACAGGGTGAGAGTGGCTGCGTCTCTTTGCCCGGCTGTGCTTCGTTGCCGGTGTCGCCGCAGCACTGACGCCGAAGCGACTCTGTCGCTCCAGACGCCATATTCACAATGATTCCTCCGGCCAAGACGCTTCCGAATAGTTCCCCTCGCGGCCGGGCCGTTGACAATCAGTTCCTAAGAGTCCAAGGACCATGGAGCCCTGGGTGCGGGGCACTTTCAAGCCCGGGACCCGGAACCGGCCCTGCAGGACCTGGCCGAGCGGCATGGGCTGTTGGATTCGTGAAGCGCACTGGCGGCTGGTGTTCATCGGTTGCTTGGGTACAAAAGATCAAGAGTCTCGCGTATCTCGACGTAAAACTCTTGATCGGGAAGTGAGTCATCGGAAGCAAGGATAGTAACGGCAACTTCATTTCCGGCTGGGAGGGCCCTGGCGGTGATGAATCCGCCGGCGGCTCTGTCCAGGACGCTGATAAGTTGCGTGGCTGCTTCCAGGAGTACGGCCGGAGGAAGGTCTGTCTCACGGTCATCGCAAATTTCCACGACTACTCCCCTGGCACGGGCAGCGCGGGCGGATCTCAAAACTGTTGCCGTAGCCAGAGCTCTCCCTCTGACCTGATCCCTCAGCTCGTCTTGCAATAACAAGCAACTCGTCCTATCCGGGTCTTCCATTGCGTCGGTTGCAATCTTGGTCAGCAGCGGTTTGGCTTTACGCTCCAGCTCCGTCACCCACTCGTTGTGTGAGATCCAGCTAGCGTGTTCTTTCGCCAGCCGCGCAGCAGATGCTCTCTCGTGGGCTTCATTGGCTCTGATCTGAACGTCGCAGCGAGTGAAGACTTTGCTTACTGCGTGGGAAATAGCGACCCACAAGATCGGTGTCAGGACCATGGCCAATCCGTCGACCAGCGTGAGGCCGTGCATCATGGATCCGCTGAGGTCGATGATTGCAAAAAGGCAGATTCCAACCCAGGCTGCCTCGAGTTGTTTTCGGATAGCGACGGTAACCATCAGCATCTGAATAGCGCCGCAGTGCCAAGCTGCATAGCCGGGGTGGACGGCGGTGGGTAGGGTGATCTGGACAAGGAGATCCATAAGTAAGACACCAGTCACTGCTAGGACTGCGTGTCGGCGTGGCATGCCCCTGTCCTTCGCCGGCCACGTCGTGAGGACCATTAGGGCCAGACAGATTCCCATAGCCGCGATGGTCGGCCAAATGGCAACGACCCGGTGGAGATTGGCTATGCCAAGTAGGATGTGTGCCGCCGGGAATGCGAGTCCCATGGCCAGGATGAGCGGGCGGCTTATCGCGTCATTCATGCTCGGAGGGGTTTTCCTTCCAAGTCAGTTGCACTCGTGTGCCCGTTCCGGGTTTTGACGTTACCGTCGCCGTACCATGGGCATCGCGCATTCTGTTCAAGATGGATACCCTAAGGCCTAGTCGTTGGGCGGGAACTTTATCAATGTCGAATCCGGGACCTTCATCGGTGATTTCAATGACAGCCTGAGCGGCGCCTGTGTGGGGGTCGCGACCGAGGGTGACCTCGACTTGGCTACCGCCGCCGTAGGCGTGGCGTGCGCTGTTTCTGACAGCTTCGGCCGTAGCTTGTATCAGTGCCCGGCTGGGCAGGAGAGGAAGCGCCAGCGGCATCCCATTGGTGGTATCCGTACAAGTGATCCTGGTGCTGTAGCCCGCCGTGGCCCCTTTGAGGCGACCGACCAACTCGGCTGTGCTTATTGCAGATTGCTCATCCCCCACGCGAAGAGAATCCAGCTGTTTAAGGGAATCCCTGGCCGCCTGTGCCGCGGCGTACATCATTTCCGTTGAGCGTGCCCTGGCCGCAATTGTCAGAGTGGCCATCACGGTGTCATGTGTGAGTCCGTCCAAGCGAGTCCGCTCGATGCGCAGTGCTTCCGCCTGTGCAGCTCCAGCAGTTTTCAGTATGGCGGCCGCGGCGGCGCGATCCGCAGCATCAGCAGCGCTGCGAAGAGCGGAGATGGGACTAATAATTACCACCGCCATCGCGGCTGTCAGCAAGGCATCCTGTCCTGACTCGTACCAGGCACGGGCGTTGCCTGCAGTTGTAAGCGGAACCAGGCAGACAAGAGTTGAGAACACGGCTCCGTAAATAGCCGAAATCCAAGCCTCGGAGGCGATGCAAGCCAGAGCAATGCCGATCCCGGCAATCCCCCAGGACCAGGGGCGGGACGCCACTTGGCCGCCGTGGCCGATCAGTCCTACGTGCCACAAGAGAAAACTTATAAGTATAAGGGCTGCCGAGATCCCCGCGGCCGCCCGCATCTGCCGCCCTGGATGACGCACTAGTGCCGTCCAAATAATAGTGGCCGGAATGCCCACCATAAAAGCAGCGTCCCACCCGGGGCTACCAGCGGGTATTTGGGTAACAAGGTCCGGGAGGGCAAGGGCATATAAGACAAGAGAAAATATGGACACGGAGCGAGTTAGAAGGCGTTCAATGTTGGTTCGGGATATGGCGTGCGGCTCAGTGACGCTTTTTCTTCTCACCGTTATCCTCTCCGAGGCAAGGGATGAATCTTCGGGGCCATTTTTCACGGCGGATGGGGCAGGCATTACCTGGTGACGACTTGTCGATATCTAGGCAATTTCAGTCCGGATCAACAAAACCGTCCTCCACTGCCCGTCGCCGCAGTTCCGTCTTGTTTCTCGCCTCTCGGCCCACTGCTTCGTATTTCTCACGGACACGTCTGATGTAAGTCTTTACGCTGCTGTCCTTGACGTTCATTTTGACTGCGACTTGTGCTCTGGTTTTACCGGTTGCGTACCATCGAAGCGCCTCGCGTTCCTGGTCACTCAGGTCAGCGACTGCAAAAAACGCGGCATCTCCGTCAATAGCGGCTGCCATCTGCTGGTTATCGATTATTTCCCCGTCGGCAACTTTGCGAAGGAAATCGAGAGTCCGTTCATATTCCTCCGACTTCCGTGAAACACCCGAGGCGCCGGCCGCCAGCGCTTCCCGGAGATCGGCGGCCTTGTCGGCCTGGCTGTACACCAAAACCTTGTACCCGGCGTCAAGGATTCTTCGAACGTTCTCTCCCGGTCGGGTTCCGTCCGCAAGGGACATGTCGAGGGCGACAACGTCGAACATCTTTTCCCCGCCGGCCAAGAGATCTTCCACCGTGTCACTTGCACGGACCACCACGACTGGGACAAGCGCAGTCTTGGCATCGAGGTAGGCGGCCGCCGCGAACCCCACCCGCAGCATTTCATGGTCATCAACAACGCCAACTCTAATTACCCTTCGCATTAAGAATCCCTTTCATACGCGATACGACCCAACGTCGTTCCGCCAAGTATCCCAACGTGCAGGCACGGACTCGCGAATTCAGGAGCCAAACCGCTGTTTGTCCCCCATGTGGGTGACAAATGCTTTTCAATTACACGAAACCGACGCCGGACGCGCAGAGCACGACTTTATTCTGATTGCACCTGCTCCAGGGAAGGGTCGCCATGGCGAAGTCCACCCGGTTCGATGTTTGAAGCCCAGTCCGTTTCTTGAACACCCAGACAAAAAGGAGTCCCAAAATGAGCAAAAGCCCACCACAGCTCAAGGCGTTTATCGCCGTCCTCGCCGTTCTAGCAACATTGCTCCTCGGAAGCGTGAGCCCAGCAAGCGCATCCGAACCGACGCGCATAAGCGCCATCGCCACTCCTCAGACCGCGCCGGCCGTCGTACCTACGACCATCAACGGAACGAAGGTCTGCGGCGGCCTCGTTAGCGCTGGCTACAAAGTCATCTATGTGGCCGCAGCCGCTATCGGGTTCTGCCCCACCTGGGGATTCTTCCAAACAGCATGGGGCCGTCAAGTCGGCAACTGGGTCACAAACGTCGGATGCAAAATGCCCTGGTTCGTCTGGGCTGCGACAGGCGGACGGTGGACCCAGTGCTAAACGAGGGCGCGACTACAGTGAAGGGCTGCATGCCCTGAGCGCGGCACAGCACCGGCGCAGGCCCTAATCCCGCATTGTGTACGCCTAAGTAAGCGGGGTGGCCGTGTACCGATCCCCTGCAGCTCCCCGGACTCCCCATCCGTCAATGCGAAACAGCTGGCTACAACCCGCTACCTCGCGCATCACTCCCACCTAAACCGCTCCCGGACCTAGGAGAAACAATGAAAATCAAAAGTAAACTGGCAGCCCTTGGCACCGCTGCAGTTCTGACCGGTACTTGCCTCATCGGCCTTGCAGCTCCGGCCCAAGCGGCCACAAGCGGGGTGGACGTCTACGGTTACTGCAAATCCCAATTCAACTTCAAACCTGCAGTCGGAACAACCGTGAACCCGAGCAACGCGTACAGCTGGAGGTGCACCTACTTCGGCATCCCCTTGTCCTACGGAATCGACATGAATGCCGCGTGCCGTTTCACCACGGGTCGGTACTGGGCATACGCAGGGCTGCGAGACTCCCGTAACGCCTACACCTGGTACTGCGTCTACTAAAGAAGCTAGACCGGAGAAACGCGCAGCCCCCTGCCACTCCGGCCCATACGCATGTGAGGTTCAACAACTGCTGAAGGATCTTATTGGAAGAGACCACCCACCCAACGGGTGGGTGGTCTCTTCTCCTTAACCCATATGGGGGAAGACGCCATAGGACGTAGCAACAGATGACAAGCCGGTAAACCAATAGGGGTAATCATGACAAAAGTCTTAGAAGAGGACGCGGTTCGTGGCCGGACAAATTCACCGGTCAAAACCTCGGCTGCCATAGTCGGTCTTGCCGCAGTGCTTTTTGCAACTGCCAGCGGCTTCCTTCCTAACAGTCGACAGGGCACCGGAATTCGCTGTCTCAGCTGCACTCGTGATCATCACTGCCGCCTGGATTTTGTGGCGCAGACTGGATGGGCTGACATGGCTGGCAATGATTCCGACCGCTCTTGTCGCAGTCGTTACCTTCGCTGCTGCCCTCGACATGCCGTGGTACGGGTTCTTCTATTCAGGCTCCAGCGGCGGTGGCATAGACCCTGAAACGGGGTTATTCACGTCGGGCGGCCCCTCTGTCCCCGATCTCATCATGGACTCGGTCGGGAGGTTGGTACTCGTGACCGTCATGGCCGCGGCCTGCATCGTAGCCGCTGAGGGAATCCATTCACTGAGTGGAAGATGGGCGCGGTCGCGCCCTGCGCCACTTCCCCAACGAGAAGCGGCCCATGGAACGGGTGAGGTGCTCAAACAGGTGAGGACAACCGAGGATGGCAAGCCGCTGTATGTGACCGTTGAGAATCCTGACATCAAACAAGGGCCGCGACGTACCAGTGGGACTAACACGCTTGCGATCCTTGCGTTGGTCTTTGGCCTGATCTGCGGCCTTGCCGCGATCCCGTTAGGGCACATTGCACTCGTCCACATCCGGCGTACAGGCGAGTCGGGCCGCGGGATGGCCATTGCCGGCCTGGTGCTGGGATACGCCTGGGCTGGGCTCATCGCGCTCTACATCATCATCGTTGCCACGGCCGCATCGAGGCTTTAATGCCGCATTAGGTCCCGTACGAATGCCTTGGCGGTCCGCGGCCCGCCCCCGCTACCTCGCGACTGTGTCCCGGTCAGAGACTCGGGCCCCGCCTGCGCTGGTCGGGTGCGGCGCTGGGGCCTCGGCGTTCTGCCCGTCGCTTGGCTTCCTCCGCGGCCTTTTCTTCCTGTGCCGCCAGGATCTCGTCCCCGGCGTTTGGTGCAGCGGTGCGGGCTGCTTCGCGTTCCTGACGCGCTCTTGCCAGACGCTCTTTCAAGGACTCCTGGGCTTGCTCGGCCGTAGTTTCCTCGGCTTGCCTGCGTGCGGCGATGTCCTTGAACGCCTCCCTGACAGCCTGCGGAGTCTGCTCGGGGGCGGGCGCACCCTGACGGGCTTCGCGGTTCTCCCGGACCCGGCGGACCATGGCAGCGACACGTTCGGTGCGTTCCTGCTCCGGTGTCAGGGTCACGTCCTGTGAGCGTTCCTCCCGCAGCCGGTCCACGACCTGCTCTGCCGGGGTAGGTTCGGTGGCCACCGTTGCCCCGACGTCGGCGGCGTCGGCCATGAGTGCCGCGTCGGCGGCCGACAGGGGCTCCTTGGCGGTCTGTGCAGAGTACTTGTGCATGGCCGTGACACGGGCGGCCAGCTCGACACTGGTTCCCTTTCCGGTGTACTCGGCGGGCAGTACCGCCGTCTCCGTCTCCGGGATCCGGTAGGTGTCGCGGAAGGTTTTGACCTCCACGGCAAGGTCCCGCCATTGCTGCTGCTTGACGGTGTCGGACGGCACAGGCCCGAGAGCTTCGGCCCATGCCGGCGGCGCGGCGGCCAGCTGGGAGCCGAGACGGTTGACCTCCTGGGCCATGACCTCGCGGCGTCCTTCGAGCTCCGTGCGCCACAGGGCCGGGGTGTCCGGGTGGGTGATGACATCAGCCGGTGCCATCCATGCCGGCAGACCATCCGGGGCCGGGGCCTGTGCCGCGGGCTCGGGCAGGCGCCGGCGAAGCATCTGTTCCGCTTCGATCCGGCGGAGGATCTGATCAGCAGCACGTACCCGGGGTGCGTTCTCGTCGCGGCTGTAGTTGGTGACCGCTCCGCGTTCGTAGGCTTCATCAGCACGGACCGGCTCAGGCATCAGCTCACGCAACGCTTTCTCCTTCTCCAGGGACCCGGCAAGCCAGCGGGCCTTGGCGGCCGCCGGAGCATCGTTGATCGTGGCATCAGTGCGCAGCTGCACTTTGACGCGGGCAATCCGTACCTCCAGGTCATCGTCCGTGACGTGGCCGTGGAGCCGGGACTGCCAGGGCGTCTCCTTGGTTTCCTTCCGCCACTCTCGGGCGAGGTCCTTAGCACTTGGCGCGGCGGTGGCGGGGTTCTGTCCGGCGTTGGCCCGGGCGCGCATCAGTTCACTGACGGCCCGGCGCTGGAGGCGTGTTAGTGCTTCGTCGCTGACCGCTTCCAGTGGCCGGCGCACGGGTGCCTCGGCGCGGGTGCGCCAGTAGTCCAGCTTGTCCTCTACCCGCCAGGCCAGCACTGCTCCGACGTCCTGGGATTCCTCGAACGGGTCCCGTGCGGCGTCGGTCAGGAGGTTGGCGACGTTGAACCCTTCGTTCTCGGCTTTCCGCAGGTGTGCGGCGATTGCACCCCATGCGTCGGAGGCGATGAACGGCTGCGCTGGCCCTTCGCCCAGGATGTTTCGGGCGGTGTTGGCCATGCGCAGTTCGTTGGCCTGGTCGTCAATGTCTTTGTAGACGTTGACCATGTCCGGGAGCGCACGGGCTGCTGCCCGGGCGGCGTCGATCTGTTCGTGGGCGGTGAGGTTCCCGTCGTGGTTCCCGGCGACGGTGCGCAGCACGTCGGCGAGGGTTTCGCCGTCCTGGACGACCCCGTAGAGGTGGTTGGACTCCCGCCCGCGGGACGCGGCGACGTAGGCCAGGGAGCGGGAGAGACCCGAGCCGATCAGGGCGTGTGTGGTGTCGCAGGTCAGTCCCTGGGTGCGGTGGATGGTGGCGGCATATCCCAGCATCGTGTGCTCCCGCACGTACTGCGCGGGCAGGGTGATCGTTCCGGCGTGACCGTCATGTTTGGCAGTCATGGACCCGTCGGCGTGGACTTCGATGACGGTCCACACGTCGTTGTTTTTCACGAAGTCTTTGCCGCGGTTCACGCTCAGGCGGCGGTTGTTTTGCCTGGTGACAATGACGTCCCCGGCCCGTGCGGTGAGTCCGTCACGCAACGCTGCGGCCGGGCCGTCGGCCAGGGCGCCGGTGCCGAGCCGATAGGCCTGGGCGCGGGCGTTGAGTTCGGTGACGGTGGCGTTATCGAACGCCATCATCACCGAGTGCTTACCGGCCGCGGTGTCCTTCTCCCATGCGGTGTAGACGTGGGAGGTCATCGTTTCGGCGTCCCCGCCGACCACGCGGCGGTTGGCCCGGTAGAACTCCCACGGGTCATCTTCGCCAACGGCCGGTGGTTCGCGCAGCGCCAGCGTTGCGGCGGCTTCGGCGTCGTTGGGGGTCCCGTCTTCGTTCCGGAAACGGTGCAGGTCCTCCAGGTGCACGGCCCCGACGGTGTTCTTCAGGTACCTCAGGGCGCCACCGGAACCGACAGCGGAAAGCTGGTTGTCATCGCCCAGTGCGCGGACGACAGCGCCGTGCTGTTCAGCGATCGTGACGGCGGCCGCGAACAGCTGTGTGCCGACCATGCCGGCCTCATCAAGGAAGATCACGTCCCCTGGCAGGGGGGTGACGCGGTTCGGATTCTGCATCTGGTGGCCGAGGACAAAGGAGTCAATGGTGGTGGCGTTGGCCCCGAGTTCCTTGCCCATGACTGCCGCTGCGGCGGCGGTGGGGGCCAGGCCTATGACGTTCCCGCCGGCGTGCCGGACCGTGTCAGCGGCGAGCTTCAACGCGGTGGTCTTACCGGCACCGGCGGGGCCGACGCCGACCACCAGGAGTTTGTCGCTGCACGCGAACTCCCGGGCCATGCGCAGCTGGCCGGCATCGAAGGTCTTGTCCTGTGCCCCTGCTGCGAAGTCAAAGGACTCCTGTGTCGCGGCGGGGATGACGCTGCGCTGGGCGGCGGTCAGTAACCGGTCTTCGCTGTGGAGGACACCGGAAGAGGTGTAGAGGGTGGAGTGGACTTTGCCGTACCGGCTGGCACCGTTCTTCAGGCGCAGCGCCTCAATCTCAGAGGCCGGGTTGGCGGCGGTGATGCGCAGGGAGAACTCGTCAATGGCGCGGGCCTTGACCTGTTCAATCAGGTCTTTGGGGATGGGCAGCTCACCGAACTTCGATCCCAGCCTGCGGCGGGTTTCGGCGTCGATGTGGTGTTCCCCCCAGACGCCGCGGCTGCGCTCGAGTGTGTGGATGACACCGGCAGCCTCGACGGCCGGGTCCACTTCATCGGCGTGGGTGACGAGCGGATTGCCGTCCCGTTCGGCGGCGTCACGGGCGTCGTGGCGGTGGGCCTGTGCCTTCTCGATCGCTGCGGGACCGACGACCATGCCGGGGACCTGGGAGAACTCTTCGGTCCATTCAGTCACCAGATCGGAGAGCCTGCGGGCGGCTTTCTTCTCGGGCCGGGTATCCAGGGTGGCACGCTGGGCGAGGGCGATCATCTGCTTCGTGTCGGGGCCGTAACCGTGGTCCTCGGTGAACTGCTGCACCAGGTTGTCCAGTACGGGCTTGATGTCCCCGGAACGCGAGGAACCGGCTTCGATGGCGGCGACGTCCACCCCGGCGATCTCGATCACGGGCCGGTCCCCGGACACTTTCCGTTCGGTGACACCGACGCCCAGGCGGGTGCAGACTTTCTCCATGACGGTCCGGTTGTAGTGCTCGGACGCGGCGACGTTGAACTGGTAGAGCAGGCGTCCGTCGAGGCTGGACCACTTGCCGTCAGCGCCCATGACCTTGTTGGAGACAACGACGTGGTCGTGCAGCTGCGGGTCCCCGGTGCGTGAGTCGTAGTGCCGGAATGTGGTGTAGACGAGTCCGCCTTTGACGTCCTCCTGGCGGACACCGTTGCGGCCGCGACGGGTGAACGTGGCTTCCTTTTCGAGGAATTCCATCGTCTCTTCGATGGCTTCGTGGTGCGCTGCCTCGATCTGCTGGCGCGCCTCATCGCCCCCCACAGCCCACAGCAGCGAGACGGACTTGGCCGGTGCGAACACCAGGTCATAGCCTGCGACGGTCTGGGAGGCCGGTTTGGTCTGGGCGGTGATGAACCTGCCCAGCTCTTCCTTGTCGGCGGGGTTCCGGCCGTTGAGTTCGCGGAAGTACTGGGCGCCTTCCTTGGTGCGGATGACGCGCCGCGTGTCCGCGTCGGGCTCCTTGTGGTTCATCCGCCGGTAGTCACCGGTGGCGGTGTTGATGCGCTTCTGAAGCTCATCATCCTTCTGTGTTGGCTTGCGGTAACGCTGTCCCAGGGCGACCTTCGCGGACGGGTCAGCTGCAAGTTTCGCGGCAGCGTCCGGGTGCAGACCTTCACCGAACAGGGCGGCCATCTGGGCCTCGGTGACCTCGCCGGTCACGCCCAGGAGTGCAGCTCCGCCGCCGCCCCATTGACCCGGGGGGTTCCCGTCCACGGTGTAGTAATCCCCGAGGGAACGGTCCTTCGTGCGCAGCTCGTCACCGCTGGCGACTTCACGTGTGTAGTACGTGTATCCGTCGCCGGCACTGAGCTTGTGCACGGTCATCATCGCCCCAGCCTACCCGCCAAGGGACCTCACTCGTCGATGATGCATGAGGTGTGACAGATATTGCGATTTTCGGATTTGTGGCGTCGGTGACGGGAGGGACGAGCGAGCTCGATGAAACGAAGCGAAAGAGTGCGGGATCAGGCCATCAAGTCTTTGATGCGGTTCTGCACATGAGAATGGGCGGTGGGTAACACGCTTTTCCGTTATCCACCGTGCGTTCGATTGTGTGGAACCGCCACGGAATGGCTTATCCACAGGTGGGCAGCGGAGAGACACGTGTCCCTCTCGGAGCTGTCCAGGTGTGGGGAAACACTCCACGGCCAGCCCGAGCATCGCGAGGTCCGATCCTGTAGGTTTGTCCGGGAGTGAACACACCGCTGGACACGGTTCGCGCGAGAGTGAGGAACGACCAGCGGCCACACCGGATGTGGGCCTGACCCGGCGCTAGCCGTTAGGTCCGGCCTACGGAAAAACCCAAGGGGAGGGACCCAAAGAGATGGCAGCACCACGGAAGTCCGCGCAGCAGTTGGCCGCTCGTGAGAAGGCACGGGCCAAGGCCCAGGAGCTCACCGCGCGCCACGAGAAACTGATCGACCTCGCGGCCGAGTTCTTCGAGCAGCAGGAGCAGGCCGAGCAGGTGCGTGCGGAGGCGCGAGCCAAGGCCGATGCGATCCTGGCGAAGGCAGACGAGGACGCCGAAGCGGCCACGCGCGGCGCCGCCGGCACGGTGGCAGCCATGGTGGCAGCCGGCGAAGCGAAGTCCGCAGTCGCTGCCCGTCTGGGACTCTCCGGCACGGAAGTAAAGAAGATGCTCGACCTCCACAGCGCCGGGCGCAGCGAGGCAACGCCCGCAAGTGCCGGCGATGACCAGGGCGAAGATCAGCCCGATGCCGCGCACGCCGCCTAAGCACCACCCGGCACTCACAAGAATGGTCCCCGGCAACATTGCCGGGGACCATTCCCGTCTGCGGGGAAGCTGTCTAAAATAGAGTGGGTGCCTCCGGGTCGGCCCCGGTGATCAGGGCGCGGATGCGTTCCTCACGACCCCAGCCGTGAGCGCGGACCTCATCCCGCAAGAGACGGGAGCGGTCAGCGAAGAGAGCGCGGGAGAGCCCGCGCCAGCGGAACAAGGAACCGTTGGCATCCCGTCCTTTGGCGAGGCGGTCAGCCATGTTCTCCCGGTTCGTTCCTGGATCCAGGTGCGTGTCGGCACCCGTGGTGGCGCGGACGCAAATGGGCACGTCACATCGGTGGATCAAGGCGCCGAAGGATTCCATAGGAACGCCGTGAATCAGGTGGAACGCGAACCGGTGAGGACGGACAGCCTGCGTGCGTCCGCCGGCGTTCAGAGTGAACCGCGGGTGATGTTCGGAATGATCCCTACATCAACCCGTCAATGGCGTCGTCGATTCGCATGGCCACAGAACGTATGTGCTTCAGCGCTTCGCGCGCTTCAGCGGGGGAACTCGCTCGTGGCGTTCACTTGACGCGCGAGCTGGTTGATGTTGTTCGAAGAACGGGCCAACAGGTTGCGCAGGGATATCAGTTCCGCAGCGATGGCGCGGCGTTCCGTAGGTGAATCAGAATGCTCCGACAGTGCCGACGAAATCAGCTGGGTCACTGTGGAGGAGGAAGCCGCGCTCGTCGCCAGGGCTGAGCGCCAGAGGGTCACGGTCCCGAACCTGCTTCGCGAGCAATTGGCCGAAGCGGAACGCGAGGACAAGCGCGCCTACGTGCGCGCCACCAAGGACGGGTGGGCCCCGAAGAGTTGAAGAAGCTTGGCCTCGAGTCGGGCGCTGCCACTCGCAGGCGGAAGTCTGCGACCCGCGGTACCCACGACGGAGCACCGTCTTCCCCGCTTGGAGAGTAGACGTTGCCCCTCGCCCGCCTGGGCACGGCAAAAGCTAAGTCCTTACGGTCTTTCCCGCCCACACGTGGACGACGGGACCCGGCGGAACACCTGCGCACAGCCACCACGTCACCACCTAGCCCACGCCGCCCTGGGTGAGCGGTGGCCGTGCACAGCCTCTGAAAGGTGCGGGCCCCGGTACGGACAGCTTTCCCATTGACTGTAGGTGTTTCGCTTGGCAGCTCAGGGAGCGGCTGGCTCTTCACCGCTGACACCTGACCCCGGGCGGCAGGTGCCCGGCGAAGTGAAGGTCGGCACCCTGTTGGGTGCCGACCTTCATCTGTTTCAGCTAACGGGTTCAGTCCTCCTGTGGGGTGTCACCGTCTGGGAGCTGTCCGCTGGCGATCCCTTCCGGGGTCGTCGCGGAGGCCGTGTCCAGTACGCGACCCAGTCGTGCCGTTAACGCCGGCTTGGCTTCCGCCGATGGTTCAGTTCCAAGTTCCTACTGCGTACCAGCGACACATCCCCGGCGCAGTCGACCGGATCCGTTTGCTAGGAGAGATTTTCCTTCCACACTGCGCAAAACTCGTCCGCGGTTGGACGGAGGAACCGTTTGATGACGATTGCGACAACGACAGCGGCGATGGCTGGCGCGATTCCGAAGCCAGTGACGAGAGTCGCCGCCATGTAGGATGCGACTGCGACACCGCCGAAACCGAAAGCCGTGAGAATCGACTCGCGATCCTTCTTATCTAATTCGCCGTCACCGCATACCAAGCCATACGCCTCCTTCTCCCACCGTTTCCAGATGCGTACGCCGAGATCACGGAGAGCATCGAGCGGTCCCATAGCCTCGCCATCATAGGTGACCTTCGGTCCGAAGCTACCCGCCACGATCGGGTCAGTCTCTATTGCTTTCGTGATAAGGCCGAGCTGTTCATAGAGTTGTTCCTCGTCGGACTCCAATAGCGCTGCGACAGCAGGTTCGGCTTGGTCGCTTAAGGTGCTCATGGTGAAATCTCCTTCGTCTTGTTGTTCACTCTCTTGTTCTCGGGGGACATCAACGTCTTGCCGGCGTCGCCGTACAAACTGTAGGCAAGTCCTAGAGGATTGCGCCGCCGCATGAACTCCTTTCGCGCCGCAAACAGAGCCGTTCCTACCGAGGCGCCGTTGACAAGGCGTTGCAGCACAGACCGCGCGAAAGCGTGCGCAAAAACAATGGTCATGGTGCACTCGGTGCCGAGAAAAGCAGCTGCACCGCGAGTGACAAAGAAGGTCGCAAAGCTCTCTCGGTTTAGTGCAGGGGTTAAGCGCGCGGACTCGCAGGCGTTCACGAACACGAGGGGCGCATTGTCGAAGCGAATTTGTTCGCGCTCAAGATTGCGCAGTCGGAGCTGACCGTGTGTGAGCTGGATCCACGACTCCTGGCCCTGTTCTCCAAGAAGGCGATCGTAGATGACTCTTAGTTTCTCTGCATCCGGGCCGGCCGCTTCGAGGGCGCCCTCTAGTGCCGGGTCTTTACCGACCGGCTCGCGCGCGTGTGCGTGCGTGAAGAAGTAGTACAAGTCACTTGCTGGAGCGTCCTTCAGGGCCGAGATGGCCTGGGATGCGGCGGTGATTGGCCCAAAGACATCGAGACGACCTCGGCTTCGTTCGGAAAGGGAAGTAACCATTTTGGAGTGGGCCTCCGCGTTCCGAAATTGACTCCAGACCATGTAGGACATCCGTGCGGGAATGGTGGGCACGCCATGGCGTTGGGACATCAGGCGGGCACTCGTCGGCAGTCGCTGCTCTATGCAGTAGCGCATGCCCCAGAAGCCGCTGGTGTCTGGAATCTCATACGGCAGATCCGGGACATCCGCGTCATAAATCATCGCCCACGGAAGAACGAAGTCCGAGGCGTTTGGGGCGACCGAAACCTGAACTATCGACCCGCTGGATAGCGGAGACTCCCCAAGAGCAGTTCCGACCTTCGACAGCGAAGAGTCGGGGTCGCCGCAGAACAGCACGGTGTGGAGGTCCCGTCCGGCCTTCGCCAGAGTACGGATCGAATCTAGGAAGACGCTATCGGTTCCTTCGATTTTTGTCGCGTACGAGCTGCCCATTGTTACCTTCAGTAGCGCGCGCCGGATGTCCGCGAGGTAGATGTTCAACTCAGCCAAAGTTGCGGGGAGACTTGCAGGCATCGAAACGGTATGGCCACTGCTGGACGTCCAGGTGAACTGGAGAGAGTATCCGAAGTCGCGAGCGGTGACGTCAACGTGCAGAGCTCGCTGAACCTCGGTTTTAAGTGATTCGTAGCCGCGCTCAAGCCGATCGTGCTCGAGCTCGATCGGATCGTCGATGTCCCACTGCGACCGCACGGTCGGCCGGAAACGCGAGACGACTTCAGCCCGGATAATGGCGGACTCGAGCAGGCACAACCGGTAGTAGAGCCGGACTCTTAGCTCAGCACGCGCATGACGATCGATCGTCGGATTGGCAGCAGTGACGGCGAATATCGCGTTCCGGGTAGAGTCGCCAGCATCCGGGAGAGTGAGACTGGCAATGTTCGTCTCGACCACAAGACCGGCCCCAGGCTCGACCACGACCAGAATTTCAGCCTTGTCGACATCGTGCGGGAGCGGGAGCACCGATCTTACTTCGCCCTGCACCGGCACACCACTGCGGGCACCGCGAATCGCAATCTCGAGGGTGTAGCCATTCCCTTCGCGCAACGCCGAATGAGGAGGAAGTGGCCCATTCTCATCGCGGAACGTCGCGTCGAGATACCGCGGCTGCTTGGCTTTTTCGTCGACAGCAGCTTGAAGCCCCTCGATTAGCGCATCGTCCTCTTCGGTTGATGGCCGGAGGCCGTAAGAGACGTACTCGTCTCGAAAGCCGCCACGCCGCTTCCCATCGAGGGCGGACGCGATAGTGGACAGAGCGGCTCGGGCGGCGAGCTCCCCTCGCTCCCGCGCGGAAGATAGCGCGCCCAACACCTCGCGCGACTGTGGCGAGAGCGTCAGCGTGTAACCCTCAGTCGTAACAAAGAACCACCCGGGGAAAGGGCCGGCGGCGATGTCAATTGACTGGATGGCGGCCTGAATCGCAGAGCATGTCTGCTGCACGATATTCGCGTCATCCGCCTGCAGGCCAGACAATAACATCGATGCGACCGCCGGCCCGAGTTCTTGGTCGGTAATTGCTGCGAGTGCGCTTGCAATCGGGCCCGCTTCTCCGTAGTCGGCATCCTGGAGTCGTTTGCCCAACGCAGACGCGATGTCGGCCCAAACCGGCGGTAATGACTGCCCAGGGCGGCGTTCGTCCAACGCAGACGCGCTGTGGGTCCGAACCGGCGGTAAAAACTTCCTAAGAGTAGAGCCCGCCGAAACGCGCCGAGCCAGGGCGGCGGCAGTCGTACCTCGCACGGAAACTAAGGGGTCATCAAGCAGCCGTATTGCCGTGCCCAGATACTCTTCATCGATAAACTCCATCGCCGAGGCGATGGCTTTTCGTATGTCCATCCTTGGATCGTCGATGAAGTGCATAAGCCAAGCTGCCCCCTCCGTACCGGTCAGAGCGGCGGCCTGCGCCGCGGCTATCACGATCCTTGGATCGCGATCATCCAGGAACGGGACCAACTCCGGTAGTGCTCCCGGACCTATCGCTAGCGAACGCACCACCGCCGCACGAACTCGACCGTCTGGATCCGTCAGCCGTGTCCGAAGTGCGGGGAGGGTTGAGGGGCGACTCACTTCGGCAAGCCGCTGAACAGCAGCGAGACGTACTTCGACTTCGGGATCGGACAAGAGCGCGACCATCTGGCGGAAACCCGTTCTCGCATTCACCGCGACCGCGCGAACTGCGCTCAAGCGAATGGCGGGAACCGGATCCTGCAGCAACTCAGTAAGTGCACGAGGCGGCGCCGGCGTCATCGCCGCGAACGCGTCGACAGCGGCAAGGCGTACCTCTGCAGCTTCGTCGTGCAGCAGCGCAACCAAAGTAGTCCTCGCAGACGGTACATCTAGGAACCCGAGAACGGATGCCAGCCGGCTCTTTTGCTCGACCGTTCCGTTCGAGCGAGCCGTGGTCAACACACGAACTACTAGCCTTCTGTCTTCGAGAAGCGCACCTAAGACGGCACGTCGGACAAAACGGTCACTGTCTTCGAACCTGTCTGCAAGGACTTCGACTCCCGCCTGACCAAGACGGCGAAGGGCACCCGCGACGGCATCGGCGAGTTGGGGTTCGCTCAGATGTTCGGAGAGCGGTCCGACGGCAGCCGCGTCACCAATCTCCCCAAGGGCATACGCGACGGCACGGCCGAGCTCGGACTCGCTCAAAAGCGTTGAGAGGGGTTTCACTGCTGACGGTTCACCTAGCTGCCCAAGCGCGTAAACCAAAGTCCTTCGGTCTTCGACGTCGCTCGTATCAAGCTTCTTCAGAAGGAGCGGGACCGATGCGACGTCCTTGGAACTCGCGAGGGCACGGACTACGTTTCGGTCAACTCCAGGCACTTCTAGCCTTGCGCGGAGAAGCTCGCGGCCCTCACGCGACTCAGTCATCAAGGCAGCCGCATCTGCGCTGCTGGGAGTATTTGAGTCGACGATGCGATTCAGAACTTGATTCACCTTGTTCCTCCGCGCATTGGCGCGCGGCGATTTGGCCAGCCTGCTCAAAATCCAAAAGTCCGGATCACGAGAACCCTCTACAGCATCGAGCAAGGCCTGAAATGCACTCTCATCATCGAGCTGCGCCAGGGTTTCGGCTGCTGTGTTTCTTGTAGGCGGATCCACGCTGTGGAGTAACTTCGTGAGAGGACTACGCAGAGCGTGCCATGAGTTCGGCTGTTCTGTTATCAGCAACTGAAGTCCTGCTGCCACGCCTAGGGCGCCCTCGTCGCCGCTTGCTTCAGCAAGCTCGCTTAGTACGGTGGCCGCTCGCTCCGGGTCGACTTGAACGAGCGACGTCGCAGCTGAGGCCTGCGCGGTCTCGCGGTCGGGGTCCCGGAGTAACGTCTCAAGGACGCCAGCAATTTCAACTCGCCGGTGCGGGAAGGCGTTTGCTGCCCGACCCAGCGCATTGAGGGCGGTTTCGTTCCGGAGACCCGCGATATATCGATGGTCGGAGGTCACAGGGTAGTTCCCTCGGGCGAGGTCGATGAGGGTATCGACCCCAAGCTCATGCCCGGCCAGCCGCGACGCCGCTGCCTCACGGTCCGCGTAACTATTCGCGGACAGCAGTTCCAGATCATCTTCGAGCGCCAACGTGAATTCCTAGATGGGCAGCGATGCTGAGTAGCGAACGCCGGCACTCGTTCCATGGCAGGAGCCTGGAGAAGAAGGACTGCTTAAGCTACCTTGCTCATGAATACAACCTGGGCGCGAACCCTGAAGTCTGCGTATCATCGAGGCTCTCCCTGGCTTCAATGCAATAAGCCCACAGTCTGCTCTTCCGCGCACCAAACGTCAACGACATCCCGCGAGCTCTGATAGACACCACGCGCGGACTCTGCTTGCACCAGTGGTCTAGCGCCGACCTGGACGAGCGGTGGCTGTGCCGGTCATTGACTTTGAAGCGCTGGGACTGAGTAACCCAGCTCAGTCCCTCTCCTGCTCTTGTTCGGGCGCCGGTCTCTCAATAGTCTGTGCTGACATGCCGGACGTCCGGCCTTTGAAGCTGAGCGGCTCCGCCGCGGTCAGGGCAATTGCCCGTTTTTCACCGCACAGGTCTCCCGTTACTGGTTGTGCACAATCCCGATTCGAGCTTCTCATCCATCGGAGACAAATCATGGCCCGCAGACACGCATCCGCAGCATCGATTTTCGCGCTCACCACCGTCCTGGCCTTCGCTGGGCTCAGCGTTCCAGCGCAAGCCGTGCCGGCACCGGTAGCCGATCCGCCGCTGATCGCCTTCCAGCTCACCACCACAGTCGACACCACCGTCGTTGGCGGTAGTCCGGACACCCCGGTGAGCATCATCTACCGCTTCAGCCCCACTCTTGCCCCTGTGGCCGAATCGGAAGTTCATGCCAGTTACGTGCCGCTGGAAAGGCTGATCATTGAAGTCGGCGATCAATGCACGGCAACGTCCGGGTCTGGCACAGGAATCGATGTTTTTAACAACTCCTCAAACACGTTGCTCGAGGATTCCTACAACGTGTTTGCCTATGGCGATTCCATCGCCGGCAAGCAACTGTTCGGGCGGGACGTTGAGAGTTTTCGCTTTCTCCTGGTCGACAATGACGGAACCATGTTCAGTGACGCCAGCCTGCCGACATCGGTGGCCTTTGCCGACGCGGCGGATTACATTCAGTTCAACCTGGTCCTCAGCGGGCGTGTCTTCCTGTTCCCACCAGAGTCCGTGCCGTTCCAGCTCAGCCCCTACAACGTCCAGGCCCCTGTCGATGCTCTGCGTGACTACCTCAGCGGACTGACGCTCAGCCCAGGTGTGAGGACTCCACTAGCCAACACCCTGGACAAGGCGAGCGGGTATTTGAATACCCTTACCCCAGCCAGCCTCCAGAAGGCCACCAAAGAGTTTGACCTGTTCATCAAGCAGGTTGAAGCGCAGCGGAACAAGGGCATAGACAGCGCCACGGCCGACACCCTCATTTCACTAACACGGGACGCAGTCGAATCCCTTCCCGGGTGCGCCTGACCTCTTGAGCTCGTTTTCCTTCTCCCAGCCCAGTGAAGACAAGGAACTTACGGCGACGTTAGACGCAGCAGGACCGGCTGGGCCCGGCTGACCGGCTGCACACAATCGACAGTGCACCTTGGCGCCCGGAGCTCACCAACTGCGCCGTGGCTTCAGCCATGGACAACAGGGAGTTCCGGACACCTGGACGCAGCGAAGGCCGGCACCTTTTCGGGGTGCTGGCCTTCGTGATTTTATGCAGCTGCTGGTCAGTCTTCCGCGGCGACGTCGTCTTCCGGGATCTGACCCGAGGCAATGCGCTCAGCGGTCCTTGCGAAGGCTGCATCGATGTACGCCGTCAAATCACTCTCCCGTACGCGCCAGATGCCGCGTCCACCAAATTGCCCGGCAGGCAACTCGCCACTGCGGACCAGCGAGTACACGAGCGAGGCCTTAACGTTCAGGATCTCCTGGACCTGTTCCAGAGTCAGCATCCTGGGGATCGCCGGTGTCGTGTCGGCCGCCGGCATCTTGTTCATGTCCTCTGTCCATTTCGGCATTCTCAATTCTCAATCGCCCTCCTTCCGGTGTTGCAGTTCGTCCATGGTGCGTTGCCCGCGCCGTAGTGAACCCGGCGGGGCGGGGTCCCATTTTCTGCCCTGGTTGTGTTTGCGCTGCAGGCGTTTCACTTCGTGCAGGGTGGCGCGGACGATGAAGTCCGACACGCTCGCGTCGCCTTCCAAGTGGCCGGCGGCAAGGAACGCTGCGCGGACCTGTCCGGCCTCGTCCTCGGTGAAGTAGGGAGTGAAGGCCGCGATCTTTCTAGATGGCATCCGCAAGGTATTCCTCCACAGCTTGCCGGTGTGTCAGGCCTCCCCGCAGTACCTCGCGGGCCAGTTCACGGGAACGTTCATCGGCGCGGCCGCCGGCGAGGTACTGTGCGGCGTCGGCGAAAGCAACGGCCTCGTCGATCTCGGATTCGGCCAGGGCGTCAGGGTCGCTGACTTCAGTCATAGTCTCAGCCTTTACATTGAAGGGAATACCCGGTACGGGGCGTCAATGGATCGTCCCACTCATCTGCCAGCGTCAGCGCGTCCGCTGGGCGAGACAGCTCACCAGTATGCCGGTTCGCCGTTGGGCCCGGGTCGGTTGATCCGCCCCTTCGGGTTGGCCTCTTTCCCGAACCACGGGTCATCTTCGGCGAACTGCGGGGCCGGTTCACTAATGGGCCGGTAGGTGTCATCCCCGTCGTCCCTGCTGTCGTCCCTGCTGTTGTCCGTGCTGTTCTCCTGGCGGACTTTGGGGGCGCGGCTGACCGCCACGTTCTGGAATCGCATGGACATGCCGATCTCTTCGACTTCGAGTTCGATCACGGTCCGCTTCTCCCCCGCCTTCGTCTCGTATGTCCGGGACTTCAGCAACCCGGAGGCAATGACGCGCATGCCCTTGGTGAGGGATTCCGCGACGTGCTCCGCGGCGTCCCGCCAGACGCTGGCGGGCAGGAACAGGGTTTCGCCGTCCACCCATTCATTCTTCTGACGATCGAACGTCCTGGGCGTGGAGGCGATGGTGAAGTTCGCTACCGCGGAACCGCCCGGGGTGAAACGCAGTTCGGGATCATTGGTGAGGTTGCCGATTACGGTGACGCTGGTTTCGCCTGACATTGGGGTTCGTTCCTTCTCTACTGGTTTCGTTCGGTGCGGCAAAGCGTTGCGTGCGGTGGGGCCCGTGGGCGCTGTCAGTCTTCGAGGTATTCGAGTGCCTCAAGCCGCTGGGACAGCTGGTCGGTGTGGATCTCCTTGAGCAGTACACGGTTTTCCATGAAGTACTCCCCCTCCTCGGGGGTGTCCCCCGACAGAAGGGACGAGGCTGCGTAGAAGCGGGCTTCCGGTCCTTCGGCAGGGTTCTCAAGCCGGTGCAGGATGTAGGCGATGGCCCGGAGCTCGGGATCCTGGCCGAACCGGGCGGGGCACGTCGTGCCGGGTAAGGATGGCGGTAGCGGTCATGATGCTGCCTCAATTCGGGTGGGGGTGTGGTTCATGACGGCCTGGACGAGTTTGTCGCGGCGGAGGCCGGACCAGTGGTCCTGGTCATCGGCATTGTTCTGCACCACGGGCGCCTGGGAGTAGCCGAGCTCTTCGGTGATGTATTCCAGCGCGACCGGCACTTCGGTGATGTCCACGGCGGTGTAGCTGATGCCCTTGGAGTCGAAGTACGCCTTGGTCTTATCGCACTGGGGGCAGTCCGGCTTGGTGTAGACCGTGTACTCGGTGGTGGAAGTCATTTCAGCACCTGGTTTCGTATCTCGATTAGTTTCGTTCGTCTGGCTGACTTGCTACCTCCATTCTACCAATCATTCAACTGAATGAATAGGCGTTCAGCCGCTAATTCTAGGGGTTTTCGTTAAATATTTGTGCCTAATTCGTGGCCTGCCCGTCAGCAGAGTGGCGTTGGCTGTCAGTTTCAGAAGTCGTCTGCACCGAATGTCAGAAGTCCTCTGCACGGGGTGTTCTGTGTTCGAAAGCGGAGCCCATTGCGCCCTGAACCCTAGCCATATCGGCGCAATAGCCAACTTTTCCAGCACCAACGACACGTCAAAGCAAGGGAGCGCTATCTGAGCGTCAAGCCCGCGAAGCAGCGGCCCGTACCAAAGATTGGGGCGCGTACACAACACACAAAGCGGACGTGGTGGCGGCGATCCTCAAAGGCTCCGAGGTCCGACTAGTGCAGACCGGCGGCCCGGAGGACGACCCGACTGCAATCGTTACGGACCCCTTCAACGACTCACTCGTGGTCGTGAGCGAGGCAGATGAGCCGCTGGCGACGATGCAGCTTACCCGAATGCCTGGCATGCCGCCTGACAACGCTAAACCCCCAGACTCACAGAATCCGGGGCAGCCCCCTCATATACTTCTCGAATGAGTGCGTCTAGCCCTACTGACGATAGTGACGAGCCTCCCGCAGCTTCTCCTCGAGCTCAGTCGCTTACATCGACTTTGCCTACTGAAACGGGATCAACCGCGCTCGGTCCAATTGTCGAGCCACCTGATCGGATCAGGTGGCTCGATGTACCCCTCTCTCCGCTTCTCTTAGCCCGGTCCGGGTGGAGGAAGGTCCCAAGCGGTGCACGATCTACCGTTCGCGTTATCGTCTGGCTCGCCTTCCTGGCGGGGATCGTTTGCGTGGCATTTTCCTATGGTGAAGAGGTTTACCGATCTGTCGTGGGTTGGAAAACAGGAGCTGAGTGGGAAGCTTTCTTGCAGCGCTTCATCACAAGCCCCGCAGCCGCCGGTACTGCGGCCCTACTAGCAGCGATCATTGCAGCCAGGTCCTTCGCCAGGGGCTTGAATCATACGAAGGAAGAAGCACAGGCTAACCGCATTAAGGAGGCAGCAGAGGCGTGGTGGGAACAGTTTGAGTGGGTTACCGACCGAATCGTCCCAAAGGATCCCAAGCAGGAACGGCTCCATAACGGATTGGCGACCTCCCTCCTTCGGGCTCTAGAGGCAACAGCTGGTGGTGAGTTTCAACGTGGGGCTGTTGACGGAATCAGACATACCTACATCCGCGGTACTGCGATCCCTCTCTCCAAGGCAACACTTGGGGAGCTAAGAGCTCAGCTGAGAGAAGTACATACCTTCGCGGAAGCTTCTTGGATCTCCGGAGACCCCAAGCTAAAGGCCCACTTCCGGGCCTACGTCTATCTCCTCGAAACATTGGTGGCGCTGCGCACGGCTTGGAAGACGGAGGACATCGTCGTCGAGCCGGCTGAACAGTATCTGTGGAAATCACGATGCAAGGCTCATGCCTTGGTACGCATCCATCGTCACTGGGTCGTCGTAAACGCGACCACTCGTAAGGCTGAAGATCTCGGCATGGAAACCAAAACGGATCTAGACCGAGTAACTGACCACATGGGGGATTTGAAAGCAGACTTCCTCGTGGTGGTGGCGCTCAATCCCCTGGAGAACGTGACGTGGCAAGAGACACACAGCAAAGATCCACGCATTCGCCTCGTCCATTGGGATCCAAAAGAGGATGCTGCAGAACTCCGCGAACGGATTGAACTTCACATTGGCCCCGATGGCCCCACCTCTAGTCTGCCTGCCAACGAGGAGCTCGAGGACGACATTTGGTAGTTCGATCTACCGATTAGTATCGACCCGAGCCAAACCGTTCGGCGCGACCCATTCCGACCACATACAGGTTAACGGCTTGGTCCTCCTTTGACCGTCCGCGCTCTGCAACCGCTACCGGTCTGCGGGGACCGCCGGGCGCCTTGGAGTTTGCCGGATTACCTCGCGAGGGTGCGCGCCATGGTCCGCGCCCGCGATGACGGCCACGGATATCCTCGGTGTCGCTGTGTCCTCGATGTCGTTCTCGAGCTTTACACGGTCGATCAGCGTGGTGCGAACCTCGTCGGCACAGCCCACATCGTTGCTGATCGTGACCATGAACGCTAGACCGGCACGATCGGATGCCCCGGTTGCGGCGGCCTTACCGCGGCGGTCGTTTCACAGGACCATCTGCTGTGACATCTGAATCCATTCTTGGAAACGAAGGATTTCGAGAAGAGGTGCATTTGAGAATTGTTGTTCGTGCAACGGGGTGCCGCAAGGTGACGTCCCTCGGCGGAAGACCGCCGTCGTGACGACAACGCCGGCCACAGGCCGTGGTTCTCATAAATAGTTCTCAAAACTGCAGAGTCGAGGTAGGGGTCCGAATCGAGTTTTGAGAAGAGAAAACCCTATGGCTGCACACCGTATCGGCTATGCCAGAGTGTCCACGCGCGACCAGAACCTTGATCTGCAGTGGCTGCCCTAAAAAAGGTGCAGGATGCGATCGCATCTTTGAAGACACAATGAGCGGCACCAAGGCCGGCCGCCCCGGTCTTACCAAAGCGCTGGAAGCACTCCTTGAGGGAGACACTCTCATTGTGTGGAAGTTGGACCGTCTAGGCCGTAGCGTGAAGGACCTCCTGGATTTCGCCGGAGGCCTGAACAAGCGCTGCATTGGTTTTGTCAGTCTCACCGACTCGATCGACACCACCACCGCCTCCGGACGCTTCTTCTTCAACGTGATGGCCTCCCTGGCGCAGATGGAACGCGAACTCATGGTCGAACGCACCCAGGCAGGCGTACAGGCAGCCCGCGAACAGAGCCGGGCCGGCGGACGTAAACGTGTAATGACTGAGGCCAAGTTCCGCTCAGCACGGAGCTCCTCAACCATGGAGCGCCGCCCAAGGAAGTTGCCGCCAGCCTCGGGGTATCGGTGCCCATACTGTACCGCTGGGTACCGGCCACGACCCCTAAAGCAGATGCAGCCCCATAGCTCGGCCTTTGGTGCAGACGACTTCTGAAACTGACACTAGCCGCCCCGTGTCTGGTCCTCGGAATAGAGTCGCAGTAGAAGCTGCCGCCCTCGGCTTTGCCTTGACGGATTGCAACGCCCCGCGAGAGCCGCGGCTTCCGGATACCGGACGGGCGGGTGCGATTCAGATCGCGGCCTCATGCCAGCGGTGTCGTGGACGACCGATTAGTGAGAATCGATGGGTGCCTGGATATTTGCGGCACGGTGGACTCTCTGACAATAAGCTGCGGCTCCAGAGTGCGTGAGCTGATTTCTCGACCGTCAATGCGGGCAAGAATCAGCTCCAGGGCTTGCTTTCCCATTTCACTCATTGGCGATCGAACCGTGGTGAGGGGTATGGGGAGGGATCCGGCGATGGAGACATCGTTGAATCCTATGATTGCCACGTCCTCGCCGGCTTGCAGCCCTTCTTCGCGTAGGGCGCTGAAGGCACCTATTGCCGCAAAGTCGTTGACGGCGAAGAGTGCTGTGGGCCTCGGTCGGAGCTGTAATAGCTTCGTGGCGGCCTGGTGGCCTGCCTCTACATCGAAGCCTGAAATCAACACCCGGTCTTCTTGGAGGGGAAATCCGGCGTCGGCGTAAGTTTGAAGGAAGCCTGCAGTCCGATCGAGGCCGGTGCTGGCATAGGATTCACCGGCGATCACTGCTGGACTGGTATGCCCAAGGGACAGCAGGTGGCGGGCCGCCAGCTGGCCTCCCAGGAAATCGTCGCAGGTCACCGACGGGTGAATGCCTGAGCGGCGGCTGACGAGGACGAACGGAATTTTGCGGTCGACCAAAGACTCCGCCAGCGTGTCGGTCATTGGGCTGTCTCCCAGAATGAGTCCGTCAACCCGTCGGGCAATCAGCATCTCTGCACGATCGATGCGCTCAACGGGATCGTCTCCGCTGTTGGCGACGAAGACGTTGTAGCCGTGCTCCCGTGCCGCTTCCTCGATGCCCTGGTAGATCGTGGCCAGAACCAAGTCGGTGAGTCGAGGTACAAGGACGCCGATGAGGCTGCTGCGGCTTGTGCGCAGCCCCGTGGCATGGGGATTCGGGGCATAGCCAACTTCCCGGGCGACCTCTCGGATCCTTGAAGACGTTGCTTCGGATGCGGCCCTTACGCCCGGAGTTTTTGACGGTGAGAGTACCCGCGAGACCGTCGTGACATGGACGCCCGCGATTTCCGCGATAGTGCGCAGCGTTGGACGGCCGGAGTCGTCGGCATGGGGCAGGGGTTGATCTCTCAGGGTCATGTTAGCCACCTTATCGGGCCTTCACGCGCGGCGGACAGGGACACATTCAGCCTTTCTGCACTCCCTCTTGACATGTGATCCACATTACGCTCACACTTGAGAAAACGTTAGGGCCAATCGTTAGGGCAGTTTTGAAAAAGATCGCAGTCATCACCACGGGAGGCACAATTGCGAGCCGTGCAGACGCCTTCGGTGCACAAGTAGCCGCTGTTCCAGGGGCCGATCTACTGGCTTCGGTGACCATCCCAGCCGGTGTCACCGCCGAAGTCAGGGATCTGTTCTCCGTGAACAGTTACGCCATGACTCTGAGCAGGATGGACCAGGTTAGGTGGGCAGTGAACGAAGCCCTGTTGGAGCCGCAAATCCAGGGGGTTGTGGTGGCACATGGCACAGACACGCTGGAGGAAACAGCCTTCCTCATTGAGCTATTCCACTCCGACCCCAGCCCGGTGGTGTTTACGGGTGCTCAACGCAGTGCCGATACGCCGGGTAGCGACGGCCCAAGCAATCTGGGCGACGCCATCGCCTTGGCCGCCTCGCCGGCTGCCGCTGAGCTGGGAGTTCTCATCATGTTCGACGGGGTCGTTCATTCGGCCCGCGGGGCGAGAAAAACTCATACCACCGCCCTTGCAGCCTTCAGCGATCCTGACTTCGGCCCACTTGGTCACTTGGAACGCGGGGAACTCGTGCTCCACTCACGCCCCGTCCGTAGTGCCCCTCTCGGATTCCCGATCGCTGATTTCACCGACATCCAGGTGGACATTGTGACGCTCTACCCGGACGTCAGCGCCACGGCCCTCGATGCCTATGCGGCGGCGGGGGCACGCGGCCTCGTCCTGGAAGCAACAGGCATGGGAAACGCCAATCCCGAAATCGTTGCCGCAGTGGCAAGACATGTCACGGACGGTATCCACGTGATCCTTTCCACGAGGGTCAATGCCGGTCCCGTCCGCCCCGTCTACGGCGGCGGCGGCGGCGGGCATGACCTTATGGCGGCCGGCGCTATCTCCGCCGGCTATCTTCGCCCCAGCCAAGCCCGTATCCAGCTGGCTTCCCTGCTGGCCTGCGGGGCAAACAAAGACCAGATTTTCAACTCCTTCCGGCCCGATCCACATCGGGCGGAAGCAAATCAATCCGCATCTCCCTACCCAGCTAAGGAACTCTCATGAACACCCGTCCCCTCCCCATGAGCCCCATCCGGGCGGCCGCAGTACAGTTCGACCCTCAGGTCGGCATTGAAAACAAGAAGGCCAACCTGGCCGAAACCCTCCGCCTCATCGGCGAAGCTGCAGACGCCGGAGCAAACCTGATCGTGCTGCCTGAACTCGCCAACACCGGCTACTCCTTCGAAACGAGGGAAGAGGCCTACGCTCACGCAGAAAGCGTCCCGGAAGGAGAGTCCACGACGACGTGGGCCTCCCTGGCTAGCGAGCGGAACCTGTACATCGTGGCAGGCCTCGCTGAACTCGACGGCGTCTACCTCTACGACACAGCCGTACTGATCGGGCCCGATGGATTCATCGGTAAATACCGTAAAACCCACCTTTGGGACAGGGAAAAGCTGATCTTCACTGCGGGCGACTCCGGATACCCCGTCTTTGAAACAAAGATCGGCCGCATCGGACTTCTGGTGTGCTGGGACATCTGGTTCCCCGAGGTTCCCCGCATCTTGGCCGCGCAGGGGGCCGACATCATCTGCAGCGTCAACAACTGGGTATGGACGCCGCCGCCGCTCTTCGACGCCGCCGGAAACTGCATGGCTGCCTATCTCACCATGTCGGCATCACACGTCAACAACGTTCCGATTGTCGCCGCAGACAGGGTCGGAACGGAACGGGGCGGCAAATTCCTTGGCTGCTCCCTCATCACCGGCACTAACGGCTGGCCGATCGGTGAGATCGCGGATCCGGAGAAAGACACCATCGTCTACGCCGACCTCGACGTTGTTGCATCACGCTCTGCCCTTATCTGGAACAGCCACAACGACCTTGCACGGGACCGGCGCACGGACCTCTACGACCCACTGCTTGGCTACACCGCCGGCACACCCCTCCCACGTTAAGGGCCTCCATTACTATGTCTTCGTCAATAAGCCAAAGCCAGGCCAGCGAAGTGTCCCCGCGCATGGAACGCAGTGCTGTGGGCACAGCCGTGGGAGCCTTCGGCATCGTCGCTATTATTGGGGCGCTGGCCCTGCTCCTGAACGTTCTGGTACAGCAGTCCCCTCGACTCGGATCCGGCTTTGCCGAGTGGCCGGGTGCTGTGCTCGAGTCTCCAGTGGACGCCATAAGGTGGTTCTTCGGAGACATGACTGAACCACAGTTCTACAAATCAGACCTTGCGGCGGCCGGACTGCTCGCCGGCGCCGGACTGGCCTGGTGGGCGAGCCGTCGCAACAAGCGCTGGGGTGGTGCGCCTCTGTCCTATGGCACCGGATTGTGGCCCTGGATCCTTACTGCAGCGACTCTGAGTCTGTTGCTGTCCAACATCGCGTTTGATTGGACTCTGGCCGGAGGATGGCAGCCCACATTTGTGCCCTTCGTTTGCGTTGCTTCGGCCCTTGTTCTGGTCTACGGCCGGGGCTGGAAAGTCTGCATCACCGGAGCGGTTCTGGGTGCCCTGACCACAACGCCCGTGGCCATGCTCCTCATAGCGACTGTAACCACTCCGCTGGGGCTGCCACCCGTCGTGGCGAACGTCCTCGCCATGTCCGTCGGCGCCGCCCTGACGTTCCTGATAGCCCGAAAGCTCCCGTGGCTCTCAATACCGAAGCCGGCGGACACGCCGACGGAACCGCAAGCCCACACAATCCCAGCACCTTCCACCCGGAGCGATGTCGCTTGGGCAGCACGACGGGTCCTTTCCGACTACACCGAGACTCAATTCTTCGCCAATGAGCTGGCCAGCATTGGCGTCATCCTCGGGGTATCCATCGCCTTTGTACTCAACCCGGCCCTGCCCTCATATGGCTCCAACCTTGTTCCCCACATCATCTTCGCCCAGGCGCTGACCTCAGCAATTGGCGTCGTCCTATGGCGGGGCTGGTATCGAAACGGTGGCTGGGCCCCCACATACGTTTCACTGGTATCTGTGGCACCAGCAGCCGTTCTGACCTTCAACGGCTCATGGCTGAGCATCGTCGGCGGAGCAGTTCTGGGAGCGATCATTGCGCCACCCATCGCCAGGACAATCTCTGCTCGCCTCCCGAAGGATTTCCACCCGTTCATCGGAAACACCTTGTCGATGGCAATTTCAACGGCAATCATCTTGCCCACCCTCGGATTCCTCAGCTCAGGTATCGGCTAGGCACCCAAATGCATCAGAAGCAAAGCGAGGCGAGAATGCGCCCACCAGAGGGATTTCGACAGGACTGGTCCCAAATAGAAATCGGTGACCGCGTGCATGTGAAACTTGAGTCGGGGCAAACATATTTTGGAGTCATAGACGACGCCGACCAAGACCGAACAGTTGTTTGGATAGCCGCCCATGGCCTACATCGCCGGAGACTTCTTCACTGTGAAGGACCCGACGAGATCTGGGTAGCGTACTAGACACACGGGAGACCGACGGACGGTCTCAGTTCCAAGCCGGACCGTCCACTGAAAGACTGCAAGAGAACTCTCCGATTTGGTGAAGCTCACGACGCAGAAGGCCCTCGTTCAGAAGTATCTGAACGAGGGCCTTCTGCAGGTCAGGCTCAGTGGACTTATCCATGAGTGTTGCAACCACCCTTGGAACTCACCCGAGTGGCCCCTCCTGGGTTTTCCCTCTGCAAAGGAAATCTATGGGTTCAGTTTTGGCTGACTGGTGCTGCCGCTGACCCAGGACTCCACATCCGTGTGAGGCGTGCGGTGTGATGGGCGGTGGTTCTCCTCGGGGCGAATGGACTGCCTGACTTGTTGGAAGACCTGCTCAGGCGCCGCCAAGTCGCGCCCCGTCACTGAGCCGATACGTCGCACGGTAGCCGTCCCTGGCCACGGTTGCCGTTTGGGATTTGCGGTCGATTCGTATTTCGCCGTTCCGGCCGAAGAGGTCCGCCGGCGACTTCGCCGGGCGTCAGGTTGGGCAGCGGCGGCCGGCTGTCGTCGAGCACGCGGGCGAGTGCTCTCGTGAACCGCCCGGCGGGCGTCTGATCGGGGTGGTCATTGCCCCGGTTCGGCGCCTCGTCCTCCTCGTTGACCGGGCGGAGGGCGAGTCCGATGCGAACGGTCAGCCCGCAGAGGATGAGTCCGATGCTGACGAAGAAGAAGTCGACAGACCAGCCTCCCGATAACGGCAGAAGCATGGCGAGAAGGAGAATTTTCGCGTGTGTACCGGTCGGACGGCCTAGTTTCGGCAGGGGGCCGGTGAGGTATAGCCGGGTCACCGCCAAAATGATCAGGGCCAGCACCGCAATCAGGCCCCAGCCTGACAGCACCAACGCAAACAGGGCCACACTTTCCGCCGGGTCGGTGATGATCCCCAGGATGCCGCCTGCTGCTCCAGCGTAGGCAAGGTATCGGAAGCTGGTCGTGCCGGCAGTGATCAGGTTCAGTCGGGCTTTCATGGTTGTCATCCTAGGTTTGAGGGGCGGACATTGTCGGCTGATGGCAGTGGTGCAGCGCGGCACCCGGGTTATCAGGGAATGGCCGTCCGCCGCTGGTGAGTGGCTGCTGTGGTTCGCCCGGGCGGCGGACCGCCCGACGTCTGGGAGGTTCCTGGCCATCTCGTGGTGGGTGAGCTGGGACCTTTGCCGGGCGGTGGGGTGCCGCCCGGCAAGGGTGTTTCAGATCAGGCGGCGGGTTCGGTCTTGTGGTCGCTGTCGATGATGATCTGTTCGACTTCGCTTGCTGTGTATCCCCATGTGACCAACTGGTTTAGGTAGTCTCTGTGGGTCTGGCTGGGTGAGCGCCATGAGTCTTTGGCAATGGTCTTTTCGTACCCGGCGCAGATCAGCGCGATCAGGGCGAACTCGGGGCGTGCGGTGGTCTTCGCGACGTGGTCCCTGAGCGGGTTCCATGCCCACTGGGTGGACTCTTCGAATTTCGTTCCGATCATTTCAGCGGCGACCTCGCCCTCGTATCCGCTGGCGGTTTCCGAGTGGTGGGTGATGGCGTGGACGGTGAAGTACTGCCAGCCCTTGGGGGCCTGTTTCCCGGTCAGCAGGTTCTTGACCCATTCGCGGCGGACCGTGGTGGCGGACTGCATCAGCTTGTTGTTCTCTATCAGGGTCTTTCGTTCGGCTTTCTGTTCCTCGCTCATTGGGCCTTTGGTGGCCGATGATGTGCCGTAGCCGCCGTAGCGGAGCGTGTATCCGAGCTCCTTCCATCCGGCGATTACCGGGACGGTGCTGTGCGTGCCGTTGTAGCTGGTGATGATAGCGACGGCGTTGGCGTCCTCGTCGATGGCCGGTTCGCCGTCGGGACGGTTGAGCGACGATACCCTTGCGTTCTCGCTGTCGCCGTCGTACCCGGCTTCCACGACGGTGTTTCCTGCCGCTTCCAGTTCGGCGGTCATTGCGGCCAGCGCGGCGGCGCGGTCCCGCTTGTCGCGGAGTTGCTGGGTGACGTGCAGGAGCATGTCAGCTTCACCCCGAATCACCGATTCCAGTTCCTCGGTCGCGCCCGCGTCGTCCTCGAACTCGGCCAGAATCAAGGCTTCCTCGACCGTGTAACCCTTGCCCAGGGCGGCCGTTCCGGTGTCAGTGGACTTGGCTTTGAGGGCACTTTCGACGGTGGTCTTGGTCCTGCCGGTCTTCTTGGCGATCGAGGCGGCGGATACGCCGATCAGGGACAGCTGGTGGTAGGCGTCGGCTTCGTCGGCTTCGGTCAGTTCTGCGCGGTGGATGTTCTCCACCACCTGCGTCACGATGCGTTCGGCTTCTTCGGGGCTGTTGATGATCATCACCGGGATAGCCTCGCGTGCGGCTTCGACGGCGGCACGGGTGCGGCGCTGGCCCATCAGGACATGCACGGTTCCGTCGTCCTTGCGGTGGGCGATCACCGGTTCCATTACACCGTGTTCCTTGATACTCGCGATGAAGTCGGAGGTCAGGGCCGCGTCCTTGCGAACGTTGATATCAACGGTCAGGCTGGCCGGGTCGAGCATTTCAAGCGTGGGTGTTTCGTTCATGGGTTTGTCCTTTTGCAGAGGATTGGGGTGAGTGGGGCGACCATTGGTGACCGGCCAGCGTCCCCTCTTCCCCCCGTTGTTTTGGCTGCTGGCGAAGCTTGCGGAGCTGTGGCCGACGGAGGCCTGTCTACCCGTGAGGGCAAGGGGCGGGAAATTCCCGGAGGAAATCAGTGACGAAGGAGCGCCGCAGGGAAATTCGTGCGCCGCAGGCCCCGACGAAGGAGGGGCTAGACGGGCCGGAGCGGCCACGTACAATCCGTCAGGACAGCAGCCAAAACAGAAAAGAATGCTTCTACAGTCCGAGCGAAGCGAGGCCCTTTTCAGCGTTTAAGAGGGCTGAGGCCGGCCCCTTGGGGCCGGCCTCAGTTTTCCCTCAGCAAAAGGAAACTTGTGCTGCAGCGTCATCGCTGCGGAAACCTATGGGTCCAGCGGGGATTTCTCCCAAGAGATATCAACGATGGGGGCGCCTGGCTGCGGCATGGTCACCATCGAGAGCTCGAGGACGTCCTGGGCATGGGTGGCATCGGCGGGTGCTGCGTCATCCTCCGTGAGGATGTACTCGTGGCTCATGTTCGGCTCCCAGGCTCTTGGTGGATCGTGTTCCCTTTCCACTGTAGCCCGGCGTCCGGCCGTTGCCCGCTTGTGGTGCTGCGCCCGCGGCAGCGTGATCGGCGGCCGGAGGAGCGCATGCGGGGGAGGCCGCCGACGCACCCAAGGGGCCGGACCGTTTTTCCCGGTCCGGCCCCGTTGCTTTTAGCGGTGCCGCTTGTAGGCGGTTGCCTGGTTCTTCGCGACCGGGGCGATGGTGCCCCGGCTCACGAGCTGGTCCATCAGTTCCGCGAGCCTGTAGCCCGGTGTATCAGCCAGAGCAAGCTTGAAGTGGTCCGCAGCGACTGACGACTGGCCTTTGAGGTACGCCAGCCATCCGATCAAGGTCAGCAGGGGCGCCCGGTAGCCTTCCGGCGCGGCGTCGATGAGGTCCCGGGCGGTTTCCTGCGCCCGGTCCACGCGGTCCCAGTCCGGGGCGATACCCTCCCCCACGAGCAGATTCCCGCTGTCCTCGGCGTCCGGCAGCTCGGGGTCGATCACGTTGCAGAGCAACGTGTCGCGCAGGTCCGGGCGCTGAAAGCACGCCAACAACTCCACCGCTGCCTCAGGATCCATCCAGCCGTCCCGGGTCAGGGCCTCTGCCCACAGTTCCCGGCCCGGGCGCAGGTCCGCGCCGAGCACTCCCGGGAGGGCATGACGGATCTGTTCCTCCATGTCTGCCGGGCCTGCGAACGGCGGGTAGCTGGTGCCGGGGGTCTTTTGGTAGCTGCTGCCTCGGAACACCAGTTCGGCGTTCAGTTGCCCGTCGGTGATGGTTTCCAGCGATTCGGGCGGGCAGCACCCGGCGTCGCTGTCGCACAGCAGGTTCTGCCAGTGCGATGGGGTGACCAGCCACGCGTCCTGCAGCGGGGTACCTGCACCCTCCAGCGTCTCAATGACGGCCTCGACGTGGTCGTGGAAGGGCCGGGGCTGTCCGAGGGCGGGGGTGCTGGCTGTGTAGATGGCCAGCAGCACCGCCGTGGCCTGAGTGTCCAGTGCGAGGTAGTCCGCCATGGAGCGGGCGAAACCGACGGGTTCGGCGAACGCGGGGGCGTCGACGCGGAGTGTCGCGCCGAGCGTTTTGCCGCGCATGGTCAGGAACACGAAGGATTCCCGCGGCACGAACCCGAGGGAGTGCGGGATGAATCCGAGAATGTCGGCGGGGCTGGAGATGCGGATTGCGTCGTTCATGTTGAAGGTCCTTTGCTGAGGATTAGGCGGGCGGGGCGGATTAGGTGACCGGCCAGCTTCCCCTCTCCCCCCGTTGTTTTGGCTGCTGGCGAAGCTTGCGGAGCTGTGGCCGACGGAGGCCTGTCTACCCGTGAGGGCAAGGGGCGGGAAATTCCCGAAGGAAATCAGCGACGAAGGAGCGCCGCAGGGATATTTCGTGCACCGAAGGCCCCGACGAAGGAGGGGCTAGACGGGCCGGAGCGGACACGTACAATCCGTCAGGACAGCAGCCAAAACGTCGTAGACAGAAGAGGGCCAGGGGGTCCGGAGCTCTGCGACGGTGCGTCCTGGCCCCAACAGCCGGCCGCGTCAGCGGACGCCCTTTCCTTGGGTGAGCCCTGCGAACCCTTTATCAGCACCCCGGGTCTTCTTTCGGAGTCCCTGACTTCGGCGGCCGCGCGCCCAGGTCGCCGGCACTGAGCATGCGTATGGCGCTCCGCCGCAGCCGACCCGCCGCGCCAGCCGGCCACGACGGCGGACCGCCAGCGGTGACCGCCCCGGCAACGGGACGGCCACCTGCAGGGACTAGTCTGCGAGGAGTTCGGCCAGTTCGGCCGCATCGGACACCAGCACCGCCGCGCCTTCCTTCAAGAGCCGGTGGCATCCTGCGGAGTTGGCGCTGTGCACGCTCCCGGGGACGGCCGCGACATGCCGGGCGATGGTTTCGGCGTGGTGGGCGGTATTCAGCGCCCCTGAGCGCCAGCGGGCTTCCACGACACAGGTCACCCCTGCGAGGGCGGCGATGATGCGGTTTCTCTGCAGGAACCTGTACCGGGTCGGGGCGGAACCGGGCGGGAGCTCTGAGAGCGTCAGGCCGTTGCCGCGGATCGCGGCGGCGAGGTCAGCGTTACCTGACGGGTAGTCCCGGTCAAGGCCTCCTGCCAGTACTGCAAGGGTCGCCGGTCCTTCTCCCTGGCTCCCGGCCAACGCGGCCCGGTGCGCGTGCGCATCGATGCCGTAGGCCAGCCCTGAGATCACGCAGATTCCACGTTGGGCCAACCCGTACGCCATATCCCCTGTAACTGAGGCGCCGTAGCTGGTTGAGTCCCGGGAACCGGTCAGGGCCACACATTTCGAAGGCGCCGGGATGCCGTTGTCGATGTTCCCCCGGTACCAAAGCCCGTACGGGGCGTCGGGCAGATCGTCCAAGCCTTCCGGCCAGTGTTCATCTCCCGGGATGAGGAATCCGCCGCCCAGGCGTTCGATGGTGGCCAGGTCCTTCTCCGGGTCGACCTCGGGAACCCGCGGAGCCCACCGCTTCAGGGCCTCTGACAGTTCTTCGACCGTGGCCTCCGGAATGGCGTGTACGGGCTGCGCGCCGGTGGCAAGCCTCAACGCGGCGTACGCGCCGAGCCTGCCCACGAGGGCCCGACCGATACGGTCGCCGGGTTCGAAGAGTCGGGTCAGGGCTGCGCGTGCAGTGCGATCGTTCATGGTTTCTCTCGTCCTTTGCTGAGGATCCGGTGGGTGGGGCGGCTTTGGTGACCGGCCAGCTTTCCCTCTCCCCCGGGTTGTTTTTGCCTGCTGGCGGAGAATCGCGTAGCTGTGCCCGACGGAGCCGGAGCAACCCGAAGGGCAAGCAGCGGATGGGTTGTGGGAGGAAATAAGCGAAGCGCCGACCCAAGGCATCGGCTGCGCAGCCGTCCGCAGGACGGTTGCGCCGGTGGAGCGGGCACGTACCATCCGGAGGACAGCAGCAAAAAACAGAAAAACGCTTCTACAGCCCGAGCGAAGCGAGGTCCTTGCAGTAGCCCCGGGCGCTGGCTAAGCGAGGCCGGAACCCGGAGTCTTCAGGCAGCGCATGGTTGCCGGGCTACGATGTGGTGCTCTCGCCTTGCACCACGGGCTTGCTGGTGGCGGTAGAGCGTTGCGCGGCTCCATCCAACGAGACGGGCGGCGTCTTCGGCGGTGCGCCCCTTGGCGCGGGCGTCCTGGGCGATCGCGAGTTTGTCTGCGATGACCCCCGGATCGGACAGCGGGCGGCCGAAGCGTGTGCCGTTTTGTCGTGCTGCGGAGATGCCGGCATTGACCCGCTCGACAATGAGCTCGCGCTCATCCTCAGCAAGGGTTGCGAGCATGTTCAACATCAGCCGGCCTGACGAGGTTGCCGGGTCAATGCCATCGGAGATGGACCGGACCTGGACACCGCGGCCGCGCAACAGGGCCACCGTGTTCAGCACGTCGATCAGCGACCGGCCCAAGCGGTCGACGCGCCACACAACAACGATGTCGCCTTCCTCCGCATACTCGAGGAGCCTTTTCATGCCGTGCCGCTCGATCGCCGTCTTGCTACCGGAGGTCACGTCGGCAAAGACGTCACGTTTCTGCACCCCAGCGGCAACCAGCGCGTCCAGCTGTAGCCGGGCGTCCTGGCCTGAAGTACTCACACGGGTATAACCCAGTAGCCTCACAAAGCAATTCTGACTTGAAAAGCCCCCACCATGCCTCCAGCGAGACAAATTGCAGTGAGACGGCTTTGCGAAACGGGGACAGCCCAGTGTTTCCACCACTCGCTCGGGCTTCCGATGAGCCCGATCCATGTCTCGAAAAGCTGTTGTTTTCCAAGACGGCGAACTGACGTGAGCGCTTTCCAACGTGAGTGAAGGTTGTAATGCGGGGGGACAGCTCCGGGGAAGCAGCCTAAGCCCCTCCAAAGCAGATACCTAGCGTCGGCGTCTCATCAGTTACTCGTGCCCTCAGTCGTAATGGAGCCCCAAGTGTTTACTCGGCTAAGGATGCACTGGAGCTCCCGTGGGCGCTAGCGGTTGGAACTCACCGGGGGGTGTGGCGTTGAGCTTCTCGTAAACGCGTCGCCCGACCGCCATCGGTTCGTTCAAACAGCTCGTTGAACCATTCCACGTGAGCGATACGCGCGGCTCGTTGCGTGACACGAGCACCAGCGATGTATCGCTTTCCCTGATACACGGTGCCAAAGCGGACTCCGGAGCCAATTCGGCGCAACCCCACCAATTGCGGGGGACCTCCTGAATACGGGTCCGTTCCCTGTGCTAATGCTTCAGTGAATGCGCTGTAGACAGCTCGGCTCGTTCCACCTTGGGCGCTTTCCTTCCATAAGGTCTCCGCATTGCGAACTTCGCTGGCGCCACTCCCTGCTATATGTAGACGCGCCGAGGACCGAGGCATTTCGATTTCTCGGATGTCCCAGGTTGTAGTAGCGGCTTCGAATGTCACGACGGCCAGCTCGAAGACTGCATCCATGTTGTCTCGTCGTCGGGTGGCCATGACGATTCCGAAGTCCTTGTGCTCTCGTTGTGGATAGTCGGTCCACAGGCGCCGGATGCTGTTTGTAATATCGCCAAAGGCCGAACCGCGCCGTCGCATAACGCCCGCCCCGAGCTGATCTACGACTGTTGGCAAAGCCATCGAAGGGAAAAGCACGTCTCCCCAGTAACCGAAGATGTTTGGGGTACTGGGAGCAGCGAATGTCTTGCTCCCCTGGTTCCAACGGTGGGAGTTGCCCCAGGAGATGCGGCTGTCGCTAGCTATGTAAACCGAAGAAACGCTGCGCTGATCTACTCCGGCCCATGCAATGATCGTGGTCACGGGCTCACCCTCCCCAAAAGCCCGGGGCGCCGACCAGGCCGGCACCCCGAGGAAGACCTGAGTGCCCCCGCAAGCGGGGGCAGTGACACCTAGTACCGCCTCGATGGTGGCGGTCTCAGGATTCGCGTCCCTGGAAGAGCTATGAACCTCGTCCAAGGTATTGCCACGTGACAACACCCTTTAACATACCGTGGTTTTTCAAGACGCTAGGCCACGCCGCTCACCTGTCTCATAACTAAGGATGAGTACTCGATTTTTGCTTCGAGGTTATGAGACATAGTTACGAGAATTGCCCGTGTCATCGCGCGTCCAAGCCTCCGCAGCAAATCGGCGACTGTACAGGTCAGACGTCTATTCCCCCGGTGAGGCGTCTCGTATCCCAAGGGTTTTGAGACGGCCTAGAGTCAACTGGTCGGGAGCTTCACCGGAGCTGTAGCCCGGGCAGGTCCGACGGCGCCAGACCAAAAACATTCTTTTCGTAATGCCCCGGGGGCGGCGGATCCCTGGCCGGATCTAGCTCCTGGCACCTACCGCTTCCGCTACGCGGCAAAGGGAATGGACTCTGCCCGTGCAGTCGACACAATCGTTGAAACGGAGGAGCCAATCGACACCTATCAGCTCAGCATGTGGCCCTCTAAGAGCGACGTGCCCGACCGTGTGGTTCGCCAGGAGAGCCACACCGCAACGTACTGGAATGGCTGGGCCAACTCGCTTCACCCCACAAGTTGAAGGCAGCTGGGCGGGGATGGTTCTTACCGGCAGCGCCCAAGCCAAAGCCGCCACCTACAGCTACGACTCCTGGGGAGAGACGACAGGCACCACCGGACCAAAGCAGCCACCAACCCCTGGACCTACGCCGACGGCTACAACGACACCACCAGTAACCGCATCAAATCCGCAAAATCCCTTTGGCACGATAGTTAACTACCTTGAAGCTAAGAAGCGATGACCGCGTTCCGAAAGAAACATAAAGCGCTGCACGCATGTTTTCTGCCAATCGCTTTACTAATTCCTAGAAATTTGTAAGGATGCATCAGCATTCCGCTGGGGAGTGCGCATATGGGGAGAAAATGAAAACACGAGCACTCACTACGGCCGCGGTCTTGGCCATATCACTGTTAGTACCGGTTAATGTTGCTCTGGCTTCGGACGAAAACGCCAGTGGTGATACGCCAAACGTCCAGGAGAATATTGCGACGTCAGAAGATTCGGCGAATGCGTTGGCGGGCATCGTAAGCACAGCAACAGCTCCCGAGCTCCAGGCCGATGAAGTGCCAGCAGCCGAGGCGGGTGACGGTTCGTTCGTCACATCAGGACAGATTGAAGTCACCATCCCGCTCGACGCCACCGAGCCTGTGGAATCTACCTTTGCCACTCCTGAGGGAGAGCTTACGATCACCGTGGGAACGGGCGCAGCCACTGAGAGCAGTGGGGTCCTAGCTGCTGACGGAAGCGTGGTCTACGAGTCCGCTGGCGATACCTCACACACGGTGCAGGCGACCACTGAGGGCTTCCGCATTCACGCGATCTTGGAAGATAGCACTGCTGCCACCGAAATCACTCACGACCTGAACCTGCCAGAAGGCGCGAAATTGGTAGCAGCAGCAGATATGCCGCAGACCGATGACGCTCCGGCGCAGGCAGGAGCTGTTTTCGTCGTCGACGGCACCGGGACAACCATTGGTGCTTTCATGTCTGCCTGGGCAAATGACGCGAACGGGAATGACGTTCCCACGCGCTACGAGATCAGGAACGGAAACCTCGTACAGACAGTCGATCACCACTCGGCGGGGGTCGCATACCCTGTCGTGGCCGACCCACAGTTCGGGTGGGTTGGCTGGTTCCCTGTCCTCAAGTTCAACCGGTACGAGACATCAGTGTCCACTGTCGCCTCGGGTGTCCTCAAAGTATGCAGCTGGGCAGGCAAATGGTCACCGGTGTCCCTCTGGGCTTGTGCCATCTCGGCTGTTCAGATCTCTGCCCAGGCAGTCGTTGCTAACTGGAGAAGGGAATGTATCCAGATTGCCCCGGCGCCCATCGGCGCCATGGCCTTCCGATACACTGGCGGATACTGCCGTTAATTCCCTTGGAGGGACTGCATGTTGAACTACTTTCGCGAGCGGCAAGAAGCCTTGGGAGCTACTCCCGGTCGGCGGATCTATAACTACGCGTCCGGCGCCGTAATCCTCGTTGTCATGGCATTGGTTTTCTCGGGGCTCCTTCCTTTGTGGGCTTTCTGGATTGCCTTTCCTGCGTCTCTTGTTCTCGACTTCTTCCTGACCAGAAACTGGATTAGAGAAGATGCTTTAAGAGCTCATCGGGCGAACCACGCAGGTTAAATTTGTCGGTGCTGAAGGCTTGAGTCGCAACTGAAGAAAAGCTTCAAGGCTGGCCGTTTTCCAATGGCCAGCCTTGGAGCTTTTTCGTTCCGTTATCAGGCCGATCGGAGAGGACAACAACAAGCCCGCACCGTAACTCGATGGCTCGTTGTGGGCGGCCTACTTTATGCGTGCAGATAGCGATCCCCGTAGGCAGACCGCCCCTGAGTCTGTCCGGTCTGGCTTGTCTCTTAACTTAAGCGCCTCAAATCCCTAGGAATGAGCGACGTTTTCATCTGGCAGAGCTTCGGCCGGTTGGCCGGAACTATCGCCTCGCTCCGACGACTTCACTGGTTTCCGCGGCCAGATGCTATAGCTGGTTGCCCGAACAAACTCGATCGCGACAATGACGCCCAAAACGGCGTACCACGCGGTGAGCGCTTGCGTGCGGGATGAGTTACCTACCCACCATGTGATTGCTGCGATGATTCCTGCCGCGATAACCGCAGCGGCCATCGTCCGGCCAAGGTCGGCCCAACACTGTTTTGTGTACTCTGACCCGGTCGGCTTGGCCGGTAAGGATCCTCCGGAGAAGCGGTGGGTGAAGCGCGTGTCTGCCCACGTAATGATGCGGTGGCCGTAGGCTACAGAGAACCCGATATAGAGCGCCGCCAGCCCGTGGTGCCAGGATGCCGTGGCACCCGTTGCTAAGTGAGCGGTGACGGCGCCTAAGAGCACAATGTCGATGAGTGGCGCACTTACCAGAAGGGCTGTGCCCAGGCGTCGGGAACCCATTAGGTACCGGGCGGCCAGTCCGGCCAGGACAACTAGCCAGAATCCGATCTCGCAAGCAAGGATTACAGCAAGGATCACGAAGTGCTCCGTTCGATCAACACACCTATGGCTGTACTGACAGAAAGTGATGGACGGTTCAGGGCGCTGCCCCCTCAGGCTGTTGTGTCCCCGATGCTAGGGCTCAGTACCCCATGCCCGGGGGCCGCTTCCCAATACAGCGCTCTAAACAGCAAGGCATGTGCCGGCCAAGCAGAATGCGTTGACGGTGGCATTGAGATTCCGGTGATAGCCGAGCCCTTCTCCTATCCGACGAGATGTGTCTCGTAACCCTAATGACTCGAAACGCTAGGGTATCGAGACAACCTGGCCGGTCCAAGGGAGCGCGACAAATAGCGCCGCCAAAACACCGCCATTTACCGCTGAAAGTCACAGTTCGAAACGTGAACGAGATCCCCCGACTCAAAGGGCTGAAGCGTCAGAGAGTATCTGCCGCCAGCGTCACCGGTTCAGTGGTCCCAAAACCACCACTCCCGCCAAGCTGGGTATGGCACCGCCCGTGAACCGATCCCTCTCTGCACCAATGCCCAACGCACAGTCTGGTCCCTATTACTCGCCCGCACCTCTGAAGGTGCTCCTACACACCTGCAAGTTGCGGACCGCGCGGCCGAGATCTTGACGTCACACTTGCATTTTGCAAGTATGAGCAGCATGAGCCTCTTCATCACCTGCCCGGTCGAAAGCGTCGAGCGCGCGACCGCCTTCTACACCGCCCTGGGCTGGACCCTCAACCCGGAAATGTCCGATCACAACGTGTCATGCTTCGCGATCGCGCCCGAGCAGTACGTCATGCTCGGCAGCCGCGAGATGTATGCGACCGTAGGGGGCGCCGAGGAGCTGGTCGGCGGACCCGATACGCCTTCGAAGGTCACGGTCTCGTTCGACCTCGGCAGCCGTCAGGCGGTCGATGAGCTCGTCGAGCGCGCCGGTGCCGCCGGCGGGCGGATCGGTGATATCGACGACTACCCCTTCATGTATCAGCGCCAGTTCGACGACCCTGACGGCTACCATTACTCGCCGTTTTGGATGAAACCGGACGCCGATCCGACCGAGTGAGCGACCTCGCCGCGGCCCTCGATATCGTGGGAGCACGGTGGGCCTTGCTCATCGTGGAGCGGCTGCTGGACGGGCCGCAGCGCTACGGCGATCTGCAGCGCGACCTCGGAGTGCCGACGAACATTCTCGCGACCCGCCTGCGCGAGCTCGAAGCGGCCGGGGTACTGTCCCGTCTGCCGCTACGGCACAACACCCGGGCCTATGCGCTGACCGATCGCGGGCTTGCCTTGCGTGAGGCGATCATCGCGCTAGGACGCTGGGGCAGGAATGAGACCTAGGCGTGGCGCGGAATCGCGATACGCCCGTTTACTGGTTGGAGCGCAGCCGAACGGAACCCCGGGGCCCTTGAGAACGGGGGTGCGCCCACTGGCCGGCGATTTCCAGGGCCGCCAAGCCGGCCCCCGCACGACCGCGCGTGGCAGGATTGCCTCTGTGACGAGCAGAAGCCAGCGCCGCGCCCCCGATGCCGAGTGG
The DNA here is from genome assembly GCF_031454875.1 of Arthrobacter oryzae. Classification (GTDB taxonomy): domain Bacteria; phylum Actinomycetota; class Actinomycetes; order Actinomycetales; family Micrococcaceae; genus Arthrobacter; species Arthrobacter oryzae_D. The sequence continues at coordinate 72,108 of NZ_JAVDRQ010000011.1, forward strand.
GTGCTGATGTACCGGAAGGGGCTCACGCCGGCTCGGATCGCCGGACTGGTGAAGGCCTCGCCCAGCCTGGTCACCTATCACCTCTCCATCGCCAGGGAACAGGACTCGGAACTGCGGGGAGCCCACGACGCGGCAGCCGGGGAACCGCGGGCCCGGGTCACCGCCCGGACAGTACAGCAGATGAATGATCTCATCGCGATGGTTCAGGCCGAGGGCAGATACCCCTCCTCCCGTGCCGGCGAAGTAGCCGAGCGGGCGCTGGCCGCGTGGCTGCAGCGCCGCCGCCGGGACGCCGCTGAAGGACGCCTTGCCCCGGCGGTCCGGGATGGGCTGGCGTGCCTGCCCGGCTGGCAGGACGGCCAGCGCGCGGCCACCAACGAGGAACGCTGGCAGCAGCGGCTGGCCGAGCTCACCGCCTACCGGGCGGCGGGGCAGGACTGGCCCCGGCACAAGAACACCGTCACGGACACGGAACATGATCTGGGTGTCTGGCTGCACACCCAGCGGTACAAGCTGCGCCGCGGCGAGCTCGACCCGGCGAAGGAGACGGCCCTGAATGCGGCGGTGCCTGGCTGGTCCGCGGGCCGGACCCGCGGCAGGAAAGCCCGGCCCTCACCGGACAGCCACGGCGAGCCGGGTTTAGATTGATCCTGTGAACGATGAACTGGTGATCAGGCAGGTCTGGCCGGCCCCGCACGGGCATTCGGTGATCTCGCCGTATGAGGCATCGAAGGATTTCGAACAGGCCTGCTGGCAGGCCCATGAAGTCATCGCCGCCTCCCCCTCGGACCTGTTCTACACCTTCACTAGGGCCGGGCAGGAAGTCGTCCGCCTCATCGTCGTCGATCACCCGGACGTGGACCCCGGTTACGGGGTCCCGGACGCCGGCAGTGGGCTGGAGATCGATTTCATGGAAGTCGCCAGCGGGTACCGCCGCCAGGGTCTCGGCACACAGGCCATCGAGCTGCTGCGCCGGCAGCATCCCGACAGGACTATGTTCGCCCGGCCGCCTGAAAGCGAGGACGCCTTCTGGCAGTCCCTGGGCTGGGACCACGTACGCCATCAACAGAATGGCACCTATCCCCCGCTGTTCCTGAAGCGGTGACACCCGCGGCCGCTGTCGGGGTGGCGTGTCCGGGTTTGTGTCCATCGGGGGTCAGGTGGAGTCCTCCGCACAGCTCAAAGCTGGGCTTTTTCCAACCATCGTCGCAGGGCTCGATTTGAAGGTAATGCCTGACGGAACTAAGTGTCAGCTACCTGACTCCTCGTGACTCTCCTACTCAACGGGAGATCTATTATCAGTCCCGTCGGAGCCCGGCCGGCCCGTCAGGACAAGATCTCGATTTCATCCGCGGCGAAGAGATGGGCGCGGATACGGGCCAAGCCGGGAGGGAGATTCCGGTTCATCGACGCAACACGGCCTGGATCTCGCGACCCGATCGCGAAGGGAGTCGTGGGACACGTGCGGTGCCGCGGGGCATGACGAGCAGGGAGCGTCCGGTCAGTGGTGCCATCGCGGGGCCGCGGCCAAAGTTGGCGGTGTCGGCTAGAAGCGGACTTCGACTTCGAATTCGCTGGCGGCTTTTCCGGTCAGGGCGGCTGCCGCTGCTATGACGGCTCCCGGGATATCGCCAACGGTCCGGGCATGGGCCTGCAGGCCGGGGAGCTGTTCGACTTCGAGTTCAAGCCAGCCGTCCGCTGCCAGCCTGATGTGCGCTGTCAGTCTCACGTGCAGTCCTTTCCAATTTCAGGTCATCGGTACCGGTTGCGGGGTGATGATCGTGTTGGTGGCATTCATTAGTATTCCCGGTCCAGCGGGCCGGTCTCGGTGGCCGGGGCTGTCGAGGACGCGGTGCCGGTCAGGGTGGTGACGGCTGCGGTCGGGGCCCAGAGCATGGTCGAGGCGGTGGTGGCCGTTCGCACGCCATTTGCGCCGGACGCCGCGGTTCCGAGGGTGACGGTGATGACGGTGCGCGGAACACCGCCGAGGGTCACGGTGGCGGCGGTCATGGTGGCGTTGAAGGTGACGGTCTTGCGGCTCTTGGCATAGTTCTGTTTCAGGTTCACAGATCCGAGGTTCACCGAGCTGCCGGTCCGTTGGATGTCCACCGTATCCCCGCTGTTGCCGAGTCCCAGGAGGTTCCCGTCACGCAATCGCACGGTCACGGGCAGGGACGCCCCGGTCCAACCCGGTGACACCGTGGCGGTGGTGACCTGCTGGCTGTAGGTGAAGGTCATGCTGTCCCCGGTGCCGAGCCTGCCGGGAGTTCCGGTTCCATTGCCCGTCTGGATGTCAGTTCCACGCAGCGGGCTGTTATCGACCCGCCGTGCGGCGACGGTCGGGGAGACCGTCTCCCGTGCGGCGCCGTCGGTGAGAACGGCCCGGAAATCGTAGAGGCCATCGGCCACGGCCCGGGTGTCCCAGTTGCAGGTGTAGGGTGCGGCCACGACGGTGCAGCCGGTGGTCCAGGTCGTGGTTCCCGCCGGGGCGGACTGGATTTTCACGGAGCTGACCCCGGCTGTGGAGTTCGCGGCCGCGGTCAGCGGCACCGTCCCCGTTAGGTAGTCTCCAGGATCCTCGACCGAGACCGAAGCTATTGTGTTGTCGATGACTCGGTTCGCCACCGTGGCCGAGGTGGTGCTGATCCCGGCCTCGTCGGTCGCTACCGCCCGGAAGCTATAAGTTCCGCCAGGGAGCGTGGTGGTGTCGTACCGGCAGGAGTACGGTGTCGTGGCGATTGTGCAGAGGGTGGACCAGGTTCCGGTGCGGGAGTACTGGATCTGTGTCTGGGCAATTCCGGAGTGCGCGTCGGCAGCGGTCGCGGCGAAGGTCCGGGTGCCGGCCAGCGGGGTGCCCGGATCGGTCATTGTGACCGTGGGTGCCAGGTTGTCCACCAGGATGTCCGGCAGCGCGGCGGAGTAGGTGCTGGTCGTGCCGGCAGTCGCGACGGCGCGCAGGTCGTAGTAGTCGTTGGCGAACAGGGCCGTTGTCCAGGTGCAGTTGTAAGGGCTGAGCAGGCTGGAGCAGAGGGTTTTCCAGTTGTTCGCCCCGGCCAGGGAATACTCAACCCTGACCGTGTACAGGGCTGCCCCGGGGTTGTAGAGGGTGGTGGAGAGGTTGACGGTGCCGCGCTGGATTTCGCCCGGATCAGCCAGGATTACCAGGAGGCTGTTGGCAACGATGGTGTCCACCGGGGACGAGGTCGTGGTGTGGCCGGCCCTGTCGGCGGCGACGGCCCGGAGACTGTACGGGCCGTCGGTGACGGTTTTCGTGTTCCAGCCGCAGGAGTAGGGTGCGGCCGCTGCGGTGCAGATCGTTGTCCAGGCCGACCCGCCGGCCGGCAGGTACTGAATCGCAACGTCGCGGATGCCGGTTTCGGCGTCCGCGGCAGTCGCTGTGAGGACAGTGGCGTCCTTCACGGTCGTTCCCGGGCTGGCCAGGGCCACGGTGGGCGGTGCCCAGTCCACCGGGGTGCTGAACGTGTTCGCGGCGTTGGCCGTGGAGGCGGTGTACGCAGCGGACGAAAAAGCGGCCGCACCGGCGATCACGAGCACGGTCAGTGCCGCCGTCACGCCCAGGGCGGCGGCGGCCCGCAGGCCGCGCCTGGGCGGCGGAGGTCCGCCCTCCGGCCCGTCATCGGGCCCATCGCCGTCGTCATTGCCCTCGGCGGCGGAGGGCGGGCGTGGGCCGCAGACGGCGCAGATCAGGGAAATCAGTGAAATGACGGCCCAGAGAGTCAAGGCCGGGAGGTTTCCGCTGCCCAGCCACAGGCCGGGGAGCCCGACGTTCGGGACCAGAAGGCGGGCCTGGCCGGTGATCCGGGCCCGCTCCAGCGGAGTGCTGTCGACCACCTTGTTGGCGTCTCCGGCCGTGACGAACGTGCCATCCGGGTTCTCAGCCACGATCCGGTGCAGCCGAGTCTTTTCCACCCCGCCGGGCTCGGCTTCGGCGGGGCTGGTGAACTCCACCACCCCGCCCACCGGGACCTTCTGGGCGGCACTGAAGCCGGACGCGAGGACGACGTCGCCGGCACTGATGTGCGGTTCCATGGACCCGCTCTGGACCACGGTGCCGTGCCAGCCCAGCAGCGCAGGAAGTACCGCGAAAAGGGCAAGGCTGAACAGCACGCCCAGATACAGCCGCGACGCAAGGGACGCCAGGAACAGCGCCCAGCCGTCAGCGGAAAACAGCGGGCCCCACCGGGAGGAAACCCGGGCGGACCCGGATTCCTCCCGGTTCACAGTTATTGCTGCCGCTGCCCCGGGCTACGGTGCGGTGGGGGACTCGTCCGACTGGAGCTCCCACACCAGGTCGATGCCCACCCGGGCGCCCTGCAGGGCGTTAATGTCCTCCTGGTTCAAACCGGTCGTGTCAAAGCGCCAGGTCCCTCGGTAGCTCTGTGTTTCACCCGGGGTGCCGGCGGTCTGCCAGGACGCGCCGCCGGTGGCGAAGTTCCGGTTGACCGTGGCCAGGGTGGAGATGGGCAGCTCCGGGACGGTGTTGACCGTCGGGGTGAAACCGGTGCAGTCGTTGAAGGAACCGCCCGTGCCCTGCTCCAGGTCAAAGAAGATCCTGTTCTCCAACCCCTTGGAGCTGATCAGGTTCTGTGTGTAGGCCCGAACCTCGCCCGGGACGTTGGACTGGGAGGTCACCACGATGCACTTCTGGCCCGTCTGGCCGGGGACGATGTTCTCCACGGTGAACGCGGCAGCGCCCAGGTCATCGTCCGTCAGGGTGACGTTACCGGTGCTCCAGGAGCTGCCGGCGTTGCGCGTGGATGCCGTGAATGCGGCCTGGGATCCCTGCCAGACCATGCCGCCGGCGATCAGAAGGGCCAGAGGAGCGGCGCCGAAGGCCGCCATCTTGCGGGTGCGAGGAGAGGGGATTTTCATGGCTGAGACCTTTGATTGAGACCGGAAGGTGGATACTTCATCTTCGCCCGGTCCGCCAGATGGACCCCCAAATTCCATCCGCCCCCGCGCGCTGACAAGACCAGCATAGGCCCAGCGACATCCCTCATTTACAGACAGGCATAAACGACATGACTGGACTGTGAATAATGTGACCTAAATTGACACCGGAGCCGGGCCGCTGAGCGGGTGCCTTGAATGTCCGGGCCAGGGTCTACACTGATTGAATCGAACATATATTCGAATAAAGGTGTGTTGTGGGCGTTATTATCGGTCCCCGCGTGATAGAGGCGGGCGTGTCGTTGTTGTCGGTGCTGGTCTCTCCGGTACCCGTTGCGGCGGGTTTCCCGTCGCCGGCGCAGGACTACTTTGATGGCCGGATCGACCTGAACGAGCATCTGATCAAGGACATCACCAGCACCTATGTGGTGCGCGTGTCCGGGGAATCGATGGAAGGCGCCGGGATCAGCGACGGCGATGAGCTGATCGTGAACCGGGCCATGGAACCGGTGGACGGGTCCGTCGTTGTTGCTGTCCTGGACGGGGAGCTGACGATCAAGCGGCTGCGGATCACGGCCACCGGCGTCGTACTGCAAGCGGAGAACCCGGCCTACCCGGACATCCGCGTCCCGGCCCTGAGCGACCTCGTTATCTGGGGTGTGGCCACCCGATGCCTTCATTACGTTTAGGGCGAGGCCATGTCTAAGCCAGCTGTGATGCGGCGGATGCCGCAGATCGCGCACGTGGACGTGAACTGCTTCTACGCCTCGGCGGAGCGGGCGTTCAACCCGTCACTGGAGGGCAGGCCCGTGATTGTCCTGTCCAACAATGACGGCTGCGCCGTCACCCGCTCCCCCGAGGCCAAGGCCCTGGGCATCCCGATGGGTGAGCCGTGGTTCAAACTCGCCCCGCGGGCCAAGGAATGGGGGCTCGTGGCCCTGTCGAGCAACTACGAGCTCTACGGCGACATCAGCGCCCGGGTGATGGAGCTGCTGGGCCGGTACTCGGCCTGGCTGGAGGTCTACAGCATCGACGAAGCTTTCCTCGGCGTTAAAGGCACCCCGGCCGAGCTTCTGGCTCTGGGCCGGTCGATGAAGGCTGCCGTGCGGCGGAACGTCGGGGTTCCGGTCTGTGTCGGGATCGCGGCCACGAAGACGCTGGGAAAGCTGGCGAACAAATGGGCGAAGAACAACCCGGCGTTCGGCGGGGTCTGCCACTGGGGCTCCGTCCCATTGCCCGAACAGGAGGGGTTGATGGGGCGCCTGTCCGTGGCGGAGATCTGGGGTGTCGCGACCCGGCTGACCAAACGCCTGAACGCGATGGGCATCTTTTCGATCCTTGACCTGTCCCGGGCCGATCCGGTGATGATCCGGGACCGGTTCTCCGTGGTCATGATGCGCACCGTCCTGGAACTGCAGGGCACGCCCTGCATTCCGATGGAGGAAGAAAGGATCGGGCGGGATCAGCTGATCTTCTCCCGTTCCTTCGCCACACCGATCACCACCGCGGCCGGGATGCGGCAGGTTTTGAGCGTGTACGGGCAGCAGGCCTCGGCCCGGCTGGCCAAACACGACCTGCAGGCCAAAGTTCTCACCGCGTTCGCCGGCACCTCCCACTTCAACCCGAAAGACACCTCCTACCCCTCCGTGTGCATCCCGCTGCCGATGCCCACCGCGGACCCGGTGATCCTGACCAAGGCAGCCCACGCACTGCTGCCCATGATCAATGAGGGAAGCCGCTACGCCCGGGCCGGGATCATGGTCACCGACCTGCGGCCCACCGGCAACCAGGCACCGCTGTCCCTGTTTGAGAATCCGCATGAGGAACGCCGCGTCGGAACACTCCTCGAGGAAGTGACCCGCCGGTACGGGCGCGGCTCGATCGGACTCGGCTACGCCGGAATAAAGGGCGGTCTGGACTGGAGCATGAAACGGGACATGCTCTCCCCCCGCTACACCACCCACTGGGACGAACTGCCCCTCGTCAAAGCCGCCTAAACCACCACACCACCCGCACGACCGCACCACGAAAGAACACAGTCATGACCCTCACACCCGAAGCCCCCAGCCGCACTACCCTGGTCGTACACGTCCGCCTAGACACGGCAGGCAAGCCCCTCGCCGTCCGGCACGACGGACGGATCTGGATCGTCGATCCCGACACGGAGTCCCAGCACTGGTTCGCCCGCGACTCCTGGTGGGACACCCGGCGCACCGCCGCAGTCGGCAGCGGGGATCTGGTCAGCGTCGAATACTGGCGCGTCCAGGTCCTTGGCTCCCACTCGGCGCTGCGGACGTTCACGCTGCGCCGGGAACCGCTTGCTACGCAGTGGCTCCTGGAGTCCATCGATGACGGTTGCTGAATGCCCTCGACTGTGACGCCCGGACAGATCAGTGATCAGACCTGGGAAGAGATCAGGACAGAATTCACGCTGCCGCGCCTAGAACAGGTTCACCGCCGGCTCTCCGAGCTCACGGAAGACCCTGAACCGCTAATGCAGCAGCTCGTCCGCGTCTTCATCGACGACGGCACCTTCTGCCCGGGATTCCAGTTCCTCGCCGGCGGTTCGCTTCACCCGACCGTCGTCGGGCTGTTCCAGCGCGCGATGGAACTGAACGTCCCGCACAACTACTTCACGGTCTGGATGGTCACTCCGTCCAGGGATCTGGGAGGAGGCCGCCCTGTTGATCTCCTCAGGAACAGGGCCGGTCCTTTGCCGCATGCCCTGGACGCCTTCGGTGCACGGTTGGCCCGAAAACCTTGACCGGGCCGCTCGTGGAGTCCTTCACCGACGGATTGCGGACCAATATGATGATCCGGTGAAGATTACGGGAACCATCGAAGATCCCTCCGGCGCGCACGAGCGCGTAGACGCCGAAGGGGCCAGCTACGTGCAAGCGCGGCAGGCACCGGACGCGAAGGTGCCGGAGGGCCACAAGCTGATCGCGATCCGGACCAACTAGCTGCCTTCCGCTTCCTCTGGCCGGCGGACGCGTAGCGTTAGGCCATGGGACTCATCTACGACAATCCGCGGCTGGCCGCTCTGACGCTCACACGCATCGCGGCTGAGGAATCCGAAGGCCCCAACGAACTGACCGGCCGCATCCATGCGGTCCTACTTGACCTTGTGCAGCGCAACGGCCCTTCATACCTCGCAGAGCTCATCGTCGCCTTGGCCCGGTCCGGGTTCATCGCCTTCGATGAGTTAGCCAGGGTCACCGGGAACAGTACCGCGGAGCTGCTGGACGCGGTGGAACTCGAAGCATTCGAAGGCCTCGCTGACGACGGCTAAGCCAGGGCCGGCGCCGGGCTGCCGGCGGGATTGGCCCCGCCGGTGAAAGTCGCCCTCGCCCGGGTTGTCACGAAAATGCCCCGGACCACAACACAGACCGGAAACCTGAGCTACGAACCCAAATGGGACGGTTACCGCTGCATCTGCATCCGGGACGATAACGGGGCCATATTGTGGTCCCGGCAGGGCAAGGACCTGACCCGGTATTCTGTTGGCGTGAAGCGCCGTCGTACTGACCTTTGCCCTGGTGAGACTCCAGTTATCAGTGCGCGACAGTGCCGCTCACTTGATTCACGAAGCCAAACGGTTGAAAGTGCATGAGCTTCCGGCGCATGCATTCGTATCTCGTCAGTGGTCGATGGCGGTCAGCTGTTCTCGAGTGCCCTCTATGCCCCACGTCGTCTCGACAGCGGTGCATCCCATGACTGCTCCGAAATGAGCCTCCGGCCGCGCAGGCACTCACAATCAAGGGCGCATCCGCACGCAGGTCCCTCAAAGGGTGGATCGTCAGGGCGTGGATAGCGCGTCGTGCACGGGATACAAATAGGGTTAGCCCCAGAAAGAAGGACATCGTGATTGATCGCGAAGGTTTGGCCGCGTTCCTTCGTCACAGACGCGAGTCGCTGCAGCCCGAGGACGTTGGACTCTTCCGTGGTCAGCGGAGGCGGACGAATGGTCTTCGTCGTGAAGAAGTGGCGGCACTGTGCCACATGTCGACCGACTACTACGCGCGTCTGGAGCGCGGTACGGGCCCGCACCCCTCAGAGCAAATGATCGCCTCCATCGCTCAGGGCCTGCACCTGACCCTGGGTGAGCGCGACCATATCTTCCGCCTCGCGGGACACAGCCCGCCAGTACGAGGAGCGGCCAGTAACTTCGTGGGTCCCGGGTTGCTCCGGATCCTTGACCGCCTCCCTGATACGCCCGCCGAAATAGTTACTGAGGTAGGAGAGACCCTGCGCCAAACCCCACTGGGGATGGCCCTTCTCGGTGACGCTTCGGCGCGCACTGGTCCGGGTCGGAGCATCGGTTACCGGTGGTTCACCGAGCCGGCAGCCAGGGACCCGTATTCGCCAGAGGAGCGTGAGCAACTATCGCGGGTCTACGCCTCAGGGCTGCGCCAGCTCATCGCCCTGAGGGGGCCGAACTCGCGGGCCGCTGAGCTAGCAGCATTGCTGCAGGACAACGAGGATTTCCGCCGTGCCTGGGACGCCCAGGAGGTCGGCTTGCATCCGCCGGAGATCAAGCGTTTCATCCACCCATCGGTCGGACGCCTGGAACTGCATTGCCAGACACTGCTCGATCCTGATCAGTCGCATCGACTGCTGGTCTACACGGCCGTGCCCGGAAGTGACAGCAACGAGAAGCTACAACTCCTCACCGTCATCGGCACGCATACCACCGTCTCCTGAATCGCCCCCTGAATCCTTCAGGGAGCCGCGCCCCGCAGCACAGGTGACTTCGCCAGCCATGGATTGACAGGTCCTGGATGCGCCAGAGCAAGCAGGGGATCATGGTGACAACCACCAATCAGGTGTTGCGAAGGAAAAACCAACCAAAGGAACTTCTCGTGGCACATGTCTACGACCTCGACGTACCCGACCTGACCGGACGAATCGCCATCGTCACCGGTGCAAGCGACGGCATCGGCACCGTCATCGCTACCCGCCTGGCGCAGGCTGGTGCGGAGGTCGTCCTGCCTGTCCGGTCCAAACAGAAGGGCGACGCCGCAGTGCAGCTCATCCGCGCCGCCGTCGCTGGCGCGAAGGTGACTATCCGCTCACTAGATCTGTCCTCACTGGAATCCGTGGCCGCCCTGGGGGCCACGCTGATGTCTGAAGGACGTCCGATCAACATCCTCATCAACAACGCCGGCGTCATGCGCCCGCCGACACGTCAGGTCACCCGAGACGGTTTCGAGCTGCAATGGGGCACCAATCACCTCGGCCACTTCGCACTCACCCTGAACCTACTGCCGCTCCTGCGTGAGGGCCGGGCACGCGTCACACACCAAACCAGCGTCGCCGCGCGTAATGGCTCGATGAATTGGGAGGACTTGAACTACGAGCAGAGCTACGACGTCATGAAGGCATACACCGGGTCGAAGATCGCCGTGGGCTTGTTCGCACGGGAACTCGACGCACGAAGCCGCTCCAACGGATGGGGCATCAGCAGTAACATCTCACACCCCGGCATCTCGCCCACCAACCTGCTCGCGGCGCAGCCGGCAATGGGCCGCGATCGCATGCCTCCAGAGCGTCGCCTCATCGGCTTCCTCTCCCAGATCGGCCTCGCGGGCACCCCGCAGAGCGCCGCGTTGCCCGCACTCATGGCCGCAACAGATCCCGAATACGGCGGAGATCATTTCTTCGGACCGAAACGCACCGTCGGCGGCCCACCCGCAGTAAAAGAACTATGGGCCCCCCTACGTGACATGGACGACGCACACCGTATATGGGAGGTATCCGAGCACCTCGTAGGAATGCGGGCAACCCTCTGACCACGCGTGCCACACCACACCCGAGGGCCTGACAACGCCCCTCAATCAGGTCGGTAATGGCCAGGTCCCTTTCGAGGCGGCCGGAAGGTCACCACGGCAGCATCACCCCTTGCACCTCATCCAAGGATGCTAGAAACCGCGACGTGAAGGACGTGCCCGACACCCCCTCTGGGCCCAACAGAACCGGTACTTCCCGGAACTCGTTGCGGTCATCGCATCCGCGGTGCCTCCTGGGTGCGTGATCGACGGCGAAGCGGTGATCTGGACACAAGGCCGGCTGAACTTCTCCGCGCTGCAGCAGCGCCTCGGCGCCGGACCGAAGAGGCGGTTTCTCACAAACGTCGCAACAGTTCTTCTTGAAGGTAGCAGCAGTGCAAGGAATTGCTGCGTTGCGGGCTCGCGAAAGCATCAAGACTCGAACCCATGCCCATTCCCTTCCCCTCATCCTGATGACACGTCCCACAGCCAGAGGGCATCGGAGTACGGATTCAACGAAAGAGGTCAAGTATGCGTTGCCCAACCTCCAAGCCCACCGCTTGGCAAAGTCCCTTCACGAACCCCGCAATTGCATCGTTCGCAGGTCGTCGCTTCGTTCTGGCCCGATGACGGGCACCCTTCTCCTGATCCATAACCCCAAACATGCCTAGGTTTTCGATTGAAGGGGTGGGAAGGCTTAGTTGGAAGGGCGCGGTAATACTGCCCGTGTCCCAGTTCCTTGGAACCGGGACACTCTTTGTGGTGCGCCCCCTACTGCGCTGGCTGGTTAGAGCGGCCGGCCGTAGGGGTAGTCCACCCATGCTCCGGTACCTTCTTCCGGGCACGCATGGTCTGCACCGTTTTTCGTGGACCAGTAGTCCGCGGGGAATCGGGATCCCTGAAGCACGGCGTCCAAATTGACGCCGTATTCCTCGCGCCCGTCCGCGAGTCGCGCGTCATACCGAATGCTGAGATAACGACTCTTCAACCAACGACGTGTCTTCCAATATGCGGTGGCTCGGATAGCAATCGGCATCTGTGAACTCATGCCTACATCCTCGCTTGTCCGTGAGTCCTCCTGTTGCAAACGGCTGGCGGAAAGGCTCAACGGATAATCGGACAAATGTGTCCCACTTCCTTGGAACTGGGACCGTCGCAGTTTCGGTGTCTCCCCGAGGGGCTCCGCGTAGAGTCTGAGAATGAATCCCTTGGATCAGCCTGTACTCGTTGCATCCCTTTATAGGCTCCGCCCGTTTACGGCAGCCGATGTTCCTGTAGTCCAGGAAGCCTCGAGCGATCCACTGATTCCTGCCATCACGACGGTTCCCGCCAGCGGTTCACCGCAGGCAGCTTTGGCCTTCATCGAAAGGCAGCACCAACGCTTAGTTGATGGCACCGGGTACTCCTTCGCTATTGCTGATTCCTCCACTGATCAGGCAGTTGGCCAAATCGGACTGTGGCTAAAGAACCTCAGCCAAGGCCGGGCGAGCATTGGCTATTGGGTGGCGCCAAGTCATCGGGGGAAGGGAGCTGCCTCCTCTGCTTTAGGTGCCCTCGCCAGCTGGGGTCTTGCGCAACCCGGGATTCATCGATTGGAGCTCTACGTTGAGCCTTGGAACGAGGGCTCCTGGCGCGCAGCCGAGCGCAGCGCGTTCATACGTGAAGGGACGTTGAGGAGCTGGCTAGAGATCGGCGGCCAGCGCAAGGACATGTACATGTACTCTCGCCTTCCTTCACGCTAGGAATCACGCTACGCGGGACCTCGCTGCTCTGCCGCGGTTTCGGTGTTCCACTTCCTTGGAACTGGGACGCCACACTTTCGTCGCCGGGCAACATTTTGCCGCCTCTGGCACACCACCCCTCTAACGGGCGTTCATACGGGCGGGCTCTATGACCAATTTCGACCCCGCGGCTGCGGTAGCCGTTAAGCACTTCGGGGTGTACCGCACCCCGACCGGCTTACGGGACGGCTTGTACGGGCGGGTATGCGAGAAATGTTTCGCTGTGTTTCGTGGGGTGGTGGGTCCGCCCGGGTGCCCGGAAAGGTACCTCGGCATGAGGTGTACAGACAGGAGTGCGGAGTTCGCGGGTTGGACAACAGGTCCCAGTCCGCTTACCAGCGAAATGTGAGCAGCAAAGGTATGGTCCCCACCGTGACTCGTCGGTACGCTCACCCAAGGACTCAAAATGAATATGACCATAATTGTGAGATGTGAGATGAGGAAAGCCGGGAAGGTTCTTCTGGGGCGCCGTCATCGGAGCGGTTAGCGTCGCAGTCCGAGGGGCGCGCAGGGGCACTGTTTGGCGCGGTATTCCATGCGTGTGGAAGTGAGAGAGAACTGTGGATCCAATCTATGAAATGAACGATTCATTTCTTGTTGATCGAGGGCCGGCTGAAAGTATTCGTGCGCTGGCTGCTGGTTTCAGGTCAGCAGGATTGCATCCTCACGTTGACGACACGACAGTCAGCGTGAAAACCGGGTCCAACCTGTGGGTTCGTTTGTGGGGAACGATGCTGCCCTGGGGGCGAAGAAGTGTTCCCGTTGGGATGACAGTAACCCTTGACTCCGCCCCCGGGGGAACACGGGTAGTTGTCCATGGATACGATCGCTTGGGCTTTTACTTAGACGCGCGATGGAATCCTGCATTCGAAGAGGAGACCCGGAAAAAGATGACTTATCTCTCTGGGGTCGTTAGGGACAGCTTCCGTTCAAGCCGCGGGTGAGTCAAGGGGAGCACAGCGACACTTTGCAGGTTCGGCTGACGGCCGCCGGCCTGCGATGTAAGGGGGTGAGCGTCCTGCGCCGCCAAAGTCCGTCATCAACAGCTGCACACAGGGCGCTGCAGGACTCTGCATGGGAGCGCTGCCGCAGTTCAGTAATTAGCAGTTACGAGCATGGCGCCTCCTGCGAGTTCGCAAAACAGCCCTATGAAAAACAGCACAATCAGGGCTTTCCGCTGGGTATCCAGCGGCTCGCTCATCCATCGTGGATGCTTCGTGACGAATATCACCATCGGAATAGCCAGTAATATACCGATCAGTGAGAGCACTATCGACTGTGTTATCACTTGCTGCATGGCCTCATCGTAGCGACAGCGCGAAGTCTGGACGATGGCTAAACACAAAGCCGGGTGAGGCGCCCACCATTGGGGATGAGGGACGCTCTAGCGATCAACCTTGATGCGCTGGATCCCTGCCCGTTCATTGTCGCTTTTACTCTGCTCGTCACGAGTCGGCTCTCTGGCCTTCGCTCGTCTAAGGAGCCCTGCTTTCCGCCCGGTCAGGGTTCGTAATCTGCGCCAGTTGCGCCTTACCCTTGCGGACGACGTCAAGTTCTCTGGTGGGACTCCTCCCATAAGCGTCGCGGCACGTCCTTCGCTGAGCATCAGCTCGCTGGGCCAAGGAGTGACCGACCGGGAGCAGCCGCCTCGAACCCGAACCTCGTTAGTTTCTATTGAATGCCGCTGACACATGGGGGAAGCTTCAATTTAGAAAGAGAGCGGGATATCGGATGAAACCATGGATTGACCCGAGGGAGGGCCGCGCAAGGTGGTACTTTTCAACGCTTATCGCCATCGGTGCAATTGCTCTGATCGTGATGATAGTTCTGCTGCTGACGGGAGACCCTGCACCAGAAGAAGTTGCGATCCTGCTAGCGGCCGCCGTCATCCTCGTCATCAGTCTATTTCTAGGGGCTAGGACGCTCAGGCGTCTTCCCCACGAATATCAACAACACGAAGAAGAACAATAAAGCGAAGAGCAATTCGGAACGCCTCCCGAGGGTCCACCAGCGCGTTCTCTTTGGATCTGGCAACGAACGGCTGAACTCACGCTCGGCCCGCTCGCCCAGGTCGTGCCCGTTGAGGGTAGCTTTCCTCTCGCTGGCTCTTCGTCGCCTCTCTCGTAATTCACGCGCCGTAGAGCCGAAATTCCGCCCGCTCAGGGTTGCCACAATGAAAACCGCGTGACTGTTCGTTCTTCTGCGCCCTCCGCTAGTGTCTCGGTATGGCTGATTTGAGGAAGCGTCGTCTGAGACTCATTGTGGGAACGGTCCTCATCTTTGTTGCTATTTCACTTTCCGGAGCGTTAATTGGCAAGGCGCTCGGCTGGTCGCCAATTGCGACCACTGCCGTAACCACAGTGATCGCAGTTCCTTTGGCTCTTGCAATGATGGACCGAATCAAAAAGCTCAAATAGGCCTGCAGTGTCCGGGTCTGGGTTCGGCTCACGATCCTGCATGACCATGATGCCGGCTACGTAAAGGGCGCCGGGCGGTATGCTCGCGCCTAGGATTTATCCAACGGCGATACAAGCCACAGAAGAGGTAATGCGCATGGGGCCGGCGGTGCTTTTCGTTTCTCTTGTCACTTTCATTGGCCTTGGCATGATCCTTGCAGCCGGACCTCTGTCCAGAGGAGCAGCGAAGGTCAACCTCTTCTTGCCGGACGAGGAAGCAGCCGAGTACCAAAGAAGACGAAAGCGCTCTGTCCGAAATTATGGGATATCTATTGTGGCTGTAGCAGGGGCCTTCGCTCTCTACTACTTTGTCTTCGGCGGCAGATGATTCAAGTCAGCCCATACGCCCTGGCGGCCGGCTGGCGGCCCGGTCAGGGTAGCTTCCTCTTTGGGCTCGCGGTGGATGCACATTTCGGCATCCGGTGTCTGATGCCCAGTTTTCAACCCGGTAAGGGTTGGGTCTACAAGCCAGCCGATGCGGGACCGCGCAAAGGCAGTGCGGAGCATCTGAGCTAGGTCATTGGCTGTTACTTCGGCGCTTTCTGAGAATCCAAAGGTTTCGGGCAACCTCGAAGAGAACGAAAACGGTCACAATCGTTCCCACCATTGCCGCAAAATTTGGATGGCCCGGAGGGAACATAAGGGACATGACCACTATCGTCACGCCAATGCTGACTATCAGGCCCAAGATGGATCCGAGAATTTCTCGTTTTGTCATTTAGCCCTCCCCGGGCGGACAACCGGCGGCCTCGCACTGTTGTACGGAGCATATTCTCATTCGTCGCTATTTGAAACGGGAGTATCGCTTCTTGCCGCAGAGGTTCCTCTTGAATATGGCAGCAGCGGCATGGCGGACTACCGGCTGCCAGAGATCAGCAGGGACGTGCGGAGCCGCTGGCGATGATTCTCCGGCTGCTTTGTCGACGAACAGTTCGTCCCATTCCTTGGCGTAGCACGGGGACAGGGCCTGGCGCGTCATACCCCAGTCGGGCAAGTTGCTATTCCGCGTCCGACGCGTCGTAAAGTTTGAGGATGAACCCCCTGGAGCAGCCCGTATTGGCTGCGTTCCCTTACAGGCTCCGCCCGTTTAGCACGGACGACGTGGCAGTTATCCAGGAAGTTTCGGAAGATCCACTAATTCCTTTGATCACAACTGTTCCCGCTAGCGGGTCAAAAACGGCTGCGTTGGCGTTCATCCAAAGGCAGCACCAGCGTCTGGCTGACAGGTCCGGATACTCGTTTGCAATTGCAGATGCGACCTCGGATCAGGCAGTCGGACAAATTGGATTGTGGTTGAAAAACCTCAGCCAAGGGCGGGCAAGTATCGGCTACTGGGTGGCACCAAGCCAGCGAGGGAAGGGCGTCGCTTCCACTGCGCTGAAAGCCCTCTCCACCTGGGGCCTGGCGCAATCAGGCATTCATCGACTGGAGCTTTACGTCGAACCGTGGAACGAGGGCTCGTGGCGGGCAGCCGAGCACGCTGGCTTCATCCGCGAAGGGACGTTGAGGAGCTGGCTGGAGATCGATGGCCAGCGCAGGGATATGTACATGTACTCATGCCTCCCATAGGGCGCGCCCGACGAGCCTCAGGCTGCTCGAGCCGACAGGAACAAGAACAACGGAACACGCCTTCTACGGGCCAACTCGGATTCGTCTCCGCCGAATCGGCCTGGTACTGGTTCGCACTCGCTTAGAGCTGTCAGATTGAACCCTGCACCCGTAATCGCGCCCACGTACTGTTCAACGGTCCGGTGGAACCAAGTCACGGTGTCGCCCATCCACAAGCGCTCCCTCGCTCCACTCAGGAAGTAGTCATCAACAGTCCAACTTCCACGCGGTCCTGGGTGTGAGTGCACATCGGATGAGGTGATGACTGGGTGAAGAACAGAGAAGCACAGCCTCCCACCGGGACGCAATGTCGCACGGCAGGCGCGCAGGACGGCGTCCAGGTCCTCAAGATAATGCAGTGCCAGCCGCGAAACTACGAGGTCAACACTCTCGGCAGGAAGCGACAGATCCTCCATGTTCTGAAGGGCCACTGTCCCTCGATGGTCCTGGAGTGTTACCTCGGCTCGCGTGACCATCTCCTGGGAACCATCAATACCCAGGTAGCTGGCGCATCCCTGTTGTAACAGCATTGCCCCCAGTGCGGCGTCCCCACAGCCAAGGTCCAGGACATTTAGTCCTGCTACGTCTCCCAGTTCAGCAAGCAGCGCCGGCTCCTCCATAACGAAGTTCGGGCTGGAAACTCCGCCGTGACGGTGAGCCCCGTACCGCTCGGCCACGCCGGGACGGTCATAGAACAAGGCCCCACTTTCAGATCCGGGGTGAGTCGCTGGGGATAACGGGCCAATTTCCGAGCTTGGGTGAGTCACTCTCACAGTCCACCACAGAGGCACCCGACTTCGGCTGCATCACGAAGGGCTGTCCCAGTTCCATCCCGTGGGAATGCCCGCAAGGGGTCGCTAACTCTCGGAACGCACATTCTTCGCCGTTACGGGCCCGGTGCAGGAGGCGGCCACTTTTCCGCCCGCTCAGGGTTCGACTCCTGACAGTTGCCTCCGCCGAGAAAAACAGGTAGTTGACACTCATTCCAGACCGAGAAGCTGAGGCATACAGTTCCTTGTGAGAGGTCGTTTCACAACTCTCGGTGGTAGGTGGACCAGTGCTCGGCCGCCGATCGAATGCACGAACATGCGTGGACTGAAGGAAGCCCCATGTGGGACAAGTTGGTTGCCAGGATGAAGGTCTCACTGCGCTTTCCGAAGCGCTCGGCCGCCGATCTTAGGTGGCTGAAAAACCTTTGGATTGCATTCGGAATAGTCTGGATCGCAATAGGTTTGTTCGCCTGGTCTGGTTGGCCGGCTGTACTAGCTGTGCTCGTTGGGGTCGGCTGGCTTGTTCAGTCCGTATTGACAGTAAAAGAAATCCGTCGCCGCCAGCAGGGCTCTACTCTCGACCAACCTCCGGTCTAGGACGCGAGCAGTCATTCCCCCCAATCGTGATCTGAGCAAGCTGATCTCAGCCATGTCTCCTAGTGGAGGCAAGGTTCCCCGGCTCAGCGATGCCTGGCCGCCCGCATTCCATCGCTATCTGCCGAAACGTGTCGTTCTCGCGGTGAACTGACTTTTCGTCCGATACACCGGGCCGACCATCTTTTCGGCCCGGTCAGGGTTCGGCTCACGACCCCACCTACTTGCGGTCACAGCAGGTTGTGTCGCCATGGAAGAATCGGCGCATGACGGACAACTGGGAAAGCCGCGTGCAGGAGTGTTGGGCCCAGGCCGATGACACGGACTCCGCAATCTTCAGGGACATGAAGACGCTCGTCGATGAACGGCCTGATGGGGATGCCGCGGCTCTGTATGAATGGGCTTCTGTTCACGACTTCCTGGGGCGCGAGACGGAAGCGATACCCCTATACCGCCTTGCCCTAGACGCTGGTCTCGATGACAGACGACGGCCTCAGGCACTCATTCAACTCGCCAGCTCATTGCGCAACGTGGGCGAGTTCGAGGCGGCCATTCGAGTGCTCGAGGATGTGGAGGAAAATGACGTCGCCGGGGACGCTCATCGTGCCTTCCTCGCCCTGGCACTTTTTGATTCCGGCCGGCCGGATCAAGCTCTCCGTGTTGCACTCGAGGCCCTGGCCAAGACCCTTCCGCTCTATCGTCGCGCAGTCACCGGGTACGCGGCAGAGCTCGGTCCATCTCCTGCCTAGGTCGACGCCCGCGTTTTGAGCACGCGCTCTGGGTCCACGGCCTGCCAAGCGCCCGGTGAAGGTAGCTTTCCTTCGGACCCGTCCCTGAGACGACTCTCTGATCTACAGCGTCAAAGAGAGTCACTTTTCGCCCGGTCAGGGTTCGCCTTCCGACGGCGTCTTTCCCAGCGGTCCCAGTGCAGACCACTTCTGACATTCCGTGCAGACGCCCCCTGCAATCGTCCCACTTCTTTAGAACCAGGACACCCTCAGCCGGGGACACTCCCACACTGAGCTCTGGTTGGTGTGCTCACACACTCGCAGGGATTTAGTCAGTCCGGGAGCCCCTGGGAATCCCAGGGGTCAAGCGAGAAGCGGTGGTGCG
This sequence comes from Arthrobacter oryzae, assembly GCF_031454875.1. Classification (GTDB taxonomy): domain Bacteria; phylum Actinomycetota; class Actinomycetes; order Actinomycetales; family Micrococcaceae; genus Arthrobacter; species Arthrobacter oryzae_D. Next base: position 91,109 of record NZ_JAVDRQ010000011.1, read on the forward strand.
GAGTGCCGGCTGCCTGGTCCATTCCGGATCCCTGATTCGATCGGCCGACAAGGATTAAGGATGGTTACCGGACGGCCGAGGACTTATCAGCTCTGTAACTCAGAAGTGTTTCGGCGAGGGCCTCATCGATGGGGGTTGCTGTGAGGCCTAGCCGGTCGGCGATTTTGCTGCTGTCGACGATGAAGGGTTCCTCGAATTGATACTGCATTTCGAGGAGTTCACGGATGGTGGGGTTGAAGAGGCTGAGGCCGCGCAGGAGCAGCGGCGGCAGGGTTCGGAGTCTGGCGCTGGGCTGGCCGGCAAGTTTGTAGATCACGTCGACAAGTTCTCTTGTCGTGCGGGTGTCGGGGTCGTTGGGCAGATGCCAGATTTCACCCGGGGCGTCGGGATGTTCGCCGAGGACCGCGAGGCCTTCGCCGATGTCAGGGATGTACGTGTAGGTATGAGGCTGGTCCGGGTCGCCGAGCACATTGGCGGTTTTCCCGGTCAGGGCGGCGGGGAAGGCCCGGTCGCCGAGGTTGGATTGAGCGCCTCCCCGGGGGCCGAAGTAATCGGAGGCGCGGCCGATGGCGACCTGGACGCGGCCGGCACGGTGGGCAGTGAGGAGCTCCTGCGACATCCTTGCCCGGAGTTGCCCCTTTTTCGTGTGGGCGTTGTTCGCGCGGTCCTCTGTCAGGGGGCGTCCATCGGGGCGTCCGTACATGTAGACGTTTTCCATGCTGACCAGGCGGGCGCCGCTGCTTTCGGCGGCGGCGAGGACACCGGACTGCAGTGCGGGGAACTGTGCGCTCCACTGAGAGTACGGCGGGTTCAGGGTCTGATAAACGACCGCGGCGCCCCGGGCCGCCTCGCTGGCGAAGACCGGATCGCTGGCGTCCCCTGCGGCGACCTCGATGCCATCGGGAACGGGTGCCTGTCCTGATCTGTTCACGAGCCGGACGGTCCGGCGGCGGCGCTGGAGGGCATCGAGGGTGGCGAGACCGATGGCTCCGGTGCCGAAGATGACGTGCAGTCCCGTACTCATGCGGTTGCCGCCGAGGGCGCCTGTCCGGCACGCCGCTCCCCTACCCGGAAGGGCAGGAGGACCTGGACCAGGAGTCCGGAGATCGCGGTGACTACGAGTGCTCCGCTGGCGCCGAAGACGATGAATTGCTGGCCGACCTGAATCATGAAGAGGGTAGTGATGGTCCATCCCAGAGCCCACAATGCCGGCATCGCCGCGGCCCAGATCCAGCGCCGGTGCATCCGACCGGGCAGGGCCAACGCTTGGGCGGATCCGAGGACCAGGCCATTGATGGCCCCCATCAGGGCAAGATCGGTGAGGGAAGTGCGGTAGCTGACGGCCGCGGCGCCGAGGAAGAGTCCTGCGCTCATGCCGATAGCTGTTGCGGGGATCCACGTTCGGGCCTGCAGCCGGCCGCTGCTGGTGAGTGCCTGGCCGGCGCCGATGATGAGCCCTGCTATGGCCCCGCCCGCCAGGGCTGGAAGCGGCCCGTCCACGCGTCCGATGACCGCGCTTCCGGCGAACCCGGCCAGTGGCAGGGCGAGGAACCCGGCGGTCCAGAGTAGCCAGCTGCGAAGGAACGTCGTTCGGGATGTTTTGGTGCGGTTCATGGGGATCAATTCCTTTTGCCGGTCGTTGGGTGCCGGGGTTCTGTGGGTTCTGAGGGAGAGGAAGTAACGGAGGGCGCGGTGGCTGTGGGGCTGGCGCGGCGGGCGGAGCGGATCAGGATGCAGACGCCCAGGGCGGCCACCCACAAACCCCAGCCGGTGCTGCCGAGAAGGCCGGCCAGGTCCCAGATCGGGAAGCCGGGGACTGCGGTGGCAAGGATGTCGCCTTGGTTCAGTACGTAGATGATGCTGACGAGGAGCCCGGCGGCACCGAGCCAGCGCGGAAGGATCCCGCTGCGCAGGATGATCACGCTGAGGGTGACTGACCACGCGATGACCAGCAATTGGCCCAGATGTTCTCCCAGGAGCGCTCCGCCGAACTGGTGCTGCGCTGTCCAGGCGGCGTCTACGGCGGCTTGCGTTGTGGCGTCGCCACCGACATATGAGGCGGCTAGGGGTGGAACGACGAAGACCCAGCGGAGGAACCCGATGAGCGACAGGAGCACCGAGGCGGCACCTACGTAGGTGGCGACGCGCATGGCCGGATGATCGCGGAGGCCGAGAGCTGCGGGGAGCAGCAGGACCGGCACCGCCAGGAGTCCGTAGGTCCAGGCAGTTGCGAACCAGGTCCAGACCAGCCCGGGTCCGCCGGCCGCGAAGGCCGGCAGCACAGTGCTGGCCGGTTCCCGCAGGATATCGGGCCAGTCGAAGGTGACCGAGAGGGTTGTGGCGGCCGCGGCGAAAGCCAGGGAGCTCACGACGAACAACCTGCCGGTTGCCCGTAGGAGGTTCCTGTCCGTGTAAGTGGGTGTCATGGTGTCCGGCTTCCCGAGAATGTTGCACGCCGTACAATTAGTGTACGATGTACAAATACTGTACGACGTACAGAAGATTGTCAAGAGACAGGACCCCGAACGATGGCATCACCAGTCCGTAGATCCAGACCCGGACCCCGCCGCGCCCTAACCCAGGAGGAGATCCTGGAGGCGACACTGGACCTTCTGGATGAGGGCGGCATGAAGGCGGCGTCGATCCGCGGCATCGCCGCGCGGGTTGGCGTGGCGCCGAACGCCGTCTACACATACTTTCCTGACAAAGCCGCGGTGGTTCAGGCCATTGTTGAGCATCTGCTCGGACTGGTCGATCATGCGGTCTTCGCGGACCGCGAGGTGCCGTGGCGCCTAAGAATTGAAGCTCTCGCCCTGGAGCTGCGGGAGCGACTCACCGCCCATCCAGGGGCGGTCAATCTGATGATTGGCGGCCCGATGAACGGCCCACACGCACTCGCCCTGAACGAACGCCTCATGGGGATTCTCGTGGATACCGGCCTCACGCCAGGGGACGCTGCCAAAGCGGCCTATCTGCTGATCGTCTACGTCTTCGGCTCGATAGCCCTGGAAGTCGCGGACTCAGGAGAAACACACCGGTTGCCCCCGGAAGCAGAACGGATAGCCGCACGGCAGGCAGGCCTTTCCGCCATCCCGGCCGAAACCCATCCCCTCTCCGCCGCCGCAGCCGGCACCATGGCCGGCTACATATCCACCGAGCAATTCATGTGGGGACTCCGCAAAGTGCTCGACGGCATCACGGCAGCGCCCATTCCAGAGGCAGACACAACCAAGGCACTTACCAGCTAACCGCCCAGTCCAGCGGGCTCGCGTAACCTTCGTGTCTCACAAGTTGTTCCAAAACAGGCGTCGCACTGACCGCGTGCGGAACTGACTTACGCAACGTTCTGAACGACGGCCTGGGACTCAGACGCCGGCTTGCCTGTTCGCGGCCCGAGGGCCCTGGTGAGGGTGGACATGCTCACGCTGAGAGTCTCCGCGATCTCCTGCAGCTTCTTTCCCTGACGCCGCAGGTCTTTGGCCGCCGCAAGTTTCGTCGCCGTCATCGACGGCGGACGGCCGCCGAGTCGTCCCTTGGCTTTCGCAGCCGCTAAACCTGCCCTCGTGCGTTCGGACAACCGGGAGCGTTCGTACTCCGCCAGAGACGCGAACATGTCGAAGATCAGCTTCCCGTGCGCGCTGGTCGTGTCCAGCCAGGGTTCCGCCAGGGACCGGAAGCCTATCCCCCGGCGCCCGAGTACCGTCACGATATCGGACAGGTCCGCAGTGCTGCGCCCGAGCCTGGTCAGGTCGGTCACCACCAGGATGTTGCCCGGTTGCAGGTGTTCCAGACAGTCCTGCCACCGCGCCCGTGCCTGCGTCGCACCGGAGGCGTGCTCCATGAAGACTTTGATGGCACCGGCGCCCACAAGCGCGTCGACCTGCGCATCCAGGGACTGGCCCCGCGTGCTGACGCGGGCATAGCCAATCACATTCCGGGTCACATGGCCGCCTTTCAGTCCTCGGGCGACGCATGATCGAAAACACGTCAAAAACCCTCTTTCCCGCGTTCAGACCGGCGTTGATACCGGCAACGGGTTCTGATCAAAAATACCGGGCCAAAGCGCCATTTTTCGGCACCGATTCCGGCAAGTCGAAATGACTAGTCAAAAATGGTCGTTATTGACTACAACCTTCGCAAGCGCGAACTGCCTCGCCGTGATGCAGGCTCGCTTGTCAACCCTGATCGCCCGGGCGCTCAGTGTGGCTCCACCTGCGCGCACGATTGGCATAACCCGCTTTGATATCTGGATTCGCCGGCTTTTGTCGTACCCGCGCCTCACCCTGATGGAGCGGCTCCCAATGGATGCTGCTGAAATATTCCGTCACCCTCAGGCGCAGGTCATGCCGGACGGCCAGGGGCTGGCCGCTGGTCACCATCGACATCAAGGACGCCCATCAGGAAGGAGGCGGCACGCCCGGGTTAATTGGGAACGCTCCCCCGTCGCGGTGCCGCTGCGCCGCTTGGCCGATAGCATGGGGCGTTCCCACTGGCACGCTGGCGGGCGAGAACCCCTGTAAGCGCTATGGCTCGGACACCTGGATTCTTTCAATGAACTTTCATGCCATAAGCCATGCCATAAGACACGTAAGACGCCACGCTGCACGTCGGATAGCTCGTCCGGCCCTACGGCCAATGGTGATGCTTACCTGTATTCGGGCAGGAAATCCAACGGAGGGACCAGCAGGAGCGCTAGTAGAAAATACCACTTGCATACCCACTATTGGTTCAATGGTTCGTACTGCCTTACCACACACGTCACGCCAAATGGGAAATAACACCTTCAGGGCAATTGCATGGCCAGCTTGAGAGCCAACCATCGTCCCATAGGACGTCTTACAGAAGGCCCGGTAAGAGAATCAACCTGAATTCCTACATAACTCCCTGCTGGGCATGAAGCACAGTGTCAAACACGAAATCCAACGATGCCTACGGCCTGTCGTCCAATGACCCGCTCGACAGGACATATTGTGAGGCCTCTTATGCGTGTCACTGCCGTCAATCAAGCGGTAGAGAACATAGCCTTGAAGGCAGGAACACCCGCCGCCCACCACGTAGGAGAGTCACCGGCCGATGGCAAGATCACTGCAAGCCCCAGTACCCCAGAAAACCCAAGAAACACGGGCAATTGACCGGGTCGTTGCCCTGGCGAACGGCAAAGGGGGAGTGGGGAAGACCACGACTGCGGCCAACGTTGGCGGGTACGTGGCGCTGGCCGGCTCCCGCGTCCTACTGGTGGATCTAGACCCACAGGGTGACCTGGCCCGGGACCTCGGCTATGAACGTCAGAGCGGCCGGGAACTGTTCCAGGCACTCATCGCCGGGACCGCGCCGATGATCCTCCGGAACGTCCGGGAGAACCTTGATGTCATCCCCGGCGGGCAGGAGCTCGAGGACATCCAGGGCATCATGCTTTCCCGTTCCAGCCGCTCCGATGCCGGTGATTTCGGCGACATGCTATATGCCGTCCTGGCGCCGCTGGCGGACGACTACGACCTTATCCTGATCGACACGCCGCCGGGGGAGCGGATCCTTGTTGAGGGTGCCTTCGCCATCTCCAGTGCGGTCGTAATACCCACCCGCTCCGACGACGCGAGTATCGACGGTGTGGAGCGCATCGCACGCCGCTTCATGGCCGTCCGGGACCGCAACCCGAACCTGCAGCTGGCCGGCATCGTCCTCTTCGGTGTCGGACCGCGTTCGCTTCGCCTGGAACGCAGCGTCCGCGACACCCTGGAGGAAATGCTAGGTACCGTCGCACCGGTCTTTGAGACCCGGATCCGAAACCTGGAAAGCGCCAGCGCCGATGCCCGCCGCAAGGGCCTGCTGTTCCACGAGCTGGAGGGCGCCGTCACGGACGCTCAGAAGAAGCGCCTGAAGGCACTGCGGGCGGGGGAGAAGCCGGCTGACGGGTTCTTCTCGCGCAACGCCGGGGGACTGGCTGAAGAATACGAGCAGCTGACCGGGGAGATCCTGGCCCGATTGAACGAGATCGAGAGCGGGAACCAGGCATGAGCGGCCGCCAGAGCCTTGCCGGGGCGTTCGCGCCCGTCGCACCCACCCGCGGAGTAGGACTGCAGGGACTCTTGCCTCCGAAGCGGGGGAGGGGCGCCCAAGCAATAGCAACAACCCCCGACGAGTCCATCGAGCCCCCCGTCCGGGAGCCCATTCAGGCATCGCCCGCCGCCGCACCCAAGCCCGAGAGGGAGCAGGCGCCTACAGTCGAGCCGGCTGCCCCGGAAGTGGGGGAGCGGCACGAGCCAGAGCCCGCCGCCGCCCCGAAGGCCGCACCTCGACAGTCGGCAGCCAAGAAGGCCGCTGCAGTACAGAAGGCGTCCGAGACGGTGTCCGGGGCGCTGCGCAACGTCGGCGTGTACCTACCGCCGCAGCTACTGGCCGAGGTCAAGGATGCGGTCTACCGGGGCCGGACCACATATGCCGACCTCCTCAATGATGCCTTTGAGACTCTGACCGACGAGCAGATCGCCGGGGAGTTCACTGCTGACACGGAGCCGAGGAGCTCGGGCATGCCTCGGCGCGCACCCCGAAAGAGGGGAGAGGCCGGCATCCAGATCCAGTTGCGCCTCGACGGGCTGCAGGTTGCCTGGCTAGATGGGAAAGTCACCGAGTTCGGCGCCCCGTCACGGAGCGCCCTTGTCTCGGCCGTCTTCAAACTCCACACCCAAGCGGGGCCAGCAGCGGGGGAGTGAGGCTACGCGTCGAGCAGGTTATCCAGCCTCACTTCTCATAGTCCTTATGGCATAACTTATGGCATGCCACTGTGGGCTACAGGAATTCGGTCCTGCCGGGGGACTGGCTGCCCAAGAGCAGACCTTCGCCGGTTGACCTACCCGGTTCTGCTGAACGCGATGTCGGCCAAGGCCCAGTCATCCGGCGGACCCTCGAAGGCTTCCCACGGGTAATCCTCACCAGGGGAGAGGAGCTCGGCGACGGTGTTGACGTTGCTGGCAAGCCATTCGCGCCAGATGATCCGCTCGATCCGGTAGCGCTGCAGCTGCGCGGCGACGGCTTCGAGGACGCCAAAGTGTTCGGCGAGCTGCCTCAGCGACGTCGTTGCCACCACCGACCATGCCCGGCCGCCGTTCCTTGTCACCAGGTTCCAGGCAGCGAGTAATTCCAGAGCCTCGTTGACCGCTGACCGTGAGAGTCCGGTGACCCGGACGAGGTCGGTGATCGGCAACGCAGGGGAATGCTCCAGAGCCTCGTAGACGAAAGCCGCCGGCAGCCCCAATTCCCTGAATACCGGGCGAAGTGCGTGGATTTTTCCTTTCTGCCAGGAGGCATCCTCGGCCGAGGTCTTCAACTCTTCGGGAACTGTGAGCATATACAGATCGCCCTTTGTCCCGCGGGCTTCTTCGACCAGTGTAATGAGGGGATCTTTCTCCGTCCGGAGAGCTTTCAGGTGCAGTGCCACCGTGGTGTGATCCAGCCCGGTGGCCACTGCAATGGACCTGACACCGAATTCAATGAACCGAGATGCTGTCATGTGGGCCGCCTCCCCAAGGGATCTCAGCACCATTCTTCGTGCCATTCCTATCCGAGATTCCGTGTAGTTCACCTCCCTGATTCGAAGTGCGTTGCGCCACGTCCGGATGAACCGATGCTCGGCATCGGGATTCGAATTTTGTTTCAAGCCCTTTAGTTCTTGGGGCTGTGTATTTGGCTGGCTTGTGGGGGATCTGCGGACATTGTTATTTCTGTTCGAAGTAGACGGGTTTTTGCTCAGGTAGGCGACCGCATTGATCCAATCCCTTCGCAGTGCCGGGACACGGTGACGGGAGGCATAGCGAGCATAGAAGGAAGCGAGCCCTGGCCAGGTCCCCTGCATCATGCGGCGTTCGACGTCAACGAGTTCCAGTCCGGCGGCCGCGGCCCCGGTAATGATGGCCTGGCGTGCATCCGAATCAGAGGCGTAACGGTTCGTGTCGTATAGCCCGGTCTGGGCCATCAGTTGCATGATGCGGGACATCCGACCTGCCGGATGCTTGATCGCAGGTGCCGCTTCGGCCATTGGGGTGAAGTTGGTCTCAAGGCGGAGCGCACGGACGGCGGCGATCTCCCCCGCCAGATCATCGGTCATCGCAGCCCAGACGTTGGCCGTGTTGGGCCGGCGGGCAACGTCGTAGGCCATGGACAGGCTCATCGCGAGTTCTTGGTGGCCGCCGCGCTTGTGCGGTGAGCCGGGTGTGCGCATGCAGCCGTGCAGGAGGTTCTGGTGCGGGGTCTTGTCCAGGCTCCGGTACCGGGTACCCAGCGCCTCGACGAGATCACGCGCTTCAGAGAAGGTGACACGCTGCTTGAGTGGGACGTATACGTGCCGGCCGCCGTTGGGTGAGTAGTCCTCGATCCAGCGGGCACCGACAGAGTGCAGCCACGTCTGGACTGCCCGGACGTCGGCTTCGACCCAGTCAATACCGGCGATGGACGAGTCAAAGTCGAGGAAAATCGCGGCACAGGTGCCGTCTTTGCCGAAAATCCGGACCGCCGCAGGGAGCGTGGGCAGCGTCTCACTGAGAGTGCGCTCGTGCTTTTGCGGGTATGTCTTGCCTGCATCCCGGGAAAGGCGAACTCGGGGCTGACCTGCGAGGATAGGCGCCAAGGCAGCCCACGCTTGAGCGGGGCTGTGAGTGGAGGATGGCTCGTGCGACACGCCAGCGCCGTATATGGCTGGCAGCACACGGGCGTGCTGTTGTACGATGATGCTGTTCCTGTCGAGGGAATGACTAAGGACCGATCTTGCAGGATCGGTTTTGCAACACAAATGAAGTCCTGTGAAGGTCTTCCATCCGATCTACGATCTGTTTGCCGGCAAGCTTCCCGGATCGTGGATCTTCAGCTTCGAAGGCCCGCCTAGTGCGGGCCTTCTTCTGTTATGAGGCTATGCGGATCGGCAGTTCCTCCTGATGCGCGAAATGATCCAGCAATGCCAGATCTTCGCGCAGGGACCGGTCGACGGCCGAGGAAACGTAGTCAGTGACGGTCATGCCTTTGGCGGCAGCGATCATCTGAACATCCTCCGCGGTCTTAGCCTGCGTGCGGAAGCCAATGTATTTGCGGAGGCCCTTGCTCGGCCGCCCGCCTCCACGATTGATTACTGCGCTCATAGTCATGTCCTTTGAATCTCGCACAACCCAGTAGGTTGTGACTGCTTCATCGCTGATCCTGCTTGCCGTCGACATAATGCGTTTCTGTTTACAGCTATCGACTGAATCGAAATTAGCACTGCCCTTGGAAGGATCCGGGGATTTGTTTACAGATAACGGCTCCGCGTGTCGCAGCCCACCTACCCTGGGTCCGTGCGGCGGCGTCGCATTCGTTTGCTTCGAAAGTGGCTTATGCATCGGCACGTCCACGTCCGCACGCCCGATTGGTAGCCACGACAAGAAGGACCGGTCCGATTGGTCAACCGTCACGACTGAAGACAGCGGCCGCATTAGCTTGTCATGCGACTTCGTTGGTCACTGGCAGGTGCGACCCCAGCGATCTGTGGCATGTCTGGTTCCACGTGACAAGGCACTCTGTCTGGCACCTCAAGGCAGTTCATGGGGACTTCTTCCCAATAAGCTTGGGCGTGCGGTATTCCTTCATGTACGTGATCACCCTTACCCGGCTTCAGGGACCTGTAGATGTACAGGACGTGTTGGCAGCGGCATCGACTTGAATCCCCCAAGAACTCAAGTAAGCGAAAGCCTACAGACATGCTCCGCACATGCACAACTCAGTAGTTACTCATGGCCTATACGCTATGAATGTCATCAGGTAAAATTTTGTGTCAGCTGTCCGCCTGCTCTGTGCAGTGGTCGCACCAAAGCAGCTGACCTGGGCTGAAGGAGCTTTAACGATGGGAAATGGGGCCCGCAGCGTGTTCCTTACGCAACAACAGAAGAAAGAGCGCCTGGCCGATCGCATGGGCATCCTGGTAGATATCTGGGAGTCGGACAACAACACGGCGCTCACTTACCCTCATGTGGAAGAAGCACTTTCGACCCACGGAATCCACCTGTCGCGAACACGGTGGTCATACTTGATCAATGGCACTGGCAGCCTGGTGACCGACCAGGAACTCCTGAAGGGCATCTCAGAGTACGTTTTTGCCGTACCGGCCAGTTACCTCTGTGATCTGAACAGTGAGACTCCTCCCGAGGTAGAAGCGCGGATGGAGTTCCTGGTGCAGATGCGCAAGCTCAAGGTGAAGAACTTCGCCGCGAGAAATCTGGGCGCGACTTCGCCGGAAACACTGAGGACGATCACAAGGATCATCGATGCGTCGATGAACGGCGAGGATGAATGACTCTCCCACCGGTTCAGGACAAGGTTCGGGAGTTGTGCGGTAACGGCACGACGTCGATGAAGGAAGTCGTCGAACGCTTGACCGTGATCTGCGAGAAGCCGATCAACCTGATCGAGTACAACGAGTCCTGGGGTGCGCTCACGGCCTTCAAAGCCGAATTTGAAGATCGCATAAACGTCTATTTCCCCCCGCAGAAGTCGCAGCAATACAAACTTCACTGCATATATCACGAGCTCGGACATATCTACTTGGAGAGCCTTCGGATTGCCCTGGCTCTGCCGGATCTCTCTGAAGAGATGCTGAGGGAAACCGCGGACGCAATTAGTGTCACCTGCCGGTCCGTTCCGAATCATCCTGTCGAACGGTGGGTGGAGAATTTCGCTTTCGAGATGTCGAAGAAGACCCGCTCACGCAGCTCGTCCGATCCTGATCCTTTTCTCTGATAGACCATGAAACTATTGCTCTTTGCGCTGCTGAGTGCCCTATGCCTCCTTCGGATCCCCTCGGTGGTCAAGGTCGCGGAATCCCGGGCGTCGTGGGTGGCATCGATGTTCGGCCTCGCGGCGCTCTATGTCCTGGGAACGGTTACACCGCTGGAGGATATCGACCGCTACCTCGGTGGCGTCAACGTGACGAACCTGCTTCAAGCCATCTTCGCGCTACTGGCGATCTTCTTCTTCAACGACAGCGTTCGGCGTTTAGCGAACGTACCCATTGTCAGATGGACCTACTACACACCGTTGCTGAGCATTCCCCTCATGGTTGTCAGCTTCGCCCTGATTGAGGACAAAGCCCCAACGGCTGCGGACTTCATTGATACCCGCATGGACCAGCTCGCAACTGCCGTGTACAGCGGCACGTACATGCTCGCGCTGTTGTTCACCGTGCTCAGGATCATCTACATGCTTCGGCACAAGGCAAGGGGCCTGTACGCAACATTCTCCGCGGGCCTGTTCGTAGTTGCGGTGGCTGTTGCATGCCACATTACGTACGTGGCGCTATTCCATTTCTCGCCCTGGCATGCCTTCGCCCGAGCGATTGGATCTTGGTTTGACCGTCTTTTCTATGTAGGCCTCTCGGTGACGGCGGCGGGGTGGCTGATTCTTTTCCTGTCGAAGCAGCTCCCGAGGTTGCGTCTCTGGATGATCGATGCGCTCTGGCTTACTGCGTTGAGGATGCGGGTTAATGCAGATCGATCACGAGTCAGTCCGGCGTGGGACCTATTCAATGAAACGCTCGAAAATGGCGTCTACAAAAGCCTCATTGTTCTGCACAACTACGAGCGAGTGAACTTGATGGACTTCCCGGAGTCTGTCCAGGGCAGGATCATGCAAATTGAGGCCAAGCTAGACGCGTAGACCTAGCCTTGCTCGGTCAAGATCGTTTTGCTGATCCAACTCGTCAGTTCGTTGGTGAAGGTAGAAGGCGAGGCATTCCACTCCTGGGTATGATGCGCCTCCGGTAGGGGAATCAGGGTGACGGTGGCCGGATTCGCGCGTTGGAACGCGGCCGAGATCTCCCAGGGAACCTCTAGATCTGCGCTGGACTGCAGGACCAGGGTCGGGACTTCCACCCGGTTAGGTACATCGACCCAGTCAAGTGCATTGAAATCGATTGGTTCCTCCAGCCCGAGCATCTTCGCGAATGGGGGAGTCTGCAGCAGGCACATGACAAGGCCGGCACCAATCGCCGGGACGCCGGCCCGCGCCGCCCCTGCAGTGATGGTCCTACGCCAGCTCGTGACGGGCCCTACCAGGACAATCCCTACGATCCGGTCCCGGTGGGCGCTGCGCTCCGCTGTGAGCAGGGCAATGGTGCCACCCATAGACCAGCCGGAGAGGATGATGCGCCTGGCTCCATGAGCTACGGCGTAGGTCACAGCGCTTTCCACATCACGCCATTCAGTTTGCCCAAGGTGACTCGATTCGGCCTGTGGTGGGCTGACCTCCGCGTCGCTGCGAAATGTGGGAACCAGGGAGGTAAAACCCAATGAACTGAAAGCGTGGACATCTCGGAACATGATTGAGCGGTCCGTCCAGCTGCCATGGATGTGGATCACCCATACGTCCGTGTTTCCCTCGAACAGCCATGCAGGCGCCGCACCGTAGGCGGTGGGGACGTCCACCTCTTCGTAGCGTCCGCCGACAGCAGAGGGCTCGAAGAACACATCCGGGGTCCAATCGACGATCGGCCCCAGACGCCCCTGCGCGGAGCCGGCCGGATCAATCCGCCGCTCTACGTACTTTTGATCCTCATTGATCAGCGTGACCTCGCCGACTCCTATGTACTTCTCTGTCGCAGGGTCGAACACGCCGAAGTCGCCCGGGGCTTTGGTGTAGTCATCCAAATCAATCCGGATTCGTCGTCCGTCTTCTGTCACCTCGGCCCGGCGGTAGTCCTTCGGGCCCCGCTTGACGATCTTGCGGGCCATGATGACAGCGAACCCAGATAGCCCGGCGGCCGGCACAAGGAACGCCATGCAGGCCAGGAGGCGCCGTGACGTCAGCATTAGGTCTTCATCCTCCAGCGCCAATCAAGGCAGAACAACGGAACCCACACATCGTAACGTCCCTTCGGTGCCTGATATGCGCATCAGCCATGCTCACTACAGGCGTTGCACATGTTCACTACAGGCATGTAACGTGCTTAGTGAATCAAGAAGGTGCTCTTTGACAAAGCTTGTTATGAATGCGGGGCTCATCTACCGCGGAGGTAGTTGACATAGGCGGGAAGCATCTCGAACTCCACGGCGTCGATATTTGCCTCGTACTTCACGCGCTTGCCGTGCCGTTGGCCTGCAGGGGAGTCGGCCGTGACAGCGCCTGTAGCTTCGAGCGCTTCCAGGTGATGCTGGAGGCTGGGCCGGGTCAGCTTTTTGTTGCCGTCCAGGACGATTCCCTTGAGGATTTCGCCGGTGGTACACGGACCGTTCTGTTGCAGGTAACGCAGGATGGCCGCGTGGGCTCGGTTTCCGAGAACTTCGATGGCTGCCTCAACCTGTTGCGGGTGATTGGGCTGGATGAGGCGCGGCATGCGTCTATCTTGCCCGATTATTTGGATAGCCCTGAGTTATAGAAGCAAGTGTATCGCTAAATGATGCACTTTGAGCTACAGTCAAATTGCTGGCGATGTGACAGGCAGCTTGGTTGGAACGAGAGAAGAGTTGGCGGCCAGCCCAACGACTTGATTGTCGGTAGCTGGCAGTAGACGGGGAAGCGATGCCTATGGGGGAGGGACAGGTTTTGAAGAACATGCTGCCGTTCGGCACACAGTGGCCGATGAACGCGTCATTGCCTACCCGCCCCAGACGCCGTATAGGGGCGAAGCGATGACCGCCCGGAAAGCCATCACCGGCGCCTCGATTGTTGCGCTGCTGACGGTTGGCCTTGTCACTGTTGTTTTGGATGACAGCGACCCTGCGCAGGCAGCATCATCGTGTGCTGCACCTGCCGGCATTGCCGCTGGTCCGGCCCAGGCTGGGGGAGTGGCCGGGTTCGATGCCGAGCAGACGAAGAGTGCACAGGCGATCATGAACGCCGCCAAATCTCTCAAGTTGCCCGTCGCCGCGCAGCTGATCGGCATCCAAGCGGCGATCGGTGAGTCCACGCTGCGCGTTGTTGACTTCGGTGACGGGGCAGGGCCGGATTCACGTGGGTTGTTCCAGCAGCGGGCCAACGGCGCGTGGGGTTCGTATGCGGACCGTATGGACCCCACCATTTCGGCGACTAACTTCTTCAAGGCCCTGCAGAAAGTGGAGGGCTGGGAAACCCTCGAACCGACGATTGCGATCCACCGGACCCAGCGGAACGCAGACCCGAACCACTACACGAAGTTCCGGGCCCAGGCCACGGAGGTCTTCAAGGCCCTGGGTGGGGAGTCCGCTGCTGCGGTGGACCCGTCCGGCGTCTGCCCGGCCGAGGGCAACCAGGTTGTCGGAGACTTGGCCGGCAAGTGGGTCAAGCCCATGGAAGGGGCGATCAACAGCAGCGGTTACGGTCCACGCCCGGCCCCATCTGGCACTGCCGGGGGAGTGCTGGCGAACTTCCACTACGGCATCGACTTCGTTCACCCCGGAGGGCCGGGAACGATCGTGGCCATCACGGACATGAAGATCGTCAAGGTTCGCAACCTCGACGGCCTGTTTGGTACCGGCGTGACCGGTCAGACCGTGGACGGCAAGCTCACGATCGGCATGTACCACATGGAAGCCGGCTCGGTGAAGGTCAAAGAAGGCGACACCGTCGCCGCCGGAACCCCACTGGGCACCGAAGGGGCAACAGGCAACGTCACCGGCCGCCACCTTCACATGGAGTTCTTCGCCGGCGCCCTGCCAAACCCCATGGTCCCGATCAATCCCACGACCGACCCGACCCCGATCCTGAAAGAGAAAGGCATTCTCTGATGCGCAAGCACATCGCCCTCACAGCCGCACTTGCCGCCGCGCTTTCCCTGAGTGCCTGCGCCGGAAACGCGGGCACCGAACCGGCAGCTGGTTCCACCCCCACGGTGACCACCGAACAGGCCGGCCAGGAGAGTCACCACGCCGAGGACGGGCACGAGCACGGCGCGGATGAACACTACGGAATCCCTGAAGTGACGTGGGACCCGGCAGCGGAGAAAGCGGTGAAGGACACCGCTGCCAAGGTCATGGGACTGTTCGCCCGCCCCGATGTTCCGGAGACGACCTGGTTCGCCGATCTGGCCCCGCACCTCGCACCTGAGTACGCCGACGATGCGAAGTACATCGACCCGGCCCGTGTTCCGATCCGGAAAGTCACGGACGGTCCGGCGATCAGCAGGGACGCCGGCAACCCGCTGACGGTCACCGCAACGTTCTCCACCGATGCGGGCAGGTGGCAGATGCTCCTGCACCGTTCCGGCCAGCAGCAGCCGTGGCTGGTGACGGCCATTTCCCCGCAAGACCCGACTTCATAAACCAACGACCGAACCTGAAACGAGCGAGAGGAACACTCCGATGAGCACGAACTGGCAGGGCAGCGAACGGAAGAGCCGCGCGACCATAAGTCTTACCGACACCGAACCCGAAGCAACGGCAACGGATCCGGCAATCATCATCCACGCCGTCCCGGACGCCGAACCGGCAGCAGCCGAGTCGAAGCCTGAGACGGTGGTGGATCACCGCGAAGCGCCGCTGGTCAGCGGCCGCCGCAGCGCAGCAGTGCTGCGTAAGGAGAACGTGAACGACCAGCTACCACCGGCCACCGGCTGGCAGGCGTTCCTGCGGGTCGTGAGCTTCGGCCTGATCAGCCCCAAGGTCGGCGCGGCCGAGTTGGCCCGTCGGGCGGACCTGTCCGCGATCCAGCGTGTGTACTCGCGACCGATGCAGATTATGGTCGCCCAGCCCCTGGGCGGGGTGGGCAAGACGATGTGCAGCGTTGGCCTGGGATCGACGTTCGGTATCCACTCGGGCCAGCAGGCGCTGGTGTGGGACAACAACGAGATGATGGGCACCGCAGGCGTCCGGACCAATGCGAACGACTCCACCCGGACCGTATGGGATCTGTTGAACGTCCTGGAGTCCTTTGAGACGGTCACCGCCCGCAAGGGTGAACTGTCTTACTACACCCGCCATCAGGGCAACAACCAGTTCTCCGTCCTGGTCGCGGACGAGGATGCGGACCGGATGAAATCCATCGGGGCCGACGAGTTCAACCGCATCCACACGGTCGTCAGCCGCTTCTACGACACCATCATCGTGGACACCGGCAACAACACCCGGTCAGCCAACTGGCTTGCTTCCATCGAGGTCACGGACCAGCTGGTGATCCCGACGACGTTGAAGCGCAACGCGGTCGTCTCCGCGTTGCGGATGATCGAGCAGCTCGAGTCCATGTCCGAGCGCACCGGCAACCCGCATTACAAAGACCTGGTAGCTAATGCGGTTGTCCTGGTCACCCAGGGCGGAGGGGCGAAGGTCTCCGCCGCCGAGCAGGCCGAACTCCGGGAGAACCTTGCCTCCGCGGTACGGGTGCTGATCGATATTCCCTACGACGGGGCGCTGGATACCGGCTCCATCATCGACTGGCAGCTCGTCGGAGACCCCGCCCGCCGTGCGTTCGAACGGGCCTCGGCCGAAATCGCCGCCGGGCTCCTGGCCGCCGACAACAAGCGCACTACTTCAACCAAGACCATCAACCGATAGGACCATGACCATGTTCAGCACCATCGCAAGCGAAATCATTATCCGTTCTGCCGTCCCCGCTGCCGAGAACCCCCTGGGCGGGGTCACCCCTGACATCAGCGTGTTCGGCGTGAAGTTCCAGAATGCCATCCAGCTTGTCCTGGGCGGCATCTGGGCTTTGGCGCTGATTCTCGTGGCGGCCGCGTTCCTCTGGAACCTGGCCAAGTGGGGCTTTGCCCGGCAGCGCGGACACTCGGACGACATCGAGGAAGGCGCATCGGGTGCGAAGAAGAGCGGGATCGCCTTCGCCGCCGTCGCCGGTGCCAGTGTCATCCTCGGCGGCATCCTGGCCTTGACCAGCGCAGCGGGGGCCTAGCCGATGCGGAAGCACTGGAAAGCACTTACGGCGGTAGGGGTAGCGATCCTGGCCGTCGCTGTTGCGGTGATTCTGATCAACCGCCCGGCGCCGGCCAGGGAGCCGGATCCAAGCTCGCTGCAGGCGTCCGGGAGGTTCGGGTTTCCCGTCTCCGATATCAAGATCGGCGAAGGCGGTACCAAGAAAGCAAGTGACGGCAAAACCATCACCGGCTACAACGGCACTTGCGATTCCGCAGCCCAGGCCGCCGCCAACTACACACACCTCATCAAGGACCTAAAGCTTGATACCTGGGCGCAGCAGAAGAGGACCCTCACTGAAGTATCCAGGCCGGGTCCATGGTTCGAGAAGACTACTTTTGCAAACAACGTGCTCGCCGAGGCGAAAAGCCAGGTCCCCGGATCCTTTGATGGCGGGTGGTACTCCCGCGCGGACGTAGCTGCTGGCGGTTTGTACCGGCTTGCCAACTGCGAAGAGAAGAAGAAGGCCGTCGTCCAGGTGTTCTCGGGAGCCCTTTCCGCCCGGGTCAACAAGGCTCCGAACGGCGTCTTTCAGACGGTCACGTTTGAGCTGGCCTGGGACGGTGACTGGAAGGTCTCCGACGCCGCAATTCTCGCGGACAAGGAGGACTTCGGTGGCCGGGTCAAGGACAGCGGTCCGATGAGCCTGGGCACCAACATGGAAAGTGAGACCACGCCGGTCCTGCGGGATGAACTGGTCACCGCCTTCTTCAAGGACAAGAGCCGGGAGGGGTGGGTTGAGTATGCAAACGCTAAGCGCTAGCAGGACGATCCGCCTCGTCGCAGTCTTTTTGGCGCTGTTCCTTGGCATGGGTGTGGCGTTCGCTGGCCCCGCTCAGGCGGCCGATGAGGTGAACACAACGGAGAAGTTGAACGCGGACCAGCTCAAGCGCCTCGCCGGGTTGCCGGAGGCCCAGCGGAACCAGATCCGGGACCGGCTCAACCACGAGCTGGCAAAGTCAGTCTGCGCCGATCCGTGGTTTTTTGGGGCAATGGGCGGCAGCGGCTGTGAAGGCACCTCTGCCAAGGCGTTCGGCTCGTTCCTGACTACGCCCGAAAAGGCGCTGGACTACGACGGCAAGAACACCGTGCCGTTCTGCGCAGGTCTGTCCGGCGCTGGTGCACCTGCGACGGCCAGCACGTGGTGCGCTCAGGGAGCTGCATGGAACGACTTCGTTCCGATTGCTGGGGCGGTGCTTCGTACGGCTTTGGCGGTGACACCTGGTGGTCAGGTGGTGTTGGGCACTGTGGACACGGTGGCTTTCATCGCCAACGCGAAAGACGGGTTTGAAAAGTTCGCCAACACTGTCAAGGACGAAGGCGTGAAAGCCACGAACGAGGTCCTGAACGACCTGCTGAAGGTCTCCGCGTTCGAGATTGACGATTCATTCCGGACTACCTGGGGGGCGTTCTCGGGTATCGGGATCCTGATCATGGGGCTGATGTATTTCAAGCTCTGGAAGGACGTATCGGACGAGGAGATTGATCTGGACTCGGCCCGGCAGTCGTTGCTTTGGTACGGGCCTGTGTCGATGATCCTGGTTTTGTTCGGCCCTGCTCTGGCATATGTGGTGAACGGGTGGCTTACCGGTATCACTGAGTCCGTCGCTTTCTGGACCTCCAGCCGGGTAACGGATTTCGGGGTGGCGATTTCCCGGTTCGCCTCGTATGAGTCCAGCGGCGCGTTCGGGCCTTTAGCGGCCGTGGTCCTGTTCGGTCTGTTGTTCGTTGCTGCGTGGGCACTTCTGGGTCTGCTGGCGTTGCAGCCGCTGGCCTTGTACCTGCTGGGTCTCGGTCTGGCTCTCATGATCGGTTTCATGATCCATCCCAAATACCGGGAGCGCGTGGGCAAGACCGGTGCCCTGTGGCTCGGCATTGCCCTCTCCAAGCCGTTGCTGCTGCTGATGATGGGCGCGGTGTTCAGCTTCATCGCCTCCCGCCCGGCGTTCAGCGGCGAAGGCGTTGACGACGGCATGGTGAACGCCTCATCGGTGTTCATCGCAGGTGCGGGAATGCTCGTCCTGGCGTTCGCCCCCTCGCTGCTGTTCAAGTACGTGCCGATCCTGCCGTCCTCCTCCACCGGCCTGGGCGCCAACCGGCAGTCCATTGCCGGGGCAGCGATGGTCGCTGGTGCCGGGACGGGTCTCTCTGCTGCCATCAGGCAGCGCAGGACCGCCCAGATCCAGTCCGGGACCTCACGCACCGGCAGTACCGGTCAGGGCGGCAGCATGGCCCCGCAAAACACGATGCAGGGAACATCGAGCCTGGCGGGTGGGGATCAGGGCCCAGCAGGCCTTGGGACACAGGGCCGGCGGAGTGCAGCAGGCCGGCTCGCCAACGCCCAGGAGCCCAAGGCTCCGCAGGAGACCCGGACGGTAGGTGAGCTGCAGAAGGCCGACCGTGCAGGGACCGGCGGTGGCAAAGCGGCTCAGGCCGTGCGGACCGGCGCGGCATCGGTTGGGCGGGGCTCGGTCAAGATCGCCGCCGGGGGCGCGACGGCGTTCCTGCTGGCGGGCCGGGAAACCGCGCGTCAGGCCTCGATCCGGGGTCAGCGCGCCGCGCACTCGATGGCACCGGATACCGACCACATCAGTGGCCGGTAAGAGCAGTACAGGCAGGGAGTAGTAGTCATGGGAAGAATGGTTGTTGTCGGCGGCGAGGTCCAGCGCCGTGGCCTGTTCGGTGGAAACCGGACAGCCCCGGAATGGATCGGCCTGTCCGCGGCCGTCGGTACGGCGCTGTTGGTGGTTATGGCCGGCGGCAGCCAGGTTGTCAGCCTGGTCATCGCCGCCGTCCTGGTCCTGGCCGGGGTCATCCTGACCACGCCCAACAAGTTCTCCGGACACCGTTCCCTGGGTGCTCTTTTCGTAGAGGCACAACACAAGAAGCTGCGGCGCCAGAACGAGTCTCTGGCTTTCGTCCCGGTCAAGGCCCGGCCCCAGACCCGGATGGTCAAGGCCGGAAAGAAGGACAGGCACCGGGCGGACGGGAAGGGCATGATCGAGATCCCGGTCAGCCACAAGGACAATGCGCCGCTGATGGTGGGCACCGTGCGCCATTTCACGGTGAACACTCCGGAAGGGCCGATGGTGGTCTTCCGCCATCAGGGCAAGATCCAAAAGGCTTACTACACGGTCACCATGGAAATCCTCGGCTCGTCCTCGGCAATCCGGGAGGAGCACCGGAAGGAATCCGGGCATGTGGCCCGCGGCCAGTACCTTGCCCGGCTGGCCCGCCGCCAGTCCCTGGTGACGCATGTGCAATCTCTGGCCCGGGCCGTGCCGATGGACTCAGCCGATCACCTGCTGTGGGTGAAGAAGCGGGTAGCCAGGAACGTGCCCCACATTCTGCTGGAGTCCTACGGGGCGCTTTGCGAAACGGTGCGGTCACGGTCCGAGCAGCATCGGACCTATGAGACGTTCCGGATCCCCAGCTCCGGGGCTCTGTTCCGCCGTGCTGACGCCCTCGGTGGCGGGGATGAGGGAATCGGCCAGGCGATCTATCAGGAAGTCCGCTCGGCCATGTCCCAGGCCACGATGATGGGTTCGATCCTGGACTTCCGCCCCCTCGGTGCCCGGGCGATGGCTGCGCTGCTGCGCCACCTGCAGGACCCCGATTTCGACATTGACGACTATGAGGGCGCGGACCTGATGGACTGCTGGCAGCACCTTGATGGCGGGGCCTCTCCGCTGGCTCTGGTCGTCAACAACCACTGGCGCATCCGTACCGGGTACGTGCCGGCGTCGGCGTTCAGCCCCCAGGCCATCCCGGTCGAAGCGCTGGAAGCGGTGATCAGCGGCATCCAGCCGGCCGTGGTGCATTCGGTGTCCATGGTCATGGAGCTTGAGGATGCCCGCAGTGCCCGCTCCAAGGCCCGTACCGACGCGGCGATGGACCGGGCGAAGAAGAAGGCCATTGATAAGTCCGGTGTCGTGACCGACGGTTCGGACGATGTCCTGCTGGACGCCTCCCACCAGCGCCTCCTGGACCTGAAGCCCGGATCCGGGCACCACGGCGCCGCCTACGCGCTGTACATCTCGTTCGCCGTGGAGAACGAGGACGAGATCCTGTCCACCACCGACATCGTTGAGGCCGCCGCTTCCGATGCCGGTATCGAGTTCATTGACTGGATGGACCACCGCAACGACCTTGCCCTGATCACCACCATGCCGTTCACAAGGGGAATCCGATGACCACCACGAACAACGTCAAGCGGTTCAGCCTGCCGTGGGCCGTGGCCCGCAAATCCCGCCGGACACTCCGGACCCAGGCACGGGCCGAACAGTTGACCTTGGACGCTGCAGCGGCGCAGACCACGGCCGATGGCCTGGACCGCAACCGTCCGGTGTCCTTCTCCGCCGCGAAAAAGGCGGAAAAGAAGGAAGCCCAACGACGGGAGCAGGCGGAATCGAAAGCCAACGCCGCGACGCGCTGGCACCACGAGCGTAAGTGGAAGTTCGCCTCCCGGCTCGGGTTCTATGACCCGGCCGCACCTGGTGTGGAGTCCTCCACACGGCAAATGGAATTCTCGCACATGGCCATCGCGTCCCCTCCGACGTCCCACCGCGGGCTGGTGTTCGGGGTGGATGCGGGGTCCGGGTGGATGATCGTGCATGATCCCTTCACCGCCTACGGGGACACCATTGAGTCCCCGAACGTGTGCTACATCGGTGACCTCGGGCAGGCCAAGTCCTCGGCCATGAAGACCTGGGGCGTACTGCGCCAGCTCATTCTGGGCCGCCGCGTCGTCGTGATCGATAAGAAGTACCAGACCGACATCGGCGGCGGCGAGTACACGCCGCTGGCCCGAAAGCTTGAAGTGGCCCCCGTGCGGTTCCGCATCGGCGGCGGCGGATCCCGGATCAACATCCTGGATCCGGACATCGCTGCCCGCCTGAATGAAGAAGCAGGCGACGGTGAGATTTCCACCCCTGCCGGTCAGTCCATGCTCGTCCGCGCCGTCATGGAAGAAGCCCTCCGCCGGCCCATGAGCCCCAAGGAAGGCAAGGCCGTCCGCGTCGCCCACCGCCAGGCCCTGGCCGACGCCAAAGCTGCCGGGGAAATCGCGCACATCGGGCACATCCTCAAAGCCCTCTACGCCCCGGCCCCGGAGGTCGCGGAAGCGGCCGGGCTGACCGTGGACGAGCTGCGCGAGTGGGGCCAGGACCCGGCCTTTGAACTCGAACGCATGATCGAGGACGACCTGGCCGGCCTCATCGACGGACCCACCAGCGAGAACATCCGGCTCAACAGCGGCCTGACCGTCTTTGACGTCTCCCTGCTGCCGGAGGACGGCCCGGCGCTGCCGATCGTCATGACGATCATCAACACCTGGCTCGCGAACACCCTGTACCGGCAGAGCACACCGGTCCCGACAACCCTGTTGATCGAGGAAGCCTGGCACACCGTGCAGGGCTCGGTGGCCACCGTGACCCGGCGCAACACCAAGCTCTCCCGTGCACTGTCCCTCTCGTGCCAGTTCGCGTTCCACCACATCTCCGACATTCCCGAAGACAGTCCGGCCATCGCCATGCTCAAGGAATGCGGAACCGTCCTGCTGTACAAACAGCAGAAGACCGCGGACGCCCTGGCCTGTGAGCAGATGTTCAACCTGCCGCCGGGATCCGCCGACGTCATCTCCCGGCTGGTCAAGGGCACCTGCCTGTTCAAGATCGGCAGCCATGACCCGTTCGAAGCCATCCATATCCGCAGCCCGCTCGAAATTGAACTGACCGACACCGACAGTGCCATGAAATCCGCCAGCACCATCGCCGTTAACGAAGAACTGACCGGTATGGAGGTACCGGCATGAGCAGCAAGACCTCGACAGATACCGTCATGAAAATCGGCTTGGCCGTGATCGTCGTGGTGCTGGCGGCCCTGGCCTGGGTATCGGCGTTCCTTGGCGAGATGCTGACGCCTACGGGGATGCCGTGGACGGACGTCGCCGCTCTCTGGGCCAGGATCAAGGCCGGTCAGTTCGTCTGGCCGGGCGCGTCCACGTGGATCCTGATTGTCCTGTCCGTGCTGGCCATTGTTGGTGCCGGGATTCTCAGCGCACTGTTCGGGTCCACGACGACCCGTGACGACGGGCTGCCCCGCTACAGGGACCTGGAAAAGCGGATGGGCAAGAAGGCTGCCTTGGCCAAGGCCAGGCAATCCCTGGAGCTGCCCGCAGAGGCCACCGAGGACGAAATGATTGTGGCGCTGTGCAAGCTCGACGGTCAGACCCTCTACGTTCAGCATGAGGATTCCATGTGGGTGTTCGCCCCGCAGCGCTCCGGCAAAACACTCTTCCTGGCAGTCGGTATCGTCCTCGACGCACCCGGTGCTGTGATCGCCACGTCCACGAAGAATGACCTGCTGATGCTCACGGCCGTAGCCCGGCAGCGCAAAGGGGAAGTGTCCGTGTTTGACCTTCAGGACATTTCAGGCTGGGACAACAAAGTCCGGTGGAACGTCATCGACGGTTGCGAAGATCCGGACGAAGCCCTGGCGCGCGGGAAGGCCTGGGCCGGTGCCCAGCCCATGGGGGACGTGAAAAACGGCGACTTCTTCAACTCCAAGGCAGCAGCCATCCTCGGCCGGTTCCTGCACGCCGCAGCCCTGGGCGGGAAAGGCATCGAGGACGTGGTGAAGTGGACGAACGATTTCTCGAATGCCGAACCGCTGGACATTCTCACCCAGCACAAGGCCCCGGCGGCCTTCACCACGCGGCTGCGGGCGCTGACGGAATCCCGGGCAGGGGAAACGGTTGACTCCATTCAGGAGACACTGGCTGGGCTGCTCGAACCGCTGTCCTCGCCCAAGGCGATGCACATTCTGAGCCCGGATAAGGGCGAGGGGTTCGATATGGAGAAGTTCCTGGACAGACCGAACACCATGTACCTGCTTACCGACGGTGAGCGGTCGCCGGTAGCACCGCTGGTGGCCATGTTCGCCGACTTCATGTTCCGCAAAGGCCAGCGCATTTCACAGAACCTGCCCGGGGGCCGGCTATGGCCGGTGCTGACGATGGTCCTGGATGAAGCGCCGAACGTTGCCGCGATCCCGGACATGGCCGGCGCACTCTCGGACTCCGGCGGCCGCGGGATCCGCATCATCGGGTTCAGCCAGTCATTCGCGCAGAACCGCCAACGGTGGGGCTCCGAGGCTGCCACGGCGATCCGCGGCACCTCCTCCATCCGGCTGTTCCTGCCGGGCCTGGAAGAACTCGATGAACTCGACAAGATCGCCCGCGCAGCCGGGACCACCCGCAAGCAGCGGGTTTCCACCTCCCAGGGACGGAACGGGTCATCCCGCACGATCAGCGACGAAGAACGGCCCGTGATCCGCGGCAGCGAGATTCAGCAACTGCCGGTGGGGGAAGCATTCATGCATTACAGCAACGTCGCACCGGCCAGGGTAACGCTCACACCATGGTGGGAACGCCCTGATTCCGCGCAGATCACCGAAGACAAAGCAGCGGCCCAGCAGCTCAAAGACAAAGCTGCCGCCCGCCGCAGCACGGAGGAAGCAATCGCATGAGCGAGGACCAGAAATCCGGGCTGGCCGGCATCGAAGAGGTGTTGATCGAGCACGACGAACGGCTGGTGGACCTCAGCGAATCGATTGACTCCATGGCGGCCGCGGTGAAGAACCTCCTGGCGTCGCCGCCCGCGGCCACGCCAGCGCCGTGGAACTGGCAGGAACTCGACGGCGAACAGTCCGTGCAGCTCATGGATGCCCTCAACGAATGGGTCACCTGGATCAACGAACGCTATGGCGTTACTGACAGCTTCCGGATCTACGGCTGCTGGTACCGGCACAGCGCAGTCGTTGAAGAACTCACCGCCGCGTGGGTCGCCTGGAAGGCCGCCTACTACGGCCACAAAGACCCCACCATTGATGCCGCGTCGTGGCACGACGGCACGTTCTGGCCCATGATGAAACGCATACGGTCCGAAACCTGGGGACTGAGCAACTGCCACACCGAACACGCCGATCCCCGGCCATCGTTCAGGGACTCCACAGATCCCCAATTCACGGATTTCCTGGCCGAGTTGGGAGCCAAGGCTGGCCCCGCCCCACCCGGATACCACGTAACCTCGTTGTGAGGTCCGGAGAGCGTCCGTCAATCACGCCTCCTTGCAGACAAACACCAAGGAACCCCGGCGACGGCAGCCGTCGCACAGAAACCATCACTGGCCAGGACATCGAAGACGACCAAGCAGAGACAGCAAGGGCTAGTCCCTGGAACGCCGCGGCTTCGAACGCTAACGGCATGCCGGCACGCAGGACGGGAGGTGCTCGCCTGCCCGGGCCGCTCCTTAGGATGGAACCCATGACCGAACCGCGCGACCTCGCCCTCCCCACTGGATACACCGACCTCCTCGGTGAGCTCAAGAACCGGGTCCGGGCCGCACGCACCCGGGCAATGCGAACCGTTAACACACAGCTGATCGAGCTCTACTGGTCCATCGGGAAGACCATCCTGGAACGCCAGGACGTGGAGAACTGGGGGAGCGGAGTCATTGGACGGCTGGCGGATGACCTGCGGACCGAATTCCCGGAGATGAAGGGACTATCCCGCCGCAACCTCTTCTACATGCGCGGCTTCGCCGCCGCCTGGCCGGAACCAATAGTGCAACAGCCTGTTGCACAATTGCCCTGGGGCCATATCACCGTGCTGCTGGACAAGGCGGCGACCCCAGACGAGCGGACCTGGTACGCATCCTCAGCTGTGCAATACGGCTGGTCCCGGAACGTCCTCATGAACATGATGATGAACAAGTCGATGGAGCGGACCGGCGCCGCTCCATCCAATTTTGTGCAACAGCTTGCTGCACCAGACTCCGAGCTTGCCCAGCAGATGGCAAAGGACCCCTACAACTTCGAATTCCTCGGCCTCTCCGGGGAAGTCGCCGAACGTGACCTCGAGAACGCCCTCACCAGCAGAATCACCGAAACCCTCCGGGAACTCGGTCCAGGCTTCTCCTTCGTCGGCCGGCAGGTCCACTTCGACGTCGACGGAGACGACTTCTATGTGGATCTTTTGTTCTTCCACATCGAACAATCCCGCTACGTCGTCATCGAACTTAAGACCGGAAAGTTCCAACCCGAGTATGCCGGCAAACTCAACTTCTACGTCGCCCTCGTCGACGACGTCCTTCGCCGCGACCACCACAACGAAACCATCGGCATCCTCATCTGCGGAACCAAGAACGACCGCAGCGTCCGATACAGCCTGGGACGCTCCACCTCGCCGATGGCCGTCGCCGCCTACACCTACGACAAACTCCCACCGGCCGAACAGGAGGCGCTCCCCAACGAAGGACACATCGTTGCCGCCCTCGAATGGGCCGAACCGGACACCGAGGCACTCGAAAGTGCGAAGTCGAACCGGCGAAGGATGGACTGAATGCCTGTGTGGATGCAGGCACTGGTTTGGGGAACTGTCGCGGGTGCTTGGCGTCCTTGGCGCCGGCATATCCTGGCGATGGAGAATACCGTCGAAGCTCGTCTCCTCGGTGATGTCCTTCGGCGCCGGTGTGCTAATCTACGCCCTCGCGTTCGAACTGGTCGATGAAGCCGTAGAGGGCGGGGGATTGTGGCCGACGGCCGCAGGCTTCCTCGCCGGCTCGCTGGTCTATGTTGGAGCCAACATGCTCCTGGCCAGGTCGGGAGCGAAACACCGCAAACGCTCGGGCGATCAGCAACCTTCCGAAAAGGAGGCGCCCGGCAGCGGAACAGCGATAGCGCTGGGGGCACTTCTGGACGGCATTCCGGAATCCGTGGTCCTGGGGCTGGGGCTGCTCGCCGGCGGCGGAGTCAGCCCGGCAATGCTCGCCGCCGTGTTCATCTCCAACGTCCCGGAGGGTCTCTCCGGCACCGCGGGGATGAAGAAGGCCGGGCGAAGCGCAGGCTATGTGTTTGGTGTGTGGGGTGCGATAGCCCTGCTTTGCGGTATCGCCTCCCTGATCGGTTACGCAGCCCTGGAGAATGCCCCTGCCGCGGCGGTGGCGTTCATTACGGCGATCGCTGCCGGTGGGATTCTGGCAATGCTCGCCGACACAATGATCCCGGAAGCGTTCGAAGAGCATCACAACCTCACCGGCCTGACAGCATCTGTGGGTTTTCTCACGGCCTTTACCATCCATCACGTTAGCGGCTAGCCCGGACGACACCGCACGTGGCGCGGACGCATGGACGAAGGCGTCGGGTGGTTTCGCTGCACCGAGCACAGCCGGCATGCCCAGCGGGCGGCCCATCCAGGTGTGGAGGCAAGCGGAGCACGAAAGGACAGCCGAAGGCCAACCCGCCCTGACCGCTGCCGGCCGCTACAGGGTCCAGCGGAACCCGGCCGATTCCTCACACTCTGCGGAGCAGGTCCGGTAATAAGTCACCCAAGGGTCGTCGCCAAGGGGGCCGCCGCACGCCTCGCAAACTCCCTGGATCGCGGCCTTGCGTGCCGCCCGCAGTGCTTTCCAGTTCCTGAAAACTTCCCCAAAGTCATGACCGGACTCTACCCGAAAAGCCTCTTAGGAGCGCTCCCGATACCGGTCACCTGGGCTACCCATCTGGAAGGCCCCCACAGTGCCGCGCGCCCCAGAGTGCGCAGCGAGGGCGTAGCTGCCCAGCAGCCCAGCAGCCCAGATCGCTCCAACACTCTGGAGAACATCGGCTGAAGGTACTGCCACGATTTTATCCAAACGTTATATAAATTGGACGGGTTTTTCGCTTTTCTCCCCACGCTCAGCCCATAGCCTATTTGAGCTCAGTGAGCGATTCATTTGGTTTTTGACAAGAAAATTGGGGGAAGAATGAACGCCAGTACTTTGCGGCGTCAATTTTCGGCTCGCGCCGGAAGCACGGGAATGCACCAGC
This sequence comes from Arthrobacter oryzae, assembly GCF_031454875.1. GTDB lineage: Bacteria > Actinomycetota > Actinomycetes > Actinomycetales > Micrococcaceae > Arthrobacter > Arthrobacter oryzae_D. The sequence continues at coordinate 118,825 of NZ_JAVDRQ010000011.1, forward strand.
CGCGGAAGGCCAATTTGCGCCGTGGCATCGCCGTCACCCTTGCAGCAGTCCTCGTCGCCGGGCTGGGAAGCCTGGTATCTCAGGAGGCCGCACACGCCGCCATCGGCGCACCGTACAAGCTGCCGTACCCGGCAGGACACGCCTACAACATCAGCCAGTCTCCGGGCGGCAGCACCTCGCATAACGACGACTACAACCGCCACGCCGTCGACATCGAAACGCCCTATGGAACGACGATCGTTGCCTCGGCGGCCGGCCGCGTCTACTTCGAGGGATTGGATGCCTACGGTGGCGGCATTATGGTCCTGATCGACCACGGCAACAACCGCTGCTCCCAGTACGCCCATCTCAGCAGCACAATCGTCAACAAGGACGAATGGGTGGTCCAGGGCCAGCACATCGCCTCCTCCGGCGCCACGGGCAATGCTTCCGGTCCGCACCTGCACTGGAACATCGTTGACTGCGTTACCAAGAAGAGCAGTGAGATCCCCAACACGGTGGAAGCCGGCACTTACTATCCCGCCGGTAGCCGGCCTGTAAGCGAGAACGGCCTCTCCAACAAGCTGCCGGGAGCCGACGGCGAACGGGTGTCTGACTTCAGCGGCGACGGCCAGTCCGACGTCCTGGGCGTCGATGGCAACGGTGACTTCTGGTACTACCCCCATAACGGCGCCGGGCTCAGTGCCCGCTCCAAGATCGGCTCCGGCTGGGCGAACTTCAAACACGTGATGTCTGCGGACTGGAGCGGCGACGGCGCCGCCGACGTCATCGGCGTTAACGCCGCCGGAGATCTGTTGTACTACCCGAACAACAACTACTCATTGTCCAGCCCCACAAAAATCGGTTACGGCTGGGCGAACTTCAAACACGTGATGGCAGCGGACTGGAGCGGCGACGGCCAGGCCGACGTCATCGGCGTCGATGCCAACGGCGACCTCTGGTACTACGCCCACAGCGGCACCGGACTCAGCGCCCCCACCAAAATCGGCAGCGGCTGGGCGAACCACAAACAGGTGATGGCTGCGGACTGGAGCGGTGACGGCCAGGCCGACATCCTCGGCGTCGACGCCAACGGCGACCTCTGGTACTACGCCCACAACGGCACCGGACTCAGCGCCCCCACCAAAATCGGCAGCGGCTGGGCGAACCACAAACAGGCGATCGCTTCAGACTGGAGCGGTGACGGCCAGGCCGACATCCTGGGAATCGATGCCAACGGCGACCTCTGGTACTACGCCCACAACGGCACCGGCCTCAGCGCCCCCACCAAAATCGGGGATAGCTGGTCGACGTTCCCGCACGTAATGTAACACCGCCGGTGTACTGGCTCCGCGTTCCTAAATCACCAGGGGGACGCGGAGCCGTCCCGAAGTTGGCCGGCTCTTGTGGGGGCCGCTGCGTTCCTCATCGGTCGGTGTCCTGGACCGCCATCCCAGCTAACTTTCAGGTTTACCAACCCATAATGGACTGAAGCTCCGGTCAACCGCTATTTGACCGGAGCTTCGCCAATTAAGCCAAAAACGTTGGACAGTTCTCAAAACGCGGCCTTACCGGGTCCGACTTCTTGCTGGGCCGTGGACCACCAGAAACCCACAGGCGGCAGTCACTGACCCTTCCGGCTACAACCTTTCGAGCCACGGACTTCATCGTTAGCTCCCTAACAAGTGGATTGGGGGTAGAACCCAAGGTTCCGGATGTGCCTGGCCCGGCGCAAACCCTGTCACCCTCTATCCCACGAACGGGCAGGAGCGTACGAAAGACGGTCAGCATCGCAAAAGTAGCGAGGCTACCAGGCGTCGTTGCCCGTCTCTTCCGCCGTAGCAGCAGTCAGCGACGTGGTGCCGGTGGGTTGAGCGCGCTTCGGCATCGAGCCTGTGCCGCACACACTGACGGTCGGCCTAGATTAGGCAAAATCCCACGACGAATAGGACTGGCCGGGGAAGTGCGGAACTCCCAGTGTTCGGCTCGCAAGGCCGATCACTTGCGGTGCACGTGGTGACCAAACCCCACGGATCTGACGGCTGGCAGATTGTCCAAAGTTCTCTGGACAATTAGGTTGCGGAGTCTTCACCGATGCGACCTCGACTAATTTGGTCCTGGCCCAAGAGTCTCTCGTTGGAACACCGGATGGCCAAGCAATGGCTCCTCTGTGTCAGATTAGGGTCCAAGACTGCAGAGGCGGTCTGTCAGAAGATAGCTATGTGAGCTCTATCCTGATGCTTTCGCCCCTTCGTCCTGACGCCAGGTTGGGGTGTGCTCCACCCTGACGGTTACTCGGATGACGTCAGCTGCAGTCCGCGCGGCTGTAGCCCAAGGGCTGTTCGTCGCGGTCCTCATGACGAACCTGGCAGATAAGAGAGGGGCGGGCACTATTGACTGCCCCTCTTCGCTCTTCAACCGGGACGGTGCGGGACTACCGGAAGTTTCCTTGGTGGGCCCGGTGGTCGGACGTCGAATGGCTACTTTGGCTGCTCATCCGGAAGTGCCCGGGAATGCTCCAATAAGTCCGCGTTCCATGGGCGGTGACCGCGATGGAAGGTCACTCCCTCGGGCAGCCCGCTGATGGACGTTGCGGTCCGTGAAATGTCGATAGTGAGGCGAGCGTCGCCGAGAGGTACATTGCTGATGTGCACGTCTCCCACGGTCTCGGGGAGCGCAGGATCCATCCATACACGGCCTCGGGAAACGTGCACGTCGTATCGCATCAGGCTCCTCCACAACATAATCGGCGTGGCGGCGGCCCAGGCCTGAGGCGAACATGCGGTGGGATAGGGCACCGGGCGGGAATACCGTTCCCGCGGGAAGCCGCAAAATAGTTCGGGCAGTCGACCGTTAGAGTGTTCTGCTGCGTCCATTATCGCCATGGTGATCTGTTGTGCCTCCGCTGTAAAGCCGTAGCGAATTAGTCCAGCGGAAATAATGGCGTTGTCGTGTGGCCACACTGACCCGTTGTGGTAGCTCACCGGGTTGTAGGCGCCCATATGGCTGGCCAACGTCCGGATGCCCCATCCGCTGAACATTTCCGGGGACATGAGTCGTTCCGCCACTAGCGGGGCCTTGTCTTCATCTACGATGCCGGACCACAAACATTGACCCATATTGGATGTGCATGCGTCCACTGGCCGCTTCTTGCCGTCCAACGCGACAGCGTAGTATCCACGCTCGGGCAGCCAGAACTGCTCGTTGAACTGCTTCTTCAATCGTTTTGCTCGTTCGGTGAGCTCGGTAGCGAGGGAAGTTTGGCCGGCGTCGGCTGCCATCCATGCCCGCGCTATGTAGGCGTCGTAGACGTAGGCCTGCACTTCGCACAATGCGATCGGTGGCACGGCCAGTGTGCCGTCGGCGAAGTTGATGCCGTCCCAGGAGTCTTTCCATCCTTGGTTGATCAGTCCTCGCTCATTTAGTCGCTGGTACTCCACGAACCCGTCGCCGTCTTTATCCCCGTAGTCCTGGATCCAAGCCAGTGCACGGTCCGCGTGGGGCAACAGCGCGGCGATGGTCTCGGCAGGAAAGCCCCAACGGCTGACTGAACCGAGGACACTTACGAACAGCGGGGTTGCATCGACGCTTCCGTAATAAGTAGGTTTGCCGCCTAGGGACAGTCCGCCGGAGACACCGAGCCTTACTTCGTGCAGGATCTTGCCCGGCTCCTCCTCGCTCAGGGGGTCCACCACTTTCCCCTGACGCTCCGCCAGTGTTTGCAAGGTGCCGAGAGCCAGCGAAGCGTCCACGGGCAGCGCCATTTCTGATGCCCAGAGGGAGTCCCTCCCGAACAGAGTCATGAACCAAGGTGCACCGGCCGCCACGACTACGCGCTCCGGATGTTCCGGATCCTCAATTCTTAGGGCCCCTAGATCATCGTAGCTGCGTTTCACGGTGCGTTCGATTGAGGTGTTTTCGACTTGCGGAACTGGAATTTTGTCAACCCATTCCTGTTTGCGTAGATCGCTCGGGGACAGGCCACCGGCTGTTGGATGATTGAAGTATGTTGCCATGTTTTGTTCATCAGGCACCGCCGTCAGCGTGGTCGTCCAGTGAGCTTGTGGTCCCAGAATTGCGCGGTAGGTGAGGGTCTCTTCCTGGATATCGGCGCCATGAGCCGTGATGGCGACTCCTTTGCGAACATTTTCCCAAACGGCACTTATTAGGAGTGAATCTTTCTTAGGGTGGCGGGTTGGGACCCAATATCGCTGGATCCGGGCCTCTTTTACTTCGAATAGGTCGGCGAAATCCGCCTCTGCTCTGAGCTGGATCACGCATTCCACGGGATTCAGTGAGAAATTCGAGACCGTTATTTGCTCCAGTATGCCGGCTCCTACTTCTCGCAGCCGTTCAACAATGAGCGGGCTGTCTGCATAGCCATCTGTGCGGGGAACTCTCCCTGCGAAGAGTGCCCTGTACGGCTCCTTGGTCTCGGCCGTTAAGGGCTCCACCGGTTGACCGTTAATCATCAGGCTCCAGCGGGAAAGGATGCGAGTGTCCTGGACGAACAGACCGTGAGGAAGGCCGGGGTTAATGTCTCCATTCGGCAAAGAGATACAGAAGGAAGAACCCTCTACCAAGGTGACGGCCCCCGGCCCTAGCGGTCCTGCCGCTGTATCAGCGTTCCATCCCGCCACGTTGGCTCCCATCAACAGGCTGGGCAGCGGCAACAGGGACGTACTCCGGTTGTCGCCCCCTCAAAATTTGATCGACTTCGTCTAAATCGACGCTACACCTGCCTGCCTTACGTCACCAGAGGATGTCTTTTCGAAAAGGTTTGACATGACGAAACGGGCAACCGAAGTCCAAAACTTTGGGAGCTGCTCAAAATCATTCCGAACCCCGACGCCCGCATCTTCAGCCAGTGCGCCCACTGGTCGCAGGTAGAGCCGGCCGAGGAATTCAACATCGTCATCAAGCAGTACCTTAACGCCCGCGGCGTCGGTCGCTGACGGAAGCCGGAAGGAGAGGACACACAGGCCCTCGCGTGCATGTCACACTGCCCTCTGCTAGCACGCCAACCCTGATCCAAAGGTCAAGGCACAGGTCAAGACAGCTTTCGCTCACCAAATGAGAACGGGAGAACGGCCGTCACAAGGTGCATTGCTCGGAACGTACCTGATCCGCGGCACCAAAGGGAGCGGAGGATGACAGCATGCAACCTGCTTGACGGAGATGAAGTGAACGTTCCATATATGCTCATAGACATGGTTTTTCCCCGCCGCTGTGTGGGGAGAGGCCGAGGGTATCGCTGAGCTCTTCGAAACCTATTGTTGCCCGAAAGGTGTGCCAGCTTTCTCGAACCTGTTGGATCGAGGTGGACATTGCATTTTTTGGCTCCCGTTTTACGGACGCATATCCCTGGTAAGACGCCCCCTCACGTTCCGGGCAGCAGAATACTGCCCAAGCCCGGAGACCTCCGTTGCAAGGCGGTTTGTCGCCGCTTTTCTTTCGGACTATGCCCATTGGTAACGAATCCAAGCCTCATAGCCGCTGGCCCGCTCAAACATCGAGCGTGGAGTGGTTGCTTCGGCAGCGATCCATAGGATGGATCCGTCGGGCATCACTGCATCGACTAGGCCGTTTCGGACCTCTTTTCCGCTGCGGACTATACAGATCTCCTGCCCCAACAACGGAACCCAGTCTTCTTGGAACTGCAGAGACATCCCATTCTCCTTTCCTGACTTGATGAAGCCGCCCGGGTAATCCTGGCGACGTGCAGATGCGCCGCCAGGATTCCTGGTTTCTAGATGGGTCGCTTGGCCGAGATAGTGTTCTCAACGTCCTGCACCGTGGTGATTCCCGCGATGCTTCGATAGCAATGGAAGACATCGCCGGGGCGAGAGGATCAATGATCCCGCCTATCACCTGCCAGGCTACTTTGGCTTCGGAGCAGGTTCACAGCAGGTGTTCGAGGACTGCCCGCACGGCGGATTCTGTGCGTTCATCGGGGCACCTGCTGACGGGCTGGTCATCCTTCCGGAAAGCATCGAAGTGAACGAGGCTCTTGACGCCGGGAAAAACGCCGCGGCGGTTTCACAAACGTCGTAGTGGTGCCGGGGAAATAGGAGAACGAGTCATGGAACTCAATCGACAACGCACAGGCGTCATCGCGGTCCACTGCCAAGGTGACATTGTCTCTAAGGAAGGGGACTTCGCTCCCTTCTTCTTCGAAGAAGTCGAGCGGTGTCATCTAGAAGGTCTCCCGCATGCTCGGAGCTGCCCGCCACGCCGGAAAGCACTGTGGTGTACCACGAGGGTAGCCTTCAGCCCCGATCACAATTACCTCGTACCCAATCCCCGGCCGCTTATGGGGGGCGGAATGACCCCCAGGACTCCTAACGGCGTCTCCTTGCCTGCCACAGATGATCTCGGTCGATAGCCCTGAGTCGAGGGCCCGGCCCCGCACGAGTCGGGGCCGGGCCTGCTTCGCAACTGGGGGCCGGGGCTCAATCAGTCCCTGCCTAGCTCCTCGTCCCACCAGCCTTCCCAGGCGAATGAGCACATTTGTCCGCGCCTCGTATATCCTGCGGAATTTGGACGATTCACCAGGCTGCGGGGAGCAGAGAAGAGCCCGAGTGCGACAGCAGGCAGATGTCGCAGCCGATCGAGCATGAAGGTCACTTCCGGTGGTTCTTGATGAACAGGCTGACGTCCTCGTTGCCGATGAGGTCGGGAACGGTCCAGCCGTCGAGGTCGTACTCTGACATGCACTGCTCGGCGAAGCCTTTCATCGCGTCCGCGGTGCCGTTCGCTTCGGCGCCGAAGAACATCTCGGCCTTGACATTCTCGTGGTTGCCCGAGTAGTTGCGCTCGTAGAGCTCGTGCCGGCCGCCGAACTCGGTGCCGATCGAGTCCCACAGGAGCTTCATGAGCTTCACTCGGTCCACTGCCTCCACGCCGCCCGAGCCGCGCACGTACTTGTCGAGGTACGGGCGGATCTCGGGGGTCTTGAAGTCGAGTGCGCTCGAGTTGAGGTAAATGAGGCCTGAGGCGACATCCTGCTCGATGATCTCCTTGATCCGGGGGTACCCGATGGCCATGAACATGCGGTAGGCCATGCCGTAGTCGAGCTTGGGCAGCACGGTCCCGTTGGGGCCGGGGTCGGGGTTGTGGACCATGCCGTCGATGAGGGCCCGGAACATGTTGCGCCAGCCGAGCACCTCGCCGACGCGGGTCTGGACACCGCGGAAGTCCTTGGTCCCGGCCATCTCGAGGGCTTTCATGAGCAGGCCTGCGATGAAGTCGAGCTTCGTGGCGAGGCGGATGACGCCCTGGAACGTGAACCGGTTGATGAAGCCCGTCTGCGGGAAGAAGTTGTTGACCTTCTCGACGTCACCGTAGGCGAAGACGTTCTCCCAGGGGATGAGGACCTTGTCGAAGACGAAGACGGAGTCGTTCTCGTCGAAGCGGGAGGACAGGGGGTAGTCGAAGGGCGTTCCCATCACCGCAGCCTGGTGCGAGTAGGATGCGCGGGAGATCAGCTTCACGCCGGGCGCATCCATGGGCACGGTGCAGATGAGCGCGAATTCCTTCCGCTTGATCGGCAGACCGTAGTGGGCGATGAAGTTGTAGTTCGTGATCGCGGAGCCGGTTGCCACGACCTTGGCCCCCGAGACGATGAGGCCTGAGCCGGTTTCCTTCTCGACCTTCATGAACACGTCCCCGACCTGGTCAGGCGGGAGGTGACGGTCCACGGGCGGGTTGATGATCGCGTGGTTCCAGTACAGGACCTTCTCCTGCGATTCCTTGTACCAGCGCAGGGCGTTGTCCTTGAACGGCTCGTAGAAGTCGGGCATTCCGCCGAGGGTTCCGAGGAACGCGGCCTTGTAGTCGGGCGAGCGTCCGAGCCAGCCGTATGAGAGGCGGGCCCAGGTCTCGATCGACTCGCGGTCCTTCTTTAGGTCCTCGACGCTGCGGGCGGCGCGGAAGTAGCTCATGGTCTGCCCGCCGGAGCCTGTGTCCGTCGGGGCTAGGAGCTTCTCCTGCAGGCCGGGAGTGTGCAGGGCCTCGTAGAGGCGTGCGGCCATGCGGATCGAGTTCCGGAAGGCGGGGTGCGTCGTGACGTCCTTGACACGCTCGCCGTAAATCCACACCTCGCGGTCATCCTTGAGAGACTCGATGTACTCGTCGCCGGTCATGGGTTTGAGCGCGTTGGCCTGGGTGGTCCGCTCGCTCGTGGTGTTTGCAGGAACGTGGTTCGGCGCAGCCGTCTCGTCTATGAGATTGCTCATGGCTGGTCCTTTCTGGGCATTGTTGGGAAATGGGCTGGAACTGGAGAAGAAACGAAAGAAGTCGTCATCGGCTATACAGCGCCTTGAACGAGCGGGAACCGGCAAACCACCCTGAGTCGGGGCCGTCACCGGAGAGGTTCCAGGGCGCCCCGTCGATGAGCTCGCCCATGGCCCGGAACTTGCCGCCGTAGAATACGAGCGGCTCGGCGGTGAGGTCGTACTCGAGCGAGACAACCTCGCCGATCACGATGATGTGATCTCCACCGTCGTACACGTTCCACGGGCAGCACTCCAGGGTGCCGGCATTTCCGCACAGGACGGGGACTCCGCCGTCGAGCACCCATTCGGGGGCGCCCTGCATGGGCTTTCCCGCGAAGTGGAGGGCGACATCCTGCTGCGCGGCGGAGAGGATGTTGATCGCAAACGGCGCGCCGTCGAGGTACTGGGCGGCCTTGGAGCTGCGGGTAAGGGTCACCTGCGCGAGCGGGGGCTCGAGGGAGACGGCTGTGAAGGCGTTTACGGTCGCCCCGTGCGGGACGCCATCAGGAGTGCGGGTCGTGACGACCGTGACGCCCGTGGCGAAGGTGCCGAAGGTGTGCCGGAGTTCACGGCTGTCAATCGGTGCCGGGAGGTTGAGCTGCTCGGCTGTGCTGACCTGGGTCATCTTCTGCTCAGTCCTCGGGGTCGAGCCGGAAGTCGTAGGTCGTGACACGGCCGGGGCCGTCCTCGCGCTCGTGTACGTCGAGCATGAGCTCGGGCTTGACGGCAGAGGCGATGTCATCGGCGTTGTGCGGGTCTCCCGGGAAGTACAGCTGAGAGGTGACGAGCTGGTGGCCCGGGGCGGAGACCTTGAGGTGGATGTGGGCGGGCCGCCAGGCGTGCCAGCCGGCCGCGGCGATGAGCTGCCCGCATGCCCCGTCGGTGGGGATCTGGTACGGCGCCGGCTGGACCGTATTGACCTGGAAGCGGCCCTCGTCGTCGGCCAGGACTGTGCCGCGCAGGTTCCACTCGGGCAGGCCGGGGGCGAACTGGGAGTAGAAGCCCAGGTCGTCCGCGTGCCAGATCTCGATTTTGGCGTCCTTGAGCGGTTCGCCGTCGATGTTCGTGATCTGGCCCTGGAAGAGCAGCGGCGTCCCGGGCTCGTTCTCCCGCATGGGCAGGACAGCGGGCGTCTTCTGCGCCGGCGAGTCCGGCACGTAGTAGGGACCTTCGATTGTGCCCTTCGAGCCGTGCCGGTTTGCGTTCGCGACCTCCTCGACCGAGTGCTCGACCCACACGTCGAGGAAGAGCGGCCACTCGCCGTCCTCGCCGACCTTGATGAGCCACGCCTTAAGGGCGTTGTACTCGTCGTAGGTCACCTCCTCTTCGAGGACGGTGTCGTTGACGGCCTTGATGACCTTGCCCGCGAGGCGGGCGACGCGTTCCTGGCTCGAGGTCGCGCCGATCGTCTTGTTGGCCCGAAAGCGGGCGGTAGCTCCTGCTCCGGCCTCGGCGGCAGTGCCAGTGGTCTCTGAATGTGTGGCTGGGGTTTCAACGCTCATGGTGACTCCTGTGTCGTGTATCACGTTGGGATATGTCTACGTTAGGCCGATGCATTCTTCGGAGTGAAATACTCATTTCTCTGCGATTGAGACTTTCACGATATTTATCAATCAGCCCAGTCCGGCCCGGAGCTGGCGCTCGGGACCAGCGGTCCGATTCCTCATCGGGCAGGTTGTTGTGAGCTGCGATGCCCTCATGGGAAGCCGCCCAATGGGCGGGCGAGTAACTGCCACTTTCCCACCCACGGTGGGTTCTGGATGCTCCCAAACGCTTCATCGTCCCGGCCCTCGGTTCTACGGGTTTTCTATTTCCACAGTAGGCCGCCGGATTTATAGAGAGAAGTATCCATTTTCCCTTCATTGAGATTAAGGAGAGATAGGTCCGGGCGACGACGGCAGGTCACTTCCCGCCCGCCCACGTCATAGCGGCGCAGGAGGAGCCGCTTGGCGTTGACCCGAACCGCCTAAGCCCGACGAAAGGTCAAGGACCCAAGACGTATCATGGGGTCCGCAGGTTATCCCGCGACTGTTTGGGATGTGGCCTGCGCGATTGCCGAGGGGTGGTGGGCGAGCGGGGTGACGTGGATGTCCATGTAGGGGAAGAGCGGGAGGGCCGACAGGAGATCGTGCAGTTCGTCGTTGCTATCGACGTTGAACACCGAGTAGTTCGAATACTCCCCGACCACACGCCAGATATGGGACCATCTCCCGTCACGCTGGAGCGACTGGGAGTAAGCCTTCTCGCGCTCTTTAATCTCCTCGGCGAGGGTGGGGGACATCTCGGGCGGCAGATGGACGTCCATCCTGACCATGAACAGCACGGGGTCTCCTTCGAAGTCTTCTTAGGTGTCTTGGCGGTAGTGGGCGAGTTTGCCCTCGTCGATCTCGGCGCCCACGCCGGGGGCCTCGCGGACGCGGATAGCGCCGTCGCGGATCTCGATCGGCTCGGCGATGAGGTCGTCAGCCATGTCCAGGAAGTTCGAGAGCTCGCCGGCCCGGCGCTGGCTGGCCTCGTGCGAGGCGCCGAAGGTGACGGTGGCGAGGCTGCCGATCTGGGTGTCGATCTGGTTGCCCATGGTCACGTCGACGCCCAGGCCGGTGCACAGGCCCAGGATGTCCTGTGCTTGGGTGAAGCCGCTGCGGGCAGTTTTGATGCACACGGCCGTGCAGCCTCCGGAGATGAGCTCGCGGGCGACGTCCCCTGGCGTGGGGACGGACTCGTCGCCCACGATCGGGATGGGCGAGAGCCGAACGAGCCGGCGCCGACTCAGCGCCTCTCCGGCGTCGCAGGGCTCCTCGAGCATCGACAGGCCCATTTCCTCGGTGCGGCGCAGCACCTCCAGGGCTTCGTTCGCGCTCCAGCCGCGGTTGGCGTCGAGGTAAATCTCGGCCTCCTCGCCCAGACCCTCCCGCAGGACCCGGACCGCCTCGACGTCGAGGGAGAGCGGGCGGCGGCCTGTCTTGAGCTTGAACGTCGTCACGCCATGCTCCTCGCGGAAGCGCAAGGCCTCTTCGAGAAGTTCGGACGCGGGGCGGAATCCGAGCATGTGCGAGACCCGCATCTGTTCGGAGTAGCCGCCCAGGAGCTTGTGCACCGGGACGCCGAGGGACTTGCCGACCAGGTCCCACAGGGCGATGTCGATCGCGCCCTTCGCCGTCGGGTTGTTCACGGTCCGAGCCATGATTCGCTGCGCCTTCTCCCGGTCGAGCGGATCGAGGCCGACAAGCTGGGGCCCGAAAATCTCGCTTAGGACCGAGACGATCGATGCCTGCGTCTCCCCGTAGGTGTAAGGCCGGGGCGGGGTGTCAGCGATGCCGACCAGTCCGTCATCGGTGTGGATCCGGACCAGGACGTGATCAGCCGCATGCACCTCCCCGCTGGCAAAGCGCAGGGGGTGCGCGTACGGGATGGAGTACGGGATCGCTTCGATGCGCTCAATCTTCATTGGAGGCTTCCTTCAGGTGCGAGGAGCGGACGACGGCGGCAGGTCGCCCGCCGTGGCCGGGCTGCGGTTCGGGGACGGTGTCGAAGAGGTCGAGGAAACGGCGAACGAGCTGCGTCTCGCTGCCTACGCGCCAGCCGACGGCGAGATCGACGAGAGGCGCGTTCCGGATCGGGCGGAAGACGATGCCCTGGAACGTGAACATGCGCGATGTCATGGGCACGAGCGCGACGCCCATGCCGGCTGCGACGAGCGAGAGGAGCGTGGAAGTTTCCGCCGCTTCCTGCACGACGTTCGGGGTGAATCCCTCGTTCCGGCAGGCCTCTCGGAAGATACGGGTGACCACCGAGTCCGTCGGGTAGCCGACGAAGGCCTCGTCAGCGAGCTCTGCAAGATCGATCTGGGCATGCTCCGCCCACGGCGAGGCGGCCGGGAGCGCCGCGACCAGTCGATCCTGTTCGAGGAAGGCAAGCATAATCTCTGGCGAGTTCACGGGCGGGCGGAGGACGGCGACGTCGAGCCTGCCCTCCTCGAGGTCGGCGACCATCTGTGGCGTCAGCATCTCGCCGCGCACGGTGAGCTTGAGGCCCGGGAGCTCGCGCCGGACCTTTTGGACGAGAGCCGGCAGGAGACGGTAGGTTGCTGAGCCTGACAGGCCGATTCTGATCACACCTGCGGCGCCGGCCCCGACTTGGGCCACATCGGACTCGAGCTCGTCGAGGTCCTGGAGGATGTGCCGACCTCTGTCGAGCAGGAGCTCGCCGGCCGGCGTGAGCTCGACTTTGCGGGTGGTTCGCTCGAAGAGCAGGGTGCCCAGCTGCTCCTCGAGCTGCTTAATCTGCTGGGACAAGGGCGGCTGGGCCATGTGAAGGCGCTGGGCCGCGCGGCCGAAATGCTTCTCCTCCGCCACCGCGATGAAATAGCGCAGGTACCTCGTCTCCATCGCCCCTCCTGCCATCCAACCGGGCCCGTCTGATTCAAGACTACGTTGGCGGTTCAGTCGGGAGAAATATCCAATTCTCCTTCATTGAGATACAGGGCGTATCAATTCCGAGTGAGCGCGCTCTTCCCCCGTGGCATTGGCTTAGCATGTGGACATGTCCTTGCGCTTTGCGATCCTGACCTCCCTCTCCGAGCGAGCCTCCTCTGGGATCGAATTGACCCGTCGATTCGACCGCTCCATCGGCTACTTCTGGAGCGCGACCCATCAGCAGATCTATCGCGAGATCGGTCAGCTTACCGCCGAGGGACTGGTGGTCGCCAACAACAGGACGCAGCCGGTCGGCCGGGGAACCCCGCGGGAGTTGAGCATTACTTCCCGCGGAATTGAGGCGCTCGGGGACTGGCTCGCTGAGATCGATGAGCCGACTGCACCGCGCGAGGCGATCATGATTCGCGTTCGGGCCGCGGCTGCAACAGGCGAGCTTGCGGGCCTGCGTCCGGTGATTGAACATCATCTCGCCGTGCATGAGGCAACGCTCGCCGCCTACCAGGAGATTGAGCGCCGTGACTTCGAAGTCCTCCCGGACCTCCGGCTCCGACTGGGGCACCTAGTGCTACGCGGTGGGCTCCTCCTCGAGCAGGCGTGGGCTGAGTGGTGCCGCGAGGCCTTAAGCGTGCTCGACGCGATCGAGGATAGCGCGAGCACGTCGAGCAGTCATTAGGACTGTCCACTCCAAGCGAGGGGTGACAGGACAGGCGTAGTGGCGCAGGCTTCCTGGTATTCGGTCCTGAGTTGGGCGATGAGGTCGGCCGTGCTCTGGATAGAGCGGATCGTGCCAATTCCCTGCCCCGAGCCCCAGATATCCCGCCAGGCCTTAGCATCCGTCCCACTCTGGCCGAAGTCCATGGCGGATGGGTCTGATGTGGGGAGGTTGTCGGGGTCGAGCCCGGCCGCCACGATGCTGCCGCGCAGGTAGTTGCCATGGACGCCAGTGAACAGGTTGCTGTAGACGATGTCAGCTGCAGTGCTGTTGACGATCATCTCCTTGTAGCCCGGAACGACATTGGCCTCGTGCGTGGAAAGGAACGCCGAGCCGACATACGCGAGGTCCGCCCCGAGTACCTGGGCTGCGAGAATCGACCGTCCGTTAGCGATTGACCCGGAGAGCAGCAAAGGTCCGTTGAACCACTCCCTGATCTCCTGTACGAGGCTGAAGGGGGAGAGGGTACCCGCATGGCCCCCTGCGCCTGTGGCGACGGCGATGATGCCGTCGGCCCCCTTATCGATTGCCTTATGCGCGAAGGCATTGTTGACGACGTCGTGCAGCACGAGACCGCCATACGAGTGCACTGCCTCATTAATCTCCGGGACTGCGCCAAGTGAAGTAATCACGATCGGGACCCGGTGCTCCACGATCACCGCCATGTCGTCCTCGAGCCTGGAGTTCGAGCGATGCACGATCTGGTTCACCGCGAAGGGTGCAACAGGTGTGCCCGGGTTGGCTTCAGCGAAAGCGTCGTTGGACTCCTGGATCTGTTGGAGCCAGTCGCGGAGCAGGCTCTGCGGGCGTGCGTTGAGCGCGGGGAATGAACCGATCACACCGGCTTGGCATTGGGCGGCGACCAACTCTGGGCCCGACGCGATGAACATCGGTGAGGCAACGACAGGCAGTGTCAGAGAGGCGAGAATCTCAGCGGGCAGCGGCATTTTGCTCCTTGATATGCGATGAGCCATGTGAGGCATTGGCCCAGCGGGTCTTGCGCGACCTAGCGTTCATGCAATATGTTGCATAGAAATATGTTGCACAGAAGTCGGGCGCTTGTCTATGGCCCGTGAACTAATGAAGGAGAGCTTCGATGCCCGAAGCCGTGATCGCCGCCATCGCGCGGTCCCCGATCGGACGAGCGAACAAGGGCTCTCTAGTCGACATGCGGGCCGATGACCTTGCAGTCCAGATGGTGCAGGCAGCCCTGGCTCAGGTGCCGCAGCTCGACCCAACGGAGATCGACGACCTGCTCCTTGGGTGCGGTCAGCCCGCGGGTGAGGCCGGTTACAACATGGCGCGCATTGTCGCCGTACTAGCCGGCCTGGACCCCGTTCCCGGTGTCACGGTGAACCGCTACTGCGCTTCAAGTCTGCAGACAACACGCATGGCCTTTCATGCGATCCGTGCTGGCGAGGGACACGCGTTCGTGTCCGCGGGAGTTGAGACGGTGAGCAGATTCGGGAAAGGGACCGCAGACTTCCTTCCCGGCACCTACAATCCGCAGTTTGACGATGCCGTTGCCCGCACAAGTCGACGGGCCAAAGGCGGAGGCGATCGTTGGGAGGACCCGCGGGACTCCGGCGCTCTGCCTGACGCCTACATCGATATGGGGCAGACGGCTGAGAATGTGGCCGAACTGATGGGAATCTCCCGGGAGCAGCAGGACGCCTTCGCAGTCCTCAGCCAGAATCGTGCCGAACGTGCGATTGCAGAAGGGTTCTTTGCGCGGGAAATCACGCCTGTCCACCTCCCCGATGATCGCACCATCGACAGTGACGATGGGCCGCGTCCAGGGACGACGCACGATGCACTCGAGCAGCTTCAGCCGGTCTTCCGTCCAGACGGAACGGTCACGGCAGGGAACGCCTGCCCCCTCAACGACGGCGCGGCGGCCCTCGTTGTGATGTCGGACGTCCGGGCGAAGGAACTCGGGGTCGAGCCTCTGGCCCGCATTGTCTCGACGAGCGTGAGCGGACTCTCGCCCGAGGTGATGGGCCTGGGTCCTGTCGAGGCGACACGAGGGGCACTCAAGAACGCCGGTCTAGGCGTTGGCGACATTGACCTGTTCGAGATCAATGAAGCGTTCGCCGTCCAGGTGGTGGCCTCGGCTCGCACCCTCGGAATCGACGAAGAACGGCTCAACGTCTCCGGGGGCGCTATCGCCCTCGGGCATCCGTTTGGAATGACGGGCGCCCGAATCACAGCGACGCTCCTGAACAACCTCCGGACGCGCGACGCCCAGTTCGGGCTAGAGACGATGTGCGTTGGGGGCGGACAGGGCATGGCGATGGTCATCGAGCGCCTCAGTTGATCAAGCAATCAAAGATAAGGAACTTTCGGAAGTGAACCAGAATAAACCAGTCGCCGTTGTGACAGGCGGAGCGCGGGGAATCGGCGAAGCGGTGGCTAGACGCCTCGCTCACGAGGGCTTCGCGGTAGCCGTCCTCGACCTCGACGCCGAGGCAGCCGAACCCGTCGTCGCAGCCATCCGTGAAACTGGACAAAGTGCCGTTGCCGTCGGAGTCGATGTTACGGACGAAGTTTCAGTGGAAGCTGCCATTGCACAAGTCGAGAAGGAACTCGGACCGCCAATCGTCCTCGTTAATAACGCGGGAATCACCCGGGACGATCTGCTCCACAAGCTCAACGCCGAGAGCTGGGACACCGTCCTGGCCGTGCATCTGCGTGGCGCGTTCCTGGTCAGCCGAGCGGTGCAGCGTCACATGACAACCGCAAGATGGGGACGAATTGTCAATCTCTCCAGTGTCTCCGCCCTCGGCAACCGCGGCCAGGCGAACTATTCAGCCGCGAAGGCCGGGATCCAGGGCTTCACCAAGACTCTTGCCTTGGAACTCGGCCGGTTCGGTGTGACCGTCAACGCGGTCGCACCGGGATTCATCGTCACCGACATGACGCGCGCCACGGCGGAACGCGTCGGGCTGACCTTCGACGAATTCACAGAACGTGCTATTCGCGAAGTCCCCGTACAGCGGGCCGGCCAGCCAGAGGACGTCGCAAGTGCCGTCGCATACTTCGTCCGTGAGGACGCGTCCTATGTGTCCGGCCAGGTGCTGTACGTCGCCGGAGGGCCGCGGAGCTGACATGGAGACGAAGAGTCTGCGCGGTATTGATGAGCTCGATGGCCTCGTCGGGCAGAGCCTGGGTGAAGGCGACTGGCATGTCATCACCCAAGAGATGATTGACCGATTCGCCGAAGCGACGGGCGACCACCAGTGGATCCACGTCGATCCGAAGCGTGCCGAAGACGGACCGTTTGGCGGAACGATTGCGCACGGGTTCCTCACCCTCTCTCTCGTGCCTGTCATCCTTCAGGAAACAGTGCACATTGACGGCATTTCGATGCTTGTCAACTATGGATGCAATCGAGTGCGCTTTCCAGCACCGGTTCCCGTCGGCTCTCGCTTGCGTGGTTCGGTCAAGCTCGGTTCCGTCGAACGCAATGCGAAGGGGGCGCAGGCAGTCTTCCACGTCACTATTGCCGCAGAAGGCATCGAGAAGCCGGTTTGCTCCGCGGAGTTCGTCAGCCTCCTCTTCGCATGACGCGGGGGAAGCGCAAGTTTCAGAGAAGGGGCGCCGAGTGAGCATCGACGTGACCACCCCCCTGGAGGGCGTGCAGCAGATCACCATCAATCGGCCGGACAAGAAGAACGCGATTGACAGGACGATGTACTCAGCCATGACCGATGCAATTGCGGCGGCCGAGGCTGGGCCAAATACCCGCGCCATTGTCATCGTAGGAGCAGGAGGCTCGTTCACGAGCGGCAATGACCTAGCCGACTTTCTCGCCGACACTGATTCGTCCGCCGCGGTCAACTTCCTCCGTGCCCTCGTGCTCGCAAGAACGCCAATCATCGCTGCGGTCGAAGGGCCGGCCATCGGCATCGGCAGTACCATGCTGCTGCATTGTGACCTTGCAGTCGCTGCTCGCTCAGCCAAGTTCAGAATGCCCTTCACCCGCCTCGGTCTCACACCTGAAGGCGGTTCATCGCTCCTCCTTCCACGGGTCGCGGGCCCCAAGCTCGCCGCCGAGCTTCTTCTCTTCGGGGACCCATTCCCGCCTGATGTGGCCCTGAGAGCGGGACTGATAAACGAGGTGGTCGCGGACGGTGAAGCGCTGTCTCGCGCGCTCTCCTATGCCGAGCGACTCCGAGAGGTCCCCTATGAGTCGGTGCGGGCCACCAAGGACTTGCTGCACAAAGAGCGTGAGCAGATCCTCTCCACGATCGACCGCGAAGTACGTGTGTTCCAGGAGAGACTCGGATCAGACGAGTCGTCGGCGATCATCAAGGCGATGAGCCGCATGTCAGCGCCGGTCGAAAAGTGAGCCGTTTCGTGGGCTTGGCGTCTAGTGGTCGTTGCAACACCTGAGCTTTTAGGAGTTGCAATTGGCAGATATGAAACGACCACGAAAGTCACGGGTGCCCCTCCAAAGAACGCTGCACGGGCTCACTATGATCAGCTGATGAAACAGGGAATGGGCAATTCCGAATGCCGAATCGTCGGAATCAGCCGTAGTTCCGGCACTCGATGGCGGCACGGTCATACAGTTGTTCTGAAGTCCGGCGACGTCAAAAAGATCGCTCCCATCTCCCGTCTAAGACCAGCCGCGATTTCTGCCCGATTTCTCTCCGAGTCCGAACGGATCACGATCGCGGACCTCCTGCATGCCGGGCGGAGCATCCGCGCTATCGCATTGGAACTCGGGCGCAGTCCGTCCACCGTGAGCAGAGAGATTCGCCGGACATTCACGAACCCTCTGGCAACTATCGTCCGCGGACAGCACAGCGCAGCGCCGAACGTAGACGGAGCCGCCAGCGGCCCGGCAAGATAGCAGCCAACCCCGAGCTGCAGGAGTTCGTGCGTGAACATCTGAAGCAACGCTGGAGCCCCCGCCAGATCAGCAACCGTCTACGCGCTAATTTCCCGGGACAACCCGAGATGCACGTCGTCCCCGAGACTGTTTATCAAGCCCTATATGGGCGCGGAAGCCTGGATTTGGCCGTGGACCCTGCTGTATCGCTGCGCAGCGGACGGACTGGCCGCCGGCCGCGCCGCCGAAAGGAGCACCGGACCAGGCGTTTCCCGGACATGGTGATGATCCGGGACAGGCCCGCGGAAGTGCTCGGCAGATTAGTACCGGGCATTGGGAGGGCGATTTAATCATTGGGAAGGGCGGTCGCTCGGCCATCGCCACACTGGTCGAACGGACCACTCGCTTCATTCATCCTCGTGCACTTGGCAGGGAACCGTGGTGCTGAGAATCTGCGCGATCGGCTAGCTGATTCGATGAGCCCGCTCCCGCCGCACCTGCGCCGTTCTTTGACCTGGGATCAGGGCACTGAAATGGCTTGCCATCAGGGTTTTACGCGGCAGACGCTGATTCCGGTGTATTTCTGTGATCCCGCGAGGCCCTGGCAGCGCGGCTCAAACGAGAACACTAATGGCCACTGCTTCGGCAGTACTTCCCGAAAGGAACAGACCTCGGCGTCCACAGCCCCGAACACCTCACCAGGGTCGCCGCTGAACTCAATCGCAGACCACGCGAAATCCTGGGTTGGCAGAGTCCCATGGAGCACCTGGCTAAACTGACTTCACCGGCGCTAGAACCATAAACCGTTGCAACGACCGCTGAACTCCGCCGCCGTCACTATGGCTCAGTTTTCGACCGTCACCGACACCGCAGATGACTACAGCATGCGGATGCTGCCCGAGCTTCTGCTCCACCTCATGAACCTCGCACGTCAACGCTGTCGGCGATTGATTGCCGAGGCAGCGCGCGACGAGGACCAGCCAGCGCGCGTTGACGACCTGCTACCGACAGCGAGGACATGAGCCTGTCTCGGCCCAGCGGGCACGGGCAGCTCAGGTCTTCCGGCTGCAGTGGGCCGCTGGCCGCCGAAACGGCCCTCGACGCGCCCGCGCGCGATTTCTCCGTGCGCACAGCAAGGACTGCTGTCTCAGGTTCCGCCGTTCCGCTGTTCGGGCGAGTGCGGCAGGACCGGCTCGGTTGATCATGGAGTCCACGCTGATCGGCAGATCGATTCCCGCCGGCGGCACCGAGGGATCGGGTCCCGGATTCCGTTGAAGCTGGACAGGGGTCCCACGACCCCACCTCGGTCTGCCTGTCACGCCGTGGGATCCGGGCTGATACCGGTGGATGACCCCGCTACACCATGCTGGCTATGACGGTACAGAGGTGGCGCTTCCCTGGACCTGGGAGCAGAGCTCGCTCCGCTCGCACTGCCCCGTCCGACAGGCAGAGCTCACTCAGAAGCCCAGGGCGTGTCTCTCAACCGAGTCGAGAGACACGCCCTGGGCCCGATGTCGCACCCGTTCCGCGTTCAGCAGGAGCTCTTGAGCTCCTGCTTCAGGATCTTGCCGGTAGTGGTCATAGGCATGCTCTCGACAAACTCGACGATGCGGGGGTACTTGTATGCCGCAACTCGTTCCCGTATCCATTCGATGAGTTCGGCTTCGCTGACCTTGGCCCCAGATCGGAGGACCACGACGGCTTTCACCTCTTCGCCGTGACGTTCATGAGGCACCCCGATGATCGCCGCGAGCGACACCGCAGGGTGCGTCATAAGGACTTCTTCGATCTCACGGGGGTAAACATTGAATCCGCCTCGTATGATCAGGTCCTTTGAGCGGTCCACGATGTAGTAGTAGCCGTCTGCATCCTTCCGGGCCAGATCGCCTGAACGAAACCAGCCATCGCGCATCGCTTCACTG
The DNA here is from genome assembly GCF_031454875.1 of Arthrobacter oryzae. Lineage (GTDB taxonomy): Bacteria > Actinomycetota > Actinomycetes > Actinomycetales > Micrococcaceae > Arthrobacter > Arthrobacter oryzae_D. The sequence continues at coordinate 138,987 of NZ_JAVDRQ010000011.1, forward strand.
GTCGCCTCTGGACGATTGAAGTATCCCTTCATCACGTTGTGGCCCTTGATGGCGATTTCGCCGATAGCGCCGGGCAAAGCGACCTCGCTCCAGTCGTCGTTGATCAGCTTCATCTCCACCCCAGGGATAGGAACACCCACCGACCCCACACGCGCTTCCGTCCCATAGGCGGCGGAGATGGACGCCATCGGGCACGTCTCAGACAGGCCGTAGCCCTCGAGGATCGGCACTCCGAGCCGCTCGTTGAACTCACGGTGGATCTCACCGGGAAGCGCTGCGCCGCCCGAGATAGCCACACGCAGGTGCTCAGCGAGGACGTGAAAATCTTCGGTCTCGCCGGGGACTCTCAGCAGGCTCCAAAACATCGTCGGAACGCCAGCGAAGAGCGTGACGCGCTCCTTCAGCATCAGATCGAGCACAGCCCTCGCTTCAAATCTCGGCATAAGAATGATGGTGCCCCCGTGGGCAAAGCCCACATTCTGGACGATCGTCTGGCCAAAGGAGTGGAACAGGGGGAGGACTGCCAGAGAGACATCGGGTTCGTCCTCTGAGCACTTGAACATCGCAGTTGCGCACAGGGCGTTGTCCAGCATGTTCCGGTGACGCAGCTCTGCGCCCTTGGGCTGTCCTGTCGTGCCGGAGGTGTAGAGAATGACCGCCGTTTCGTCTGGCCCCACCTGGGCCGTTTCGAAAGACGTGGACTGGGAAGCCCATGGAAGCGCTGCCCCAGGATCGACCAGAAAGAGGCTCGTCGCGGTGTTCTCACTGACGGCCTCTTGGACCGATTCCCCGATGGGAAGCTCCGGCGTTCCTGTGAACGCGATGTATCCGCGGGCGCCCGAGTCACGGAGATGGTAGGCGATCTCGCGCGACTTGAGCAGAACATTGAGTGGAATGACGGTGGCTCCCGTCTTCAAGATCCCGAAGTAGGCGATGCTGAAGTAGGGGATGTTGGGCATCGAAAGCAGAACGCGGTCTCCGAGTCCTAAGCCGTGCGAGGCGAGCAGGTTCGCAACCTGATTCGCGGCCGCATTCACCTCTGCGTAGGAGAGACGCGTCTCTCCCATGACCAAGGCGGTTCGCTCTGGGTAGATTTCGGCACTGCGTTCCAGCAGCTGTGCCAGGTTGTGCCGAGTACGTGCCGGATCGAGACCGTTCGACGTATCGACGCTGATATGGGTGAACATGGAAAACCCTTCGTGCTCCATTGCGCTGTGATCAGCCTTCGAAGAAGACTCGGGCAACCTAGGCAGTTTGCACAAGTGCTTTATGCACACGTATGACAGTCCTGCAGATGGAAAATGCATATTTGGGGGAGGTCGCGAGGGAGTGAGGGCAGAAACAGGTATGCCTGCAGGTATGGCGGGGGGTACTTTGACGCCTGCGCAGGAAGCCGCCCTCCACCAGATTGGTGTGTCATGAGTCACCAATCAATCGACGTCGTCGTCGTAGGAGCCGGGTTCTCCGGCCTGTACGCTGTTCACCGCTTCCGCAACCTCCAAGGCCTCTCCGTGCAGGCCTTTGACGCCGGGGCCGGCCCCGGGGGAGTTTGGCACTGGAACCGATACCCCGGTGCCCGCTGCGATTTTGAAAGCATTTTCTACTCCTACTCCTTCGATGAGGATCTCCAGCGTGAGTGGCGTTGGAGTGAGCGGTTTGCCGCCCAGCCCGAGATCCTCTCCTACCTGGAGCACGTCTGCGATCGCTTCGACCTGCGACGCAGCTTCCGGTTCAACACCCGCGTCACTTCGGCCGTCTGGAACGAGGAGACGGCGCGCTGGATAGTGCGCACCGATGACGGCGCCGTCACGGAGGCGCGCTACTTCATTAACGCGGCCGGCAGCTTCTCAGTGGTGAAGCGTAGCGACTTCCCCGGGCAGGAGGACTTCCGCGGCACCGTGCTGCACACACGGGATTGGCCCGCCGCTGGCGTCGATCTCACGGGCAAGCGCGTTGCAGTCATCGGCACCGGGTCGACCGGGATCCAAGTCATCCAAGCCATCGCCAAGGGCGTCGCCTCTCTGACCGTCTTCCAGCGCACCGCCAACTTCGCGTGCCCCTTAGGGAATCGCCCGATGACCGACGAAGAGTTCGAGCAGGTCGTCGCCGACTATCCGAGGCTGCGTGACGAATCACGTGCGAGTCTTGCAGGGGCCGCATACCCGCGGGCACAGCGTTCGGCCCTCTGGGACACCCCTGAGGAGCGCCGCAGGGTCTACGACGAGTACTACGATGGCGGCGGATTCCGCATGCTCACCTCCACATATTTCGATCTTATCTACAACCTCGAGGCGAACAAGACCGCCCAGGACTACATCCGGGAGCGCATCCGCGAGCGGGTGAACGACCCGGAGACCGCTGAACTGCTCTCACCGAACAACCACCCATACGGCGTCAAACGCGCAACCTTCGAAAGTGGGTACTACGAGACGTTCAACCTGCCGCATGTGCGCCTCGTCGATGCTCGTGCGACCCCGATCGAGCGAATCACCTCGACGGGGCTCGCCACCACGGCCGAGGAGTTCGAGTTCGACGTCATCGTGCTCGCGACCGGCTACGATGTCGGCGCCGCGGCACTCATGCAGATGGGCGTCGTCGGGCGCGACGGACTGACGCTGGACAAGCGGTGGTCGAACGGACAGCGCGCCTATCTCGGCACCGCCACATATGGCTTCCCCAACCTCTTCCACATCAACGGTCCCCAGGGTCCGGCGGCGCTCTTCAACAACCCGATTGCCATCGAGGATAGCGTCGACTTCGTGAGCGCGCTGATCGCGCAAGCCGACGGCAACGCCGTCCGTGCGGTGGAGGTCACGGAAGCCGCCGAAGAGCGGTATGACCAGCTCGTCCGCGAAGTCGCGAATGCGACGCTGTTCCCAACCGCACCCACCTGGTACATGGGAGACAACATCTCCGAGAAGCCCCGGTCACCGCTTTCCCTGTTCACCGGAGCTCCCCTGTTCCGGGCCATCACGGCTGAGGCCGAGGCCCGCGGCTTCTCAGGCTTCTCCTTCGACGGCGAGCAGCGGCCGATTCCAAGCCTCGTGCGGCTGGATGGGGCGGCGGCGTTCCTGCTGGCCGGCATGATGAACATGGGACAGAAGCCGCTGGAAGAGGCCTCGCTCCAAGAGGCCCGCGCGGCAATGGACAGTTTCGCGCTAATGCAGCTCCCAGTGCCAACGGGAGTCGCGATCACCGAAGTCGAGTATTCAGGGGCTGGAGGACCACGCACCGCCCGCCTGTACCGGCCGCCAGTCGGGGACGGACCCCTGCCGGTGATCGTGTTCATCCACGGCGGGGGCTGGATCGGCGGCAGCCTCGACGCCTTCCACGAACCCAGCGCAACACTCGCTGCCCGCACAGGTGCGCTGGTGGTCTCCCCTGACTACCGCCTCGCACCCGAACACCCTTTCCCGGCTGCCACCGACGACACCTTCGAAGCCCTGCAATGGGTCGCAGACCACATTCAGGAGTACGGCGGAGACCCTACCCGCCTTGCGGTCGGCGGTGAGAGCGCGGGCGGCAATCTCGCTGCCGTGGCCGCGCTGCGCGCTCGAAACGAGGGAGGTCCGCAGCTATCCGCCCAGATCCTCATCACCCCGATCACCGATCCCCTCGCCGACAACGCCTCGCGCCGCGAATTCGCGCATGGTCCGATCATCTCGGTCGAGCTGGGCAAGCGCATGAGCTCCCTGTATGCGGCCGACCCGCGGGATCTGCAGTCACCCCTCGTCGCTCCAGCCAAGGCGTCCAACTTCGATGGGCTCCCCCCGACCCTTGTCATTACGATGGAGATCGACCCTCTCCGGGACGAAGGCGAGGACTATGCACGCGCCCTCCAGGCGGCGGGCATCCGGACCGTACTCCGCCGGTTTGACGGCCTCTTCCACACCGCATACTCCTTCTCCGCTCCCATCCCGAAGGTAGCGGAGATCCAGAGCGCGATAGCGGACTTCCTCGTGCCGATCTTCACCGAGGCAGAAAGCACAGTGACGGTCCGATGACGCAGACAGAAGGAGGGAGACAGACTGTGACCATGAACGGCAAACGGGTGCTTATCACCGGCGGCCATCGGGGGATAGGCCGCGCAATCGCCGAGGCCTTCGTTTCCGCCGGGGCCCGAGTGGCCATCGCTGACATTGAGGGAGCGGAGCAGGCTGCAGCCGAAATCGGACATGGAACCGTAGGCGTCAAGCTCGACGTCACATCAGCTGACAGCGTGGCCGCGGCCCTCGGCGAGACCGTTGAGCAGCTCGGCGGACTCGATGTCCTGGTGAACAACGCAGGAGTGGAAGCCTTCGGCCCGCTCCATGAACTCGAACAAGACGACTTCGACCGGCTGACCTCGGTCAACCTCCGCGGTCCATGGCTCGTGTACAAACACGCAGTGCCCGCGCTCATCGATGGTGGCGGAGCGATCATCAACATCGCATCGCTCGCGGGCCTCGTTGCCTTCCCGCTTCTGGGAGCCTACTCGGCCACGAAGGCCGCGGTTGTCCGGCTGACAGAGGCGATGGCGCTCGAACTGCGAGACCTCGGTGTGCGAGCCAACGCGATCTGCCCTGGATTCATCGACACGCCAATGATGGGACGGGCATTCCAGGAATGGGAGGCTGCGACAGGGACGCCGCTTTCCGATCTGGTCGTCGCCGGACAGGGGCGGCTGGGCAAGCCGGAGGAAGTTGGTGCACTCGCCGTTTACCTTGCCTCGGATGCAGGTTCCTTTGTGAACGGCACCGCGATCGCCCTGGACGGCGGAATGAACATCCGCAGAGGCTAACCTTTGCGGCCCGCGGCCTCAGCCGCGGGCCGCAAGTTCGGTCTGGGGCTCTGCATGCTGTTTGGCCAGCCACGCGGCAACTTGGCCGAGGCTGGTGTGGGCGGCCATCGACCCTTTGGAAGAAATTCACTCGCAGCCAGACCGAGTCCGTCCATGTGGACGGATGTGAACCCGCCATCATCACCCAGGAAGTAGTGAAATTGCTCAGCCGTCATGCCCTTCGCATCGAAGTCCACAATTTGACGTTAGAAGGTTGGCCAGAATCTCAGGCGGCTCTAGTGATTGCTTCTTCTCCCGGGCGTGACCGCCCGGCATCGGAGGAGACGGAGGATGATGGCGAGGTTGGGCGGGGGCTGGAAGGAACCTCCTGCCGACTTTCGCCCTCCCAAAGTGCGGTCTCGCCCCCACCACCGGCTCCTTCTTCACTGCTTCCGAAGCTGGAGGAGTTCAACGGACACCTTCCCACGGAATTGACGAGAGCGCACAACGCTGTTCGGGGAGCTTGTCTGCCAGGAATGGGGCCCGATCGGGCACCTCGAGGTACTCCTGCAGACCAGTGTGAGGCTCTCTCAGAGGGCCGAGAGCGCGATCCGAATCTGGGCCAGCATGGATCCTGCGGTGGTGATGGTGTGGCGGTAGATTACAGTCGCTGTTCCGCCGTCACGGATGTCATGGGCCCACTCGACCGCCGATACTCAAACTTGCGAATGTCCGTACGCCTTCGAGCGGCTCCAGCGTCGTCCTTTTGCGGCCCGATGTTGTTTGTGCCCTTGCTGGTGAAAAAATCTATCCCTGCCTTGAAGCCGTTGACAAAGGTGCGCTTTCGAGGCGCACGGCCCTGTCAAGGAGGTTACATTTTCTCAAGGTAATCGGCACATTGCTGCCCGCGCGTGTTCGCGTCTGATAGCAACCGCTTATTGCTGTAAGGCCGATGCCTAATGCCGCAGCTGCCTCAAAGCCGTCGGGCTTTGATCTCAAATTTCATCTGCACCACCGCTTCGTCGCTTGGGCGTCGACCTCGCATGGGCGGCCCCGAGCCGGGGGCCCGCGCCATGAACTATTGCTTGTACGCGGGCTTGGGCAGCCCGAGTTCGCGGGCAATAAGGTTGCGGAACACCTCGACAGTCCCGCCGTAGATCGTGGAAACCTGAGCTTGGCGCTGCAGCACTCCGAGCTGTCCAGCGGGCTCCTGGATGTCGTCCACAAGGGAGTCCTCACCGGTCAAGGAAACCAGGTCGTCGATGCCGTCAATGTAATTCTGGGCGGCGAGCACACGCGCGGTGAGCCCCTTCGTGGCGCCACTGAGCATCAGCCGGAGCGCCGTCTCGCCGATAACGCGTGCCGTCGCAGAATCTTGCGGGTCGATGCCATGGCTCATTGCCCATTGCAGACCGTAGCGGAGCCCATGAGCCAAGCGGCGCTGGTAGAGGACGCCAGTGTCGCCGTGGTGCCCCTCGGCTGCTCCGCCGATGCCGTGCTCGGCATCGAGCGGACCTTGGAGCACCTCCCAGCCTTCGCCGATGTCGCCGAGCCGGTAGATATCAGGCACCTTGACATCGCCGAAGAAGACGGTGTTGGTCCGCTCACCGAGAGTCCAGATCGGATCGATCTGGACTCCCGGCAGGTCGAGCGGGACCACGAACATAGTCAGTCCTTGCCCCTTCTTGGCACAAGGGTCGGAGGTGGTCAGGAGGAAGGTGTATTTGGCATGGTGGGCGCCTGTCATGAAAACCTTCGAGCCGTTGATGGTCCAGGAACCGTCATCTTCTCGGCGTGCTCGCGTTCGGGCGTCCGCAATGTCGGATCCCCCGCTCGGTTCTGTGTATCCGAGAGTCAACGCCGTCTGACCGGAGACGACTTCAGCAATGACTTTGTCCCGCACCTCATCGCGGGCGAAGCGCTGGATTGACGGGAAGATCATCCGCGTCGTGAAGACATTGATAATCGGAGCCTGTGCGGCCTCCAGCTCGGCGTCGAGGATTTCGTACTCCCAGAAGTCCAGATCGGCTCCGCCTTCGCTTGACCCCAGATCTGGGATGATCCAGCCTTCCCGCCCGAGTGCTCTGAAGAAGCCGGGGTGATGCTCGTCAGAACGCGCTTCTGCCTCTGCGCGAACCTCGGGAGTCAGCTCTCGATCAAGGAAAGCGCGGACCCGGCCCCGGAACTCCTGGTAACGGGGGGAAGTATCAAAAGTTGAGAAATCCACTTGGCTGTCCTTCTACTCAGTGCTCATAGGACCGATGGAGGATCGAGGCACCAGAGTCGGCCACCAGTCGATCCGGGTGCCCGGAAAAAAGTCCCCACGCCCGGGCTCGCGTGAAGGCAAGTGTGACGTCTGATTCGAGCGAAACCCCTTGGCCTCCGTGTATATGTACCGCAGTATGGACCCCAAAGGAAGCAGCTCTCACGGCTCCCGCGAATGCCAAGGCCGGCAGCTCAGGCCTGCTCTCGGGTTCGTTTTCCTGGAACCAGGCGGCTTGGCGAATCAGGTTGCCCGCGGCGTCGAGAGCGATCTTGACGTCGGCGAGTTTGTGCGATATTGCCTGAAGGGCGCCGATCGGCACTCCCCTTGTTTCCCGAACCGTGGCGAAGTCCACCGCATACCTCAGCGCCGTGCGGGCAACGCCAACCAGAGCTGCGCCGGTGAGAAGTCGCCATTCGGTTACTAGCTGGCGTCGCGCATAACCGGCATCATTGAGCACGAACTCGATGCTGCCGTCCCCGGGCGTCCAGCTTCCGAGGGGCATGCCTGCCGCGTTGGGCCGCCACGCAGGGGTTGCGTGGCGCTGGATGACGACAAGGTCATCCCCGCGCCATCCAACTACCCAGCGGGCCACACATCCCGCCGGTAGGGTCTGGGGCCGCGATAGGTCCTCCAGCGCTACAGTAACGGGCTCTACTCCGTCGAATAGCTGGTTGAGGCCCGTCGCCGGTTCCGCTACACGCGCTGCCGCCCGAAGGCCTGCAATCATGTCGGCGAACGGCACCGGTGCAAAGGCCTCGCCGAGGACCTCTGCCGCCGCCACAAGCGATCCCAGGCCAACCTCAGCACCCCCAAGTTCTTCGGGGAGTCCGGCAGCGAAGAGGCCGAATTCCGCAAGCTGGCCGAGCAATGACGAGCTGAACGAGACGCTTCCGAGATCCCTTAGCTGTCGCGTTGTGCAGCTCTTGGCGAGGATGGAAGCCACACCATGACGTAACGATTGCTGTTCGTCGTCCAGGGTGAAGTCAGACTTCCGATTTTCGAAGACGCCGAGGGCGTCCAGGCCCGAGTGGATCTGCCACTGGGCGCTGGGGCTGGCGATGGTCACGGGTGACCTCCTAGATCGATCAGTGAGTCGCCGGCCGGGATGCCCGACGCGTGGGCGAACACACGGTCGTGTGTGCTGCGTGCAACGCGTCCGGCCGTGCCGGCGCGGCCGATGAGGATGTCTTGAAAGTCCTGTTCCACCGTCTGTCTTCCTCTGAAGAGGGAATTGCAGCGGCGGCGGCTTCGGCGCACCACTGCGGCGTTTGTTTGTCGTCAAGACCCCGGTGAATCGGAGTCTTGCACCTCACTGTATTTCGGTCGCTTGCCGTACGCAATAGGCCGAGCTCAAATTTCATTCCGATTTCGTACGTAACCCTCTTTCAAAATCGTACGGAATGCGTATGATATTGAGAACGGAGATGCTCGCACCTCACCCGCGACTCGAAGGAGAGTTCCTGTGCACGACAAAACCGCCCGCGCCTCCTCCCCTGAGGAGAACCGATGAAGATCGCAGTCCTAATCAAGCAGGTTCCGGACACCTGGGGCGAACGCAGCCTCGACTCGCGCACTGCGCGGGTTCGCCGGGACGGCGAGCTGGTGATCGATGAGATCAACGAACGCGCGCTGGAGGCCGCACTCGCCTTCCGCGATCGGAACAAGAAGACTGAGATAGTATCCATCTCCGTCGGACCTGATGCGGCCGCAGAGGCGCTCCGCAAATCTCTGGCCATGGGCGCGGATTCGGCAGTCCACGTCATCGATCAGGCACTGGAAGGTGCCGACGCGGTCGCCACTTCGATTGCCCTTGCCGGGGCAATCGAAACCGTCTCACCGGACGTCATCATCGCAGGCAACGTATCGACCGACGGCCGGTCCGGAGTTGTGCCGGCCATGGTGGCCGAACGTTTGGGTCTGCCCCTCTTGAGCGCGCTGGACGACCTGGAGCTTGCATACGACCGGGCTTCCGGCACCCGTGTGATCGACACCGGAACCCAGCGCCTGAGCGCTCCATTGCCTGCTCTCGTGACCATCACCGAGAGGATGCCCGAAGCCCGCTTCCCGAGCTTCAAGAGCATCCTCTCCGCCAAACGCAAGCCGATCGTGAGGATGTCGCTAGACCAGCTCGGAATCTCGATCCCTTCTGCTGCGAGATCGGTCGTGCTGGGAGCTGTGGAACGGCCGGCACGAACCGCTGGACGAATCGTGGTGGACGATGGCGTAGCCGCCGCCGAACTCGCCGCCTTCCTCGCGGCCGAACGACTCATCTGAGGAGACGCTGACATGAATGTGCTCGTACTTATCGACCTGACGCCGTCGTACCAGGCGGCAAAATCCGCCGCCCACCTGCTGGCGGCCGCCTCCAGGCTGGGCAGGCCGATCGCGGTGGTTGTAACCCCTCCGGGTCGCGGGGACGACGTGGCCCCCCGTCTCGGCGCCCTCGGAGCTGAGGAGGTGTTCCTCGCTGAGTGCCCCGAAGCCGGGACCACTCCGGTGCTGCCTCAAGTGGCAGCCCTGCATAAGGCCATAACCGCGGTCTCACCCATTGCCGTTCTCGTCTCCAGCTCCATCGACGGCAGAGATGTGGCCGGGCGTCTTGCCGTGCGGGTTGGCGGAGCAGGCAACTACGAGGTCGTCGACGTCCGCCTGCAGGACGATCGTGTTGTAGCCACCAGCTCCGTTTTCGGGGGTGCATACACGGTGGATTCGGTTATCGACGCCGGACTGCCAATCCTCACGATCCAACAGGGACAGGCCATTGAACAAGGGGCTCCGGCCGCCTCTGGTCGGGTGATCCATTGCGAGATCTCAATTGACGGACCTGCCGCCGTTGCAGAAGACCTGGCTGAGGCGCCACTCGTTGAGGGGCGCATCGACCTCAAGGGTGCCGCGAAAGTTGTCTCGGGGGGCCGAGGCCTTGGCTCAAAGGAGAGCTTCGCCCTAGTGGAGAGCCTCGCTGATACCTTGAGCGCCGCGGTCGGTGCCTCGCGCGCTGCCGTTGATGCCGGATACGTCCCCCAGACGTATCAGGTTGGCCAGACGGGAACCACTGTCTCGCCCCAGCTCTACGTCGCCCTCGGCATCTCTGGAGCCATACAACATCGGGCCGGAATGCAGACTGCGAAGACGATCGTTGCCATCAACAAGGATGCCGACGCACCGATCTTCGAGATTGCCGACTTCGGTATCGTCGGAGACGTTTTCACAGTTGTCCCACAATTGATCGATGAGATTGAGGCCCGTAAGAAATGAGCCCGACTCGAAACGAGGGCACGGGAATCCGCTGGCGCAGCCTTCTGTGGGTCGTGCCCACTGCCCTGCTCGCCCTGGCACTGTTCGCGCTGGCCGCCCGCTGGCTCCGCGAACAACCGGACGTCGCCGCGTTCCTCGCCCGATACCCGGGTCAGGTTGCAAGGCCTAGTTCTGGCCCGGACGGTCTTCCGGCTTGGCTGAACTGGCAACACGCATTCAATGCCTTCTTCATGATCCTTATTGTCCGCACCGGATGGCAGGTGCGGACGCAGACTCGGCCAGAGGCTTTCTGGACTCGTAACAACAAGGGCTTGCTCCGGTTGAAACGCCCTCCGAAGAAGATCAGCCTCATCCTCTGGCTACATCTGAGCCTGGACGCAATGTGGGTCATCAACGGTGCCCTCTTCTACGTACTGATCTTCTCAACGGGCCATTGGACCCGCATTGTTCCAACTGATTGGGATGCGTTCCCCAATGCGCTCTCGGCAGCCATCCAGTACGCATCGCTCCAGTGGCCGTCAGAAGACGGGTGGATCGCTTACAACGGACTTCAACTGCTTTCGTATTTCGCAGTCGTCTTCATCGCATCCCCGCTGGCGATTTTGACGGGACTGCGTATGTCACCATTGTGGCCTGCGGAGGGAACATTGACGCGTGTCTACCCGGCGGAGCTGGCCCGCCGCATGCATTACCCGACGATGATGTTCCTCGTCGCGTTCATCGTCGTGCACGTTCTTCTCGTCCTGACTACTGGTGCCCTGAACAACCTCAACCACATGTACGCGGCCCGAAACGACGAGAGCTGGATCGGATTCTCGCTGTTCGCAGTCTCGACGGTGATCACAGTCGTAGCTTGCGTCGCGGCTCGACCTCTGTTCCTGACCCCGGTGGCTTCGATTTCGGGCAAGGTGACCTCCCGGTGACACCGAGCGACGACAGCGCGGCCGCAGCCGGTGCCGAGGCAATCTGGTTGATCAAGATTTCCGGAAGCGGTTTAAGGGTCGACGTCACAAAGTGCTCCTTTGATCTCCACGGATGGGTACAACGTGCTCATCGATCCGGGATGGGCCGCTTCCTGCGGCAGTTCCGGGGTATCGAGGGCTAGGCGGAAAGACGGCTGCGATCTTCTACCCCTATGATCAAGGAAGGACCTCTCGAATGTAGGATGACCAGATCCGAGAGATCGGCTTGCGGTCAGCTGCCACACAACCCGGCTTACTCTCGCGGAGGACCGAAGAGGACGAAGGGGAGCACCTGGTGGGACAAGGCAATCGGCAGACCTCAAAGCGATTGGCCGACGGAATGCCGTCGGCCGGCCGCCCCAGGGATCCCACGATGGACCGTAAGATCTGCGAGGCTGCGGTCGAACTCTATGCCAAAGAGGGTTGGGGACGTTTCACTTTCGAAGCTGTTGCGCGGCTTGCCGGAGTCGGCAAGCCAGCGCTATACCTGCGCTATCCCAGCAAGGAAGAGCTGCTCATATCTTCGATTGCGACCTTGAACCGCGTGGACGACGAAATTGACACAGGCTCCCTGCATTCGGATCTGCTGCAGTATGTTCGAGAGGCATTCGAGTTTCGACTCTCCGCGCTAGGAACTGCATTCCTGCGAATGATGGCCGATCAGCTTTACCATCCGGAACTGCGTGAGCCTTTTCATGAACGCGTCGTACGAAAGAAGATTCTCAGTGTGAGGCGAATCATTGAACGCGCAAAAGAACGAGGGGAACTACCGCGCAGCATGGACACCAACATCTTGCTGGAGTCTCTCGATGGAGCCGTCATGAACCGCGTAAACGGCACCCGCCTAGTCAGTAGGAAACGGCTGCGGGCAATGGCCGACGAGTATGCCGAAACCTTGGTTCGTATGCTGCTGGAAGGGGCCAGTGCAGGAGCTCTCCTCCCGTCAGGTCCCACAACGATAAGAGAGTCCTGACACTCGGCGTCCTTCAGCAGCGCGACGAATAGACGGGAACAGCAAGGCTCTGTCCCGCCTCCAACCCGGCAGCAGCAACGACAAGATAAGGCCAAGGGTTGGCGCCTGTGATCAGGCAAGAATGAAGGACAGTCCCTTCCCCTTGCTCGAAAGCGCCGGATGGGATTCCTCGCCCGAGGCCGGCTTCGCCGTTCTGGGCCACTGCTGTAGTGGGCACAGAACGGTGGGGCTGACGCAAGAGAGCAGCGATCGAAGGCAAATGGACAACTTCGCCTATGGCATGCCACGCTTTCGGCACTGAGAAACAGCGAGACCTGGGACAGGGGAACTCAGCCTCACACCGCCCCAGACAGATTCGCCTCTGCGCGGGCGCTTGGGAAGAGCGTCCAGATGCGCGGAAGTGCCGGCAAGCAGTTTGGCCGTCGTTCCCCATTCAAAGCGAGCCCCGGCCAGGGCTCTGTGCCTAATGCCACGGAGCAGCTCGGCCGAGAGTGGCTACAATCGGCGTCGATCCCGATGTGTCCACGCCGTAGGGCACAGGCGAGCAGCTCGGCACGCGTCTTGCAGACGAGGCCAGAAGATCCCGAATCAACTCTGATGCGACGGGCTCGTGCTGCTCACCTTACCGTCCGAGGAGGCGGCGGTGACGGTTTCGATGCGGCGGTGAGAGCGCGGGCGGCAATCTCGCTGCTGTGGCCGCGCTGCGCGCTCGAAACGATGGAGGTCCGCAGCTATCCGCCCAGATCCTCATCACCCCGATCACCGATCCCCTCGCAGACAACGCCTCGCGCCGCGAATTCGCCGGCGGCCATCGGGGGATAGGCCGCGCAATCGCCGCGGCCTTCGTTTCCGCCGGGGCCCGAGTGGCCATCGCTGACATTGAGGGAGCGGAGCAAGCTGCAGCCGAAATCGGACATGGAACCGTAGGCTTCAAGCTCGACGTCACATCAGCTGACAGCGTGGCCGCGGCCCTCGGCGAGACCGTTGAGCAGCTCGGCGGACTCGATGTCCTGGTGAACAACGCAGGAGTGGAAGCCTTCGGCCCGCTCCATGAACTCGAACAAGACGACTTCGACCGTCTGACCTCGGTCAACCTCCGCGGTCCATGGCTCGTGTACAAACACGCAGTGCCCGCGCTCATCGATGGTGGCGGAGCGATCATCAACATCGCATCGCTCGCGGGCCTCGTTGCCTTCCCGCTTCTGGGAGCCTACTCGGCCACGAAGGCCGCGGTTGTCCGGCTGACAGAGGCGATGGCGCTCGAACTGCGAGACCTCGGTGTGCGAGCCAACGCGATCTGCCCTGGATTCATCGACACGCCAATGATGGGACGGGCATTCCAGGAATGGGAGGCTGCGACAGGGACGCCGCTTTCCGATCTGGTCGTCGCCGGACAGGGGCGGCTGGGCAAGCCGGAGGAAGTTGGTGCACTCGCCGTATACCTTGCCTCGGATGCAGGTTCCTTTGTGAACGGCACAGCAATCGCCCTGGACGGCGGGATGAACATCCGCAGAGGCTAACCTTTGCGGCCCGCGGCCTCACCCGCGGGCCGCAAGTTCGGTCTGCAGCGCTCCTGCATGCTGTTTGGCCAGCCACGCGGCAACCTGCGCGCGTGAGGTGAAGCCCAGCTTCGCCAAGATGCGCTCAAGGTGCCCATCCGCCGTTCGCTTTGCGATGAACAGTTCCTCCGCGATCCGCCGGTTGGAAAGTCCCCGTTCCACCAAGCGGGCCACTTCGAGTTCCCTCCTGGTGAGGGCCTGGGCGCCGTTGGAGCCATTAGGTACCATCCCCTCCGTGGCCGGTCCCCCCAAGGCCAGTTCGATCGCCCGACGGCGCGCATCGTAGGGGGAGCGGGGTTGCATCGGTGGGTTCGGTGACGAATCCAGGCGACCGAAGCGGTCGGCGGCAAAGGCTGCGAGCTGAGGTCCGAATGCTTTGAGCGACGTCGCCAGAGACTTCCAAACTTGTTCGGCCGCCCTGTGCAGCAGGCCGGCACGGCGCAGCTCATCGCAGTCAAAGGCGATCCATGCCATGAGCTGCGTTGTCAGTGCGACGCAAATACCGTCGTCCAGGGAACGCTGGAGTTCTAGAGCCTCCCGCGCAACGCGTTCTGCTTCCTCGTACTGACCTAGCCGCCAATGCGCGACCCCGGCTATCCACAACGCATACCCTCGAGCCGACTGCTCGTCGGTCTGCTGTGAACCCGCCAGTGTTGCCGCGCAGACATCTAGTGCCGCCTCGGGCTGGCCGTCGGACACGAGGGCCACCGCGAGCATGTATTTCGCCGTGAGCTCCATGAAGCGATCACCGGAGAGGCAATGCAATTCCGCGGCGACCCGAAAGGCATCACCTGCCTCATCCGGCTTGCCCTCGAAAAGGGTCGACAATGCTTGTAGCTGCTTGGCGTATGCCGCGACCGGCTCAGTTCCCAGGAGCCGGGCCAATGACTCCAATTCCTCGAGCCACGATTCAGCAGCGGCATGATCTCCCTGAAGCAGGCACGTCCAGATAACGATGACAATGCAGTCGGCGCGTTCGGGCGTCACACCGTCGACGTCGGCAAGAAGCACCTCTATCCGCTTCCGTCCCTCCGCCAGCGAACTCGTCAGCCAGTGGTAGCGCAGAGCTGCAGCCAGCTGAAGTCCCTTCCTAGCCTCACCCTCGGTCCGCACACTCCACTGTATTGCCGCAATGTAGTTGGAGTGGTCCAGGCGCATGGCAGCGATCGTCGCTCCTTGGTGGGGCCCGCACCAATCCTCCATGGCGCGGGTAGCGCGCAACATCATCGCATCGCGGTGTCGCCGTTTCAGCGTCGCCGTCTCGCCTGCGTCGTTGGCAAGTCGAACCGCGACTTCCCGTAAGGGAGCAAGGAGCCTGTACCGCAAACGGGCAGGCCTATTGCCTTCCTCGACCATGAGGATGGACTGTCCGACCAGACGGTCGATCGTGTCGAGCACATCGTCCTCGTCGGATCCGTCGAAAGCACAGACCATCTCGGCCAGCTGGAGATCGAACGAACCGACGAACACTGACAGTCGCCGCCAGAGCAGCTGGCTCGACGGCGAGCATAGGTCATAGCTCCACTCCACCATCGCCCCCAGCGACTGATGGCGGGAGCCTGGAACTGCCCCGGCCGTTCTGGTCAACGCACTCAGCCTACGGCCGAACCGCTCGAGGACGTCTTCCACGCCAAGGGCTCGGAGCTTGTAGGCCGCCAGCTCAATGGACAGCGGGATGCCTTCCAGCAGCCGACAGAGCTCAATCACCAGCTCACTGTTCGTTTCGTCTACCGAGAATCCGGGTTTCGCGGACTGTGCACGCTGGGTCAGTAGCATCACGGATGGATCCGTCACCAACTGCTCGGCCGGTGTTCCCGGCGACGGCACATCGAGCGGCCGCACGGGCCTGAGAACCTCGCCTTCAACGCTGAGGGCTTCCCGAGACGTGGCAAGCACCCGCAGGTCCGGGACGGCGCTCATGAGGCTCGTGAGGACTTGCTGCACCGCCGAAAGCACATGCTCGCAGTTGTCTACCACCAGCAGGGACCGACGCCCACTGAGGAAGCCTGACAGCTTGAGCGCGGGGTCAGCATTGGACTGATCCGGGATCCCGAGCGCTTCGACAAGTGCGGCTTCGACGTCGCTGGCCTCCGCTCCTGCTCCGAGATCCTCCAGACGGAAAAACCACACGCCATCCGGAAACTGTGCCCGTGACCGGTAGGCCACCTCGCACGCCAGGCGTGTCTTGCCGATGCCACCGGGTCCGACGAGAGAGACCAATCTCGAATTCGTGAGTGCGTGACGCACCTGCTCCACATCAAGGCGCCGACCCACGATCTGACTCGTCGATCCGAAATGCGGGGCATCACGTCCTTGTGATGCGCTGTTGCTCATGGCTTGCGTTTGGTGGGTCCACGGCCAGTCCGCTCCCGGCGATTGAGGCCCCACCGGTTCTCCTCTCACGCAATTGGACATCTGGAGTAGCCGGGTCTATGTATCGTGACGGGTTGTTGCCCTTTCGCCAAGGGTATGATGCACAAGAAAATCCGTCACTTATGTGGCTTCCGCACATGGCAGGGGAGGAGCGATGAATGAGCCTGTACGACCAGGTTCCGGCCGAGGATCCGGTAGCCTCGCTCATTCGGGCCGTTGCGCGTCGATTAATTGACCCGACAAGTGGAGTGATGGAAGAGGTCGAGAAGGCTGCGATCGCCGCGGTCGACGAGCCCTTCCGCAGCGACCCCGCCCTGTCCGCCGAGATCCTCGCTTCAACCCGGCACAATGTCCAGCACTGGGTGGACTCTCTGATTGCATCCCCATACACGATTGTTCCTCCAGCTATCACTCCTCCTGTCGTCGGCATCGCTCGTCAGGGTCTTCGCAGAGGTGGGGAGCGCAACCTCTGGGCCTCCTACGATGCGGGGAGAGAGGTCCTCTGGCGGCATTGGATGAGACTGAGCTTTGAAGAAGCAGGAGATGGAAGCGCATTGGCCCGCGCCCTCGACGTCGCCTCCGCCTCGCTGTCGAAGTGGATCTCCGAAACTATCCGTGAGCTTACCGACCAGATCGAGCGAGAGCGGTCCGCACTGACCCGCGGCACTCACGCCCGAAAGTTTGAGATGGTCACGCTCGTTCTCGACGGCGCTCCCATCGAGGCGTCGCGTGCTTCGGATCGTCTCGGATACCAGTTGCAAGGCGGACAGATCGGGGCCGTTCTCTGGACGGACGCCGGTGCGCCGGATCAAACCTCGCTGAGCCAGGTGGCCGACGAGATTCGCCAACGAGTCGAGAGCCGAGACGTCCTCACCATACCCGCCAGCTCATCGTCCCTGTGGTTATGGCTAGGCGGTATCACCCCATCGCTGCATCCCGCTGACCTTATCCCCGAACAAGAGGTTCCGCACGTGCGAGTCGCAGTTGGGTCAGCCGGAACGGGAGTCGAGGGTTTTCGCCGGAGCCACTTCGAGGCGGTCGAAGTGCAGCGTCTCATGTTGCAGGCGATGAACATGCGCGCCGCAGCGTTCGACGACGTCGCACTTGTCGTGCTCGCGACCCGCGATGAGAACGCGGCGCGAGGGTTCGTTGCTCGCGTGCTCGGCCCCCTGGCGGCCGCCGACACGGAGGTTAGGGAGACCTTGCGTGTTTACATCCGCGAAGGATGCAGCGCTTCTCGGGCCGCAGCGGCTCTCTTCTCCCACCGGAACACGGTGGTCAATCGGATCCAGCGGGCAGAGGCTCTGTTGCCAGAACCGCTAAGGGGACGATCAGTGGAGGTTGGTGCTGCGCTCGAGATGAACCGCTGGATTGGACGAGATGCGTAACGAAGCCAAGGCGCACGACGCTGAGGACCCACGGGTGCAGCGAGGTTCGGACGAGGCGCGAGTCCGGCCGCAGGAACTTGAACGGCTGGCGCACAGAGCGGCCTTGGACGCTTATCCTGAGGTCGACTTTGACGCGATGGCAATGGCGTTCAACCTCATGCGGGCAGCGAACCGACTCACCCGCGATCTCGAAGTTTCCGTCAATCGTCCGAACGGACTCAGCTTCGCGGGCTACCGCCTTCTATTCACAATCAAGGCGGTCGATGGTGAGCATCCGAACGAGCTTGCCCGCCTCAGCAGCGTCTCCACGGGATCCATGTCCAGCCTCCTTCAGACGATGGACAAGTATGGCCTGGTCGTCCGTGAGGCCGACCCTACTGACGGGCGCAGGTCGGTCGTTAGGCTCAGCGGGAAGGGAGAGGCGGTCGTTGCTGACCTTTGCCGCGCAAACAATCTTCGTGAGCAGCAATGGGCCGAAGGCCTGAACTCGGAGGAGCGCCAGACCTTCACTTCCCTCCTCCGCAAACTTCTACTCCATCACCCAGATAGGCGCATGCGGTGACTGCCCGCGGCGACCCCTTCGCCCGCCACCGCGAAGATAGTTCGCTGGCTCACATTTTCTCGGTCCAGGACTGCTCCAGATCCAGTTGATGGCTTGAGGCTGAGCTAGGCCGGTTCAGCCGTATATCGCACCTGCAGTAGCCTACGGAATCTGTTCGCGGCGATGAAAAGTCCTCACGGGTGGCCAAGTCTGTGGAGATTCTGCCGAGCGCCGTGAACGGGAGATGCCGCAGCGAGCTTGAGGCAGCCAAGTCCCAGGCGGTACCGGAGTAGCCAGTACCGGTCGAAGCCCTCTTGGATCGACTGACTCATCCATGCTCACATTCACGGCCCGAAAACGTTGGCGCGGGCGTCACCAGGCAGCGGATTCTCAGGTGTTCTGGGCGTAGTCCGCGCGACATCGACCATGGGTTTTGCCCTCGAAAGCCGCGCACTAACCGCCCATCCCATCACTCGCCTCGCCCGCGGAGCTACCGCATGTCAGTCGCATCGTTGATCTTGATCTCGACCCGACATAGCATAGTCGCTAGATATCCAGCGAGTTTGCCTCGCCTGAAATGGGAGATTGCGATGACCGCGGTCAAGGATGACCTGGCTAGGCCTACGGAGGCCGCTTGGGACCTGCTCACGTATGCCGACGACCTGAACGAGGCAGAGCGCCAAGCCCTGCTGCGTCTCCGGCTATTCATGGAGGAGCATGTACGGCCCATCGCGAACGACTTCTGGGACCGCGCCGAGTTTCCCGTGCACCTGGTGCCCGAGCTTGCACAGACGGGAGTCTTCGGCTTCGGGTACCCAGGCATAGAGGAGCTCGAGACCTCTGCCCTCTTCCGCGGACTGGCAACTCTTGAGCTCGCCAGGGTCGACCCGGGGTTTGCCACCATGCGTGGGGTGTCGTCCGGATTGGCAATGAAATCCATTGCACTTCTAGGCTCCGATGAGCAGCGTAACTACTGGCTTCCCTGTCTCGGCAGCGGGGAGTCGATCGGGGCTTTCGCCCTCACAGAGCCGTTCGCGGGCTCCGATGTCGCACGAGGATTGTCCACAACATGTCGGCGGGTCGGCGAGACTTGGATACTGAATGGAGCGAAGCGATGGATCGGCAACGCCACTTGGGGCGACGTCGTTATCATCTGGGCCAGGGCCGAAGAGGATGGCCAGGTCAAGGGATTTATCGTCCGGACTGATACCCCTGGCTATACGGCCCGAAAGATCGAGCGCAAGTACAGTCAGCGGAACGTGCAGAATGCAGACATAACGCTGGAAAACGTGGTCGTATCGGATGCGGATCGGCTGCCTGAGGCACGAACATTCGCGGACACTGCTCGCGTCCTTACTGCTTCCAGGCTTGACGTCGCATGGACTTCGTTGGGAACCGCAATCGGTGCCTATGAGGCCGCCTTGGCATACGCCAATTCCAGGACTCAGTTCGGAAAACCCATCGCCCGCTTCCAACTGGTGCAGGATCTGCTTGTAAGATCGGTCAGCAACATTACGGCGAGCGTCGCTGTCTGTGCCAGAGTCGCGGTGCTGGCCGACCGGCACGGTCCTCAGGACCATCAGACGGCACTTGCCAAGGCATTCGTGACTACGCGGACCCGTGAGGTCGTGGCCTGGTGCCGCGAGATTTTTGGCGGCAACGGCATTGATCTGGATTTCGACGTGATCAGATTCTTCGCAGATGCGGAGGCACTCTATTCGTATGAGGGTACCCGCGAAGTCAACACCCTTATCGTCGGTCGGCACATCACGGGTGAATCCGCGTTCGTCTGAACGCCGCTCGTCGCGCACCCAGACCGCTTCCGGTGGAGTACTGCGTGTGCTCCCCACCGCGGCCAGTGATGCACAGGGTAACGGCTCCTTGTCGATTCTTGAATGCCTCCCTCTAGTGCTGCTTGACCTAGATCTCAGGCCTTCGGTGCCTGTCCTGAAGTCCCCCCCCGACTCCGTTGGCTAACTCCTTCCAAGAATCAGCTGTTCATGCCGCCGGCGCCGGCGCCGGCGCTCTAAAGCTCGCAACAAGCAACCTCGAAGGTCGAGGCCCGGCGCCGGACCCGTTTACATCAAGGTGATCCGCCTTATTCGGAACGAGACCGGGCAACGGGTGGGCAACGTCGAGGCGCAGGCTGCTGCGCCCCAGGAGTAAGCGCTAGGTCAGTTCATCTAGGCAGTCAGGGTCGACGGTCGATCCGGGACTGCATCCGCAGTTCCGGATCGAACCAGTTGGGGGAGAACTTCACCGATCTTCCGCCGGGCATGCTGAACACAACTGCTGGCAAGCGGGCTTGGTGATGCCGCCAGAAAGGCGAGACGTACTGAGTTGGCGGGTATCGGACAACAAAAAAGGGGAGCCGGTCCTGAGTATGGAAACTCAGGACCGGCTCCCTTTTGAGCGAAGGAAGCAGATTGCTAGCCAGCGTGTGCCAATTGGACAGCCACGTCTACAATCATGTCTTCCTGACCACCCACATAGCCTGCTTTGCCAACTTCTTCCAGAATCTTCCAGGCAGGCACCCCGTACCGGGAAGCGGCACGCTCTGCATGGATCAGGAACGATGAGTAAACCCCCGCGTATCCCTGCATGATGGAGGCACGGTCCATCACAGGCTTGCGTGCAATGTAGGGCTTAACGACGTCCTCTGCGGCGGCCATAAGGCCCTGAACGTCCACTGCCGTGTGAATACCCAAGCGGTCGAATGCAGCGGCGAGGACTTCGGTGGGGGAGTTCCCCGCTCCAGCGCCCAACGCCACGAGAGTCCCGTCAACCTGCTTCGCACCGGCGCGCACGGCGTAGACGGAATTTGCCACTCCGAAGCTCAGGTTTTGATGGCCGTGGAACCCAACCTGGGCGTCGTTGCCGAGTTCGGCAACCAGCGCTGAAACGCGTTCGGAGACGTCCTCGAGGATGAGTGCGCCGGCGGAGTCGACAACGTAAACACACTGACAGCCAGCGTCAGCCATGATCCGTGCCTGGCGGGCCAGTTCTTCCGGGCCCACGCGGTGGGAGAGCATCAGGAAGCCGACGGTTTCCATGCCCAGGCTGCGGGCGTGCTGGAAATGTTGGATGGATACATCAGCTTCCGTACAGTGCGTGGCGATGCGGGCTACTGAAGCTCCGGCATCATGGGCTTCGTTCAGGTCGTGGATGGTTCCTAGTCCCGGGAGCATCAGCACAGCGATCTTTGCGTGCTTGGCTTCATCGACCGCTGCACGCACGAGGTCCAGCTCCGGGGTGAGGGAGAATCCGTAGTTGAAGGAAGAGCCGCCCAGTCCGTCTCCGTGGGTGACCTCGATAACCTGGATGCCGGCATCGTCCAGTGCCCGTACGGTAGAGCGGACGTGGTCGACGGTGAACTTGTGGCTCATGGCGTGTGAGCCGTCCCGCAGGGTGGTATCGGTCAGTCGGATGTTGTAGCCGGGTGAGGTACTCATGCGCTTGCTCCTGCGGTAGTGGCTGTGTGGGGAAGTGCCAGCTTGCGGTTGGAGAGCAGATCGGCGGTGCGGGTTGCCGCGGCCGTGATGATGTCGAGGTTGCCGGCGTATTCGGGCAGGTAATCGGCTGCGCCCTTAACCTGAAGCCACACGCCGACTCTGCCTGCACCATTCCAGTCGGAGCGGGCCGGGTCGAATTGAGGGTCGACCCGCAGCGAATATCCGGGGACGTATTCTTGGACCTTTTCAGCGGTCCGGGCGATTGATTCCCGGATGGCGTCCTGGACGGGACCGGGTTCGGCGGCTTCAGCGGGGATCGCGCAGTAGACGGTGTTGCGCATGATCATGGGCGGTTCCACTGGGTTGATGATAATGATGGCCTTGCCCCGCGCGGCGCCGCCGACCACTTCAAGGGCTTTGGCGGTCGTTTCCGTGAACTCATCCACGTTCGCCCGTGTTCCGGGTCCAGCGGATTTCGAGGCGATGGACGCGACGATTTCGGCGTACTTGACGGGGACCACGGACGAAACGGCTGCCACGATGGGTGTGGTTGCCTGGCCACCGCAGGTGATCATGTTGACGTTGTCGGCATCGGGCACCGAATCAAGGTTCACGACGGGACAGACGTAGGGGCCGACGGCCGCGGGAGTCAGGTCGATAGCCGTAATTCCTGCTTCCGCGTAGCGCGGGGCGTTCGCGGCGTGGGCCTTCGCGGACGTCGCTTCGAAGACGAAATCGGGAAGTTCGTCCTGGGACAGTAGCCAGTCAACGCCTTCGTGGGAGGTCGTCAGGCCCAGCCTGCCGGCTCGTGCCAGCCCGTCTGAGTTGGGGTCGACGCCGATCATGTACTTTGGCTCGATGTTCTGGCTGCGGCGCATGAGTTTGAACATGAGGTCGGTTCCGATATTGCCTGAACCAACTATGGCTGCGGTCATTTTGGGCATTGGATAATCCTTAGGTGAAGTTGATGGTCAGGGAACCGAGGTCCCCGAAATCGGCAGTAGCGGATTCGCCGGCGAGGACGGGGAGTGCCTTGGTGAACGACCCTGGCAGTATCAGCTGCCCGGCTTCGAGTACGACGCCGCGTTCACCGAGGATGTTCGCCAGCCAGGCCAGGGGAGCGATGGGGTTTCCCATAACTGATGCTCCGGTACCTGACTCCCGGATTTCGTTGTTAATGCGCAAGGTGCAGTTCACGGAGCCGAGATCTGCGGTGGCAATGTTGAGCGGTGTTGTTCCGACAGCGATCGCGCCGCAGGACGCGTTATCAGCGACGGTGTCGACCAGCTTGATGTTCCAGTCCGTGATGCGCGAATCGATGATCTCAATGGCCGGATAGATTTCGCCGATGGCGGCTGCCGCTTCGTGGAGAGTAACGCCGGGGCCCTGGAGGGTCTGCTTGAGCATAAAGCCGAATTCCGGTTCGACCTTCGGGGCGATGAAACCGGATGCCTCAATCCGGGCGTTCTCGTGGTGGACCATGTCGGCAAAGAAGAAACCGAAGTCAGGTGAATCGACTCCAAGCTGGGCCTGCATAGCCAAGGAGGTCAGGCCTACCTTGCGTCCGGAAAGTACTCGGCCAGCCTCGAGGTGGCGGCGCAGTTGGATGTCCTGGATGACATAAGCATCATCCAGTGTCATGTCTGGGAGTCGGTCGCGCAGCGGGGGGACTGGCTGCAGCGTTTCCTGGGCGGTGAGCAGTTCGTCTGCGAAGGTTTCCAGCGTGGAGGGCTCGATGATGGTGTCTTCGTTTTGGTTTTGGATAGTCATTACTTCACCAGCGCCGTCGTGACGCCGAAGCCGGCGATGTACTCCTTGATGGGCTTGTAGAACTCATACGTGACCTCATACGGGCCGCAAGCGCTCAGAGCGGAATAGGCCGCGATCCAGGTCCGGACCTCGTGCGATGAGTGCCCGGCCGCAGCATCCATGTCGTCCGGGTTGTAGGAGTCGAATTTTGCCACTTGTCCGGACTTGCAGATGTCGAGGAAGGCCCGGTCCCATTCGGGGTTGAGCTCCATGATGTCGGCCTCGCCGCGGACGAAGGCTTCGGCGGCGGCGATGGTACGGGTTTCGCGGGCGGCCCGTGCCTCTGGGGTCGGATTTCGGCCGTTGGTAAGCAGGGCCCGCTGTTCGGGGGTGGCGGTCGCGATCTGGGGTACCGGCGGGTCGTGGGAGAGTCCACCTGAGCCGAGGAAGAGGATCTTTTTGTCTGAGTTCTTGAAGTACTCGCCAACTGCCTGCCCGAATTTTCGGACCCTGGACACTTTGGTGAACGGGCGGGCGACGGAATTGATGAAGATCGGGATGAGCGGGGTTTGGTCCAGCCGGCCATAGATGATTTCCATGGGCTGGACGGCGCCGTGGTCCACTTCCATGCGGCGGGAGATGGCCGTGTCGATGTCCTGGTCGATGACGTACTGAGCCAGTTCCTCGGAGATGCTCGTTGGGACGCTGATCGAGCCTTCCCAAGAGCCGTAGTCTCCGGTACCCAATGCTTCATACCCGATGCAGAATGGCGGCATGAGGTCGTAGAAGAAGCCGTTGTAGTGGTCCGGGCCGAAGTTCACGACCAAGTCAGGGTTGAAGTCCAGCACGAACTGTCGCGCTTGGTCGAGGGCGGCCTCAACGGCTGCTTTGACTTCCACGGGTGGGTTGACATGTTCCAGCAGGGGGCTGTGGGACATGCATAGCAGGGCTTGAGTCATGGCTTCTCTCCTTTGGTCTGCCGGGCCATTCATCTGTTCCATTTGAATCGCCCCCGATGGAAAGGGGCACGTCCTCGTGCCATTGGGCGGTACACGGGTGGGATCGTGACCTATTTTCCGAGCTTGCGCTCCTTCAGGATGTACGTGAACGTCGCGTGCACGAGCTCTTTGCCGGTGTCGTCGGCTACCGAAACTTCCAGAACAGCCAAGGATCCACCCCCGCGGAGGATCCGGGCTGTGGCGATGGCCTGGGCCGCCTTGGAGTTGGACATGAAGTTCAGGTTGGACTGCACAGCCAGCGGGAACTGGCCCTTGTCCGCGAAGGCCTGCATGGCCATGAAGGTTCCGGTGATGTCGGCGGCCCCGAAAAGTGCGGCCGCGGCGTACATGCCGTTTGCCTGCGACAGGGCCGGGGTGAGCTTGAAGGACATGCTCATCGTGTCTGAGGTGACGGCGTGAGGTGCCAGCCCGAGGGTCGTGGCAATGTCATCGAAGCCGCGCTGTTGTTCAAACTTATTCCAAACGGCAGTGAACTCGTCGAGGGTAGTCGGGTGACCCATGGGGTTGCTCCTTTGATGTGGTTTAGGGATTCTTGCCACCGTATTGGCAGCGGCACGGTGAGCGGCAGGCAGGGTTCCACCTGACGGTACACATCCTGAATTTGACTGATGACCAGCCGCTTTCTGCTCCTTTTCGAGCTTTCGTTGCCGAGCTGGGGCTGCACGGAATTCCTCCGGATAGGCGAACCTTTGGTCCTTACTAACCGGTCACACAAAATGGTGCTTGACAAATTGCACCGTCTTACGGTTTGGAACATGCGCTGGCATGTGTGCCCGCAATCTATGTGTCATGGATGTATTGGCAACGGGAGGTGACACTCCCATCCGCTTTTCGATCCCATCTCCTAAGGACTTATCCAGATGAGCACCACGGATTCCTGCCCCTCGCAGGCCAACCTCGCCATCGGCAGGATGCCCCGCCCGGAGGCCATGACGACGAACATCGATGTGTCCTCGCTTGTCGATCCCGACGGTGGCCTGATTGACCGGTCCATCTACTCCAACCCAGGCATCTATCAGCAGGAGCTGCGCCGCGTCTTCGCCCGCAGCTGGCTGTTCCTGGCACACACCAGCCAGTTCGAGAAGCCCGGCGACTTCTTCACGACCTTCATGGGCGAAGACCCCGTTCTGGTCACCATGGACAAGCAAAAGAACATCCGCGCCTACCTCAATTCCTGCCGGCACCGCGGCGTGCGCCTCTGTCGGGCCGATGCCGGGGCAACCAAGATGTTCACCTGCACCTACCACGGCTGGTCCTACGACCTCGCCGGGGCTTTGCAGTCCGTGCCAAACGAGGTCGCCTATCCGGAAGGTTTTGACCGGAAGGACTGGAGCCTGATTTCCGTTCCCAATGTCGCGGTCTACAAGGGATTGATCTTCGGTAACTGGGATCCCGAGGCGGAACCCCTCGAAGAAACCCTAGGCGACATGCGCTACTACCTCGATGCCATGCTCGACCGTGACCCGGAAGGCACTGAAGTAGTCGGTGGTGTCATGAAATGGGTCCTGGAGGGCAACTGGAAGCTCGCCGCCGAACAATTCGCCACGGACTGGTATCACGTGAACATGTCCCATGCCTCGGCGCTCATGGTCCTTTCGCCCACCGGCCGTGGCCCGAAATCCGAAATTGCGGAGACTCCGGGACGCCAGTTCCTCTCCCCGAACGGTCACGGCGCCGGCTTTCCCACGCACCCGAAGTCCCGCTTCGACGCCAAGCCCGTACACGACTACTACGATTACGAGGCACTGCGTGAGCGCCTCGGAGACGCCGCCGTGGAAGGACCAATGACAACGGGGCATGCAACCGTTTTTCCTTCGTTCTCGTACCTTCCGGTCAATGGCTCCATCCGTGTCTGGCACCCCAAGGGACCGAACAAAATCGAGGTTTGGGCATGGATCCTCGTGGACAAATCCATGCCTGAAGAAGTCAAGAATGCCCAGCGCCTGTACAACCTTCGAACCTTTGGTCCCTCCGGCATCTTCGAAGCCGACGACGGCGAGAACTGGTCGGAGATTCAGGCAATCTCCGGGGGGTTCATTACCAACAACGTGCCCCTGAACTTCCAAATGGGTATCGGCAGCGAGCGGGAAGACGGCACCTACCCGGGGCAAACAAGCGAGCTGTACTCAGACGCCGCCGGCCGCGCCTTTTACCGTCACTGGGCCCATTTGATGAACGAGCCTGCCTGGCACGAGAAAGCAACCACACAACACCAGGAGAACGCGCAATGAGCGACTCAATCAACATCGGCGCCGTCGACGATATCGACGAGGGCGAGGCGAAGGTGATCTCCGGATCCGAAAACGGCACCGGAGCCGACATCGCCGTTTTCCACGCCGACGACGGCAACTTCTACGCCCTGGACGACACCTGCACTCACGAAACCGCTTCTCTTGCAGACGGCTGGATTGAAGGTACACAGGTGGAATGCCCGGTTCACTCGGCCAAATTCTGCCTAAAGACCGGGGCTGCACTGTGCATGCCTGCGACCATCGCGGCGCGCACGCACAAGGTTGAGGTCAAGGACGGCGAGGTCCTCCTCTATCCAAACATCGGCGCAAACGCTTAGCGTCACCCCCACCCGTTATCGCTCCAGAGAGATGAAGAGATGTCCCTGAACTCCGTCACGATTGTCGGGGGCGGCTTGTCCGGTTTTACCGTCGCCAAGGAACTGCGCGCCCGCGGCTTTACCGGAACGCTGACCATCATTGACCCCGCCGGCGTCCCTTATGACCGGCCCCCGCTGAGCAAGGACTACTTGCTCGGACACCGCACGGCAGAAGAAATCCAGCTGTCGGTCGCCCAGTGGTTCCACGACCAGCAGATCCAGATCGTCACCGGCACGGCCGCTGCGCTCCGCCCCGACGATGCCGCTGTGGTCCTCAATGATGGCACGGAAATCGTTAGCGACAAGGTGGTGCTGGCGACCGGGGGGACAGCACGCCGGCTGCCGATCCCGGGCGGAGACCTGGAATCGATCTTGGAGCTGCGCACACGCGAGGATGCCGATCGGCTGCGCGAGGTTCTCCGGCCGGGCGCCCGACTGGCCATCGTGGGAGCTGGACTGATCGGCGCTGAAGTCGCCTCCTCGGCACTTCCATTCGGCACAGAAGTGGTCCTGATTGATCCCGTGGATCCGCCCTTGGTGCCGGCCGTAGGCCATGAGCTCGCCCGGCGACTCCATGATATGCATCCCGAGCGCGGCATTCGTCTGGTTACTGGTGTCCCTCTCTCCATCACGGCCGACGGCGCAGGACACAACCTGGTTATGGACAGTGGCGAGACAATCAGCGCCGATGCCATTCTGGTCGGGATCGGAATCGTTCCTCAGACCGCGCTGGCCGAAGCGGCGGACCTTGATGCGGACAACGGTGTCCTCGTAGACGAGGGCCAAAGGACATCGCACCCGAACGTTTACGCGGTAGGCGACTCGGCGCGGATCCGGCTCGCAGATGGAACGCTCCTGCGTCGGGCCGAACATTGGGAGCACGCCATGAACACAGGGGCCACCGCGGCCGCGGCCCTGCTTGGCCACGAGTTGCCCCGCCACGGAGCGGGCTGGTTTTGGTCCGATCGCCACGGGGTCCACCTGGAAGGTGTCGGCAGCATGACCGGCGAAGGCACGACCATTGTCCGGGAGAAAGACGGCCAGCCGTCTGTCGTGTTCCGGCTTGATCCGGACGGATACCTGGCGGGCTGCGCGGCGGTTGACGGCGGTCTGACCGTGCGGGCTGCCAGGCGCATCATTGACCGCAGGATCCTCGTTGACCCCGAGCAACTTGCCGACCCCGGAATCGACCTGAAGAAGCTTGCAAGATAGGGAAGTACACCAATGACTGAACATATTGTGTCCGCGTCGGCAGCGACTGCCGCCGATGAACTGGACGGGCGGCTTGCCGATTCGGAGCTAACCCACCGAGTACAGCAGTTCTACTTCTACGAGGCGGAGTTGCTCGATGACGGCCGCTTTGCCGACTGGCTGGAGATCTTCGACGAGGACCTGTTTTATTGGGCGCCGCTCAGGACCAACCGGCTGCGCCGACAGGCTGCCCTTTCCATCGGTGTCCCCGGCGAAGCAGCCTACTTCGATGAAACGAAGGACTCTTTGGCATGGCGTATCCGCCGCTACGACTCGGGCATGGCTTGGGCTGAAGACCCACCCTCGCGGACGCGGCACCTGGTGTCCAATGTGACCGTCCGACACCAGAGCGAGACCGAGCTACGCGTCCGGTCGGCTTTCCTGGTCTACCGTAACCGGCTGCAGACCGAGACGGATATTTACGCCGGTGGGCGAACTGACATCATCCGCATCCAGCCGGACGGAGGGTTCAAGGTAGCCCGGCGCGAACTGCTGTTCGACGCGAACGTATTGCAGGCCAAGAACCTCAGCACGTTCTTTTAAACCCTTGACCCTGCGCTGCAGCATGCTGAAGCGCGGGTCGCTTTATAGAAAGAGATCAGGAATGAGTGGGACAACTGCGGCAGGGTGGCTCGACGGCGACGTGGCCTTCATTACTGGTGGTGGTTCCGGTATCGGCAAGGCGGTGGCTGAACGGTATCTTGCCGAAGGAGCATCCGTAGTCATCTTCGGCCGCGACAAAGACAAGCTCCAGGCGGTCGTGGAGTCGACAGGCCAAGAGGAACGCATTCTGGGTGTTGCAGGCGATGTGCGCGATCCGGAGTCTCTGCACGACGCTATCGCTCAGACGGTGGCCCGATTCGGAAAGCTGGATATTCTGGTCCCAAACGCCGGAATTTGGGACTACAACCGTTCAGTGACACGTCTGGACGGAGCAGATCTCGGGGCCGCCTTTGACGAACTTTTCGCAATTAATGTGAAGGGCTATCTACTCACGGTTGAGGCCGCCTGGCGGGAGCTAGTGAAGACCCGGGGGAACATCGTGATGACCCTTTCCAATGCTTCCTTTTACACCGCCGGGGGCGGCGCGGTCTACACAGCGTCGAAGTTTGCCTGCCGTGGCCTGCTCAATCAACTGGCCTACGAACTGGCCCCCAAGGTCCGGGTTAACGGCGTCGCTGTTGGAGCGATGAATACCGACCTGCGCGGTCCGGAATCGATCGGACTGAGGGACCGTTCCATCTCCGGCTCTTTCGCCCGCTCGGAGATCACTGGAAACAACCCCTTGATTCCCCTTCACGACTCGTCAATCGAGCCAAAGGACTTCACCGGCCCCTACGTGCTGCTGGCGTCGAAAACAAATTCGGGCAACATCACCGGCAACATCGTCCAGGCCGATGGTGGCATCGGCGTGCGCGGCTTTGGCGACCGCGCCGCCGGGGGAGACCACCTCTAACCTTCCGCCGCGTACCTAAAGCCCTTGAACAGGTGGCAGGCTGGACAATTTTCTTATCAAGACAACGGCAACCGAGAGGTAGGGGACATGTCCAAGAACGAAGTCGATCTGCTGAAGTGGCCCGATCCGCTGCCCTCCAGCTGGCGGGTTGTGGAAACCGAAGCCCCGCAGGGATGGGAAAAGTCCTACTCCGTCACTAACAACAATCTGCCTGCGGGGGCAGTCCATATGAGCTTCGTGCTGTCGACCCCGCTGGCGACAGCGTATCCTGCCGGTGTCCGCGATCGTCTCCTGGAACCAGCCCAAGGGGCTTCTGCCGAGGCGCTCCAGCTGGTATCGGAAAAGGTTATGAAAGACGATCCAGCATGCCGCCGGCTGGTGCTGGCAACCACTGAAGGGGACGTTGAGGCCATTGCCCGCGGCGAGGCTGCAGGTTATCGATACGTCGTGGACGTCGATGTACCCGGGCGTTCCCTCTCACTGCTTGTGGCGGAACCGGATTGGGTGCTCGAGGAGTCCCGCCACCTCGACGACATTCCTACCGAGTAAGGGCGCGTTCAAGGGCGAAGTACTTCGTGCTGTCCGCCCCCATTCTGGGTCGGGCTAGGCGCCCCGAGCCAACCGCAATTGATGCTGTCGCTGCGCGTTGACTGCTGCAACGGCCCGGCCTGCGGCATAGCAGACGTTACGTAGGACGTTCGACTGAGACTCAGGCAAGAATTTACCTGTTGGTCCTGAGATCGACAGAGCTGCGACCGGCTTGCCTTTGGGCCCCATTACCGGGGCGGCTATACAGTTCAGACCAGGAAGGATTTCCTCCCTGTCAAAAGCCAGATTCGTACGCCGCACCTCTGCCAGCTCCCGCCGGAATACTTCGGGAGAGGTAATCGTCGACGGGGTCCAGGCAGCCAACTCTCCATGCAGCAACTGCTCTGTAGCGTCGGGGTCATACGCCAGAAGCACCTTGCCCACAGCCGTGCAATGAGCCGGGGCGAACCCGCCGATACGTGAAGGGCTGCGGACCTGCAGATGCCCGTAGAGCTTGTTGAGATAAATAACGTCAGCGCCGTGCAGGACCGCCAGATGAACGGTTTGCTTCGTCAGTTCATACAGATCCGCCAGATAGGGCGTTAGCGCATCGCGCATCCGCCCTTGGGCCACAGTTTCGTGGCTTGTCCCGAGGTTCTGGATCATCTTGCCTAAGCGATAGGCATTTCCGGCCCGTTCCACAGCACCGTTGCGTTGCAGCATGCCCAGCAGCCGAAAGGCGGTGGACTTGGACAGGTCCGCCCTTCGGGCGAGTTCGCTCACGCCCACGCCGGTTATCGCGTCCTGTCCAAAAGCATTGAGCAGGGCAAGCGCCTTGTCGACGGCTGCACGGTCGTCGCGTGCTGACATGGTGCGGGACATGAGGTACCTCCAACGGTGCAGGTCTGGTCTGGGGAGAATGCGCAATGACAGCGATTGCTGCCGGCGGCCGGAACGATGTTGTTGCAAACCAGTGTGCTCGTCAATTGAAATGTTGTCAAAGGGCACTTTTCGTCATTTTTATGTGACACTTTTCCTATGACCATGAACGATCTCGTTTCACGCAACATCCGGCGCTTCCGCTCGGAACGCGAACTTTCCCTGGGAGAACTCGCTCAGCGCGCTGCCCTGTCAAAACAAACCTTGTCGAAGATTGAGCAAGGGGTGGGGAACCCGACGGTGGGGACACTTGAAAGCATCGCCAATGCCCTAGGGGTGAGCATCAGGCGTCTTCTCACCGAGTGGGGCACCCGGGGCTACGTCTCCCGCGCCAGTGAGGCTGCCTGGAAGCCCTCAGCAGTGGGGGAAGAGCGCAGCCTGGACCGTATCTACGGTTCCGGGTACGTGCAGACGCAAATCATCGTGGTCGACGTCGAAAACGAGGCCAGAACGATTCCAGCTCACAGTTCGGGGACCCTGCATCAGCTGTACGTCATTGAGGGCAAACTGCAGGTCGGTCCACAAAACGAAGAAGTATGTATCAGCGCGGGAGACTTCCTGCGGTTTCCGGGTGATGTTGATCATTCCTACCGGAGCCTGGGCGGCAGGGCTACCGCGCACGTGACGACTACCGCCCCGCAGGTTCCGCAGTTCTCACCCGCTCTCGACGAAAGCCGTGACCGATGGGGTGCCTAACCCTCTGGCCAGAGCCAGCCAGAATGGTCAGAGGCCGGTGCCGCAAAAGATTGGCGGGACCTCCTCCATGGTGGAGTTGATCCCGCCAAGCGCTGTTGCCCGAGTTACTTTGTGATGCCTTGGGCCCTGAGGTACTGCTTCAAAATGAGGTTGAACTCCGCCGCCCGTTCCACCTGGGACCAGTGACCGCACTGGCTAAAGATGTGCGCGTCTGCGTGCGGGATGATGTTGAGCAATTCCCAGGTCCGGGAAACAGGAATTACGACATCCTGAACTCCGTGAATGAGGAGCACCGGGATCTCCAGCTTGGAGAGTACGTCAAAATCCAGCGGAAGCGCATGGCGGTCACGGTCTCGGGCCTCTACTACATCCTTGAGCCGGTCACTGGCGGTGTCGTTAAGGGCGGACTGGTAGCGAAGGGACACGAGTTCGTCAGTCACCAGGGACTTGTCGACCACAAACATCTCCAAGGTCTGGCGGATACCCTCTTCCGTCAGGACGGGGTTGGAGTGGGCCTTGAGGGCTCCGGTGAGCTTTGCCCCGCCGGTACCCATGGAGACAATTCCAAGCAGGCGCTCGGGGAAATCAATAGCAAACTGGAATGCCAGCCAGCCGCCGAGGGAGTTACCCACGATCCAAGTTTTCTCGATGCCCAAAGCGTCGAGTACGCGTACAACGTGGCGTACCCACTCTTTGATGCCGTACTTCGTGTCCGGAGCAACGACGGACTGGCCGTAGCCGATGGAGTCGATAGCAATGCACCGCCCCAGCTCAGAGAGCTCGGGCAGGTTCAGCCACCAGTTCGCAGCAGCCGTAACACCTGTACCTGACCCGTGAAGGAACAGGATGGGGGTTCCCTCACCCAACTCGTGGTAGTGGGTGATTTCTCCGGCCGCTGTCTCGAGCCACTTGTCCTCCAACCCAAAGAAGGCATCGGTCTTGTAGTCGGGAATCTGGATAGTCATGTCGGTTTGCTCCTGAAAATTGCCTATGGGGAAGGAAGGTCCGGGAAGGATCGATTGATTCCACGTTATGCGCCCCACTTAGATCTCGAACCCTCATGTGCCGCCCCGCGGAACACAGATGCAGGTCAGCGGTGACGACGACTCCCTGTTGTTCCTGCTAGGACGAGCCGCTACGCTTCAAGCGTGTCAGCGTTCTCCGAGCCCACGTCCGCAGGTGCGGAGAGTGTCATTCGTGTGTCCGTAGGTGCGGAGAGTGTCATTCGTGAGATTACAGACTCCATCCTCGCCGAGCGGCGAGGAACGCTTGCGCGCATGGCTTGTGGGGGATCCGGCCGCCTTCAGCCGCCGTGAACAACAGATCGCTGCCTTGGCGGGCCTGCCACGATGGGAATCAGCAGCTCCACCAGGGCCGGATTCAGTCCGATTGTTCGTTTGCCGGCCCCGGTCTTTGGCCCCAGGTAATAGCGGGACTGCCCGTCGCGCTTCCATGCCTTATTGATTCGCACAGTCGGCGGTCGGCACAGCAGATCGATGTCGTCGACCTTTACGGTGGTTGCTTCGCCGAGCCTCGTTCCAGTCATGACCAGGAACTGAACAAAAGTTACGCGTTCTCCCAAGTAAACGAAACGGGGAGCATCACGGTCGGGTAGCGGACGCCGCGCCATGGCGCCATATTCAGCTGGCGCGACGACTGGTTCTTCCGATTGGAAGTCTGAGTCATGAGGTTTGTCCTGTTGTTACGCGAGACGCGGGAGGCTGGCAGGAGGGGTTCTCGGAGTCCCTCGGGACTCGGAAAAACGGTCTTCCTAAGGTAGAAGCTGCCGCGGCAATAAACGGCGCTTCGCGCCGGGGTGTAGGCATTCCGTGCACGCCGGAGGGGACCGCGCAGAGTGGGTACGGAGTCTGGGTGGTCCGTCTTAAGCAACGCTAGACCGAGGCGGTGCAGCGAAGGAGCTCGGCCATCAGGCGGTTGTTGTGGGTCTCTCCTGAATCGGTTGGCGGGCGAGGAGGGTGAGCGTCGACAGGACGGGTGTCGGGACACCCGTTTCGGCGCCTAGGCGCATGACCGCGCCGCCGATATAGTCGATCTCGGTGCGACGGCCGGCTTCCCTATCCTGCAGCATCGATGTCTTGTGGCTGCCGTGGCGTTCGTAGGCGTTGTTGATGGCCGCCTCCACATGAGCCAGAGATAGGACCACGCCCTTACTTGCCGCTACGGCGGCCGTCTCGGCCAGCACGTGCTGCACCAGTTCCCTGCTGTCCTGGCTCTCACCGATCTGTCCTACCGTTTGGCCGCTGACGGCGCTGAGCGTGTTCAGCGCGGCGTTGAAGGCGACTTTTTCCCAGATGGCAGGAAGGATATCCTCTTCGAGGACCGGGTTGAGACGTGCTGCCTTGAGTGCTCTGAACAACCAAGGGGCTTCGGAGGCTTGGCGTGGGGTGTACGAGCCGAAGCGCACTTTTCCGCTGTGGCTGGTCGTGAGGGTACCGGGTCGATCGAGATCGACGGGGAAGTCCGTAGTGCCGATCCACGTGCGTTCCGGGCCGAAATGGCGGGCCAGTTCCTCGCCGTTACCCAGGCCGTTCTGGAGGGTGATTCCGTGGGTTTCCGGACCGATGAGGTGGCTGATGGATTCCAGGGCCGGGGCAGTATGGAAGCCCTTCGTGAAGACAATGACCAGGTCAAGAATGTCGCGGAAGTCTGAGGCCAATCCTGCCTCGGCCCGCGTATGTTCTGTTCCGTCTTCGGTTGTGAGCGTGATTCCCCCACTGTTGAGCGCATTGATCGTTCTTGACGCGGCGTCGATGAATACAACGTCCTGGCCGGCGATTTGCAGTCTGGCCCCGAAAAGCTGGCCCATGGCTCCAGCGCCGAGAATACCGATTTTCACTATGGTTTGCCGTTCTGGTTAGAAGGGGTAATGGCGCGGTTCATGCTGCACGCTGACCCATTGGTCGGTGGTGAATTCGTCGATGGCCCACTCGCCGTTGAAGCGCCCGAGACCAGAGCTCTTTTCGCCTCCGAATGCCACATGCGGTTCGTCATTGATGGGAATGTCGTTGACGTGGGTCATCCCGGCCTTTAGCGCGCGGGCGAACCTGACGCCGCGCTCGGTGCTTGCAGTGAAGACGGCGCTGGAGAGGCCGAAGTCACTGTCGTTGGCCAATTCCAAGGCGTGTTGTTCGTCTCGGGCTTTGAGGATCCCCACGAGTGGGCCGAAGATTTCCTCACGGGCTATCTCCATGTCCGCTGTGACATCGGCAAAGATGTGTGGCGGCAGGACCTGGCCGGCTGCCGGACCGCCCAGCAGGGTCCGGGCTCCTTCTTCGGCCGCCCTGGCTATTTTCTTCTCCAAGTCTTCGCGTTGCTTGCTGTTGATCACTGGCCCGATGACCGTGCCCGGGTCGGCCGGGTCGCCGGTCGGCAACGTCCGGACGTGGTCGGTGAAACGGGTGAGGAATTCGTCGTAGATGCCGTCTTCGACGATGATTCTGTTGATAGCCATGCAGATCTGGCCCTGATGGAGGAATTTGCCCATGGCGGCAGCCCGGACCGCCTGGTTCAGGTCGGCGTCGGCGAGGACGACGAAGGGGCTGTTGCCGCCGAGTTCCAGGGCCACGTGTTTGAGATGCGATCCGGTGGCGGCAAGTCTGGCGACGTTTTGTCCCACAGGCGTTGATCCGGTAAAGGAAATGAAGGATGGTACGTGATGCTCAACGAAGGCGTCACCGATTTCCTGCCCTGCGCCGACGACGACGTTCAGCACGCCCGGCGGCAGACCGGCCTCTTCGAAGACTCTGGCCAGAATGAGGCCGCCGCTCACGGGCGTGTCGCTGGCTGGTTTGATCACCACGGCGTTGCCGAGTGCCAGTGCGGGGGCGATGGAGCGCTGAGTGAGGTGGAGGGGGAAGTTCCACGGGCTGATTACTCCGACGACGCCGAGCGGCCGGCGGTAGACCCGGTTTTCCTTGCCCGTGGTGTTGGATTCAAGGATCCGGCCCTGGACGCGGTGGGGGAAGGATGCTGACTCGACGGTGATGCTCTGCGCGGCGCCAAGTTCAATGTTGGCTTTAAGCACGGTGCTGCCGGATTCGGCGATGAGCCAGGAGATGATTTCCTCCCGGCGTTCGCCGAGGATTTGGGCGGCCCGCAGCATCACCTGCTGACGTTCTGCCGGACTCTGGGCGGCCCAGTCAATTTGCGCCTGGGCCGCGGCTTTGTAAGCCTCGTCAAGATCGAACCGATTGGCCTGGCGGATTGTCGTCAGCGTTTCGCCGTTGTAGGGGTTGGTGACGGTCAGGATGTTCTCTGATGCGCCATCGCGCCAGTTACCGTCGATGAACTGCTTTGCCGGGATCCAGGTGGTGACTGGTGATGCCTCGGGTGCGTGTTGGATTGTCATATTGGTTCTCCTGGTGAGGGCTGTTGGGGTTGATGTCACTGTTCTAGCTGATGCTGGGCGCCGCGGATTCGGCAGGCTGCGGTTCGGCGTCGGGTTCCTCGACGGTCTTGGTACGCGCGACCAGCAGCACGGCGGCGATGGCAATGACGCCGGGGATTGCGAAGATTATGAAGTTCTGGCCCAGGGGCAGTTTGAGCCCGATGAGTGCTCCGCCCAGGATCGGCCCTGCGATGGCGCCGAACCGTCCCATCGCTGAGCACCAGCTGACGCCGGTGGATCGTATTTCGGCCGGATAGTAGTCGGCGCCGAAGGCGTGGACGACGGCTAGAGTCCCGATCGTGGTGGCGCCTGCGATGAAGAGGAGGATGTTGAGGACCTCAGGGCCGGGGTGGGTCCCCAGAAGGATCAGTGACACCACGGCCAGGGCGAAGAAAATAATCAGGACCAGTTTGTTGCCGAAGCAATCACCCAGCCAGCCTCCGGCCAGGGCACCGACGGTGGCCCCGATGTTCAGGACGATGAGGAACTGCAGGCTGGATCCAAGGTCGTAGCCGCCGGCGATCATGATTTTCGGTAGCCAGGTGTTCAGGCCGTAGACCATGAGCATGCACATTCCGAAGCTCAGCCACACCATCGGGGTGCCCAGGAGCCGGCCCTCTCGAAAGAGCCGAGACGCGGAAACCGACGGACGGTGCTGAGGGGCAGGAATTGTCCAGTGCACGTGGTCATGGTTCTGGGTCGGCACTGCGCGGCTAAGCAGGGCGCGGGCCTCTGTTTCCTTCCCGTGGCTCATCAGAAAGGTCATGGAATCAGGCATCCACCGGTACAGGAAGGGGAGGAACAGCAGCGCTGCACCGCTAAGGAAGAAGACCGGTTTCCAGCCCAGAAGAGGGAGGATCCAGAGGGCGACGAGCGTGGCGACGATTGAACCCACTGAGTAGATACTGAGCATGATCGTCGTCAGGGCGTGGCGGTTGGCCCTGGGCGCGAGTTCGTTCATCAGCGACACGATGTTGGGTATGACGCCGCCCAGGAAGATGCCGGTCAGGAACCGAAGCGCACCGAAGGCTTCTGGTGTCGTGGCCAGCCCGGTTGCAATTGCCGCCAGTGAAAAGAGCAGTGTGCCGTGAACGATCACTGGCCGCCGGCCGATCCT
This sequence comes from Arthrobacter oryzae, assembly GCF_031454875.1. Taxonomy (GTDB): domain Bacteria; phylum Actinomycetota; class Actinomycetes; order Actinomycetales; family Micrococcaceae; genus Arthrobacter; species Arthrobacter oryzae_D. The sequence goes on from NZ_JAVDRQ010000011.1 coordinate 176,286, forward strand.
GTCGGCCAGGGAACCGAGGGTCAGGGCGCCGATCATCATGCCGATGAGGGCCGCGCTGCCGAGCCAGCCTGCCTGGTCAGGGGTGAGGGACCATTCCGTCATCAGGGTTGGCAGGACCGAGCCGTAGACGATCAGGTCGTAACCATCGAAGAACATGATGAATGAGCAGCAGAGCAGCAGGATGAGATGAAAACGATTAAGGCGGGCGTCCGCCATGGCTTTGATTGGCGTGAATTGCGTCATTGCGATTCTTCTGTCTCTAGGAAAATGCGCCGGTTAGAAAGGGTCGGTGGTGGAAGTGGGCACTTCCAGGAGAGTGGGGGTGTCTGATTGCAGGGCTGCGGAAAGCTTGTCTTTGAAGTTTTCCAGGCTCGTAATCCTGTGGGCCTCGACGCCATAGCCTTCGGCGATGGAGCTGAAGCCGATACCCGGGACGTCAAGGCCCGCGGCGTTTTCGGCGTTGAGGAGTTTGGCGAAGGCGCGCAGCGCCCCGTACGTGCCGTTGTTCAGGATGATGAAAACGACAGGGATTTTTTCTTGAGCGGCCGTCCACAAAGCTGTGATGCCGTAGTTTGCCGAGCCGTCGCCGATGACGGCGATGACCCGCCGCCGATCGTTCGCGAGTTGAACGCCGACCGCTGCGGGCATTCCAAAGCCCAGGCCTCCCGATGCCGGGAAGTAGTAGCTTCCGGGATGCTTTAGTTCCACCCGTTTCCACAGAGCCGCGACGGTGGAGGTCGACTCATTGACATAGATGGCATCCTCGGGTGCCACCTCGTTCATCACCTCAAAGACAGCTTCCGGCGCCAGGAGATCATCCTGTGAGTCCGGGACCGGCGGAATGTCACATGCCGTAAGTGGTGGCCGTTTCGATGGGGGGATCATGTCGGCCAACGCCCGCAGCGTCTGGCCGATGTCTGAAACCAGGGCATCTCCCATCGGTGCCCGTGCTGCCTCGCCGGCGTCACAGGTGATGTGGATTAGACGGCTATTTTCCGGCAGGTAGCTGCCGGGCTGGTACTGGTGGTAGCGGAACACGGGGGCGCCAATGACCACGATCAGGTCGTGGCCGTTCAGTAGCGCGGAGATTCCGGCGATGGAGGCCGGCAGAACACCGCGGAAGTTCGGATGGCGCGTCGGAAAGGGGCAGCGTGGCGCTGACGGCGCGATCCACACGGGCGCGGCCAGCTTTTCGGCCAAGCGAACGGCGTGGTGATTTGCCCGGACCGCATCGACATCCGGTCCAAAAACAAGGGCAGGGTTCGCTGCTTCCCCCAGGGCAGTCAGGATGTCCTCCAACTGTTCGACGGAGGGGCTGCCTGCCCTGCTTACAGATCGTGAGCTGAGGTATTCACTCAGGCTCCCGCTTTCCTGATTCCAGTCATCGTAAGGGATCGAGAGGTATACGGGTCCCTTGGGATCGGTCGTGGAAGTGTGGATTGCTTGGCTCAGTGCCCGGGGAACATCCGTGGCCTGTGCCGGTTCGGCACTCCATTTTACCAGCGGCCGTGGCAGTGAGGCGGCGTCCACATTGGACAGCATCGCCTCGAGCCCGATCATCGGACGGACCTGCTGGCCCGCCGAGATCACCAGCGGAGTATGCGAATACCACGCGTTCGTTAGGGCGCCCATGGCATTGCCCGTTCCTGAAGCGGCGTGCAGGTTAACAAAGGCGGCCTGACCTGACGCCTGGGCGAAGCCGTCCGCCATGCCCACCACGACGCCTTCATGCAGGCCCAGGATGTACCGGAAATCGGCGGGCATTGCGTCAAGGAAGGGGAGTTCGTTGGATCCGGGGTTGCCGAAAATTGTGGTCAGCCCGTTGCTTCGCAGAAGATCGTACGCCGCGGCGTGAACGGTGGTCATTGATGTGTCTCATTTCACTGATCGATTTATTCAAGATTAGGTATCCCTCTGCTATCAGTCCAATGAATTCTGTCTCTAGGCAAAATGCATGTCATCTATAGTTAGTTTTATGGCCGACCTGGATTTAAATCTTCTGAAGACATTTGTCAGCATCTACGAGACGCGGAGCCTGACGCAGACCGCCGCCGAGATGTCCATCACTCAGCCTTCTGTTAGCCATGCTCTGTCCAGGTTGCGCCGGCAACTCGGCGACCCGTTATTTACCCGCAGCGCCGGAGGGATGACGCCTACGCAGAAGGCCGTAGAACTCTTCTCAACGTTCAAGGCGTCCCTGAATGCGATCGATCTCGCCATCGACGGGACCAGGAACTTCGACCCGACTACCTCGAACCGCACTTTCCGGCTCTGCCTTTCGGACCTGGGTGAAATGGCATTTCTGCCCGCACTCATGGAACGGCTCCTCCATGACGCCCCGCAGATTGTGCTCGAAGTCGTTCCCATGCAGATCGACAAGGTATCCGAGTGGCTCGGGCACGGGGCCGTGGATGCGGCCATTGCCAGCGTTCCCATCGGCGGGGCCGCCCGCAGCCGAGTGATCGACCAGGAACACTACGTCTGCGTGCTCCCTGACAGGGAAGGCGGGAACAATGAAATAATGACACTGGCGGAGTTCGCAGCGATGCGGCATGTCGTCATCGACCAATCGGCAGGACACCACCTTGCCGAGGCCGAAATAGCCGCCCTGGGCATCGAACGAAACATCGCTCTCCGTCTCCACCACTTCTCGGTGCTACCACTGGTGCTGGCCGGGCAGAATCTCGCCGCCATCGTTCCTTCGAGAGTGGCCCGCATGTTCACGGAAAAGGCTCCCCTCAGCATCCGGGAACTGCCATTTAATGTTCCGCCATTCGACGTATCGCTGTACTGGAATGGCACGGCACCGCGGTCCCAGGCCCTGCAATGGTTTCATGAAACCATCGCCGACTCCCTGAACTGAAAAGGTGCCGCGCGCACTTGCTACGCAGTCTCGCTCCGGGACACCGCGGCTCCGGTCGGCGGTCGACTGAGGCTGGATACGGACAGGAATCCGGCCGCAGGGGAACCCGAGTTCCGCACGATCGATGCGGCATCCGTCTGTTTTCGAACGCCGATAGTCGACCTTTCGTCAACTTAGGCAGGGGAGAGGGGCAACCTGCGTGCCTAATCTGAGCAGCGCGCGGCCAAGCTAATGAACTGCGTTCATCGCTTCATTCTCGCTTCCGCTAGGCGACTAGCGCTGTCGGCGGTACGTCTCGTGAGAACGAAAGCCAGACGCCGGGTTGCCACCAAAACGGCAGTATGGCGTGTGGTCGGGGTTCATCCCGGCAAGGTAGCCGGCTGCACCGCGGCCACGGAAACTCTTTTACAACGGTCTGCAAGGAAGCTCGGCCTTCAGCAGTTAATGCGCACCATAACTCATTCCCGACTTCATGCACCCACTGGCAATGCTTCGAACCGTCGCCCTGGGAGTAGGTCGATCCACCGCTTACCCACCGGGATTGCCCGGGGCTAGGACCTAATAGACTCTCCCGAGGATCGGATAGACCGGTCAGAGAAACGGTGGGGTTTATGGACGCGACAGCGTGGGCGGCAGTAGCAACAGGTCTATCCGCTCTTGTAATCGCTTGGCAGTCATTCGAGACACGCCGGTCTGCCGGCCAAGCCAAGAGATCTGCGGACGCCAGCGAGGAAGCAGTGGGTGCAGCTGTAGATGCCCTGGAACTGACGCGACAGCAAGCCAAGCACTCTCAGCTCATGGCGGCCGAAGCGATACGGGCTCGAATGGAAGTCCAAGGGCCGGCGATAACAGTCCGCTTCGCTGACCCGGACGGGCCTAAGGCTCACTCTTACGCGCTTGCACCGACTTCTGACGCGGAAACGCCGACGATCATCAGACCCGGTTATGAGCTGTGGGATCCGAGGAACGGCGACGACTGGCTTTACGCGGTCGTCAGCATCTCCTTCGAAAACACAAGCCCCCATCCCGTGACCATCATCTGCCCTAACCTGTTCAGCCACCAGTCCGACGGGAAGATGGTCAGCCGGATCCCGCGACTCCTCATACCTGCTCCTCGTCCCGAAACGCCCATGATAATCAGCGCCCAACTATTAGTTGGAACCACCGTTGCGAACTGGCTCAGGGTAACCAAGCAGCAGAATCTCGGCACACTCGTCGGAGGTTCCGCGCAATGGTCCACCGAACTCATTGGCGAAACTGGCGTCCAGGTCACCAATGAGATTCAGATACTCGGCTCCATCATTGAGAGCTTCAAGGAAAACGGGGGGTACAGACTTCGGGAGATCGGACCCGATGTCAACTACCCTTCACGTTTCTTGGTACAGCCGCAGAGACGTGAGTATTTCATTGGGCAAGACCGAGACGGGACACGCCACAAGCTGCCCCCTATCGAACCGGAAATCATCAAGGACTAGTTCGACATGGCAACCCCAACAGCCAGAGAAGCTGATGGGGAACTTCCATACTTGGGGAACTTGACGGTCTTATGTCGCCCAAAACTTGTCCGGACAACCAACCCCTGAGGGAATGAAGTGACGCCAGCAAAACTGAGTAGTCAACTTGTTTGGATCTTCGAGCAGGAGCTCCTGTTTCAGACTCGGCAGGTGATGCGCACGATCCAGCCGATCAACACCTTCCTCACCAGTGACGACCAGACGAAAGATGTTGAAAGCTTCTGGTTCTGTATAAATTCGGCGCTCAACGCCATGGCAAGCATCGGCAATATCCTCTGGCCATCGCAGGATCGGAAGTATTTGGGGGCGCATGATGTGCGGTCCAGCTCAAAGCTAAGGGGCAAGCTATTGCGGGAGGAGCTAGGTGTTTCGGATGAGAGCGTCCTGACGCTTCACGATGTTCGCAACGGCTTCGCTCACTTCGATGAGCGTGTTGACCGCTGGTATGTGCAGTCAGAAAATAAGACCTTCATTGACCTTTGCATTTCTGGAAACAACGGCCTCTCAGGGGTGCCCGGTACCGTCCACGGTCGACACTTCAACTCTGACACCAAAGTGATTTCCGTTTTCGGGGTCTCACTCAACATGGAGGCGGCCTTGCAAGAAGTCGTTGATTTGAACCGCTTGATTGAGAAGCATATCTATAGTCCGCGACCAGGGTTGCTCCGTCGGACGGTTGTCAGAGGTCCTCTGTAACTTACCTCGGCAGGATTAGCCGGAGCAGCATGCCCGCGATGTACCCGTCCCCGGCATCTGCAGGCTGTTCGCGTACGACACAACCATGATGGCAACTCAACAACCGGATCTGAGCCGCGAAAACGCCCGTTTTTCCGGGCCCAGGAGCCACTTCCATTCGTCCTACTTAAACGCCGATAACGGACGTTACGTCAAGTAGTACTCTGCGTATCTCATCGGATGAATCAATCAGGCCCTCTCCCGCGGAGTTCCGCGCCACGTGTCTACTGAGCCCTTGTGGGGCGGCATTCAAGGGTTTTCTCCGGCGCCGATCGATACCGGCAGCAGTGGCGCGTAGCTCCGTGCCAATGCTCTATGCGACAGAAAAGCGTCCCTGACCTGCGGATTTGCTGGGATGATGCATTTAATGAATCATTGATTCAGATTTTGGAGCAGGGCTGGGAGGTTAAATGGCAGTCGATGGATCAGGGCGGGTGCATCTACTTGGCTCCGTCCAGCTGCTTCATCCTGAACAGCAGACCTTCGACGACATGTTGGATGGCTGGCGCAACCAGCAGTTATCGCGCAACCTGAAGTTCGACACCATTGACCAGCGCATCCGATACGTCCGCAGGTTCGTCGACCATGTGAATGAATTTCCGTGGCATTGGACCCCCGCCCAAGTCGAGGAGTACTTCGGGGACCTGCGCTCGATCCGGCACTTGAGCCACTCGACGCTGCGCGCCCACCAGTCCGCGCTGCGCCACTTCACCTCCTACGTCGCCAACCCCGACTACGGCTGGGACCGGGTCTGCGAACAGCGCTTCGGTACGCATCCGGCCCAGGTCTTCTACGAGTGGAACACCTCCACACATGTGCAGGAATTCGAAGGCCGCCCCTCCAAACGTCCCTTCACCAGGGAGGAGCTCCAGAAGCTCTTCGACCACGCCGACGACGAGGTCGAACTCATCGAAGCCTCCGGTAAAAAGGGTTGGCAGGCAGCGTACCGCGACGCTGTCATGCTCAAGGTGGCCTATTCCTACGGACTCCGGTTCAACGAGCTGCGGCACCTGCAGACCGTCGACTTCGCTACCAACCCGCACGCACGCAAATTCGGGAGATTCGGGGTCTGCAAGGTCCGGTTCGGCAAGTCCCGCCGGGCATCACCGCCCAAACCCCGCAGCATCCTGACGGTCTTCGACTGGACCGCCGGCGTGCTCGAGGATTGGCTCGCCAACGGCCGAGGAACGCTTCACACCCTCGACCTCTTCCCCAGCGAACGCGGCGGACTCATCGTCGAATCCACCCTCCTGCGGCGCCTCCGGCGCTATCTCGACGAGCTGGGACTTCCTCCGGACGGGCTGGACCTGCATTCCCTGCGCCGCTCCTACGCCACACACCTGCTGGAAGCCGGATGGGATCCTAGATTCGTGCAATACAAATGGGCCACGAGTACGCGTCAACCACCGGCATCTACCAATTCGTCAGCGATGACTTCCGCAACACCACCCTGCGGGCGTCCCTGGACCGCACGATGGACCGGGCCTTGGGCAAACAATCTGGAGGCCGACGATGAAGCGCAAGGTCGAATACACGTGGCGGCTCTCCGAGCTGATGGCGGCCCGAGGGCTTCACAACACTACCGATCTCATCCCGCTGCTGGCCGAGCGCGGAATCATCCTGTCCCGGCCGCAGGTCTACCGCATCGTCAACCAGAAGCCCGAACGGGTCGCCCTGCAGGTCATCGCGGCGATCTGCGACATCTTCTCCTGCGGCCCCGAAGACCTCATCACCGTCACCGCCGCCGACGTCCGCGCACGCAAAACGGGAACAGCCAAATCCCCCAACGTCGTAGACCTGAACCGCACCGTCCGCCCGCGCCGCGCCCGCATCATCGACGATGAACACTGAACACCCGGAAGGACTCATCCCGCGCCACACCGTCCGCGGCCGGCCCCGCACAACCGGAACCATCCAGTGCGCCCGCTGCGGCCGCAACGCCGGCAAGACCAGGGCGAGCTGGCCCGAAGGCAAGATCTGCGGTCCCTGCTTCACCGTGGCGACCCGCACCCACGGCACCTGCCCCGACTGCGGGCAGCACAGACTGCTCCCCGGTCCACCCGCACAGGATGGAGGACCACGGTGCGCGCCCTGCGCCGGTATCCTCCACAACTTCCACTGCGCCCGCTGCACCCAAGAAGGTGAGTTCTACCGCCGCGGCATCTGCGCCCGCTGCGCACTCCGGGACGACCTCACCGCCCTACTGCTGACGAATCCGGCCGATCCCGTAACCGCAAACCGCATGGTCGAAGTCCTCTGCCAAGCCGATCGACCGGAAAGCATCATCACCTGGAAACGCTCCCCGAAGGTCCAGGCGCTCCTGACGGCCGTTGCTAGCGGACAGACTCCCCTGACCCACGAAGGTCTCGACGGTCATCGGGAAACGGCGGGGCGGGCAGCCGACCACCTCCGGGCAATACTCGTCCATCACAGGCTCCTCCCCTATCAGGACCCCTACCTGAACCGCTTCGAAACCTGGATCGATGCCAAGCTCCGCCCCCTGCCCGCAGAGGTGGCCAAACCCGTCGAGCATTTCGCCAAATGGCACCACCTCCGGCGCATCCGCGCCATGGCAACCCCAGACAAAACGGCCCAGCGCCCGGTGCACTCAGCCAAGCAAAGAGGTCACTGAAACCATCAAATTCCTCGACTGGCTCTGGCAGACTCACAACCGCACCGCCGCAACCTGCACCCAGCAGGACGTGGACACCTGGCTCACGGCCGGGCCGACCACCAGGAAAGCCATCCGGACCTTCTTCGTCTTCGCTAAGAAGGCCGGAACAAACATGCGTGTCGAAATCGGCCACTATGCCGCTAAAGACCGGCCTGCCATCCCGCAGGAACAACGGCTTGCCTGGCTACGGGAACTGCTCACAGGCACCAGCGAGTCCCTGCCTTACAGAGTCGCTGGAACACTGCTCCTCCTCTATGCCCAGCCCCTGGTCCGGGTGGCGGCGCTCCGGACCGACGCAGTCAGCATCGACGACACCACCGGCGCGATCAGGATCTCCTTCGGCACGCATCCAGTACCGGTACCAAAGCCCTTCGTGGAACTTCTCAGCCAGCACCTCCAGAACCGCCCCAACCTCCGAACAGCATCACGTGCGGAAAGCCCCTGGCTCTTCCCCGGAACCCGGGCAGGCCAACACCTCCACCCGAACACCATCATGGACAGACTCCGCGGCCTCGGCCTTGAACTGCTCGGCGCACGAAACACCGCCCTGGACGAACACCTGGCCGTCACACCGCCACCACTGGTCGCGGACGCACTCGGCTACAGCTACCAAGTGGCCTTCCTCCACGCAGACAACGCTGGGGACGCCTGGTCACGCTACGTTGATCAACGGACCAAACCCTGAATGAAGAAGGGCCGGCATGCGCTTAGGAGAGGTTAGAATCCGGCCGAGTCTTCTTCGACTGCAGCCACATCACGAAATAGCCAACTGCAAGCACGATCGATATGACGGCGAGAATGAGATGCAGATAGTCAGGGGCTCCTCGAGATATTTCAACAGCCGCCAGCGGCAGCCACAGGGCGGTATTCAAGGACCAAAGAACCGTCCAAAACACTAGGACTCGGCG
>NZ_JAVDRQ010000012.1:0-174871 GCF_031454875.1 Arthrobacter oryzae
GGTGCCGAGTCCGAGGTCTACGACGGCGGCGAGGTCGGTTCCGGTTGTCGCGTTGCCGTTGCCGAGTCCGAGGTCTACGACGGCGGCGAGGTCGGTTTCGGTTGTTCCGGCGTTGCCGGTGCCGAGTCCGAGGTCTACGACGGCGGCGAGGTCGGTTCCGGTTGTCGCGTTGCCGTTGCCGAGTCCGAGGTCTACGACGGCGGCGAGGTCGGCGGTGGTGTTGTCGGTTCCTGCCGTTCCGACGTTGCCGGTGCCGAGTCCGAGGTCTACGGCGGCGGCGAGGTCGGCGGTGGTGTTGTCGGTTCCTGCCGTTCCGACGTTGCCGTTGCTGAGGTTGACGTCCACATCTGCGGCGAGGTCGGTTCCTGCCGATCCAACGTTGCCGGTGCCGAGTCCGAGGTCTACGGCGGCGGCGAGGTCGGTTCCTGCCGTTCCGACGTTGCCGGTGCCGAGGTTGGCATCAACAGCTGCGGCGACGTCGGCGGTGGTGCTGTCGGTTCCGGTTGTTCCGGCGTTGCCGGTGCCGAGTCCGAGGTCTACGACGGCGGCGACATCGGCGGCGGTGTTGTCGGCTCCGGCGGTGCCGGTGCCGAGTCCGAGGTCTACGACGGCGGCGACATCGGCGGCGGTGTTGTCGGCTCCGGCGGTGCCGGTGCCGAGGTTGGCATCCACAGCTGCGGTGACGTCGGCGGTGGTGTTGTCGGTTCCGGTTGTCGCATTGCCGGTGCCGAGTCCGAGGTCTACGACGGCGGCGACATCGGTGGCGGTGGTGTCGGCTCCGGTGGTGCCGGTGCCGGTGCCGTTGCCAAGGTTGACGTCCACAACTGCGGCGACATCCGCCGTGGTGTTGTCGGTTCCTGCCGTTCCAACGTTGCCGTTGCCGAGGTTGACGTCGACGATTGCGCCTAGATCGGCAGTGGTGTTTTCCGGCGTTGAGTCACCCAGTAGGCCCAACGACGAGTTTGCGGCAACCGCCGCTGAGACCGCGGCGGTAGCGCCGGATGTGAGACCATCCGACCCGCTCGTTGTGTCCGCTGCGCTGGCAGCGGTGGTGCCGAGGGCTAATAGCCCTCCGGCAAAGAGGGTGCTGAGCAGCCCTCTGCGGATATGTGCGTGCATTGTGATTCTCCTGAGAGTTGTTGGTGGGCGCCCAAGGCAGCCCGAATGGCCGTTTTCCGCGCTAAGGCGCAGGGAAGGCCCAACTAGTCAGGAGATGAACCGGGGTCGAAAGACACCGGTGCAGGGGGACTTTGCAGGGGGCCACTGACGGGGAATATGCCGGTCAGTGGAACGTTCAGCAGGAAATTTGAGAGCCAGGCGGAGCCGCCGGGGCCGGCGCCTGACGATTGGCTGCTCGCCGAACCTGAGCCCGGCACAGCAGGAAGCTCAAGGATGCCCGGGGTGCCGTCGCCGTTACCGGGGGATTCACTAGTGCCGGCAGGCACGGAGGAAGAATGCGCCGGGCCAAGATTTGCGACCGGCAGTGATAGCGCGGACTTCGGCGTCAACAACAGCCCCGAACTGCCCTGGACAGCGCCTAACTGCGCCACCGGGGCTTGCCCGAGCTCGGTGCCGAAACCGCCGTCGAAAGCAGAGGAATCCGTGACCGCTCGAGCATCTGATGCCACGGCTACATTGCCCGGAAGAGGGAGCGTATCCGTGCCTGTAATCAGTTCATCCACCGGTTCAAGGACCGGCTCAAGAACCGGCAGGACCTCGCTTGCGGCGGGCAAAACGGCCTGAGTCGCTTCTGCCACAGCTGAGTCGGCTGCCGCGACTACCGGTGCTGTGACCGTGCCGACGGTGCCGCTGGGCACAATCTGGTTCACTGCCGGAACAGCTTGGATGACGTAGTCCACGGTGCCGGTGACCGTCGCGGTAACCGGCTGAAGCAAGCCGGCCGGATCGGCGGCCACTGGCTGGGCCGGAAGCACGGCGGCAGGCGGTGCCCCGGCAGCAGCAGGTGCCGGCACCGCGTCGGGGCGGACAGCGTGCGCCACCGAGGCCAGGGTGTCGTTGACGGGGCCTGCCGCTGCACCGGTCATTGAGGAAGCTGTACCGGTTACCGAGGAAACAGACGAGCTAACGCCGCCTAACAGCGAACCTGAATCTGATGGTGAATCGGCGCTGGCAGCAGGGGCTGAAAGTGCCAGCCACGCCGTTGCTGCCGCACCGGCAAGAAACAAGGGACGGAGCGTGCGCCATGGAAAACGGGCTGATTCCATCCGCAACACCCCCCCGATGCTCCTCGAAAAATTCGACGATTGCCTACAGCCTAAACATGACCGAGAGCAGGAGTCCAGAGTTTTTTGCCAATAGTCCGGCGAATTGACTATTTTCCGACGCCGGCCGACCGGCTTAGTGTGCGTCGTTCGGGTAGGTCACGCCGAGCTGGGCACGCACGCCGTCGAACAGCCTCATGACGTTCAGCGAATCGTCAAGCGGCATCACCGGGCTCTCCGTCAGACCCTGCTGGATGCATCGCGTGACCTCGCGGAGCTCGTAGGTGTAGCCACGGCCCACTACGTCGAAATGTTCAACCCGCGGTTCAGCCATGCCGATTCTTACCCGCAGTTCCCTGGGGTTATTGATGGAACCGACCGACTGCAAATATCCCAGGTTCCCGGCGACGGTGGCTGTTCGCGGACCGTAGGCCATGAGCGACGACGTCAGCTGGGCCTGGGCACCGTGGTGGTATCCGAGCGTCAACGCGTTCTGGGAATCCACGCCGTCGTCGTTGACAGTGCCAGTGGCACTGACGGACTGGGGCAGGCCCAACGTTCCCAGCGCCCACAACAGAGGGTAGACGGTCAGGTCAAGGAGTGCGCCGCCGCCGTCCTTGAGGGCCCAAATGCGGGCGGTGGGGGAGTAGGCCGCCGGGAAACCGAGATCGGCGGTAACCCACTGGATGGTGCCGAGTTCCCCGGACGCCGCGATGTCGAAGGCACGCTGCATGCTGGGCAGGAACCGGCTCCACATGGCCTCCATGAGGAAGAGCTTCCGGGACCGTGCGAGGGCCACGAGCTCGCCGGCCTCCCGCGCGTTGATGGTCAGCGCCTTTTCGCAGAGCACGTGCTTGCCGGCATTGAGTGCCGCCAGCGCGACTTCATAGTGATGAGCGTGCGGAGTAGCCACATAGATCACGTCCACCGCGGGGTCCGCCAGCAGCCGCTGGTAGCCGATCCCGCTGTCACCTTCACCGTATGCCTTGGCAAAACCGTACTTGGCCGCGAACGCATCCGCCGTCGCCTGGTTCCGGGAACTGACCGCGTAGAGTTCCGCATCGGCCAGGTGGACGAGGTCCTGCACCACGGACTGGGCAATGCCCCCGGTAGCAACCACTCCCCACCGCAGGGTGCGTCCTGTGGCGGAACGGGGATCCTGATCGGGCTGGCTGAACAGCCACGGCTTCGCGATGGGGGCACTCATTGTGCCATCCTCTCACCCGGCTGAGAGAGCGTTCGGGAAATACGCGCAAGGGCTGAGAGAGCGTCCCGGTATTTGGACCCAAAAGTGAGAGAGGATCGGCGTAAGAGCGGCAGGAACTGAGAGAGGGTTGAACTACCCTCCCTCCGCTCCCTCCGCTCCCGACCTCCCTCCGCTCCCGCCGCTCCCGCCGGTTCTCCCGCTTACGCAGAGGCTCCCGCTGCCACGCGGTTGCGTGCCGGCTCTTCGGTGAGGCGCCCCTGCTGCAGCCGGAACCGGCGGTCCGTCTTGTTGGCGAGCTGGCGGTCGTGCGTCACCACCAGGATGGTGGTGTTGTGGTCCCGGCTCAGCGAGCTGAGGAGCTCGATGATGTGCTCGCCGGTCTGCTCGTCCAGGTTTCCCGGCGGCTGGTCCGCGAGGATGAGCTTGGGCTCGTTGGCCAGGGCCCGGGCAATCGCCACACGCTGCTGCTCGCCGCAGGCGGTTGATGCGGCGCAAGTGCGGCGGGATGGCCGGCGTGCTGATCCCACAGTGGTGCGTGCGGCTGTGCGGAGGACGGGCCGAAGCTATCTTTGAGCTGTGAACGCCGGTGGGTGGGGTCCGGGGAGGACCGGGGAACGCAAAGGCCCCGGTCCCACCCTGTCGGGTGGGCCGGGGCCCATGGCTAGCAGGCGCTAAGCGCGGATTACGCAGTGACCGTTTACGCGGTGGCCGTCTCGCCAGTGATCTACTACTTGGTGATCGGGCCGAGTACCGGATCGTCGACGTAGGCCGTCTTGACGTTCTCCTTGGTCACGATGACCGGATCCAGCAGGTAGGCCGGAACGGTCTTGACCGTGTTGTTGTAGGACTTGTCATCGTTGATCTCAGGCGTCTTGCCGGCCTGGATGTCCTTGACCATGGTGATCGCGTGCTCAACGAGCTTGCGGGTGTCCTTGTTGATGGTGGAGTACTGCTCGCCGGCCATGATGGACTTGACGGACTCAACCTCGGAGTCCTGGCCGGTGATGACCGGAAGCGGCTTGCCGGCAGCCTTGACGGACGTCAGGACGGCACGCGCCAGGGTGTCGTTCGGGGACAGGACGCCGTCCAGGGAAGCGGTGCCGTAGCTGCCGGTCAGCAGGGTGTCGGCCCGGCGCTGGGCGTTCTCGGCCTTCCAGCCCTGGGTAACGGCCTGTTCGAACGTGGTCTGGCCGGAGACAACCTTGAGGGTGCCGTCGTCGATCTTCGGCTTCAGGATGCTCATGGCGCCGTCGAAGAAGACCTTCGCGTTGGCGTCATCCGGGGAACCGGCGAACAGTTCGATGTTGTACGGGCCCGAAGGCTTCTTGGCCTTCATGCCGTCCAGCAGCGCCTGGCCCTGGAGTTCACCCACCTTGAAGTTGTCGTAGGCCACGTAGTAGTCCACGTTTTCGGTGTTCAGGAGCAGGCGGTCGTAGGCGATGATGGTGGCGCCGGAGTCCTTGGCCTGCTTGAGCTGGGTACCCAGCTGGGCGCCGTCGATGGCACCCACGATGATGACCTTTGCACCCTTGGTGACCATGGCGCTGATCTGGTTCTGCTGCTCGGAGACGCCGCCGTTGGCGAACTGCACGTCGGCCTTGAAGCCGGCTCCGTTCAGGCCGTCGTTGAACAGCTTCTCTGCCAGCACCCAGTTTTCACTGGTCTTCTGCGGAAGCGCGACGCCGATCGAGGAGTTCTTGGGGAATGCCTCGCCGCCCGTGTTTCCACCCGTGGTGCCGGTTTCGGAGCGGCCGCAGGCTGTCAGCGCCAGTGCCGCAATAGCAGCGATTGCTGCTGCCTTTCCTGCTTTACCAATCATTTGCATTGCTTGGTTCACTTTCTATAGATGGTGTGCGGAGATTCGTGGGGAAACGCTCAGGCTTCCTTGCGGATGACGTCCTTCGTGGCGGTGGTCTCGTCCGGCTGGAGTTCGGTGCTCTTGCCGCCGAAGTTCTTCATCATCATGCCGATGATCGACTTCTTGCCCTGGGTCTTGTTGTAGACGTCGAAGGCAACGGCGATCAGCAGGACCAGCCCCTTGATGATCTGGGTCAGGTCGGCGCCGACGCCCAGAAGCTGCAGGCCGTTGTTCAGTACGGCCATCACCAGGCCACCGACGATCGAGCCGATCACGGTGCCCACACCGCCGGTCACGGCGGCGCCGCCGATGAACACGGCCGCGATGGCGTCCAGTTCCCAGCCGACGCCGTCGAACGGGCCGGACGCGGTGGAGCGCCCCACGAAGATCATGCCGGCCAGGCCGGCCAGGATGGACATGTTCATCATCACCAGGAAGTTGACCTTCTTGGACTGGACTCCCGAGAGCTCAGCGGCGTGCCGGTTGCCACCGACAGCGTAGATGTGGCGGCCGACGATGGTCTTGGACGAGATGAAGCCGTAGATGATGACCAGGACGGCCAGGATCAGGCCGGGGATGGGGAACGAGGTGCCCGGACGGCCGGTGGCGAACAGGTACGTTGCGTACAGGATGGCGCCGCAGATCAGGACCAGCTTGAGGATCATCACCCAGGACTCGGGGACCTCGGCACCCAGTGCAATGGCCCGGCGGCGTGAACGGACTTCGCTGAAGATCACGAAGGCTACCGCCAGCAGGCCCAGCAGCAGGGTGAGGTTGTTGTACCCGGTGCTGGGTCCCACCTCGGGGAGGTAGCCGGATCCGAGGTACTGGAAGTCGCTGGGGACCGGGATGGTGTTGGACTTGCCGACAAACTGGTTGAAGCCGCGGAAGAGCAGCATGCCGGCGAGGGTCACAATGAAGGCCGGAATGCCCACATAGGCGGTCCAGAACCCTTGCCACGCCCCGATCAGCGCCCCAAGGCCCAGGCCCAGCAGCACACCGGCGTACCAGGGGATGCCCCAGTCACGGATCGCCAGGGCCACGGTGACGCCGACGAAGGCCGCCACGGAGCCGACGGAGAGGTCGATGTGGCCGGCAATGATCACCAGCACCATGCCGATGGCCAGGATCAGGATGTAGGAGTTGCCGTTGAAGAGGTTGATGACGTTGCCCGGGGTGAGCGTGCGGCCCTCAGTGAAAATCTGGAAAAAGACGATCAGTGCAACCAGGGCGAAGATCATGCCGAATTGGCGGGTGTTTCCGCCAAAGAGCTTCTTGAGCGCGTTCATTGTTTCGGTCCTTGTGTCTGGAAGGTTCTGGAAGTATCCACAGGGTCAGGCGGCGGTCTTGCGGGCGGATGTCATGAGCTTCATCAGGCTTTCCTGGCTGGCATCATCCTTGTCCAGGACACCTGTGATGGCGCCTTCGAAGATGGTGTAGATCCGGTCCGAGAGGCCAAGCAGCTCAGGCAGCTCGGAGGAAATCACGATCACTCCCTTGCCCTGGTTGGCCAGCTGCTGGATGATGCCGTAGATCTCGTACTTGGCGCCAACGTCGATGCCGCGGGTGGGTTCATCCAGAATCAGCAGGTCCGGGTCGGTGAACATCCATTTCGCGAGCACCACTTTCTGCTGGTTGCCGCCCGAGAGCTTGGCTACGCCTTCTTCCACCGAGGGCGTCTTGGTCCGGAGCGATTTGCGGTACTGCTCCGCAACCGTGAACTCCTTGTTGGGATCCACCACGCTGTGCTTGCTGATCTTCTTGAGGTTGGCCGCGACAGTGGTGGTCTTGATGTCGTCCAGGAGGTTCAGGCCCAGGGACTTGCGGTCCTCCGTGACGTAGCCCAGCCCGGCGTCGATCGCCTGGCGCACGGAGCGGAGCGTAAGCTCCTTGCCGTCCTTGTAGATGTGGCCCGAGATGAACCGTCCGTATGAGCGGCCGAAAACGGACCGTGCCAGCTCGGTCCGGCCGGCGCCCATCAGCCCGGCGAAGCCGACGATCTCGCCGCGACGGACGAAGAAGTTGGAATTCTTGCAGACCATGCGGTCCTGGATCTGCGGGTGGCCCACATTCCAGTCCTTGACCTCGAAGAACACCTCACCGATCTTGGGTTCGTGGTCCGGGAAACGGGATTCCAGCGTCCGTCCCACCATGCCCTTGATGATCCGGTCCTCGTCAACGCCGTCGGCCTTCACATCCAGGGTTTCGATGGACTTGCCGTCACGGATGATGGTGATGGAGTCGGCGATCTGTTCGATCTCATTGAGCTTGTGGGAAATGATGATGGACGTGATGCCGCGGCCCTTGAGCCCGAGCATGAGGTCCAGCAGGTGCTGGGAATCGGATTCGTTCAGCGCTGCCGTCGGCTCGTCCAGGATCAGGAGCTTGACCGACTTGCTCAGTGCCTTGGCAATTTCCACGAGCTGCTGCTTGCCGACGCCGATCTCCTTGATGGCGGTGTCGGGATCTTCCCGCAATCCCACCCGGGCCAGCAGCTCCGTGGAACGGGTCCGGGCTTCGGCCCAGTCGATCACGCCCCGCTTGGTGGGTTCGTTGCCCAGGAAGATGTTTTCCATGATGGACAGCTCGGGGATAAGCGCGAGCTCCTGGTGGATGATCACGATGCCGGCATGCTCGCTGGCGCGGATGTCCTTGAACTGCTGGACTTCGTTTTGGTAGACGATGTCGCCGTCGTAGCTGCCGTACGGGTACACGCCGGACAGGACTTTCATGAGGGTGGACTTGCCGGCGCCGTTCTCACCACAGATTGCGTGGATCTCGCCGGCCTTCACCCGCAGGCTTACCTCGGACAAAGCTTTAACGCCGGGGAATTCCTTGGTGATGGACCGCATCTCGAGAAGGATCGGATCACTTTGCGTGGTCTGGGACGTCATATGCCCTTACGCCTCCAATGCATGACTTCGTTGTCCGCCCCGCAAACCGCAGGGCCGTCTGATGAAAAAGTAAACTGGATCACAGCCCTTGTCGTCAAGTCTTTAACGCAACAGCCAGATAACGAAACGGTTATGAACGGCGTATTCCCGCGTGCTGGAAGACGAGTGCAGCCGCTCCCAGCGCCTCCGCCCGGTCGCCCAGCGAGGACATGGTCAGCGTGGTGGTCTCGCCGATCACGGGCACCGCATGCCGGACAAGCCCGCGTCGGATGGGGTCCAGGAGCAGGTCTCCCAACCCGGCCAGCGGACCGCCCACCACAATGACTTCCGGGTTGATGAGGTTGGCCACGTTGCCCAGGGCCCGGCCCACGGCAAGGCCTGCGTCGTCCACTACCCGCAGGGTGGCGGAGTCCCGCTCCAGCGCCTTGCGGACGATGTCTTCGGCGCTGAGCGGCTTCTCTTCGCCGCGGCCGAGCAGCTCGACCATGGTGGTTGTGGAGGCAATGGTTTCAAGGCATCCCCTGTTTCCGCAGCGGCAGATGAGGCCGTGCTCATGGATGGTGGCGTGGCCGATTTCGCCGGTGATGCCCACGTTGCCGTAGTACGGGGCACCGTTCAGGATCAGGCCCGCGCCGATGCCCGAACCGATCTTCATGAACATCAGGTTACTGATGCCACTGTGGGGTCCCCAGGTGACTTCGGAGAGCGCGCCCAGATTGGCGTCGTTGTCAACAAAGACGGGGAAATTCAGGGTTTCCTCGAGGTGCTGGAGGATGTTGATTCCCACCCATTCGGGCAGGATCGCCCCCTGCGCAACGGTGCCCGTGCGGCGGTCGATGGGACCGGGAATGCCGACGCCGGCGCCCACCACGGCGCTGCGTTCCACGCCGCTTTCGTCAAGCAGTTTGGCCAGGAGGTCGACGGCGGCGCGGATGCCTTCGTCCGAGTGGTGGCCCAGTGGCAGCAGGACCGACTCTTCGGCGATGATGTGGTAGCTGAGCGTGGCCAGGACTACACGGAGGTGGCGCCGGCCGAAGTCGATTCCCACGGCGACGGCCCCGTTGCTGTTGAGCCGGACGTTCAGTGCGCGGCGGCCGGAACTGGTGATCGGTTCCGTGGATGCCAGCCCGGCGTCCTGCATGATCTTGACGATGTTGGAGATCGTGGCAGTGGACAGGCCGGTCTGGCGGGCGAGTTCAGCCTGGGTCGACGGGCCGTTCAGGAGGCACTCGATGATCCGTTGCTGGTTCAGGTGCCTCAATGCGGACTGTGAACCGGGGTTCTTGGTTCGGCTCCTCGTTGAGCGCGGTGTTGAGGGCATGCAAAGAAGCGTGCACCATCTGCACCGTTGTAGTCAAGAAGTTAACGCAAGGTGCAAGCACGATGCCGCACCTGCGGCTGCGGACGTTCCGCACCGCCGGCCACGGGCTGCGGGTGGAAATGCACCTGGGGCACTGCAGGCAGCGGTGGCTAGGCTGGTAAGTACAGAGAGTCCGCGGGTTCCGCGGGCATCCCCGGAGACGTCTAGAGGTGGTAATGGTGCTGCTGGCCCTGATGCAGGCGAACTCCGCCGTGCTCGATGTGGAAGCCAACTGCAATGCAGTGGATAACGCTGCCCGGGCGGCCGCCGCGGCCGGGGCAGCGGTGCTGCTCACCCCGGAACTGTTCCCCGTGGGTTACGCGCCCCTTCGGGTTCGGGAGGAACTGGACCCCGCCAGGTTGCCGGCCATCCGCCGGGCACTGTCTGACGTTGCCCGGCGGAACGGCATCGCCCTGGTGTACAGCCTGCCGGCCGTGACCGGAGACGGCCGGTGGCAGATCACCTCCACGCTGGTGGACCAGGAGGGTGCGGAGCTGCTGACCTACGCCAAGGTGCACCTGTTCGGCGCCGAGGAGCGAAAGGCCTTCAGCCCTGCAGCCGAGCCGCCGGCCGTGGTGGATTTCCACGGCATCAGGACCTCCATGGTGATCTGCTACGACGTCGAATTTCCGGAGGCCGTGCGTGCTGCCGCAGTCCGCGGCGCGGAGCTGCTCCTGGTTCCCACGGCACTGTCGCAGGGCTTCGATTCCGTCCCGCAGGTCCTGCTGCGCGCGCGGGCCCTGGAGAGCCAGCTGACCGTGGCCTACGCCAATCACTCCGGCGCGGAGGACGGCTGTGAGTTCCTGGGCGGCAGTGTGATCGCCGGGCCCGACGGCTCGCTGCTGGCCGCGGCCGGGGCGGCCCCGGAACTGCTGTTCGCCGAGGTCTCCGCAGCGGCCGCCCGCGAAGCGCGGGATGAAGTGCCGTACCTGCGGGAGCGGCGGCCGGACCTCTACGGTGAATGGGATTCGTCCACGTACTGAAGGGCAAACCAGAGTTCCGCGCGCACCTGCGCCTGGTTGAGGTCGGTGTCCAGCAGCTCGGCCAGGGCATTGATCTGCCGGCGGACACTGTTGCGGTGGAGGCCCAGGGCCTTCGCCGTGGCATCCCAGCTGCCGTTCTCGCCCAGCCATGTCCGCAGGACCGCCAGTTGGGCGGACCTCCGCTCGGGTTCCTCTTGGCTGAGCACCGGCTCCAGGAGCCGGCTTGCAAGCATGGTCCCGGCCTCGCGGCCGAGCAGGCCGGCCACGGACCAAGTCACCTCGTCCACCCGGGCGCTGCGCCCGGTGGCCTGCACCCGCGGGCGCAGCGAAGTAACCCGCTGGTACGCTGACGCAAGCCCCTGGAACTCCGTGGCGTCCCCGATCACCAGCCGCCAGCCAAGCTTCTCCGTCTCGGCAAGCAGCGCATCGTCCACCTTGAGGCGTGTAATGGCCGCGAAGCCGTAGTCGGTGATCTCCACCAGCTTGGTGTCGAACATCCGGCGCCATTGCAGCAGTTCCCGGACCGGGCTGTCACCCGCGGGCCAGTCGGCGTCCGCCTTGATTCCCTGGACCACCCGCAGCGGTGCCGAGCGCGTGGACGAGATGCTCTGCGCCAGGAGGTCCTTGAGCCCGTTGACGTGCCTGGTCCCGCCGGAGGCAACGCTGTCCGGGTGCAGCAGCAGCGCCGTCGCCAGCTGGCTCGGTGCGAGGGAACCGCTGGTCCGCTGCCGCACCAGCAGTTCCAGCAGTCCGACGACGGAGGACACCACACTGTTCTGCGCCGGTGTCAGCGGACCGGCGGATCCCAGGATCAGCGCGCCAAGGTTGGCGTCCCGGGTGCTGCGGAGCGGATGGCCGAACACCAGGGACGAGCCGGGCGCGTCGAGGGAATCCATTTCCACCCGGGGGCCGCTGCCGGCCAGCAGCCGTTTGAGGATCGGCTGCAGGACGGAAAGTTCGACGGCGGCGGGCGGCTTCCGCGGTCCGCTGCCCGGGAGGGCGGCGGCGCTGCTTCCGCCGCCGGCTGCTGCCCGGGCGCGGATCCGGCCATCCGCACCGACAAGCTGGGCCCAGACCGGAACCCGCTGCACCAGCGCCGCGAGGAGTTCGTGTTCCGGCCTGGCCGAAAGGACCGCACGCATCAGCTGCCGGTTGGTATCCGCCAGCTGCCGGAACACCCGGGCGTTGTCCGACTCCAGCAGCTGGGAGAATTCGAGCCCGATCGCGGCAAACGGAACAGTTTGCGGAACCTCCACAAGCGTCAGGTTGTGATGCCGGCACGCATCCACCACGGTGTCCGGCACGGCACCGAAGTACGGTTCCAGCCCGAATCCCAAAGCACCGACCCCGGCACCGACCAGCCGCTCCACGTAGGCGTCCACTTTCGCGCCGGTGCCGCCGTCGCCGAGGAACGGCAGCCCCGCGGTGAGGATGAACTCGCCATCGAGCAGGTAGGGCGTCGGATCCTCCAGCTCACTGGGCTCCACCCAGCGGAGCAGCCCGGCGCCGTTCCCGCCGTCGTGGAGTATTTTCAGCTCCGGCGGCAGCTGTTGCAGGAACTGCTCCAGCGTGACGAAACCGAGCCGCTCGGCGGCCGCCTCAGCCGCCAACGGGACCGGCCTCCTGGTAATCGGGGCACTCGTAGGACCGGGGCAGCCGCGGCGCGATCCGGTTGATGATTTCGTCGCCGTGGCTGCCGATGGCCGCGCCCCAGTCGTCGGCGCTTGCCGCCCCGGTCCGCGGATCGCCAAATAGCACAGCCGTGTCACCAACGGCCACGCCGTGGGAATCCGGGCCCAGGTCCACCATGAACTGGTCCATGCAGACCTTGCCGATCACGGGGACCCGGCGGCCGCCGAGGAGGATGAGGCTCCGGCCCGAGATGCCTTTGGGAATGCCGTCCGCATAGCCGAGGGGGATCAGCCCCAGGTAACGCGGTTCGTGCGTGATGGCCTGGTGCTCGTAGCTCACCCCGGTCCCTGCGGGTACCTTCTTCACCAGCACCACGGGCGCTGTGACGGTCAGTGCCGGGCGCAGGCCGAAATCGGCCGGAGCCAGGTGGTCCGCCGGCGCCAGCCCGTAGAAGGCCAATCCGGCGCGCACCATGTCGAAGGCGAATTCGGGCCGGTCAAGGATGTTGGCGGAACTCGAGACATGCCGGAGCGCCGGCTCCAGCCCGGCCGCCCTGGCCTCACGCACGGCTTCTTCGAAGGCTTCCACAGCGGCCGCGTTGGCCGGGTGCGCGGGCACGTCGGCCCAGGCCAGGTGCGTCCAGACGCCCCGCACCGAGAGCGTGCCGTCCCGCTCCGCGGACCTTGCTGCGGCCACAAGCTCGGCCCAGTCCTCTGCCCGCGCTCCGCCGCGGCTCAGGCCTGTGTCCAGCTCCAGATGGACGACGGCGGGGCGGCCCAGCCGTCGTGCGATGCCGGCCACGACGTTGAGCTGGGCAAGGCTGCCCAGCGACACATCGACGTCGTACTCCAGCGCCTCCCGGATCGTCTCGCTGGAAGCCGCCGCGAGATAAAGCCACGAGAGGACCGGGGCGGTGATACCCGCCCGGCGAAGGGCGATGGCCTCGTGAAGCTGCGCTGTCCCCAGCCAGTCGGCCCCGGCTTCCAGCGCCGTCCTGGCGACGTCCACGAGGCCGTGGCCGTAGGCGTTGCCCTTCACCACCGCCATAAAATGCGGTGCGGCGGAGCGCTCCCGAAGTGTGCGGATGTTGTCTGAAATCGCCGAAAGGTCAACGCTGACCTGTCCGCTGAGCGCCGCGTCCAGCGGGCTCTCGATGTGTGCATTAAGTCTCATGCCAGAACACTATATGTCATTTTGCACAACGGTGAGAGTTGGCTCACACGCCTAAGCTGGACCAGGGAAACCGACAACTACTCACGAACGGACGTCAATGATGACTGTGCCTACACTCACCGGCCGGCAGCCGGCAGCTGCCCGCCGTCCGGGCCTGGCTGCGCAGCTGCTGCGCCGCAAGCCGATCGGCCAGATGGTCAGCGAGGCCGACAACGGCCACGGCGGCCCCAAGCTGGTCCGCAGCTTCGGAGTCCTGCAGCTGACCATGATCAGCGTCGGCGCCACCCTGGGAACAGGCATCCTGGTCATCCTGGGCGAGTCGGTGCCCCTGGCCGGTCCGGCCATTTGGATTTCGTTCGCCATCGCCGGCCTGGCCGCGCTGCTCTCTGCCGTCTCCTACGCCGAAATGGCCGGGCTCGTTCCCGTGGCGGGCTCCAGCTACTCCTATACCTACGCCACGATGGGCGAAGGCATGGCCTGGATCTGCGGCTGGTGCCTCGTGCTGGAGTACGCCGTGTCAGTAGCTGCCGTAGCCGTGGGGGCCGGCCAGTACGTCAACGAAGCCCTGGCGGTCTTCGGGCAGGTCCTGCCGGACTCCTTCTCCCAGCCGCCCGGCGACGGCGGCATCATGAACATTCCGGCCATGGTCATCGTGCTCCTGGCCACAATCCTGCTGGTCCGCGGTGCCCGTGAGAGCGCCTGGATCAACACTTCGATCGTTGTGGTCAAGGTGGGCATCCTCATCTTCTTCTGCGCCGTAGCCTTCACCGCCTTCAACGCCGGAAACTTCGAACCGCTCCTGCCGATGGGCGCAGCCGGGGTCTCGGCCGCCGCGTCCACAGTGTTCTTTTCCTACATCGGCTTCGATGCCGCCTCCACCGCCGGCGAGGAAGCCCGCAATCCCAAACGGGACCTGCCGCGGGCCATCATGCTCTCCATGCTGATCGTCACCACCATCTATGTCCTCGTGGCCGTCGCCGCCATCGGCGCCCGCCCCTGGGGCTGGTTCGACGGCACTGAGGCCGCCCTGGTCAGAATCCTCGAGGAGACCACCGGGCAGCCATGGATTGCGCTGGTCTTCGCCGTCGGCGCCGTACTGGCCATTGCCAGCATCGTCCTGACCGTCCTTTACGGCCAGACCCGCATCCTGCTCTCCATGTCCCGCGACGGCATGATCCCCAGGATCTTCGGCCGCGTCTCGTCCCGCACCGGCACCCCGGTTGCCGGCACCCTGATCGTGGGCGTCGCCGTCGCCGTCACCGCCGGGCTGGTGCCTCTCGGGGCCCTGGCGGACGCCACAAGCATCGGCACGCTCTTCGCCTTCGCCCTGGTCAACGTGGCCGTCATCTACCTCCGGCGCAACCGGCCCGAGCTCAAGCGCACCTTCCGCGTGCCGCTGTTCCCGCTGACGCCCATCCTTGGCGCGCTGATGTGTGCGTTCCTCATGGCCAACCTCGGCGCCGACACCTGGGTGGTCTTCGGCATCTGGATGCTGGTGGGCCTCGCAGCCTACTTCGGCTACGGCCGGCGCCACTCCAAGGTGGCGGCACTCAGCCACGAGGAATACCGTGAACTCAGCGGGCGCGAAACTTCAACACCGTCCACCACCGAACCGACGAAGGCAGACCTTTCATGACCATCGCCACCGAACTGCCGGTAAACGATCCCGCAGCCGTGCCCGGCCCCGCGGCCGCCTCAACACCGCGCCCGGCAGCCGACGCCCCCATCACCATGCTGAACCCGGATTTCCCCTTCAGCTATGACCACTACCTCGCCCACCCGGACGGCCTCGGCTCCGTCCCGCCGGCACTCTACGGCACCGAAGTTGCCGTGGTCGGGGCAGGACTCTCCGGCCTGGTCACGGCCTACGAACTGATGAAGCTCGGCCTCCGCCCGGTCATCTACGAGGCAGACCAGATCGGCGGCCGGCTGCGCACCGCCAGCTTCCCGTCGGCGCCGGGCGTGGTGGCGGACCTCGGCGGCATGCGGTTCCCGGTGTCCGGCAAGGCCTTCTACCACTACGTGGACCTGCTGGGCCTGCAGACCCAGGAATTCCCTAACCCGCTGGCCCCCGCCACCTCAAGCACGGTGATCGAACTGGCCGGGCAGAAGCACTACGCCAGCACTCCGGCGGACCTGCCGCCGTTCTTCCGCGAAGTGGCGGAGGCCTGGAAGGCAGCCGTGAACGACGGCGCCAAGTTCAGCGAGATGCAGGACGCCATCCGGGCGCGGGACACAACCCGGATCAAGGAGATCTGGAACGAACTCCTCCCGCTGATGGACGAACAGACGTTCTACGGCTTCATTGCGGCCAGCGAGTCCTTCAGGAAAGCGGGCTTCGCGCACCGTGAAGCCTTTGGTCAGGTGGGGTTCGGCACCGGCGGCTGGGATACCGACTTCCCCAACTCCATCCTCGAAATCCTGCGTGTGGTCTATACCGACGCCGATGACCAGCACCGCCTCATTGCCGGGGGAGCGCAGCGGCTCCCCGAGGCACTGTGGCAGCATGCGCCGTCGGGCATGGCCCACTGGCCGGAAGGAACGTCACTGGCGTCGTTGCATTCAGGCTCCCCGCGCGGGGCAGTGGACCGGATTAGCCGGGACGCCAACGGCGACCTGCGCCTGCGCGAACGCTGGGGCCGGGAGGCGTCCTATCCGGCCGTGGTCACCACCTGCCAGTCCTGGCTGCTGTCCACCCGGATCCACACTGAAGAGGCCCTGTTCCCGGCGGAGCTGTGGACCGCGATCGAGCGCTCGCACTACATGCAGTCCTCAAAGACCTTCGTAATGGTGGACCGCCCGTTCTGGAAGGACACCGACCCGGCGACCGGCCGCGACGTCCTGTCCATGACCCTGACCGACCGGTTGAACCGCGCCACGTACCTGCTGGATGACGGCCCGGACAAGCCCGCGGTCATCCTGCTCTCCTACACCTGGAACGACGACGCGCTGAAGTGGCTGGCGCTCGACGCCGACCAGCGGGTGGAGCTCATGCTGCACTCACTCGAGCAGATCTACCCGGGCGTGGACATCGCGAGCCACATCATTGGCCAGCCCATCACGGTCTCCTGGGAGGCGGACCCCAACTTCATGGGCGCCTTCAAAGCGAACCTCCCCGGGCACTACCGCTACCAGCAGCGGCTGTTCACGCATTTCAAGCAGGACCGCCTGCCCGAATCCCAGCGCGGGATCTTCCTGGCCGGCGACGACGTTTCCTTTACCGCCGGCTGGGCCGAGGGCGCCGTGACCACCGGCCTCAACGCGGTGTGGGGCGTGGTGAACCACCTTGGCGGGCACTCCGCTGCCGGGAACCCGGGCCCGGGCGAGCTGCTCGACGCACTGGGCCCGATCAGCCTGGACTGAAACAGCTTGAGGACGCAGAATCGGTCCGGGGACACCCGTTTTTGGGCGTCCCCGGACCGATTCCGTGTCCTGGGACGGGAAGCGCGTCCTAGCCGTGCATTTCGCGGTGCGCCTGCGCGAGTTCGCGGTAGTGCGCTGCGTTGCGCTGCACGCCGTCGTACTCCTCGTCGGTGAGCTCGCGCCGGACTTTCGCCGGGACACCGGCCACCAGTGAACGCGGCGGGATCACCGTTCCTTCGAGAACCACGGCGCCGGCCGCCACCAGCGAGCCGGCGCCGATCACCGCGCCGTTGAGGATGGTGGCGCTCATGCCGATGAGGCAGTCGTCCTCAACGGTGCAGCCGTGGACCACCGCACTGTGCCCCACGCTGACCCTGGCGCCCACGGTGCAGGGGAATCCGGGGTCGGCGTGCAGCACCACGTTGTCCTGCAGGTTGCTGCCGGTGCCCACGGTGATGGCGGCGGTGTCGGCACGGACGGAGACGCCGTAGAACGCGCTGGAGTCCTCGGCCAGGGTGGCGTTACCGATCACGGAGGCGCTGGGTGCGACGAAGACTGAGGGATGGACGTCCGGGCTGGTGCCGGCAAAAGGATAAAGGGGAGCCATGAGCCCAGCCTAGGACACTGTTCCCGTCAGCGTTTGGAAGCAGGCTCCGGACGCTGACTTAGTGCCTAGTGACGCCGCTGCTGTGACTCACTAGCATTGGGCCATGGAACTTCGGGGCTTGGACCTTCAGGGTTTGGAACTTCGTGTACCGCAGCTACGGAAGAACGGCGGCGGGCCCAGCCTGTTCCGCCAAGCCGTGGGGCGGCTTGAACGGCTGGAAGCCCTCGACGCGGCCGTCCGGGTGGCCGAGCCGCGGGCCGGCCGCTTGGTCGAAAACGAGCGGATGCGAAGCGTCCTCCATGGCGATGCAACCGGGATACCTTTGCACCCCATCCTGACCGATGTACCTTTCGGCGCGTGGTTCATGGCCATGTATCTCGACCTGTTCTCCGATCCCGGGACGCAGCGGGCTGCAACCCGGCTGGTGGGACTGGGCGTGCTGGCCGCGGCGCCCACTGCTTTGACCGGCTGGGCCGAATGGGCGCTGGCCGGCCGGGCGACTCGGCGGGTGGGCATCGTCCACGCCGGGCTGAACGGTGCGGCTGTGCTGATCTTCCTCGGATCCTGGACCGCGCGGCGCCGGGGCAGGCACAAGCTCGGCGTCCGGCTGGCACGGTTCGGGGGCATCCTGCTGATCGCCGGCGGATTCCTGGGCGGGTACATGGGCAGCGCCCGTCGGGGTGCCTAGGACCTCCCGCCTTCCCCAACTAGGTAGCAGCAGGTGTCGTTATGAGCGCTCATAACGACACCTGCTGCTACCTAGTTGGGTCAGGGCAGGGGAGCCCGGAGGATCAGGAACTGGTAATGCTGCGTCCAGTGCCCCGCACCGGGGCCTGATTCGGCGCCCGTTCCCTCCGGCCACGTGATGAATTCCTCGATCTCGCCGTGCCTGCCGAAGATCTGCAGGACGGACGCGTCGCTGCGACGGCTGAAAAAACGCGGCGGCTCTATTTCGTCTTCGGGGTTAAGCACTTCTTCGTCGTCACCGGACCAGAGTCCGACGGCGATCAGCGCCCCGGGCGCTGCCACCCGCACCAGTTCCCGGACGACGCCGTCAATGTCCCGGTTGGGGATGTGCAGCAGCGTGCTCATGCTCCACACTGCCGGGAACACGCCGTCGGCAAAGGGCAGGCTCCGGACGCTGGCAACCGAGACGTTCAGCCCTTTGGCCGTTGCTATCCGCACATGCTCTTCGGACAGGTCAACACCGGTGTAGTGGATCCCCGCCTGGACGAATTTCAGCCCGTCGAGCCCCAGGCCGGAGCCGATTTCCAGCACGCCGTGCCGGCCTTCGGCCTTCAGCCTGACGATGAACCGCTCCCGCTGCTCCACCCGCTGGGAGGCCAGCGGGTGCTCCGGCTGAAGGACCGCGCGCTGGTTGTAGAACGTGGCGAGGCGGTCCTCGCCGCTGTGGTCCCTGGCGACGTGCTCCCTGGCGACGTGCTCCTCAGCGGGGATCTCCATGGCCGGCGTTACAGACTAGTTGAAGACCACGGTGTTGTTTCCGTCCAGCAGCACCCGGTGCTCCGCGTGCCACTGGACGGCCTGGGCCAGGGTGCGGCCCTCCACATCGCGGCCCATCTGCACGAACTGTTCGGCGGTGCGGCGGTGGTCCACCCGGATGACTTCCTGTTCGATGATGGGTCCCTCGTCCAGCGCGGCCGTGACGTAGTGCGCTGTGGCGCCGATCAGCTTCACTCCGCGGGCGTGGGCCTGGTGGTAGGGCTTCGCGCCCTTAAAGGAAGGGAGGAACGAGTGATGGATGTTGATGGCCTTGCCGGTGAGCTCCGTGCACAGGTCGTTGGACAGGATCTGCATGTAGCGGGCCAGGACGGTCAGCTCCACGCCTTCCTCCGCAATGATCTTCCGCAGCTGGTCCTCGGCCTGGACCTTGGTGTCCGCGGTGACGGGGATGTAGTGGAACGGAATGCCGTAGAACTCCGCCAGTCCGGCGAGGTCCTGGTGGTTGGACACGATGGCCGGGATCTCGATCGGCAGCGTGCCGGAGCGCTGCAGGAACAGCAGATCGTTGAGGCAGTGGGCCGACTTGCTCGCCATCAGCAGCGTGCGGACCTTGCGGCCCGACGGGTTCAGGCTCCACTGCATGCCGAACGCATCCGCTACCGGTTCCAGCGCCGCGTACACGTCAGCCTGCGAGCCGGCCGTCGTTGCCTCCACCCGCATGAAGAACGTGCCGGTGGTCTGGCTGCCGTACTGCTGCGAGTCCGTAATATTGCAGCCCGCCACCAGCAGGGCTCCCGCGACGGCATGCACGATGCCGGGACGGTCCGGGCAGGAAAGGGTCAGTACGTAGGCGGAGGTCAGCTGGTCTTCAGTCACGAAGAACAGCCTACCCGCGGCGGAGGCTGTGCTTTCGACGGGATTCGGCGGGGATTCGAAAAGGTTTTGATAGTCTTAACCGGTCGCAACTGGCGTTGGATGGCTAACCATCAGGGAGCGGCACCTACGAAGACCACGGATCGTACGCCTGGGCCGAGGGTCATGTTTTGCCGGCAGGCAGCTTAACCGCTGCCGTCCCGTGGCGCCATGCTGCCCGTAAGCAGGGCATGCCCGTAACCAAGGGGCAGCGCAACGTTCCAGCCGGTAGCCTGACCTTAGCAGCGCCCATCCCTAGCCAGGAGTTTTTCGTGACTACTTCACCGACTTCCGTCAGCACTTCCTCCACCGTCAGTAACCTGCCGCTGGCTGAGCTCGATCCCGAGATCGCCGCCGTACTGGACCAGGAGCTTGGCCGCCAGCGCGGCACCCTGGAAATGATCGCTTCCGAAAACTTCGCCCCGCGCGCCGTCATGGAAGCCCAGGGCTCCGTCCTGACCAACAAGTACGCCGAGGGCTACCCGGGCCGCCGCTACTACGGCGGCTGCGAATACGTGGACATCGCCGAGCAGCTGGCCATCGACCGCGTCAAGGACCTGTTCGGCGCCGAATACGCCAACGTCCAGCCACATTCCGGTGCACAGGCCAACGCCGCTGCGCTGTCCGCCATGATCACGCCCGGTGACAAGATCCTTGGCCTCTCCCTGGCCCACGGCGGCCACCTGACGCACGGCATGAAGCTCAACTTCTCCGGCAAGCTCTACAACGTGGCTGCCTACCAGGTGGAGCAGGACAGCTTCCGCGTGGACATGGACAAGCTCCGCGAGCAGGCCATCGCCGAGAAGCCCCAGGTCATCATCGCCGGCTGGTCCGCCTACCCGCGCCACCTGGACTTCGCCGCCTTCCGCTCCATTGCCGACGAAGTCGGTGCGCTGCTCTGGACGGACATGGCGCACTTCGCCGGCCTCGTGGCTGCAGGCCTGCACCCGAGCCCGGTGCCGCACTCCGACGTCGTCACCTCCACCGTGCACAAGACCCTCGCCGGCCCCCGCTCCGGTGTAATCCTGGCCAAGCAGGAGTGGGCCAAGAAGCTCAACTCCAACGTCTTCCCGGGCCAGCAGGGCGGCCCGCTCATGCACGTCATCGCTGCCAAGGCCGTTGCCTTCAAGATCGCCGGCACCGAGGAATTCAAGGAGCGCCAGGAGCGCGTCCTCGAAGGCGCCAAGATCATCGCGGACCGCCTGAACCAGGCCGACGTCGCAGAGGCCGGCGTCTCCGTACTCACCGGCGGCACCGACGTGCACCTGGTCCTGGTGGACCTGCGCAACTCGAAGCTGGACGGCCAGCAGGCCGAGGACCTCCTGCACTCCGTGGGCATCACCGTGAACCGCAACGCCGTGCCGTTCGACCCCCGCCCGCCGATGGTCACCTCCGGCCTGCGCATCGGCACCCCGGCCCTGGCCACCCGCGGCTTCGGCGCCGAGGAATTCACCGAGGTTGCCGAGATCATCGCCACCGCCCTGAAGGCCGGCTCCGCAACGGACATCGAAGCCCTGCAGGCCCGCGTGGACAAGCTCGCCGCCGACTTCCCGCTGTACCCGCAGCACGAGCAGTGGTGAACCCGTCCGTGGCCCAGACCGCGAAGATCCTTGACGGCAGGGCCGCCGCTGCCGCCATCAAGTCTGAGCTGACTGAGCGGGTCGCTGCCTTGAAGGCCCGCGGCGTCGTTCCGGGCATCGCCACAGTGCTCGTGGGCGCAGACCCGGCCTCGCAGCTGTACGTGTCCATGAAACACAAGCAGTCGGTGGAGATCGGGATGAACTCGATCCAGCGTGAGCTGCCGGCGGATGCCACCCAGGCCCAGGTTGAGGCCCTCATTGACGAACTCAATGCGGACCCCGCCTGCCACGGTTACATCGTGCAGCTGCCGCTGCCAAAGCACCTGGATACGGACGCCATCCTTGAGCGCATCGACCCCGCCAAGGATGCCGACGGCCTGCACCCGACCAACCTTGGCCGGTTGGTGCTCAACGTCAACGGCGAGATCACCTCGCCGCTGCCGTGCACGCCCCGCGGCGTCATCGAACTCCTGGAGCGCAACGGCTACAGCCTCGCCGGCAAGCACGTTGTGGTGGTCGGCCGCGGCGTCACGATCGGCCGCTCAATCGGCCTGCTGCTCACCCGGCGGGCTGTGAACGCCACGGTGACGCTGACGCATACCGGCACCGAGAACCTCTCGGAGCTGCTGCGGCAGGCGGACGTCATTGTGGGCGCGGCGGGTGTCAAGCACATCGTCAAGGCTGCGGACGTCAAGCCGGGCGCCGCCCTGTTGGACGTTGGCGTCACCCGTGAAAGCGACCCCGAGACGGGCAAGAGCCGGGTCCACGGCGACATTGAACCCGCGGCTGCCGAGGTAGCCGGCTGGATTTCGCCGAACCCCGGCGGCGTGGGTCCCATGACCGTGGCGCTGCTGATGACCAACGTGGTCGAAGCCGCCGAACGGCAGGTGGCAGCAGGCTAAGTGCCGGCCGGCAGCCAAAACTGCAGTAGGGCGCCTACTCCCGCGGGAGTAGGCGCCCTACGCCGTTAAGCCGACGACGCGGGGTGCCCGCCGCGGCTAGGCTCGGAGAATGCCGCGCCGATTCCAGGGTCCGCCCACTGCCTTCGTGGTGATCGCCGTGGCTGTGGTCCAGCTGGTGGGCACGGCATTCGCTGCCGCGCGCCAGCCGGACATGCGGCCCCTGGACGTCCTGGCTTTCGTGCTGCTGGTCGCTGGCCCCGCAGCGTTGTCCCTCCGGCGGCGGGCTCCGGCAGTCATGCTCCCCGCGGTGGCCGCTGCGACGCTCCTGTACCTGGCCGTCGGATATCCCTGGGGTCCCGTGCTGCTGTCCCTCGCGCTGGCCATCGTGTTCTCGGCGGCCGCCGGCAGGCGGTGGCAGACCTGGGCGGTGGCCGGGGCCTGCGCCGCAGCCCTGGCGGCCCACTATGCGGCCAGCGGCGACGACGGTGCACTCATCCGGGCTGTGGCCGGAACCTCGTGGCTGGTAATCCTGGTGCTGCTGGGGGAGGGCGCCAGGCTCCGCCATGAACGTGTGGCGGAAAGGCGCCGCCAGCAGGAAACCCGGGAACAGGCCGCCCGTGATGAATACCGCCTGACCCTGGCCAGGGACATCCATGACGTTGTGGCGCACTCGTTGTCCATGATCAATGTCCGGGCCTCAGTGGCGCTCCACCTGGGGGACCGGGATCCGGATCAGTTTCGCCCGGCACTGGAGGCCATCAAAGCCGCGAGCAAGGAATCCCTGGACGAGGTCCGCCAGTTATTGGGCGTCCTCCGGGATGATGTCCCGCTCCGTCCGGCGGCAGGGCCGGGGTTGCGCAGGATCCCCGAGCTTGCGGAGAATGCGCGCCGTACGGGGCTGGAGGTGAAGCTGCAGATGCTGCCGGAGGCCGGAGCGGCCAGGGCAGTTGCGGGGGTGGTGGAGGAAGCCGCCTACCGGATTGTGCAGGAGGCGCTTACCAATGTGGTGAGGCATGCCGGTGCCGGCCGGGCCGCCGTCGTGCTTGATGTGCCGGAGGACGGGCCCGACGCCGGGCAGCTCACCGTCACGGTCGACGACGACGGCCGCGGTGCGGCCGGGGCGCCGGAGGGCAACGGCCTGACGGGGATGCGGGAACGCGCGGCGGCGCTGGGCGGTACGGTCCGGTTCGGGCCGCTGCACCCGGGCTGGCGGGTCCAGGCGGTCCTGCCGCCTGGCAGCGCCAAGGATACGGGCAACCACCATGAAGGGCAGCAATGATCCGGATCCTGATCTCCGACGACCAGACGCTCATCCGCGCCGGCTTCCGTGCGCTCCTGGACGCCGAACCGGACATGGAAGTCGTGGCCGAATGCGGAACCGGCGACGACGCCGTGCGGCTGGCGGCACGGGAAAAGCCCGACGTCGTACTTATGGACATCCGCATGCCGCAGGGCGACGGACTGGAGGCGACCCGCCGGATCCTGGCCGATCCGGCGGTGCCCGGACCCCGGGTCATCATCCTCACCACCTTCGAGCTGGACGAGTACATCGCCGAGGCCGTCCGGGCGGGCGCGGCCGGATTCCTGGTCAAGGACACCGAACCGGAGGAACTGCTCCGCGCGGTGCGCGTGGTGCACGACGGCGATGCCCTCCTCTCGCCGTCCGTGACCCGCAGGATCATGGCCCAGCTGGCCCTGCAGCAACCCGCGGCCGGCAAGCCGGCCGACGCCGTGCTGGACCGGATCACCGACCGTGAACGCGAGGTGCTTGGACTGGTGGGGGAGGGACTGAACAACGCGGAAATCGCCGCCCGGCTCTTCATCACACCGCTGACCGCCAAGACCCACGTCTCACGGATCATGGCGAAGCTGCAGGTCCGCGACCGCGCGCAACTGGTGGTGCTGGCCTACGAAACTGGCCTGGTCCGGCCCGGCTGGAGCAGCTGACGCGGGCCCGCTGCCGCCAAGGGGGGAGTCTCCCGGGGGAGTACGGCGCGGGCCGCAAGTGCCTCCCCTCGCCGGACGACGGCGGGGCGTCCCAAAACCAGACTTGGAGCAGAGCCGAAATACGGCCCGTTGAGAAGTTTGGAGCTGACATGTTGACAGCAATGAGCACCGCCATCAGCACCGCGGCTGTGCAGGCGGCCGCACAGGCCGGGCAACTTCCGGCCGGCGTGGCCGCGCATGCCCCGTGGTACGACGGCGGTTTCTGGCCCTGGTTCCTGCTGTTTCCGCTGTTCTGGATTCTGGTGATCGGCCTGATCATTTTCGTCGCCCGCCGGACGTGGCGGACCAACCACCGCTGGGCGGCGCGGCAGGGCGGTGAAGGAGTGCTCCGGGAACGGTACGCGCGAGGGGAAATCGACGAAACGGAGTACCGTCAGCGCCTGGAGGTCCTCCGCGCGGAGGAAAAGTAGGTCCGCCTCCGGCGCCCTCCCCAACAGGGCGCCGGGACGGGGCCGGGCCTGAGAAAATCGAATGGATTTTTTGAGATTCAACTCTTTCTTTGTTCGAACGTGAGTACTAACGTTGTGTGGGTGCCTGAACTTGTGTCCAACGAAGAACTGTCAAGCAAACCATCCCGCAGCCAGACCCAAGGCGATCAGATGCAATACGTCATCACCGCCGAAAACCTCACCAAAACGTATGGCGACGTTACCGCCGTCGACGGTATTTCCTTCAGCGTTCCGGCCGGAGAGGCCTTCGGCCTGCTTGGCCCCAACGGGGCGGGCAAGTCCACCACCATGAAGATGATCGGCGGCGTCTCGCAGCGCACCTCGGGGAGCCTGTCCATCATGGGGCTGGACCCGGAGAGCCACGGGCCGGAAGTCCGCGCCCACCTGGGTGTCGTGCCGCAGCAGGACAACCTCGACGAAGAGCTCAAGGTCCGCGACAACCTGCTGGTCTACGGGCGGTACTTCGGGCTGCCCATGAGCTACCTGCGTCCCAAGGCGGACGAGCTGCTGGAATTCGCCCAGCTGACGGATAAGGCCAAGTCCAAGGTGGACGCCCTCTCCGGCGGCATGAAACGGCGGCTGACCATTGCGCGCTCGCTGATCAACGAACCCCGGATCCTGCTGCTGGACGAGCCCACCACGGGCCTTGACCCGCAGGCCCGGCACATTCTCTGGGACAGGCTGTTCCGGCTCAAGGAACAGGGCGTCACGCTGATCCTGACCACGCACTACATGGACGAGGCCGAGCAGCTGTGCGACCGGTTGATCGTGGTGGACAAGGGGCGGATCATGGCCGAGGGCTCGCCGGCCAGCCTTATCCGTGAATACTCCACCCGTGAAGTGCTGGAGCTGCGTTTCGGCTCGGAACGCAACGCCACGATCGGTGCCGAGCTCGAGGGCATCGGCGAGCGGCTGGAGACACTTCCGGACCGCGTGCTGATCTACGCGAACGACGGCGAGGCCGCCCTGGAGCAGGTGTCCGCCCGCGGACTGCATCCGCTCACCTCACTGGTCCGGCGGTCCTCCCTGGAGGACGTCTTCCTCCGCCTCACCGGCAGGAGCCTCGTTGACTGAGCAGCCCGCACCTTCCGTTTCGGATGCCGGCAGCGGTCCTGCCGCGCCCGTCCTGCTCCGCGCCCACTCACCGGCGGTGTCCGCCGCCCGGGCCCGCCGCTGGGGATCCTTCTACTATGCCGAGCAGGTCCTTCGCGTCATGAAGGGCTATGGCTGGACCATCGTGATGTACGGCGTGGGCCAGCCGGTGGCGTACCTGTTTGCCATGGGCGTCGGCCTGGCCACCCTCGTGGACACGAACAGCGAGGCGGCATTCGGCGGAGTCAGCTACCTTGCCTTCATCGCGCCGGCCCTGCTGATCTCGGCCGCCGTTATGACGGCAGCCAACGAATTCACGTTCCCGGTCATGGACGGGTTCAAGTGGAGGCGCGTGTACTACGGGCCGCACGCTTCGCCGCTCACCCCTGAACAGATTGCCTCCGGACACATCATGGCCGTGTCCCTGCGGTTCCTGCTGCAGTCCGTCATCTACTTCGTGGTGGTGGCGCTCTTCGGTGCGTCGCCGAGCGGCTGGGGCTGGGTGTCTGTCCTGGTGGCCACATTGGCCGGGCTCTCGTTCGGCCTGCCCCTGATGGCCTATGCCGCGTCCATCAAGGAGGACAAGGGGCAGTTCGCCATGGTGATGAGGTTCATCGTGACTCCGTTGTTCCTGTTCTCGGGGACGTTCTTCCCGCTCGATTCGCTGCCGCTTGCGGTGCGGTGGATCGGCTGGATCTCTCCGATCTGGCACGGCACGGAACTGGGCCGGGTCTTCAGCTACGGCTACGAGGAGCCGCCCCTGCTGACCATCGCCCACGTCGGGTTCCTGGTGGGCCTGGCCGTTGCCGGCTGGATGCTCACCAAGCGGCAATTCGTCAGGAGGCTGGGCCAATGAGCACGCTTACCGACGGCCACAGCGTCACCGAAGCGGCGCGGAACCGCCGCTTCGGCCCCATGTACTCGCGGAACGTCAAGGCAGTCATCGCCCGCGGGCTCATGGCCACCAAAAGCAGCAACTGGATGGTGATGCTGTCCGGTTTCTTCGAGCCGGTGCTCTACCTGATCTCCATGGGTGTGGGCCTGGGTGCCATCGTGGGTGCCGTTCAGGGTCCCGGCGGCCAGGAAATCAGCTACGCCGCGTACATTGCGCCGGCGCTCCTGGCCGTGTCCGCGATGAATGGCGCCGTGTACGACTCCACGTGGAACGTTTTCTTCAAGATGAACTTCGCCAAGCTGTACCAGGGCATGCTCTACACCTCCCTGGGCCCGCTGGACGTGGCCATGGGGGAGATCTTCCTGGCGCTGCTGCGGGGCCTGCTCTACGCCACCGGGTTCACCGCCGTCATGGGAGTCATGGGGCTCATCACCACGCCGTGGGCCATCCTGATGATTCCGGCCGCGGTGCTGATTGCCTTTGGCTTTGCCAGCTTCGGGATGGGGATCACCAGCTTCATGAAGACTTTCCAGCAGATGGACTGGATCAACTTCGTGATGCTCCCGATGTTCCTTTTCAGCGCCACGTTCTACCCGCTCAGCGTGTACCCGCAGTACATCCAGTGGCTCATACAGGCCATGCCCCTGTGGCATGGGGTGGAGCTGCTCCGGCAGATCAGTGTGGGGATTTTCAGCCCCGCCACCGCCATCCATGTCGGGTACTACCTCGTGATGATCGTGCTGGGGGTCATGCTCACCACCGGGCGGCTGCGCAAGCTGTTCCTGAAGTAGCGTTCGCCGGGGGTGGAAGCGGCCATTTTCACCTTCGCGCGTTTGAGACAATGGAGGCATGCGAACTCTGGGTAACCCTAACTCTGCGTCCAACCCGGCCAAGGGCGGGTTCTCCATGCTCCGGATCAGCGGCCCGGGAATGATGGTGTTCGTCATTGCCTTCGTCGTCGCCGTCATCTTTGCCGCAAACCAGAACGACGTCGTCGGCTGGGTTGTGGCGATCATTGCCGCGTTCTGGCTCGCACTGGCCGCGTTCGTCGTCTTCAGCATCCAGAAGGCGGCCAAAAAGGCCACTGCAAAACTCAACGAGGCGCAGAACGCCTTCAACGCGGCGACCGGCCGCGCGCCGTCGTCGGGCAGTGCCGATCACGGCGGCACCCGCCTGGTGCAGTCACGCAGCGAGGCTGACGAAGTCCGGGACCTGAAGCTGGACCACTCCTTCAAGATCGTCCAGGTCCAGGTCCGGGTTGTGGAGCAGGAACGGGCCAAGGGCGACGCGGCAGACCAGGACACCATCCGGCGCGCACTGGAAACCATCGAAATCACGGCCACCAACGCCCGGGACATGATCAAGTTCTCCGGCGGCGCTGACGAACCGGTCAGCGGAACCATCATCGACTAGAGTGGAGCGGGTGAGCTCGGCATTGAAGAAGGACCACCTTCGCATCGCATCAGTCAACGTCAACGGCCTTCGCGCTGCCTACAAGAACGGCATGGCGGAGTGGCTTGAACCGCGCGAGGTGGACATCCTTTGCCTCCAGGAGGTCAGGGCGCCCGACGCGATCGTCCGGCAGCTGCTGGGTGAGGGCTGGTTTATCCTGCATGAGGAAGCCGAGGCCAAGGGCCGTGCAGGCGTTGCCATCGCCTCCCGCACCGAGCCGCTGGCAACCCGCTCCCACATCGGCGACGACTACTTTGCCACCGCAGGCCGCTGGGTCGAGGCGGACTTCCGGGTGAGGGACGCGGCCGGGGCCGCCGCCACGCTGACAGTGGTGAGCGCCTACGTCCATTCCGGCGAGGCAGGGACACCCAAACAGGACGACAAATTCCGTTTCCTCGACGTCATGGTCAACCGGCTGCCCGAGCTGGCAAAGCACAGCGACCATGCCCTCGTGGTGGGCGACCTGAACGTGGGCCACACGGAACTGGACATCAGGAACTGGAAGGGCAACGTCAAGCGTGCCGGCTTCCTTCCGGAGGAGCGTGCTTACTTTGACCGTTTCTTCGGCGAAGAAATCGGATGGAGGGATGTCCACAGGGGCCTGGCGGGAAACGTCGACGGCCCCTACACCTGGTGGTCGCAGCGCGGAAAGGCCTTTGACAATGACACAGGCTGGCGCATCGACTACCACATGGCCACTCCCGCCCTCGCCGCCGCCGCCATCTCGGCAGTGGTGGACCGGGCGCCGTCATGGGACACCCGCTTCTCCGACCACGCACCGCTGGTAGTGGACTACCAGCTCTGAGCCCCGAAGGTTTTTTTCACAATGACTAGCTCGACTTCTCCCGTGACCAAGAAACGCATCCTCTCCGGCGCCAAGCCCACAGCGGACTCGCTGCACCTCGGCAACTACATTGGCGCGGTCCGCAACTGGGTCGACATGCAGGCCGAATACGATGCCGTGTTCTTCATCCCCGACCTCCACGCGATCACGGTGGATTTCGAACCCGGCGAGCTGGCCAAGCGCACCCGCGTGGTTGCCGCGCAGTACATCGCCGCCGGCATCGACCCGGACAAGAGCATCTTCTTTGTGCAGTCCCATGTGCCCGAACACGCCCAGCTGGCCTGGGCGCTGAACTGCATCACCGGCTTCGGCGAGGCCTCCCGCATGACGCAGTTCAAGGACAAGACGCAGAAGTCCGGGGCGGACGCCGCAACCCTCGGCCTGTTCGCCTACCCCACCCTGATGGCCGCGGACATCCTCCTGTACCAGACGGATCTGGTGCCGGTGGGCGAGGACCAGCGGCAGCACCTGGAACTCACCCGAAACCTGGCCCAACGCTTCAATACCCGCTTTGGCCACACGTTCACGGTTCCCGAGGCCACCATCCTCAAAGCCACCGCCAAGATCTATGACCTCCAGAGCCCGACGGCCAAGATGTCCAAGACGGGCGGGTCGCCACACGGTTCCATCCAGCTCCTGGAAGACCCCAAGCTCGCCGCGAAGCGCATCAAGTCAGCGGTGACTGACACCGGTACGGAGATCCGGTTCGACGCGGAAGCCAAGCCTGGTGTGTCCAACCTGCTCACCATTTACTCGACGCTCACCGGGAAGTCCGTGGCCGAGCTCGAGGCGGAGTACCAGGGCAAGATGTACGGCCACCTCAAGAAGGACCTCGCAGACGTCATGGTGGACTTCATCACGCCACTCCGGGACCGCACCAACGAACTGATGGCGGACCCGGCGGAGCTGGACAGGCTCCTGGCCCGGGGCGCCGAACGCGCCCGGGAAATCGCCGCCGTGACCCTCGGCCAGGTCTATGAGCGCATGGGCTTCCTGCCGTCCCTCAGCCTCGCAGGAGTCCGCTAGCCCCATGTCATCCGTCAGCAAAGTCACTGCAAACAACGACTCCCCTGCGTACCGCGGAGAGGGACAATTCGTTGACGCCGATGATAACGCTGCCGTGGTCCGGGGCACTGCGCCAGGCAACCGCCAGGCCAGGACCGACGGCATGAGCGTCGGTGTCATCCTGGGGTTCCCGCCGGATATCGCCGAGGAACTGCAGCGCTGGCGGGCCTCCTTCGGCGACCCCATGGCCGGTGTCATCCCCGCGCACATCACGCTGGTCACCACTACGCCCACCAAGGACTGGGAAGCCACCCGCAGCCACGTCCGCGAGGTGGCGCGCAAGCAGGAGCCGTTTACCGTCACCATCGCGGGGACCGGCTCATTCCGGCCGGTTTCTCCGGTGGTCTTCCTGAACGTCGAGGATGGCTTCGGCGATTGCGTGAACCTGCACGAACAGCTGCAGACCGGGCCGCTGGAGCGGGAGCTGCCGTTTGCCTACCACCCGCACGTGACCATCGCCCATGACGTGGCGCCGGAGAGCCTGGATGAGGCCGAAACGGTGCTCAAGGATTACCGGGCCACGTTCCCTGTGGTTAGCATGGGGCTGTACGAGCACGACATCAACGGCATTTGGCAGCTACGGGAAGAGCTCGACTTTGGCATCGAAACTGACCACGCCCGAGGCAGGTCCGGCGCGGAACGGCGCTGAGCCTCCGCTTCCCACGGAGCATGCCCGGCTCAAGCTGGAAGTGAGCCGGAAGCGGGTCGAATGGAGCAAGGCCCGTAGGTCCGGCAACGGGGCTGTCGCCGGGCTTCTGGCCATGTTCCAGTGGCTGCTCGCCCGCTTGAATGCCTTCCGTCCCATGCGGGCGTTCCAGCATTACACCCTGCAGCACGGGCCTCTCATGGCCGCCGGCATCGGCTTCAACATGTTCTTTTCCATCACCGGCCTGCTGGCCACCGGCTTCTCCGTTGCCGGCCTGCTGCTCAGCGGTCAGCCCGCCTTGCTGGACCGGATCGTCAGCAGCGTCGCGGTCAGCGCGCCGGGCCTTGTGAAGGTGGACGGCGGCGACGGCCTGGTGGACCCGCAGGAACTGCTGAATCCGGCCGGCCTCGGTTGGACCGCCGTGATCGCGGCCGTGGTTACCGTCGTGACCTCCCTGGGCTGGATAGCCGGCGTCCGGGAAGGACTGCGCGGAGTCATGCGGTTGGGTCCGCGGAAGCTGAACCCCCTGATCCAAAAACTGCGCGACGCCGGCATCCTGCTGCTGCTCGGTGTGGCGCTCGTGCTGAGCGCGGGTGCGTCGTTGATTTTCGGCACCGCAGCAGGCTGGGTCACTGAACAGCTGCAGCTGGATCCGGTGATGGCGTGGCCGCTGACCACCTCCATCAAGGTGGGTGTCCCGCTGGCCTTGGGCTGGGTCACGGCTGTCATCATGTTCCGGCTGGCCGCGGGTCTGAAGCTGAGCCGGCGGGCGCTGCTGGAGGGGACCATCCTCTCCGCCGCAGGTACCACGGTGCTGCAGATCTTCAGTACGGAGCTCCTCGCCAGTGCCGGCCGCAACCCCATCCTGGCGCCTTTTGCCATCATCATCGGGCTACTCATCTGGTTCAACCTGGTCAGCCAGGTGTACCTGGTTTCCGCCGCATGGTCCGCTGTACGGGACGAGGACCTCAAGAATGCGCCCGCGCCGAAGACCGCCGGCTGGGGCTCCCGCCAGGTCCAGCCGGGCAAGACGCCCGTGGAGCGGGAGCGGCAGGCCGCTACCGTCCGGCGTCGAGGTACTGATCGGCCCACGCGGAAATAATCAGCGCGGCACGGGCCGCCTGGCCTTTTCCGGTCAGCAGGTGGTCGCTGCCTTCGAGGGAGACGAAGCTGCGAGGGTGCCGGGCCGTCTGGAAGATGGTGCTGGCATTCTCGATCCCCACGGTGTTGTCAGTGGGGGAGTGCAGCACCATCAGCGGCTTGTGCAGGCTCTTGATGCAGTCGGTCAGGTCAGCATTCTCAAGGTCCTCCACAAAGTGCCGGCGGATCTCCACGCGCTTGCCGCCCAGATCCACCTCCGCGCTTCCTTCACTGAGGATCCGGTCCAGCGCGGCATCAAAGACGTGGGCCACATGCTTGGGCGAAAACGGGGCACCCACGGTGGCGACGGCGTCGAGTTCGGGGATTTCCCGGGCCGCCGCCAGGACGGCGGCGCCGCCGAACGAGTGTCCCACGAGCAGCGAGACGGAGCGGCCCTCGGCGCGCATGAACTCCGCCGCCCGGACAGTGTCCGCCACCTTGTGGCTGAACGATCCTTCGGACCACAGGCCGGCGGACTCGCCCAGGCCCACGTTGTCGAAGCGCAGCATGCCCACCCCGTTGTCCGCCAGGGCCTTGCACATCCGCGACGCGGAAGGGTGGTCCTTGCCGAGGGTGAAGCCGTGCGAGAAGACTCCCCAGCCCTTCACCGGCCCGTCGGGGCGGTCCAGGATGCCGGAGAGCAGTTCTCCCGTAGATCCTTCGAACGAGACTTTTTCGGAGCGGGACACGGTCTCCCCTTTCGTTGTGGCTGGCGTGTATTAAAACGAACGACGGCGCCCATCACCGTGAGGTGAATGACGCCGTCGGCCGTTACGTCCGTTGGTAAACGGTGAACTAGATCTTGCGGGAGAGGATTGCCTGCTTGACCTCGGCAATGGCCTGCGTGACCTGGATGCCGCGGGGGCATGCTTCCGAGCAGTTGAAGGTGGTGCGGCAGCGCCACACACCTTCCTTGTCGTTGAGGATTTCCAAACGCATGTCGCCGGCATCATCACGGGAATCGAAGATGAAGCGGTGGGCGTTCACGATCGCTGCCGGGCCGAAGTACTGGCCGTCGGTCCAGAAGACCGGGCAGGAGGACGTGCACGCGGCGCAGAGGATGCACTTGGTGGTGTCGTCGAAGCGCTCACGGTCCTCGGCGGACTGCAGGCGTTCCTTGGTGGGCTCGTGGCCCTTGTTGATGAGGAACGGCATGACTTCACGGAAGGACTGGAAGAACGGCTCCATGTCCACGATCAGGTCCTTTTCCACCGGCAGGCCCTTGATGGGTTCGACCGTGATGGGCTTGGACGTGTCCAGGTCCTTCAGCAGGGTCTTGCAGGCGAGGCGGTTGCGGCCGTTGATGCGCATGGCATCGGAACCGCAGACGCCGTGGGCGCAGGAACGGCGGAAGGAGACGCTGCCGTCAATTTCCCACTTGACCTTGTGCAGGGCATCCAGCACACGGTCGGTGCCGTACATGGTGACTTTGAAGTCGTCCCAGGTGGCGTCCTCGGACACCTCGGGGTTGTAGCGGCGCACGCGCAGCGTGACGTCGAATGTGGGGATCTCGCCGCCGCCACCGATGTGTGCGGGCAGTTCGATCTTTGAGGCTGGCTCAGCAAGTTCGGCGGACAATTTAGTACTTCCTCACCATCGGCTCGTAGCGGGTAAAGACAACCGGCTTCGTGGCCAGGCGGATGCCGGCGATTGCTTCAGCCGATCCGTCAGCCGGGGCGTGGTCATCCTTGTACGCCATGGAGTGCTTCATGAATTTTTCGTCGTCGCGGTCCGGGAAGTCCTCGCGGAAGTGTCCGCCGCGGGATTCCTCACGGTGCAGGGCAGCAACCGTCATGACCTTGGCCAGTTCCAGCAGGAAGCCCAGTTCAACGGCCTCGAGGAGGTCCAGGTTGAAGCGCTTGCCCTTGTCCTGGACACTGATGTTCTTGTAGCGGGCTTCGAAGGACTCGATGTCCCTGAGGACCTGGTTCAGCGTGTCGGCTGTGCGGAACACCTGCATATTGGCGTCCATGGTGTCCTGGAGTTCCTTGCGGATCACGGCCACCTTCTCGTCGCCGTTGCCGTTGCGGGCGATGTCCAGCAGTTCGATGGTGTACGCCTCGGGATCCTCCGGGAGCTCCACGAAGTCTGCCGTCTTGGCGTACTCCGCCGCAGCGATGCCGGCGCGCTTGCCGAACACGTTGATGTCCAGCAGCGAGTTGGTGCCCAGGCGGTTGGAGCCGTGGACCGAAACACAGGCCACTTCACCGGCTGCGTAGAGGCCCGGCACCACGGTGTCGTTGTCCTGCAGCACTTCGGTGGTGATGTTGGTGGGGATGCCGCCCATGGCGTAGTGCGCCGTCGGGAACACCGGTACCGGTTCCGTGTACGGTTCAACGCCGAGGTAGGTGCGGGCAAACTCGGTGATGTCCGGCAGTTTCGCGTCGATGTGCGCCGGTTCGAGGTGCGTCAGGTCCAGGAGGACGTAGTCCTTGTTCGGCCCGCAGCCACGCCCTTCGCGGACCTCGTTGGCCATGGAACGGGCCACGATGTCACGGGGTGCGAGGTCCTTGATGGTGGGGGCGTAGCGCTCCATGAAGCGCTCACCCTCGGAGTTACGCAGGATGGCACCTTCGCCACGTGCAGCTTCCGAAAGCAGGATGCCAAGCCCGGCAAGGCCTGTCGGGTGGAACTGGAAGAACTCCATGTCCTCCAGCGGGATGCCGCGGCGGAACGCGATGCCCATGCCGTCACCGGTCAGGGTGTGCGCGTTCGAGGTGGTCTTGAAGACCTTGCCCGCACCGCCGGAGGCGAATACCACGGACTTGGCCTGGAAGACGTGCAGTTCACCCGAGGCGAGGTCGTAGGACACGACGCCGGCAACGCGCTTCTGCTTGTACGGGGTGCCGTCTTCGCGAACGGCGTCTTCCTCGACCGTCAGCAGGTCCAGGACGTAGTACTCGTTGTAGAACTCCACGTTGTGCTTGACGCAGTTTTGGTACAGCGTCTGCAGGATCATGTGACCTGTGCGGTCGGCAGCGTAGCAGGCCCGGCGGACGGGTGCCTTGCCGTGGTCACGGGTGTGGCCGCCGAAGCGGCGCTGGTCGATGCGGCCTTCGGGCGTGCGGTTGAACGGCAGGCCCATCTTTTCCAGGTCCAGCACGGCGTCGATGGCTTCCTTGGCCATGACCTCGGCGGCGTCCTGGTCAACCAGGTAGTCGCCGCCCTTAATGGTGTCGAATGTGTGCCACTCCCAGTTGTCTTCCTCGACATTGGCCAGTGCCGCACACATGCCACCCTGCGCCGCACCGGTGTGCGAGCGGGTGGGGTAGAGCTTGGTCAGTACTGCTGTGCGCGCGCGCTGACCGGATTCGATCGCGGCGCGCATGCCAGCGCCACCGGCACCGACGATGACGACGTCGTACTTATGGACCTGCATACCAGACGCTCTTTCTCTCAAAATTCGCAATAAAACGACGGGCGGGCGGAGCCTGCTCCGTAAAACCGCTGCCCGCACACTGTGCGGGCGCAGCTGATCCCCCGAGGGGGAAAGGTGCCGCTAAGGGGCCGGGCAGAAGCCGCCCGGCAGCGGTACGCCGTTGGCGTCCAGCGGGCACGGGTTGAAGGTGAAGATCACCAGGGTGCCCAGGATGATGATGACGGTGGTGGCGGCGTAGAGGACGATCTTCAGCCAGAAGCGCGTGGAGTCCTTCTCGGCGTAGTCGTTGATGATGGTGCGGACGCCGTTGGTGCCGTGCAGCATGGCCAGCCAGAGCATGGCCAGGTCCCAGATCTGCCAGAACGGATCTGCCCACTTGCCGGCAACAAAGCCGAAGTCAATGGCGTGGATGCCTTCGCCTGCCAGGAGGTTAACGAAGAGGTGGCCGAAGATCAGCACCACCAGGACAACCCCCGACAGCCGCATGAACAGCCAGGCCGCCATCTCGAAGTTGCCCTTCGAGCCGCCGGTCCGGCGGTACTTCGGGGCGATCAGTCCGGCGCCCGGCTTGCCGCTGCGCGGACTCTGAATCTGGGTAGCAGTCATGGCTTAGTGACCTCCGAAGGCGAGGGAAAGGTGGCGGATGGAGAAGCCGACCATGACGATGACCCAAAGGATCAGGACCGTCCACAGCATTTGGCGCTGGTACTTTGCGCCCTTCTTCCAGAAGTCGACGGCGATGATTCGCAGGCCGTTGAAGGCGTGGAAAACGATCGCTGCGACGAGGCCCGTTTCACCCAGGGCCATGAGGGGGTTCTTGTAGGCGCCGATCACGGCGGTATATGCCTCTGGGGACACGCGCACCAATGAGGTGTCCAGCACATGGACCAACAAGAAGAAGAAAATCACTACACCG
This sequence comes from Arthrobacter oryzae, assembly GCF_031454875.1. Taxonomy (GTDB): domain Bacteria; phylum Actinomycetota; class Actinomycetes; order Actinomycetales; family Micrococcaceae; genus Arthrobacter; species Arthrobacter oryzae_D. The sequence goes on from NZ_JAVDRQ010000012.1 coordinate 36,043, forward strand.
GTAATGCGGTGTCCAACCCAGGACCACATGCCTTCACGGCCGCGGTACAAGGTGCCAGCTGGTTTTGTCGGCACTGAATAAACCTCCCTGCAACACAGCGGCGCTGGCATGGGATCCACGCGGGGGGAACGCCTGCTGCGAGAGCACTCGTAAGCTCAAGCCTAAATCTAGGCTTCGCTCACAGCTTATTCAATTTAGGAACTCCTTGGTGTCGCCTGCCTGCGCGGTTTTTGTCCATATTTGAGACGAACGCCACATATCGGCTGCCGCGGGGGCGTTGCAGGGGCCGCATCTGCCCGTGTCAGGGCGGTGGTCGGCTAAAGTAGGCCTTGATGACTACAGACATAGCGACACGCCGGGATTCACCGCTGGACCGTTTTATAGCGGTAATCCCCGCAGGCGGCGTGGGGACCCGCCTCTGGCCCCTGTCACGTGCAGCAGCCCCCAAATTCCTCCACGATCTCACCGGTTCCGGCAGCACGCTGCTGCGGGCAACCTACGACCGCCTGGAGCCGCTTGCCGGCAAGGGCGTACTGGTTGTTACCGGTAACGCCCACCGGAACGCGGTGTGCAGCCAGCTTCCCGAGATCCAGGATTCCGACCTGGTGCTCGAAAGCGAGCCCAAGGACTCCGGCGCGGCCATTGGCCTTGCGGCCGCCATCCTGTACCAGCGGGATCCGGAGATCATCATGGGTTCCTTCGCCGCGGACCAGGTGATCAGCCCCGACGATCTCTTCCAGGAGGCCGTGCGCGAGGCCATTCATACGGCCGCGCTGGGCAAGATCGTCACCATCGGCATCAAGCCCACGCACCCGTCCACCGGGTTCGGCTACATCCGGTCCGGCGAGAACCTTTCCATCGCGAAGGCGCCGAGTGCGCAGGCTGTGGTGGAGTTCGTTGAGAAGCCCAGCGAGGACGTTGCCCAGCAGTACGTGGACAGCGGCGAGTACGTATGGAACGCGGGCATGTTCGTGGCCCCCGTGTCACTGATGCTCAAGCACCTCGAAGCAAACCAGCCTGAACTCTTCAAGGGGCTCACGGAGATCGCCGAGGCCTGGGACACACCGGAGCGTGACGAGGTCACCGCCCGCGTCTGGCCCACGCTGCCGAAGATCGCCATCGACTACGCGGTGGCCGAACCCGCCGCCGCCGCCGGGGACGTCGCCGTCGTGCCCGGCGCCTTCCGCTGGGACGACGTCGGGGACTTCGCCTCGGTGGGCCGGCTCAACAGTGCCAAGGAAGTGGACGATGTCACCGTCCTCGGCGAAGGTGCCCGGGTGTTCACGGAAAACGCCAGCGGCGTTGTGGTCACGGACACCAAACGCGTCATAGCGCTGATCGGCATCAAGGACGTTGTCATTGTTGACACGCCGGACGCTTTGCTGGTTACCACCATGGCGCACTCGCAGCGGGTCAAGGCCGCTGTGGATGCGCTCAAGGCCAGCGGCGACACCGACGTCCTTTAATCAGTCCGTATTCTTCGGAAGCTGCCCACCCTGACCGGCCCCGCCCCGCCGGTGCGGTGGGCAGCACTGTTTCCCGACTGTTTTCCGGCCGTTTGTTGCCGGAAGCAGGCTCCCGGATCCGTAACCCGCAGACCCTGATGCGGGTATTCGCGGCACCCTCGCTAGAGTTGTTCCGTGCGCAATTACACTACTGAAGCTGAACCCACCGCCCTCGTGGGGCCGTGGCTGGAGCCGCTGCTGCCGGAACTCATTGATTTCCGCCGTGACCTCCATGCGCATCCCGAGTTGTCCTTCAAGGAGTTCCGGACCACCAACAAGCTCGCGGAACGGCTGGAAGCTGCCGGCCTGAAGCCGCGCCGGCTCGAAGGCACAGGCCTCACGGTCGACGTCGGCGAAGGTCCCATCGCCACGGCACTGCGCGGCGATATCGACGCCCTCCCGATCATCGAGGAAACCGGCCTGCCGTTCGCGTCAAAAAACCACGGCGTCACCCACGCCTGCGGCCACGACGTCCACACCACCACCATGCTTGGCATCGCCCTGGTGCTGCATCGCATGCACCAGGAATCGCCGCTGGGCGGCAGTGTGCGCATCATTTTCCAGCCTGCCGAGGAAACCATGCCCGGCGGAGCGCATGCCTGCATTGAGCAGGGAGTACTCGAAGGCGTGCCCCGCATCCTGGCCCTGCACTGCGATCCGCGCATCGACGTCGGGAAGATCGGCACCCGGATCGGCGCCATCACCTCGGCCTCGGACACCATCAGGATCGAACTTTCCGGACGCGGCGGGCATACCTCGCGCCCGCACCTGACCGAGGACCTTGTGTTCGCGCTGGCGCAGATCGCCGTGAACGTGCCGGCAGTGCTGTCCCGCCGCGTGGATGTGCGGAGCGGCGTCTCCGTGGTCTGGGGGCACATTTCCGCAGGGTCGGCACCCAATGCCATTCCGGGCACGGGCTACATGGCCGGAACCATGCGGTGCCTGGACCGTGACGCCTGGCACAGTGCCGGCAAGCTGCTGGACGAAGTGGTCCATCAGGTGGCCGCGCCGTACGGGGTGGATGTCCGGCTCGAGCACACCCGCGGCGTTCCCCCGGTCGTGAACTCCGAACATGAGACGGCCCTTATTGAAGCAGCGGCACGCGCCGAAATCGCCGAAGGGGCCGTGGTGCTCACCCCGCAGTCCATGGGCGGCGAGGATTTCGCCTGGTTCCTGGCTGAGCTTCCCGGCGCCATGATGCGGCTGGGCACCAAGACCCCCGGCGGCGAGGAATACGACCTGCACCGCGGCGACTACATCCTGGACGAGAGAGCCCTGGGCTACGGTATCCAGGTCCTCACGGCTGCGGCGCTTCGCACCATCCGCGACCTCTAAGCAGCGCACCCACCCTCCTGACGGCGCGAACGGACACTTAAGCACCGCCTTCTCAGCGCGAACGGACAGTTGAGCCCCTGAACAAGGGCCTCAACTGTCCGTTCGCGCTTGTGCCGGGCCTCAACTGTCCGTTCGCACTCTTTGTGGGGCAGATAAGTTGTGCGCAATGTAATTGTGCGCTATTGTTTTTTCATGACCGACGCTCCCATATCCAACACCGCCCGGCTCGACGCCCCGAGGCTCAATCGCCAGGTGTGCTTTGCGCTGTACTCCGCGTCGAAGGCAGCCACCGCCGTGTACCGGCCCATGCTGGACGAGCTGGGACTGACCTATCCCCAGTACCTCGTCATGCTGGTGCTCTGGGAAGACCAGCCCCGCAGCGTCCGCGAACTGGGGGAGGAGCTGGGCCTGGACTCAGGCACCCTCTCCCCGCTGCTGAAGCGCCTTGAAGCGCTGGGGCTGGTGGAGCGCAGGCGTTCGGCGGAGGACGAACGTCGGGTCGAGGTCTTCCTCACGGACTCCGGCGCCGCCCTCAGTGCCAAGTCCAGCGCCATTCCCCAGCAGCTCGCAGACGCCGCCGGGCTGTCCGCGGCTGAACTCGACCAGCTCCGGGAGACCTTGGGCAGGCTCACTGCCGCCCTCCATTCCTCCCGCTAGGCAGACTCCTCCAGCACCAGACTTTCCATCAACAGAACGGAACCACGTGAAGACTCTCTACACCGCAGAAGCCCTTGCCTCAGGCGAGGGCCGGGACGGCAACGCCCGCACCAAGGACGGCAAGCTCGACGTCGCATTGGCCAGCCCCGTGGAACTCGGCGGCAACGGCCAGGGCACCAACCCGGAACAGCTGTTCGCAGCCGGATACGCTGCCTGTTTCCATTCCGCCCTTCGCCTGGTGGGCCGCAAGGAAAAGGCCGACCTCACGGATTCCGCCGTCGCGGCAAAGATCCACTTCGGTGCCCTCGATGACGGCGTGGGCTACGGCCTGGCCGCCGAGCTCGAAATCGCCCTGCCCGCGCTCGACCTGGCCACGGCGGAGGCCCTCGTGGCCCAGGCGCACCGGATTTGCCCCTACTCCAACGCCACCCGCGGCAACATCAACGTCGACATCAAGATCCTGGAAGTAGCCGCATGAGCACCAACACCGAAACCGCAACCCTTCCGCTGACCACCCGCGAGATCCAGCTGGCGTCCCGTCCGCACGGCCGCCCGGTGCCGGAGAACTTCCGCCTCGCCGAGTCGGAACTCCCGGAGCTCGGGGACGGCCAGGTGCTGGTTCGCAACCGCTTCATCTCCGTCGACCCCTACATGCGCGGCCGCATGAACGACGTCAAGTCCTACTCCGCGCCGTTTGCGCTGGATGCGGCGCTCGACGGCGGTGCCGTCGGTGAGGTGATCGCGTCCAGGTCGGACGAACGCAAGGTGGGGGACATCGTCGTGCATTCCCTGGGCTGGCGTGAGTTCGCCGTGTTGGACGCCGCCGCCACCTCAACGGCGCGCACCGACCTGGCGCCCGCCTCGGCGTTCCTGGGAGCACTGGGCATGACCGGCCTGACCGCCTACGCCGGCCTGCTGAAAGTTGCGGAGTTCAAGGCCGGCGAGGTTGTCTTCGTTTCCGGAGCCGCCGGTGCCGTCGGGTCCCTCGTGGGCCAGATCGCCAAAGCCATGGGCGCCTCCCGGGTGATCGGCAGCGCAGGGTCCCCGGACAAGGTGGCACGCCTCCTGGAGCTCGGCTTCGACGCCGCATTCAACTACAACGACGGCCCGGTGGCCGATCAGCTTGCCGCAGCAGCGGGTGAACGCGGGATCGACGTGTACTTCGACAACGTCGGCGGTGAACACCTTGAAGCGGCGCTCTCCGCGCTTACCGTCGGCGGCCGCGTGGCCATGTGTGGCGCCATTGCCCAGTACAACTCGACCGAACCCACTCCCGCTCCCCGGAACCTCATGCTGGCCATCGGCAAGCAGCTGACCCTCAAGGGCTTCCTGGTCGGCGGCTACTGGCAGCACATGGGGGAATTCGTGGAGGCCGTGTCCGGCTGGGTTGCTGACGGGACAATCCGCTATGACGAAACCATAGTGGACGGCCTCGAGAACGCCCCGCAGGCCTTTATGGACCTCCTCGACGGCGCCAACACCGGGAAGATGCTGGTCCGGATCTAAGGAAATGGAAATGACTTGCGGGAGCGGCTACCGGTAGGTAACAAGTTCTCAACAATCTTTGCGTCCGGGTGCCGGTGTGGTACCCGGACGTGTTCCAGGACACTAAAGTAGCTGTCATCAGTGCGCCTCGGCGCAGTGCTGCGAACCCATCAGTGAAAACAGAATTTCAGTGTGGAGCATTCGAAACGGACACTCATTGAACTCCCGTCGTAGCGCCTATCTCTTTGTTCCTGGAGGAAAATTGAAGAACTCACTGCGTGCAACCCTGAAGCGCGGTTCAATGACCGGAGTTGCCACCGCCGGTGCCGCGGCACTCCTGCTGACCGGCTGCGGAGCTGCCCCGGAAGCCGGCAGCACCGCAAGCGCCACCGCCAGCGACTACACGGGCTGCATCGTGTCCGACTCCGGCGGGTTCGACGACCAGTCGTTCAACCAGTCTTCCTACGAAGGCCTGAAGAAGGCTGAGAAGGACCTCGGGATCAAGGTCAACCAGGTCGAATCCAAGACCAACAACGACTTCGAACCGAACCTCCGTGCCATGGTCACCGCAGGCTGCGACCTGACCGTCACGGTGGGCTTCCTGCTCGGCGATACCACCAAGGCACAGGCCACCGCTAACCCGGACAGCCACTTCGCCATCGTCGACTTCGGCTACGAGACGCCCATCAGCAACGTCAAGCCGATCATCTACGACACCGCGCAGGCTGCCTTCCTGGCCGGCTACCTTGCAGCCGGCTCCACGAAGACCGGCACCGTGGCCACCTTCGGCGGCATCAAGATCCCCACGGTCACCATCTTCATGGACGGCTACGCCGACGGCGTGAAGTACTACAACGAGCAGAAGGGCAAGGACGTCAAGCTCCTTGGCTGGGACAAGGCCACGCAGGACGGCAGCTTCACCGGCGACTTCGAAAAGCAGGACAAAGGCAAGCAGCTGACCCAGAACTTCCTGGACCAGGGCGCCGACATCGTGATGCCCGTTGCCGGCCCGGTCGGCAAGGGCGCAGGCGCAGCGCTCAAGGAAGCCAAGGCTGCCGGCAAGGATGTCAAACTCATCTGGGTCGACTCCGACGGCTTCCTCACTGCGCCCGATTACAAGGACATCATGCTCTCGTCCGTCATGAAGCAGATGGGCGACGCTGTTGAGACTGTCGTTAAGGAAGACAAGGAAGGCAAGTTCAGCAACACCCCGTACGTCGGCACCCTCGCGAACGACGGCGTGCAGCTGGCCCCGTTCCACGACCTGGATTCCCAGGTTCCCGCGGAACTGAAGACCGAGCTCGACCAGATCAAGAAGGACATCGTTGACGGCAAGCTGAAGGTCGAGTCGGCAGCGAGCCCGAAGGCCTAGCTTCCTCCGTAAAAGCGCCACCACCCGGTTGGTCATTGACTTCCGGGCGGTGGCGCTTTTCGTTGGGTCAGATTTCCGACGGGTTTTCCCCGTTCTGCCAAAGGCTGCAGGCTAGGCTGGTGCTGCAGTCACATATCCCGTCCGGGCACATTCTCCGGACGCTTCGAGATTGGTCAGAGTTTTGAAACTTGAACTCAGAGGGATCACCAAACGCTTCGGCTCCCTGATTGCCAACGATCACATCGATGTGGTTGTTGAACCGGGGCAAATTCATTGTCTCCTTGGTGAAAACGGCGCCGGCAAGTCCACGCTGATGAATGTCCTTTACGGTCTGTACGAGCCCAGTGAGGGCGAAATCCTGGTGGACGGCAAAGCCGTCACCTTCCGCGGCCCGGGCGACGCCATGGCGGCAGGCATCGGCATGGTGCACCAGCACTTCATGCTGGTCCCCGTGTTTACGGTCGCGGAGAACGTGGCGCTCGGCGCCGAAACCACCAAGGCCGGCGGCTTCCTCAACCTGGATGACACCCGCCGGAAAATCAAGGAGATCTCCGATAAATACGGCTTCGACGTCGACCCCGATGCCCTGATCGAGGACCTCCCCGTGGGCGTCCAGCAGCGCGTGGAAATCATCAAGGCCCTGGTTCGCGATGCGAAGGTGCTCATCCTTGACGAGCCCACGGCCGTGCTGACACCGCAGGACACCGATGAGCTCCTGGACATCATGCGCCAGCTGAAGAGCAGCGGCACGTCGATCGTCTTCATCTCCCACAAGCTCCGCGAAGTGAAGGCCGTGTCCGACACGATCACCGTCATTCGGCGCGGCAAGGTGGTGGGCAGCGCGGATCCCGGTGCGTCCACCACCGAGCTTGCCTCCATGATGGTGGGCCGCGCGGTCAGCCTGACCCTGGACAAGGCACCGGCCAAGCCGCAGGAAACGACGTTCCAGGTCAAGGACCTCACCGTCATCGCCCCGACAGGCCAGCATGTTGTGGACGGCATCAGCTTCGACATCGCGCGCGGCGAAATCCTCGCCGTGGCAGGGGTGCAGGGCAACGGCCAGACGGAACTCACCGAGGCCATTCTCGGCCTGCAGGAACGCTGTGACGGATCGATCCTGCTCGACGGCGAGGAACTCCTGGGCCACAGCGTCAAGGAAGTGCTCAGGGCCGGCGTCGGCTTCGTCCCGGAAGACCGGACGGTTGACGGGCTCATCGGCACGTTCTCCATTGCGGAGAACCTGGTGCTGGACCTCTACGACCAGCCGCCCTTCGCCAAAGGCATCAGTATGAGCCCCGCCAAGATCCTGGAGAACGCCAAGTCCCGGATCGGCGAGTTCGACGTCCGCACCCCGTCCGGGTCGCTGGCCGCGGGAACGCTCTCCGGCGGAAACCAGCAGAAGGTGGTCATGGCCCGGGAGCTGTCCCGGCCGCTCCGCCTGTTTATAGCCTCCCAGCCCACCCGTGGGGTGGACGTGGGGTCCATCGAATTCCTGCACAAACGCATCGTGGCTGAACGCGACCGGGGCACACCGGTGATGATCGTCTCCACGGAACTCGACGAAGTGATTGAACTCGCCGACCGCATTGCCGTGCTTTACAAGGGCAAGCTGGTGGGCATCGTGCCGGCCGGCACCGGGCGTGATGTCCTGGGCCTGATGATGGCCGGGCTTTCCCCGGAAAGCGCCCAGGCGGACGCGGCCCATGCCCACAAGCCCGCAGAGACTTCCACCTCCGGTGCCGAAGGAGGCGACCATGACTGAACAGGACAAGCCCAAACACATGGCTGACGAAAACGCGGAGGAAAACCGCGACACGCAAGCCCGCGAAACGCAGGAACCACCGGCCCCGGCCGACGACGCAGCAGCCGCAACCGCGCTGGACACAGCCGGCGGCGCCATGCAGCCCTCGGCCGTTCCCGTCTCGGCCCAGAGCGGCACCGTCCCGGGCGGGCCGGACACCCTGGTCCGGCGGATCTTCACCGGCAGCGGCATGGTGTCGGTCCTGGCAGTCCTGCTCGCCCTGATCCTCGGCGGTCTCCTGATCGCCAGCACGGACAAGCAGGTCGGAGCCACGGCCAGCTACCTCTTTGCCCGGCCTTCGGACTTCTTCTCGGCTGTCTGGACCGCTGCGACCCGCTCGTACGTCGCGCTCTTCCAGGGTTCCGTGTTCAATCCCCGCGGCTCCAGCATTGCCGTGCAGTTTGCGCCCCTAATGGAAACCCTGACCATCGCGACACCGCTCATCACAGCTGGCCTGGGCGTGGCACTGGCCTTCCGTGCCGGCCTGTTCAACATCGGTGCCCAGGGCCAGATCATCATGGCCGGCATCCTCGCCGCCTGGGTGGGCTTTGCGCTGCACCTGCCCGTGGGCCTGCACCTGCTGCTGGTCCTGGTCGCCGGCATCGTGGGCGGTGCCATCTGGGGCGGCCTGGTGGGCCTGCTCAAGGCACGCACAGGAGCCCACGAAGTCATCCTGACCATCATGTTCAACTACATCGCCCTGTACTTCCTGCGCTACCTGCTGAACACGCCGGCGTTCCAGCGGCCGGGGGAGTCAAACCCCATCTCGCCGATCCTGGATCCCTCCGCCGTGTACCCGCAGATTTTCGGGACCCAGTACAGGCTCCACCTGGGCTTTGTCCTGGCCATCGCGGCAACGGTCTTTGTCTGGTGGCTGCTGAACCGCTCCACCGTAGGCTTCGAATTCCGTGCCGTCGGGGCAAACCCCAAGGCGGCGCTTACCGCCGGCATCAACGTGCCCCGTGCCACCATCCTGGTCATGGCGCTCGCCGGTGCACTGGCGGGCATGTCGGGTGTGGCTCAGGTGGCGGGAACCGAAAAGGTCCTGACCGACGGCGTCGCCGCCACTTACGGCTTTGACGCCATCACCGTTGCGCTCCTGGGACGCTCGACGCCGTGGGGCACCTTCGCAGCCGGCCTGCTGTTCGGCGCCTTCCGCGCCGGGGCGGTGCAGATGCAGATCCAGACCGGAACCCCCATCGACATCGTGCTGGTGGTCCAGTCGCTGATCGTCCTGTTCATCGCGGCGCCGCCGCTGGTGCGTGCCCTCTTCGGGCTCAATCCCCGCAAGAAGAAGGCCGCTACGGCCGGCAAGTCCAAGACGGCAGCAACCACCGGAGGTGCAGCATGAGCACAACAGCAACGTCGCCCGTTCCGGGCGCGCCGCAGCCGGGAACACCGCAGTCGGCCAAGGAAAAGGCCCCCGCGATTTCAGCGAAGCCCGTGACCTGGAAGGTGCCGGTCCTGCTGGCCGTCCTCGGCGTCGTGGCGTTCATCTTCTTCGGCGTAATGGGACCCAACCAGACAGCCAGGTTCGGGATCTCCTCGAGCGGTGACTTCTTCCAGCTTCCGGCCATCCAGGTGCCGGCCTTCCTCGGCGGCATCGTGCTGTCGGTCCTGATGCTGGGTTTGGCCGCCTACGCGGTGTACCTCAAGACCCGGAACCAACCATCACCCGGCTGGCTCCCCATCGTCTTCATCGTCCTTTTCGTGGCCGCCTTCCTGATCTGGGTGGTGGGCGGCGCACGCACCCCCAGCATCTCGCTGGCAGGGCTCATTGCCGGTTCCGTGACGCTCGCGGTTCCCCTGGTGTTCGGCTCCCTCTCGGGTGTGCTGTGCGAACGCGTCGGCGTGGTGAACATCGCCATCGAGGGCCAGTTGCTTGGCGGTGCGTTCACCGCCGCAATGGTGGCCACCCTGACCAAGAGCCCCTTCGTCGGGCTCCTGGCCGCGGCTGTCGCCGGCGCCATCGTCTCGATGGTGCTGGCAGTCTTCAGCATCAGGTACCTGGTCAACCAGATCATCGTGGGCGTGGTGCTCAACGTCCTGGTCTCAGGCCTGACCGGTTTCCTTTTCAGCACCGTGATGCAGGCTGACAAGGCACAGTTCAACTCTCCCGGCCGGTTGCCCATTATCGACATTCCCGTGCTGTCCAGCATCCCCGTGATCGGCCCCATCCTGTTCAAGCAGTCCGTGGTGGGATACCTGATGTACATAGCGGTCATCGTGGTGTGGATCGGCCTGTACAAAACCAAATGGGGCCTCCGCGTCAGGGCAGTCGGCGAACACCCGCAGGCCGCCGACACCATGGGCATCAAGGTCAACGCCACGCGATTCTGGAACGTCACCCTCGGCGGCGCCGTTGCAGGCATCGGCGGTTCCTTCTTCACCCTGGTGGCGATCGACAGTTTCACGAAGGAGATCTCGGGCGGACGCGGCTTCATTGCCCTCGCCGCGCTGATCTTCGGCCGCTGGAACCCGATCGGTGCGTTCTTTGCCGCGCTGCTGTTCGGCTTTGCTGACAACCTGCAGAGCATCGTGACCATCATCGGTACCCCGGTTCCGAGCCAGTTCATGGCCATGCTTCCGTACCTGGTGACGGTGCTCGCCGTCGCCGGACTGGTGGGCCGCTCCCGGCCGCCGGCGGCCAGCGGCATACCGTACGTCAAGGGTTGACGGCCGTGGACGAAGTATGGCCGCGGCAGGTCACCGGCAACAAGGGCACCAGCGGCGAAGGCGCCGTGGACTGGGCAGCCTTGGAAGCCGCCGCCGTTTCAGCCATGAAGAAGGCGTACGCCCCGTATTCGAAGTTCCCGGTGGGGGCAGCGGCCCTCACGGCGGACGGCAGGATGGTCAGCGGCTGCAACGTCGAGAACGCCAGCTACGGCCTGACGCTGTGCGCCGAATGCGCCTTGGTGGGCAATCTGCACATGACCGGCGGTGGGTTGCTGCGCGCCTTCTATTGTGTGGATGCCGGCGGCGACATCCTGATGCCGTGCGGGCGCTGCCGCCAGCTGCTCTACGAATTCCGTGCCCCCGACATGGAGCTGATGACAACGCAGGGAATCAAAACCATGGACCAGGTGCTACCCGATGCCTTCGGTCCCCAACACCTGGAGGAACCCCGGTGACACAAACCCCGAGCAACACCGAGGCGTTCGACGCCGTCGACATCATCCGCATCAAGCGGGACAGGGGCGTCCTGACCCCGGCGCAGATCGACTGGACCATCGACGCCTACACGCGCGGCGCGATCGCCGACGAGCAGATGGCCGCCCTGAACATGGCCATCCTGCTCAACGGCATGGACCGCACGGAGATCTCGCGCTGGACTGCAGCGATGATCGCGTCCGGCGAACGGATGGACTTCTCCGGACTGCGGCGTCCCGACGGCGGCGTGAAAGCGACGACGGACAAGCACTCCACGGGGGGCGTGGGGGACAAGATCACCCTCCCGCTGGCGCCTTTGGTCGCTGTGTTCGGGGTAGCCGTCCCGCAGCTGTCCGGGCGCGGGCTGGGCCACACCGGTGGCACCCTGGACAAGCTGGAATCGATCCCCGGGTGGCGGGCAGCGCTGAGCAACGACGAGATGATGTCCCAGCTGCAGGACGTTGGGGCGGTGATCTGCGCCGCGGGCGCCGGGCTGGCGCCTGCGGACAAGAAGCTTTATGCCTTGCGGGACGTCACCGGAACGGTGGAGGCAATTCCGCTCATCGCGTCCTCCATCATGAGCAAGAAAATCGCTGAAGGCACCGGCTCGCTGGTCCTGGACGTCAAGGTGGGAAGCGGCGCCTTCATGAAGGACGAGGCCCGGGCCAGGGAACTGGCGGAGACGATGGTAGCCCTGGGCAAGGACGCCGGCGTCAACACGGTTGCCCTGCTGACCAACATGGACACGCCGCTGGGGCTCACGGCCGGTAACGCCATCGAGGTGGAGGAATCGGTCGAGGTGCTGGCCGGCGGCGGTCCGGAAGACGTCGTCGAACTGACCGTCCGCCTGGCCGAGGAAATGCTCGCCTGCGCTGGAGTGCACGACGCCGACCCGCGAGCCGCACTCAAGGACGGCCGCGCCATGGACGTCTGGAACCGCATGATCGAGGCCCAAGGCGGTGACCCCCGAGCCAAACTGCCCGTTGCCAAGGAATCAGAGGTGATCTACGCGCCGGCCGACGGCGTCCTCGTGGAGCTTGATGCCCTGGCCGTCGGTGTGGCCGCCTGGCGGCTGGGCGCCGGCCGGGCCCGCAAGGAGGACCAGGTCCAGGCAGGGGCCGGCGTCAGGCTGCACGCCAAGCCCGGTGCCGTGGTCCGCGCCGGCGAGCCGCTGATGACGCTGCTGACGGACACCCCGGAGAAGTTCGGACGTGCCAAGGAAGCCCTCGACGGGGCCGTTGTGGTCGCGCCGGAAGGTTCCCGGCCGGCGCAGAAACTCATCATCGACCGCATCGCCTGACCGCCTCAATCTCCCCGGCCGGGTCCCTTTGGCGGCGCCGGCTGCCGCCAATGGAAACGGCCGGGGAGAAAACGGGGCGCCCCGGCCGTTAGGAAACTGTGCAGGCTATCAACGACTTTATTCTTGCGGCAGCCGGGCAGCCCTGGGTCCTCCTGCTGGTGCTGGCCTGCTGCGTGATAGACGGGTTCTTCCCGCCGATCCCCAGCGAGTCCGTGGTCGTGGGCCTGGCCGCCGTGGCAGCAACCGCCGATGTCCCCAACCCCTGGCTGCTGATGCTTATGGCGGCGCTGGGCGCATTCGGCGGTGACAACATCGCCTACCTGATCGGACGCCGGGTAGGCACGCGGCGCTGGCGGTGGATGCGCGGAAAACGAATGCAAACTGCCTTTCACTGGGCCGGGAATGAACTCAGGAAGCGGCCGGCGTCCCTGGTGCTCGTGGCCCGTTTCGTTCCGATTGGCCGGGTGGCGGTGAACCTCACGGCCGGGGCCACGCACTTTCCGCACCTGCGGTTCGTGGGGCTGACGGTATTGTCCGCAGCCCTGTGGTCCTCGTATTCCGTAGCGATCGGGCTGTTCTTCGGGCAGTGGTTCGAGGACAACCACCTGCTGGGCGCCACCATTGCCATTGTCTGCGCCATCCTGCTCGGGATCATCGTGGACATCCTGATCAGCCGCTTGCGTGGCCGGCTCCCCGAGGAACCGGCGGAGGAGCCCGCATCAGGTCGTTAGCGAAGGCCCGTTCAGCGGGTCAGGGAGCGGCACGCGCCGGCCCGGGGGGAGCCTCCAATGAATTGTTTTTCTCCGCCAGGAGCGTAGCGAATCATGCTTCTGCCATGCGACACTAAATAGGATTTCCATCACTTCATAGGAGCAGGGCCCCGCGTGGAATTTATCAATGAGGCAGTGCTCCATGCCGCAGGCCAATGGTGGATCTATCCCATCCTGCTGGTGTTCTTTTTCGTTGACGGTTTCGCGATGGTGGTACCCAGCGAAACGCTCATCGTCGCCCTCGCTGCGTTCTCCCGCCAGAGCGGCGAACCCAACCTATGGATTCTCGGCGCCACCGCGCTGGTCGGCGCCATTGCCGGCGACAACATGGCGTACATGCTGGGCCGGAGAATCGGGCTGGAACGGTGGCGCTGGATGCGCAAACCCAAGGTCCAGAAAGTCTTCGCGTGGGCCCACTACGAGCTGGAAAAGCGCGGTGCCGTCCTGATCTTCACCGCCCGGTACATCCCTTGGGGCCGTGTGGCCGTCAACTACGTTGCCGGCACCACTGCCTTCCCGCACCGCAGGTTCTTCATCCTGGACGCCTTTGCGTGCGTGACCTGGGTGGGTTACTCGATCGGGATAGGCCTGCTGGCCAGTTCCTTCCCCCTGCTGCATGACAATCCGCTGCTCGGCGCCGGCATTGCCGTGGTGTTCGCCATCATCCTCGGAATCATCATCGACCACCTGCTGCGTTGGTGGCACAAGCGGCTCGGACGGCATGACGCCGAAGTCGTGGACGAGTGGCTGGACGGCGGAACCGGCAAGCACGCTGCCCCGGAAGAGGCCGCGCGTCCCGAGCGGGACGCCGTCGTCGACGTCGCCCCGGTGACCGTGGCCGCCGTCGCCGAAGTGGAAACGGGCCGCTGAACCACGGCCGCGCCAAAGCGGCCGCTTACCGGGTGGCGCCGGACGCCGTCCGACCCTAAGGTGGGAACCGTGACTGAGCCTATTCTTGACGCTGCCCCTGCCATCGACTTCGACCTCAAGAGCCTCCCCAAGGTATCCCTGCACGACCACCTGGACGGCGGCCTGCGCCCGGCCACCATCATCGAACTGGCGGAAGCCGTTGGACACACCCTGCCCTCCACCGATCCGGTGGCGCTGGGGGAATGGTTCCGCGAATCCGCCGACTCCGGCTCGCTGGTCCGCTACCTCGAGACCTTCGACCACACCATCGCCGTGATGCAGACCAAAGAGGGTCTCTTCCGGGTGGCCCAGGAATTCGTTGAGGACCTTGCCGACGACGGCGTGGTGTACGGCGAAGTGCGCTGGGCGCCGGAGCAGCACCTGCAGAAGGGGCTGACCCTGGACGAAGCGGTCGAAGCCATCCAGGCCGGGCTGGACGCCGGCGTGGACGCCGTCGCCGAAACCGGCCGGGAAATCCAGGTGGGCCAGCTCATCACGGCCATGCGCCATGCGGACCGCGGCCAGGAAATTGCCGAACTGGCAGTCCGCCACCGCAACAACGGCGCCGTGGGCTTCGACATTGCCGGAGCCGAGGACGGCTTCCTGCCGGCCCGCTTCCGCGATGCCTTCACATACCTGGCCCAGCACAATTTCCCGGCCACGGTCCACGCCGGCGAAGCCGCCGGACTGGAAAGCATCCAGTCCGCCCTTGTTGACGGCCGTGCCCTTCGTCTGGGCCACGGGGTGCGCATCGCCGAGGACATCACGGTTGAATTCGACGACGAAGACTCCGCCGTTGAAGGCAGCGACGCAGACGAAGCCGACGACAACATCGGCATGGTGACCCTTGGCGAGCTGGCCAGCTGGGTCCGGGACCGCGGCATCGCCCTGGAGATCTGCCCGTCCTCCAACCTGCAGACCGGCGCCATCGCAGGCTTCGGAGAGGGCATTGAAAGCCACCCGCTGGACATGCTGTACCAGATCGGCTTCAACGTCACCATCAACACGGACAACCGGCTGATGAGCGGCGTGACCCTCACCGACGAGTTCGAACTGCTCGTGGAGACCTTCGACTACGATCTTGACGACCTCCTGGAGCTGACGCTCAACGCTGCCGAGGCTGCCTTCCTGCCGCTGGAGGAAAAGGAAGCCCTCGTTGAGTACATCAACGACGCCTACGCCAACCTTGCCTAAAGACGGTTCGGGCCCGGTTGCCGCCGGGGTCCCTGGCCGGGCACTCGAGGTGGGGGAGCTGCTGGGGAAGATAGCCGCCCTCCGGGAGCACTGCCCCTGGATGGGTGCACTGACCCACGAGTCCCTGGTGGAGTACCTCCTTGAGGAGGCCTTTGAGGTGGCCGAAACAATCGAAACCGGCGCCGACGAGGCAGAACTCCGCGCTGAACTGGGCGATGTCCTGCTCCAGGTGGTGCTGCATGCCCGCCTGGCAGAGGAACGTGGAAGCTTCGGCTTCGACGACGTTGTCCAAGGGCTTGAGGAGAAGCTGGTCCGCAGGAATCCGCACGTGTTCCGGCCGGATGGCTCGCTGCAGGACAGCTTCCCGGCCAGCGTGGAGGAGATCGTCCGCAAGTGGGACTCGATCAAACGGGCCGAGAAGCCGGAACGCGGGGATCCTTTCGAAGGGATTCCGCAGGCGCTTCCGGCCCTCGCCCGGGCCCAAAAGTCACTGGACCGGGCCGAGCGGGCGGGCATCACGGCCGCCCCGCCGATCACAGCAGCAGGTGATCTTGTCGAGGGCATGGCCTCCGAGGATGAGCTCGGCGAGCTCCTCCTCGGGCTCGTCGCCGCCGCCCGAACCAGGGATTTCGACGCCGAACGCGCCCTCCGCGGGGCCATCCGCCGGTACCAGGACAGCCACCGCCTTATTCAGCCCGATACACCCCGGACGGGATCATGACGTCCGTGGGCTGGATAGGTTTCCGTAACGTGCACCACTCTCGACTACGCTAGTCCCTGACGAGGACGTCGAGTCTTTCCGCTACAGTTCCCCAGTAGATTGCCCATAAGGAGCATATTCATGGCGCTTATCGATGCCATCCACGCCCGCGAGATCCTCGATTCCCGTGGCAACCCGACCGTAGAAGTTGAAGTTCTGCTGTCCGACGGCCAGATCGGCCGCGCGGCAGTTCCCTCCGGTGCTTCCACCGGCGAGCACGAGGCCGTTGAACTCCGCGACGGAGACAAGGGACGCTACCTCGGCAAGGGTGTCCAGAAGGCCGTTGACGCCGTCATCGACCAGATCGCTCCGGCCCTGACCGGCTTCGATGCCACTGACCAGCGCAGCATCGACCAGGCCATGATCGACCTGGACGGCACCGCCAACAAGGGCAAGCTCGGCGCCAATGCCATCCTGGGTGTATCCCTGGCCGTGGCCAACGCCGCCGCAGCTTCCGCTGACCTGCCGCTGTACAAGTACCTCGGCGGCCCCAACGCGCACGTCCTCCCGGTACCGCTGATGAACATCCTCAACGGCGGCTCGCACGCCGACTCCGACGTGGACATCCAGGAGTTCATGATTGTCCCGATCGGCGCCGAGACCTTCTCCGAAGGCCTGCGCTGGGGCGTTGAGGTCTACCACAACCTCAAGTCGGTCCTGCAGGCCAAGGGCCTCTCCACCGGCCTCGGCGACGAGGGCGGCTTCGCTCCGAACCTGCCCTCCAACCGTGCGGCCCTGGACCTGATCCAGGAAGCCATCAAGAACGCCGGCTACACCCCGGGCAAGGACATCGCCCTGGCACTGGACGTCGCCTCTTCCGAGTTCTTCACGGACGGCGCCTACCAGTTCGAAGGCAAGGCACTTTCCGCCACCGAGATGAGCGCGTACTACGCCGAGCTCGTGGCCGACTACCCGCTGGTTTCCATCGAGGACCCGCTGGATGAAAACGACTGGGAAGGCTGGAAGACCCTCACCGACACCATCGGTGACAAGGTCCAGCTCGTTGGCGATGACCTCTTCGTCACCAACCCGTCCATCCTGCAGCGCGGCATCGACACCAAGACCGCCAACTCGCTGCTGGTGAAGGTCAACCAGATCGGCTCCCTGACGGAGACGCTGGACGCCGTGTCCCTGGCCCAGCGTGCCGGCTACACCACCATCACCTCGCACCGCTCCGGCGAAACCGAGGACACCACCATTGCTGACATCTCCGTTGCCACCAACGCGGGCCAGATCAAGACCGGTGCCCCGGCGCGCTCCGAGCGTGTTGCCAAGTACAACCAGCTGCTGCGCATCGAAGAGGAACTCGACGACGCCGCACGCTACGCCGGACGCAGCGCATTCCCGCGTTTCAAGGGCTAGCCTCCAAAAAAACAGCTGACCGGTGGCTATGGTTGAAAGACCATGGCCACCGGTTCTGTTTGTGCCAAGGACCGGTTTGCGGCCAGAGCTGAGCACAGCACGGACCATTCATTACAGGAGTGTCATGGCCACCCGCCGTCCCAAGGTTCCCCGGGCTACGCCCGCGGTGCGTCAGTCCAAGGACGCCGACGACGGCGCTGAAGTCATCCGCGCGGACTTCGGCGCGACGCGGCACCTGCCCGCAGCCGAGGCCAAGCCCGCCGCCGGGACCAAGCCGGCCGGTGCACCCGGCAAAAGCACCACTGCAAGCCGTTTGGGGGCCTCGGTCAAAGCCGGGGTTGCCGCCGGCAAGCAGGCCGCTGGCCGTCCGTCCGGCAGCCAGGCTCTCGGCCAGCCCACCCGGGCGTCCGGAAAAAACGCAGGGGACACCCAGGATCCCGTCCCCGCCAAGGCTTTTTCCGGCCGGATGCTTGCCTTGGCAGTGGTCATGATTGCCATCACCATCATGCTTGCCCCCACGGTCAAGATCTTCATCGACAAACGGGCCGAGATTGCCGCGCTGGAGGCGGATATCGCGGCACGGGAGGCCGAACGGGACAACCTTAAACTCCAGGTCTCCCGCTGGCAGGATCCCAACTACGTGAAACAGCAGGCCCGCGACCGCATTAACATGGTTATGCCGGGAGAAACCGGCTACTGGGTGTTTGGCAGCGATCTGCCGGCCGGGACCGCCAGTGGCCAGTCCGGCGCAGGATCAGCAGAGGACCCGGCCAACCTGCCATGGGTGGACTCGCTTTGGGAGTCCATCAGGCGTTCGGCAACAGACTAGAGGCGGTGCCCTCCGCCGGCTGTCCCACGGGGCAGCCTCCTAAGGGCAGGAAGGCGGCCGCGCCAGTGGACCAGCATGCAGTGGGCGACAATGCCCTGGACGGGAAACCCGTGACGGAAGACGCCGCAAACGCGCCGGCTCCCAGCCACCCGTCTGCCCGGGACCTGGACGTCCTGAGCCGCCAGTTGGGGCGTCCGGTCCGCGACGTCGTTGAGATCCCGGCCCGCTGCGTCTGCGGAAACCCCCTGGTCGCGGCGACGTCACCGCGGCTCAGCAACGGAACGCCGTTCCCCACCACGTTCTACTTGACCCATCCGGTGGTCACGTCCGCTGTTTCCCGCCTCGAGGCCGCCGGCCTGATGAACCGGATGAACGAGCGCCTTGCCGAAGACTCCCGCCTCGCTGCGGACTATCGTTCGGCACACGAGGCGTACCTCGTTTCCCGGGCAGAGATAGGCGAGCGGTCAGGCATAGGCGCCGTCCCCGAAATTGACGGCGTATCCGCCGGTGGGATGCCAACCCGCGTGAAGTGCCTCCACGTCCTGGTGGGCCATTCCCTCGCAGCCGGCCCCGGAGTCAACCCGCTGGGCGATGAGGCCATTGCCGCCATCAGTGAATGGTGGACAGCGGACCGCTGCTATTGCGACGGCGCCTGGGACACCGGGGGAGAGGCGCCTTCAAAGGACCTCAGCCGCCACGGGCCGCAGGGGCTCCCCGACATCGTGGGCCGTCCTGCGCCGGTGCGCAAGACGCAGCGGCACGCAGAAGAGCACGCCGAAGATAATACCGAAGAATCCACGGAGGCCGCCCAGTGACCCGAGTTGCCGCCATCGACTGCGGAACGAACTCCATCCGGCTCCTGATCGCGGACGTGAACGGGAACGGGAGCGGTGCCCAGCTCACCGACGTCGTGCGTGAAATGCGCGTGGTCCGGCTGGGCCAGGGCGTGGACGCAACCGGCGAACTGGCGCAGGAGGCACTCGAACGGACCTTTGCCGCAACATCCGATTACGCCGGGCTCATCCGTGAGCACGGGGCCGGAAAGGTCCGCTTCGTTGCCACGTCCGCGACCCGCGACGCCCGTAACCGGAAGGTGTTCGTGGACGGCATCCGCGAGATCCTCGGCGTGGAACCTGAAGTTATTACGGGCGACGAAGAGGCGGCGCTCTCCTTCGCCGGTGCCAGCAGTGTCCTCCCGTCCCGGGGTTCCGACCCTGTGCTCGTGGTGGACCTTGGCGGCGGAAGCACCGAATTTGTCCTCGGCGACGCCAGCGGCGTCATCGCCGCCAAATCTGTGGATGTCGGCTGTGTCCGGATGACGGAACGGCACCTTCGCAGCGACCCGCCGTCGCCGGAGCAGATCGCTGCGGCGGAGGCCGACGTCGACGCCGCCATCAGCGAGGCCGGACGGACCGTTCCGCTGGACCGCACCGCCGTCGTGGTGGGTGTGGCGGGGTCTGTCACCACCATTACGGCCCACGCGCTCCGGCTGCCGGAATACTCGCCGGCCGCCATTCACGGTACGGAGCTTCCCCTCGGCACTTTTGGCGAAGCCTGCACCGACCTCCTGGAGATGTCCAAGGCCCATCGTGCCGGACTGCCGTATATGCACCCCGGCCGGGTGGACGTCATCGGTGCCGGCGGACTGGTCTGGCGCCGGATTTTGGAACGCCTGGCCGACGTAACGGACGGCAGGATCACTTCGGCGGTGGCCAGCGAGCACGATATTCTCGACGGAATTGCCCTGAGCATCAGCTAATGACTTCGCCTGTAGAGCCGATTGGACCCGAATGACCAGAGCAACAACCCGCTGGGGCCGGACGGCTTCCGCCGTGACTGCGATGGCCCTTGCCGCAGGCAGCTTGGCGACGTCGCTGATCGCTGCGCCGGAAGCCCGGGCCGATTCGTGGCGGGACAAGCAATACTGGCTGTCCGAATCAGGCATCACCAAGGCGTGGGAGGTCTCCAAGGGCGCCAACGTCAAGGTCGCGGTCATCGACAGCGGCGTGGATGCCAAGCACCCGGACCTGAAAGGCGTGGTTGTGGGCGGCAGTGATGCCTCCGGGGCCGGCAGCGCCGACGGGCAGAAGAGCATCGGGTCGAAACCTGAACACGGCACGCTGGTGGCCACAATGCTGGCCGGCCGCGGCCACCAGCCGCCGAAGTCCACAGCCAGTCCCACCCCCGGCGCCGCACCGGCTCCCGGCCCGGACGGCATAGTGGGCGTCGCCCCCGAAGCGCAGATCCTCTCGGTTTCCACGTGGCTGGGCTCCGCGAATCCAGGCGGAAAGACCGATCAGGAACAGATTCCTGCCGCTGTCCGCTGGGCCGTGGACAATGGCGCACGCGTGATCAACATTTCCCTGGGCAGCACATCGCCTGAATGGCCGCAGAGCTGGGACGCAGCGTTTCTCTACGCTGAACAAAAGGACGTTGTGATCGTGGCCGCGGCGGGCAACCGCGTGGGCGGCAACGTGCAGGTGGGCGCCCCGGCAACGATTCCGGGTGTCCTGACTGTCGCCGGGCTGGACCGCAAGGGCAATGCCAGTGTGGACGCCTCATCCCAGGGCATCAGCATCGGCGTGGCCGCGCCGGCGGAAAACCTGATCGGCGGGATGCCCGGCGACGGTTATGCAGAATGGGCCGGCACCTCCGGGTCCACGCCCATAGTGTCCGGCGTGGCGGCCTTGATCCGCTCCAAGTGGCCGGAGATGACAGCCAGCCAGGTCATCAACCGGATTATTACCACGGCCAAGGACGCCGGCGCGCCGGGCAAGGACCCCATCTACGGATTTGGCGTGCTCAACGCCGAGGGGGCGCTGAAGGACGACGTGCCCGAAGCAAAAGTGAATCCGCTCGGCACCGTGGCCGACTGGATCAGGGTCCACCGCCGCGGCGAGGCCGCTGCGAGCACGCCCGCCGCAGCGCCGGGCGACAGTCCCACGAGTGCGCCGCCCACACTGCCCGCCGCCACGATACCTGTGGCGGAGGCCCCGTCCCGGCTGGACAGTGCAGTGCCCGCGATGGTGGTGATCGGCTTCGGACTGCTGTTCGTGGGCATCGTCGCGGGTGCCGCCTTCCAGCTCCGAAGGGCATCCCGGAACCCGCGCGGCCTGAGTGACGAGGCCGAATCCGGAGTGCTGGACACGGTGGACTCCAGCGGACGTAACGGGTCCGAGACAAGTTAGTGAAGATTTTCACAAACTACTGTATTCTTAAATCATGGCAACAACCCCACAGCTCCAGGACCGTCCCAGGGTACTCGTCGTCGGCGGCGGGTACGTCGGCCTGTACGTAGCCCTCAAACTGCAGAACAAGATCGCGAATGCCGGTGGCATCGTCACCGTCGTTGATCCGCTGCCCTACATGACTTACCAGCCCTTCCTGCCGGAAGTGGCCGGCGGAAACATCGAGGCGCGCCACGCTGTCGTCTCCCACCGCCAGCACCTGAAGCAGACGGAACTCATCCAGGGCCGGGTCACCTCGATCGACCACGCTAACCGGACAGCCGTGGTTGCCCCGGCCGACGGCGGTCCGAACTTTGAGGTGCCGTACTTCGACGTCGTCATGGCCGCAGGCGCCATTACCCGCACCTTCCCCATCAAGGGCCTGGCGGACAAGGGCATCGGCCTCAAGACCATCGAGGAAGCCGTTGCCCTTCGCAACAAGGTCCTCGAGCGGATCGAAGCCGGTTCCACGATTACCGATCCCGCAGCACGCGCCCGTGCCCTCACCTTCGTGGTGGTCGGCGGCGGCTTTGCCGGCATCGAATGCATCACCGAGATGGAAGACCTGGCCCGCGCGGCGGTCAAGAACAACCCCCGCGTCAAGCAGGAGGAAGTCCGCTTCGTCCTCGTTGAAGCCATGGGCCGCATCATGCCCGAGGTCACGGCCAAGCAGGCCGACTGGGTTGTGGAGCACCTGCGCAGCCGCGGCATCGAGGTGCTGCTGAACACCTCGCTGGACAACGCTGAGGGCTCGCTGAAGCTCATCAACCTTCCGGACAAGACCCCGGCCCAGGAATTCGAAGCGGACACCCTCGTCTGGACTGCCGGCGTGCAGGCCAACCCGATGGTCCGCTCCACCGACTTCCCGCTCGAGCCGCGCGGACGCGTCCGTGTCCTTCCGGACCTGCGCGTCGCAGGTGACGAAGGCATCATCGAGAATGCCTGGGCTGCCGGCGACGTCGCGGCCGTTCCGGACCTCACGGGCAGCGGACTGCCGGACGGTACCTGCGTACCGAACGCCCAGCACGCCCTTCGCCAGGCCAAGCGCCTCGCGAAGAACCTGTGGGCCTCCCGCTGGGACAAGGAGCTCAAGGACTACAAGCACAAGAATCTGGGCGCCGTTGCCGGCTTCGGCGAATGGAAGGGCGTTGCCAACATCAACCTCCTGGGCCGCATCGGCCTCAAGGGCCCACTGGCCTGGCTGGCCCACCGTGGCTACCACGGCCTGGCCATGCCCACCGTTGAGCGCAAGATCCGGGTAATCTTCGGCTGGATCCTCGCCTTCATCATGGGCCGCGACACTACCCAGCTGATCGACCTGGACAACCCGCGTGGCGCGTTCGTCGCAGCAGCCACTCCGGCGCCCAAGCCGGCTGCAGTACCGGCCGCTGAAAAGCCGGCAGAGTCCGGCAGCGCCGGAATCACCAGCCCGCAGAAGCAGACCGTGTCGGCTGACACCAAGTAGCAGGCCAGGCCTATTAAACAACAGCGGCGGCCGTTCCCCCGGGGGAACGGCCGCCGCTGTTGTTTAATGGGCCAATGACTGGTGAAAAGGACATCCGCACCCTCTTGGCATCAATCCGCCCCGTCCTTCGGGAAGGCGAGTACGTCTACGCGCTCTGGCCCTACGGCAGGCCCCTTGTTGCCGGCATCGAAGCCGCCGTCCGCGAAGCGGAAGGCCTCACGGTGGTGCTGCCGCGTGCCGAAGCGGACAAGCTGGAGCTTCCCTACGATTTTGTTGCCGCGTGGATCACGCTCGAGGTCCATTCGTCGCTCGAAGCCATCGGTCTCACGGCGGCAGTGAGTGCGGCGCTCACGGACGCCCGCATCAGCTGCAACGTCCTCGCCGGATTCCACCACGACCACCTCCTGGTTCCGGTGGCGGACGCAGACCGCGCCCTGGAAATACTCCACGAACTCGCGGCCGAAAGCTCGGACCAGCCCGCGCCCGAACTGGTCCTGCGCAGCGAGCGGCCGGAGGACAGGCCGGCCATCCTGGAGCTGACCGCGGCGGCTTTCTCGGTATCGCCGGCAACCGGGCTTCCCGTCGACGGTGAGCCCGTTGAAGTCGGATTGCTGAAGGAGCTCTTCGATTGCGAGGAGTACCTGCCCCAGTTCAGTATCGTTGCCGAACAGGACGGGGAAGTGGTGGGCCATGTCATCAGCACCCGGGGCTGGGTGGGCGACCTGGAGCTGCTGGGGCTTGGCCCCATCGGGGTGGTGCCGCGGCTGCAGCGCCACGGCATCGGCACCGCACTCATGCAGGAAACCGTGACACGGGCCAATGCTGCGGGGGAGAGGGGGATTGCCTTGCTGGGCGGTCCGGACTACTACTCCCGGTTCGGGTTCGTTCCCTCGGTCTCGCTGGGCATCGAACCACCTGAGGCCGGGTGGGGCGATCACTTCCAGCTGCTCCCGCTGGCTGTGTGGCCAGGAGGCGTCCACGGAAGGTTTCGGTATGCCGGGCCCTTCGAACGGCTCTGACGGGATACCATTGACCGGGCGCCCCAGTAGCCCAATTGGCAGAGGCAGCGGACTTAAAATCCGCGTGTTGTGGGTTCGAGTCCCACCTGGGGTACTTTCCGCTTTCGACGCGACGTCCTTCCGCGCGTCCTTTTCCGGCCTGGTCAAGGCGCTCCTTCCCGCCGCCATGCCGTGTTCTCCCCGCCTCCGGACCGTGGTTTCCCATATGCAACGACTGTTATAAGGATGTGACCATAGTCACTTATGTTCGCGGGAAAATTGCACTAGCTTGAATTTAAATCAGGAACACCTGGTAATTCGCATCAAAGGCCGTTCGCACCTTTCGATCGAGGAGACTCTCAATGATTTCACTCCCCCAGGCGGCGCCCCGAGTCGCTAAGCTCACAGCGCTTAGCATCGGCGTCGCCCTTCTGGCTACGGCCTGTGGCGGCTCGTCCACCCCGAGTCAGACAGGCACCACTACCCCGGCAGCCTCTGGCATTGCCTGCCCCGCACCCAGCGCCACAGCCGGCAGCACCACCGCACCGGGCGCGGGCGGCTCGGTGCCCGCCTCGACCACAACAACCGAAACACCGCTCAAGATTGGTTCGCTCCTGCCGACAACGGGGTCGCTGGCGTTCCTCGGCCCGCCCGAAATTGCAGGTGTCAACCTTGGCATCAAGGAAGTCAATGACGCGGGCGGCGTACTAGGCAAGCCCGTTGAGGTGATCCACCGCGACTCCGGCGATACCAAGACGGACATCGCCACGCAGTCCACCACGGCCCTGCTGGGCAGCGGCGTCAGCGCGATCGTTGGCGCTGCTTCATCGGGTGTTTCCAAGACCGTCATTAACCAGATCACCGGTGCCGGCGTCATCCAGTTCTCGCCGGCAAACACGTCGCCGGACTTCACCACCTGGGATGACAAGGGCCTCTACTGGCGTACGGCTCCTTCGGACGTCCTCCAGGGCAAGGTCCTCGGCAACTACATGGCCACGTGTGGTGCGCAGACTGTGGGCATGATCGTCCTGAACGATGCCTACGGCACCGGTCTGGCCAAGAACGTCAAGGAAGCTTTTGAAGCCGCCGGCGGCAAGGTTGTTGCCGAGGAACTCTTCAATGAAGGCGACTCGCAGTTCAGCAGCCAGGTGGACAAGGTCCTCGCGGCCAAGCCCGATGCCATTGCGCTGATCACCTTCGACCAGGCCAAGAGCATCGTTCCCCTGATGACCGGCAAGGGTGTCAAGGCGACCCAGATGTTCATGGTGGACGGCAACACGTCGGACTACAGCAAGGACTTCCAGGCCGGCACGCTGAAGGGCGCCCAGGGAACCATTCCGGGCACGTTCGCCAAGGATGACTTCAAGAAGAAGCTGCTGGCCATTGACCCGGCCCTGAAGGACTACAGCTACGCAGGCGAGTCCTACGACGCCGTCAACCTGATCGCACTTGCAGCCGAGGCAGCCAAGAGCACCAAGGGCACCGACATCGCCAAGCAGCTCAAGGCGGTCTCCGAAGCCGGTGAGAAGTGCAACGACTACGCATCCTGCGTCACGCTGCTCCGCAACGGCAAGGACATTGACTACGACGGCCAGTCCGGTCCGGTGACCTTCTCCGACGCCGGTGACCCGACGGAAGCCTACATCGGCATCTACGAGTACCAGGACGACAACACCTACAAGCCGTCCAAGGAAGAATTCGGCAAGCTGTAGCCGCTTCCCTTAGATAGCACGAAAGCCCCCGTCCAGCCGGACGGGGGCTTTCTGTTGCCCGGGGTGACACGCGACGTAAGGGCCCCGTGGCTGCCGTGTGCACCTCGCCGGGGGTGCGGCGCACACGGCATGCAGAAGGGCCGCCACCTGGCGGTGACGGCCCTTCCAGGCCTGCTATGCGGGCCTGCTGTGTGGACGGTGCCTAGACTTCGTCAGCCAGGGTGCCGAGGTACAGCTGGATGACCTTGGGGTCCTTCATGAGCTCCCGGCCGGTGCCCGTGTACGCGTCCTTGCCCTGGTCCAAAACGTAGGCCCGGTCGCAGATCTGCAGGCAGCGGCGGGCGTTCTGCTCCACCATGATCACTGAAACGCCCGCCCGGTTGATCTCGTGGACCCGCAGGAACGTCTCGTCCTGTTTGACGGGGGAGAGGCCGGCGGACGGCTCATCGAGCAGCAGTACGGCGGGTTCCATCATCAGGGCACGTCCCATGGCCACCATTTGGCGTTCACCGCCGGACAGGGAGCCGGCCCGCTGGGCGCGGCGCTTGCCGAGCTCAGGGAACAGGCTGGAGACGAAGTCGAACCGTTCGGCGAAGTCCTTGGGCCGCTGGAACATGCCCATCTGCATGTTCTCCTCGATGGTCAGGGTGGCGAACACGTTGTTGTTCTGCGGGACGAAACCTACCCCCTTGGACACCAGCTTGTTGGCCTTGAGGCCGGTGATGTCCTGGCCCCGGACTACGACGGAGCCCGAGTGCACCTTCACCAGGCCGAACATCGCCTTCAGCAGCGTGGACTTGCCGGCGCCGTTGGGACCAATGATGCCGATCAGTTCGCCCTTGCGGGCTTCAATGCTGCAGCCATTGAGGATGTTGACGCCGGGGATGTAGCCCGCCACCAGGTCGGTGACCTTGACGACCGCTTGTTCCGCTGCGGCCGGTGTGGCGGACGCTGCCGGGCTGGTGGCACTCATTCGGTCTCCTTCTTCCTGGGTTCGGTCGCGTCCTGCTCTGCGGCGACGACGTCGACGGCGATGATGCCGGCGTCTTCGGTACCGACGATGGACTCCTCGTCGGCTACCAGTTCGGCCGCCAGCTCCTTGATGCCTTCAGCGTCGCCCAGGTCGACATCGTGGTGAGCGCCCAGGTAGGCGTCAATGACCGCGGGGTTCTTCATCACTTCGACCGGCGGGCCCTCGGCAACGATCTTGCCTTCGGCCATGACCACCACCCAGTCGGCAATGTGGCGCACCATGTTCATGTCGTGCTCCACGAAAAGCACCGTCATGCCTTCCGCCTTGAGGTTCTTGATGTGGTCCAGGAGGGACTGGGTCAGCGCCGGGTTTACGCCTGCCATGGGCTCGTCGAGCATGACCAGCTTGGGCCGGACCATCAGCGAACGTGCCATTTCGAGGAGCTTGCGCTGGCCTCCGGACAGCGACGCCGCGTAGTCGTCCTTCTTCACGTCCAGCTTGAACTTCTCCAGCAGGATATTGGCCTGGGCGGTGATCTCCTTTTCCCGGCCGCCCCACAGGCCCTTGAACAGGGCCTTGGAGAGACGCTCACCGGGCTGTTCCGCGCCGCCCAGCCGCATGTTTTCCATCACGGTGAGCTTGCCCATGACCTTGGTCAGCTGGAACGTGCGGACCATCCCCATCCGGGCCACCTTGTAGGGGGAGACGCCGGCGAGGCTGTTGCCTTCGAACTGCCACTTGCCCGAGTTCGGCGTATCGAATCCGGTGAGGAGGTTGAACAGCGTGGTTTTGCCTGCGCCGTTCGGTCCGATCAGCGCGGTGATCTTATGGCGGGGAATCTCGAGGTACTCGACGTCGACGGCGTTGATGCCGCCGAAGCTGCGGGTCACGTTTTCGGCGACGACGATGGGGTCCCGCTTCTTGCAGCCCGGAGCCGTTTCTCCGGCAGCGATCGGCCGGGAGTCCGTCATGTAGTCGATCTTTTCGGTATTGCCTTGTGTTGGCACATTGAGTTGTTCGCTCATGCGAATGCCAGCTCCTTCTTATTGCCGAAGACGCCCTGGGGCCTGAAGATCATCAGCAGCATCAGGGCCACACCCACGAGGATGTAGCGCAGCTGGCCGGCCTGGACGGTGTTCAGCCAGGTCACGGCGCCGGATTCGATCAGGCCGTAGAGGATGCCTTGGGTGAGTGAGAGCACCACCCAGAAAATCATGGCACCAACCACCGGGCCCAGCACGGTCCCGAGACCGCCCAGCAGCAGGCAGGTGTAAAGGAAGAACGTCAGCTCGGTACCGTAGTTGGCCGGTTGGACAGCGCCGCGGGGAAGCGTGAAGATCATGCCGGCCAGGGCGCCGAGGACGCCGCCGATGACCAGCGCCTGCATCTTGTAGGCGTACACGTTCTTGCCGAGCGAGCGGACAGCGTTCTCGTCCTCGCGGATGCCCTTCAGGACGCGTCCCCACGGGCTCCGCATCAGGAGCCACACAAGCGTGCAGCAGACGATCACAAGTCCCCAGCCGACTGCGCGGATGAAGAAGTCCCTGTTGTTCATGCCGAAGTAGGAGCCCTCGGGGAACGGGTTCATGGCATAGAATCCGCCTTCGAAGGCGGCAAGGCCGTTGGCGGAACCCGTCACGGAGGTCAGCTGGTTGGTGGTGACGATGTAGCGGACGATTTCCGCCGCGGCGATGGTGACGATGGCCAAGTAGTCAGCCCGCAGCCGCAGGGTTGGGATACCCAGCAGCAGCGCGAAAATCGCCGAACAGATGACGGCGATGAGCAGGCCGAGGAAGAATGGCACGCCGAAGGTCAGCGTGGAGATGGCGAAGCCGTAGGCGCCCACCGCCATAAAGCCGGCCTGGCCGAAGTTCAGCAGGCCGGAGTAGCCGAAGTGAACGGCGAGGCCGAGTGCGGCAAGCGCGTACGCCGCCGTCGTCGGGCTGAACAGTTCACCGGCAGCGCTGGAAAAAATAAATCCGAAGTCCATGGCTGTCTCCTAACCCACGCGCTCGCGACGGCCAAGGATGCCCTGCGGCCGGAACAAGAGGACAACAATCATGATGAACAGTGCTCCCACATACTTGAGGTCGGCGGCGAGGCCGAACACGGTGGTCAGCTCCACGAAGATGCCGACGATGACGGAACCGATGAGCGCCCCGAATACTGTGCCAAGGCCGCCAAGGGTCACGCCGGCGAAGATGAGCAGCAGGATCTGCGAACCCATGTCGAACGTAACGCCCGGCCGGTAGTAGGCCCACAGGATGCCGCCCAGGGATGCCAGCATTCCGCCGGCGACCCAGACAATCCGGATCACGTTGTCAACGTCAATGCCGGAGGCTGCCGCGAGGGCAGGATTGTCGGCGACAGCGCGGGTTGCCTTGCCCAGCCTGGTCTTCAGCAGGACGATGCCGATGATGGCGATCACGACGGCACTGATGATGAGCGACCACAGGTTGTTGGGCGAGATGGACACGGGCCCGATCTGGATCTCGGTGCTTTGTGCGTACGGCAGCTGCTGAGTGGATCCGCCGAAGTAGAACTGGATGACGTAGCGGACTGCCAGGGCGAGGCCGATGCTGACGATCATCATCGGCACCAGGCCGGTCCCGCGGCGGCGCAGCGGCTTCCACAGGCCGGCGTCCTGGACATAACCAAACAGGCCGCCGCCCACCAGGGCCAGGATGATCGCCAACCAGAACGGAAGGCTCATGGCATTGAAGGCGAACACCAGGACTGCGCCGAAGGTGACCATTTCACCATGGGCAAAGTTGGTGAGCCCTGTGGTTCCGAAGATCAGCGACAGCCCCACCGAGGCCAGCGCCAGCAGCAGGCCGAAGCTGAGGCCGGCGACGAGCCGGTTGAGCAGGTTCTGGCCGAAGTCCTGTTGCTGGACCACGATGCCTTTGCCGAAGGCAAAGATCACGGAGAGATTGGACGTCTGGCTGAAGGTGACGGTACGTGGATTTTCCTGGCCGTCGGCGAGCTTGATGCCTTCGGGAAGGGTGGATTCGTCCAGCTCCACTTCATAGGTCCCCTGGACCGGAACTCCGATGGTCCAGGAGCCGTTGGCGCCTGATTTTGCGGTCCCGGTAAAATCGCCGCTTTTGGCGGTGATCGTAACGTCAGCGATAGGTGCGCGGGCATCGTCCCGCAGGAAGCCGCTGATGCTGTTCTGGAACTGCTGGTTCGACGGGGATGGTGTCGGCGAGGGGGTGGTGGCCTGCGATGCCGGGGCAACGACGAGCAGAATTGCGACTACGGCGGCAAATATAGCCCCCACAGCTTTGAGCAATCCGCCGCGCCGTCTGTGCGACAGGCCTCTCGGTGTGCTTCTCAAAATGAAAACCTCCACATGGGGGTGGTCTGGGTTGCGCCTTTACAACCACTGCGAACGGAACAGGGAACCGATCGTGGCGCCAAATATGCGGTAGACAAACCGGATATCTTGTGATGTTGGTCACCCTGCTTGGGCTTATGTTACAGCCAGCGGACACCAAAGAAGTCGCGTGTAGGTACGCCTAAGATCGCGATCGGATAACAACCGTGAAGCCGGGGCTACTGCTTCGTTCAGTTCAGCTTAAGAAAACTTTTGTTGAGTCTGCGTGTCCCTAAACAGTCGCCAGGCCTCTTGCGGGTGAGGCTGGCCTGCCGGAACCGTCTTTGGGGGCGATGGGCCATGTCACGGTTGAGTTTCGGGTGGCCCGGCAGGGGAACTATCCCTGCCGCCCGCACGTGGAAATTGGTACCTTGAACTATAAGGATCATTACCCACCCCCTTTTATTTGGAGGACACCCGCAATGGCACTTGGCGGAAACCCGATCTTCAACGGAAAGAACTTCCGTGGAGCCACCCAGGCACCGCCTGTTCCGCAGGCTCAGTACGGCCAGAACCCCTACGGTCAGCAGTACGGCCAGGCTCCGGGCCGCGCGCCCGGCCAGGTCATGGACGCGCAGGGCGCCTGGATGGCCCAGCAGCAGAACATGACCCATGATCAGCTGCAGCAGATGTACAACCAGCCGGCAGCCGGCCCGGCCGAAACCGGGCGGATGACCTTTGACGACGTCATCATCAAGACAGCCGCCTGCCTCGGCGTCCTGGTGGCCGGTGCGGCCGTGACGCTCTTCGTGAGCATGCCGCTGGCTTCGCTGCTGATGATCGTTGGCGCCCTGGGCGGCTTCGTCCTGGCCCTCGTCAACACATTCAAAAAGCAGCCCTCGCCCGCGCTGATCCTGGCGTACGCCGGGCTGGAAGGCCTCTTCCTCGGCGGACTCACCCGCGTCCTCGACACCATGTACCCGGGCGTCGGGCTGCAGGCTGTCGTCGGCACGCTGTCCGTCTTCGCCGTGACCCTGCTGCTGTTCAAGAGCGGCAAGGTTCGCGCCACGCCCAAGGCCATGAAGTTCTTCCTGATCGCCATGGTCGGGTATGCCCTGTTCTCCGTGGTGAACCTGGTCATGATGATGACGGGTCTGACGACTGAACCGTTCGGCCTGCGCAGCGGAATTATCGGCGTTGTCATCGGCATCCTGGCGATCGGCCTGGCCGCGTTCTCGCTGGTCATGGACTTCACCAGCATCGAAGAAGGCGTCCGCAACGGAGCCCCGGAACGCTTCTCCTGGACCGCGGCCTTCGGCCTCACCGTGACCCTCGTCTGGCTGTACGTCGAGATCATCCGCCTGCTGGCGATCCTCCGCGGCGACGACTAGGACCTGGCCGGCAAACGCCGTCGTACTTGCCGTCGTACTTTCAGCTGGAAAGGAAGGCCCCGCCAAACGGCGGGGCCTTCCCCATTGGAGGGGAGCGTATTCCGGGTTCGTTTCCGGACTTAGCTGAGCCGCTCGAAAACGATTGCCATTCCCTGGCCGCCGCCCACGCAGAGCGTGGCGAGCCCGAGCGTTGCGTCGCGCTCCCGGAGGCCGTTCAGCAGCGTGGTGGTCATGCGGGCTCCGGTCATGCCGAACGGGTGCCCCAAGGCTATGGCCCCGCCGTGGACGTTGAGCTTGGCATGGTCGATGCCGAGTTCACGGGCGCTGGCCACTACCTGCACGGCGAATGCCTCATTGAGTTCCACGAGGTCGATGTCCCGGATTCCCAGCCGTGCCCGCTTCAGCGCCACGCGGGTTGCTTCGACGGGGCCCATGCCCATGAGTTCGGGGGAGAGGGCGCTGACGCCCGTGGACACGATCCGTGCCAGCGGTTCCAGTCCCAGTTCGCGGGCGCGGTTATCACTCATCACCACAACGGCGGCGGCCCCGTCGTTCAGCGGACACGCGTTGCCGGCAGTCACCGTCCCCTTGCTGCGGAACACAGGCTGGAGCGCTGCAACTGCCTCGAGGGTGACGCCGGCGCGCGGGGAGTCATCCCGCTCCACGACGGTGCCGTCCCGGCGGGTATACGGGGTGATGTCGCGGGCAAAGAATCCCGAGGCTATGGCCGCCTCCGCCCGGTTCTGGCTCAGGACCGCCCAGGCATCCTGCTCTGCCCGGCTGATCCCGTACGTGGTTGCCACGTTTTCGGCGGTCTGCCCCATCGCGATGTAGATGTCCGGCATCCGGCCGCCCAGCCGAGGGTCGGTCCAGGGCGTGTTGGAGGCAGCTCGCGCCTCCGTGCGCCGCCGGGCTGCTTCAAAAAGCGGATTGTGGGTGCCGGCGTCGGTTTCGCCCGCACCGGCCCAGTTGGGGTACCGGGACACGGCCTCGACGCCGGCAGCCACGAACGCGTCCCCTTCGCCCGCCCTGATGGCATGGAAGGCCATGCGGATGGTCTGCAGGCTGGAGGCGCAGAACCGATTGATGGTGGCGCCCGGAACACCGTCCAGCCCGGCCAGGATGGTGACCACCCTGGCCATATTGGAGCCCGCTTCACCGCTCGGCTCAGCACAACCCAGGTAGACGTCGTCCAAGCCCCTGCCGTCCCCGCCATGCGGGTCGAAAGACGGGATTTTGTCCAGGGCGGCCGTGACCATCGCCGCGGCAAGGTCGTCCGGCCGTTCGTCCTTCAGGGACCCCTTGAAGGCGCGCCCGATGGGGCTTCTGACGGCGGAAACAATGACAGCTTCTGACATGCGCCCAGCCTACGCCCGAGCTACACGAGCCGCATCGCCCCGGCCGCCGGGGTCACGGTGAAGATGTCCGGCTTCCGGTACCCGGCGCGGGAGAAGGCCTGTTCGACGGCGGTGCGCACCTGGCGTTCCGCGGCCACGGGCGTGAGGGCGATAGCGGCCCCTCCAAATCCGCCGCCCGTCATGCGCGCGCCGATCGCTCCGCTGGTGCGGGAAATTTCCACGGCAAGGTCCAGTTCGGGGCACGAAATCTCGAAGTCGTCCCGCATGGAACGGTGGCTGGCATCGAGCAGGGGCCCGATGGCGCCCGGTCCGGAAGTCCCCAGCAGCTCCACGGTCTGCAGGACGCGGTCGTTTTCGGTGACGACGTGGCGGACCCGGCGGAACGTGACTTCGTCCAGGAGGCCGCCGGCTTCGTCGAGGTCCTCAACGCCAACGTCGCGGAGCGCCTTGACGCCCAGCACTTCGGCCCCGAGCTCGCACGAGGCGCGGCGGGAGGCGTAGCCGCCATCGGCATGTGAATGGGAGACCTTCGTGTCGATCACCAGCAGGACCAGCCCTGCCGGTTCGGTTTCGAAGGGGACAAGGCGGACGCTCTGGTCCCTGCAGTCGAGGAAGACGGCCTGGTCCTTGGCGCCGCGCAGCGAGGCGGACTGGTCCATGATGCCGGTGGGGGCTCCTACGAAGTCGTTCTCGGCGCGCTGGGTGGCCAGCACCATTTCCTCGTCCTTCAGCCCGGCGCCCGTCAGTTCATTCAGGGCGGAGATGACGGCGCACTCGATGGCGTGGGACGAGGAGAGCCCGGCACCGAGGGGAACGTTGGAGTCCAGCAGCAGGTCAAGCCCGGGCACCGCAATGCCGCGCTCCTGCAGCGCCCACATGACGCCGAGGGGGTACTTGGTCCAGCCCTTGGCCCGTGAGCCGTCCAGCGTCGCGGTGTCCGCCGTCGTTACGCCCTGGTCGCCGTACGTGGAAAGCAGCCGGACGGTGGAATCGGGACGGACCCGGACGGCCACCCGCGCTGTCCTGTCGATGGCGAAGGGGAGGACGAAGCCGTCGTTGTAGTCAGTGTGCTCGCCGATCAGGTTCACGCGGCCCGGCGCCTGCCAGATACCTTCCGGGGCGGAACCGAAGGCGTCCTGGAACCGTGCTGCCAGGTCGCTGCTGCTCAGGTCGCCGTTGCTGAGTGGGGCGGTCATGCGTGTGCGCCTTCCGGGATTGGGTTGTGTGCTGCTGCTGCGGGAACGGTGACGGTGCGCAGCCGCTCCGCGACCAGTTCGGGGGTGGTGTCGTTGATGAAGGCACCCATGGCCGCTTCCGAGCCGGCCAGGTATTTGAGTTTATCCTCCGCCCGGCGGGGCGAGGTCAGCTGCAGGTGGAGGTAGCCTGCCGGCCGCAGCAGCTCATCGAGGGGGGCCTGGTGCCAGGCGGAGATGTAGGGAGTGGGCGTGGGGTAGAGGGCATCAAGCCGCTTGAGCAGATCCAGGTAAACGTGTGCCAGTTCGTCTTTCTCTTCTCCGCTGAGCGCGGCCAGGTCCGGAACCTGGCGGTGCGGAACCAGGTGCACTTCCAGTGGCCAGCGGGCCGCGAACGGGACGTAGGCGCTGAAGTTCTCGCCTTCAAGGACCATCCGGCTTCCGTCCTCGCGTTCTGACCGCAGCAGCGAGCCGGTCAGCGTCTGGCGGCCGTCGCCGTCGTCGTAGAATTTCCGCGCGGCGGCTCCCATCACTGCGGCGCGGGGCGTGACGTACGGGTAGGCGTAAATCTGTCCGTGCGGGTGGTGAAGGGTCACGCCGATGTCTGCGCCGCGGTTCTCGAACGGAAACACCTGCTGGATGCCCGGCAGCGCGTTGAGGGCGCCCGTGCGGTGAGCCCAGGCCTCGACGACGGTACGTGCCCGCGTTTCGCTCAGCTCGCTGAAGGAGCCGGTGTGTTCGGGAGTGAAGGACACCACTTCGCAGCGGCCGAAGGCCGCGCCGGAGGTCCCCCATCCGGCGCTGCCCGGAACCGGTCCGAGCGCAGGTCCCAGGGAGGGAAAGCGGTTCTCAAAGACGACGACGTCGTAGTCCGGCGCCGGAATCTCAGAGGGGTTGGCCGGTGTGGTGGGGCAGATGGGGCACTGATCGGCCGGGGGCAGGTGTGTGCGGCTCTGGCGGTGCGCGGCCACGGCCACCCACTCGCCGGTGAGGGCATCAAACCTGACTTCGCCCGGTTCGCTCCTGGCCGGCAGCTCGCGGAGGTCCGGGATAATCTCCGGCCTGCGGGTGCTCTTTCCGGGCGTGGCGTCATCGAAATAAAGCAGCTCCCGGCCATCGGCGAGGTTGGTGCTGGTGATGTGTGTCATGCGTCTTGTCCTTTGCGAGCGGCTGCCATCGGAGTCCCCCACCTCTCGGGCGGAACGGCTGGCACTTTCAATTCTCCCATAAAACGATCAGAAAGAAATAGTTTCGAACAAAAGTTAACATGACGAGGGTGGTGCAGTTGCGTCGGGACGAGGCGGCAGGGATGAGCGGGTACGGTTGTGCCCATGACTTTGAACAGCCCTGAATCCGGCCGCAGTGACGCAGGCGCACCGCGGCGCTATGCCTCCGGCGGGCAGTACGAGCTCCGTCGCGGCGATGCCCTTGCCGTGGTCACGGAACTCGCCGCCGGCTTGCGGCTCTACGACCGCGGCGGCGTCCAGCTCACGGAAACCTATGGGGACGCGGACATCCCGCCGGGAGCCACCGGCATCACACTGGCACCCTGGGCCAACCGGGTGGAAGACGGCGTCTGGTACCTGGACGGCAAGAAGCAGCAGCTGGACATCACCGAAGTGTCCCGGAACAACGCCAGCCACGGCCTGCTGCGCAACGCCTCGTACGGTCTCGTGGACGAATCCGAGTTCTCGGTAACGCTGGAGGCCCCGATCTTTCCCCAGCACGGGTACCCCTTCCTGGTCCGGCACCGCGTGCAGTACGAGCTTGCCGGGGACCTGGGCCTGGTGGTCCGCCAGACGCTCCTCAACGATTCCCAGGCATCCGCACCCTTTGTTCTCGGGTCCCATCCCTATCTCAGGATCGGCGATGTGCCTGCTGAAGATCTGGTCCTTACGGTGGGTGCCGGGAGCCGCCTCGTGGCGGACCAGCGCCTCATACCCCGCAGTGCGGAACCGGTCAGCGGCGATGTGGACCTGCGCGGCGGCCGAACGGTTGCGGAACTCAATATCGACGTCGCCTATACGGACCTGGTGTTCGACGGCGGCGTAGCGCGCCAGACGCTGCGGGCGTCCGACGGCCGCAGCGTGAGCCTCTGGCAGGACGAATCCTGCGGCTACGTGCATGTCTTCGTCACGGATAAGTTCCCGGGCAGGCCAAAAGCGGTGGCCATCGAACCCATGACAGGACCCGCAAATGCGTTCAACAGCGGCGACGGTCTGCGCTGGCTGGCAGCGGGCGAGCAGTTCACCATGACCTGGGGCATCAGCGCCGCGCTGTAGCCGTACATCGGGTTGCGCTGGCAACAGCCCGTCGCGGGGGCCGGCCGGCGGCTGGGGCGGTTTCCCATCGGGGCCATGCTGCGGAAGTATAAGGCTATGACGCCAGCTGAGGACGCCGCACCAGACCATAGCCCCGCCATAACCGGCGCGGGGTTGCCCGACGCCGCAGCAGCAGGTGCGCCTGCCGCAGTTGCGGCTGCAGCACTTGGTCCGGCAGGAAGGCCGCGGGTGCGTACTGACCGCGAACTGGACCAGGACATTCCCTACGGTGTGCGGATCGCCGCCTCGTGGGCATGGCGGCTGGGGCTCATTCTCCTTGTCAGCGCCGCGCTGATCTGGCTGCTGAGTAAGATCAGCTTCCTCATCATCCCCGTGATGGTGGCTGCCCTGCTGGCCGGCCTGCTGAGTCCCGTCACGCGATGGCTCAGGGCGCGGCGCATCCCGAACGGCGGGGCTGTCGCCATCACCGTGCTGGGCTTCCTGGGCCTCATCGGCGGTTCCCTGGCGCTCGTGGGACGGCAGCTTGTTCGGGGATTCAGCGAACTGTGGAGCGAAGCGCTGACCGGGATCCAGCAGATCCAGGGCTGGCTGGCGGAAGGTCCGCTGCACCTGACGGCCGCCCAAATCGACCGGTATCTGCAGGAGGCCACGGCCGCACTCCAGAACAACAGCAGTAGTATCCTCAGCGGCGCCCTGTCATTCGGAAGCACGGCCGGGCATTTTGCCGCAGGACTCATCCTCGCGTTGTTCATCCTGATTTTCTTCCTCCTTGAAGGCGACAGGATTTGGGCCTTCCTGGTCCGGCTGCTGCCACGGAAAGCCCGGGCCGCCACCTTCGGTGCAGGCCGCAAGGGCTGGACGTCCATGGTCAGCTACGCCCGCATCCAGATGTTCGTGGCATTCGTGGACGCCGTGGGAATTGGAGTGGGCGCGGCCATCATCGGAGTTCCGCTGGCGCTCCCGCTGGGTGTGCTGGTCTTCATAGGTTCCTTCATCCCCATCGTGGGCGCCCTGGTGACCGGAGCCGTGGCTGTGCTTCTTGCCCTCGTGGCCAACGGCTGGGTCAACGCGCTGATCATGCTGGGGATCGTGCTGCTGGTCCAGCAGTTGGAGAGCCACATCCTGCAGCCGCTGGTTATGGGCAAGGCGGTGGCCCTGCACCCGGTGGCGGTCATTCTGTCCGTGGCAGCCGGTTCCTACCTGGCCGGGATCCCGGGCGCACTCTTCTCCGTGCCCATCCTGGCCGTAGCAAACTCGGCGATTCGATATATTGCTGCCAGAACGTGGGAACATGAAGGAGTGCTGGCGGCGGTGAGCCCGGATGTGTCCGGGGTCTCCGGAGCCAGCCAAGACAACACCTTCAAGGATGTCTACCTTCCCGGTGCGAATCCGGGCCGCGGCAATGGAGCCGCACAGTCAACGGGTACTCCCGCCGGACATGCCGGCCAGGACGCCCCAGCCGAATTCCCCAAAGGAGACTAGTTCGTGAAAACCCTCAATAGCCTGCCCGTCACGCTGGACAATGTCCTGGAGGCGCAGAAGCTGCTTGAGGGGATTATTACGCGGACCCCGGTGGAATCGTCCCGGGCGCTGGGCAGCATGGTAGGCGGCGACGTCTTCTTCAAGTGCGAAAACCTGCAGCGGGCGGGTTCCTTCAAGGTCCGCGGCGCTTACGTCCGCATGGCCAAGCTTGCGGCCGAGGAGAAAAAGCGCGGCGTGGTGGCGGCATCGGCCGGAAACCACGCCCAGGGCGTGGCGGTGGCAGCAAAGAGCCTGGGCATCAAGGCCCGGATCTACATGCCCCTTGGCGTGGCCCTGCCCAAGCTGGCCGCCACCCGCAGCCACGGCGCCGAAGTGGTCCTGCACGGGCACAACGTGGACGAAGCCCTCGCCGAAGCCCAGCGCTACGCCGACGAGACCGGTGCGGTCTTTGTCCACCCGTTCGACAACGTGGATGTTGTGGCCGGCCAGGGCACCGTGGGGCTGGAAATCCTGGAACAGATCCCCAACGTTGACACCATCCTGATGGGCGTCGGCGGCGGAGGGCTGCTGGCCGGCGTGGCAGTTGCGGTGAAGGCACGCGCCAGGGAGCTGGGCCGGGACATCCGGATCATCGGCGTCCAGGCCGAAAACGCGGCGGCCTACCCGCCGTCCCTCGCCGCGGACGCCCTGGTGCCGCTGAAGAAGGTCTCCACCATGGCAGACGGCATCGCCGTGGGCCGTCCGGGGCAGCTGCCGTTCAGTATCATCAGGGAACTCGTGGACGACGTGGTGACGGTCAGCGAGGATTCCCTCGCCCGGGCGCTGATCTTCCTGCTCGAACGCGCCAAGATGGTGGTGGAACCGGCCGGCGCCGTGGGCGTGGCCGCCCTGATGGACGGCAAGATCGAGAATCCCGGCACCACGGCAGTGATCCTCTCCGGCGGCAACATCGACCCGATGCTCATGCTCAAAGTGATCCAGCGCGGTCTTTCCGCGGCAGGCCGGTACATGACAGTGCGCATGATGCTGGATGACCGGCCCGGTTCGCTCGCCACCATCGCCCGGATCATCGCCGAGAACGACGCCAACGTCACAGGCCTTGACCACACCAGGGTGGGCGGTTCCATCAGCATGGGAGACGTATCCATCACCGTCAACCTGGAAACCAAGGGCCATGAGCACTGTGAACAGGTCCTGGGCGCCCTCCGTGCCGAGGGTTTCCAGCCGATCGTGGTTCACTAGGGGCCCACGGTGCTTGACGCTTCGGGGGGACAACCGCAAACGAGGCACACGCCTGCCGCACGCGCCCAGGGCGGGCTGCTGGTTCTCGGGCTGTTCGTCGTGCTGCTGTTCGCGATCGAGCTGGTCAATGCTGCCACCTTCCATTCCCTGAACAGGACGTTCGGGTTGCGGCCGCGGAGCGCGGACGGCCTGCTGGACATCCTCACGTTCCCGCTGTTCCACGCCAACCTGGGCCACGTTGTCTCCAACGCGTTGCCGCTCATCATCTTCGGCTTCCTCGTTTTTATGTCAGGGCTCCGGGTGTTCCTCACGGCAGTGGCCTTCAGCTGGTTCGGCTCCGGAGCGCTGGTGTGGCTGATCGGCGGCTGGGGGATCACAGTTGGAGCCTCGGGCCTGGTCTTCGGCCTGTTCGCGTTCCTGCTGGTCCGCGGGTTCTTCAACCGCAGCTGGTGGCAGATAGCGCTGTCCGTGGTCCTGTTCCTCACCTACGGCGGAATCCTGTTCGGAATCCTCCCCGGCGTCGCCGGCTTTGTCTCCTGGCAGGCCCACCTGGGCGGTGCCCTCGGCGGCGTCGCCGCGGCCATGCTGCTGAAGCCCCGGCGCGTTCCGCAGGAGCGGCAGGCTGCGGAAAGATGAGCCTTTAACGAACGACGCCGGCCATCCCCTTCGTGGGGACGGCCGGCGTCGTTCGTTTGTAGGCTATTGCCGCGCTTCCGGAGCTAGAGCCCCTAGCCTGCGTACGGCTTGGCGGAAATGATCTCCACCGTGATGTCCTTGCCGTTCGGTGCGGTGTAGCTGAGCTTGTCGCCCTCTTTGTGGCCCACGATGGCCGCACCCAGCGGGGACTTTTCGCTGAAGACGTCAAGGTCAGAGTCGCCCGCGATCTCGCGGGAGCCGAGCAGGAACGTCTCCTCGTCGCCGGCGATCCTTGCAACGACGATCATTCCGGGCTCGACGATTCCGTCGTCGGCCGGGGACTCGCCCACGTGGGCGTCACGGAGCAGGACGGTGAGCTGGCGAATGCGGGCCTCGATCTTGCCCTGCTCCTCCTTGGCGGCGTGGTATCCGCCGTTTTCCTTGAGGTCGCCTTCCTGGCGTGCAGCTTCGATTTTCTGGACGATTTCCGCCCGGCCGGCGCCGGAGAGGTGGTCCAGCTCTGCCTTCAGGCGGTCAAAAGCTTCCTGGGTAAGCCAAGCTGCAGTTGCGCTGTTGGTGGTAGACACGGACTTCTCCTTTTTCGTGGTCAAACAAGTTTGAGATCAAACAAGCAAAGACCCCGCCACGGTGGCCACTTGTGGGACTCAGTAACCAGCTCAGCGGGGTAAAGGTATTTGATCCATTGTAGTCAATGCAGTGGACAAACCAAAGAAGGCCTGCGGCGTGGGTCACAGGCGGCGGCCGGAAGCGGGCCGGGAACGGCTGCGTGCTACTTGTCCGCGTCCGGAATCCAGCAGCTGTCCACCACGCCGGAAACTGAGAGGGATTCCGTCCGAACCACTGCGCGGTGGGCGGTGGTGCGTCCGCCGTCGGCGGTGGCGTCAGCAGGGTTTGGCCCGATATCCACCACTTTCCAGCCGACCACGGCAAACTTGGAGTCAAGTGCCTTGACGGCACATTTGACGCTGGTACCGGGATCCTTGGTTACCTGGAAGTCGATTTCCGCCTGGGTGGCGTCAGTGGTGCTGTAGCCGATGTCCTTGAACGTCACCGTCTCGGTGTTCAGGGAGGTGGAGATCCAGGCCATAAAACCGATTCCGGCAGCGAGTGCGGCTAGTCCGATGTTGCGCTTGGCCTTCCGGGACAGGGCACGCTTTTGGCCCCCGTATCGATTGGCTAGGGTGGTAGTTGCCGGCGCGGAAACGGCCGGCTGATCCTCGGAAGTCACCATTCCAGTTTAGTGTGGATCCGAAGGGGATAATTCCGGTCCCCGCAGCCGTAGACCCGCAACCTTGAAATCCGATGAAAGTGAGCCGTTTCAGATGACAGCGTCCGCAGACCAGTCAAAGCCGCTCCGCCTGCTGGCCGTTCACGCTCACCCTGACGACGAATCGAGCAAGGGCGCAGCCACCATGGCGATGTACGCCGCCGCAGGGGTCGACGTGATGGTGGCTACCTGCACGGACGGGTCGCGGGGTGACATCCAGAACCCTGCCGTGGAGGGCGAGCCGCACCCGAAGCGCGACATGGCCGGGGCCCGGCGCCTTGAAATGGACAACGCGGCCCGAGTGCTGGGAATCCGTCACCGCTGGCTCGGGTTTGTGGATTCCGGCCTGCCCGAGGGTGACCCGCTTCCGCCGCTCCCGCCGGGCTCATTCGCCCTCCAGCCGCTGGAACGGGCGGCTGCTCCGCTGGTCAGGCTGGTGCGCGATTTCAAGCCACAGGTGATCCTGAGCTACGACGAAAACGGCGGCTATCCGCACCCGGACCACATCATGGCCCACCGTGTGGCGGTCGAGGCGTTCGAAGCCGCCGGCGATCCGGAGCGGTACCAGGGAATCGGCGAGCCCTGGGCGCCGAGCAAGCTTTACTACGATCGCGCCTTCAGTCCCGAACGGTTCCGTGCACTGCACTTTGCGTTGGAAGAGGCCGGGCTGCAGTCGCCGTACGCCGAACGGCTTGCGGCCTGGCTCGAAGCTGATGCCGAAGGCCACACGCCGCCGGCCCCGACGCACCCCACCACCACCCAGATCGATTGCGGGGACTATTTCGAAGCCCGGGATGACGCGCTCCGCGCCCACCGCACGCAGGTGGACCCGCTGGGATTCTTCTTCGCCGTGTCATCCGACATGCAGCGCCGCGCCTGGCCGTGGGAAGACTACAGCCTGATCCAGTCCCGAGTACCCGTGGAACTGCCGGAAAAGGATCTCTTCGCAGGGCTAAGATAGATTCAGGCCCATTTCTATGTCCCGTAGAAGTTAGGGTCCTCAATACGCTCCACAGAAGGTTTAACCGTGCATCACTTGCTCATCGCCCTCGCGACGACCCCGGCGCCGAGCCCCACGCCGTCCCTGCGCCCGGGCCTCTCAGAAGACCAGGTGACTCCGGGCACGTGGGGATTCATCATGACGGCGTTCTTCGTGCTGGCCACCACGCTGCTCATCGTGGACATGGTGCGGCGCATCCGCCGGGTCCGTTACCGTGCACAGGTCGAGGAGGAGCGCATGGCCGCACTGGCCGCCGCAGATCAGGACCTGCTGGACGTGCCGGGAACCGGCGATGCCGGGGCCGAATCTGCCAGCGCCCAGGCCACCGGCACCCAGGCTTCCGGCCCCCAAAGCGGCGCCGATTTCCGGACGGAACCGAACGGTGATGAAGGCCGCGGACGCCGCTAACGGCGGAGCCGGCCAGAGGCCAGACGGTACACCGCCAGCCGGCAACCCGCCAGCTGGCAACCCGTCGCACGCCGCGGCGCCCGGCGGAGCCCGGCCAGGGGCATCCAATGCCCTTGGCGGGGAACCTTCCGCCTATCTGAGGCAGCACGCAGGCAACCCGGTCCATTGGCGGCCCTTCGGCGATGAAGCGTTCAGCTTCGCCGCCGAACGCGACGTGCCTGTGTTCCTGTCCATCGGCTACGCCGCGTGCCACTGGTGCCATGTCATGGCGCACGAGTCATTCGAAGACCAGGAAACAGCGGACTTCCTCAATGCCAACTTCGTCGCCATCAAAGTGGACAGGGAAGAGCGACCGGACGTGGACGCTGTCTACATGGCCGCAACCCAGGCCATCAGCGGCGAAGGCGGCTGGCCGATGTCAGTCTTCCTGACGCCGGACGGACGCGCCTTCCATGCCGGGACCTATTTCCCGCCCCGGCCCATGCCCGGCCGGCCGTCGTTCCGCCAGGTGCTTGAGGCGGTCCGTGATGCATGGCTGGAACGGCGTGAGGGCGTCGAACAAAACGCCGAGTCGCTGGCCCGGGGGATGGCCGAATCCCAGCTTGCGGCTGCTCTCCAGCTGACCGGTCCGCCGGATCCCCTGGATGCGGGCCTGCTCGCCGAGGCGGTCCGCGTCCTGGCACGCTCCGAAGACCCGCAGGACGGCGGATTCGGCACCGCGCCGAAGTTCCCGCCGTCGCCCGTGCTGGAATTCCTGGTCCGGCACGCTGCCGTGGCGTCAGATACCGCTGATGCGGCCAGGGACATGGCGGGCCGCACGCTCGCCGCGATGTCCCGCTCCGCGCTTTTCGACCAGCTGGACGGCGGCTTTGCCCGATATTCCGTGACGCGTGACTGGTCCGTGCCGCATTTTGAAAAGATGCTCTACGACAACGCCCAACTGCTGCGTGCCTACGTTCACTGGGTCCGGCTCGGCGGCGATGCCGTGTACCCCGCTGACGAGGCGGCTGACGTTGCCGCTCGCACTGCGGACTGGATGATCGCCGCACTTGGCGTCGGTGCAGGGCAGGTGGAGGCGTTCGCTTCATCACTGGACGCGGACACCGTGGTGGAAGGCCGGCACCACGAGGGGGCCAGTTACCTCTGGACGCCGGCGGAACTGCAGGAAGTCCTGGGACCTGACGACGGTGCCGCTGCCGCGCGGCTGATGAATGTCCGGGCCGAGGGCACCGTGACGGCGACGGCCTCTCCGCTTCACCCGGGACGCAGGCTCGACGATGCCGAGAGCGTCCTGTGGGACCGGATCCGGCCGCGCCTCCTGGATGCCCGAACAGCGCGTCCGCAGCCCGCCAGGGACGACAAGGTAGTGGCCGGCTGGAACGGGCTGGCCGTCGCCGCGCTGGCCGAAGCAGGCGTGGTCCTGGACCGGCCCGACCTGGTGGCTGTAGCCGAGCAGGCCGCCGTTTACCTCGAGCGGGTCCACTGGCAGGTCCCGGGCGCCGGGGATCAGGCCGCGGAACCCGGCACCCTGGTGCGTGTGTCTCATGCAGGCCAGGCGAGGGGGATAGGCGGGCTGCTCGAAGACTATGCCTTCTGCGTTGACGGGCTCCTGACCCTTTACGGGGTCACCGGCGCTGAGCGGTGGTACCGGCTGGCCGAAGCCATCCTGGCGGCCGCCTGCCTGAGGTTCGCGGCAGACGGAACACTGGTTGATACGGCCGGGGAATCCTCCCAGGTGTTCAACGCGCAGGGTCAGCGGGCGGGCCTTGAACCTTTCGACAACGCCACACCCAGCGGCGCGGCTGCATTCGCCGGCGCCCTGCTGGGCTACTCGGCGCTTTCCGGTTCCGTTGACCACCGGATCATGGCCGGCAATATTCTTTTGCTGCTTCCGCCGCTGGCAACGCGTGCGCCCCGGGCGGCAGGCTGCCTCCTGGCCACGGCGCAGGCCGTGCTGTCGGGTCCTGTGGAGGCCGCCGTCGTCGGGCCCGACGGTCCGGCGCGGGCGGCGCTCCATCGCGCCGCCCTGCTGTCCGCCAGCCCGGGGCTGGTGGTTGCGGTGACGCCCGACGCCGGTGCGCCTCCTGCCGGTCCTGTTCCGTCCGCGGTGCCGCTGCTGGAGGGCAGGACGGCGGCGTCCGACGGCTCGCCGCAGGTGTTCCTGTGCCGTGGGATGGTGTGCGAACGTCCGATGCGAACCGTGGCCGAACTGCGGGAGCGCCTGGCGGCCATGACCGGACTGCCTTCAGGCGGGTAAGCCCGGACCGGGCCGGAATTAGGCGGGTAGGCCCGGACCAGGTCGGAAATAGGCGGTGGGACTTAGGCGTGCCGCCTCAGGCGGGTCGACCGAGGACCGCGATAGCGATGGCGATGAAGTGCGCGGCGAAGGCGAACACGGTGAACGCGTGGAAGAGCTCGTGGAAGCCAAAGTGCTGGTAACTGAAGTTTGGCTTCTTGAGCGCATAAAAAACCGCCCCTGCTATGTACAGGGCGCCGCCCACGCAGATCAGGACGGCGGAGGCAACACTGG
The DNA here is from genome assembly GCF_031454875.1 of Arthrobacter oryzae. GTDB lineage: Bacteria > Actinomycetota > Actinomycetes > Actinomycetales > Micrococcaceae > Arthrobacter > Arthrobacter oryzae_D. The sequence continues at coordinate 80,976 of NZ_JAVDRQ010000012.1, forward strand.
CCGCGAAAAATTCCGGCAGGTAGAAAAGCGAGCCGCACCCCAGGGCAATGTAGATGGGCACGTAGAGCCAGCGGGGGGCATCGGTCCACAGCAGCCGGAACAGTACGCCCAGGATCGCCCCGGACCAGATGACCCACAGCAGTACCACGGCCTTGGGCCGTTCCAGCAGGGCCCACGCCAGCGGCGTGTAGCTCCCTGCGATCACCAGCATGATGTTGGTGTGGTCCAGGCGCTTCAGGACCATCCTGACCCCGGGAGACCAGTTCCCGCGGTGGTACACGGCACTGATTCCGAAGAGCAGCACCCCGGTCACGGCGTAGACGGCAGAAGCGATTTTCAGGTCGGCTGTGGGGGCCAGCAGGATCAGGACAAGCCCCGCAGCAAACGCCAGCGGCGCTGTGACGGTATGGATCCAGCCCCGCCATTTAGGCTTGATCATCAGGAGTTCCGCCAGCCTGACCGCCGCTTCATCCATCGGGCCCGATTTACGGCTGCGGCCTGCTCCCGACCCCGGGTGGGGACTATTGCTTTCCATGGGTCAAGAATAAACTACGTTCCAGTAAGTTACTTCGGAGTAACCTCGATGGCGCCCGAATGCTGGAACTCCGTGCACGGTGTGCCGGTTGCGGGCGGGTAGCCTAGGAATGCACTGCCGTCATACATCAAGGAAGTCAGGTGAGTCTCCGGATGGAGTGGCCCGGGATCCTCTATGGCTTCTATGAACGCAAGCTCCTGCGCGCGCTGGACAAGGACCGAATCCCCAGACACATCGGAGTGATGGTGGACGGCAACCGCCGCTGGGCCAAGCAGTTCAATGCCCCCACCAGCCAGGGACACCAGGCGGGGGCGGACAAAATCCACGAGTTCCTCGGCTGGTGCCAGGAACTCGGCGTCAAAGTGGTCACGCTGTACATGCTCTCCACGGACAACATGAGCCGATCCGGCGAAGAGCTGGACCTGTTGATGGGCATCATCGCCAATACCCTTGACCGGCTGGATGAGGATGAGGACGTCTCCGTCCATGCCATGGGGGCACCGGAACTGCTTCCCGACTACCTGGCCGAACGGCTGAACAAGCTCACCGCTCGGACCCCGGCACATGAAAAACTCCACGTCAACGTCGCCGTGGGCTATGGCGGACGCCGTGAAATCGTGGACGCAGTGAGGGAACTGCTGCACGACGCCGTGGCCCGGGGCGAGGACATCAGCAAGCTCGCGGATGAGCTCACGGTCGATGACATCTCGCGGTTCCTGTACACCCGGGGGCAGCCGGACCCGGACCTGGTGATCCGCACTTCGGGGGAGCAGCGGCTGTCCGGATTCCTGATGTGGCAAAGCGCCTACAGCGAGTTCTACTTCTGTGAGGCCCTCTGGCCCGCCTTCCGCAAAGTGGACTTCCTGCGGGCACTGCGGGACTACGCCGGCAGGCAGCGGCGTTTCGGCTCCTGACGCCGGGTTTCCTGTGACCAAAGCGCCGGTCACGGGCGGTTCACGGGAAGTTCACGTGACCGCAACAAGAATCGCCGCGAAATGGTTTGGGAATCAAACGCCGGGGGAATTACGTTGTTTTCATTAGCAGGCAAATTGCCCGCTAATCGGGGAGGCCAGTACATGGAGCGGATTTTCGCACCGGATGTATGGGAGGCCGGAACCGGCCTCGCGGCCGATCCGCCTCACCTATAAAAAATCCGGGCGTACGCCCCGGGGCTGGAGTCGATGTGGCTATTTCTGAACAACTGCCCGACGTCATTTCCGACCAGGGAGAGAAAGCTACCTCTCGCGCCAAGCGAGGCACCTCACAGGCCGGTGCAGCAAATCATGATGCTGCAGCCGGTCTTGCTGTATCCGGGGGAACTGCCGGACCGGACGACACTGTGTGGAGCTTTGTCATCGACACCTCGGTATTGCTCTCGGACCCCCGCGCGCTGCTGCGGTTCGCGGAACACGAAGTCATCGTCCCGATCGTGGTCATCACGGAGCTTGAGGGCAAACGGCACGACCCCGAACTGGGATACTTCGCCCGCAAGGCGCTGCGGCTCCTGGACGACCTCCGGGTCCAGCACGGCGGACTTGACCGGCCCATTCCCCTGGGCGATGACGGCGGCACCCTCATGGTGGAAATGAACCATATCTCCACCGAAGTGCTTCCCGCGGGATTCCGCGGGGCGGACAACGACAGCCGGATCCTCGCCGTCGCGAAGAACCTCGCCAATGAGGGCCGCAACGTCACGGTGGTCTCCAAGGACCTGCCCATGCGTGTCAAGGCCTCGGCCATGGGACTGCTCGCCGATGAGTACCGCAACGAGCTCGTGAAGGACTCGGGCTGGACCGGGGTGGCAGAGGTCGAAGCGAGCGAGGAGGACGTCTCCACCCTCTACGGCCACGAGCCCGTCTTCATCCCGGCAGCAGCCGAGATGCCCGTCAATACCGGCCTGGTGCTGCTCTCGAACAGGGGTTCCGCCCTGGGCCGGGTGGGCGCGGACAAACAGGTCCGGCTGGTCAAAGGGGACCGTGACGTCTTCGGGCTGCACGGCCGTTCCGCGGAACAGCGGCTGGCCATCGACATGCTGATGGACCCCTCCGTCGGCATCGTGTCAATCGGCGGACGGGCCGGCACCGGAAAATCCGCGCTGGCTCTCTGTGCGGGCCTCGAAGCGGTGCTGGAACGCCGCGAACACCGCAAAGTAATCGTCTTCCGGCCGCTGTACGCGGTGGGCGGGCAGGAGCTCGGCTACCTGCCGGGCTCCGAAGCGGAAAAGATGAACCCTTGGGCGCAGGCCGTCTTTGACACCCTCGGAGCGCTGGTCAGCCAGGAGGTAGTCGAGGAAGTCATGGACCGAGGAATGCTGGAAGTCATGCCGCTGACCCACATCCGCGGCCGCTCGCTCCATGACGCGTTCGTGATCGTCGATGAGGCGCAGTCGCTCGAGAAAAACGTCCTTCTGACGGTGATGAGCCGGATCGGCCAGAACTCGAAGATCGTCCTGACCCACGACGTCGCCCAGCGCGACAACCTGCGCGTCGGCCGGCACGACGGCGTTGCCGCCGTCGTCGAGACCCTCAAGGGGCACCCGCTCTTCGGGCACATCACCCTGACCCGGTCAGAGCGCTCGCCGATCGCGGCGCTTGTCACGGAACTGCTTGAAGGGGCGGAAATCTAAGCCGGGACTACTGCTGAAGGGCCGTGGCCAGGTTCGCCCGCCTCGGCCCTTCAGAGTCCCAGGTACTTGGCGGTGGCTTCGTGGCCTTCGACCTTGAGGGCCCAGTCGGGGCGTTTGAACTGCTCCGGGGTCACCCTGACCTTCTGGACGTCCTGCCGGATGCCGCCCCAGGCGGATCGGGTGACGCCGTTCAGTTCGTAGCCGAGCGCGCGGGAGACGCCCAGGGATTTCTCGTTCCAGGCGGCTGCCTCTGACTCGGCGACTTCCGCTTCTAGGTGGTCGAAGGCGTAGCTGATGACGGCGGCGCGCATTTCCTTGCCGAAACCCCGGCCGTGCACGGACCTCTTGAGCCAGGAGCCTGTGGTGACGGTCCGCAGGGTTGCGAAATCCCTGGCCTCGATGTCCTGGCAGCCGATGATCTCACTGTTGTGCCAGATGCCAAGCAGCATTGTCCATGCCTCCGGCGTAACCCCGGCCCGGCAGCGCCAGTACCATTGCGCCATGTTGGGGCCCAGCTTCTCGGCAGGAAACTCATTCCACGGCGTGCTGAAGGGGCTGCGGCCCGGTTCGCTGATGCCGGAGAGCGCAGCTTCGACGAGCGCGGGAATGTCGTCGTCCCGGATCGGCCGAAGCACTAGCCGGGGTGTGGTCAGGGTGAGGCCCAGGGGCGGCCAGATGGCGGCGAGGTCGGTCATCAGGGAAGCTTAGCCATCCCTGCAGCCCTCAGCCAGTCACATGCCCTCGGGAGATGTCCCAGCTGATATGGCGGCGGACGTCGGTCAGGTTCATCGATTCCGCCACGAAGAGGTCATCCAGCATGTACTCATCCACGGCCAGGATCCGAAGCCAGTGGCCAACGTGCTTCGACTCGTCCTCAAGGGAGAGGCTGGACACGCATACCCCGGTGCCGAGGTCGATCCGGATGAGGTTGCGGCCCGGCCGGCACAGCGGCGCTTCGCGGTCTGCGGGCGTGTAGGCGGCATTGGGGGTCACGATGGTTTCCAGCGCGGGGCGGCCCTCATGGTCCACCGCGGTGATGGCGCCGAGCTCCACGGCATTGGTGTTCGGGAACTCGATGGGAACCGGGGCATTGCCGGCCAGTTCCACGGGATCCAGCGCCGCGGCAAAGCGTCCGTTACCGAAGCAGGGTTCGCCGTAGGCGGCCTCCGGGCGGCGCCGGACCAGCCCGCCGTCGTCGTACACGGGGGTGACCAGCTGCGGAGGCAGCAGCCACGACTTCCGCGTGGAACTGACGTAGAACCCGTCCTTTGAGTCGTTGATGCCGGTTGTGCTGTGCAGCACCACGCCGGCCGCCGACTCCAGCCGGAGGGCACCGGGCCGGCGAAGCCAGGCGTGCACCGTGTTGTCCGGGTCGGGGATGGGCCTGTCGATGTACTCGAAGCGGAGGGATTGCCATTTCCAAGGCGAGGAACGGCAAAGGTTCCGGAACTTCGTGGCCATGTCTGCGGGCCCATTCTGCTGACCGGTTTCCCCCTGGCGCCTCGCGTCCCATGTCGACATATCCACAGTTTACGCGCGGGCTCAGCGGCCAGGCGGGAAATCCAGTAGCATCCGAGGGTGATCCAACGACTGGGCGAACTGTGGGAACCCACTCCGCTGGCCTTCTGGCTGGTGCTGGCTGCCTGCGCCTACTTCGGCGTGATGGCTGTGCGGCTTACGGTCATCGACGTCAGGCACCACCTTTTACCGAACAGGATTGTTTTCCCCTCCTACGCCGTGGGCGGCGTACTGCTGCTGGCGGCGGCCGTCACGGTCCTGCTGGCCGGCGCGGATGCCGAGGCAGTGCCCGACGGCGCTGCCCGGCTTTTCGGGCTGCCGGGAGTCCGGATTCTGGCCGGGGGAGCGGTGCTGTGGCTCTTCTACTTCATCCTCCGCGCGGTCTATCCGCCGGGGATGGGATTCGGCGACGTAAAACTCGCCGGGGTGCTGGGCATGTACCTCGGCTACCTCGGCTGGGGACATGTGTTCGCCGGGACCTTCGCGGCCTTCCTGCTCGGCGGGCTCTGGAGCCTCGGCCTGCTCGCTGCCCGCCGCGGCACACTCAAATCGGACATCCCGTTCGGTCCCTTCATGCTGGCCGGCTCCGCCGCCGCAATGCTGCTGCTGCCCGCGGGCTGAGCGCCTGAGCCTGCCCTGCTGCGGTTAGGCTGAAGGTATGCCAGCACCTGATTTCGTCCTAAAACTCCGTGAAAAAATAGGCCATGACCCGCTGTGGATTCCCGCCGTGCGGGGAGTTGTTTTCAACGAGGACGGCCACGTCCTGCTTGGCCAGCGCTCAGACAACGGGCGGTGGGCCCTGATCTCCGGACTGCTGGAGCCCGGCGAGCACCCCGCGCCCGGGCTGGTGCGGGAGATCTTCGAAGAGACCGCCGTCGTGGCGGAAACTGAGCGCATGGTGTCGGTGGGTGTTGTGGGCCCCGTGACTTTCCCCAACGGGGACGTGTGCGACTTCCTGGACATCGTGTTCCGCTGCCGCCACGTTTCCGGTGAAGCGCGCGTGAACGACGACGAATCACTGGCCGTGGGCTGGTTTCCGCTGGAGGGGCTCCCGGAGCTCAGGCCGGGCGACCGCGAGTGCATCAGGCGGGCGCTGCTGCCGGAGGACACGGTCCACTACGAACCGTGAGCCTCCGGCAGATGAGCCTAGACGGCGGCTGACTGCCTTTCAGGTGGACACTTGCGGTCCCGCTCCGAGCGCGAACGGACACTTGTGGCCCCGCTCCGAGCGCGAACGGACACTTGCGGCCCCAGCCGAACGGAACTGCCTAACCCAAAGCGGCCGCTCACCTTCGCTGGGAAGGTGAGCGGCCGCCGTCGTACTCGGGGCCTCCGTTAGCAAGGGAGGCGGTGGGGACCTATGCCTTGTGCGGCGGGCGGGTCATGGACATGACGTCCAGTGCCGTGTCCAGCTGCTCTTCGGTCAGTTCGCCGCGCTCCAGGAAGCCCATGGCGACGACGGTCTCGCGGATAGTGAGGCCCTCGGCGACAGCTTTCTTGGCGATCTTGGCGGCGTTCTCGTAGCCGATGAACTTGTTCAGCGGAGTGACGATGGACGGCGATGCCTCGGCGAGGAAACGGGCGCGCTCGACGTTGGCGATGATGCCGTCGATCATCTTGTCGGCCATGACGCGGCTGGTGTTGGCCAGCAGGCGCACGGACTCGAGCAGGTTGGCGGCCATGACGGGGATGCCGACGTTCAGTTCGAAGGCGCCGTTGGTGCCGGACCAGGCAATGGCAGTGTCGTTGCCGATGACCTGCGCGCAGACCATGATGGACGCCTCACAGATGACCGGGTTGACCTTGCCCGGCATGATCGAGGAGCCCGGCTGCAGGTCCGGGATGGCGATTTCGCCGAGGCCGGTGTTGGGGCCGGAGCCCATCCAGCGGAGGTCATTGTTGATCTTCATGAAGGAGATCGCAATGTTGCGCAGCTGGCTGGAGGCTTCGATGAGGCCGTCGCGGTTGGCCTGGGCCTCGAAGTGGTCGCGTGCTTCGGTCAGCGGCAGGCCGGTGTCGGTGGCGAGCAGTTCGATGACGCGCTCCGGGAAACCGGCAGGGGTGTTGATGCCGGTGCCGACGGCGGTGCCGCCGAGCGGAACCTCAGCCACGCGGGGGAGGGAGGCATTGATGCGCTCGATGCCGTAGCGGACCTGCGCTGCGTAGCCGCCGAACTCCTGGCCCAGGGTCACCGGGGTCGCGTCCATGAGGTGCGTGCGGCCGGACTTCACGATGTCCTTGAACTCCACGGCCTTGCGCTCCAGCGACTCGGCGAGGTAGCCGAGGGCCGGGATGAGGTCGTTGATCAGGGCCGATGTGGCGGCAACGTGCACCGACGTGGGGAAGACGTCGTTGGAGGACTGCGAGGCGTTGACGTGGTCGTTCGGGTGGACCACCTTGTCGCTGCCGGCGGCCTTCAGGGCACGGGTGGCCAGTTCGGCGAGGACCTCGTTGGTGTTCATGTTGGAGGACGTGCCGGAGCCGGTCTGGAAGACGTCGATGGGGAAGTCGCCGTCGTACTTACCGGCAGCAACCTCATCGGCGGCGTCCGCGATCGCCTTGGCCAGCTCGCCGTCGAGCACTCCAAGTTCTGCGTTGGCCTGGGCAGCAGCCTTCTTGACCCGTGCCAGGGCCTCGATGTGCGCGCGTTCCAGGGTTTTGCCGGAAATGGGGAAGTTTTCAACTGCACGCTGCGTCTGTGCACGGTACAGGGCGTTCACGGGGACGCGGACTTCGCCCATCGTGTCATGTTCAATGCGGAATTCTTCAGTGGAAGTCATGGGGCTAGCTTAGGGCGATTGGCGGCCGCTTCGAAAACCGTGAAGGGCTTGCGTCGGCGCCGGATGGCGCCGACGGCGGCAGTCGGTTACAGCTCGCCGATTCCCGAAACGAGGTCCGCCCGGCCTTCCGCGAGGCTGTAGGACAGGCCGATGACCGCTGCCTTGCCGGTCTCGATTGCGGTGGAAATCACACGGGAGCTGTCCACCAGCCGCTGGGAGGTCTGCTTGACGTGCTCCACCACCATGTCGTTGACCTCGGTTTCGTTGTTGCGAAGGGAGGTCAGGACGGAAGGGGTGATCCGCTCCACGAGGTCGCGGATGAAGCCCGTGGGCATCTGGCCGGTCTCGACGGCCGCCTTGGTGGCGCTGACCGCTCCACAGCTGTCATGTCCGAGGATTACGATCAGCGGAACGCCGAGCACGCCGATGCTGTATTCCAGCGAGCCGAGCACGGCGTCGTCGATCACCTGGCCGGCGGTGCGGACGACGAAGGCGTCCCCCAGGCCGAGGTCGAAGATGATTTCTGCCGCGAGCCGGGAATCCGAGCAGCCGAAGATGACCGCGAACGGGTGCTGGTTCTCGACAAGGGAGGAACGTCGCGATGCGTCCTGGTTGGGGTGCGAAGATTCTCCGGCGACAAAGCGTTCATTTCCTTCACGCAGTCGCCGCCAAGCCAGAGCGGGAGTCAGGTAAGTAGCCACGGGGCCACTTTACGGTGAAGGGGCGGGCGAAGGTGAAACCGTTGCGGCCGGGTTACTTTCGAGCGACTTCACGACGGCGTCCGCGAGGACCGCGAGCTCGTCGAGTTGCGCCGTGCCCGTCAGGACGACGGTGGTGCCCTTGTGTTCGAGCACCATGCTCTTCTCGCCCTTTCCGGTATCCCGCAGTTCCCAGTCGAGGCCGCCGGCGTTGCGGTTTCCCGTGACGGGGGCATTCTTCGTCTCCTGGAGCAGCCAGGTGGGATTTGCCCGGGCGGTCTGGACGAGGCCGATGAATGATTCCTTGGGCGTGAGGTAACCGACCTCCCACACAGGGACCCCGCTGCCGGTCCCGGACTCCCAACGGGCGTAATTCGGACTGAATGTGTCGCCGACCTCCGGCGCCACAGGTGTGAATCCCGCCACACCGGCAGCATTTTGGGCGACGGCGCTGACGTTGACGTTCGGCCGGTAGCCGTCGGACTTCGGCGAGGGATTCATCAAGACGATGGGCAGGAATGCGGCGACGCTCACCACCAGAGCGATGATCATCCCGATGACCGAGGCGTTGGCCCTTTTCGCTGCCGCAGCGCGGATAACGGGCTTAACCACGGGCGTATCGGCAGCGCCGGCGATGCCCGCGGGGGAGTCAGTGCCGGGTGTTGGGGTCTCGGGGGTGGACTTGTCCTGCGTTTCGCTCACGCTTCCATAGTCGCGCATGTGAACGCTGTTCTCATATTCGCGCCATTCCCTCTGTGAGGAAACGCCGCGTTTCACGGGGTGGTCATCCCATGACCTTCGGATGCTCCCGCGACTATGATCAGTACCAGAGGAATCACCGTGACGGACTGATACCGGCCGTACGGGTTCAATGATCGCCACTCGAAGAAGAGGTTCACGTGTCACCAGCGCCTATGACCCAGCAGTACTCCACGATTTCCCCGTCGCTTGCCGTTGGCATTGACGAGCCTGACCGCAACCTTGCCCTGGAACTTGTTCGCGTCACCGAAGCCGCGGCAATCGCCGGTGGCCACTGGGTGGGCTTCGGGGACAAGAACAAGGCTGACGGCGCAGCAGTCGACGCCATGCGTTCCTTCCTCCAGACCGTCCACTTCAATGGTGTTGTGGTCATCGGTGAAGGCGAGAAGGACGAAGCTCCCATGCTTTTCAATGGCGAGCACGTCGGTGACGGCACCGGCCCCGAGTGCGATGTCGCCGTCGACCCCATTGACGGAACCCGCCTGACTGCCCTGGGCATCAACAACGCCCTGGCCGTCCTGGCCGTCGCCGAGCGCGGCTCCATGTTCGACCCCTCCGCCGTGTTCTACATGGAGAAGCTCGTCACGGGCCCGGAAGCGGCGGACATGGTCGACCTGCGACTCCCCGTCAAGCAGAACCTGCATTTAATCGCCAAGGCGAAGGGCGTTAAGGTCAACCAGCTGAACGTCATGATCCTGGACCGGGACCGCCACCGTCCCCTCGTGGAGGAAATCCGCGAAGCCGGTGCCCGGACCAAGTTCATCATGGACGGCGACGTCGCCGGCGCCATCGCTGCTGCCCGTTCCGGCACCGGCGTTGACGCTCTGATGGGCATCGGCGGAACGCCGGAAGGCATCGTGGCGGCGTGCGCCATCAAGTCCCTCGGCGGCGTCATCCAGGGCCGCCTCTGGCCCACGAGCGATGACGAGAAGCAGAAGGCCATTGACGCAGGGCACGACCTCGAGCGGGTGCTGTCCACCAACGACCTCGTCTCCAGCGACAACTGCTACTTCGCGGCCACGGGCATCACCGACGGCGACCTCCTCAAGGGTGTTCGCTACTCCAAGGACAAGGTCCTGACCCAGTCGATCGTGATGCGGTCCAAGTCCGGCACCATCCGCTTCGTGGACGGCGAGCACCAGGCCAGCAAGTGGGAAGGCTACGCCCGCAAGAGCTAGCCCCTCCGCTCCACCCTTCGTTCAGCGCGAACGTACACTTGGGGCCCCGAACCTGCGGGCCTCAACTGTACGTTCGCGCTGTTGTTTGCCGTTCGGTGCGGCGCATCGTGGCCGCGCGGACCTTGTCGAGCAGGAACGGTTTGTCGCCGTCGAGATCCTCCTTGTAGACCCTGACTTCACGCCAGCCCAGCCGCTCGGTCAGGGCCTGACGGCGGATGTCGCTGCTGGTCTGGAGGGGAGCGGCGTGGTGACCGCCGTCGTACTGCAACGCGATCCGTTCTGCCGGCTAGGCCGCATCAGGCCATACGGCAGGCTGTCCCCAAGTGTTCCTAATGACGTAGTTGAGCACAGGCTCGCCATGGGCCGAGCGGGCTAGGACCAACCGCATCCGGGTTTCCTGGGGCGAGTCGGCACCGACACGGATTTCAGGCAGGGCGAGGCGGGCTGTCTTCATCCCGCGCATACCCGGATGGGCACCCACCATTCGGCGCAGTTCTTCAATACTGCACAAGGCGGTCTTGGGCCAAGGGAAATCGGAGCCGTGGGCCGAGACGAAGGAATCCCCGGCTGCGATCAGCTCATCCACGGTCAGAGTGACGCGAGATCGAGCCACGTCCTGGCTGGCGAGGTGACACGGACGCCGTCGTGCATGACAACTTCCCCCGCCCTGAAGGTCATCCTGTGACCGACGACGTTGCGGCGCCGGGGCTTGCTGGCGTCCCGTTCCCGGGCCACATGAATGCGCCAATCTTCCTGCATCCAGGCCGGAAGCCCGCATGCCCAGATCCGTGCGCCGGAATGATGGGTCAGGACGGACGTGCTGTCCAGCTCGGTGTACGCCCGAAGGCTGGCTATGGGACCGCTCGCGCCGTCAAAAGGGATGCGGATGCCCCTGGACGGTATGACGACGTCGGGCTGCCTCTGCCGCTTACGGGTGACGCCAAGCTCCCTGGCAGCGAGATCGGTGAAGGAACCGGCAAGTAATTCTTCAGGCAGGCGCGATGACGACATGCTTCAGTCTGCACCGGCCAATGATGCCAGAAGACGTTATCCACAGGCCGGATCCCGGGCAATGCGCGAACGGACACTTGGCGCCCCCTGCCGTGGGGCCGGAAGTGTACGTTCGCGCTTTGCCGTGGGGCCGGAAGTGTACGTTCGCGCCTTGGGGAGGCGCGGGTCAGGCGCGGAGGGAACGGAGCTTTTCGCGGGCCTTTCGGGCCAGCTGATAGGCGCCGTAGCGGACCTTCTTGACGGGCAGGTCCCAGGTGCCGGGGTAGGAGATCTCGCGCCCTCCGAAGGACTTCTTGAACGCCGTGAACCCGGCCCACTTGTGGTTCGGCTGGTCCTCCGGGGCGACACCCCACAGGTCCACGTACTTCAGGCCCTTCTCCTTGGCGTCGGCCATAAGGGTGACCAGGAGGGGAATGCCGGCACTGAGCTTCCGGTGTGAGTCGTCGAGGGCCGCGTGGGCGTAGGTGCGCGTGTCGGCGGAATCGTAGGCCAAAGCCGCGGCGATGGGGCCGCCGTGGCGTTCGGCGATGAACAGTGTGGCCGCGCCCGCGGGCATGAGGGAACGGGCCACCTGGCTCAGGTACTCATCGCTCTGCGGTTTGAAGCCGCTCCTTTTGGCCGTCATGTGCAGGAAGTTCAGCAGCACACGGATGTCGTCCGGATCCTGCGACGTCCGGAACGTCACGTCCTTCTTGTGGATGTTGCGGTACAGGTTGCGGTTCACCGGCTTCATGTCGGCCAGGACCTCCTTGAAGTCCCGTTCCAGGTCGACGATCCAGCTCAGTTCCGGCTGCTGGCTGACCGGAGCCGGCTGCAGGCCGCGGCTCCGGAGCAGGGTTTCGGACGCAGCAGTGTCGAATCCGGCACTGACCGGTTCGATCCGGACAAACGCCGCCCCGCGCTTCCGGGCGAGGGCCACCAGCGCCGCCAGTGCGTCGTCGAACGCTTCCAGCGAAGCCGCTACCGGACCGTACGGGGCGTAGAGGACCTTCCCCGCGGGATTCTTCTCCTCGACGGCCAGGAAGCTCCACCCCGGCCCCGATTGTTCGTGAACCGTGCGCCCGAGGGAACGCTGGAAATCAGCCCACTGCGGGGTCTGCAGAAAGTACTCCACCGGATCAGGACCCGACGGCGGTGGTCACGGCAAAGGCGATTGCGCGCTCGGTGGCGCCGGCAACCGGGTGTGCGTTGACGGGCGCCTCTGCGGCGGGGAGGAAGGCGCTGGCCCCACGGTCCAGGTGGAGATCGCCCTTGGGGGAGTCCAGCAGAACCGAGCCGGACACCACAATGATGACGGCGGCGCCTGACTGCGCCAGCGGAACGGCGGCATCGTCGGGCTCGAGCTGGATGCGCTGCAGCTGGAATTCACGGAACGGCGGCCGGTAGAGTTCCTGGCCCAGCGCAGAGACCTCAGCGTCCAGCATCGGCACACCTACCGACTCGAACTCAACGGTGGAGAGGAGCTCCGGAACGTCCACGAACTTGGGCGTGAGGCCGCCGCGGAGCACGTTGTCCGACGAAGCCATCACCTCGATTCCGAGGCCGTGCAGGTACGCATGGACATTGCCCGCCGGCAGGTAGACGGCCTCGCCGGGGGCCAGCGAGATCCTGTTCAGCAGCAGCGAGATGAGCACGCCGGGATCGCCGGGATAGTGGCCGTGCAGGCTGACTACCGTCGACAGCTCGGTCTGGTACGGGGTCATCTGCAGCCCTGCCTTGAGCGCCGCCACGAGTTCGCGCACCGCATGCGAGACGGCGTGGCCGCCACCGATAAGCCTGGTGAAGGCAGCCTTCAGGGCATTGTGCTCCACCGGTGCCGAGAGGTCCTCCACAACCTCCAGGAACACCTGCGGAACGTCGATGGACATTTCACGCATGGACGCCGCCAGGTGCTCGAAGAGCGCGCGGGACGAAGCCGCAGGGCGGAACCCGCACAGCGCCTCGAACGGCGTAAGTGCGAAGATCATCTCCGGTTTGTGGTTGTCGTCCTTGTAGTTCCGCTCCGCGTTGGAACGGTCGACGCCGGCAGCCTCCTCGCGGGCAAAACCCGCCTTCGCCTGTTCCAGGGTGGGATGCACCTGAAGGGACAAGGGACTCTCAGCAGCCAGGACCTTGAGCAGGAACGGGAGGCGGGGGCCGAACTCGGCCACGCTGGCACTGCCCAAATGGTGTTCGGGGTCAGAACTGATCAGGTCATCCAAAGCCAGGGGACCGCCGTCGGCCGTGGTGGCCACGGACGGCGAGTCCGGATGGGCACCGACCCACAGTTCCGCTTCCGGGCCGCCGGACGCCTGCCGGCCCAGCAGGCCGGCGATGGCGGTGGTCGATCCCCAGGCATAGGGGCGGAGGACGTTCTCAATTTCGTACACAGCCTGGTGTCCTTATCTCGGTGCAGCAGTTGGCTGCTGTGGATTCATCGATGCGTGCTTGCGCCTGGGCGGCGGTGCAGCGGAGTTGGAACCGCGCGCCTAAAGCGGGCGGCACTGGCCGTTGGTGGCCACAAGGTCACGGATTGCCTGCTCGTTGCCCTCGCGTTTGAACTGGTTAAGCATCTCTTCGGTGATGGGTTCGCCATCGGGGGTTGTGGTCACCGGGGTGAAGTCCGACGCCGTCGGCGATGGAGCGGGCTGCGTCAGGGGAGCGGCCGCCATGACGGGGCCCGCGGCCGTTCCGGGCTGCACGATGCTGTCGTCCATGCCCGAGTTCCCCGCTGCGCCCGCCGACTTTTCGGACTGCGCGGCAAGCAGCTGGTCGACCTTCTCGTGGATCTGGTCGAAGTCAGGCACGGTGGAGAACGAGGCGTCGAAGTCCGGCGGACCGATGGTCAGCCGGCTGACGTCCTTGCCCTTGGCTTTCATGGCCAGGTCTACGAAGCTGCCGAGCTGGCTGGCGGATATGTTGGAGTCCACCACTTTGGTGCCCGCGTTGGCGATGTCCTCGAACTTGGAGAGCAGCGTTGCGGGGTCCAACTGTTTCAGCATGGCCTGCTGCACGCACTGCTGCCGCTGGATACGGGCATAGTCGTCCACGAATTCCCGGGAGCGTCCGTACCAAAGCGCGTGGTAACCGTCCAGGTGCTGGTCACCGGCCGGGATCCAGCCTGTGGGCATTCCGTGGATTCCGTTGGCCTCATCCACCATGTCGCCGCTGAGCGGTACCCAGCCGCCTGCCTTGATCCTGATGCCGCCCATGGCATCGATAAGCTTCGCGAACCCCTCCATGTCTACGAGGACATAGGCCTGGACTGTGATGCCCAGGGAGCCGGACACTGCCTCGAGGGTTGCCTGGGCGCCGGGATCGGCGACGCCGGGGTAGAGGTCCGTGTGCTCGTTGGTCACTTCGGTGTTGATCGCGTTGATGAGGCATTCGTCTCCGCAGTTGTACCCCTCAGGGTAGATCTGCCTCATGGGCGATCCTTCGCTGAACTGGGCGTTCTGCAGGTTGCGGGGAACCGAAATGATGGCGGTCTGGCCGGTCTTGGCGTCGACGCTGAGGACGGACAGGCTGTCCGGACGCCGGCCCGTGCGGTCGTCGCCGGCGTCGCCGCCCATCATCAGGAAGTTGTAGCGGCCGTCCACGGGATCGATCGCGGGGCCCGCGGAGAAGATGCTGCCGATCGCGTTCCGGCTCACGTTCAGGACGTAGGCCGCGTAGCCTAGGGTGCCGCTGCTGAGCACCATTGCCAGGACCAGGGCGACACCGACGATGGGCCTCATACCGGGTGCCAGCAGGACCGGCCGGATGAGCCGGAGCGTGTTGACGAACAGTGCCGCCCAGCCCAGTGCGAGGGCAATGAGGACGACGATGATCAGGAGTGAAGCCACCGAGTTGGTGAGGATCCCGATCAGGAGGGTGCGGTTTGCCACCAGCAGCACCAGCGCAACGAGCGCCAGGCCCCAGACGGCGAGTGTTACCCGCAGCGCGATCCTTCCCAGCCTGCGGTCGCCGGCCACGATCTGGGCGCTGCCCGGGACGAACAGGGTCATCAGGAGCAGGACAAACGCACGTTTCGTCCGGACGGGCGCCGGAGCGTCCAGCGGGTTACGGACGGGGTCCGTAAGGGCCTGCCGGGGCGCCGGGGGACGGGATTGGCTGGTGGTCATCTGCTGATTCCTAACGGCTGCCCCGGAGAACGACGTTGCCGTCGGAGAACACTTCGCTGACTTTGTGGCGCAGGTTCGCGCCCTTGCGGGTGGCGACGTCGTTGAGCTCCTGGGCGAATTCGATCAGGTCGCCGCGCAGGCGGACGGCGAGGTCGTCCGTTCCGGAGGCCAGCATTCTGACGGCGAGCAGCCCCGCATTGCGTGCGCCTGCGATGGAGACGGTGGCCACCGGAACACCGGCGGGCATCTGGACGATGGACAGCAGCGAGTCCATGCCGTCGAGGGTCTTAAGCGGTACGGGAACGCCGATGACGGGCAGCGGGGTCACGGAAGCCAGCATGCCGGGCAGGTGGGCCGCTCCGCCGGCTCCGGCGATAATGACGCGCAGTCCGCGCTCGTGGGCGGTCTGGCCGTAGCGGATCATCTCAGTGGGCATCCGGTGGGCCGAGACCACGTCGGCTTCGAAGGGAATGCCGAATTCGGCCAGGGCCTCAGCCGCGGCCTCCATGACCGGCCAGTCCGAATCGGAGCCCATCACAAGGCCCACGATCGGCGCGGCTGAATCGGTGTCAGCAGCGTGGATTGAAGCTGGGCGCGTGCTCATGCGGTCTCCTCGGAGTCTTGCGATGTTCGGGCCGGTGCGCGGCCGTCACGGATGATGCTTGCAACGGTCGTGGCGCGCTGCCGGACCGAATCAACGTCAGCGGCCGATGCCCCCACCAGGTTGACGTGGCCGATCTTCCTGCCGGGCCGGACCGATTTGCCATAGCAATGGATCTTCGCGGCGGGCTCGGTGGCCATGGCCTGCGGAAAGGCGGAGTACAGCTCCTGGTTCTCACCGCCGAGGAAATTCTTCATCACCACCACCGGGCCCAAGGCGTCCGTGGCGCCCAAAGGCAGGTTCAGGACTGCCCGCAGGTGTTGCTCAAACTGGCTGGTCACCGATCCGTCCTGGGTCCAATGTCCGGTGTTGTGCGGGCGCATGGCGAGTTCGTTGATCAGGAAGCCGGAGCCAACGCCCGGAGTCTCGAAGAGTTCCACGGCCATGACGCCGGTGACTCCGAGCTCGTTGGCGATACGGAGTGCTGCGTCTTCTGCTGCTGCGGCCACCTCGAGCGGGATGTCCTGGGCGGGGGCAATCACTTCGTCACAGACGCCGTCCACCTGGATGGTGTGGACAACGGGCCATGCGCGGGATTCGCCGTCGGGAGTCCTGGCCACGAGGGCTGACAGCTCACGGCTGAACTCCACCTTGGCCTCAACCAGCAGGGGAGACATGGCCTCGAACCAGTCCGTGGTGTCCGCGGCTTCCGTCGCCGACCCGACGATGCGGACGCCCTTGCCGTCATAACCGCCGCGGGGCGTTTTCAGCACCACCGGCCAGCCGGTCTTCTCGCCAAAGGCAACCAAGGCGTCGACGTCGGCAACCGAGGCCCATGCCGGGTTGGGCAGCTCCAGCCGGTCAATCGCCGCACGCATCACTAGCTTGTCCTGTGCGTGGACCAGGGCATCCGGGCCGGGCTGAACATTGACGCCGGCCTCCTGCAGGGCCCGCAGGTGGTCGTTGGGAACGTGTTCATGGTCAAACGTCATGACGTCGAGCCCTCTGGAGAACTCCAGCAGGGCGTCAAGGTCCTTGTAGTCACCCACCGGCGACGTCGGCACAGCGGAGACTGCGGATACGTCTTCACCTTCGGCCAGGACACGGAGTTCAAAGCCCAGGGCCGTTGCGGCGGGGGCCATCATGCGGGCGAGTTGGCCGCCGCCAACTACGCCGATTACTGGAAAAGTCACAAGAGCCAGCCTACAGAAGAGCAGGGGCGTTACGGGCGTCCGCATCGCTTCGGCCCGGATTTTGCGTCATTTCGCCGCCCGCACGCGGCTGAGCTGCGGGGCCGTCGGGACTGCTCCCAGCTTTACCGGCTAAAATGGGTTCTTGGCCCTGTGGCCTGAAATCTCAGACGGCCATGGAGGGTCATGATTTACACACTTGCAGAACGTTTGCGCGGACTCGCCTCACTTTTCTGGCGTGAGGTGGCAAAGTTCGGCGCCGTCGGCGGTGTCGCTTTCGTCATAGATAACGGCCTGACCTACTACCTGATGCACGGCCCGATGTCGGACAGCGAGGCCAAAGCAAGGTTCGTGGGCGCCACGGTCGCCACGATTTTCTCCTGGATAGCCAACCGGTTCTGGACCTTCCGGCATCGCCGGCAGGACAACGTGATCCGCGAGTTCTTCATGTTCATCCTGATTAACGGCATTGGTATCGGCATCTCCACCGGGTTCACCGCCCTGGCCAAATATTCCTTCGGGATCACGGACAAGAACATGCTGTTCCTGGCCGGTGTGGCCGGCATCCTGGTGGCCACGGTAGTGCGCTTCTTCGCCTACCGGTTCCTCGTGTTCAACAAGGAACTCGACGAAGAGCCGGCATTCTCGCACGACCACGAGATCATCGAGCTGCACCACCACCAAAACAAGCACGCAGTCCGCGTTCCCGACAGCGAGCCCGAGGCAAGGCTGCAGGATCCGGACCTCCCCAGCCCGCCGCGCAGGAACTAGCGGCGGCTACTCTCCCCGGACGCGTTCGTCACTGAGGAGCTTGTCCGTCACCTTGACGTCAGGGTGAACCAGCACCACCGACCCGCCGTTGTGCCAGGCGCCCAGCGACTGGACCAGCGCTGCTTCGAGGCCGTCCCCGGCCCGGACCAGCAGGCGCACCCCGTCGTCGTGGGCGGCCGCAAAGCCCTCGAGCAGGTCCGAGTGCGCATATGCCGTGCCGGCTGACACAATTGCCCGCCCGGAGCCTTCCGGATCCTCGTGGGCCATAAATACGTCACCGTGCGAGCGGACTTCGGCACCAAAATCGACGACGCCGGGCGGCAGCTCTCCCGGCCAGCGCATCGCCAGTGCCGGAAGCGGCACTGCAATAACGGCGTCGAACCCTGATTCCAGATGGCCGGATTCCGGCGAATTTGTGGCGAGAAGGTCGGCGACGCCGGAGTCCAGGACAACCTCCATCCCGAGCTGCCATGCGGCAAGGGCCAGGATCACTGACTTCCAGTGCGCCGGAAGATCCAGCCGGAGCCGCATCCCGGGTTCGGCATCCAGTTCGTCCTGCAGCAGGTTGCTGGTCTTGGCCACCCAGTTGTCCAGCACGCGGCCGGACAACTCAACCCTCTCGGCGTCAGGTCCGTACCAGGTCAGTCGCGGGGAAGTGGAGTGGCCGGACCGCAGTGCGGTCATCAGGTCGATCGCCGGGATGCTCATGCCAACATCTTGCCACGGTGCCTGCCGGCGCGGGAGGCCGGAAGGGACAGCAGGAGGCGGGTCCGGGACAAGAGTGCCGGGACCGCCGGAGGCCAGAAGTTCGGGGCGTGAGCCCAGCAACATGTGATCTCCGACACGTAGCGATAAGTAACTTTGTTGGCCTAAATGACGCCCGGTGGCGCAAATCGCCCGGATTCCCGGAAATTCACAGGAAACTAGTCAGTAGGCTGTCAAAATTGCGGTGATCACGGCGAGTCGGCCGGAAAAACCCCGGGCGTGGCGTGGCGTGGGATTGTCCTGCGGATTGATTATTATCCCGCTGCCGCTTGACTCCCGACGACTTACACGCGTGTAATTAGTTATCGAAAGCCATTGCGCAAATACGGGCCACACAACCGAGTGTCCAGGTATTCAGGCAGGGGCAGCAACATCAGGAGGGACGCCATATGGGGCATGTTGAGCGTATCCATGAAGATGCCGTCGTCGCCGGTCAGGCCTCGGCAAAATACCGTTCACGCGGCGTACCAAGCGATTGGTATGTAGATCCGGCAGATCCGGATGCTGCCGAGCGGTACAACCAAAGCACCAACGATTCACTGCAGGACCAGGCCACGGCCTTCCTGGCAGCGCATGAAGCGCTCCTGGCCGGCAATCCGGACCAGGACGACGATCTGCATGATCCTCCGATGGAACTGCAGACCCTCCATTCCGAAACCACCGCGCAGCCGGTCTGGATCGGGCTTCCCTTCCAGCAGGACTTCGATGACGAAGGCGAACTCGGGTGGCAGACGGACGCACTGTGCGCACAGACTGATCCGGAGGCTTTTTTCCCCGAAAAGGGAGGCTCCACCCGGGATGCCAAGAAAGTATGCGGCGCCTGCAATGTACGCTCGCAGTGCCTGGAATACGCACTGTCGAACGACGAACGCTTTGGCATTTGGGGAGGCCTCTCCGAGCGCGAGCGCCGTCGGCTGAGGAAGCGGGCAGTCTAATTCTTCAAGTAGTACACGTCACCGCCGTTGTGGTCGCCCACAACGGCGGTGACTATCTCCCCATGACCTTGGCGGCTTTGTCAGAGCAGACCCGTCCGGTGGACGCTTTCATCGGCGTCGACACCGGATCACGAGACAATTCCGCAGCCCTGCTTAACGATGCATTCGGCGAAGCCAATGTCACCACCTTCCAGCAGGGGAGGAGCGGGATGGGGGAGGCCGTCAAGGCCGGTCTGGCCGCCCTGGCTCCCTGGGATCCTGAGCGGCCCGGAGCCGACACGGAGTGGATCTGGCTGCTGCACGATGATGCAGCTCCCGCCCCGGAGGCTCTTGCCGAGCTGCTGCATGCCGTGGAGCGGGCGCCGTCCGTGACCGTGGCAGGCTGCAAACAGCTGGACTGGAACGCCCGGCGCCGCCTGATCGACGTCGGGCTTTCCACCAGCCGCTGGGCTGAGCGGCTGACCCTTATCGAGGCGGACGAACTCGACCAGGGGCAGTACGACGGCCGCAGCGATACTTTTGCGGTCAACTCCGCAGGCATGCTGGTGCGCCGGGACGTCTGGGAACAACTGGGCGGCTTTGACCCCGGGCTGCCCGGCACCGGCGACGACGTCGACTTCTGCTGGCGTAACCGGCTGGCCGGGCACCGCGTCGTAGTGGTCCCGACTGCCCGGATGTTCCACGTTTCGCACCGGCCGAATGCGCTGGGCAGTGCCAGCGCCGCCCGCAAAGCCCAGGTTCACCTGCGCCTCAAGCACGCTGCGCTGTGGAAGGTGCCGCTGCACGCGGCGGGAGCACTGCTGGGGAGCCTTTTCAAACTTGTCCTGAGCATTGCAGTCAAGGACCCCGGCCACGGATTCTCCCAGCTCATCGCGACGTTCGTGGCTTTGGGCAGGCCCGGTGCTGTGATCCGCGGACGCCGCGAGGCGGCACGGACGCGGAAGATCCGCCGCTCGGTCATCAAAGGGCTCCAGACGCCGAGGCGCGAGGTCTGGGCCCACCGGCGTTCCCTCATTGAGGCCCTCGGCGCCGACGATTCGACGGAGGACGCCGCCAGGACCGATCCGCTGGCCGAACAGCCCACCGGTGACTCCACGGACGATTTCGCTGCACTGACCACCTCGGACCGCGGCTGGGTGGGCAGCGGTGCCCTGCTCGCTGTGTTCCTGACGGCGGCGGCCTCGCTGATTGGGCTCTCCGGGTTTTTCCGTGCCGAAGCCGTCTCCGGCGGGGCGCTGATTCCGCTCTCGTCGAAGGTCTCGGACATCTGGCACCACGCCACCAGTTGGTGGATCGGGCTGGGCGCCGGCCTGCCGGGCCACGGCGACCCCTTCGTTTTCCTTCTGTGGATCCTTGGCATTCTGGGTGGAGGTGACGCGAACAGCGCCCTCGCATGGCTCCTGCTGCTGGCGATGCCGCTCTCCGGCCTGGCGGCATGGTTCGCCGCCGGCGGGCTGACCACGCGGCGGAGGTTCCGACTCGTCGCCGCCCTCGTGTGGGGCGGTGCACCCGCCCTGCAGATAGCCCTGAACCAGGGGCGCCTGGGCGCGCTCGTTGCCCACATCATGATGCCCCTGCTGGTGCTGGCGCTGCTCCGCGCCACCGGCACCGCCCGCGGGCAGGGCCGCTTCGCCGTCCCCGAGGCAGGGGAGCGGCGGTTCATGGAAAAGCCTCCCGCCAAACCGGGCGTCAACGGGACACCATCCTGGACGGCCGCTGCGGCTGCCGGACTGGCCCTTGCCGTCGTGGCAGCAGCTGCGCCGTCGCTGCTGCTGCCGTCCGCCGTCGTGGTGGTACTGGCCGGGATTTTCCTGGGCAGGCGTGGGCGAACCGTTTGGTGGGCCCTGCTCCCGAGCGCTGCGCTTTTTGTTCCGTTCGGTGTTTCCGTGCTTGACCGTCCCCGGGCACTGCTGGCGGATCCAGGTGTGCCGCTTGGCTTTGATGCGGCGCCGTTGTGGCAGCAGCTTCTGGGTCAGCCGCTTCATTTCGATATCGACGGCGGCCTGGCCGGCCTGCCCGTGTTCGACGGATCCGCTGCCCCGTGGGCCCTGCTGCTGGCACTTCTGGCCGGGGCGCCGGTCCTGGCCCTTGCCACGGCGGCGCTCTTTGTCCCGGGTAAGCGCACCCGCGTTGCCCGTGCCTTGTGGGTAGCCGGCCTGATCATCCTCGCCGGCGGCTGGCTCGCAGGCCACATCGCCACCGGTGCCAGCGCCGACACCCTCGTCACGCCCTTTACCGGACCTTCCGTGTCCGCCGCCGGATTCGTGCTGCTGGGCGCCGCGCTGATCGGGGCCGACGGACTTCTCTGCTTCGCGGAGAAGCCGGCAGCTGCTCCGGCCGCCCGAAGGGTTGCCCTCAAATCCGTGTCCGTCCTTGCCATGGTGCTGCTCCTGGCCGGCCCCGTGGCCGGCCTGACAGCCTGGGCCGCGCAAAACCTTGTGCAGTCAGCGTCCGGTACTGCGCCTGCAGCGTCGGGACCAGCACCGTTGGGAACCGCCCGGCAGATCGACCCCGCGGCTGCCCGCACACTTCCGGCCACGGCGATCGACCGCGGCCAAGGCCCGGAGCAGGCACGGACATTGGTCATCGACACAGCGGAGGACGGCACCTTTGATGCCTCCATCGTGAGGGGTGCAGGCACCACTCTGGACGGCCTGTCCACCATCGCCGCCGCCCGCAACATCATGGGCGACCCCGGCAAGGAAACCGTCAGGGACGACGACGCCGTCACCGCGGCCCTGCGCAGCGTCGTGGCCACTGTGGTGGCCGGCAAGGGCGTTGATCCCCGACCGGAACTTGAACGCCTGGGAGCAGGGTTCGTTGTCCTCCGGGCCTCCGACACCGCCGCGCAGCTGACCGCGAGCCGGATGGACGCCGTGCCCGGGCTGGTAGCCGTAGGGCAAACCGACGTCGGCTGGCTCTGGCGGATCAGTCCGCTCAACCAGCCGGTCATCGACGCCGCGGACGTTGCCCACCGGGTACGCATCGTTGACAGTTCCGGCGCAGCGATCGGGCTCGTACCGTCCAACCTGGAAACCGTTGACGCCGCTGTTCCGGAAGGACCCGAAGGCCGGCTCGTGGTCCTTGCCGAACGCGCCGACCCGGGATGGTCCGCGTGGATGGACGGCCGACGCCTGACGTCCACAACGTCCGGCTGGTCCCAGGCCTTCACTCTTCCAGCCCAGGCGGGCCAGCTCACCATCCGCTACGAAAGCCCGTGGGCAGCGTGGACCGCCGTCGTCCAGGCCGTGGTGATCGGCCTGACCGTGCTGCTGGCCGTCCCCATGCCCGCCCGCCGGCCGAACACCGGCCTCTCCCGGGACGAAGGCTCCCTGCGTAAGGAACATCAGCATGCATAAGGACGAGAACGACGGCGTGCCGGAAGCCAGCCGGGAGGACGCGACCTCCGGGCGCGGCAATTCCGTCCGCGGCAACTCCGTACGCGGGAAGGTTGCCGGCCTCGCCTCCGCAGTGGTGATCGTGGCTGCTGCCGGCACCCTGGTCGCGGCGGCATCGATGGCGCCCCAAAGCGCCGGCAGCCGCCAGCTCGAAGCGCCGCTCGCGGCGGTCCCCGCGGGCAGCAATGTGGGCATCTGCCCCGGCCCGGCCCGGCTTCTGGAAGGTACTCCTGTGGGTACCGACCCGCAGTTCAGCCCGGAGTCGGCCACTGCCAGGACCTTCGTCAATGCCGCCGTGTTGAGCACCAACGCCGGTGTGCTGCCCGGCAGCCGGTTGGCCGAACTGAACGGCACTGCGCTTGCCGAAATCGCCAAGGACCCCGGCACCCCCACTGCCGCGGCCGCGCCTTCGGCCTTGCTGGCAGGCGTTGTGTCGCAGCGGGCAGTGGACTCCGTCAGCGTCCTGAGTGCGGATGCCGTGGGCAACCAGCAGGCCACCGCCGGAGCTGTCATGAGCTACACGGCCACCGACGGCGACCTCCAGGGTGCCGCTGCCGCAGGGTGCCAGCAGCCGGCCAACGATCTGTGGCTGGTGGGGGCGAACACTGCCCTGGGCCGGACCGCAGTACTGAACCTCAGCAACGCGTCAAGCACCCCGGCGACCGTCAGCCTGGACCTCTACGGTGCGCAGGGCCAGATCCAGGCGCCGGGCAGCAGGGGGCTCCTGGTCGCACCGGGGACCACCCGCTCAATCGTGCTGGCCGGTCTGGCTCCGGACCAGGAGAAACTGAGCATCCACGCCCGCAGCGCCGGGGGACCCGTCACCGCTGTCATCCAGCAAAGCACCCTTCGGGGACTCACCCCGGGCGGCGTGGACTTCATAGTGCCGGGAGCCGCCCCGGCAACCCGCCAGGTGATGTCCGGGGTGGACATCCAGGATCCGGCCGCCGCCAAAGCCCTTGCCGCCAAGCAGGGATTTGCCGACGCCGCGGCGGCCCTGCAGATCGCCGTTCCCGGCCCGGCCGATGCCGTAGTGGAAATCAAGCTCTATGGGCGTGACGGCCAGAAGGCCCTGCCGGGCGGTGGGGTGGTCACGGCCAAGGGCGGATCCGTGACCGAGGTCTCCCTCGCCGGCGTCCCGGCCGGCCAGTACACCGTGGCAGCCAGTTCCGATGTTTCGTTCGCCGCTGCTGCCCGGGTCACCCGCGGCCTGAAGTCGGACAGCGCCACGGACTTTGCGTGGTCGCCGTCGTCCGCCCGGCTCGGCAGCCAGCATGTGGTCACGGTGCCGCGCAGTGGTGACCGGTACCTGGTTCTGGGCGCACCCGATGACCGGGCCAAGATCACCTACACGCCGATCACTGCCGACGGCAAGGTCCGCACGGCCGCCACCGCTGACCTCTCCGGCGGTACCACGGCCCTCATCAAGGTTCCGGCCGAAGTGGGCGGGGCTGAAGTGCTGGGATATGTCGTGTCAGCATCCGGCGATGCCGCCTATGGCACCGTGCTGCTGGAACAGGAAGGGCGCGCGGACATCGCCACGGTGGCAGTAGCCCCCGGCGCTGCGGGCCAGGAGCAGGTTGCGGTAAAGCTGGGCTACTAGCGGACGGCTAGTAGCGGCGCCGGTACACGGGGTCCAGTGTTTCCGGCGCGACCCCCAGCATCTCTGCCGTGCGCTCCACCACGACGTCGTGCACCAGGTCCTGGAGCTCTTCACGGCTGGAGCAGGCATTCTCGATGACCCGGCGATAGAGCGTGATCACCGGACCTTCATCGGCGGTGGCGGGTTCATACAGGCCCATCGGCGCGGGGGAGCGGTCCGCAACCAGCTGTTCCAGGCCCTGCGGGATCTCGTCCACGGCAAACCTGACACCATCCAGGGGCTTCCCCCAGATGTCATGCAGCCGCTGGGCGGAGTCCATGACCATCTCGTCGAAGCGGTCAGAGCGGGTGCGGTATCCGGGCAGGGTGGGCAGCATTAGTTCGCCGCGCAAGCCACGGCCGTGGCGGTTCCTGCGGCGCTCCCGGAAGCCCTTCCCGCGGACTGTTTCCGCGTGCGCGGCGATGTCCGCCGGCTGGCCGGCTCCCGGGTCAGCCAACCGGACCGTGAAACCCGGTACGTGGTGCGATTGCTGCATACATTGACTCTAAACCCGCCGCCTGAAATACGCGACATAACCCGAAACGCCACACTGGCCGTCGGGACGACACGCGGCGCCACGGGCCCCTGCGGACCGGAATGCACGGCAACGCAATAAACGGGGAGTAGTCTGTGATGTCGTGGGTGCTATTCGTCAATGTTCAAGATCGGCCTGCCGCAAGTCCGCGGTAGCAACTTTGACGTACGTCTATGCGGACTCCACAGCTGTCCTGGGTCCGCTGGCCACGTACGCGGAACCGCATTGTTACGATTTGTGCGAACAGCACGCCGGCTCGCTCACGGTGCCGCGGGGCTGGGAAGTGCTGCGCCTGGCCATGCCTGCAACGCCGCCGCAGCCTGGGCCCGATGACCTGTTGGCCCTCGCCAACGCCGTCCGGGAAGCGGCCCTGCGGCCGTCCGCCGCGGACACGGTGCCGGGCCAGCGGTCCGCGCACGCCGCGCTCGAGGCACCTCCCGTGGCCGAAGGCATCCGACGGGGACACCTGCGCATCCTCCGCGAACCGTCCTGAGCCGCGACAGTCCTCAACGCGCCACTGCCGGTTAGCTTGTAGGCTGGAAGCTGCAAATCCATCGGCTACCGGTGCGCCTGTGAGGCGCCCATCAGGGAGCATCCATCATGCCAAAGATCAGTCCTGACCTGTTGTCAGTCCTGCGTTGCCCCGTCACCGGCAGCACGCTGGTTCAGGAAGGCGATGAACTCGTCTCCACCGCCGCCGGCGCGTCCGGGGAAAAGCTGCGTTACGCCATCGAGGACGGCATCCCGCTGCTGCTTCCGCCGGAGCTGCTTTCCGCGGCCACCGCCGCCTCATCAGACCAGCACGACGGCGGGCAAAGCTCCTCAGCGTCCGGCACCGCAGCCGGTTCCGCGGCTTCCGGCACCGCAGCCGGTTCCGCCGCGGCGGATGCCGCCAGCGCCGAATAACTGTCCGGCCGGCCCATCGCACGTCCGCTCGGCGCCGAACGTCCCATAGTTCCCCGAACGGCCGCGCCTTTCCTCCGTTCCAGAATTTCCCAGGAAACAACACAAGGACTCACATGACTTTCGATTACAAGGTTGCCGACATCTCCCTGGCCGAGGCCGGCCGCCACCAGATCCGCCTGGCGGAGCACGAGATGCCGGGGCTTATGTCCCTGCGCGAAGAGTTCGGCGCCAGCCAGCCGCTCAAGGGTGCCCGGATCGCAGGGTCCCTCCACATGACGGTCCAGACGGCCGTGCTGATCGAAACCCTCACCGCTTTGGGCGCAGAAGTCCGCTGGGCTTCCTGCAACATCTTCTCCACCCAGGACGAGGCCGCCGCCGCCGTTGTGGTGGGCAAGGGCACGGTCGAGGACCCGCAGGGTGTTCCCGTGTTTGCGTGGAAGGGTGAGACCCTCGAGGAATACTGGTGGACGGCGGAGCAGATCCTCACCTGGCCCGGTGCGGACAGCAACCCGGACCTTGGCCCGAACATGATCCTCGACGACGGCGGTGACGCCACCATGCTGGTGCACAAGGGCGTCGAGTTCGAAGCACTCGGGTCCGTGCCGGCTGCAGCGGAGGACGAATCCGACGAAGGCCGTGTGTTCCTTGACGTGCTGCGTGCCTCGCTCGCCAAGAACCCGCAGAAGTGGACCAGCATCGGCTCCCGCCTGCTCGGTGTCACGGAAGAGACCACCACCGGCGTGCACCGCCTTTACCAGCTGGCTGAGCAGGGCAAGCTGCTCTTCCCGGCGATCAACGTCAACGACTCTGTGACCAAGAGCAAATTCGACAACAAGTACGGCATCCGCCACTCGCTGCCGGACGGCATCAATCGCGCCACCGACGTCCTGATGGGCGGCAAGATCGCCGTCGTCTGCGGCTACGGCGATGTGGGCAAGGGCGCGGCGGAAGCCTTCCGCGGACAGGGTTCCCGCGTCATTGTCACGGAGATCGATCCGATCTGCGCGCTGCAGGCTGCCATGGACGGCTACCAGGTTGCGAAGCTGGAGAGCGTCCTGAGCGAGGGACACATCTTCATCACCACCACGGGGAACAAGGACGTCATCATGGCCGAGCACATGGCCGGCATGCGTGACAAGGCGATCGTGGGCAACATCGGTCACTTCGACAACGAAATCGATATGGCCGGGCTGGCGCGGATTCCGGGCATCAAAAAGGTTGAGATCAAGCCGCAGGTCCACGAGTGGGTTTTTGCTGCAGACCCCGACACGGGAAAGGGCAGCCGCTCCATCATTGTCCTCTCCGAAGGCCGCCTCCTGAACCTGGGCAACGCCACCGGCCACCCGTCCTTCGTGATGAGCAACTCCTTCGCGAACCAGACCATCGCGCAGATTGAACTGTTCACCAAGCGGGACCAGCCCGAAGGTGAGCGGGAATACGAGAAGCAGGTCTATGTACTGCCGAAGATCCTCGATGAGAAGGTTGCCCGGCTGCACCTGGACGCGCTGGGCGTGGAGCTGACGGAACTGTCCAAGGAGCAGGCCTCGTACCTGGACCTGGACGTCGCCGGTCCGTACAAGCCGGACCACTACCGCTACTAAATCCAGGGCCGGCAAGGCGACAGAGTTACCATGGCGAAAAGGACCCCGGATCACGATCCGGGGTCCTTTTTCCGGCATGCAACGGGTGCGCGCTTCCGTGCGATAAAATTGACCGGGCAGCGCTGGACGCTGCCCGCAACTTAACAGGCACCGCAACTAAAAACGCAAGACAGCTGCACGACAAAGCTGGAACACGGTATGGGGCTGATCAGAGGCCTGTCGGGGGACATGGAGAAGGTCATGACTGAAGTCCGCAAGCGCAAAACCATGAAGATTCTGGGCGTCGCCGCCATCTGTGCCGCGGTGGCTGCCGGCGGCATCGGCGTTGCTACGGCCCCCAGCTGGGCTGAGCCTGTTTTCCAGTCCGAGGCTTCAAGCCCGGTCCGGAATGAGCCGGGCCTGGCCGCCCCGGTCGTCAAGGCAGTCGAGCTCGGTGTGACGCCCACGGACGGCGCCTCGGGGGTCAACCCCGCCGTCGCCCCGTCCGTCAAAGCCGTGAATGGAACGGTGAAGGACGTGGTGCTGGCCACTGCGGGCGGCGAGCCGGTCAAAGGCACGCTGAGCGCCGACGGTTCCACCTGGACCGCCCTGGACCCCCTGGAATTCGACGCCGCCTACGAGTACGCGTTCACCATCGTGGACCAGGCGGGCCGCGAAACCAAAAAGACCCAGACGTTCACCACGGTGGCCAAGGCCAATGAGGCCGACGCTGCCGTGTACCCGCAGAACGGTTCCACCGTCGGGTCGGGCCAGCCTATTGAAATCGTCTTTTCTGAGCCGGTCCTGAATAAGGAAGCCATGGAGAAGGCCGTGACCGTGACCGCGTCCTCCGGCCAGGCGGTGGCCTGGCGCTGGTATTCCGATCAGCGCGTACGCATCCGGCCCGAGGCTTTCTGGGCCTCCGGTAGCCAGGTCACAGTTGACCTCAAGCTGTTCGGTGTGGATTTCGGCAACAAGATGGTCGGCAACGTCGACACCAAGGTCAGCTTCAAGGTGGGACCGCAGCGCGTCGCCATCGTGGATGACCTCACTAAGACCATGAACGTGTACTTCGACGGCCAGCTGGTGAAAACCGCCCCCGTCACCCTGGGCGATGCTGAGTGGCTGTCACCGACCGGGTACGCCGTGATCATGGAACAGGAACGCCATTCGAAGTTCAACGCCGGCAGCATCGGCCTGAAGCCCGGCGACAAGGGCTACTACCCGCCGCTGACCGTGGAATACGCCAACAGGCTCACCTCGTCGGGCGTTTACGTCCATCAGGCCCTTGAATCGGCCTGGAGCTCGGTTGGCCGGGTCAACGTCTCCCACGGCTGCGTCGGCCTGCTGCCGGCGGACGCCGCCTGGTTCTTCAACAACATGAAAACCGGTGACGTCGTTCAGACCCTCAACACCGGCGCCCCGGCAGTAGAGCCCCTGGAGGGCTACGGCGACTGGAACATCCCGTGGGCACAGTACGCCAAGCGGTAGTGAATCCGGCTTGCCGGCCAGCAACCTACGGGGTGTTCCGTCCATAGGGGATGCGGTTCAGCCGTTCCCCCACCCCCGTGCTCCGCGCCCGTGCCCGGGTCAGCCGGCTAAGTTCCCGCTCGCGGCGCTCCACCAGAACCGCCGCCAAGTACTCTTCCGGGCCTGTTCCGGCAGGCGGCGCCGGGGCCACACATGCTGAAACTTCGGTTGCCAGCGACGCCGCCATTGAGGCGCGCGAGGACGGCGACATCCGTCCGGCCTGGCGGATGAACTGAGCGGAGCGGCGGGCCACAGCGTCCGGTATCCGGCCGATGTCAGCCAGCGCGGCCCAGGACTTCAGGTGCGGAGGAACGAACGGGACGAACGGTGGTTCCGCAGGCACCCGGCGGCGAAGCGAGTAAGTTCCCGCCACAACATCGCCGAGCCGCTTGGACTTGTCGTTGAACAGCGCGACGGCGATCGCCAGTCCGCCGAATGTTATGTAGATCTCCAGGAACCCGATCAGGCCGCGGATCACTGCGTGTCGGAACCGGATGGCACCGCCGTCGTCCCGCACAATCCGGAGCCCGACAGCGAGCTTGCCCAGCGAAAGGCCCCGGGTGAGGGTCTCCACCGCCACAGGGAGGATCACAAAGCAGAAAACCACGCTCACCAGCACCAGGGCGCGCGCGGCCGCCCCGTCCAAGTCGCTGTACGCGGACGCAATCACCGTCATCATGACGATGAGGAGGACTACGCTGACAACGACGTCCAGTATCAGGCCCATTGCCCGCGCGGCGAACGACGCCGGGCGCAGCTCCAGCACGACTGCTTCACCTGTGATGATTGAGCTCAAGCCGGGTCCCCGTCCCTACGTGCCACCTACGAACGCTCACAGTCTAATCCGGGCGCGCTAGGGTAGTGCCGTGGACATCGATGCGTTCTCCGCCGTTAACGGGGACAAATGGGCGCGGCTGTACGTGCTGGCCTACAAGCGGCGGCTCAACGGGAGCGAGGCCGATGAGCTGCTGCGCCTGTACCAGGCCACATCATCGCATCTTTCCCTGCTGCGCTCCGTTGCGCCGGAGAGCGGGCTCTCCGCCTCGCTGTCGGCCACCCTCGCGCAGGCCCGCACCCGCTTCACCGGGGCGCGGTCCAACTTCATGGACGATCTCGCCCGGTTCTTCGTCATAGCCCTGCCGGCGGCGTTTTACCGGGTTCGCTGGCTTACCGTCTGGTGCGGCCTGGCATTCTGCCTGATCGCCGGCGCGTACGCGCTGGGGATCGCCACGTCACCGGATGCGCTCCGTGCCCTCGGTTCGGACGCCACCATCAAGCAGTACGTCGAAAGAGACTTCATCGACTACTACTCGGAGAATCCCGCAGCGTCATTCGCCGGTGCGGTGTGGACCAACAATGCGTGGATCTCCGCCCAGGCGGTTGCCCTGGGCATCACCGGGTTCTGGGTTCCCATGATTCTGTTCGGCAATGCCCAGGGAGTGGGTGTCGCGGCGGGCGTCTTCGCCGCCGTCGGCAAGTCCGACGTTTTCTTCAGCTACATCCTTCCCCACGGCCTGATGGAGCTCACCGCGGTGTTCATCGCCTGCGCGGCCGGCCTGAAGATCTTCTGGGCACTGGTTTCGCCGGGACCGCGGACCAGGGGACAGGCAGTGGCGGCGGAAGGCCGCTCCCTGATCACCGTGGCTCTTGGACTTGTCCTGGTGCTGTTCGTCTCCGGTCTCGTGGAAGGGTTCGTCACGCCCAGCAGCCTTCCCGTGTGGGCCAAGATCGGCATCGGCGGCGCTGTGCTGGCTGCGTACTGGACGTACGTCCTGGTCTGGGGCCGGCGTGCCTACCTTTCGGGCGCCAGCGGCGACCTGGACAGCAAGGACGCCGGGTACACGGCGCTGGCCGCCTGATCCGGCTGCCTGAATCCGGGCGCCCAAATTCGGCTGCCTGAATCGCGTGTGAAACGGGGTGGCACCTCCCGCCATGGAGTGCCTGACTGTAGGCTCATCTGGAGATATGTAGCGTTGCCTGGCGGTGTCAGGGCAGCGCGGACGCCTACGGAAGTGAAGCTGCAGTGACTGAGAAAACTCCTACCCCGCCGAATCGGCATGATCCGCACCTGGATCCCGCCGAGGACACTGACGAGCCCGCGTTCGACTGGATGAAGCCCGCCGGCGGGGGATCAGACACTGCGGCGACGGCCAAGGGAACTGTCCCGGCTGGAAAGTCCGTCCCCGACACGGGCAGGGACCAGCCGGCAGCGTCCGCCGGCACTCCTGCACGCCAGGCCGGCGCTTCCCCTGCCGCTGCATCACAATCCGGTGCATCCCCATCCGCGGCATCACAGACCGCTGCTTCTCAATCCGCTGCATTCCGGCCCGGGATGCCACGGGCGGCCGCCTCACCCCAGGCCGAAAGCCGCGCGGACCGCAAAGCCGCGGAGGCCGCCGTCGGGCCCGCCGCTCCCGAGCCGCAGGCACGAGGGACCCACTTCCGCGAACCGCTTCCCACGTCCGCTCTCCAGGTGCGCCCGCCGCAGGATGAGGTGGAGCGCCGGAACGCCGAGCGTGAACACGCCGCCAACACCAAACCCGTCCTGCCCCGCGTGATGCAGGTCCTGCTTGCTGCCTTCTATCCGGTGATCCTGCTGGTCCTGGCCGTGCGGGCCGTCACCAGCCCGCTGTTCCTGTGGGTGGAGTACAACCGTCCCGGCTTCCCCGGCGACGGTTACGGCTTCAGCACCGATGACCGGATGACTTACGGGTCCTACGCGGTGGACTACCTCAGCAACTGGTCCGGCGCGCGGTATCTTGGCGAGCTGGTGAACCGCAGCGGCGACCCGCTGTTCCAGGACGGCGAAGTCAGCCACATGGCCGACGTCAAACTGGTTATTCTCTCCGCGTTCGCCGGGGGCACGCTGCTGATCCTGCTGGCCATCATCGCCATCATCTACCTGCGGCGCCGCAGCACCGGGGGAGTACGGCGCGGGCTGTTCGCCGGATCCCTTGCGACGCTTGTGATCATTCTGGGGCTCGGTACCCTGGCAGCGCTGGGCTGGCAGCAGTTCTTCACCGAGTTCCACCGCATCTTCTTCGCCAGCGGGACCTGGACCTTCGCCTTGGAGGACACCCTCATCAGGCTCTTCCCGGGACAGTTCTGGGTTGATGCCGGGATCGTCATCGGCGCCCTCGTGCTGATCGCCTCGGTGATGACGCTGGTCCTCACCTGGCCCACCAAAAAGCGCCGGGGCATCGCCCCGGCCAAGGACGGAGCTGCCAAGGACGGGACCAAGGACGGGACCGCGGACGAGGCAGCCGCGCTGTAAACAACGGCGCAGAACCACACATGAAAGGCGACCGGCACGCGTGCCGGTCGCCTTTCGTTTTGTCCCCTGCCGGATTCGTCCTGGGCCCGGACCCGCCGTTGCTAGCGGTACAGTCCGTTGATCTGTTCCTCGAAGTCGCTGACGACGGCGGCCCTCTTGAGTTTCAGCGACGGCGTCAGGTGCCCCGACTCCACCGTGAATTCCGCACTCAGCAGCGCGAAGCTGCGGATGGACTCAGCCTTCGACACCAGCTGGTTGGCCTGGTCGATCGCGCCCTGGACAGCCTCCCGGACCCGGTCATCCGCGGTGGCTTCGGCAACACCCATGAGCGGGATCTTTCGGGCCGAGCACCAGTTCTCGAGGCCTTCCGGATCGAGGTTGACCAGCGCCGCAATGTACGGCCGCCCGTCGCCGACCACCACGGCCTGGGCCACAAGCTGATGCTCCCGGATTTTTTCCTCCAGCGGGCCCGGCGCCACATTCTTGCCGCCGGCGGTCACGAGCAGGTCCTTCTTGCGGCCCGTGATGGTGAGGAAGCCGTCTTCATCCAGTGAACCAAGGTCCCCGGTGCGGAAGAAGCCGTCCACGAACGCCTCGGCGTTGGCGGCCTCGTTGGCGTGGTAGCCCTTGAAGACGCCGATGCCCTTGACCAGGATCTCACCGTCATCGGCGACCCGGATGGTGGTTCCGGGCACCGGGATGCCCACAGTGCCCACCCTGGTCCGCGAGGGGGTGTTGGCCGTGCACGGGGCCGTGGTCTCGGTGAGCCCGTAGCCCTCGAGCACGGGGATGCCCGCGCCTCGGAAGAAGTGTGCGTCGTTGGAGCTCAGCGGGCTGGCGCCGGAGACGGTGTACCCGACGTTGCCGCCGAAGGCCTGGCGGAGCCTGGGGTAGAGCAGCCGATCAAAGACAGCGTGTTTGGTGCGGAGCATCAGGCCCGGCCCGGTGCCCGTACCGCGTGCCGCGGCGTCGAGGGCCTTGGAGTAGTCGATGGCCACAACCGAAGCGGCGGCGAACAGCCGTTCCTTGCCGGCGAGGGCCGCCTTGTGGCCCGCGCCTGCATAGACCTTTTCGAAGATCCGCGGCACCACCAGCAGGAAGGTGGGTTTGAAGGTGGCCAGGTCCTCCAGCAGCTGGGCGGCACTGGAGGTGTGCCCCAGCGTTACCCCGGCGCTGAGGCACACCACCTGGACGGCGCGGGCCAGGACATGGGCGAGGGGGAGGAACATCAGCGTTCGGGCCCCCTCCTGGCGCAAAAGCTCCGGCAGGAATTCCACGATGTTGGCGGCCACCAACGCAAAGTTGCCGTGTGTTATCTCGCAGCCCTTGGGCTTGCCCGTGGTTCCGGAGGTGTACACCAGCGAGGCGACGTCGGCCAGGCCCGCTGTGCCGCGGTGCCGCTCCAGCTCTGCGTCGGTGACCCCGGCGCCGGCTGCGGCGAGGCTCGCCAGGTTGGGTGCGCCGCCGTCGTCGTCCATCCGCACGACTGTCAGCACAGCGTTGCCCAGCAGTTCGGAGTGGGCCAGGACCCCGCCAACCAGTTCCTCCTTGGCCCGGTCCTCGACGAACACCCGCCGGGCGCCGGAGTCATGCAGGATCCACTCGACCTGGCTTGCCGAGGAGGTCTCATAAACCGGAACGGTCACGCCGCCGGCAAACCAGATGGCGACGTCCACCAGGGTCCATTCGTACCGGGTACCGGACATTACGGCCACGGTGTCGCCCGGGGCCAGGCCGCCGGCGATCAGTCCCTTGGCGAGCGCCCTGACCTTTTCCAGGAACTGCCGGGCGGGGACGTCAACCCAGCCGTTGGGGCCCTTGCGGGAGTACACGGCATGGAAAGGGTCCTTGGCGTGCTGCGCCAGCAGGAGGTCAGTGACGTTGCTGTCCTGATCCAGCTCCACGAGCAGTTCAGTGCTTGCTTCTCTCACAGCCAGTCTCCGTTCCGGATCCGTCATTCGATTTCCCGGTACCCGTTCCATCGCCGGCGGTTCCATCGCCCGCGGCACCCTTGCAATCCTGCCCTAGATCCATGACGGCATCCACATCCGGAACCGCCAGTCCTGGTAGGGAATGATCTCCGCGGTCCAGATGGGATAGAAAAACGCGGACAGCAGCACGGCGCCGGCAACAAACAGCGCCACCAGGTAGAGTCCGGAACGACGGCGCCACAGCGGGTCCTGCCGGCGTCCTAGCGCCAGGCCCAGGCAGTATGTCAGGGCAAGTATCAGGAACGGTTCAAAGGACACGGCGTAGAAAGTGAACATGGTGCGTTCCGGGTACAGGAACCACGGGAGGTAGCCCGCACCGACCCCGGCCAGGATGGCACCGGCACGCCAGTCGCGGCGGCCCGCCCACCAGAAGAGCAGGATCACCAGCGAAACCGTGGCGCCCCACCAGATCAGGGGGTTGCCCACCGAGAGGATGGCCGAGGTGCAGCTGGCGACGTCGCAGCCCGGGCTTCCCTGCTTGGGGGACTCATAAAAGAAGGATGTGGGGCGGCCCATCACCAGCCAGCTCCAGGCACTGGCCTCGTAGGGGTGGTCGGAGCTGAGTCCCTGATGGAACTTGTAGGCTTCCAGGTGGTAGTGGGCCAGGGACCGCAGCGGCCCCGGGATCCAGCCCCACTGGGCGGAGGGGTTGGCGTCGGCCCAATGGCGGAAGTACGCATCCTTCGACTGGAACCAGCCGGCCCACGTGGATACGTAAACCAGTGCGGCAACTGGGACGATGCTCAGGAAAGCAGGGATACCGTCCTTGATGATGCCGCCGCTGATCCAGCCCCGGATCCCGGCGATCCGGCGCGCGCTCAGGTCCCAGAAGACGGTCATCAGCCCGAAGCCGGCCATGAAGAACAGCGCGGACCATTTGGTGCCGACAGCAAGGCCCAGGCAGACCCCGGCCGCGAGGCGCCACCAGCGGACGCCCAGCCACGGTCCGGAAACCAGCTGAAGCACCAGGGGCCTGCCGTCCGGGGAAGCGGCGGACTGGCGGCCCAGCCGCGCGGCGAGCCGGCGCCTGCCGTCGTCCCGGTCCATCAGGAGCGCACCGAAAGCGGCGAGGATCCAGAACATCAGGAAGATGTCCAGCAGCGAGGTCCTGGACATCACGAGGTGGTGGCCGTCCACTGCCAGCAGGAGGCCGGCCACGGCACCCAGCGTCAGCGAATGGAAAAGTTTTTGCGCAATCAGGGTGATGAGGAGGATGGACAGCGTGCCGGTCAGCGCTGCGCCGAACCGCCAGCCCAGGGGGTTCTCCGGGCCGAATAGCCACATGCCCGCTGCGATCATCCATTTGCCCACGGGCGGGTGCACCACGTACTCGGGGGAGGAGAGGAGCACTTCGGGATTTCCTGCCACGAAGGATTCGTTGGCCTTGTCCGGCCAGCTGCGCTCGTAGCCGCTGACCAGGAACGAATAGCCGTCCTTGACGTAATAGGTCTCGTCAAACACCAGGCTCCGGGGAGCTTCCAGGCGGACAAAACGAAGGAAGCCGCCGATGGCCGCCGTGATGGCGGGAATGAGCCAGAACCACAGCCTCAGTGACGGCGGATAATCCCGCCAACTGCGGATGCTGCCGAGCAGCCGTTCCTGCAGGGCGCCTTCCGTGAACGCCTCCTGCGGCCGGCGGATCCACCGGTGCCGCTCAAGGTTTCGTCCCAAGGTCCCGGACGCCGGCTGCGCCGGGCTGGCTGAGTCGGCCTTGACAGGAGGTACGGAGGTCTGCGTCACGTGCCCATGCTACCTTTTGGCGCTGGGAGGGCCTGCCAGCAGTAGGCTGGTCGTGTGGACCAACAACTAAGCACTCCCCGCCCCGGCAGCTCCGATGACGTCAGCATTTCCGGAGAGGAAACAGGGCCGACGCCGGAACTCGCGGCGGGAGCCGGGGAGGACGAGGCTTGGGCGCCGGCCGGGGAACAGGCGGCCCGCTCCGCTGAGGGCCAGCCCGGCAGGATCGTGCTCGCGGCGACGCCCATCGGCAACGTCGGCGATGCGTCCCCGCGGCTGGTTGAGCTGCTCACCACTGCCGACATTGTGGCCGCCGAGGACACCCGTCGCCTGCACCGCCTGGTGCAGAACCTGGGGGTCACCGTGGGCGGGCGGGTCATCAGCTACCACGAGCACAACGAAGCGGTGAAGACCGCCGAGCTCCTGGACCAGGTGCGGGCCGGCAAGACCATCGTGATGGTGACCGACGCCGGAATGCCTGCTGTGTCGGATCCTGGTTTCCGGCTCGTTGAAGGCGCTGTGGCGGCCGGGCTGACGGTTACGGCGGTGCCGGGCCCGTCCGCGGTCCTGACGGCGCTCGCCCTTTCCGGCCTCCCCACGGACCGGTTCTGTTTTGAAGGGTTCCTTCCCCGCAAGGCGGGTGAACGCGCTGCCCGCCTGTCGGACCTCGACGCCGAACGCCGGACCATGGTCTTCTTCGAGGCACCCCACCGGCTTGAACCGATGCTTCGTGCACTGCGCGAGCGTTTCGGTCCGGACCGCCCGGCCGCTGTATGCCGTGAGCTGACCAAGACGTATGAAGAGGTGATCCGCGGCTCGCTGCGCGAACTTCTCCTGTGGGCGGAAGGCAACGAGGTGCGCGGTGAGATAGCCGTGGTGGTGGGCGGTGCCCCGGAGCGGGAGCCCGGCAAGCCGGAGGACCATGTGGCCGCCGTCAACGGCCTGATTGCACAGGGAATCAGGCTGAAGGAGGCCGTGGCTGCCGTGGCCGAGGACGCCAAGGTCAGCAAGCGGGAGCTCTACTCCGCAGTCCTCGCCGCGCGCTAAAAACCGGGGCGGAGCCTTGTGCAGCTGCACAGCAGGACCCGAACTGCGTAGTGCGCGCATGCATAGACGCTCCGGAGCGCACGGCAGTACCGTGGCATTAAAGCAGCCCAGAGCTGAACCCATCCCAAACCCCAACTGCTGACGAGGGAGTCATCGTGACTGTAACTGCACAGCCCACCGTTACTGCGGAGCGCGAGAGCGAGCTGCTGGCCTCCGTTCCCACCGGACTGCTGATCAATGGCGAATGGCGTCCGGCCGCGTCCGGTAAGACGTTCGACGTCGAGGATCCGGCCACCGGCAAGGTCCTGCTGAGCATCGCTGACGCGGGTCCCGAGGACGGCAGGGCGGCGCTGGACGCGGCCGCTGCCGCGCAGGATTCCTGGGCGCAGGTCCCGGCCCGTGAACGCGGCGAGATCCTGCGCCGTGCCTTCGAGATGGTCACCGAGCGGGCCGAGGACTTCGCGCTGCTGATGACCCTGGAAATGGGCAAGCCGCTGGCCGAGGCCCGCGGCGAGGTGACCTACGGTGCCGAGTTCCTGCGCTGGTTCTCCGAGGAAGCCGTCCGCGCCTTCGGCCGCTATTCGGTCTCCCCGGACGGGAAGTCCCGCCTTCTGGTCACAAAGAAGCCGGTAGGTCCCTGCCTGCTGATCACCCCGTGGAACTTCCCGCTGGCGATGGCCACCCGGAAGATCGCCCCAGCCGTGGCCGCCGGCTGCACCATGGTGCTCAAGTCCGCCAACCTGACCCCGCTGACCTCCCAGCTGTTCGCGGCCGTGATGCAGGAAGCAGGCCTGCCCGCCGGTGTCCTGAACGTCATCCCGACCTCCACCGCCGGTGCCACCACGGGCCCGCTGATCAAGGACTCCCGGCTGCGGAAGCTCTCCTTCACCGGCTCCACCGAGGTGGGCCGCCGGCTGCTCTCGGATGCGTCCGAAACCGTGCTGCGGACCTCCATGGAACTCGGCGGGAACGCCCCGTTCGTGGTGTTCGAGGACGCCGACATTGACGCCGCGGTGGCCGGGGCGATGCTGGCCAAGCTGCGGAACATGGGTGAGGCCTGCACCGCGGCGAACCGGTTCATCGTGCACGAGTCCGTCGCGGACGAGTTCGCGGAGAAATTTGCCGCGAAGATGGCGGACATGACCACCGCCCGCGGCACCGAAGCGCACTCCAAGGTGGGTCCGCTGATCGACGCGAAGAGCCGGGACAAGGTCCACGAGCTCGTCACCGACGCCGTGGCCTCCGGGGCCGTGGCCGTGGCCGGCGGCGGACCGGTGGACGGACCGGGCTACTTCTACCAGCCCACCATCCTTAAGGGCGTCACCGAAGGCACCCGGATCCTGTCCGAGGAAATCTTCGGCCCTGTCGCCCCGATCATCACCTTCGACACCGAAGACGAGGCCATCCGGCTCGCGAACAACACCGAATACGGCCTGGTCGCCTACGTCTTCACCCGCGACCTGAACCGCGGCATCCGGATGGGCGAACGCCTGGAGACTGGCATGCTCGGCCTCAACGCCGGCGTCGTCTCCAACGCAGCCGCCCCGTTCGGCGGCGTCAAGCAGTCCGGCCTGGGCCGCGAAGGCGGCCTGGAGGGCATCGAGGAATACCTCTACACGCAGTACATCGGCATCGCCGACCCCTACGCAGGGTAGCGGGATCCACGCAGGCTAGCCCTGCCGCAGACGCCGCAGGCCGTCGCGCACCGTCCGCCAGGACCGCGCGGCGGCCTGCCCCAGCTTGGCGGCGGTACGTGCGACTGCCCGGAAGGGCGCGGAGGCCATGTGTCCCCAGCGATTCATCACCGACGGCGGTAGCCACTCCGCCCGGAGCCGTTGGACCAGCCGTGAGTGCCGGCGCAGGGATGCCTGGACCCGGGCAATCCTGTCGGCGGCCGAAGCCACGAAAGCCCCGGCGGCGACAGGGTGCTCGGCCGTCGCGGCGCTTTCAGGACTACCGGCAGGCCGGCCGTACTGCTGGCGTTCAAAATCAGCGGTGAGCGACGCAGCCGCCCGCGCACCGGCTTCGTCCGCTCCATCCGGACCGCCCAGTGCACCCGATTCGCGAAGCCTGCCGGAGAAGTGCCGCGGAGTTTCGCTGACGCCGGGAGCAAAGCCGTAGTCGGTGGCCAGGTCCCGCAATTCGGCCCAGGCAGCAGTGGCGGTGTCTCCACCGGCGGACGGTGATCCCCTGAGCCGTCGGGACCGCAGCCCGGTCCGCACCATTCGGGGCGAGGCGGCGAGCAGGGCAAGGAGCAGGATGCCGGCGAATCCGTACAGCGGCAGTCTCTGCGCCCGCCCGGCTTCACCGGAAGAATCCAGGCCGGGCAACGGAGCGGGCGTGGCCCCGGGCGTTGCTCCCGGGGTGGCGGCATTGGAGGGGATGAGGTCGTCGTTGTTTTCGTTGGTGCTGGCACCGCCGGCGGTGGAGGCCTGCGACGCGTAGTCCGGCACCACGCCACGGGACGGTGTGGGTTCGAACGCCACCCAGCCGAGGCCCTGGAAGTAGAGCTCGGGCCATGCGTGGGCATCCCGGGAATCGACTTCGTATTCAGACAGGGCACCCTGCCCGGGAACCGAAACGGTGGCACCGGTGGACCGCCCGGGCGCATAGCCCACGGCGATTCGGCTCGGAATTCCTTCCAGCCTGGCCATGACAGCCATGGCCGAGGCGAAATGGATACAGTAGCCGCTCTTTTCCGTCAGGAAGTCCGCGAGGACGGAGAGACCGTTGCCGTCGTAGCCGCCCTGGACGGGGGACTGCAGGGAATAGGTGAACTCGACCGAGCGCAGGTAGTTCTGGATGGCCATGGCCTTGGCGTACGCCGTCCGGCTTCCCTCGGTCACAGTGTCCGCCGTGGTGCGTACGATGTCCGGCACGTTGTTGGGCGGCCGGATGAATTCCTCCGAGATCCCGCGCACCGGCTCCGAGGACTGGGCCAGCAGCTCGGGGGTGAGCCTCGGGACAGTCGACTGCACCACGTACTGCTGATTGCGCGAGTTGGTGTCCACGCCCTTGATGCTCAGTGTGGCCGGATCCCAGCTCCACCGTCCGTCCAGGCCGTTGACCGCGTCGGGAGCGTATGGCACCGGCAGGTACGGGCTGGTGAAGCGGCCCGTGTTGATGGCCGTGACCTGCCGGACCTGCTCGTCAGCGAGGATTTCGTAGCCGGCGTCCATCCGGCCGACTCCCACCCGACGGGAGGCGTCACGGTCATCCGGTGACCAGGAATCTCCGTCGAACCGGTCCACGGTGACCGAGCGCAGGTACTGCGGGCGGCTGGCGCTGGAGGCGTAGGTGATGCGCCCGTCACCGGAGGGACTCCGCAGGCTGTTGCCCAGGCTGATCATGGGGTTGAGTCCGGTGGCGGAACCCCACGGATTCAGCCGGGAACCCTGCGGGAAGGTGCCCTGGTCGAAGCCGGGAACGGCGAGCGGGAGGAGGAGCGTGATCACCAGTGCCATCCCGCCGGTGAGGGCGGCCCGGCGGAACTGTCCCGGATTGCGTGCGGTGTCTGCCGTGGTCCGGTTGTCCGGGGCGAACCATTGGCTGCACGCCAGGATCATCAGGTATCCGGCGGCGGCAGCGACAAACCCCAACAGCCCGACGCTCTGGGGCTTGACCATGGCCGGCACCACCAGGATCGCCAGAAGGCCCAGCCCGCTGGTCGCGGGCAGCCCCAGCGGCACGGCGAGGGCGTCAACGAGGATGACCACCAGTCCCAGGACTGCGCAGGTGACGAGCACGATGCCCGCGTTGGGCGCCACTGGGGAGCTTTCGGCCAGCACAGTCTCACTTGCCCGCCGCAGGTACCGGCCCAGCTGCCCCATGGTGTCCCCGGACGGAATGAAGCCGGCAATGCTGTCCCTGCGGAAGAACGTGAAGGTCAGGATGAAGACGAGGGACGCAAAGCCGCCCAGCGCCACCAGGAAAGGTTGGGCGCGCAGCGACCGCAGGACGGCCATGGCCAGGGCCACCACGCAGACGGTGGTCAGCACCGGCATATACCAGGCCCAGCCGCGGAGCACCCCGTTGAGGCCCAGGGCTGCGCCGGCGACTGACACAGCGACGGCTGCGGCCATCACCCACGGTTGTGCGCCGACCCGGCGTGGCTGTGCCGCCGGGGCCGGTGACGGCGCCAGGACTTCAGGACTGCGGCCCGCCTCGGGGCCGGAGTGCCGCTGGGGAGTGAGGGTCATCGGCTGACCCCCGTGGCGCGGCGGACGTCCGCGGCGGCCGTGGCGGCTGCCGCGTCGCGCTGATCAAAATAGGACCAGGCCGCCGGTACCGACGTGCCCGGGGAAACGGCCACGGCCCGCCAGCCGCCGGACCTCAGCGTCTCGAGGGCGGCCTGGCAATCGCTGGGGTGGTCGGTGACGACAATGGCAAACGCGTTGGCGCCGAACCCCGCGGCTGCGGAAAGGGAGCGTGCCTCTGCGGCCTGCAGGTGCCCGAGGATGGCCATAATGGGACCTCGCTGCCGGTGCGCGGAGAGCTTGTCCAGAAGCCGGTCGTCGAAGGGATGGAGCCCCGACTCGGGCGCCGGACCATGGTGGGCGCCGGACAGCTGGATCGCGGCCAGGCTCTCCGCAATGGACTGCAGGCCGCCGGACCCGGTGTACTCCTCAGCCTCGGGTTCGGGTGCCGAAGGCGAGTGCAGGAACGCCGGTTCCCCCGAGGGATCGAGGAACCGCAGGGCATAGTTGCGTTCCGCCAGATGGGCGCTGACGGAAATGGCCGCCGTTACGGCCCATTCAAACGTCTCGCTGGTCACCAGGTCATGGCCGTCCTCACCGGAGGTGGCGGAAAAAGCTGCCCCCGGTCCGCGGGCAAACGCCGCCCACCGCTGGTCCAGGATGACGGTGGCTTCCGGAGTGGTGACCGACTCCTCCTGGCGCACCATCAGGGCACCGTGCCTGGCGGTCGCAGCCCAGTGCACGCGGCGCATGGGATCTCCGTGGCGGTATTCGCGGGTCATGACGTCGTCGTCGCTTGGATTCGCCCGGATCCGCGTCGCCGTGACGCCGTCGTTGCCGCGTGCCCCGGCGAGCCCGGTCGCGGGAAGCTCGACGGCGGCAGGCGTCACGGTCAGCGTGTCGCCGTCGTCGATTGCGTGCCGGTGCAGCGAGAGCCCGAAAGGGTCCGTAAACTCGGCCGTCACCGGGCCGATAACGAACTGTCCCCGTTTGCCGGAACGCAGGTGATATTCATAGCGGCTGGTTCCGCCGACGGCTGAGCGCGCAGGGAACCGGAAAGCAGGCGAGTCGCCGAACCGCGGCGGAAGGTGTTCCTCCATGACCACCTGTCCGGTGGCTATCCCGGTCCGGGCAACGGCGAGCCGGACGGTGGTGGAGGAGGACGTTTCCACGCTCGCGGGGTTGAACTCCCGGTACACCTTGAACCTGGGTTTGAGCACTCGGATCCCGGCGAGTGAGACCAGCGGCAGGACGATCAGGAGGATGCCTAGCGTCAGCAGGTCCCGGCGGCCCATCACCTGGGCTGCGAGGAGCGACACCACGCCGGCGGCCAGCAGACCCCACCCGCGCGTGCTGAAGAGGTGTCCGGGAAGCCTGTCCGTCAGGGCCATCGGGGTGCCTTCGTTCAGCGGGTGTGCCGCAGGTCCGGGCTGCGCTGGCCGCCGGCCCGGTACGGCGCGGACAGTTCCTGCGGCACCGGCAGCTTGGCCAGGATGCTGCGGATGACGCTGTGCGGGCTTTCCCCCGTGCTTGCGGCTTTTCGGTCCAGGATGATCCTGTGGGCCAGCACGGATTCGGCG
This sequence comes from Arthrobacter oryzae, assembly GCF_031454875.1. Lineage (GTDB taxonomy): Bacteria > Actinomycetota > Actinomycetes > Actinomycetales > Micrococcaceae > Arthrobacter > Arthrobacter oryzae_D. The sequence continues at coordinate 123,862 of NZ_JAVDRQ010000012.1, forward strand.
ACGCCCACGACGTCGTCGGGGAGGACGAAGTCCCGGCCCTCCAGCGCGGCGGTGGCCTTCGCCGCCCGCAGCAGCTGGAGCATGGACCGCGGGCTGGCGCCGAGGCGGAGCATGGCGCTTTCGCGCGTGGCACGGCCAATGGACACCGTGTATTCCTTGACGGCCTGCGACACGTAGACCCGCTGGACGGTGGCGATCATGGCCGCCACGTCGGCCGAGGTAACGACGGCGGTCACCTTGGTCAGCGGGGACGTCGCCTGGTGCGTCTCCAGCATTTCGATCTCGGAGTCCTTGTCCGGATAGCCCATGGAGATCCGGGCCATGAACCGGTCACGCTGCGCTTCAGGCAGCGGGTACGTCCCTTCCATCTCGATGGGGTTCTGGGTGGCCACCACCATAAAGGGCTCATCGAGCTTGTACGAGTCCCCGTCCACGGTGACCTGGTGTTCCTCCATGCATTCCAACAGCGCCGACTGGGTTTTTGCCGAGGCACGGTTGATCTCGTCCCCGATGACGATGTTGGCGAACACAGCGCCGGGCCTGAATTCGAACAGCCGCGACGCCTGGTTATAGATGGAGACGCCGGTGACATCGGAGGGCAGGAGGTCCGGAGTGAACTGGATCCTGCTGACTGAACAGTCGATGGTGCGGGCGAGGGTTTTTGCCAGCAGCGTTTTCCCCACGCCGGGAACATCCTCGAGCAGCAGGTGCCCTTGGGCGAGGAGGACCGTGAGGGCAAGCTTCGCGGCTTCCGCCTTGCCGTCGATCACGGTGTTGATAGCGGACAGGATGCGCTCGCTGGCGTTATGGAAGGCCTCGGCCTCCATGGCCGGCGGCTTGAGTCCGTTGAGTTGGTTTCCAACAGTTGCCGCCCCGCCAGGGAAGCTCTGCCCTTCCGGGAGTGCTTCGTCTACTGTGGTGCGTCTGTGGGAGTCCATCGGCAGCCTTTCAGCCCTGGGGGAAGCCTGGAACGGGTCGGCAAGGAACTGCCGGCGCCCGCCGTCGGGCGTTCGCCCGTATGCCTACCAGACTACTAACACAACTGCCGGACCTGACAGAGAGTTCCGGTATTTCCCGGCGGGGGCCGCGGGTACCCGGGAGGCTAGGGTAGAAGGATGAGCACCCCGTTGACGCCAGCCCCTTTTCGTGCGCCCGGAAGCGACGGCTCCGGCCGGCACGGCTATCCGCCCGCACCGGAGCCGCTGCCCGTCCCGGTCATGGACAACCACACCCACCTGGACTTTCCCAGTGCCGATGTGACGGTGGACATCGCCGCGGCCCTGGACGTGGCCGCCTCGGTGGGCGTCCAGGGCGCGGTGCAGGTGGGCTGCGACCTCGAGTCATCCCGGTTCACCGTGCAGGCGGTTGACCTGGATCCGCGGCTGCTTGGCGCCGTGGCGATCCACCCCAACGACGCTCCGGATTATGCGCAGCGCGGCGAACTGGAGGATGCGCTCGCCGAGATCGAAGCCCTGGCGTCGCATCCCAGGATCCGCGCCATCGGTGAAACCGGCCTCGATTTCTTCCGCACGGAGGGGGAGGGACTCAAGCACCAGCGGTACTCGTTCCGCCGCCATATCGACATCGCAAAACGGCTCGGCCTGACTTTGCAGATCCACGACCGCGACGCCCACGACGACGTTGTCCAGGTCCTGCGCGAGGAAGGTGCCCCGGACCGCGTAGTGTTCCACTGCTTCTCCGGCGACGAGGCACTGGCCAGGACCTGCAACAACGAAGGCTGGTACATGTCCTTCGCCGGCACCGTGACGTTCAAGAACGCTGCCAACCTGCGCGGTGCTCTCGCCATTGCAGATCCCGCCCGTGTCCTGGTTGAGACGGATGCGCCTTTCCTGACCCCGCATCCCTTCCGTGGCCGCCCCAATGCCAGTTACCTGATCCCGCACACCGTCCGGACCATGGCTGAATTGACAAGCACCGAACTGTCCGGCCTGTGTGCGCAAATCGCCGAAAATTCCCTGCGGGCATACGGATCCTGGGACTGAACCCGGTCCCGTTCAGGTAACCGTCAGGAATACCAGGTATGCATCTAATCTTGGTTGCTTTATAACGCTTCGGTTACAGTGGATAACTATTAGCCGGGGTCGGGGAAGGCCTTCGGATAATTTCACTCAGTTCCGGGCGCGCCCAAGCGGCGGGTCCATGCAGTCCTGAGTATGGCGGCGCACACGTCTGCTGCAAACAGCCGGACCATGTCCGGAGTTGCCCTGAGGGTGTTTGCGTCGGTGGGTGATGTGCGTTTTTCCCCGTGCCCGGATGGTCCTAGAGTTACGGGCAATCGTGGTCAAGTTCTTCACTTCGGACGGCAAATTCAGTTTCGTTAAGGTCGGCGCCCAGCTGGTTGTGCTCTCCGCACTCGTGCTGGGCCTCGTGGCCTTCGTAGGTAACAACAAGACAGTCACCCTGAACGTGGACGGGAAAGTCAGTTCCGTCCAGACCTTCGGCGGGACCGTAGGCGACGTAGTCAAGAGTGCCAAAGTGGAGCTGCAGGCCGCAGACCGGGTATCCCCGTCGGCGGACGCACGCGTGGAGGACGGCTCGGTCATCAACGTCAACCTGGCCAAGGCCGTGAAGATCAGCCTCGACGGCGCAGAGAAGACGATCAGCACCACCTCGGCCAACGTCGAAGGACTCGTCACCGAACTGGGTGTCGCCAGCGCCTCGGAAGTATCCGTGCCCAAGGACGCCCAGCTGGCCGTCTCCGGATCCTTCGTGGCCATCTCCACGCCCAAGACCGTCAGCATTCTCGCGGACGGCAAGGCTTCCAAGACCACCACCACCGCAGCCACCGTGGCCGACGTCCTCGCGGACGCGGGAATAACCGTCGGCGCCGGCGACCGGCTCTCCCAGCCCCGCAACGCCCACGTCGTGAACGACATGGCCATCAAGGTATCCCGGGTTGATTCCTCGAAGACTGCCGCCACCACCGAAGAGGTTCCCTTCGAGACGCTGAGTTCCGAAAGCGCCGAACTCTTCGTAGGTGAAAAGAAGGTCACCCAGGCCGGTGTTCCCGGCAAGGTGGACAAGAACTTCAAGCTGGTGCTCGTGGACGGCCGCGAAGCTTCCCGGACCTTGGTCTCCGAGACCGTTTCCGTCCAGCCGGTGACTGAAAAGGTCACGGTCGGTACCAAGGAAAAGCCGAAGGCCGAAGCTGCCGGCGCGAACACCGGAGCAGCAGCTCCCGCCATGATGAACGAAGCCATGTGGGACAAGATCGCGCAGTGCGAATCCACCGGCAACTGGTCCATCAACTCCGGCAACGGCTACTACGGCGGGCTGCAGTTCGACATCCAGACCTGGATCGGTGCCGGCGGCGGCGCGTACGCACCCAACGCCAGCCTCGCCACCAAGGCGCAGCAGATCGACATCGCCAACCGCGTCTACGCACAGCGCGGCCTCCAGCCCTGGGGCTGCGGCTGGGCAGCGACCAGCTGACGGAATTGCCGGCACCAGGCCGGTAACCGCCACCCTGCACGACGGAACAATCCGCCGCGGCAGCTGACCACCGCCACGGGGGAACCGAAGGCCGGGTCCGGAAAAACGGACCCGGCCTTCGCCGTCCCCTGAGACGTGCTTCACCCGCGCCGTCGCCGCAGGCCAACGGGATAGGATACCTAGGTGACTGAACCGACCCCCGCCGCCTCCGGCACCGCGCCCGCACCTCTGCTGGGCGCCTCCGATGTCCGCCGGCTCGCCGAGGAGATCGGAGTCCGTCCCACGAAGACCCTGGGCCAGAACTTCGTTATTGACGGCAACACCATCCGCCGGATCGTGGCCGCAGCGGATATCCACTCCGATGAGACCGTCCTTGAGGTCGGTCCGGGACTGGGGTCGCTCACCCTCGGACTGCTGGACGCTGCCAAGGCTGTTGTCGCCGTCGAGATTGACCCCGTCCTCGCGAAGAAGCTGCCGGGCACGGTGCAGCAGTGGCGGCCGGACGCCGCCAAGGACTTCCACCTGGTGCTGGCGGACGCCATGAAGGTGACCGAACTGCCCGTTGAGCCGACAGCGCTGGTGGCGAACCTCCCGTACAACGTGGCGGTGCCGGTGGTGCTGCACCTCCTTCAGTACTTCCCGAGCCTCCGGCACGGCCTGGTCATGGTCCAGGACGAGGTGGCCGACCGGCTGGCTGCCGGCCCCGGCTCCAAAACTTACGGCGTGCCGTCAGTGAAAGCCGCCTGGTACAGCAGCATGCGCAAGGCCGGCGTGATCGGCATGAACGTATTCTGGCCGGCGCCCAAGATCCACTCGGGGCTTGTAGCGTTCACGCGCCGCGAGCAGCCCGTGACCACAGCCACCCGGGAGCAGGTCTTCGCCGTGATCGACGCCGCTTTTGCCCAGCGGCGCAAAACCCTGCGGGCCGCCCTCGCCGGATGGGCCGGCAGCGCGGCGGAGGCGGAACGCTGCCTGCTGGCTGCCGGCGTGGATCCCACCGCCCGGGGCGAAGTGATCGATATCGCAGCGTTCGCAAGGATCGCCGAAGCCCGCCAGGCCCAGCAAGGTTGAGGCCGGACGCCGCCTTGGCAATGCGCAACCGCGTCAGCGTGCATGCTTGGAGCCTGACGCCGCCATGCCATAGCTTGGACTCATGAACGCAGTGAGAGGGCGCTTTGCCGCGAGGACGGTCCGGGTCAAGGCTCCCGGCAAAATCAACGTCTCGCTGGATGTGGGCCCGCTGCGTCAGGACGGCTACCATTCCGTTGCCAGCGTCTACCTGGCCGTATCCCTCTACGAGGAAGTTGCCGCCACCAGTACAGCCGCGGAGGGAATCACCGTCAGCATCAGCCCGGCCAGCACGCTGGACCTGGAAGACGTGGACATTCCGCTCGACGAACGGAACCTCGCCTACAAGGCCGCCGCCATCATGGCCGACGTGTCCGAGCACTCCACCGGCGTCCACCTGGAGATCACCAAACGTGTCCCGGTGGCCGGCGGCATGGGCGGCGGCTCAGCCGACGCGGCCGCCACCCTGCTCGCCTGCGACGCCCTGTGGAACAGCGGGCTGTCCCGGGATGAGCTTGCCCACCTCGCCGCAGAACTCGGAGCGGACGTCCCGTTTTCCCTCCTCGGCGGCACCGCCGTCGGCCTGGGGGTGGGCGACGAATTGTCGCCCGCGCTGGCCAAAGCGCAAATGGACTGGGTGCTGGTCACCGCTGACTACGGGCTTTCGACGCCGGACGTCTTCCGGACCCTGGACAGGCTTCGCCTCGCCGAAGGGGTGGCCGCAGAGGAGCCCACCGCCGTCGACCCGAAAATCCTGCAGGCGCTGCGCAGCGGCGACCCGGATGCCCTGAGCCGTGTCCTGGTCAACGACCTCCAGCGCGCATCCATTGAGCTGGCGCCCGGACTCCGCGATACCCTTGGGCTTGGTGAATCGTGCGGAGCCATCGCCGGACTCATTTCCGGCTCCGGCCCCACGGTTGCCCTGCTCACGCACAGTCCGGCGGCAGCGGCCGGCCTCGCTGAAGACCTCAGCCATCACGGCCTGAACGCCCTGGCCGTCCACGGACCGGTGCACGGGGCGCGCATCATCTCCGATACGCTCCTTTAGTATCTTTTGAACGAATTTCCACCGAAGAAAGCAGTTCCCAGTGGCTCACCTGCTCGGCGGCGAGAACCTCACGGTCTCGTATGCAACCCGCACCGTCCTCGACGGCGTTACCCTCGGCCTTGAAGAGGGTGACCGGATCGGCATGGTGGGCCGCAACGGCGACGGCAAGTCCACGCTCATGCGGCTGCTGGCGATGCGATCCACCCCGGATTCGGGTCGTGTGACCAAGCGCAGCGAAGTCAACATCGGATACCTGGACCAGAGCGACGTGCTTGACGGCGACCTGACGGTCGGCGCCGCCATCGTCGGCGACCAGGCTGACTACGAGTGGGCCCGCAACCCGCAGATCCGCGAGGTCATGGGCGGGCTGGTGTCCGACGTCGACTGGCACGCCAATGTGCACGCGCTCTCCGGCGGCCAGAAACGGCGCGTCGCCCTGGCGAAGCTGCTGATCGAAGACCACGACGTGATCATGCTCGATGAACCCACCAACCACCTCGACGTCGAAGGCGTCGCCTGGCTGTCCCGCCACCTGAAGACCCGCTGGCGGGCCAACCAGGGCGCGTTCCTGGTGGTCACCCACGACCGCTGGTTCCTCGATGAAGTCTGCAACAAGACCTGGGAAATCCACGACGGAATCATGGACCCGTTCGAAGGCGGCTACGCGGCCTACGTCCTGGCCCGCGCCGAACGTGACCGCGCGGCTGCAGTGACGGAAGGCAAGCGCCAGCAGCTCGTCAAGAAGGAACTCGCCTGGCTGCGCCGCGGCGCCCCCGCCCGCACCGCAAAGCCCAAGTTCCGCATCGAGGCAGCCAACGCCCTGATCGCCGACGTTCCTGAGCCGCGCGACTCGATGGCGCTGAGCAAGATGGCCACGGCCCGCCTCGGCAAGGATGTGCTGGACCTTGAGCACGTGTCCCTGGACTTCCTCGGCGGCGATGCCGGACAGAAGCTCTTCGACAACATCACCCTGCGCCTCGACCCGGGGGAGCGGCTGGGGCTTGTCGGCGTCAACGGCGCGGGCAAAACCACTCTGCTGAAGCTCCTCAACGGCGAAATCCAGCCCTCCGCCGGCAAGGTCAAGCGCGGCAAGACGGTTGTCACCGCCGTGCTGACCCAGGAAGTCAAGGAGCTCGACGACGTCAAGGACCTGCGCGTCATCGAAGTGATCGAGCGCGAAAAGCGATCCTTCAACGTTGGCGGCAAGGAATTCAGTGCCGGCCAGATGGTGGAACAGCTTGGCTTCACCAACGAGAAGCAGTGGACTCCGGTCAAGGACCTCTCCGGTGGCGAACGCCGCCGCCTGCAGCTTCTGCGCCTGCTCGTGGGCGAACCGAACGTGCTGATGCTCGACGAACCCACTAACGACCTGGACACCGACACACTGGCCGCCGTCGAAGACGTCCTGGACGGCTGGCCGGGCACTCTCGTTGTGGTCAGCCACGACCGTTACCTGCTGGAGCGCGTCACCGACCACCAGATGGCACTGTTGGGCGACGGCAAAATCCGCGCCCTGCCGCGCGGTGTGGACCAGTATCTTGAACTGCGTGAAGGAGCCCTGGCCGGCTCCACCATCACCGGCGGCGGCAACCCCGTCACCGGCCCGAGCGGGAGTTCCGCACCGGCCGTCGCGGGACCCTCCGAAGCGGAGAAGCGCGACGCCCGCAAGGCGAAAAACCGGATCGACCGCCAGCTGGGCAAACTGACGCAGCAGGAAGACAAGATCCACGCCCAAATGGTCAAGAGCACCGCCGACAACGACTTCGACACCATGGCCGACCTCAACAAGAAGCTGAAGACCCTGGCCGAGGAACGCGAAGCCCTGGAACTCGAATGGTTGGAAGCCCTCGAAGTCCTCGGCGAGTGACGTGCGTGCGTTGGCGGTCAGCGGCGTTTCGCCGTCGCTTAGCGCGTAGGTCCCTTCCCAACACTCGCAAGCTCGCGTCGGGTCCCTCGGGACGACGCTTACGCCGCGTAGAGGCCATTCCGGTCGCTGGGCGACCTCCACGCCCTGACGCGTCGCGATGCGCTCCTTCGCGAAACACCGCCGACCGCCGGCGTCGCCGACCTCACCGATGGATTGCCGCAGGGAAGGAAGGATGAGGTCCAAGCTCACTCTGAGCTAGAACACTCCTCCTACCTCAACCGCGAGACCGGCACAACCTACGCGCCATCTGTAACGGTGACCTGCCAAAACGTCGTCGGCCCGCAATGGAAGCCGGCTGACGACGAACCAGGCTTATGCGACCGGAACACTGGCAATAGCGGGGCGAAGGGCTCCTGCGCCGCGAAGGGGACCACTAAGCGTCGGACTTCAGCTCAGGCTCTTTTTGCAGGCCGGTGAGGCCGTTCCAGGCGAGGTTCACCAGGTGGGCGGCTACGGCGCGCTTGTCCGGGGTCCGGCTGTCCTGCCACCACTGGCCGGTCATCGCCACCATGCCCACCAGCATCTGGGCGTACATGGCGCCGTCGGCCGCACCGAAGCCGCGGCGAGCGAATTCGTCCGAAAGGATGTGTTCCACCCGCGCAGTGACGTGGGAGAGCAGCGTGGAGAAGGCTCCTTCGGGCTGGGACGGCGGGGCATCGCGCATGAGGATCCGGAAGCCGTCGGTGCGGTCCTCGATGTACGTCAGCAGTGCCAGTGCGGCGCGCTCCACCTGCACCCGTGGCTTCGCCTCATCCGTGAGGGCGCCATTGATGGCCGCCAGGAGGATCCTGAACTCGAATTCCACCACCTGGGTGTAGAGGCCCTCCTTGGACCCGAAGTGCTCGTAAATCACGGGCTTGGACACGCCGGCGGCGGCTGCAATCTCTTCGATCGTGGTGCCGTCAAGGCCCCTGGTGGCGAAGAGGCCGCGTCCGATGTCGATCAGCTGTGAGCGGCGCTGCGCCGCGGTCATTCGGGCCCGGGGCACGTATCCGGGAGCCCTGACGGGCCTGCCTGGATGGTTCGCGGCACCCTCGGGTGCACCGTTGATCTTGCTCACCGTCCAATCATGCCTTAATGGGAATGTCCTGGGAGGAGAGCACCGAGTCGCAAGAGCGCCGACCTTCGTGGCAGAATTGGTTCTCGTGCCGCCGGGCTTCAGGTCCGGGCACGGTCCGCTCTGGTGTAATGGCAGCACCCCGGCCTTTGGAGCCGTGGAGTATAGGTTCGAATCCTATGGGCGGAACTGCCGCTGTGAACGGGTCCTTTGCCCGGGACGGGCCGGCAAGGTGTGAAAGTGCGCGCAACTGAGATCCACCAAGCAAGGAGAGCCTGTACGTGAGCCCCGAGACAACAACCGGCCCCGCTGCCGTCATCGTCCTAGCTGCAGGTGCGGGTACCCGGATGAAGTCGCGGACCCCCAAGATCCTTCACGAAATCGGCGGACTGTCGCTGGTGGGACATGCCCTGCGTGCCGCCCGCACCATCGATCCCCGCCAGCTTGCCCTGGTGGTCAGGCACGAGCGCGACCTCGTGGCCGCGCACGTCTCCGGGCTCGACCCCGCAGCGCTGATCGTTGACCAGGACGAGGTCCCCGGCACCGGCCGCGCCGTGCAGGCAGCCCTTGAAGCCCTCGACGCCGGCGGTCCCCTCGAGGGCACGGTAGTGGTGACCTATGGCGACGTCCCGTTGCTTTCGGCTGAGCTGCTCGCCGAGCTGGTGCTGATCCACGAACATGAACGCAACGCCGTCACCGTCCTGACCGCGGTCCTGGACGACGCCGCCGGTTACGGCCGCATCCTGCGTGCGGCAGACGGCACCGTCACGGGGATCCGGGAGCACAAGGATGCCTCCGACGAGGAACGTGAGATCCGCGAGATCAATTCGGGGATCTACGCGTTTGACGCCGCAGTGCTCCGCGACGCGCTGGGTCATGTCACCACGGACAACGCGCAGGGGGAGATGTACCTCACCGACGTCCTTGGGCTGGCCCGATCGGCCGGCGGACGGGTTGCCGCGGTTGTCACCAACGACCGCTGGCAGGTTGAGGGCGCGAACGACCGCGTCCAGCTTTCCGCGCTGGGCGCCGAGCACAACCGCCGCACCGTCGAGGCCTGGATGCGGGCCGGCGTCACGGTGGTGGACCCCGCAACCACCTGGATCGACGCCACGGTGACCCTGGCCGAGGACGTCCGCATCCTGCCCAACACCCAGCTGCACGGCCGCACGACCGTGGCGAGGGACGCCGTCGTCGGCCCCGACACCACGCTGACGGATGTCATCGTTGGCGAGGGCGCCAAGGTGACCCGGACGCACGGTTCCGGTTCCACGATCGGTGCGAACGCCAGCGTCGGGCCATTCACCTATCTCCGCCCCGGCACGGTACTGGGGGAGACCGGCAAGATCGGCGCCTTCTACGAGACGAAGAACGTCACGATCGGCCGCGGATCCAAGCTGTCGCACCTCGGATACGCCGGTGATGCCGAAATTGGCGAGGACACCAACATCGGCTGCGGCAACATCACGGCCAATTACGACGGCGAGCACAAGCACCGCACCGTCATCGGCTCCGGTGTCCGCACCGGGTCCAACACTGTCTTCGTGGCTCCGGTCCTAGTGGGCGACGGCGCTTATAGCGGCGCCGGTGCCGTGATCCGGCAGGACGTTCCCGCAGGCGCACTGGCCATCTCGGTGGCCAAGCAGCGCAACGCCGAAGGCTGGGTCGTCTCGCACCGACCCGGCTCCATCTCAGCAGTACTGGCCGAAGCCGCGGGGGCAACGGCGCCGGTCAGCGAAACAGCCGCGGCACAGCCGCCCCTGGATTCCTCAAGCACCCCGGCACCTACAGAAGAAGGCAAGCAATCATGACCGAAATTACGGCACGCGGCGAGAAGAAACTGGTTCTCGCCGCCGGGCGGGCACACCCGGAGCTTGCGCGGGAGATCGCCAAGGAGCTGGGCACTGAACTGCTGCCGGTGGATGCCTACGACTTTGCCAACGGGGAAATCTACGTGCGTGCCGGCGAGAGCGTCCGCGGCACCGATGCCTTTGTCATCCAGGCGCACCCGGCACCGCTGAACAACCACCTCATGGAGCAGCTGATCATGATTGATTCGCTGAAGCGGGCATCCGCCAAGCGCATCACCGTGGTTTCGCCCTTCTACCCCTACTCCCGCCAGGACAAGAAGGGCCGCGGCCGCGAGCCGATTTCCGCCCGCCTGGTGGCCGATCTCTACAAGACCGCCGGCGCCGACCGCATCATGAGCGTGGACCTGCACACCTCGCAAATCCAGGGCTTCTTTGATGGCCCGGTGGACCACCTCATGGCCATCCCGCTGCTGGCTGACTACATCCGCACACGCGTCGCGGCGGACAACATCACCGTTGTCTCGCCGGACACCGGCCGCGTCCGCGTTGCCGAGCAGTGGGCCGAGCGCCTCGGCGGCGCGCCGCTCGCGTTCGTCCACAAGAGCCGCGACCTCACCGTGCCGAACCAGGCCGTCTCCAAGACCGTCGTGGGCCAGATCGAAGGCCGCACCTGCGTCCTTATCGACGACATGATCGACACCGGCGGAACCATCTCCGGCGCCGTCCAGGTGCTCAAGAACGCCGGTGCCAAGGATGTCATCATCGCGGCAACGCACGCTGTCTTCTCCGATCCGGCGGCCCGCCGGCTGGCCGAGTCGGGCGCCCGCGAAGTGGTGGTCACTGACACGCTGCCCATCCCGGCCGACAAGCGCTTCCCGCAACTGACCGTGCTGTCCATCGCACCGCTGATTGCGCGCGCCATCCGTGAAGTGTTCGACGACGGATCCGTCACCAGCCTCTTCGACGGCAACGCCTGACCCCCGTACCGGCCGCATCCGCACTACCTGACCCTGCCGGCGTCGGGCCCGTTTTCAGGAACCGGGCCCGACGCTGGTAAGCTGGTCCACGATACCTTGGCGAGGGAGAGCAGTCTCCGTTATCGACTGGGTCTGAATCTCCCTTCTTGAAGGGCCGGCCACAGGCCGCCCGGCGTTGAAGGTCGCAAACAGACCTCCGCCCTTGCTGAACACCCTTTTGGATTTCAAGGAGATTTACATGGCTGAGCAGAAGCTCGCAGCAGAAGTACGCACCGAATTCGGCAAGGGTTTCGCCCGCCGCGCCCGTATGGCCAACCTGATCCCCGCCGTCATCTACGGTCACGGCGCAGAGCCGATCCACATCACCCTCCCGGCCAAGGCCACCACGCTGGCTGTTCGCGCTGCCAACGCCCTGCTGACCCTGGACATCAACGGCGAAAAGCACCTCGCGCTCGTCAAGGACATCCAGCGCAACCCGATCAAGCAGATCATCGAGCACATTGACCTCCTGACCGTCCGCACGGGCGAGAAGGTCACCGTGGACGTTCCCGTCCACGTGACCGGCGAACTGGCCCCGGGCAACGCCTACAACCAGGAAATGACCGTCGTGTCCCTCGAAGCCGAGGCAACGCACCTGCCTACCTCCGTCGAGGTCAGCATCGAAGGCCGTTCCGCCGGCGAGCACATCCACGCTTCCGACCTGGTCCTGCCGAAGGGCTCCATCCTGCTGGCCGATCCCGAGTCCCTGGTAGTCAACATCTCCGAGGCCACCGAGGTCAGCGAGGAAGAGGCTTCCGAAGGCGCTACCTCCGAGGCCGCAGCCGAGTAATTCCGGCAGCCGTTTTTCGTGGCCGGGTCCCTGGCGGGGCCCGGCCACTGCCGTTTTAATAGCCTTCCTCTATTAACCCTAGGATTGACGCATGACTGACACCTGGCTGATCGTAGGCCTTGGCAACCCCGGCACCGAATACAGCAACAACCGGCACAACGTCGGCCAGATGGTGTTGGACGAACTGGCGCGCCGGATAGGGGCCGGCTTCAAGGTGCACAAGGCACGCGCACACGTGCTGGAGGGCCGGCTTGGCATTGGCGGACCCCGCGTGGTGCTGGCCAAGCCGATGAGCTATATGAACGTCTCCGGTGGTCCGGTGTCCGCACTGGCGAAGTTTTACGATATTGATCCGGAACACGTTGTGGCCGTCCACGACGAGATCGACATTCCCTTTAATACTGTCAAACTCAAGATTGGCGGGGGCGAAGGGGGACACAACGGCCTGCGCGACATTTCGAAGGCCCTGGCCACCAAGGACTACCTCCGGGTCCGTGTCGGCGTGGGACGCCCGCCGGGCAGGATGGACACTGCGGACTTCGTCCTGAAGGATTTCGCCGCCGCCGAGAAAAAAGAGCTCCCGTTCCTCCTGGATGACGCCGCGGATGCCGTGGAGACCGTAGTCAGGGACGGCCTGCCGGCAGCACAGCAGAAATACCACACTGCAGTTCAGTAACTTTGCCACGCAGCCGGTTCTAAAAGCGGTAATGTGCGGGAGGGGGACACGCTGTGGTTACCACTGGCAATTGGTTAACAAGGTCAATTCAGTCGCCTAATTGTTTAGTCATATCTGCTATGGTAATTTTCACATTCAAGGTCTTGTTGCCTCGTTTGGCGGCATCGGAAAACCAAAAACCCGACGGCTCAGCCAAGTCGCATCAGCTGGAGCCACGAAGGTAGCGTGATCGATCGTGCTTGCATCACACGGCTCTGAACATGGGGGGCTGCTGGAGACTGAACGCCGGGGCATGGGCGCCTCAGAGCGTCGTAAGTGGTCGTCCCTTGTCAGGCAGGATGTCCAGGCCACCGTTGTTTCCATCCTCGAGGACAGCGACCTTCACGGCGTCGTCGTAGTCGGTGCCCAGGGAGTCGGCAAGTCCACCTTCGCGCGTGCGGTCGAAGCCAAGCTGGTGGGAAAGACGCACGTTATCCACCTCCACGGGACAACAACTGATCCGGCTATTCCCTTTGGCCAGTTGGCGTTTCTCGTCGCCCGGCTGCCGGGCCACGCGCTCGAATCACCGGGCGAAATTGTCCACGGCATTTCCCGGCTGATCCGCGAAGACGCCGCAGGACGCCCCGTCCTCGTAGTGCTCGAGGACCTGCCGGCGATCGACAGCATGAGCACGGCAGTCCTCATGCACCTCATCCTCAGCGGCGCCGCGAAGCTCATAGTCACCGTCCGGAACGTCACGGACATGCCCGAAGACCTGATCCGGCTCCTCCGCAACAATTCCCTGGAGGAAATCCGGCTTGAGGTTTTCTCCCGCCCCGAAGTGAGCAAATTACTTGCCGGAGTATTGGGACGTCCGGTGACGGCCACAGCTGCCAGCTCGCTCTACGCAGCGAGCGGCGGAAATCCGCTGGTGCTGCAGGCGATCGTTATTGAGCAACTGCGTTCAGGCAACCTCCATCTGGCAGGAAAGGTCTGGGCTCTCCGGGGGGAAATCAATCTTGCGGAGGCCGACGCCCTGGTGGACCTGGTCAGGTCGAGGCTGGCCCGGGAATCACCCAAAGTCCGGGAAGGGCTGGAGTGGCTGGCCCTGATTCGACGGGTACCGTTATTTGTCCTCCTCGACGTCCTGGATCCCGCTGTCGTCGCCGACCTCGAAAAGGCCGGCTACCTGCAGGTTGGTGAGACCGGACGGCGCTGGGTCAGCCTGAAAGACGACTACGTCGGCGAAGTCATCCGCGGCTGGATGGACCTTCCGCGGCGCAAGGAACTGCACCAGTTGGTGGCGAGGGTCGTGGGGGCAACCCCGGCGGAGATGGATGTCGAGGAACTCCTCGGGTACGTGGCATGGACGCTTGATTGCGGCGAACCTGTGGAGCCGGCCTTCGCGCTGGCTGCGGCAGCTGCCGCAAACCGGCTTTTTGATCCGATGTTCGCGTTGGAGGCCTTGGCCCAGATCCGCGTTGAAGACCCGCACTGGGCCGAAGCGGCACAGCAGCGGGCCGCCGCCTACATGACGCTGGCCGAGCATGAATCCGCCGTTACCGTCCTGGAGGAAGTGACCCCGGAGCAGCTTTCCGAGCTGCCGGCCGCCGCCTACGCGAACTACATCCTGGATTTCTGCAGTTCCCTGCTCTGGGTCCACGGCGGGTACAGCCGGATCGGCGGCATCCTGGCCGCCGCTCAGCACGAGCTGGCCCGGCGGGAGAGGGCATCGATCGGCAATGAGACACCGGCCGACTTTGCCCGCGCACACGAACTGATCAGGCTCGCCGAATTCGAACAGATGGTCCACCAGGGGGACTACGACGCCGTTGCCGAAGACCTGGAGCGGGCCTACAAGGAAGACGGCGATCCGCTCTACGTCCTGAACTGCGGCTGCCTGCTGACCATGGCCTGGGCGGTCCTGGGCAGGGAAGCGGACGCAATTGCCCTCGCTGCCGAGATCCAACAAAAAATGGAACACTCCAACGTAGTGCCCGGCATGCTGAGCTGGCGGGCGGAAGGCCTGTTCGCCGCCCTTCTTTGCAGCGGCCAGTGGGAGGACTGTGTCAGGATACTCACCGAGGCCCTGGACCAGAAGCCGAAAATCATGCAGTACCTCGGCGGGGCGGCCGAACTCGCGCTGGGTGTGGCCTACACCTACGCCGGCAGGGCTGACCTTGCCATCGACACGTTGCTTGGTGCCCAGGCGCAGCTGGATATCAGGCGGAGCTACTATGGGCCGGCCCTGGCCTGCTCGGCGCTTGCGTTCGCCTACGCCCAGGCCGGTGACATCCAGGAATCGCGTAATTTCCTTGATCTGGCGGCGCAGGAGGAGCAGCACGTCGCATGGTTCACGTCGTGGATGGCCGACTTCTGCGTCCGCATGGCCAAGCGGTGGCTCAAGGACCCGGGAGCCAAGCAGAAGCTGATCGAGTCAGCCCACGAGGACATTTCCAAGGGGCGGACAACCACTGCCTCCATCAGCCTGTTCGGTGCTACGGTGCATGGAACGGAGGAGGAACTTGTCCTGTTGATCGAAATTTCCTCCCGTCGGCAAGGAAAAATGGCCAGCGTCAACCGGCTGGTCGGGGAGGGGTGCAGAAAGAAGGACTCCAAGGTCCTGCTTCAGGCGGCGTCCCTGGCCCAGGAACTCCACCTCGATGCAGTGGAGTCCCGGTGCGTGGTGCTTGCGCTGGACATTGCCAGGGAAAAGGGAGATTCCCAGTCCGCCCGGGCGGCCCAGCACCGCCTGGACCGGCTCGTGGAGACCCTGCCGGTATTGCCGCTGATGCCTCATACGGTGGGACCGGAACTGACTGAACGGGAACGGCAGGTTGCCAGGATGGCCAGCCAGGGGTTGAGCAACAAGGAAGTTGCCAACCGGCTGCAGCTTTCCATCCGAACGGTGGAAGGCCATCTCTACCAAATCTTCACGAAAATGGGGATTTCATCGAGGAGTGAGCTTGAAGGAACCGCTCAAGTCTGACGGGAAAGTTTCGGTGCGGCCGCGCGCCGGAACCCAGCGTCAGAATGCTGATGAGCCCTGGATAGACCGGGGGGACATGCTGTCCTCAGTTCAGGACGCCCTTGCGGCGGACGACTGCTGGGCAGTTTTTGTCGTAGGCGACGCCGGGCTGGGAGCGTCCTCGCTGCTGGCGCAACTGAACAGCGCAGGAAAAGGCCGGACGGCGATCATGACCGTCCACGGGAGTCCCTCGCTGGCCCCGGTGCCCTACGGGGCGCTGTCCCCCTACCTGGCTGACCTCTCGGTGGAGGACGTCACCTCAAAGGTGGCCGTCCTGCGGGCGCTGTGGACGCACCTCGAAGGCGCCAGGAAGAATCCGGGCCCCGCCTTGCTGCTGGTTGATGATGCCCATGATCTGGACACCGCCACAGCCGAGATGATCTCCGAACTGGTCCAGGCCGGATGGGCCAAACTCGTGGCCACCTGCATCCCGCGGCCCGGCATACCCCAGCCCCTGCTCCGGCTCTGGCACGAGGGCACTGCCGAACGGTTTGATATTGCCCCCCTGACGCAGGAGCAGGGACACAGTCTCTGCGAGGCGCTGCTCGGTGGCAAAGTCCTCAACAGCACGTCGCGTGAATTCTGGCAGGAAGCCGGCGGCAATACGCTGCTGCTCAAGACCCTTGTCCGCGAGGCCCAGCGGTCCGGCGACCTGATCCAGCGGAACGGGGTCTGGCTCAACGCCGGGTCATCGCATGTCCGCACCCTGGAACTTACCGCCGTCGTCAAGGTCCAGCTTATGCGCATCTCCGCAGACGGCCGGGAGGCGCTGAACCTCATCGCCCTCGCGGAACCGGTGGACAGGACCCTCGTAGGAGAAATCGCGGGTGAACCGGCCGTCAAGGAACTGCTGGACCAGCGGCTGGTGGTCCAGTCCGTGGACAGCGAACCAACTTTGCGGCTGGTCAGCCCCGTCTACGGGGAAGTGCTGCGCAGGATCGTTCCGGCGGCCCGGAGCCTCCAGCTGCACCGCGAGCTTGTGTCCCGGATGGAAGTCTCCGCGGACAAACCGGAGTCACTGCTCCGCATGGTTTCCTGGTCCTTGGACTGCGGCGCGGAAGTGCCGGGCCGGCTGCTGATTCGGGCCGCTGTGCTTGCCTGCAAGCTCTTCCAGAGTGAGACGGCCCTTCGCATCGCCTGGGCCGTCCAGGACCCTGAGCTGCAGCAGACTGCCCGGGCTGTGATGGCCCGGTCGCATTACAACCTTGGACACTACGACGAAGCCGCGGCCCTCCTGAACGTGAACGTGGACGCAGGCAGCGGACTCACGCACATGGTAGTCAACAGCCTCCTGAGATCCGCCACGCGGACGGCGCTCGGACACCCCGCCTCGGACATTGCGGACGACGCCCGCAGGCTCCGTCAGTGGGGCGAAGAGGAGGCCGCGGCCAATCCCGCGGACGCACCGGGGATCCTCGCAGCCACGGAACGCCGGGCAACTTTGGTGGAACTGATGGCGCTCTCACTGTCGGGCGACTACCGGGGGATGGGCCCCCTGCTGGAGGCACTGCTGGCGGCCGGCAGCTCGGCGGGGGAGCCCGACGGCGCCCTCACCAGGTCAATGGCGCTTGCCCTCCAGGCCGAGCGGCTGTGCGCGCTGGGGTACCCGCTGCAGGGGCGCCAGCTCGCCATGGATGCCTACGGCCAGGCGCAGGCTCCGGACAACGACATCTTCTTCCTCCCGGAATTCATCGTGGTCCGGCTCATCGCTTGCGACCTCGCCGGCGGGGACTGGGCCGAGGCGCAGCAGCTCCTGGCGGGCTATGCGGATACCTCATTCGGCTCCGCCATGGTCTCGTTCAGCGGTGCAGCCTACGTGGTGATGGGCTATATCGCAGTCCGGCAGGGAAAACTTGCCGAAGCCCTGGAGCTCCTGACCACAGGACTCGAAGCCCTCCGCGACAGCGATCCCCAGCAGATGTTCCGGCTCTGCGCGGCCATGGCCTATTACGTGGCGGCAACCCAGGGCAGCCAAGCGGAGGCCGGCAGGTTGAGGCAGGAATACGAGGCCTGGGGCGAGCGCGGCATGCACCTGGTGACGGCCTTTGCCCGCGATTTCCTGGCAGCCGGTGACGAGCACCTCCGCGGCGACGGCAGCGGAATCGCCGCCCTCACCAAGAGTGCGGAGGAAGCAGCCAAACAGGATGCGCGCTACCTGGAGCTGAACGCCCTGGCCATGGCGCTGGCGCTCGGCGACACCACCAGGCTCGAACGGCTGGCTGCAGTCGCCGGCTCAGTAGAGGGCCCTTGGGCCGGAGCACTGGCTGAGTATTGTGCCGCGCTCGCCGACGGGAGCGCGGAACTTTACCTCCGTGCGGGGGACGCTCTTTACGCGGCTTCCGTCTTCCAGCTGGCATCCGACGCCTATTCGGCCGCCCTGGCGTCATTGGACCGCAGCCGGAACCGGGAGCTGGCGGCCATGGCCCGCGCCGGCATTGCCCGGTGCAACGAAGAGCTGGGGCACGCGGGCAGTGAGGCCCAGCCGGACACGGTGGCACCTGTCCTGACCAAGCGCGAGCGAAACATTGTGGGGCTGGCAGCAACCGGACTCAGCGACCGCATGATCGCGGACAAGCTCCAGATCTCCGTCCGCACGGTGGAGGGCCACCTGTACCGGTGCTATCTGAAGCTCGGCATCGCCGGACGTGACGAGTTGGCGGCGGCTGCCGGAATCATCGAGGATGCGCCGGCTCGGGCCAACAGGCCACCCGGGAAGTAAGTACCTGGCCGCCGCGTACTACTCGCTGGTGATCGCGCACCGGCGCTGCCACGGAGACTTGTTAACTATTTTGCCGCCCGGGAGGCCCTGAAATGGCGGTTTCGTGGCGGCCTGGTGGTTCCCTGCGTATCCCGATAGAGCGATCGGGGGTACCTGCCTTGCAGGTACAGGTATGAGTAAAGGGCAAATTCGAGTACTCACTACTGGTGTTCGCGGGCGTCCCAGCTGGTTAATTTGGGTTACCAGGAATCGCTTATAAATACAGAGGTCTCACTCATGTTGACAGCCGATAACGTGGCCAGGACACACGCCACCAGATCCGCCGGAATGGCAAGGGGCGCCGCATGGCCTTTGATTGGCCGGAAACAGGCTGTCAGCGACATCACCCGTGCCTTGGCCGAGTCCACAGGGGGAGTCCTGGTGACCGGATCCTCCGGTACCGGAAAGACCTTCCTCACCACCCACGCCCTCAAACAGTTCCGCGATGATTCCCTGGTCGTAACGCTCCGATGCAGCGCAGCCCTCTCCCGTTCCCCCTACGGCGCACTCAATATGTTGTTAAGCGACCTGGAGCCGGGGTACCTGAACCACCCCGTACTGGTCCTGTCCGGACTCATGCGGCTCCTGCGTGAACGCGCCGCCGGGAAGACCGTCTACCTCTTTGTCGACAATGCCGGCGAAGCTGACGAACTGACAGCCGTCACAATCGCCCAGCTGGCACGTAACCGCGCCGTTCGACTGGTCCTCACGTGCTCTGACCCGCTGCGGCTCTCGGCTGAGATCTCAGGACTCTGCGACGGCGGGTTCCTCACCCGCGTAAACCTCGAACCGCTGTCCTTCCGCGAGGCTGTCAGCTGGCTGGAGGAAGGGCTCAATGCCAAGGTCTCGCACTCCGCCGTCCAATCGCTGTGGGCAGCCAGCGACGGAAACCCGCACTACCTGAAGATGCTGGCGATGGAACTTGCCGATTCAGGTTCCCTGGTTGTCCGGGACGGGGTCTGGGTGCTGACTGCGGAGCAGCATGTACACGGACGGGCGATCACTGACCTGATTGCCACCCGGCTGGGACGCATGGGCAAGGCTGACCGGCGGATCCTGGAGATCCTGTCGCTGGCTGAGACGCTCCCTCTGGATACTCTGCTCACGCTTGTTGATGCCGACGACGTGGACGCCCTCGAAGAACGCGGGGTCCTGGCGGTCGAGGATTCCCTTCCCCGCCGCGTCAGGATCCAGAGCCAGCTCGTCGCCGATGTGGTGCGGGAGAACGTCCCGCCGGGCCGGAGCAACGAGCTCCGTGAAATGGTGCTCTCGGCTGCGGCGCCTTCCCTTCGGACGCCGGCAACGGAACTGCCGTTCGCCGTTTGGGCGCTCGATTGCGGTGCAGCGTTGTCGACGGATGAATCCCTCTCCGCTGCACGCCTGGCCAATCGGCGCCTGGATGCCCCCCTGGCGCTGCGGTTTGTCCGGACCATCAAGGAGCATGAGGGGCTGGCCGCAGCGGTCACCGAAGAGGTTACGGCGCTGATGACGCTGGGCGAGGTGGAGGAGGCCCTGGCAGTTGTCCGCCGACATCGCGAGGTGTCTCGGGGGGACCCCGCGCTCGCGGAATGGATAGGGCTTCTCCTGGCGGAGAGCTCTGTGTTCCTCGCCAGTCCCGACGCCTGGCAAGAGGCCCCGGATTCCCTG
The DNA here is from genome assembly GCF_031454875.1 of Arthrobacter oryzae. Classification (GTDB taxonomy): domain Bacteria; phylum Actinomycetota; class Actinomycetes; order Actinomycetales; family Micrococcaceae; genus Arthrobacter; species Arthrobacter oryzae_D. Next base: position 144,120 of record NZ_JAVDRQ010000012.1, read on the forward strand.
GCCCGGGCACGAAAAGTACTGTATGAGGACTCAACAGGTCCGGCCGCCGAACTGTCGGTGCCGGACCTCAGGCGCATCCGGGAACAGCTGACACTGGCCGAAGCCGAAGCGGCCGGCTATTCCGGAACGTACCGGGATATGGCCGCGAGCCTTGCCGAAGCCCTGGACAGCGTTGAATTCCACAGCGCGGAATTCCGTCTTCAGGCGGGAAGCTGGCTCTGTGAAGCCTGGGCTGTGACGGGTCGGCAGTCCGATGCCGCCGACCTCGCCGAACAGCTGAAGCTGCAGTGCCTGCGGCCGGAGATTCCGGTGGCCATCGCCCAGTCAGTGATCTCGCGGCTGCGCTTCGCCTACCTGGTGGCCGGCCGATGGGACGAAGCGACCGAGACGCTGCCGACCGAGGACTGGCTCCCGTCGTCCGTCGTTTATCGGCGGTTCAGCGCCACCGAAGTGCCCGAGGCGATCTGCGCCTGCATGCAGGGCCGCGGCCGGGACGGACTGGACCTGCTGGTTCCCGGCATCAGCCAGCTGCGGATCCAGGACAGCGAAGGCATCCTCACGCTGGCCTGTGCGGCGGCCGCCTATGCCTCGGCCCTGCAGGGGGAGCGCGAACAGGCACTTGGCTACCTGGCAGAGACGGAATCCTCTTCCCGCCGGAAAACCTGGAAGGTCTCCAGGGCGGAGGGCTACTTCACGGCGCTGGCGCGGGCGGAGCTGGATGGTGCGCGGACCGGGATTGAACAGCTGCTGCGCCTGGCAGACGACGATCGCTCCACGGGCACGGTGGGGCACGAGCTGCTGTGCCTGAGCTCGGCCGTCAGGCTGGGAGAATCCGCTGCCGCGCCGCGGCTGCTGGATGCTGCATTAAACAGCCAGGGGCCCTTTGCCGAACTGTGCGCGCAGTACGCGCGGGGTGTTATGGCCGGCGGAGCTGATGAACTCATGGCCGCCGCCAACCTCGCAGCCCGGCTGCACAACGACAGGTTTGCCCTGGACATCGCCGAGTCGGTCCTGAACCTCGACCAGGCGCGGCTCGAGCGGAGCCTGATCCGGCAGGCCAAGCACCTGGCGGAAACCTGCCGCCGGAGGTTGCGGACGCCGCAGGACGGCAACCACGACCGGCTGACGCTCACCGCACGTGAACTCCAGATAGCCCAGCTGGCTGCCGCCGGAGCGAGCAACAAGAGCATCGCGGCCCAGCTGCACGTTTCGGTACGGACGGTTGAGGGCCACCTTTACCAGATCTACGGCAAGCTGAAAATCGAAGAGCGCTTGGAGCTTCCGGTAGCCCTTGGCAGTACAGGAGATGACTAGCCATGACTGAAACCACCCTCACGGCAGAGCGGCTGATCGGGCGCTTCGGCATGGTTGCCTCGGTTGTTGATTGCCTGGTCGACACGAACGGCCCGGGCGCCCTGATCCTGGGCGACGCCGGCATCGGCAAGACGGCGCTCACCAACGAAGTGCTCTTTGAGCTTGGCAGCCGCGTCCGTCCTTTCCATGTCTATGCCGGGCCGTCGCTCTCCGAGGTTCCCTACGCGGCCCTGGCTCCTTTGCTGACCGCTTTGACACCCGGCCAGACGGACCAGCCCCGCGCCGTGCTCAAGGCACTCGTGACGGAACTCAATCCGGAGGGCCAAAGGGACCAATCGCAGGCTGTGCTGGTGGTCGAAGATGCGCACCACCTGGATGACAGCAGCGCCGCCGTGATCGCGCAACTGGCAGCGGCGGAAGCCGCCAGGGTGGTGCTGCTGTGCAGGCCGCACCCGTCGCCGCCACCCGAAGTGCTGTCCATGTGGTCGGAAGGGCTGGTGGACCGTTTCGAGCTGCAGCCGCTGACCAAGGACGAGGTCGATGAGCTCTGCACCCGGACCCTGGGATCGCCGCTCGTGCCCAGCGCCAGTGCGGTCCTTTTCAGGTCGTCCGGCGGCAACCCGATGTTCCTGCTGGAGTTGATAGCCCATGCCAAGAGCCGCGGCCACCTGCTGCGGCGCAATGACACCTGGGTGCTTTTGGGCGAGCCGGGAGCGGCCACCGTCCGGCTGATGGACCTGGTCAGGAACCAGATCATGCAGTTGAACCCTGACCAGCGGCAGGCCCTGGAATCAGTGGCCCTTGCCGAAGCGATCCCCTTGAGCGTCCTCCAGCGCGCCAGCGACAGCCGTGCCGTCGACGAACTCAAGGAGCTGCAGTTCATCGCGATTTCGGCGGATCCGGCGAGGCACGTCCGGCTGGCTCAACCATTGATCGGTGAGGTGATCAGGCAGCTGGTACCAACCGCCCGCAGCGTGACCATTCGACGGCGGATCGTGGACCTTCTGGACTCGCGGCCGGAGACACTGGACGGCAGGCTGCGGCATGTCACCTGGGCGCTGGAGTCCGGGGCGACCGTTCCCGACGCCGACATCCTGGAGGCAGCGCAGCTGGCAAACCGGCTGTTCATACCCGACTACGTGGAACGGGTGGTGGGCGCCATCAGGGAGCCGTCCCTGAAGCTCGCGGCACAGGTCGAACTGGCCCGCGCCAAGCTGTACGGCCGGGATCCGCTGGGAGCCGGCCTGTGCCTGGAAGGCGTGGTGGAACAGGCGACGGACCTGCGCACCGTCCGGCAGGCTTCCATGCTGGCGGCCCAACTGGCAGCCGGCCAGCGAAACGGGCCGGAGGCTGTGCTGCGGGCCGCTGATGCGTGGGCGGAAGCCGTCTCCCGGCTGGAAGAGGCCCATCCCGAGTTCGATGCCAAGGAACTTGAGACGGCGCGGCTGGGCAGCAGGCTGCTGGCCCTGGAGGGCTATCAGGCGGCCGGACGCCACGTGGAAGCAGAACCGGAACTGCAGGAGATCTGGGAGTCCACGGACGACGACGAGTCCCGGCTGCTGGCCGGCACGTTGCTGGCAGAGTCGCTGGCCCTTACCGGACGTGCCGTTTCGGCACTCCAGGTGGTGATGGTGGTCGAGGACATCCTCGCCGCCAGCGGCGACCGGCGCCTTGAGTACGCCGAGTTCGTGATGCGGCGCTACCTGCTGGCGCTGCTCCATGCCGGGGAACTCGATGTCCTGGATGCCTACCTGCAGAACCACATCGCCCAGGCCTCCAACTCCCTGATCTACTTTGGCGGGATGCTTCACCTCGCGGCTGGAAACGCGGACCTGCGGCGGGGCACCATCGGCGCCGCCTTGCCCAAACTGAGCCAGGCAGCCGAAGTGCTGCGCCTCTCCGATGCCGGCGGCGACCTGCCCGATGCACTCGCGGCCACGGCCTATTCAGCGTCCATCCTCAACCGGGCGGACACAGCCAAAGCTCATGCCGACGCCTACGACGCGCTGCTTTCGGACCATCGCCATGCCTCGCTGCTGGGGCGGGCCTACGCCGTGGCGGCACGGGCCGAACAAGTCGGTGTCCAGGCTGCGGTGTCCAAGCTAATTGCACTGGCCGATGCCGCCGCTGCCTCCGGCTTCCTCAGCTATGAAGTGGAGATCCTCTCCCTGGTGCTCCGGCTCGGCGATTTGTCCGTGGTGCCGCGCCTTGCCGCAACGGCGGAAGGGTGCGAAGGCCGCAGTGCGGAATTCGTGGCCGCGTATTGCCGGGCGCTTGCCGCCAAGGACGTCAACCGGCTGGTGGAAATGAGCGACGCCGCGGCGCGGGACGGACTGGATCTGGCCGCTGCGGAATGCGCCGCCCACGCCCTGCGGATCCTGGAGACGCGGGGGGACAAACCCCGTCAGTTCGAGGCCCAGAAGCTCGTCAAGCAGCGCAATGCCGCCCTCAACAAGACCGGGTCCTCGGCCGCTGAGATGCCGCCGGACCTGCACAAGCTGACGCGGCGCGAACAGGAAATCGCAGCCCTCGTCCAGGCCGGGGCGAGTAACCGCGAGATCGCGCTTCAGCTCGGGCTTTCACTCCGGACTGTGGAAGGGCATTTGTACCGGATGTTCGCCAAACTTGGCATCAGCCATCGGGAAGACCTGGCAATGGTTGCCTACGGTGCCCGCCACGCCGGATTGCCCGGTACCGCGTAGTTACGCCACTTCCAGGCCCGACGGCAGGGACCCGGGAGCCGGGTCCCTGCCGTCCGGCTTCCGGCTGTCCGGTTGCACTCTGACCGGCTGCCGCCACGAAAACAGGACCGCGTCCGCTGCCCGTTGAGTCTGCCCGTGCGCCGAAAGACGGAGCCATCACTCATTTCGCGCTGCCTCCGAACGAGTACCGATGCGAGTAGTGGGGGCGGGCCGGGCGCGTACCACCCAGTTCCGGTCGGGGATGCACCCGCAAAGACGGGTAGAGCCCACTCGCGCCCCGGCAGGTGGTTGGTTAATACGCTGTAGCTTGTTGGGCCGCAGGCAAATATTGGGGAAAGAAGTGGGTCTCTAAATGCACCAATCAGCTGACACTTGGCTTTCGGAATTTCATGTGGCAATCCACCTGGAACGAACCTTCAGGGCGACCAGCACCCCGCTGATTGCGGGCACCCCATTCGAGCCGGCGACGATCCGGGCAGCGTCTTCTGAGACCGGGATCTGCCAGTCTTCGTCGCCGGCTTTCACACACAAGGGACAACACGAATACCGGGAGGTCGGTTTAGCATGACACCGAACACCAAGCTAAAAACCCATAAGGCACCGCTGACCAGGGCAGCCCTTCCACCGCTGCTCGAGGATTCCCGGGAATGGCAGGGAAACGGAGCCGGAACCGCCGAAGGGGCGGAAGCCGTTGAGTCGCCGGTCCAGGCAAACGAATCGGAAGCCCAGGATCTCACGTTTACGTTCGATGTCGCGATTGTCGGACTGGGCTACGTCGGCCTGCCAACAGCGCTTGCCATCAACGCTTCAGGACGGCGCGTCCTGGGCCTGGACGTGTCCGAGAACAGGCTGGCGGTAATCCGGTCCCAGCAGGCAGACCTGCTCGACTCGGACAAGGTCCGCCTCAGCAACGCCCTCGAGGATCCGTCGTTCATGATCAGCACGGACCTCTCGCTGCTGGCCCGGGCCGCAGCAGTGGTTGTGTGTGTTCCCACCCCGGTGGATCCCTACCTGGTGCCGGATCTCGGGATTCTCCGGGCAGCCTGCGCTTCGGTGGTTGAGTTCGCCGTGCCGGGCCAGCTGCTGATGCTCACGTCCACTACGTATGTGGGCTCCACCCGGGACCTTTTGGCCGTTCCGCTGGCTGCCAAGGGCCTGATCCCCGGGCGGGACGTCTTCGTGGCTTTCTCGCCGGAGCGCATCAACCCCGGAGTGGACGCCTTCTCACACGAGGACGTGCCGAGGGTGGTCGGTGGAGTCACGCCGGCTTGCGGTGAAGCCGCAGAGGCGCTGCTGCAGGCCAGCACCAAGCTGGTGCACGTCGTGCCCTCCGCAGATGTGGCCGAGATGACCAAGCTCGTCGAAAACACCTTCCGGGCCGTGAACATCGCCCTGGCCAACGAGTTCGCGGACATTTGCCACGGGCTGGGCATGGAGGTCATGGACGTAATCGATGCGGCCTCGACCAAGCCCTACGGCTTTATGCCTTTCACTCCCGGGCCGGGCGTCGGCGGGCACTGCATTCCCTGCGACCCGCACTACCTGCTTTGGCAACTGCGGAAAGCCAGGGTCACGGCTCCCGTCATCGAACACGCCATGGCCGGCATCGCCGGAAGGCCCCACCAGGTGGTGGAAAAGGCCCGCCGCATCCTGTCGGACCGGAACCACGGAATCTCCGGCGCCCGCGTGCTGGTCCTTGGTGTGGCCTACAAACCCGATGTGGAGGACCTCCGCGAATCTCCGGCGCTGGAAATCATCGCCGCGATGATCGCCGGCGGCGCAGATGTGGCGTACCACGATCCGTGGTGCCCCACCGCTCCGGATGGCCAGGGCGGTGCACTCGAGTCCCTCGAGGATCCGTCGGTCTGGGATGCAGACCTGGTGATCCTGCACACCCGGCACGCCGCAATGGACATCGACTGGCTGCGCGATGCGCCGGCCGTCCTTGACACCACCTACCGGCTGCCCGCCGGCACAAACGTCACGAGGTTGTGATTCCAGCGGCGTCGCTGGTCTTCAAAAGAAAGTAGGAGAAGTGAAAACAGCAATCACCGGCGGAGCCGGCTTCATCGGGAGCCATCTCGTGGAGCACCTCCTCGCGGCCGGCGACAAAGTAACGGTGTTGGACGACCTCTCTACCGGGCGCCTGGAAAATCTCCGGACTGTGATTGGCCACCGGGATTTTCATTTCGTCGAGGGCAGCATCCTCGACCGCGCGGCGGTGGACCGGGTGGTGGCCGGCGCTGACCGGGTCTTCCACCTGGCTGCCGCCGTCGGCGTCAACCTGATTGTGGAGCACCCGCTGGAAAGCCTGCGGACGAACATCCACGGCACGGAAGTGGTGCTGGATGCCGTGCTGGAATCGGGCGCGACGCTGCTGCTGGCATCCACCAGCGAGATCTACGGCAAGAACACCTCGGATAGTTTGTCGGAGGAATCAGACAGGATCCTCGGCTCGGCCCTCAAATCGCGGTGGACGTATGCCGCCGCCAAAGGAATAGACGAGGCGTTCGCACACGCGTACTGGCGCCAGTTCGGGCTTCCGGTGGCCATCGTACGGCTGTTCAACACGGTGGGCCCCAGGCAAACGGGACGGTACGGAATGGTGGTGCCGCGCCTGGTCAGGCAGGCGCTCGCCGGCGAGCCGCTGACGGTTTACGGCGACGGACACCAGACACGGTGTTTCTCCTATGTGGGCGACATCGTCCCTGCCATTACCAGGATCTCCGAGGAGGAGTCCGCGTACGGCAATGCCTACAACCTGGGCGGCAGCTACGAGATTTCGATCCTCACGCTCGCCCAGAGGATTGTCGAACTGCTTGGCAGCGAGAGCCCCATCACGCTGGTGCCCTATGAGCAGGCCTACGCGGAGGGTTACGAGGACATGCGCCGCCGTGTACCCAACAACAGCAAAGCGAAGGATCTGGTGGGTTTTGATCCCAAGACCACCCTGGACCAGATCATCCAGAACGTGGCGGCCGACCACCGCCCGGTGAAAGCGCCCGATCCGCTCGGGTGGAAAGTCACGATGGCGGCCAACTAGCCGTCCGTGAGGTGCCGCGCCGGACGGGGGGCGGCAACCGTCAAAAGTTATGTGCACCTTCGACGAAAGAGTTGAGTTCCATGACGCTACTGCAACGCAACACTGCGGTCTCAGAGCCCCGGCACAGGGCTGAGCGACCGCCTGGCCGGCGGAAGGCCCGCTGGCTGGCAGCTTCAACCACGGTGGCCTTGGCCGCCTCCCTGTTGGGGCTCACAGCCCCCGCCGCCAACGCTGTTGGCGAAACTGTCGTGACGCTGACGTTCGACGACGCCAACGCCGACCAGATTCCTGCCGCAGCCAAGATCAATTCGTTGGGGATGCCCGGCACATTCTTCCTGCCCTCCGGCTATATGAACCGGCCGAATTACATGACCACAGCTCAGGCCCAGGCGCTTCAGGCGGCAGGCAACGAGATTGGCGGCCACAGCGTCACCCACGCTGACCTTGCGGCAGTAGGACCGGATGAGCTGGCACGCCAGGTCTGCGGCGACCGCGCCACTCTGTCCGGATACGGGCTGGACGTTCAGAACTTCGCCTACCCGTTTGCTTCGGCAAACGCGAGCGCCGAAGCCGCTGTGGCAGCGTGCAACTACAACAGTGCGCGTGGCCTGGGCGATATCCGCAGCAAAGTTGCCGGCTCGGAGACCTTTCCGTTTGCCGAGTCGTTGACTCCCGCTAATCCTTACTACACCGGAGCTCCAGACCAGCTCGATGAGACCTGGACCCTGGCGGATATCCAGTCCCTGGTGACCCAGGCCCAAGCCAACGGCGGCGGCTGGGTGCAGCTCACCTTCCACCACATTGGGACCGGCATCGACCCCGTCTCTGGCGTGAAGGACCCCCTCACCGTCAGCACGGAGGTCTTCAACCAGTTTGCCGACTGGCTGGCCAATCAGGAGGCCACAAACACCACCAACCCGGTGCAGGTGAAGACGGTCAAGGAAGTCATCAACAAGCCCACCAAAGCTGTGATCGCCGGTCCTCCGGCCCCGGCACCCCGGACCGCCGGCAACCTCATCAAGAACCCCAGTCTCGAGACGCCCGGATTGAACGGGTCACTCCTTCCGCGCTGCTGGCAGGGCGGCGGCTACGGAACCAACACCCGCACGTTCTCGAACGTGTCACCGGGCCACGGCGGCACAGCCACAGCCGCGCAGCAGCTTGTGGTGTCCGGTTACGCCACAGGAGACGGCAAGTTGCTGCCCCAACTGGACACAGGGGAGTGCGCCCCGAGTGCCACCCCCGGCCACGTGTACGAGGTCAAAGCCTGGTACAAGGCGGTGGGCGGAGTGACGCAGTTCGATGCGCACTACCGGACGGCTCAGGGTGCCTGGGTCTACTGGACCTCCAGCCCTTGGTTCGCTGCCTCGGACAATTGGGTGCAGGCCAAGTGGGATACGCCTGCCGTTCCTGCGGACGCGACGGCCATCAGCATCGGGCTAAACCTGTTTGCCAACGGCACCCTAACCACCGACAACTATGAGTTGTACGACAAAGTGGGGGTCAAGACGTTTACGGACATACCCTCGACGTTCCTCTTCTACAACGAGATCAGCTGGATGGCCAACAACCTGATCACTACCGGATACGCCGATGGCACGTTCAAGCCCGGGGTCACGCTGGACCGTGGCATGATGGCGGCCTTCCTCTACCGCTTTGCCGGAAGCCCGGCTGTACCGGCGGGCCCGCAGAGGTTCCCGGACGTTCCCACCACCCATGATTTCTACAACGAAATCCAGTGGCTGGCGTCCCAAAACATCACGCGGGGATTCGCGGACGGGGGCTACCACCCCTATGAGCAGGTCAACCGTGATCAAATGGCGGCGTTCCTTTACCGCATGAACGGCAGTCCGGCGGTGAGCGCAACGGCGCCCGTCTTCCCCGATGTGCCTGCCGGTAACGGCTTCTACAACGAAGTGCGCTGGCTGGCCGACATGGGAATCACGTTCGGCTTCGCAGATGGCACCTTCAGGCCGGGAGCATCCATCAACCGTGACCAGGTGGCGGCGTTCATCTACCGGTACAACCTGAACTTCCCCAAGGGCATGTAGGCCCGCCCTAAAGGCAAGTTCACGGCAACTCAGTTACCAGCCAGGCACGGGCGGTCGTGCATCCGGAGGAAGTCCCCCGGATGCACGGCCGCCCTCGCCGCTGTCCGGTCCGCGCCGCTCTCCCGCAACACCGTCCAGTCCGCTTACCGTTCTCCAAGCAGGCATATTCATTGATTCGGGGGATCAGAAATGAAACATCGAGGCTCCGTTCTCAGCCGCCGCCTGGGCGGAATTATGTCAGCAGTCCTGCTGCTGGCGGCGGGTGCTACGGCCTGCACGCCGCCGAAGCCGGAACCACAAGGCAGATACCCGTGGCATACAGACATTGTGGCCACCACCTTCTGGGTGGGGGAGGTCTTTGACCCCAACGCAGCGGACGGCAGCCAGGTGTTCTCCACCTACGACTCGCAGTGGATGAGGAGCTACGGCGGCTGTGATGGCAAGGTCACGGCCGGCAAGTGCGAGACCGAGGCGCGATCTGATTCAAACGGTTACGCACCCAGCAGCTTCAAGCCCAAGGAGAACCCCTTCTACCTGGACCTTCCCTACGACGACGTCAATAATCCGGCAGCCTTCCGCGAACGGGCAGACGTTATTCCCTGGGCCAACGACGAAGGGTACAGAGGACAGGCCACCAACCGCTCCTTCAGCTACATGAAGAACCGTTGGGTCAAAATCCGCAAGGACGGCAAGGAGTGCTACGGCCAGATTCAGGATGCGGGCCCGGGCCAGTACCAGGATAAGGAGTACGTCTTCGGATCAAACGACGCGCGGCCCGCCAACAAGAAGTTCAACGGCGCCGGCATGGACGTTTCGCCGGCACTCAACGGCTGCCTGGGCTTCAGTGACCTGGACGGCCAATCGGACAAAGTGGACTGGCAGTTCGTCGATTTTCAGGATGTTCCGCCCGGTCCCTGGCTGGACGTGGTCACCACCAGCCAGGTGAAGTAGCTGCGAGCGCTCAGCCCATCCTGCCCGGGAGCCCGGATCCCAAAAGATCGGAGAAACGCGCCGTGCCCTGGTCCACACCGCTGCAGGTGAATGTTGCGTCCTGCCCCTGCTCACTGGACGGACAGGGGGCGTCGCGGTTGAGCGACCACATTGAGAGGCGCTGGACCCCCAGTTCCACCGCGTAGTCTTTCAGGCCCCGGGCTGCGTCCAGTTCGAAGATCTCGCCCGGCAGGTCGTTGCGCCCGATCATGGGCGTCAGCCCGATCTTCTTCCAGATCTGTTCGCGGCTAAGATTGATGCCCGCCCGCTGGTAGACGATACCCAACTGATCGTGGGTGGCGTCGGCCGCTGCCTTGGCTGCCTCCAGCATCCCTTGTGAGCTGCTGCGGCTGGCACCGTAGTTCATGGTCATGATGTTGACCCCGGACAGCCGGACGCCCGCCTGGAGCATCTGCTCCACGGCGGCTATTCCCGCGTCCGTAAGGCCGCGTGGAGAAGCCGGCAGGGTCAACCAGACGGCGAGCTTCTGACCCGACGCATTGCGGTCCCCTTGCAGGGCCGCCACTGCCCTGGCCCGGCGCTCGCCGCCGGCCTGGTCAAGGAGATCCGCGCCCTCCAGGTCGAAGTCCATGAATGAAGGCTCGTAACGTTCAACAACGTCCCGGTAGGCAGTGCGGAGCTTGCCCTCGTCCTCGCAGGCGGTGGCTAATTCACGGTTTCGGGAACCCCCGAAGGAAACCGAGGCTGCCCCACCCTGCGACCGAAGCACGGAAAGCCGTTTGTCCAGGCCAAGGGCCGTTCCAGCCTTTTCAAGGCCGTAGGCTGCACCCCAGCTGGGCACGCAGGAGTCCTCGGGGGAAGCAACCAGAAACGCCAGCACCACGTCCCTGGTGGCCGGCCCGGAGGACTCTTCGAAGGCGTATGCCGGCGAAACCGTAACGTCCACGTATCCGGCGAACCACGTCGGCTGTGCCGCCCCGGTGGCAAGGCCGGACCGCCATGTCCAGAAAAAGATGACGCAGGCCAGGATGGTGGCCACGGCAACGGCCGTCATAAGGGGCGTCGAGGGCTGCCGCAGCCCCAGGTTCCTCCGCCGCACCCCGCGCCGGGATCCGCCGGGAACCGGTGCCGGCGCGGTCTCCGCGTCGGCCGCGGCAGCCGGCTCCGAGCCGCGGTTCAATGCTGTCATCAGGTCCCACGCCCCCCTCCAGTGAACTTAGACACCATTTCACCACGACCTGCCTGGTGGCGGTGTCTGGCCGCAAGCCAATACGGGTGTCGTCAGGTGTACATCGAGTACCAATCCGGGTAGTGGACGAGTGGCAGCGGGTCTGACCGGCACCTGGTGTACCGAAAGACGGGTAGGCGCCACTCGTGCCGCCGATCGCTCCTCTTAATAGGCTTTGGATGTCGGATAGATACAGAGTTCCGGGGGAGAATCGGGTCTCAAAATGGGAATGGACGCAGTATTGCGGGCGAAAGCACGCAACCATGCCCCTCAACGGCAGTTCGTGACGGTCATGGCGGCAGCATTGCCCCGGCCGGCGGAATCCGCTGTTGCTTTCTCTCCCAATCCTGCCGACACCGCTGCCGTGAGGCAGCCAGCCCTGGCGCACAGGCCCGGGGCCCATGAACGGGGGTCGGTGGCGAACAAGCCTTTGAGACCAAGGCTTCCCCCCAGTCGTCACCGACCCCTTCGAGGTGTCAATTCATGAATCACTGCGGCCTGGGGGGATCCTCTTGCGGCCGGGCAATACGGATGTAAGAGGGGATATCTGTCATGAGGCAACGGCTGGAACCATTGGAGGACCAGGGCCATCCGCTCCGGTCCGGATTGACCAGGCAGCGAAAGCGGACCACGCTCTGGGCAGTCTCATGGCTGGGTGCTCTTGCCCTCCTGACGGGGTCGGCCGCCCTTGCGCCGAACCAAGGCGCGGCGCCGGACGGAAATGCACCCGGGCCCCTGAAGAATTTTTCGGCACCCGTGGATACCAGCCTGGCGCTGACCACCGTGACGCTGACGTTCGACGGCGGCCGGGCAAGCCAGCTGGCCGCGGCCCAAACCCTGCGAACCCACGGATTGCGGGGGACCTTCTTCGTCAACTCAGGATTTATGGGGGCGAAGGACTACATGACGGTCGAGGACCTCCATACATTGGCCGCCGACGGAAACGAGATCGGCGGCCACACTGTGACCCTTGCGGACCTCACGTCACTGGACCCCGATGAGGCCAAGCGGCAGGTCTGCAATGACCGGACCAATCTGACTGATTGGGGCTTCAAGGTCACATCGTTCTCCTACCCGTTTGCAGCGAAGTCGCCTGAGGCCGAGGCCATGGTGGCCGACTGCGGGTACAACAGCGCGCGCAGTCAGGGCGATATCCGCAGCCGGCTGGGGTGCACGGATTGCGCAGTGTCTGAAACAGTCCGTCCGGCGGATCCGTTCAGTACCAGGTCGACGCCTGAAATCGGCTCTGCATGGACCATCAATGACCTGCAGCAGGCAGTTATGCAGGCTGAAACGGGCGGCGGCTGGCTGCAGCTGAGCTTCTTCGACATCGATGACAGCGGCGGTCCGCGGTCCGTCAGCCCGGCACTGTTCAGCGACTTCGTAGCGTGGCTGGCCACCCGTACCGATGAGGGCACCACGGCCATCCGCACCGTCCACGACGTCATCGGGGGAGGGGCCAAGGCTCCCGTTGCCGGCCCGGCTGCTCCGGCGGCACCGCCGGGCGTCAACGCGCTGCGCAATCCCGGCCTGGAAACAGCGGGGAAATACGGACTCCCGGAGTGCTGGCAGGTGGCCACCTACGGCGAGAATTCACACGTCCTGAGCACCATGACCCCCGGACGCAGCGGGGACATCGCCCGCCGGCTGGATGTTACCGGCTATGTATCCGGTGACGCGAAACTGTTGCCGGTCCTGGACCTGGGAGCCTGCGCGCCGAGCGTCGTTCCCGGCCACAGCTATACGCTGCGGGCCTGGTACACGTCCACGGCATCCACGCAGTTCGAGTTGTATTACCGCAACAAGGTTGGCACCTGGACTTACTGGACAGCCAGCCCATGGTTTCCCGCCAGCTCTGCCTACCGGCAGGCTGAGTGGAATACACCACCGGTGCCGGCAGACGCCGTCGGCATCAGCTTTGGATTGAATCTGTTCAGCGACGGGGAGCTGGCAACAGATGACTACGAGATGTTAGACACGGGGGCGCCGGTCGCCCCGTAAGGCCCCGCCCGTTGCCAGCGCAGAGGCTCCACGGGCTCGAAAAGAAGAATCGAGTCGATTCCCATGAGGTTGAATACTTCCGGGCGAATAGCAGGCCGGACTGACGTGGATGCCGTGCGGCGCAGGGTGCGAATATGGGCGCGGTCGGCCGTGACGGCGATGGGCATCGTGGCCCTGGCCGTCTCGGGCCTGACCGTGCTGGCGGTCCCGGCCCAGGCGGCGGCGCCCACCGTGGTGTCGTTGACGTTCGACGACGGAAACGCCGACCAGATGACCGCTGCCCAGATCATGAACAACTACGGTGTCGACGGGACGTTTTACATCACCTCGGGCGTCATCAACAGCGCCAATTACCTGACCGTGGCCAACCTCCAGGGCCTGGCCGCGAGCGGCCATGAAATCGGCGGCCACACCGTAACCCACCCGGACCTGGTCACCCTGCCGTCCGATGAAGCCACGCGGCAGGTGTGCAACGACCGGGTCAACCTGACCAACTGGGGGTTTGCCGTCACGAGCTTTGCCTATCCGTTTGCGTCGTCGAATGCCGCCGTCGAGGGCGTTGCGAGGAATTGCGGATACAACAGTGCGCGCGGCCTGGGCGACATTCAGACCCGGTTCAGCTGTGCCGGATGCCCGTTGGCCGAGACCATCCCGCCGGGTAACGCCTACAACACGGCGGCCCCGGACCAGGTGGACAGCACATGGACACTGGCGGACCTCCAGCGCTCCGTCACCCAGGCTGAGTCCGTGGGCGGGTGGATCCAACTGACATTCCACCACATTGCGGCGTCCAGCGCGGATCCGCTCAATGTCACGCCCACGGTCTTCCAGCAGTTCGTGGCCTGGCTGAAGGCCCGGCCTGCCACCACCACGGTAAAGACCGTAAACCAGGTCATCGGCGGAACGGTCAAACCTGTCGTGTCAGGGCCGGCCGTACCGCCGCAGCCCACAAGCGGCAACCTGGTGAAGAATCCCAGCCTGGAAACGCTGGTGAACGGAGTGCCCCAGTGCTGGCAGGCAGGTGGTTACGGCACAAATTCGCCGACCTTCACCACAGTCAGCCCAGGCCGAACAGGATCCAGGGCGGAGCGCCTGGTGGTGACCGGCTACGTCAACGGTGATGCCAAATGGCTGCCGTCCCTTGACCTCGGCGGATGCTCACCGACCGCCACAGCCGGGCATTCGTACCGGCTCGGGGCATGGTACAAATCCACCACCAACACCCAGTTCGCCCTCTACTACCGGACCGGCGTCGGATCCTGGGTGTACTGGACCTCCAGCCCATGGTTCGGGCCTGCCACGACATTCCAGAAAGCAAGCTGGACTACGCCGGCCCTGCCCGCGGGAGCCAGCGGCATCAGCTTCGGGCTCAACCTCTTCAGCAACGGAACGCTCATTACCGACGACTACGAAATGATCGACGTCGCCTCGTCCACGCCGACCGCGCCGCCGCCGGCGCCGTCGGGTACGAACCTGGTGCAAAACGCCAGCCTTGAAACGGCGGGCGCCGGGTCGGTGCCGCAGTGCTGGCAAACCGCCGGGTACGGTTCGAATACCGCGTCCTTCAGCACCGTGGCCACGGCCAGGACCGGGACCAAGGCCGAACGCCTCGTGGTGAGCAACTACGTGAACGGCGACGCCAAACTCCTCCCGACCCTGGACTCCGGATCGTGCGCACCGGCCGCCGTCGCCGGCCGTACCTATTCGCTTCGCGCCTGGTACACCTCGACGACGGTCACCCAGTTCGCCGTCTACTACCGGAACTCGGCCGGAACCTGGGTCTACTGGACGTCCAGCCCGTGGTTTGCTGCCGCAGGCTCCTATACGCAGGCGAGCTTCACCACCCCGGCGTTACCCGCCGGCGCAACCGCGATCAGCTTCGGGCTGAGCCTCTTCAGGAACGGCACCCTGACGACGGATGACTATGCCATGTACGACTCGATTGGAGCGCCGTCACTGTGATAGCCGTCTACGTTGTCCTTGTCCTCGGAATCAGCACGGTCTTCTGGTCGTTTGTTGGGCTGTTGCGCCTGGCCAATGAGCAATACATTCGCAGGGTGGCGCTGGGACCCCCGCTGAGCGGGCGCGCGCTTAGGCTCCTCCAGCGGTGGCCGCTGGCCAACCGGATTGGCTCCGGCGTCCACGGCGCCCACACACTGCCGGCTCCGCGGGCACACCGGGGACAGATCCAGCGGGAGCACGGCCGCCACCGGGCCAGGGACCCCAAGATCTTGCCGGCGAATGTTGCGGTACTGATAGCCGCCCACAACGAGGCCCTGGTCATCAGCGAGACCATCCGGGCCGCCGCGCTGCTGGTGCCGCTCCGGAACATCCACGTCATCTCGGACATGTCCACGGACGACACTGCCGCCATTGCCCGGGCGGCCGGCGTCAAGGTCCTGGAGCTCGAACCGAACAGGGGGAAAGCCGGCGCGCTCGCCGCCGGGATCGCCCACTTCGAACTGTGCAGGAAATTTAAGGTGGTGATGATGCTTGACGCGGATACCCGGCCAACCCCGGACTATCTGGAAACCGGCCTGCCGCTCTTCCTTGATCCCTCCGTGGTTGCCGTCGCGGGCCGGGCGAAGTCGATCATGACGCCGCCGGCTCCTACCGTGCTCGGCCGGTTCCTGGTGGCCTACCGGGAACGGCTCTACATTGTGGTGCAGCTGCTGCTCAAATACGGCCAGGCGGCCAGGGGCGCAAACGTTGTTTCGATCGTGCCCGGCTTCGCCAGCATGTACCGGACCAATGCACTCGCGAAAATCAAGGTGCTGGCACCTGGCCTGGTCATCGAGGACTTCAACATGACGTTTGAGATCCACGCCAAGAAGCTGGGGCGGATCGCCTTCCACCCGTCAGCCGCCGTGGCATATACACAGGATCCGGACAACCTGCAGGACTACACCCGGCAGGTCCGCCGGTGGATCCTGGGCTTTTGGCAGACGGTGCGCCGGCACCGGCTGCAGGCCGGAAAGTTCTGGTTCGTGCTGGTGTTCTACATCGTCGAACTCGTCATTAGCTGCATGTTCTTCGTGCTGCTGATTCCGGTCTTCCTGCTGTCGCTCGTGGCGGCGATGCAGGTGCAGGCGTTCGGTGAGAACGGCGAATCCTTCCTGTATCTGTCCGGACTCATGCGTCCCCAGGACGTCCTCCTGGGTGTCTTCCTCCCGGACCTCGTGCTGACAATCATTGCGGCCCTGGCACTGCGCCGGCCAGGCATCCTGCTGATGGCGCCGTTCTTTCCGTTTATGCGGATCCTCGACTCGGTCATTTGCCTGATGGTGCTTCCCCGGGCTTTCTCGGCGGCGTCATCGGGGGTGTGGGTCAGCCCGGTACGGCGCGTCCAGGGTGAGGCGCTCGAACTTGAAGAAGCGACGGCGGGTGCGGGAGTCACCCGCTAAGGCCGAAAAGCCGGCACCGTAAAACCCGGCGCCGTCGTCGGATCCCAAAAAGGCGCCCCTACCGCCGGACCCTGTGGTCCTGTGCGGAAGGGGCGCCTCTGCGTTCAGTGCGGTGCCGGGGTTACCAGTTCACACCGGAAGTGGTTTCGACGTTCAGCCACGGTCCGGCCGGGACGTCGGCGCGGTCAACAAACCGCCAGGAGACGTGATCTCCGCTGCCGTCCAGCTCGGCAAAGCCGAGGCAACCGTTCAGCGCGGGAGAGACGTCCATTCCCGCGCCTTGGGTGCCGTCGGCGGAGAAGTCGGTGTTGGCCGGGCGGGCGTCGGCTGCTCCGAAGACATAGTTCGCGTCGTGGTATTCGGAACCGCTCGAAGGACCTGCATCTTCGATCTGTCCGTAGCAGACGTTGCCGTTCGGTCCGGTCATCTGCACCCAGCGGTTCTTCATGTATGAGTAGCTGCCGTCCGCACAGTGGTCAACGCCGGTGGCGGCGTTGTCCGCAGCGGCCCAGGGGATGACCTGGCAGCGCTGCTGGAACGCGACGCTGTCATTGACATCGTCGTAGGGCAGGTCGAGGTAGAACGGGTTTTCCAGCGGCGTGGGCTGGTTCTTGGGGAAGTACCCGTTGGAGGCATCCCGTGCTTCGGTAGCGCAGGTGAACGAGCTGCCGGAACCGGAGCTCACGCCGTCACAGCCGCCGTAAATGCTGCCGGGGCAGCCTGAAGCCGAATCGGGAGTGGTGCCGGCATTGATCCCGGTGTGCTGGAAAGCCCACTGTCCGTTGTACGTTGAACAGACCTGGGAACCGTCCGCGAGGTTGGCGTTAAAGATTTCGCCCACCCAGAAAGTGGTGCTCACGACGTTGGTGTGCAGCGGGTACTTGGCGGCAGCCGGTGCCGCCGCAGGGGCAGCAGCTGCCACGGCAACGGTGGCAGGAGCTGCAGGAGCTGCTTCCGGCGCGGTGACCGCAGCGGGTGCAGGTTCCTCCGCGGGGGCCGCAGCCGGGGCCGAACTGGGTGAGGGTGATGCCTTCAGCGTTGCCGGCGCCGCTTCTGCGCTGGCCGATGAAGGACTGCTGGAGGCCGACGGGCTGGGCGCCGGTTGGGCGGCGCAGCCGGCGGTCAATACTCCGACAAGGAGGATCAACACAGCCATGATTGGGGTGGTCATGTGTTTCATTTTTTTTATGGGATACATATCTGTTGGGGACATTAACAGGGTTGGCAGGTGCCCTTCGAGGGCACGCCAAGTACGGGTCATGACCGCCAGATTGGCGCAGCCGTGGCCGCGCCCAAAATTCGTTGCTGTTATGGAAAACAGCTGCGCCGCTTACTCCCCAGAAGCAGCCAGCGGGACCGTCAGGAGACCCGTGGAGACCGTTAATACGCGCTCCACTTTACACGGACGCCTGTGAGTAGCCTGAACGGGCCAGCGGGAGGCGGTCCGGGATATTCGAGTAGTCACTACTCACGCCAGGGGAAACAGTAGCTAGGTAGCGTAGGACTTGCTAATGCCGGCAGGGGGTTGGGGGCGGTCCGGAAACTTCACGCTCCGCGGCAAGGAATCGACGCAACCATGGACGTTTGGGCAGCAAATTCACCTTTCCCCCAAGTCATTCGCGTGGCCGAATTGCGGGCGGCAATCGACGAACTCTCCGGCTCGGGGAGCTCTGGCGTAATCGTGACGGGGGCTGCCGGGTCGGGCCGGACCAGGCTCCTTACGGCCGCGGCCGAGGCGCTTTCCGGGCAGCTGACCGTTATTGCCCACAACATTCCCGAGTCCTGCCGCCGGATGAAGTTCGGCATCGGCTGTGTGCTGGCGCCCGCCATGCCCGCCGGGTTCAAGGTGTCGCCGCTGACCATTGTCAGGGCTTGCCGTGATGCCCTGCGGAGCCAGGACCCCGGAGCAACCGGGATCCTGATGGTGCTGGACAATGTGGACCACCTGGACAGCGCGTCGCTGTGGGTACTGAACCAGCTTCTCTCGGAACCGGACGTCAAGATGCTGGCAAGCCACCGTTCCGACCGGCAGCTGCCGATGGAACTGATGGAATCGGTGGTGGCCCGGCAGTTGTCCGTCGTGACGCTGGAGGAACTGACGCTGGAGCAGCTCCGGATCTTCCTTGAGCACCGCTTGCCCGCCCGGCCCTGCCGCAGCCTGGTGCGCGACATCCACGCCGCCTCCGGCGCCAACGCGTTAACGGCCAGCTGGCTCGTCGAAGAAGCTTTGGCGGGCGGCCGGATTGTGGAACATGACGGCAGCTGTGCCATGGTCCGTCCACCGCTGCCCGGGGAAACGCGGCAGTTTGACCTGGCCCGACGGCGGATTGAGGCCCTTCCGCCGGTCCAGCGCCAGGTGGTTGAATTCCTGGCAGCAGCTGATCCGGCTCCACTGTCCGTCCTTGCCAGGGCGGTGCCGCCTGAGGCGCTGGCTGCATTGGAACAGCGCCATGTGATCCGCCTTCAGATCAGGAGCGACGGCGGGGCGGACGTCACCCTGAACCACGAGGTGGAGGCCAGCGCCGCCCGGCATTTTCCCGGGGAGGTGAAGCCGCTGGTGATGCAGGACAAAGCTTTGGCCGGGTCCGGCCCTTCGGGGGAAGAATCGCTGTGGGATCTCCTGCGTCGGGTGGAGGGCGCCCTGGATGCCGGGACGGCTGTCCCTGACCTGGATCTCCTGGCTGTGGCCACCACTGCAAACAACCTTTATGACAGCGGGCGGGCGCTGCGCGCTGCCGAAGCCGTCAGGGCGCCCGAGCTCCAGCTGATGGCACAGACGGAGGCGGCGCGGGCGATGTTCCATTCCCGCGAGTACGGCAGGAGCGCGGAGTTGCTCGGGAGCCTGGTGGAAACGACGCCGGCGGTGCTCAGTATTGAGTTCGCCCGCGCGGTGGCATTGCTTCTGCAGGCCTTGATACCGACGGACCCCGGCCGCGATGCGCTTAACTCGGTGCTCGACAGGGCGAGGCGGCGCCTGAGCCTGGCGGCCGCCGCATCGGTTGGCGATACGGCCGCCGACACTTACCAGAACGCCGTCCAGGACGAGTTGGATGTCCTGCAGCTGTTTCTGGAGTCACGGGAAGGGAACTTTCCCAGCCCGGGCGGAGAGCTCTTCCAGCGGCTCTGCCCCGAAGGGTTCTGCGAAGCCGGACCCGCTAATCCGGACGACGCGCCGGGAACCCACGCCGGCATCCTGCTTCTGGCGCTGGCCTCGCAGGGACTGTCCGTGCGGGGTAAGTCCGCTGACGCCATCGCACTTTCCACCCGGGCGCTCAACGCCGTGGAACGCCTGCCGCGGTGCAGCGTCGATTTCCATTCCACGGTGCTCACCATCCATGCAACCAACCTGGCGAGGCTTGGGCAGTCTCCGGCCGCCCTGGCCGCGGATGAACGTGCCGGCACCAGGTGGATGGGCTACCCGGGAGCGCCGCTCCAACTTTTCCGGGCCATGATGTTCTGCCGGCGCGCCGCCACTGGCCTTCCGGCCGCCCGCCTGCCCGGTACGGGCGGAAGCGCAGCCGGTGACCCGGATGACCTGCTGGCTCTCACCCTCGGAGCGCAGGCCACTGCCGAGTGGCTGGCCTGGGACCTGGCACAGGTGCCCGGCCACGCGGCTGCGCTGATCAGCGACCGGCCTGCCGACGGGGACGTGGCGGCAAAGCTGGCGGAAACCTACGCGTCCGTGGCACGCCCGGCCGTTACCGGGGCCGCAGGTCCGCCCCCGAGGACGCTCCGGAAGCCTGCCAGTGCGCCCGGCGGCAGCAGCCGGGGCCGCCGGGCACTTGAACTTCTGAACCTCGGAGTGACGGCACGGCCTGAGAACCCGGGCATGGAGCAGGCAGCCGACGGGGCCCCCGAATGGCGATGGTCGAGTGACGGAAACAGCGGGCCTGTGGCGCGTGAGCCCCTTCCCGGTGAAATGGCGCGTGAGCCCCTTCCCGGTGAAATGGCGTCCGGACGGAGCGCGGCCCGGACATCGGGCGGGCCGGCGAAGAACCCGCTGGCTGTGGCCGATCCCGCCAAGCTTTCCCAGCGGGAGCGTGAAGTGGCCGTGCTTGTTGTCTCCGGCATGGGAAGCGCACTCGTCGCGGCGGAACTGGGGATTGCGGTGAACACGGTGAATGCCCACCTGCAGAGGATCTACGGCAAGCTTGGGGTTTCCCGGCGCCAGGAACTCGCCGAACTGTGGAAGAGCCTGGACAGGGCAGGGCAGTGATTCCGGACGCGGAACCCGCGCCGGTCAATAGTGGGACAATTGAGGAGAAGCACCGCGGACCCAAGCGGTGTGCCTGGCCGCGGCACTGAGCTGAGGGCAGGTTTTGCCTATCAAGGAGCTCCAGTTTGGTCATGGTATCCACTCCCGCCACCGCAGATACCCAGGTCGCGCTCAGTGAAGTCGAGGTCCTGCGTATCCGCAACGACTTCCCGGTCCTTGATCAGGAAGTCAACGGCAGGCCCCTCGTGTACCTGGATTCCGGCGCCACGTCGCAGAACCCCAGGAGCGTGCTCGAAGCCGAGCAGGAGTTTTACGAACTGAGGAATGCGGCCGTACACCGCGGCGCCCACCATCTGGCCGTCCAGGCCACCGATGCGTTCGAGGACGCGCGCGCAACCGTGGCCGGCTTTGTGGGCGTTGCGGAGGACGAACTCGTCTGGACCGCCAATGCCACCGCCGGGCTGAACCTCCTTGCCTACGCCTTCTCCAATGCCAGCGTCGGAACCGTTGCGGGTGAGGCCGACCGGTTCGCCCTCGGCCCGGGGGACGAAGTGGTCGTGACGGAGATGGAACACCACGCGAACCTGATTCCGTGGCAGGAGCTCTGCCGGCGCACCGGCGCCACACTGAAGTTCATCCCCATCGACGACGACGGGGCGTTGCGGCTTGATGAGGCGTCCCGCCTTGTCACCGGGCGCACCAGGATCCTTGCCTTCACGCACGCGTCGAATGTGCTTGGAACCATCAACCCGGTGTCCGAGCTCGTGCGGCTGGCACGGGAAGTGGGCGCCCTGGTGGTACTGGACGCCTGCCAGTCCGCACCGCACCTGTCCCTGGACTTCAAGGCCCTCGATGTCGATTTCGCCGTTTTCTCCGGCCACAAGATGCTGGCTCCCACGGGTATCGGCGGCGTCTACGGCAGGCGGGAACTCCTGAACGCCATGCCTCCGTTCCTCACCGGTGGCTCCATGATCACCACCGTGACCATGGAAAAAGCGGAGTACCTCCCCGCGCCGCAGCGGTTTGAGGCAGGCACGCAGCCCATCTCGCAGGCGGTGGCGCTTGCGGCCGCTGCGAACTACCTGCGCGAAACCGGCATGGAACGCATCGCCGGCTGGGAAGCCTTCCTGGGCCAGCGGCTGGTCCGCGGGCTGAGCGCCATCGACGGCGTCCGCGTTGTGGGGCCGGCGGCAGGCGTTGAACGGCTGGGCCTGGCAGCCTTTGACGTTGCGGGTGTGCACGCCCACGACGTCGGACAGTACCTGGACAGCATGGGTATCGCCGTGCGCGTGGGGCATCACTGTGCGCAGCCGCTGCACCGGCGGCTGGGCCTGACTGCCACCACCCGGGCGAGCACTTACCTGTACAACACCACCGACGAAGTGGACCTTCTGCTCGAGGCTGTGGCGCAGGTGCGGCCGTACTTCGGTGTAACAGGCGCGGGGGTGTCCAAGTGAGCGCGTTGGATGCGATGTACCAGCAACTGATCCTGGAGCATGCAAAGGCCCGCAGCGGTTCGGACCTGACACCTGCCGAAGCCGCGGCCATGCCGGACCAGGCGGGCGTGGGTCAATGCCATCAGCTCAATCCGGTCTGCGGTGATGAAATAACGCTCCGCCTTGAGCTGGAGGCGGCCGGTATGCAGCCGACGGTGAAAGGCGTCCACTGGCACGGAGAAGGCTGCGCCATCTCAATGGCCTCGGCCTCCATACTGAGCGAACTGTCCGAAGGCGCATCGCCGGCGGAGCTGGAAGAAATGATCGGCCACTTCCGGGAGCTCATGCGATCACGCGGCCGGATGGAGCCGGACGAAGAAATCCTGGGCGATGCGGCGGCCCTGGCTGGCGTCGCAAAGTATCCGGCCCGGGTCAAGTGCGCCATGCTGGCGTGGGTGGCTGCCGAGGATGCCCTGCGGCAGGCCGTATCCACCAGCCGCTAGGCGCGGCCGGCCGTTAGGTGCGGCCGGCGTCCGGCTGCTCGTCATCCGACAGCGTCGAGTGGTGCTGCACGTAGTCCTCGATGGCATGCTCGGGGACCCGGTAGGACCTGCCGAACCGGACCGCCGGCAGGTCGTGCGCCTTGACGAGCCGGTACACGGTCATCCGCGAGAGTCGCATGACTTCTGCGACCTCGGAAACTGTGAGGAAACGGGTATTGGAAAAACCTTCAGCGGCCACTGTTCTCAGCTCTCCTGGGACGTAGTTCAATCCTGAGGACGTACTTGAATCCTGAGACAAACGTCGCTGAGCCGATCGCCGATCTTACTGCTACTTTATGGCATGGTGAGCTTGATGTGAAGAGCGCACTGCAATGGGGAAAAAGACAAGTAGTGACTACTCTAGTGGCGTTCGGGGCGTCCCAGTAGCCTCTAAATATGGCCGATATCCAGGACGACAGTGAATGGCGTCAAACGCAGCACAGGATTCGCAGGGCGGAAATTGTGTGCGTTTTGGCGCTGGTGGTACTCACAGTGCTCACCCTCATTGCCGGCTTCTCGGATTTTGTCCGGTAGCTCCGCAGGACCGGGTATCAGCAGCAGTACAAACAAAAACTCCGGCAGGTGGGGACCAGCCGGAGCTTTGATTGTGTAGTGAAATAAAAGATTAGTGGGGAAATGCAAGAATTACCCACGCGATAAGCCCCAATAGGGTTAGGGCGAAATATAACGACCAGTTTTTATGGTCGTTTTTACGGTGGCTGCCGTGCCAAACCCGTTCCATATCGTTCGCATCCATAGCAAGAATCTATTGCTTATCACGATCAGATAACAGCGTGGCGCCCACCTCAATTAAGCCCCGGCATACTCCATTTTGGATGCCGAGTACTCGAGTGCCCGGAGGCCAGGCGGGCTGGCCGTCCCGGCTGGCCGATATCGGCCAGCCGGGCAGGCAGCTACGCGACCAGGCCGGCGATGCCGATCGCAGCCGTGGCGGCACCCAGCACCATGGAGACGGACACCAGGACCACGTGCACCGTCAGGAACTTCGTGGCCTTGCCTGCCGCGTCACGGGCCCGCGGATCCTTCATGACGCGGCGCAGGAACTGGGGCCAGACCACCAGCGACCAGACGCCGGCAATGATCAGGACCCAGGCAAGTGCTACCGGGAGCTGCACGGGACTAGTGGCTTTCCAGCCAGGCCTGCGCCTGCTGCGACTGGATGTTCAGTGCCTTGCCCACCATGGGCTCGGCAGCATCGGCGATCTTGCCGCCAAGGAACGGCACGGAGGACGTCACGCTGCCTTCAAGCTCAACGCGGGTGCTGCCGCCGTCGGCGATAAGCCGCTGCACAGCGCTCACGTCCAGCGGGGCGCCGGCAATCTTCAGGCTGATGCTGCTCTGCCGCGAGCCGTCCGCAGCGGGCGCTTCCCACGTCTCAAGCTGGGTTACGGTGAGGCTGTCGCCGACGAACTTGCGGGCAATCTCCGGCAGCCGGGTGGTGGGCAGGGTGCGCACCGACGTGGTGCTGAAAACGCCGGCAACGTCGCCGTCGACCTTGAACGATTCAAGGGTTCCGCCGACCAGTTCACTGGTGTGGCGTTGGAAATCTTCATTGGCGAACACCGCCGCTACGCGATCGACGCTGTGCGGCAGGGTGGTGGAAGCACTCAGTGCCATTGTTCCTCCATTGGGTTGGGGGTATGGGCCATGGTTTTTTGCCTCACACATCCTACGGTGTGAGCCCCGCTGACTCCGATTCGGCGGCCTCCAGCTTTTGCGCTGCGGCGGTGATGTTGTGCGACATCGCGGGAAAGATGACGCTGTGGAACGGGAGCACGGCAAGCCAGTACAGCCGGCCGCTGAGGCCTTTCGGGAAGAAGATGGCGCGCTGCCTGTACCGGCTGCCGGCGCCGTCAGGCTCCACCGACAGCTCCAGCCAGGCACGGCCCGGGGCGCGCATCTCGGCCCGCAGCCTCAGCAGGCGGCCGCGGTCGATCCGCTCGGCACGCCACCAGTCCACCACCTCGCCCTCGGCAAGCAGGTGCGGGTGCCTGCGGCCGCGGAGCAGCCCGGCTCCTCCGGTCAGTTTGTCCAGCCAGCCTCGGACCCGCCACGCCAGCGGCAGCGAGTACCAGCCGTTCCGGCCGCCGATGCCCTCGATGATGGTCCACACGTACTTGGGGTCCACCGGGCTGGAATAGCTCCGCTCATCGACATACACACGGTGTCCGGACCAGTCGGGGTCGCTCGGCAGCGGGTCCGCGTCCACACCGGCGCTGGCCCAGGTGGTTTCCACCTGGGCGTCGCGTTCCTTGCCCAGGGCAAGGGCCACGGCGCGCCTGTACGGAGTCAGGCCGCCTTCAGGGACCGGGATGTACTGGTCGATGTCGTGCTCCCTGGACACGGCGTCGTGTTGCAGCGACTGGACCAGCGGCAGGGACATGGACAGCGGGATCGGGGTGGTCAGGGCTACCCACAAGCCAGCGAGTTTGGGCGCGGGAACGGGCAGCGCCAGGACCACGCGGTGCGGCAGTCCCGCCTCGGCAGCGTACTCCTGCATCATTCCCGCGTAGGAGAGCACCTGCCGGCAGCCGATGTCGAAAGTGCGGTTGATGGGCCCTTCCAGGGATGCGGCGGCGACTAGGTAGTGCAGCACGTCGCGGACCGCGATGGCCTCGATCCGGTTCCGCACCCAGCTCGGCGCCGGCATGAGGGGGAGGGTCTCCGAGAGGTGCCGGATCATCTCAAAGGACGCCGACCCGGATCCGATCACGACGCCGGCCTGGAATACCACCGCGTCCACCGGACCCGTGAGGAAGACCTTGCCGACGGCTTCGCGGGACCGCATATGGGTCGAGAGTTCCGCGCCTTCCGGGTGCAGGCCGCCGAGATAGACGATTCTCGCCACGCCGGCGTCGGCTGCGGCCTTGGCCGCGGTCTCCGCCATCGCCTTCTCCTTGGCCTCGAATCCGGCGCCCGCCGCCATCGAGTGGACCAGATAGTAGAGCACGTCGACGCCGTCCAGCGCTGCCCGGAGCACGTCGCCGTCGTCCAGGCTGCCGCTGACCACCTCGACCTGTTCCAGCCACGGCACGCCGGCGATTTTGGCCGGCGTCCGGACAACCACTTTCACGGTATGCCCGGCCTCAAGGAGCCGGGGGACCAGCCGGCCGCCGATATAGCCGGTGGCGCCGGTGACAAGCACGGTCTTGGGGGTGCCGTTCATGTGGATCTCCTCGGAACGTTGCTGGACAGCGTCAATGCAAAGCCAGCTTAGCAATCCAAGTTTTTCCAAAGGCCACTGATCAAAGCTGGGGCCATCCAGTGAACCGAGCAACCACGTTGAGGGGGGAGCCGGTATGAACTCGATGGAGGAAAAGATCATGGCTAAACATCGCAAGACCCGAAAGGGGGACGGCATGGCCCATCCACAGGGCTCAGCGGCCGGTGTGACCCGCAAAGTCACAGCCGGCGCGCTGGCCCTGCTGATTGGGGCCGGGGTTGTCCCGTCCGTGCTGGCGCCGGCGGTTTCCGCGGCTCCGACAGGCCAGGGGTTCACGCTCAACGCCGGTGATATGCGGTTCATTCTCAAGCAGATCAAGATCGCTGAAAACCACGCAACGAAGGAAGACGCGCAGGGGAACGACGTTCCCGGCCAGGCGCTGCTGGGCAACGGGCCGAACCAGATTGCCAGCCCCCTGCTGCCGTATGGCCTGCGGACCGTGGACGGAACGGACAACAACCTCGTGGCCGGCCAGGAGCACTACGGCTCGGCCAGCCGGGAATTTCCGCGCCTCTCGGACCCGGAATGGCGCACTTCGTCAGGCGGACAGAACTACGAGTCCGTCAACACCAACGTCACCGACAACGGGCCGCGGTTCGTCAGCAATGTGATTGTTGACCAGACCGTGACGAACCCTGCCGCGGTGGCTGCTGCCGGCAAAGCCCACCGCACGGTAAACGACAGTCCCACCGCTGTTCCGTGCGTCAGCGACGGTGTCCCGGAGAACTGCGTGCCGGCCGGCGAAACCCTCGACATTCCCAACGTCACCACCGATTTTGGTCTGTCCCCGCCGTACAACGGCATGTTTGCGCTCTTTGGCCAGTTCTTCGACCACGGCATCGATTTCACCAAGAAGACCAAGAACTACGTCATGATGCCGCTGTCGCCGGACGATCCGCTGTATGTCCCCGGCGGCCGCACCAACTTCATGCTGCTCAACCGGGCCGAAAACCAGCCCGGTCCCGACGGCGTCCTGGGCACTGCCGACGATGTGCAAAACGGCACCAACACGGACTCGCCATGGGTGGACCAGAGCCAGACCTACTCCTCGCATTCGTCCCATCAGGTCTTCCTGCGCGACTACACGCTGAACGCGAACGGCGACCCCGTGTCCACGGGCGAGCTGATCGAAGGCGCTCCCGGCGGCATGGCCACATGGGCGGACATCAAGGAACAGGCCCGGACGATGCTCGGACTCGAGCTGTCCGACGTTGACGTGGCGGACATCCCCAAGCTGGCCACCGACCAGTACGGACGGTTCCTGCGGGGGCCGAACGGTCTCCCACAGTACGAGACGGCAACCGGCCGTGTGGAGGGAAACCTCGCCGCCCCAGTGGCGCCGCCCGCCAACGTGGAGCGCATCGGCATCGCGTTCCTGGATGACATCGCCCACACCGCGGCACCGTTCAACTCGCAGACCGGCGCCCCGCTGCAGCCGGACGGCGACGGCGACGTCAACGACGTCAACGTGCCGCGGCCGGCCGGCCAGTACGACGACGAGATGCTGGACAAGCACTTTGTCGCCGGCGACGGCCGCGTCAACGAAAACATCGGCCTGACTGCCATCCACCAGGTGTTCCATTCCGAGCACAACCGGCTGGTGGGCTACATGGAAGAGCTTGTCACGTCGCTCAACCTCGACCTCAATGAGTGGAAGCTCCCCAACGGCGAATGGAACGGTGAACGGCTGTTCCAGGCTGCCCGCTATGTGACGGAGATGGAATACCAGCACATCGTGTTCGAGGACTTCGCCCGCAAGATCCAGCCCGGTATCAACCCGTTCAATGTCTTCACGCAGTCGGACACCGGCATCGATCCGGCAATCCATGCCGAGTTCGCCCACGCCACCTATCGCTTCGGTCACTCCATGCTGACGGAGACCGTGGACCGGAAGACCAACGACGGCACCGACATCGGAATGCCCCTCCTCGATGCATTCCTTAACCCGCCGGCGTACTACTCCAGCCCCAGCGGCACACTGACGCCGGAGCAGGCAGCGGGCGCGATCGCGATGGGCATGACGGACCAGGTGGGCGCCGAACTCGACGAGTTCGTCACCGACACCCTGCGCAACAATGTCCTGGGCCTGCCCCTGGACCTCGCGTCGCTCAACATTGCCCGCGGCAGGGAAACGGGTGTCCCGTCACTGAACAATTTCCGTTCCCAGCTGTACAGCCAAACGGGTGAGTCCTCGCTCAAGCCGTACACCAGCTGGGTGGATTTCGGCCAGAACCTGAAGCACCCTGACTCCGTGGTGAACTTCATGGCTGCCTACGGCACCCACGGAACCATTACGGCGGCCACCAGCATCGCGGACAAGCGCATTGCGGCCCAGCGGCTGTTCGACATGGACATCGCGGATCCCGCCACGCCCGCAGACGCCTACGACTTCGTCAACAGCGCCGGGGCCTGGGCAGCACAGCCCTCCGGCCTGGACAGCGTTGACCTCTGGGTAGGCGGCCTGGCCGAGTACCAGAACCTGTTCGGCGGCCTACTGGGATCCACGTTCAACTACATCTTCGAACGCCAGATGACGGATCTGCAGGACGGCGACCGGATGTACTACCTGTCCCGCACCTCGGGCCTGAACCTGCGGACCCAGCTGGAAGGCAACTCACTGGCCGAGCTGATCATGCGCAACACCGATGCCTCTGCCCTCAAAGCCGACGTCTTCGGAGTGGCTGACTGCGAGTTTGAACTCAGCCGCATTACCGCCAGCACCGGCAACTCCGTGGCCGATGACCTGGCCTCCGCCTGCGACGAATCCGCGCTCCTGATGCGGATGTCCGACGGCACTATCCGGTACCGCGTCAGCAATACGGTGGACCGGGCCGGGCTCAACGCCCAGTCCACGTTCAACGGGACAGCCCTGGGAGACCGGATCTGGGGCGGCATCGACAACGACACCTTCTGGGGCAACGACGGCAACGACATCATCGAAGGCAACGACGGTGCGGACAGCGTCCTGGGCGGTGACGGCAACGACCGGATCACCGACTCGCACGGGGACGACGTCCTCAAGGGCGGCAACGGAAATGATGCCATCGACTCCGGACCCGGACTGGACATCATCATGTCCGGTGAAGGCGATGACTTCTCCAACGGCGGCCTCAACGGCAACGAAACATTTGCCGGCGAAGGCAATGACCTGGTCCTTTCCGGTGACGGCCCCGACGCAGTGTTCGGCGGCGGCGGTGACGACTGGCAGGAAGGCGGAAATGCCAACGACCTCCTCCAGGGCGACAGCGGCGCACCCTTCTTCGACGACATCAACGCACCGGGCCATGACGTCCTGATCGGTGATTCCGGCGAAGACGACTACGACGCTGAAGGCGGTGACGACGTCATGGTCGCCGGCCCCGGCATCGAGCGCAACCACGGTGTATTCGGCTTCGACTGGGTCACGCACGCCCGCTCCGTCGAAAAGGCCGACTCGGACATGCGGCAGATCATCGTCGACGGACCGAACGCACTCAAGGACCGCTTCCTCCTCGTCGAAGCACTCTCCGGCTGGGACAAGGACGACGTCCTCCGGGGCGACGACGAAGTGCCGTCAGAGCCGAACACCGAGGTCAACGTTGAGGGCCTGACCAACGAGCTCGATGCCGCCGGCATCGCCCGCATCAACGGCCTGGCTGCCCTGCTGCCCGCAGGCGCCACCACCTTCGGCGCCGGCAACATCATCATCGGCGGTTCGGGCAGCGACGAGATCTGGGGCAACGGCGCCGATGACATCATCGACGGCGACAAGTGGCTCAACGTCCGGCTCAGCGTACGCGACGCCCAAGGCGCCGAGACGAGGACGGTGACCACCCTTTCGGAGCTCCAGGCGGACATCATGGCCGGGAACATCGATCCGGGCAACGTCGAAATCGTCCGGGAGATCCTCTCCACGCCGGGAGCCGGTGACATCGACACCGCCGTGTTCTCCGGGGCAATGGACGAATACGACATCAGCACCGTCGACGGCGTGACCACCGTGGCCCACACGGGCGGCACCGGCGACGACGGCACGGACAGGATCACGAACGTTGAACGCCTGCGGTTTACCGACCAGACGGTGAATCTCACAGCACCCGTGGTCCAGGCTCCGGCGGCTCCGGTAATCGGAACGGCCGTGGCGGGAGACGCGTCAGCAACTGTGGCCTTCACCGCACCGTCAGGCGGGTCCCCGGCTGAATCGTTCAGCGTGGAAGTCCGGACCGGCACCACCGTGGTCCGGACCATCGACGACGTTCCCGGAAATGCCACCAGCCACCAGGTCACCGGCCTGACAAACGGCACGGCATACAACTTCCAGGTGCGGGCGGTCAACGCGGCCGGGGAGAGCCCCTGGTCCGCCCCGTCCAACGAGGTGACGCCAAGGGTACCGGCTTACGTTCCCCCGGCAGTCTCCCCGTTCACGGATGTGCCCACGGACCACACCTTCTACCGGGAAATCGCGTGGCTGGCTGACCAAGGCATCTCCAACGGCTGGCCCGGTGCCAACAACACCGCAACCTTCCGTCCGGCGGAGAACGTCAATCGGGACCAGATGGCAGCCTTCCTTTACCGGATGAGCGGCACCACCGATTACACGGCACCTGCGGTCTCGCCGTTCACGGATGTCCCCACCAGCCA
>NZ_JAVDRQ010000013.1:0-168524 GCF_031454875.1 Arthrobacter oryzae
GGCTTCGGCAAAGAAAACGGCTTCGACTCCGTGGCCATGTACACCCGCCGCAAAGCAATCGTCTGGGACCTCTCAACCGAACGCGAACTACCCTACACCGACTAGTAGTCGCAGCCAGCCAAGTGGAAACGGCCGGTGGCTAAAGAGACGAGACCAAGCTCGCTCCACAGCACGATTGGCCCTCATTCAGAAGATCGAAGAGGCGCCCGCTGGTTTGGGCGACTTTCCCGGGGATGTGGATGAGCACGCCGGGAGCCAGCCTACGAGTGCCCATTGAACTGAATAATAATTGCTAACAAGGGAATAGCGACATGAATGACTATGCAGAACTTCTAACTGAGCGACTGAAGGGGCGTCGGATCATAATTACGGGCGCAGCTTCTGGGATTGGACGGAGCACCGCTCAGCTGTTCGCACGCGAAGGGGCAGCGGTTGGGCTTCTCGATCGTGACAAGGAAAAACTCCTGGTCGCCGCCGAAGAAATCGGTGGCTCAGCCTTTCCCGTCGACATTACCGACGATGAGGCAGTCGCCAGTGTAATCAAGGAAGCTGCGGCCACGCTGAGCGGGATTGACGGCGTCGTTAACGCAGCCGGCATTATGTTCCGTGGGCATGCGGTCGACGTTTCAACTCAGGACTGGCGCAAGGTGATTGATATCAATCTCACCGGCACGTACAACGTAGTCCGAAGCTGCATCCCCTGGCTCCTACAGGAAACGTCGGCAACAGTTGTCACGATTGCCTCAGCGGCAGGGCTGCTGCCGAACTCGCCCGGGTATACAGCCTACGCTGCGTCCAAGGGAGGGGTTATTGCTCTGACGAAAGCGTTGGCGGCCGAGCTAGCACCGAAAGTCCGGGCCAACACTGTTTGTCCCGGCATGGTCGATACAGCCATGGCTGAAGGCCATAGGGGAAATGTTGGAAATTACGCGCTCAATCGCCTGGCCGACCCGGTGGAGATCGCCCGCGCCATCCTTTTCCTCACCAGCCCGGAATCCTCATACGTAACAGGAGCCGCACTGGCTACCGACGGCGGAAGGTCCTTCCACTAATCCTCATCACCGACCAGGGCATCGCCGGCTTGAACTAGTCCGTGAATCTGAACCTTCCTGGGGACTACGACCACCACTCCTGACATCTGCCTGCCTGGATGGCGCGGTTAGCGCGGGCAAAAGCTGGGCATCGCAGGTTGCCTCGGCCGCTGCTCGTCATCACCCGCGATCAGCCCGAAGTGAATAAGACAAACGGCTGCGGAGGAAGCCCGCAGGGAAGGGTCTGCCGTAACCCGTTTCGGCAGGGCCATCGTTACGGCCATGCAGACGCGGTTTGATGAAAACAGCCCTTTATAGCCACCAAGCAAATGGAGAATCAATCATGCGCGCAACCATCCTGCACGGCCGCGGCGACGTCCGCGTTGAGGACCGTGACAAGCCAGCCATCCAACAGCCTACGGACGCTGTCATCAAACTGGCTGCCGCATGTGTTTGCGGGTCCGACCTGTGGCCCTACCGCGGCGACGACGACGTGGCTGAACCTGTCGCGATGGGCCACGAGTATGTGGGCCTCGTAGAGGAGATCGGCGCGGACGTGAAGAACGTCCAGGTGGGCCAGTTCGTCGTCGGGTCCTTCTTTGCTTCGGACAACACCTGCGAGATTTGCCGTGCGGGCTATCAGAGCGGTTGCGTTCACCGCCAGGGCGTGGGCGGCGCGCAGGCCGAATACATGCGCATTCCCCTCGCGGACGGCACACTGGTGGCCACACCGGAAATGCCCGACGCCGATAAGATCCCGTCTCTGCTGGCCGCCTCCGACGTGCTCGGCACGGGATGGTTCGCCGCCAAGGCTGCCGAGGTGCGGCCAGGCAAGATTGTCGCAGTGGTGGGTGACGGCGCCGTGGGACTCCTTGGCATCCTGGCTGCGAAGCAGATGGGAGCTGAACGGATCATTGCCATGTCCCGCCACACCGACCGGCAGGTGCTGGCCCGCGAGTTCGGCGCCACCGACATCGTTGAGGAACGAGGCGACGAGGGCGTTGCGAAGATCAAGGAACTGACCAACGGTCTTGGCGCGCATTCAGTCCTCGAAGCCGTGGGAACCCAGGAATCCATGATGCAGGCCATCCGCGCCACCCGCCGCGGCGGGCACGTCGGGTACGTGGGCGTCGCCCACGACGTCGCGTTGCCGGGCCTGGAGATGTTTTTCTCCCACGTCCACCTGCACGGCGGACCCGCACCCGTCCGAGACTACCTTCCCGAACTAATCGACCTCATCCTCAGGGGCGAGATCAACCCGGGAAAGGTGTTCGATCTCGAATTGCCGCTGGACGAGGCGGCCGAGGGCTACAAAGCCATGGACGAGCGCCGCGCCATCAAGGTGCTCCTGCGTCCGTAGGGACGCTGACACCGGCGGCGGTTGGCGTACCCCCCCCCGGCACCGGCACAAGTCGACCAGATCCGCTACGTGATCCAGGGCAAGCTGCCCTACACCGAGAACGACGTCCTGGAGGAAGGATGGGTCGGATACTTCCCCGAGAGCGTCCACTACGGCCCCCAGGAACGCGCCGAAGGCCTTCGGACCATGGTCCTGCAGAGTGGCGGTGCCGGGCCAGGGCAAACCTCGCCCTCGTCGATATCGACGACGCCGCGAATGAAGAGACCGAACGCCTCGTCAAGGAGGGCGAGGGGAGAGCTTCTTACGCTGCGGGGAAACGTCACCCAGGAAAACGACGTCGTCTCCGCGCTGGACCGCACCCTTACGGCAACCTCGATATTGCCTTCAACAATGTCGGCAAGGACCATAAGGTTGCACCACTTGCGGATAAAAAATGGGCCCATATCTGGCAGAGGAACGTAACCAGCAGTTTCCTCTGCTTGCGTAATCAGATCCCAATTATGCTGCAGGCCGGCGGCGGTATCTCCGGAGCCGGAGTAATCGGCATTAAGGGGACCGCCGCCTGTGCAACAGCCAACACGCCGTCATAGGCCTGACGCGTTCGGCGGAACATCCGCATCAATGCCGTCCGCCCAGGCGTCATCGAACCGGGATGATGCGGCGGGCCTCGGGTGGCTCTGCTTCAGGATTTCGGCAGGCGACAACAGCTCCCACCCCCGTAATGAACGAGAACACGTTTGGGACGAAGCCGTCATTCCCCGCCACCAACGGCTGGACCTACGTCACAGCTACTTCCGCCCTGACCCCTTTGGTCTCCGCTGAGAGGCCTATAGGTGGTTCTGGTTCTCTGCGAGGCGTTCGGAGATGGTGGTTGCTGCTTTTTTGACGGCCTGTATTGCTTGTTCGACGTTGATCTCGCGGACGTGTTCGTCCCACGCGACGCCGACACTGCCGAGGGCCGTCTTCTGGTCGGTGAGGATGGGTGCTGCGACGCCGTAGACGCCGGGGTTGAACTCTCCTCGGGTTAGAAGGTAGCCGTCCTTCTTGATCTCACCGAGGGTTTTGCGGAACTCGCTCCACGTGGTGCCTAGTCCGGCGCGCTCGATCTCTTCGAGGTGACGGGGGTAAATGGCCTTCAGGCGGTAATGGGGGAGATGGGCCAACATGACCTTGGACCCGGCGCCTTGGAACATCGGACGCCGCTGCCCGCGGCTGAACCGGTTGGCGGGGCTAAGCGGGGCACGGCATTCACCGATGCACAGGACCGAATCGCGGAACGCGGTCAAAAGGAGGGCTGAGTGTCCGACGTTTTTCACCAGGTCTTCGAGGACTCCGTGGCTTGCCAGAAGCAGGGAGTCCGTCTGCCGGATCTGCAGGTCCATCTCGATGATCCGCGGACCAAGGCTGTAGTACCCGTTGCGGACCGTGGTGAGCAGCCCAGCGTCATGCAGGGTTTTGATGTAGCGGTAACCCGTTGACCGGGAAGCCTCCAATGCATCAATGAGGTCCGCAGTCGACCAAACAGGTTTTTGTTCAGTGAAGAGGTCGAGGACGGTCAGCATTCTGGCCAGGCTGCCCGCACTGTCCGGGGTTTCCGTCACCTCGGCGACATCTGCGGCCAAACCGTGTCCACTCATGAGCTGAGTCCTCATCATTCTCTTTCTTGCCCGTAAGCTGGGCCACTTTACCCGAGCGACGGATAAAATCCCATACTACAGGATTCCTCTGGCCAATATGGCATTTTACAAGCGTGCCGTCTGCGCGAAACCCGCCGGACTATAGCGTTCTCGTGGTCTCAGGGCAGGAAATTGGGGCAGGCGTTCTGGACGAGTTCCGATGAAATTTGAAGGCCTTGGGCCCGTCACGGCAGGCTCGGTCGCTATATACACGCGCCGCTGGGACGTCTCGACTGAGCGTGGTCTCCAAGCGGAGTGGAAACTATGCAAGCGTCGGGTCCAGCGACTCGGGAGAGCTTGGGCGGAGGGCATTCGCTGGCCTATTCCTTATGGAGCAGGGGGCTCCGATTTGAAGTCCTCCGTCGACCACTGCATGTACGCCTGACTTGTACAGGGCCAACGCCGCGCCCAGGGTAACGCTGAAGTTTCGCGTTCCATCCGAGGTCATTGCAATCACACTGCAGCGCTCACCACTATTCTGGATCTTGACTGAGATGGGGCGGAAATTGCAGTTGTCTGCTATCGGTTCGGGATCAGGAATGTCGCTAACGCGGTAGTCGATGTATTCGCCCGCGAACGTTTTTAGGCGCAAGAGTGTGTTTTGGTGGCCATGGGATGCTCCTACAATCACCGCTGACCCAACGAATTGGCCGAGATGGTGGGAATGGTCCCTTATTTCTTCCATGCTCTCCTCCTGACTGACGGATGATGCAGATGAACCTTCTGCCACAGGTTTTTCCGGTACCCATCGAGGGGGCCCGGCATGTTCGCATAGGCAGGAGTCGAAGGGGTTTGGGCATCAGGCCGCGTCTTTCATCCACGAAGGGCTCCTCTATATTGACCCTATCCCACATAGCGGGATATTGTCCATGGAGACTTTGTCATCCAATTCTGGCTTTGGCCTCCCTGCCCGTGACGTAGCCACATCATTCAGGTCTGATGAATGACCGCACGTTAGGCATCCAATCAAGAAGGAAGTATTAGCGTGTCAAAGAAGATCGCGATTCTGCGCACCAGCTTCGTTTTCGTTTGCGTCGAGCGTGTTATCAATGACTTCATTGCCGACTTGATTGCTGACGCTGAAGTCATGCACTTGTAGACTCCGACGTGGACGGTCGGAGCTGCCGCGCCGAGAGGAGGATCGGCCGTTCGGATACTCACCGTGCCAGCCCCCAAACGGTGACGCACTTGCAGTAACCAACGTGCAGAGTGACTGTCTGTGCACGTGATCACATGCTCAACAGTCAACTGATGGTGCTACCGGAGGACGGCGACGTGACCCCGGGCGCAGGCGACTAGATCGTTCTGCGAGGCAGCATGCATGTTCTCCGAAACGAACAGCCGCAACCGGCCACGTTCCTCTACACGTCCTTTCCTCTCGCCACGAGTGGCTCAGGGCGCCACTAAGGTTTCCTGCCACGAGCACCGCCGTACCGGCCACAGAGATCTGGTCGGAGTGAGCGAACCACCCCTGACAGCTCCCGGCAAAGCCTTGTCCCGCGTCTGCGGCCGCTGAGCCGATGTCCGCCAATTGCGCTGAACGGACGGCACTCCAGAACCAATGCTCCCGAGCGTCACCCCTGCCCGCACGACCGGGCGCTGGCCTGGAAACGGGCCGTGCAGACAGCCGCGATGGAGGTCCATTTAAGCCAACTGCCCCGTCGACGACAAGACTTGCTCTGGCCGGTCTGATCCCCAAGCAATCGTGGCCTCACCTTCGGCCCTCCTAACTTAGGTCAGGGGCGGAGTGTCCACTGGAACCACACCGGTACCGTACAGATCGGTGGCGAGATCGCGAAGAGCACGCAGTGCGACACGCTGCGGGAAGGGGCCGTATGAGATACGGGCTACCCCGAGTTCTTCCAATTCGGCCGCGGGGAGCGCTCCAGGTGCGCCGATCACTGACAGCTTTCCTCTCCCGAGTCCGTCGACAAGAGGCTCGATGACTTGGCGGGTGAGTGCTCTAGGGACGAACACCAAGGCGGCACCGGCGTCGAGATATGCACGACCTCGATAGATCGCGTCATCGATGCTGACCTTAATTGGGCGGTCACCGCCCCGCACGATCGCGTCTGTCCGTGCGTTGAGCTGAAACTTGATGCCCTCGTCGTTGGCAGCCTCGATAATGGCGTGCACGCGGGCGACAGCTTCATCGAAGGGTCGAAGCCGGTCTTCGACGTTGGCCCCTACAACACCGAGCCCGATCGCCCGGCGGATCGTCTCAGCGGGGTCTTCGTAACCATCATCAAGATCGGCCGTGACCGGAATGTCAACTGCGTCGACGACTGTTTTGATCCCTGCCAACGCTATGTCCAGGGGCATCATGCCGTCGGCGAAACCGTACGTGGCGGCGATCGAGTGGCCGGCGGTGGCGATCACTTTCGTCTCCGGCAGTGCCGCGACAGTTGCGGCGCTAATGGCATCCCAGACGTTTACAACCCGCAGGATCTCCGGTGCCTCGTACAATGCTTTCACCTGCTGCGCGCGGTCATACGTGCTTAGTTTGGTCATTCTCCGTTTCCATTCTCTCTCGCGCATTTTGCTGGGGGCTGGGGAGGATTGTTATCCCGGCGGCCTGGGCCTGGAGCATGCCACGCAAGGCGGCGCGTCACAGCTGCACGTACACACTCTTCGTGTACAGGTACGTGTCCATCTGGGCAGCCGTTCCCTTATAGCCGGAGTGACTTAGTTTGGTTCCGCTGAAACCGACCACGGATCGATGTAGCCATAGCAGTTGACCTACATCGTTCCTGTGTGTACTCCGTGGACTGTGGTGCAGTGCAGTGGACAGGTGTTCTTGCCTCGCTTCACCCGCGCCGGAATTGGCACCCAGGGAGGTTCCTGCACAGATTGGCCGCGTTGACGTCCCCGGGCTGGTATTGCCAGTCCGGGGACGTCAAAGCATTGTCGGCGGACCGTTCAGCCTTGCGAGCTAGACTGCCTGGCCCCCACTGGCAGATCATCAGTGTCGCCGTGCGGGGCGAGCTGCGCCAATGCCTCATGAGAAGTGTCAACACGTCCGAGGGCGTAGATCAGGGTTGCGGCGACGTACATGCCCGATACGGCCAGGATCACCCCGATGATGCCGTAATTTGAGAACAGCCACAGGACAATGAAGGGGGATGCAATCAAGCAGATGCGCCCGACAGTCTGAGCAAAGCCGCCGCCACGGAAGCGGAAGGCTGTTGGGAAGAACTCCGGTACCGTTCCCAGACACAGGGTTAGGAACGACGCGGCCATGGCGACCAGGATAAAGCCGACCGCGATGATCAGGGCAGGCTCTTTCATGAAGGGGAAAATGCCAGCAAAGATCGCTGCCAGCGTCCCGAACATCACGATACTGCGGCGCCGTCCGAGGCGGTCCGTGACGAACATGCACAGCAGCGGTCCCGCAACATAGCCGGACATGATGGCCGCGTTGAACCCCAGGGACTTCGACACGGTCATCCCCTGCTCCACGAAGAACGTGGGCATCCAGCCGGTAACGAAGTAGGAACCGAACAGGCAGATGACGGTTAGGATCAGGGCCAACAGCGTCCGCTGAATGACAGGGCGCGAAAACAGCACCGTGATCGGCATCCAATCGGCCTTCTCGTTCGCTCCGCCGGCCTCGTGCTGGGCCGCCGATGTCGGGATAACCTTCTGGCTGTCGACGCCGGACTCCCTCTCAATCATTTGCATGACAGCTTCGGCCTCATCGTACCGTCCGCGCGACTCCAACCACCTCGGGGACTCCGGCATACCCCGCCGCAGCCACCAGGTGATGAGCGCGCCCACACCCCCAATGACGAACATCCCCTGCCAGGACCACGCGGGAATGACCAACCAGCCGATGAGCGAGGACAAAGAGACGCCCAGCCCGCCGAAGAGTCCGAGCAGGCCCAAGTACCGGCCGCGATGGCCACGCGGAATGAACTCGGTGATCATGCCGTAGCAGATGACGTACTCGGCCCCCATCCCGATGCTCATGACAAATCGAAGGGCGATGAGCACCTCCATCGACGGTGACATCGCCGAAACCAAACATACGACACCGAACAATGCCAGATTGAACTGGAATGCGAAGCCGCGTCCGACCCGGTCGCTGAGCCAGCCGGCGAACGCGGCTCCGATCGCAAGGCCAGCGAAGGTCGCCGAAAGGAAGAATGAGTTCAGCTCGAGCGTCGAGAAACCGGTAGGCAGCATCGATGCCAGCACCGCGGACGAGATCTTGTTATCGAACGCGTCCCAGAACATGCCGAGGCCGACCAGCAGCACCAGACGCCGGTGAAACTTGCCGATGGGGAGACTGTCGAGCCGCAGGCCCGCATTGACGTGCGTGTTCATCGTGCGACTCCTCCCGGTCGTGTCGTGGCAAGGGGTTTACAGCAATTGGTGGGGTTCGGTGGATTGATTGGGAGCAAAGCCAGTTCCGGGATGGCTCCGGTTATATCAGTGTCGTCTGCTGGGCTGTGAGTACGAGCTTCGCACGGATTCGATCGACAATGTTCGGACATGCGTGTCATTACCTTTGGCTTGGTGTTCGGTGCGCAGCGGCACGAACACGACGGTGTGTTATGAACTGATCCTTCTCGACGCGGGGGACCCTCTCGAGGTTGATAAGTTGCCGACTCTGCCTTGCCACATTCGCGCGATATGCGTGTGGTTCGACAGTGACGGTGCACACAGTTCTTTGGAACAGGTTTGACGATATCCTGCATGGTGGGACTTGGTCAATATTTCAGGTGGGGAGATCACCCTGAGTGTTGCCCCGACCCGGTTAGCGTCCAAGGTGATGCACACGAGGCTTTCCTGCGGCCAGAACCCGAGCGTGTGCCCGACGAAACTGAGGACGTCGGCCGGGGTTTTGATGGTAAGCGGTTCCCTCGAAGTGCGCTTACTATCTTTCGAGCTTGATCTCCTCCGGGGCACGCGCTGCCAGGCTTCCGAGGAGGCGGAGAGCGTGGTCAGAGGCGGACCCTGGTTCGGCTGTGAAACCAATGAATTGGAGCCCGGGATCGGTAATTAGCTGCATGGCCTCGTAGCTGAGGTCGAGGTCGCCCACGTCGGGGTGATGGATGAGTTTGATGCCGGCAAGGTGTACCCGCACGTCGTGGGCTTCCCAGAGCGCTGCGAACTCGCTGCTGCCGTCTGCGAGCTCTCCGATGAGGCCGCGGAGTGCCCGATCGGCGGGTACGCGCCCTGATTCAGCGCGGAGAAGGGCGACGATTTGTTCGGCCGAGTCGTTCCAGTCGCGGTAGGTGGCCCTGCCCCGGGGGTCGAGGAAGAGGAAGCGGGCGAAGTTCACCGGCTCTTGAGGGTGGACATACATCTCGGAGAAGAGCGCACGCCCGAGGGTGTTGGTGGCAACGACGTCCATCCGACCGTTCTGGATGATTGCCGGGAAGGTCATCGCGTCGAGGAGTCGCTGGGTGCCGGCCCGGATCTGCTGGGTGCGGGAGGCGG
The DNA here is from genome assembly GCF_031454875.1 of Arthrobacter oryzae. Taxonomy (GTDB): domain Bacteria; phylum Actinomycetota; class Actinomycetes; order Actinomycetales; family Micrococcaceae; genus Arthrobacter; species Arthrobacter oryzae_D. The sequence goes on from NZ_JAVDRQ010000013.1 coordinate 9,513, forward strand.
GCTTTCGACGCGGTGTCCTCGCGCCCTGGTTTGCTGCGCGGGCCAGGTCGTACAAGTGGGCGTGCTCGGCGTCGTCGAGCTTGAGCGCGCGGCTGATGCCGTCGAGGATGGCGTCCGAGATCCCTGATGCGTTGCCCCGTTCAAGGCGCACGTAGTACTCAACACTCATCCCGGCGAGCAACGCGACTTCTTCACGGCGGAGCCCAGGCACCCGTCGGCGACCACCGAAGTCGGGCAGCCCGGCGTCGGCAGGGCTCAGCCGCGACCGGCGCGTAATAAGGAACTCGCGGATGTTGGCGGCGGTGGTCATGCTCCAAATCTACGCTGGCCATTGGCTCCGAGGGGGTCCCTCTTATTAACCCTATAGAGCGGGTCTGCCTCCGGCGGGCGGGTTCTCCTTTACTGGAACTCAATGGATAGGCAAAGTGCCGATCTGCATAACCAGGAGGACACGTAGTCATGGCAGAAGAGAACGTTTGGTTCATCACCGGAGCGGGCCGCGGTATGGGCATCGATATTGCCCGATCGGCCCTCGCCGCCGGACATTCGGTCGTCGCCACGGGCCGCAACGCTGCCCGGGTTCAGGACGCGATCGGGGAGCACGAGAACCTCCTCGCCCTAGCTCTCGACGTCACTGACGAAGCCGCCGGAGCCGCCGCAGCGGAGGCCGCCGTCGCTCGTTTCGGCCGTATCGACGTACTCGTCAACAATGCCGGTAATTTCTACGCCGGGTTCTTCGAAACCCTCAGCGACGCGCAGGTCCGAGCACAGCTGGACACAAATTTCTTCGGCCAGCTGAACGTGACCCGCGCGATTCTGCCGATCCTGCGCCAGCAGCGCTCGGGCTCGATCGTCACCATCACCTCGACTGCCGCCTTCGTCGGCGGCGGGTTCACGTCCGCATATGCGGCGTCGAAGTTCGCCCTTGAGGGGTGGATGGAGTCACTGCAGGCCGAGGTCGAGCAGTTTGGGATCACCACAACTACTGTCGTGCCCGGGTTCTTCCGCACCGAACTCCTCGTGGAAGGTTCGTCGACGATCTGGCCGGAGCTGCAGATCGACGACTACGCCGACGGCACCGCGCAGGCGATCGCCGGTTTCAAGGCAATGAACGGGCAGCAGGGGGGCGACCCGAAGAAGCTCGCCAACGCGCTCGTCTTTCTGTCCGACTCGGGAACGCTGCCGCTCCGGTTCGTCGCCGGCGCAGACGCCATGGCAGCTATCGAGCAGAAGCTCACCACCGTCCAAGACCAGATCGAGACCAACCGGACCCTGTCAGCATCGCTGTCCTTCGACGCCTAAGACGGCGTCAGTCCGGCACATTGCTCCGAGTCCAATCACCTCACCAGAACCCCAGGCTCAGGCTGACCATGCGGCACCTCAGCCTCCACTTCCACCACTAGAAAAGGACACTTATCATGGCAGGTCCCCTCGGCATTATCGGTTCGGGCGCGATCGGTGGCACGCTTGCGCGCCTAGCCGTCGCAGCAGGCCTCGACGTCATCCTCAGCAACTCCCGTGGCCCCGAGACCCTGACCGAACTGGTCCGGGAACTCGGACCCCGCGCCCGAGCAGCAACGGTCACCGAGGTCGCCCACGAGGCCGACCTGGTGATCGCCGCGATCCCACTCGTCGCCTACACGGACCTACCCGCAGACGACCTGGCAGGGAAAGTCGTCATTGACACGACGAACTACTACCCGCAGCGAGACGGACAAATCCCCGACCTGGACGAGGATAGGTCGACGGCGAGCCAGTTGGTGCAGGCGCATCTCGCTGCCTCTCACGTTGTTAAAGCGTTCAACAACATCACCTTCGCCAGCCTCGGCAACGGCGCCCGCCCTGCCGGGGCTTCGGACCGAAGCGCCCTGCCGATCGCAGGCGAAGACGCCACCGCCAAAGCGCGTCTAACCGACCTTCTGAACACCCTCGGGTACGACGCGCTCGATACCGGCGGACTCGCCGGCAGCTGGCGCAGCGAACCAGGCACGCCCGTCTACTGCGACCCGTACATGCCGGGGTGGCCGACCGACTCCCTGACCACTGACGAGCTCATCCAGTGGCTGCTGGCCGCCCCAGTCATTCCACAATCGGCACAGCGGGTCGAAGAGCTGGTTGCAAGCGCCGTGAGAGGACCAGCAGGCGGGTACTTCCCCGAGGTGCAGTAACAACACACATCAACTGCAGCGCTTCGCCGCCCGTGAGGACGCCATCGAAGCGGCCGAGGCCAAGGCGAAGGAATTCCTTGCCTACGCTGAGGCCTCACGCGAACCGGGCGGCAGCCTGGCCTGCGGCGACGCCCATGCCTGAGCATACGCGCCCGAACTGGCTGGACGTCGCCGCCCAGAAGTTCGACCTGCCCGGCTCAGCCCCCCGCTCCTGGAGTTCTGGCTCGGGGAAGGGGAGTTCTGGCTGGGGGAATGACTGATGCCCCGGCGAATTCCTGACCTGTCACACTCCTGTAGGCACCCATATACCCGCTTCCCTCATTAGTACAAAGGTTTCTCATTATGTCTAGAGTCCTCTTTGTGGTCGCGCACCCCGATCTGTCCCAGTCGAAGGCCAACGCGGCGCTGGTTGACGCCGTACGCGATCTGCCCCATGTCACCGTGCATGACCTCTACGCCACCTACCCCGACTTCCAGATCGAGCGACAGCCACCGTCCACGTCACCTGCAACTGCCGGATATTCCGCCGTTGGGACGAAACTCCCGGTGTCGGGAGAGACCTCCGCACCGGTGAGCTGCTCATTGCCCGGGGACTCGGCGACATCCTTACGCTACTGCCACTGACCTGACCGGCAGGGGGGCGGTCCTGCTACGGCCAGGAGGGCTCCTGTTTCGCGCTGGAGGGGCCCGCGCGATAGAGGTACTGGAAGGGACTCCCTCCGCCTCCGGGCTTGGCTTAGCGTGGATGATATGGACAATCGAGTGGACGTGGCGCCATCGGCGCGGAACGGCGCGATATGCAAGTCGTCGCTCGCGGCGATCCGATCGATCGCCTGGGGCCAAGTGCTCATTGCTCTTCTCCTGGGATCGTGCTTCCCGTGTAGTTGGCCAGCGAGCTGAGGAGCGCCGTCTGGAAGCGTTCATCACCTACCGCCTGATGCGGTGTCTGGGTTCTCTTGTGGTGCCAGTATTGACCGCTCCGGAGAGTTTCCGGTTTCTCGCCCGCCGCGAGCCAGGCCTGCGTGACGTGACCGAGGCGGAGGTCGTCGCTGGCTCCGGGCCCGCCCATCCGGGTCGGCACCCAGCCGGGATCCACGGCGTGCGCGCTCACGTCAGGCCATAGCCTTGCAACGGCCGCTGCCAGGGCAGTGACGAACAGCTTGCTGTCGGAGTACGAACGGGACTCCCGTCCGCCGCTCCAGTCCACCCCCGCGAGATCCGCGCGGCCGCCGTGGTGCATGCTGCTGCTGAGGTAGATCAGCCGGTCCGGGCGCTCCATTTCTGCGGTGAGGACGAAGGGTGCGACAACGTTCACCGGCAGCAGGTCCGGGCCGCCGATGACTCCCGCGTTGTGGATCACTGCCTCAAACCGTCCCAGGGCGTTCGCCTGTTCGGCCAGACCGCGCATCTCGTCGGGCTTGGCGAGGTCGCCCACGATGGCCTGTGCGCCGCGGTCGAGGAGGTCTTGGACCGCGGCCAGCCGCCCGCTCGTGCGCGCATGCACGACGACGACGTGGCCGCCGTCGAGCAGCGCTTTAGCCGCCGCTCGGCCGAGGCCGTCGCTGGAACCGGTTACGAGGATGCGGGACACGGACTTGCCTTCCGTTTGGGAACGTTGTCTCGTGAAAACTCAGTCGAGAGGTGCCACGAAGGTACGGAAGTCCTTCCCTTGGCTGTAGATGCGCCAGAGGGTTTCGGACAGGGCTGCCGGTTCGTGCGCGGGGTCACCTCCACCGTTGCCCAGCGGAATGATGAGCTGCGCGACGTGGATTCCTTCCGGTCCCAAGGCATCGTGGAGCATCTGGGCGTACGCCGATTCGGCGGCGAACGCGGCGGAGGTGCCGCGTAGTTGTGGTTGGGCCGGACCGCGCTGGAGCCGTTGACGAACAGGGCGGTTCCGCGGCCGAGGGCACGCATGCCCGGAAGTACCGCGTTCATGGCGGCCACTGCTCCCAGCGTGGAGAACTCGAGCGCCGAGCGCAGTTCTTGGGGCGTCGTTTCAAGAACGGGCCGGAGATATTCCTTGGATGGTACGGGGCTGTAGTGGAGAATTTCGACTGGCCCCAGCTCGCCGGCCGCCCGGGCAAGGGCAGTGTTGAGTGACTCGTGGTCACGGACGTCGGCTGCGTAGCCGCGGGCGGTGATGCCGGCGTCGGCCAATTCCGCTGCGAGGGCGTCGACGTGTTCCTGGGTACGGGAGAGGAGGGCAACGTTGAAGCCTTTGGCTCCGAAGCGGCGGGCAGAGGCGAGACCCAAGCCGGGTCCGGCACCGATGATCGCGATCGTGGTCTTCATGGGGTTCTTCTTTCGTGGAGGGTATATCAGGACGAGGTGCCCGGTTGATCGGGCTGGTGGCCGCGGCGGTCCTGTGGTTAGGCAGCGAGGCATCAAGCTGTGTCATCGTGGTCACGCTTCCGGTCGACGACGGCTACACCGCTCAGTAGTGGCGCCAGCGCGGCGTGGTCAGCCGTCCGTGCGTGTTCTTTCGGACGCCGGCTGGACGGCGTTTCCGTACTCGCTGGCCGCCCATGAGGCGAGCAGCTGCATGCGCTCTGCCGACGGCGACCCGGGCTCTGCGGTATAGATCGTGAGAGTCAGGCCAGGCTCAGCGGCCATCTCCAGCCCCTCGAAAGCGAGAGTCATTTCGCCCACGATGGGGTGGTTGAAGGTCTTGAACCCAGTGCCGTGGTGGCGGACGTTGTGCGCACCCCAACGGCGGCGGAACTCCTCGCTGCGGGTTCCCAGCTCACCAATGAGGTCATGGAGTTCCTTGTTGTGGGGGTCCCGGCCGGCCTCCGTCCGGAGGATGGAGACAGTCACCTCTGCGAAGGCATCCCAGTCCGGGTAGAACTCGTGAGCACGTTCATCCAGGAAGGTGAACCGGGCGATGTTCGGCGGTTGGCCCGGCATGTCGTAGCAGTCCTTGTAGAACGCCCGCATCAAGGAATTGACCGCCTGCAGATCCATACGACCATTACGGACGAACGCGGGTCCGGCCGTGATCGCATCAAGCGCCCACTGCAAACTCTGATGCGGCACATAGGACTTCGAGCTCCGTCGCCGCGGCGGCCGTGCAACCGGGCTGGCCGCGTGGGCGAGGTCGAACAGGTGGGCCCGCTGTGCTGGCGTCCGGCGTAGCGGAAGCTGTTGCGGATCAGGTGCACGATGCACTGCTGCACCACCGTTCGCTCCCACGTGGTCGTGATCGCCTCCGGCAGGCCCTTGAGCCCATCACAGACAGCGATCAACACATCTTCCACGCCCCGGTTCTTCAGCTCGGAGAAGACCTGCAGCCAGTACCGGGCACCCTCGCCGCCGTCCCCGGCCCAGATCCCCAGGATCTCCCGCTCCCCGTTCACGGTGACGCCCATGACGACGTAGAACGGGGTGTTGCGCACCTGCCCGTCACGGACCTTGACCACGACCGCGTCAACGAAGAGCACCGGATAGATCGGGTCCAAAGGTCGGGCCGACCATTCGGCCAGTTCCCCGGCGACCTTCTCCGTGATGCGGCTGATGGTGTCTTTGGAGACCTTGGCCCCGTAGACCTCCTCGAAGTGCGCGGCGATTTCCCCGGTGGTCAGCCCCCGGGCGGACAGCGAGAGCACGATCTGGTCGATCCTTTCTTACAGTCCCGCACTGTCTCGGAAGGGTCTAACGCGACAATTTGAACGTTTGTTTCTTGGCTGAGGTGCAGTGCTGCACGAAAGCCCGGGTTTGCATGGTCGGGGGCTGCTCGAGGTTTGTTAGCGCTGGATGCTGATGGCGAGATCCAAGTGGATGTTTTTATCGGTGACAAGGCGGTCTTGGAGGTAGTGGGCAAGACTCGCGTCGGTGGTGGTGTGGATGCTTTGCGGAATCGCTCCCCGGAGGACAGCCTTGGTGTTGGTGGACTTGACGACGTCCAAGGGCGCCCAACTGCGGTGGCTGGATGTGAGGCGTTCTAAGTCTGTGCGGAATGAATGCTCGTGGGTCTCGCGGACCGTGGCGCACATGGTGAACGGGATGAAGGCAGTAGGCAAAAGAGGTCCTTCCAGTCGGCCCCGGTGGGGGAGCCCGTTTAAAACAAGGTGGGGGTGGGCGCCAATCGATGAAACAGCACGGGCGGGCCGCCGAACAGATGCGGCCCGCCCGTGCTGTGAGTTGGTGCTGGGTGCTGCCTAGGCATCGTCGATGACGATGCCGAAGGACTCGGGGTCGAGGGTCTCGAGGTCGAGGGTGTCGCCGGTGTCCAGGGCGTCGATCCGTGCCAACTCATCGTTCGTCAGCTCGAAGTCGAAGACGTCCAAGTTCTCCGCGATGCGGGCGGCGTTGATGGACTTCGGGATGGCGGAGCGGCCCTGCTGGATGTGCCAGCGCAGTATGACCTGCGCGTTCGACTTGCCGTAGCCCTCACCGATGGCGCGGATCGTGGCGTCGTTCAGCGGGTTGGCGGCCTCGCCGTTGTAGCTGCGGATACCACCGATCGGGGACCACGCCTGGGTGATGACGCCGTGCTCGGCGTGCTTTGCCTGCAGTTCGGCGCGGACGTTGTACGGGTGCAGTTCGATCTGGTTGACCGCCGGCACGATGTCGGTCTCTGCGAGCAATGCGTCCAGGCGGGCCGGCAAGAGGTTGCTTACACCGATGGCGCGGACAGAGCCGTCGGCCAGCAGCTTCTCCAGCGCCTTGTAGGTCTGGATCGTGCGTTCGAACTTCGCTGGCAGCGGCTGGTGCAGCAGCAGCAGGTCCAGCTGCTCGACGCCGAGCTTCTTGGCGCTCTTCTCGAACGCGTGCAGGGTCTCGTCGTACCCGTACTCCGTGACCCACACCTTGGTCTCGATGAACACCTCATCCCGCGGCACCCCTGAGCGGCGCAGACCCTCCCCGACCTCACGCTCGTTCAAGTAGGCGGCGGCGGTGTCAATGTGCCGGTACCCGAGTTCCAGCGCCGTCTGCACGGAGTTGACCGTTTCTTCCGGAGCTGTCTGGTATACGCCCAGGCCGATCGCGGGCATGGTGACGCCATTGTTGAAGGTAACTGTGGAGGACATGGTTTTCTCTTTCGTTTATCGGTTGAGTGGTGAAGTGGGAGTGCACTCCCGAGGCATGGTGTCCAGCCGCATCGGATCCCGCAGGAAATGCGGGACAACTTTTTTCGGCAGCCCTGTGCCGCATTCTCCGGACGGTTCAGGTCCGCAGGATGGCGGGCCGTGCTCAGGAGGCTTCGGCCGGGACGTTTGGAGCGGGCTTGTGGTGGGCGCTCATGTCGCCGGCACACAAGGTCATGCCGCGCGTCTGGCGAAGGAGCGGCTGAAGCTTTGTCCTGATTGGACAAGCTTCCGGGCGCTGCGAAGCCTTGCGTTCTCGTAGTTGTGCAGCGCCGCGGGTGTTGTGCCGCGGTCTGCGACCGCGTCGGCGAGGGCTTCGGCGTCGTAGAGGGATTCGGCGAACCCACTGCCGGTCATGGGGGTCGGTACGTGGGCGGCGTCGCCGACGATCGCGACGCGGTCCCGGGCGAGTCGTGTGGGTACGTATTCGGCGATGGGTGTGCCGATGACTGCCCGCCTTTCGATGCTGTCCAGGATTGCATCGCTCCACGGCGCGGGGAACATTTGACGGGCCTGTTGGGCGAGCTCGCGGTAGGTCGTGTTCGGGATCCCGGCGGGCATGAGTGAGTGCCGCACCACGGAGCCTTTGACGCTGCCGCTTGAACGCAGCAGATCGTTTCTGCTGGAGTCGTACCAGGCCCAGCCAAGGCGGCGTGATCCTGGTGCGAGGGAACCATTGGCGCCCGGAAGCGGATATCCGAGCAAGGTGTCACTGCCGCCGCCCAGGAAGGCCATGTCTGCCGGCCAGCGCCGGGCTCCGATGGCCGACTCGTCGGCGATTCCGATCCATATGACGTAGCCCGCGAAGCTGGCATCCGGGTGATCGGGTGAGATGTGCCGGCGGACGGTGCTGCGGTGGCCGTCGGCCCCGATCACGATGTCCGCGGTGATCCTCTGCCCGGTTGAGGTGACGACCGAGGCGGAGTTTGCGTCCTGCGAGACCTTGCTGACAGTGGTGTTTTGTCGCAATTCGATGAGAGGGTCTGTTTCGATTGCGGCGCGGAGCGCTCCGTGGACGGCGAACCATGTCTGGATGCCCGGGGCCAGGGGCTGCGGTACTTCTGATGTGTCGAGCCCGGTGATGCGTTCGAGGAGACCATCGGGGACGTGGAGGGCCGCTCCTGTGCGGCCGGTGTCATCGGAGCGTTCGATCATGGTGACCTGCACGCCCGCCCGTGAGAGCGTCAGGGCGCCCATGAGACCGGCGAGGGAAGCCCCGACGACGATCGCAGTGCCCGAGGGGTCGTGATGGTCGGTGGTCCCGGTCATGGGGCGGTGCTTTGTGTGCACGGTGGCTCTCCTATCTTGTTCTGCTGGTGCCCGGGGTCCCTGCGACCCGCTTGTCTGGCGGGCCGCAGGGAAAACGAACGGTCAGGGCGTACGTCTCGTGTTCGAGCTGCGCGGCGGGTTCGGGTGCCGGGGCCTGGGTGGTGGTCCGGGTGGCGCCGATGAGGGCGAGGATGGCCATGCCAGCACCGACGGTTGTGGGTGTGCGGACATTCGGGAATCACTTCCCTGTTATTTGGTACTGGTCAGAGTTTGTTGGGTGTGTCAGTTCTGGTCGATGAGAGCACCGCGGCGGGTGAGGGTCCAGACCAGGAGCGCGATGACGACGATGCCCAGGGCGGTGCCGGTGATGAGGGTCCACCCGCCGGTGGCCCAGAGCGGTCCGGCGAGGGCGGAGCCGATCGCGCCGCCGAGGAAGTTGCTGACGACGATCGCGGTGTTCAGGCGGCTGCGGTTCTGACCGGGCAGGGACAGCAGCCTGGTCTGGCTGAGCACGAGGGTGGCCTGCGCGGCGAGATCGAGCACGATGACGACTACGATCAGGCCGATGACGGAGGACTGTGCCAGCCAGGCGCCGACGAGGGAGACGGCCAGGAGGGTCAGCGCGATGCCGGAGGCCGGTACTGACCAGCCTCGGTCGTGAAGCATGCCGGCCCGTCGTGCGGCGACTGCCCCGACGAGGCCCGCGAGGCCGAAGAGTCCAATCTGGCCGACGGTGAAGGAGAACGGCTGAGCGGACAGCAGGAAGGTCAGGGAAGTCCAGAACAGGGAGAACACGCAGAACGCGGAGGCACTGATGAGGATGGTGGGAGCTGCGGCGCGGTGCTGGGCGACGGTGGTGAATACGGACCCGAGCAGACGGAAATAGTTCGTGGCCGGTCGCTTTTCCAGCCGTGGGATCAGGAACGACAGCACGACGGCGAGAGCGACCGTGAGGATGGCGGCGAGGACGTAGATGGCGCGCCAGCCGACGTACTCTGCTACGGCTCCGCTGATGGTGCGGGACAGGAGCACGCCGATGAGGGCTCCGGAGGCGATGGTGCCGAGCACGCGGCCGCGCTGTTCGGGTGCTGCCAGTTCACTGGCAAGTGGGACCAGTAACTGCGCGGACACGGTGGTCAGGCCGACCCCGCCGAGCGCGGCCAGCAGGAGGGAGAACGTCGGTGCGACGGCAGCGCCAAGGAGGGCGATCGCCGACAGTCCAAGGATGAGGGGGATCATGCGTTTGCGGTTGAGGACGTCGCCCAGGGGGACGATGAGGAAGATCCCGAGCGCGTACCCAAGTTGGGTGACGGTGACCAGTGACGCGGCGACAGCGGAAGAGACCTCAAGCGAGTTTGCGATCTCCTCGATGAGGGGCTGCGCCCAGTAAAGGTTCCCGACGGCGAGGCCAGCGGCGATCGCGAAGACGATGGTCCGCAGGCGGGTCATGCCATGGGTGGCAAGAGTTGTTGTCATGATGTTCTTTCTCAATGATCGTGTGCCACTCGTGGTTCCTGTGATGTTCGTGGCGGTAGGATCGGGCGGCGGTAAATCTTGGCTTCGTGGGGGAGTGTGGTCGGCGCTTGATCGCCGTCTATATCTACGAGACCACGGACCAGACCTGCCTAAACAGACCCGCCTAAGCCATGTACTGACAGGGTATGGTTACGCCCCGGACTCCCGGCATAGCGTTGAAGGCATGAGCACCCGAGATGACATTCAGGAATTCCTGACCTCCCGGCGGGCCAGGCTGACGCCCGAGCAGGTCGGCCTGCAGTCTTATGGCCGGCGGCGGGTGCCGGGGCTGCGCAGGGAAGAGGTTGCGATGCTCGCCCAGGTCAGCGTCGAGTACTACAGCCGGCTCGAGCGCGGAAACCTCAGCGGTGTCTCCGAGAGCATCCTTGAATCCCTGGTCCATGCCCTGAGACTGGACGACGTCGAGGAGCGGCACCTGAGGGACCTGATTCGAGGCTCCGACAACTCCACCCGCCCGAGGCGCCAACGCACCCCGCAACGGCGTGTCCGCCCCACCGTCCAGCGAATGCTCGATGCCATGACGGACCTGCCCGCAGTGGTCCAGAACGGCAGGCTCGACATCATCGCAGCGAACCGGATGGGCCGGGCACTCTACGCCGCCCAGTTCGACACCGCGATCCTGCCGCCGAACCAGGCCCGCTTCGTCTTCCTGGACCCCCGCGCAAGGGACTTCGCACCTGACTGGGACCGCGCAGCGAATGAATGCGTCGCCATGCTGCGGGCCGCGGCCGGACGCGACCCGCACGACCGCCAGCTCTCGGACCTCATCGGTGAGCTCTCGACCCGCAGTGACGAGTTCCGTATGCGCTGGGCCGCGCACAACGTCCACCAGCACAAAACCGGTTCAAAACGCGTCCGCCTCCCGGCCGTGGGAGAGCTCGAACTGGACTTCGAAGTCATGGAACTCATGGCCGATCCCGGACTGACATTTATCACCTTTAGCGCCGAACCAGGATCACCGTCCCACGACGCCCTGCAACTGCTCTCCGCCTGGGCCGCTACTGAAGCCAACGCCCCCGCAGCCACAGACATCCTCTAACCCCCACCGGTCACCGCAGGCGGCACCAAAACACCCAAAGTATTCGTCCGCACCTAACGAAAGAACCTGAACCACATGAACATCACACTCAACAACGGCGTCACCATGCCTGCCCTCGGGCTAGGCGTCTTCCAAAGCGCACCGGAAGAAACAACAGCTGCGGTCGAGGCCGCCCTGGCAGCCGGCTACCGGCACATTGACACTGCCGCCGGGTACGGCAACGAGCGGGAGGTCGGCGAAGGCATCCGCAGCTCCGGCCTGGACCGGTCGGACGTGTTCATCGAGACCAAGGTATGGGTCAGTGACTACGGCTACCAGGAAACGCTGCACGCCTGGGAGAAGGCGGTCGGAAAGCTCGGGGTGGACTACCTGGATTTGCTGATCCTGCACCAGCCGATGCCGGGCCGGTTCGAGAGGACCCTCGCCGCGTACAAGGCGCTGGAGACCCTGCTCGCCGACGGACGGGTGCGGGCCATCGGTGTCAGCAACTTCATGCCGCACCACCTCAAGCAACTGCTGGCCGAGACCGACGTGATCCCGGCAGTGAACCAGGTGGAGCTGCACCCGTTCTTCAGCCAGCCGGATGTCCAGGCAGCCGACGCCGAACACGGCATTATCACCCAGGCCTGGTCACCGATCGGCGGCATCACCTTCTACCCCGGGTGGGGCGAGGAGGACCGGAAGAACGTCATGCAGGACCCGGCCATCGCCGCGATCGCTGAAGCGCACGGCAAGAGCCCGGCGCAGGTTATGCTCCGCTGGCACCTGCAGCAGGGCCGCTCAGCCATCCCGAAATCGACCAACCCGGAACGCATCGCCGAGAACTTCGACGTTTTCAACTTCGAACTGTCCCCGGACGAGATTGCAGCCATCAACGCGTTGGACACCGGCGTACGCAACGGCCCGGACCCCGACGTCTCCCACGACGAGTGGTTCGATGTGTCCATCCCCGAAGCCTAAGCACGGCAGAACCAGACCAGAGACAACGAAGCAGCATGGACTACCGCTCGCTTGGCCGCACCGGAGTCAAAGTCAGTCCCCTGTGCCTGGGTGCCGAGGACACCTCATCTCTTCAAGGGACGTCTCATAACCCTTGGGAAACGAGACGTCTCACTGAGGGAATAGACGTCTGACCTGCACAGTCGCGGATGTTTTACGAAAACTCGGACGCGCGATGGCAAAGGCGATTCCCGTAACTATGTCTCATAACCTCGAAGCAAAAATCGAGTACTCATCCTTAGTTATGAGACAGGTGAGCGGCGCCGCCTAGCGTCTTGAAAAACAACAACTTTTCAAGACACTGTTTTGGGCGGCTCGAGAGGGACTGTCTGAATAACGGTGTGTGGGGTCCGGCCTGATCCGAAAGGAGACGGCCGTGTCAGAGTCCACGACCGCGATGACAGGGGTGATGATCGATCCTGTGACGGGAGAGATCATCGATCAGAAGGAGCTTGCGGAGCGGCTGCTCGCGCAGGCCAAGGAGCAGGGCGTGAGCCTGGTAGGCCCGGGCGGGCTGTTGAACCAGCTCACGAGGAGTGTGCTGGAGACCGCGCTGGAAGCGGAACTGACCGAGCACCTCGGGCATGAGCATGGCCAGACGCCGATCGCAGCGAACATGCGAAACGGCACCAGGTCGAAGACCGTGCTGACCGAGATCGGCCCGGTCGAGATTGAGGTGCCCCGGGATCGGGACGGCTCGTTCGAGCCGGTGATCGTGCCCAAGCGGAAACGGCGTCTGGACGGGATCGACCAGATCGTGCTCTCGCTGTCCGCCCGGGGGCTGACCACCGGGGAAATCGCCGCGCACTTCGAGGAGGTCTACGGGGCCAAGGTCTCCAAAGACACCATCAGCCGCATCACGGAGAAGGTCGCCGGGGAACTGGCCGAATGGTCGGCCCGACCTTTGGACCCGATCTATCCGGTGCTCTTCGTTGACGCGGTCGTGGTCAAGGTCCGTGACGGGCAGGTGCGCAACACCCCGTTCTACGTCGTCATGGGCGTCACCGTGAACGGGGAGCGGGAGATCCTGGGGATCTGGGCCGGGGACGGCGGCGAGGGTGCCCGGTACTGGCTGCAGGTCTTCTCCGAGCTGAAGAACCGGGGCGTGGAAGATGTGTTGATCGCTGTCTGTGATGGGCTCAAGGGCCTGCCGGAGGCGATCACGACCACGTGGGAGCGAACGGTGGTGCAGCAGTGCATCGTGCACCTGATCCGCAACAGCTTCCGCTACGCCGGACGCCAGCACCGCGACGGCATCGTCAAGGCGCTCAAGCCGGTCTACACGGCCCCGTCCGAGCAAGCGGCGAAGGACCGGTTCGCCGAGTTCACGGCCGAGTGGGGCCAGCGATATCCGGCAATCGTGCGGCTCTGGGAGTCCTCCTGGGCGGAATTCGTGCCGTTCCTGGAGTACGACGTGGAGATCCGGCGGGTGATCTGCACAACGAACGCGATCGAGTCGATCAACGCCCGCTACCGGGGGGGGCTGTGAGGGCCCGTGGGCACTTTCCGAACGAGGCCGCTGCCCTGAAATGCCTGTATCTGGTCACCAGGTCACTTGATCCGACCGGAGGCGGTCGGGCACGCTGGGTGATGAGGTGGAAGCCTGCGCTGAACGCGTTCGCGTTTACCTTCGCCGGCCGGTTCGAAAGAACCACTCACTAATGAAAACCGGCCGGACCCACACACCGTATAGCGGACAGTCCCCCGCCGGAACGCCGCGATTATTTACAAGGATTAGCTAGTCGTGGGCTGTGTTTCTCAAAACTCGATAAGGGGCCTTGAAACGACTGTACTGTTTCGAGAACTTTTTGTGAGAACCCGGGGCCGGTCGTCACCTCATCTTCGTTGAGCCGATTTTCCGCCGCAGGAACCCGCATGCCTTGAAGAGTGACGAGCCCGGGATTCTCGATTCGATGTCTTCTCGGAATCCTTCGTTTTCAAGAACTCTTCACTGCGGTGCCTGTTTAACTACGTTTGGCGCGAGGCCAGGAGAGGAGGACGCATCACCGCTGATCAATCCACACAAAATTGTTCCGTTTCCGAGGGAAGCTTCTCCTGAGGGTGAGCAAATGTTGGCGCCCATCCATGTGAACTGGTTAGCGTGTGGGGGTAGTTTCCGGATCGTGGGTTTCGCGTTCGTTTTCGCTGATCTGGGCGATGGCGTGCCGGGCACGGCGGACAAAGCGGGCTGTGCGCCACGCACCGTAGGCGCCGGCTAGACCGAGGAACATTGCGGCGGCTAGGAGCGGCCAGGGGGCGTAGACGACGCTTGTCTCGGAATGTTCTGTGCCGGCCTCGGAGGTGTAGGTGGCCGCTGCGGTGCCTGATTGAATAGCGGGCGCCTGTGTCAGTCGGGCGTGAAGTTCGAGGGCGGATCCGGGCAGCATGCTTTCGGGCGTGTCGAATTTCAGCTGGGTGTTCGCTCCGACCCAGCTGTTGACGTCGAGCGTGGCGGATGGATGCAGGATGGTGTTGCCGGTGTTGTTCAGGGGCAGGGTGAACGTCAGCGTGTCCCCGGTCTGCTGCCAGCTCAGGTCGCCGTGTGTGAGGGTGCTGACAGCGGTGCCCGCGACGGTGAGGTAGATGCGGACTCCCTGACGCTGGATGACGTCCAGGCGGACGGCAGTGTCTCCGTCGACGGTGGAGGTCGTGCCCTGGACCGGGGGGCTTTGGATGATCAGCCCGCCGGCGTACTCTCCCGGCGGGGTTCCGGCGGGAACGCTGATCCTAAAGGGGACTTTTAGTTCTGAGTTCGCCGCAAGGGTGATGTGGTCGTTGGCCAGTTGTACCCAGCCGCCGACGCCGGGGCGGGGCTCATTCTGGTTGGCCAGCGCGAAGGCACCTTGCGGGGTGCTTGTGGCGTCTACCGGATAGTTGAGTAGCGTCACGGCTGTTTGAGTGTGGTTGGTGACGATCGCGGTTGCCTCGAGTGCTGCCCCCGGATAGAGGGAGATGTGGAAGAAGTCGGACTCGTTCGCAGGTCGGATTCCCAGGGTCCCGTTGTCGACAGCCGCCACCGGTCCGGAACCGGCAAGCAGACAAAGGGCCAGCGCCGCTGTCATCAGGGCGGCGCTCAGGGCCTGGCGGGTTCGAGGAAAGAGAATCGTCATGGATGGTCCTTAGAACAGCAGCCGGATTGCCCGTTGCGGGGGTGGGGCAGGCGCACTGAGCTGCGGCCGCTGGAACGCCGTCCTGTGAACGACGGATGGAAGCCGAGTGACCGAATGTGGGGCCCGCCGTCCGTCCTCCTGTTGAGAGAACATCCGGCGGGCTGCACATCGGGCTGGGGCTCTAGGAGATGGTGTAGGTGAGGGTGGAGACGTACGGCAGAAGAGCAGTGGACCCAACCGCGCCAAAGTAATTCGACCGGTAGGTGTTTGCGGGGACGGCCAGGCTGTACGTGGGCGTCAGCGCGTAGGTTCCCCTATTGGCTCCCGCCGACGCCACGAGGGCCTGGGCCGAGCCTGACATTGCAAGGGCCGGTGCACTGATTCCGGCGACAGGGTCGGCGCCGGACCCGGCGGTGACCGTGCCCGGGGTGATGGTCAGGTTGGAAACGGGGATGGTGCGAGCCGTTGTCTCAACAGTTCCGGCTGCACTGGTGGGGACTGTGGCGGTGACCGACAACGTCCATGCCTGGCCGGTACCGCGGGAATCTGAAATGCTCCACGGGGAGGATGACGTTCCGGTGGCAGCCTTGTCGGTTCCGTCCAGTGTCACGCCGCTGAGGTTCGCCCCGGATGTGTTGGAGGTCAGCGATCCACCGGAAATGGTGGAATCGACCGTGTCCGCCGTTGCAGCCGGGAGAACCGCGGTGAGCAGCATTCCGGCGGCGGCAAGGACGCCTGCGGCCTTGATGATTTTGCGCATGGGATTTCTCCAAAATGTTGTGGGCACGCGAAGAGAGCACGTGCCGTGATGTGGCACGACAGAGTGATTTGAGATACGCAAGACAGTGCCGGTGAAGATCGAACGGGATAGCGATGATCCGAGGGCGGGTTGATCAACCCGCAGCTTCCCACATCCGGCCCGCAGATAGGCACTGGTCTTGCGTGAGAGCAATAAGGAATTCGTTCTGTAGCCCCCACCATGAACGAACATCACCAACGATGTGGTGTATACGCGTCACTGTACGCTAGTCCCCGTCCGGGCATCCGGGTCCTTGGTCCTATTCTTTGGCGTGCACCTCACGAGCACGTTGCCTGGCCTCTCTGGAGCGTTCTTCGAGCTGGTCCTGGCCTGAGACTCGATAGAGGTCGGAAGCCCATTGAAATTCAGCGGCGGCGCCACGGTATCGGGCTTCGTCAAATAGTCGTCGTCCGATGTGGTGGCGTACGTTGGCTTCTTCCGTGCGGGTTTGCGGCCAGCTGAAGGTCCTCCTCCGGAAGCTATGCAGCTTCATGCCAGCGGTACTGCGTTGGAAGACCTGGGCAAGTACTAGCAGCGGTTCCATCCGGTCAGGGGTATCAGCCAGAAGCCGGAAGTCTTCCTGAAGAGCGTCGGTCTCCCGATTGAGCAGCGCCAAAAACCGGGCATGATCCAATGGCGGGCAGCCGTTGGAGACGGCACGCTCGACCGCATTGCGGTCCAGCACCATATCCTGAAGCGTGGCAGGGTCAGTACGCCAGAACTCTGAAATACTCCTCACCGTTACGTGCCTCGGTAGGAACTTGTCAGGGAAACCAGCCGATATGGACGACTTCGACGGGGCCGGCTACAAACGTCCCATGTTCTCATGGCACTGGCCAGGCATCCTCGAGCAGCTACTCGGGATGGGGGCCTCGTCCCTGCTATTTGTTCTTTGGGGTCTAGTCTGTGCGTGGGGGTACATATTGCCGGAGACGCGTCGTAAGAGGTTACTGTCCTTGGTCGGCAGCCCCTTGCTCACGAGCGTTTTGTGCGTCCAGGTCGCGTTCACGGTAGCAATTCTGACCTTGTTGGAATCGGGACATCTCGATTCGCTGGCGTCTCCCGCGCTTCGGGGCCTTCTGGGCTCCGCCGCGGGATGTCTGGTCCTTTTGGCCCTTTATACGGCCTGGCGTGACGGAAGGGCACGGCGCGGGGAGAGATCCAAAGCCGATGGGCTCTCGGATCGTATGGAGGCGGTGCTGACCTTCCGCCGGGAATGGTGGTGGGCCACGGATGAGGCCGGAACGTTCACCTTCTCCAGCAGCGCCTCGCTGGATCTGCTGGGGTACGCCCCGTCTGAACTCGAAGGGCAACCGGCCAGCATTGTTATCGATCTGGACGACTTGGCCAAGGCCCGCCAATCCGTCGCCGCTGCCCTGACACCTGATGGTTCCAGCTGGGCCGGGGTCGTGGTCAGATGCCAGCGGCGGGACGGGAGCCCCGTGTGGATGGAGGTATCCGGACACGTCCGCCCGGCCCTCCACGGTACCAGCGCAGGATTCGAAGGCGCGTGCAGAGCACTTCGTCCCCAAACCGCACGGGTGCTGGCTGTCCAGCGCACCAGGGAACGGATCGAGCAGGTGCTGCAGGAAAAAACGTTCCTCACGGCCTTCCAACCCATTCACGAACTGGCTACCGGCGCGGTCATCGGCGTCGAAGCCTTGGCACGCTTCATCGACGACGACGGCGGCAGCCCGGAGCACTGGTTTTCCGAGGCCGCAACGGTAGGCCTGGCGGCTGACCTGGAGTTCGCCGCCCTCGAATCAGCACTGACGGCCGCGACGGGGCTGCCGCCCCACCTGTACGTAGCCCTTAATCTCTCGCCGGAAACATGCCTGGATCCGCGCCTGCCCGGGTTTCTCGCCAGATCTGGTATCGCTCCGAAGCGGCTGGTGCTGGAACTGACCGAAAACCTGTCCGTGGCTGCGTATGCCCCGCTTGTAGCTGCCCTGGCCCCGCTCCGCGGGCAAGGTCTGAGGATAGCCGTCGATGACGCCGGAGCAGGATTCGCCTCCATGCGCCATATCCTGCACCTGCACCCCGACATCATCAAACTGGACCGGAGCCTCATCGCCGGCATCGACCAAGACCCCGGCCAACGCGCCCTCGGCGCGGCCATGGTCGAATTCGCTCAACAGATCCAGGCACAGCTCGTCGCCGAAGGCATAGAAAGCGAGGCTGAGCTGTCAGCCGTGACCAGACTGGGCATGTACTCAGGTCAAGGATACGTACTGGGCAGGCCCTCAGCAGCACCGCAGAAATGGGCCACCTGGGAAGCCCTGGAAAGACGGGACACAGTCTGAAGCGCCCCTGAGACTGGATTCAAAATGTCCCAAGCGTCTGCACGAGGAGAGCCGGAGCTTTGACCAAGGACACCGACGCGGTCTCGGAACCGGTGGATTCCTATGTCGCTGACCGGGTGGAAGCAAGAGTCAGGTCCGTGCGCGCAGACGGCTCTGGAGGCTTTCCGGTTGATGAACAACGAGGGCCGCATCCTCCACCTCAGCTTGGGGCTGCCCACGCCGCGTCGTTTTCGGTCCGACGCATGGGTGGGAACGCCTTCCCCGAGGTCCAGTGCAGAGGACTTCTGACATTCGGTGCAGACGATTTCTGAAACGACACCGTCGAGACAATTTTCCGCGGCAGGACGTCGCGCCACTTTCGATGAGTGATCGATCCCGGGATCCTCGATTCGATACTTTCTCGGAATCCTTCGTTTCTGAGAAATGCCTCTAAGACCAAGGCAGGCTAGGCTTTGTCCACGGCCAGAGCGGCAGGTACTGGACTGCCTTGGCAGGCGCTGACACCAATACGCGGCGGCACTCCCGCACCGGTGGAGCTGCCGACGGCGGGCAGGCACACACGCCAACACGCCGCCCGTGAAGAGAAACGCCGTTAGCATTGGGGTTGCCCGGCTGGGCAAGAAAGAGGGGGGTGCGCGGGTGGGATTGCATCGCTGCGACACAGCAGCTGTCTTGATGGGGGTTGTGCTCACGCTGGCGGCCTGTGAGCGCCCATTCACACGTGATGACGCTCGCGCAGTCCCGCACTCCGCCATTCAGGTCGGCGAGTATCGAGACAAGGACTGGGAGTACGTCGATGAGGGCGGCGCGACTCAAAAGCTCAAACGGTGCGAAGACAACAGCGTCTGGAATACCGCCTACCGCTGTACTTCTCCTGATGGCACCGTTGAACTCACCTTCAATCAAGGTAAGCGCGGGATGTCGAACGTCATTCTCCACACCGATGACGGGGATGTGTCGCTCGACTGTATCAACGACGGATCCGGGGGCCAGTTAAGGTTCTGCATGCCGATTTCGATCACGCAGGGGTCGACCAAGACGCCGGCCAGCTGAATCCCGCACCACACTCCGCGTGACGCCGACACACGTGCGTGGGAGCAGTACCACTGTGCAAGGGATCAATGACCCAGCCGGTGCTGAGACGGGAAAGTCATGAAGGAGTTTGAATGGGAATGCCAACGCTGGGAACCCGTTCTGCCAACTGGAGCCAGGCACCTGCGAGTCAGCGTCCCTCAGGCGCTAGCGAATTGTTTCGGGTCGCCGGCAGCGCCGGCCCCCGGCGGTGCAAATGCCTGGTGCAATGATGACTTCGGACGTCGTGGGGCGGACTCCTTGGCACTCCTTGGGCACAACGAAGGCCCGCCTATGGGGGACAGGCGGGCCTTCGCAACTAAACGCTACAGCGCTGTCGTATAACTATCGAATTGACGAGGTCGTAACCTTTTTTGGGCCGAGAAACTGGCCTCTGACAAAGGAGTGGTTCACGAGAGGGTGGGTGGCGCGGTTCCCGCCCCCGGGTTCACATCGTCCCCTCTGGGGGGAGAAGCAGCGAGAGCCCTGAACGCATTGCCGCGAGGTCTTGGAAGCCCATGCCCGAGAAGTCGACGATATCCCGGGCGTTTCAGGAATGTGGCCGCAAACCTGACCGGCCTCCCGGAGAATTAATTTGAAATTGAAATCAGGTTTTAGGGCCTCCCTAACGACCAACTTTTGATCTGAAAAATCGCCGCAGCCACCGTGGCTGCCTACCCGTGGGACGGGGACAATGCTGAACCCGAAGGGGTCAATTGCAATTGACCCGGCCGCGCGGAAAGCCGCCGAGCACCTCATCAGAAGGGCAGCAAAGCGACCACCTCCGCTATGGTCTGCACAGCATCTATCACCAGTTGCATCCGCTCCAGGTCCATAACCACGTTGCACAGCCGGTAGACCATCAGTCTCAGTGTCATGACCCGGGTGTGTGCGGCCCACCGCTGTTCGCGCCGGTCCGGGGCAGAGAATTTTCCTAGTTCTTCCATGAACGTTGTGCGTCAAGCACGCCGAAATGCACTACGAAGCAGAGAAATCTTCCGTGGACCAGGCCGGGGGAAGCGGAGGACCAGCGCGCACAACGTGATCGGCCGCTGCGGGCAGCTTCTACAGCGGCTCTATTCCGGGGACCAGGAACGGGGCGGCTCACGCCACTCTGCTGACGGACTGACCTCTCAATATTCTTACCAAATGCACGGTAAAAACCCCTAAAATTAGGGCCATAACACCTATTCATTCAGTTGAATGATTGCTAGAATTGGAGTAGCAAGTCAGCCAGTCGAACCTAACTAAAGTGATACGAAACCGAGGACTGAAAATGACTCTCACCATCTACACCAAGCCCGCCGGATGCTTTGGCTGCGCCAAGACCAAGCAGAAGTTCGCAGAGGCCGGCATTGCCTTCCATGAAGTGGACGTCATCACCAATGAAGGCGCCTTCGAGTACATCACCGAGGAGCTCGGCTACTCCCAGGTCCCAGTCGTCGTCTACGACAAGGGCGGCAGTGAGAACCACTGGTCCGGGCTGAACCCGGCCCGGATCGATCAGATCATCAGCATCGAAGCAGCCGCCGGCCGCCTCCGCGAAGCCTAGAAGCAACCACTTGACCCCGCATCGAACGAAACCAGTAGAGAAGGAACGAACCAAATGTCAGGCGAAACCAGCATCGCCGTAGTCGGCAACCTCACCAGCGATCCCGAACTGCGTTTCACTCAGGTTTCCCGTAAGTTCGGGAAAACTGAAGGCATCCCGGTAGTGAACTTCACCATCGCCTCCACACCCAGGACCTTCGACCGGCAGAAGAACGAATGGGTGGACGGCGAACCCTGTTCCTACCCGCCAGCGTCTGGCGGGACGCCGCGGAGCATGTGGCGGAATCCCTCACCAAGGGCATGCGCGTCATTGCCTCCGGGTTGCTGAAGTCCCGGACATACGAGACGAAGACGGGGGAGAAGCGGACCGTGATCGAACTCGAAGTCGAAGAGATCGGCCTATCCATGCGATTCCAAAACGTGGCGGTCAGCCGCGCCTCCAAAGTCCGCCAGGAGAACAGCACGGACAACAGCAGGGTCGACGGGGATGACACCTACCGGCCCATTAATGAACCGGCCCCGCAGTTCGCCGAAGATGACCTGTGGTTCGGGAAAGAGGCCAACCCGGAGGGGCGGATCAACCGACTCGGGCCCAACGGCGAGCCGGCTTACTGGTGAGCTGTCAGGCCCCGCAGATGCGCTGACGCCGGCAGATGAGTGGGACGATCCATTAACGCCCCGTGCCGGGATACTTCCTTGAATGTAAAGGCTGAGACTATGACTGAAGTCAGCAACCCTGACGCCCTGGCCGAATCCGAGATTGACGAGGCCGTTGATTTGGCCGACGCCGCACAGTACCTCGCAGGCGACCGCGCCGATGAACGTTCCCGTGAACTGGGCCGTGAGGTACTGGGCGGAAACCTGACACACCGGCAAGCTGTGGAGGAATACCGTGCGGATGCCGTCTAAGAAGATCGCGGCCTTCACTCCCTATTTCACGGAGGACGAGGCTGGACAGGTCCGTGCAGCGTTCCTGGCCGCCGGCCATTTGGAAGGCGATGCGAGCGTGTCGGACTTCATCGTCCGTGCCACTATGCGTGAAGTGAAGCGCCTGCAGCGCAAATACAACCATGGCAGAAAATGGGACCCCGCCCCGCCGGGTTCACTCAGGCGCGGGCAACGCACCATGGACGAACTGCACCACCGGAATGCCGAAATGGACAGAGGACATGAACAAGATGCCGGGGGCCGCCACGGTACCGGCGATCC
This sequence comes from Arthrobacter oryzae, assembly GCF_031454875.1. GTDB lineage: Bacteria > Actinomycetota > Actinomycetes > Actinomycetales > Micrococcaceae > Arthrobacter > Arthrobacter oryzae_D. The sequence goes on from NZ_JAVDRQ010000013.1 coordinate 31,657, forward strand.
CCAGGATGCTGACCCTGGAACAGGTCCAGGAGATCCTGAACGTTAAGGCCTCGCTCGTGTACTCGCTGCTCCGCAGCGGTGAGTTGCCTGCCGGGCAATTTGGTGGACGCGGGATCTGGCGGGTCCGGGAAGGTGACCTGATGGCCTACATCGACGCAGCGTTCGCAAAAACAGCTGAGCGCATTGCTGCGGGTCAGATCCCGGAAGACAATGTCGCCTCGGAAGACTGAACCAGCTGCTTACCGTGTGGCGACAGCGTGGGGGATGATCAGCCCCGGCGTCACCATTCAGTCAGGGAACGCCGAGCGTACGCTTGGCGGCGTGCTGCTTGGGTCACTGCGCGTCCGGAATATGGTTGTCCGCCGATGTTCCCCTGAGCCAGTTCAGGCGGGTACTGCGCGCGGCTTTGGGAAGGGTCCGAAGCGTCTCAGGGGTTCGTGGAACCTGGCTGGCGGGTGCGTTTCAGTTCGCGGTAGAGCCTTTCATTCTCGACTTCGAGTTCGAGCACTTTGGCCACGCCGGCGAGGTTCAGGCCCTCGTCGAGCAGCTCCCCGATCCGGCGCAGGGTGACGAGGTCCGACTCACTGTACTGCCGTGTTCCCCCGGCTGTGCGCCCGGGCGTGAGCAGGCCCTTGCGTTCGTAGAGCCTGATGTTCTGCTGTCCGGTCCCCACGAGTGCGGCCACCACGGAAATGGCGTAGACGCCCTTCTCACGGTCCGGCTGCTGTTCCTCTGTCCGTTCTGCCATGGTTCCTATGTATTCCTCCCGGTTCCTGCTACGGAATTTTGGAAACCACCTTGCACCAGTCTGGCACTGGTGCTATAAAAAATCTATAACCGCGACCATAGATAAATGCTGCGGGCAACCATATATTGGTGATACTACCCATGCTGAAGGAGTGGGAAATGATGTTGATGCGTACGGACCCGTTTCGTGAGCTGGACCGGCTCACCCAGCAGGTCTTTGGAACCACTGCCCGGCCGGCTGCCATGCCGATGGACGCTTGGCAGGAGAACGGCGAATTCGTCATTGCCTTCGACCTGCCCGGTGTCACCGCTGATTCCGTGGATCTAAACGTGGAACGGAACGTGCTCACCGTCCGGGCGGAGCGCAAAGACCAGACAGGTCCTGACATCGAACTCATAGCATCGGAGCGGCCGCGCGGCATCTTCAGCCGCCAGTTGATTCTCGGGGACACGCTGGACACCGAGAAGGTCGCGGCAAGCTACGACGCCGGTGTCCTGACGCTGCGGATCCCGGTGGCCGAGCAGGCCAAGCCGCGCAAGATCTCCATCGAGAGTAAGCAGGACCAACGCCAGGAGATCGCAGGCTAACCGCCATTCCCATGCCGTACAGAAAGCGGGGCGGTTCCGGGCAGGTGCCGGACCCGCCCTGCCCTGTATGGCATGGATGGAGGGGGGATCGGGATGGGGAACAATCTTCCGGACCACTACCAGATACTGGGAGTGCCGCCGACGGCAACGCAGCGGGAGATTTCGAGCGCCTACAGGAAATTCATGCGTACCCATCATCCCGACATCGACGCCGGCGCCACCGACCGTAGCGAACTCCTGCGCATCATGCAGGCGTTTGCCGTCCTCCGGAACCCTGTGACGCGTGCAGCCTACGACCAGGCAGTCAGCCGGCACCAGAGGGGCCTGGGACCGCACTCCGCCGAACCTCCGCCGGCTCAGCCACGCCCACGACGGAGCGCACCCCAGGATGTCCCTGTCCGCGTGTTGCGCCGCGGCAGCGGGCCCCTGTTCCGGGTATCACCGGTCCGGTGGGAGAGCGGGCCGTGGGCCGTGCCCAACACTGACAAAGGAAGGCCCAAGAAATGAGCGACTGGCGCCGTTACGACTCCCACCTGTTCCCCGTCTTCTATGAACGGTTCGAAGAACGCTGGGGCAAGGGAACAGCACCCTTCCTGGATCCTGAAGCGTACGAACAACCCGTGCCGCGGGCACAATGGATCAACCCCGTCACCTGTGCCGCACTGGCCGTGGTCCCCATCTGGACCGAGGATGACCGGCAGCACCGCTCCTTCGGCGTGTTCTACCTCCCGCCGGAAGGTGACATCTGGGTACTGCGACCGGGCTTCACCGGCTATCTGGAACCCGCGGACGGCGACTCGGAACACCTGGTCACCCTCCGGAACGATGCCTTCAAGAAGGCCGTGGCACACGCCAAAGACTTCCTCTTCGGCCCGGCAACGGCGGCCCATTAAGCCCGCGCGAACCCGGCGCCGAGCGGGCGGCGCCCCGTCAACGCGGCCCGGACGAACGGGTCCCGGTCCCCGCACCCGGCCGCTGCAGATAGCATTGCGGTCCGGTCCCTGTCGGCGTGAGCCCGGGCATGGCGACCTGCCAGGCGCGGGCCAGGGCGTCACGGGCCCCGGCCGCTTGTGCGGCCGGGGCCGCCCGGAGGGATGGTCCGTGCGCTGCGGCTGCATGTGCGCTATCAAGGCGCGGTGGCGTTTCCTGTGATACCAACCGCCCAGTAGGCAGCGTTAGCGTGTAACGGCATCCCGTCCCGGTCTGTTAGGCGCCGATCTGATGCTGGTCGCCCTTGGTCTCGATTTCAATCTTGCGCGGAGCGGCTTGGGCGGTGATCGGGATCCGCAAGGTCAGAACGCCCGCGTCGTAGCTGGCCTTTACTTTCTCCGTCTCCATGGCGTCACCGAGGATCAGCTGCCGGCTGAAGACACCGCGGGGCCTCTCGGATGCGACCAGTTCGGTGCCTTCGCCCACAGGTGCCTTCCGTTCGGCGCGGACGGTCAGGACGTTCCTTTCCACGCCCAGGTCAATGGAATCGACCTCCACGCCGGGCAGGTCGAGCGCGACGACGTATTCATCGCCTTCCCGCCAGGCATCCATGGGCATTGCCGCCGGACGGGCCGCGGTGCCCAGGACCTGCTCGGCGAGACGGTCCAGCTGGCGGAACGGATCGAACATCAACATGACATACCTCCTTGTCAACAATGACCGGATCTATATCCGCTGACATAGATTTAATAGCATCGGCGGGCCCGCCTGACAAGAGGTTTCCCGGTCTCGAACGCCCCTTTTTTGGAAAGTTTTTGGGGCATTGCGCGGCTGATTGTGTGGGGCCGGCGGTGCTCGGGAGAAGCGCTTCGAATTCCCGCTGCAGCGCGAGGCCACGAAGTGGCGTCCCGGCCGGGCAAAGCACACCGGCATGGGGGACTGCAGTTCTGTGGTCTGCAGCGGCGACGGTGATTACCCCTGGACGGTGGTGGGGAAATGGAAAAGCACTCCCGCGAACTCATCAAACAAACCAGACTCGTCCGACACGCGGCCTCGAGTCCGCGGCGGCGCGCCTGGGGCGCTCATGGGCGGCGCCTGGAAATCAACTGGACAGGCTCTTGCGCCGAGCCTCCCGGCAGTGCTAAAAAATCTATCGTGACTGATACACATTTGGGCGCTGAGGGAAAAGGCGAGGGAATATCGGGCAGGGCAGCATGCACCTGTAGCTCAGCCGGAAGAGCAGGGGACTTTTAATCCTCGGGTCGTGGGTTCGAGTCCCACCGGGTGCACGTCGGGCTGATTCTTCTGGGGCTTCGTCCCGGCCGCAGATCCAGCCGAAAGGACGGCGGTTAAAAATGAACCCTGAATTGCAGCGGCTGCGGGCACTGGCGGCGGTGGTCTCCACGGCCGAGGTGGCTTTGGACGCGGCGTACAGGACGCTGCGGGAATCCGCCGCGGCGCTATTGCGCAACGGAGATGCCACCCTTGCCGAAGTCAGCGAGGCCGCAGGACTGGACCAAGGCGAACTGTTGGACATGCTCAGCCAGAACATCCCCGGCCGGGAACCCTTCTGGACGTCATCGGGGGCGACAGGTCCCGCCTAACGAAGACGGGCCTGCGGGTTATAGGAGGCCTGGACATGGGTTGCTCGATGAGTTCGTCGTCTTGCGCCCCATGGGTCCGCGCGCGCAGCCGAAGTGTGTTCCCTGAGGGGAACACCATGAATCAGATGGAATGGATGACGTCCTGGGCGGTCTGCGGCAGTCGCTGATGATCGCCTCACCCATTGCCGAGACACTGGCACGCCGACGCCAGGAGAGCCGTCGGCAACAGGAACACCAGGACGCCCAGGCCCAGCGCGCCCTGAGCCTGTCTGTCACGATGGCTTCTCCGCTCCGCAGATAGCGGCGACGCTGCGGCCCTCATCAGAGGTCAACGGGGAACTGTGACGCAGGCTACACGCGGTGCCAGGTCCCTATCTGAGCCGGGAAGCGGTGGACGCGGGCCGTCATCCTTACGGGGGCCTGGCGGACCGCGCCCCACCGGTTATGTCTTAGAACGGGCGGATGTTCTCCGCCTGCGGTCCCTTCGGGCCTTGGGCCAGATCAAACTGGACTTTCTGGTTCTCTTCCAGGGAACGGTAGCCGCTGCTGGCGATCGCCGAATAATGGGCGAACACATCGGCCGAGCCGTCATCATTGGCGATGAACCCGAAGCCTTTTTCAGAGTTGAACCATTTCACTGTTCCAGTTGCCATATCTGTTTCCCCATATCATCTGTCACCCCGGCCTTCAGTGGCCCGCAGGCAGCGGAGAGCCTTCTCCACTGCCCAAACGTAACGTATGGTGCCAGCCCGGGACGTGCAAGGCCCCCGCCGGCAGGCCGGGCGAGCGTTGCTGCTGTCCTGCGGATCGTCCGTGGCCCGCTCCGCCGGCTCAACCGTGCTGCGGACGGTTGCGCCGCGGATGCCTCGCGTCGGTGCTTTGGCTTATTTCCTCCCAAAACCGTCCGCTGCTTGCCCTTCGGGTTTCCCCGGTTCCGTCGGGCACAGCGACACGTTGCTCCGCCAGCAGCCCAAAACAACGGGAAAGAAGGGAAGCTGGCCGGTCACCTAAGCCGCCCCATGGCTATGGCCTTTACCGGGGTGATCGGGTCAGCGGGAGCGTGCGGAATCGGCTGCTGCAGTGAACCGCTGTGCGGTGTTCCGCCGTGGCGGGGTCTGGGCGGGTTTGATCGGGGAATGAACGCGTTCGCTGTGACGGTTTTCTCTCATGTCGCGCACGAGGCCGGTTCCGCCGATTTCCCTGATGGCCGTGATGCCGGCTGCTGCTGCCTGTTTGGTGGGAAATATCGTCGATACCGCTACGGTGTGACCCGATTTGTCGACGAGCCGGACGCGGTATCCGCCGGCGGGGGCGTCAAGTAGTTCGAAGTGTCCGGACATGGCGATTGCCCTCCCTTTCTCCCTTCCCTGCGAGGATATTTTAAGGCTACCCTCGCTTCTTTGCCACGGCCCGAGGTTGGCCGCTGGGCAGCTTAGCCTGGTTCCTGCTCGCCGGGGCGGTGGTCGTCGACTCCCTCGGCGGGCCGGGGGTCGGATGTGTCCTGTTTCTCTTCATAGTGGCGGGCGTCGGGGGATTCGGTCAGGTCATCTGCGTAGGGTGCCCGAAGCCGGGGCACGGAGTCGATAAGTTCGTTGGCGGCCATGGCCAGCAGATCCCGCTGCATCCTGGGAAGGGATAACAGGCCCTGGAGGTAGGCTTCGACTTCGTATTCGCCGACCGCGCCGCCGATGCTGAAGTAGTTCAGCCACAGTTTCCCGACGGTGATATCCACCGCTTGCAGTTCCGCCCGCAACTGACGGCGTTGTTTCGGTTCGGTGGGATCGAAGCCCATCGTTCTGCCTAGTTCCGGTTGGCCGGCGTTCCGGCGGTGAGTACGGCGCTGACCTGGAACAGGGTGCTGTCCCTCTCGCGTGCCTGCTGCATCAGGTGCTGCAGGGCCGCCTCGTGGCCGAGACCGTGGCGTTCCATCAGGATTCCGCAGGCCCGGTTGATGGTACCGCGGCGGTGCAGCGCGGTTTGCAGGCCTTCGCTGATGCGCTGCGGGGCTTCCCTGGTTTGGATATGGGAAAGGAGGGTGGCCGCGGGAGCGGCAAACAGCTCCAGCAGCCGTTCCGTGTCGGCATCGTAGGCGGAGGGCAGGGCCGCGTAGATTTTCAACGCCCCGATGCATTCCTTCCCGGTCACGAGCGCGGCGCTGACGACGGAGCGGACGGGCAGGGAGGAGACGGCCGCGCTCCACTGCGGCCAGCGCGGGTCAGTCCGGACGTCCTCGATGAGTACGGTTTCTTCGGCTGCCCAGGCTGTCAGGCACGGGCCTTGCCCGAGCTCGTATTGGAGGGCATCGGCTCGTTGGACGACACGGTCGGTGAACCCTGTGCTCGTCCTCCGGCCACGGGCATCCATGAGCGATACCCCGGCCCCGACTGTGCCCGGAATTGCGTCCTTAATGGCACGGGCCAGGATTTGCACGGCACGATCGACCTTCTCTTCGGTGAGGAGAAGGCCCTTGACACGGCCAACGGCAGTGGAGAGTTCATCAAGCGGAAGGTTCTGTTCCATGAGCATTCCTCCGGTCAGCATCCGGGCGGACCAGCCTCGGACGGTGCGGGGAAAGCCACCGCGCACAAAACCATGCGCCATCTTCAGCATAAACCCTCACAGCATGGTGTCCCCGTTCCGCGGATGCGGGCGTGGGCCCTCCGGTTGCTGAGAGGTTATGTGTGGGGCGTGTTTCCGATGAACGTCCCGGGCGGCATCCGGGCGCCGAACACGGGGCCGGGATCGGGTCTTTTGGCGTGCCGTTCTTCTTCGGAGATCCGTTGTTTGATCCGCTGCAGGACCCAGGGGACCAGGTGTTCGCGTGCCCAGATAAGGTCATCTGCTCTGGCTTCGCGCCAGCTGCGCTCGGGCAGTTCCTTGGGTGTCATCGGCTGCAGGGTGTGGGGGACGTTGAGGGTGTCCAGGACCATCATGGCAATGGTGTGCTGGCCCAGCGGGGAGAAGTGCAGCCGGTCAGGGTCCCACATCAGCGGGTTCGTCAGCTGACGCAGCGCCCAGAGGTCGGCGATCACAGCATCATGGCGGGCAGCGATGGTGCGCAGGTTCTCGTTGAAGATGGCCACCCTCCCGCGGACCTGCCCCAGGACCGGTGTCGCGCCCCAGTCCGGGCCGGTGAACAGAACCACCGTCGCCCCTGTGGAGGCCAGCAGTTCCACGCCGGCGTCCATCCGGACGGCGAGTTTGTCGGGGTCACTTCTGCGGAAAATGAGGTCATTGCCCCCGGCGTTGAGCGTGATCAGGTCCGGTTGCAGGGCCAAAGCCGGACCCACCTGCTCATCCAGGATCTGCCGGAGCAGCAGTCCGCGGACAGCCAGGTTGGCGTACGCGAAATCCTCATGCCCGACACTCAACTCTTCGGCGACCCGGTCCGCCCAGCCCCGCAGACCCCCCGGGCTGCGCGGTTCCGGATCCCCGACACCTTCGGTGAACGAGTCCCCCAGGGCCACATAGCGGCTCCACGGATGCAGGCGGGGCCGGGAGTCAACGGAACCACCCTGCGGTCGGTCGGCGTCGGGGGCGTTCATTCCCTCATACTGCCCCCAGGACACGGCGGGCGCCATGCGGGCCGAGCCGGGACAGGATAGGTCTGACGGATCCGCGGCGGGCGGCAACTTTCAGCTACGGACAGTTTTCAGTGCTGTGGACCAGGAGATGAGCTGTTCCAGGAGCGGTTCCATCGCCTCCTCAGCGGCCTGACTGGGGGTGAAAGTGGTGGCGTTCTCGAAGTCAGTGGCAAAGGGGAGTGCGACCTGGGCGCGGACGTCGGCAATCTGGAGCTCCCCGGCGATCAGGCGCAGGTTTTCGACGGCGCGAACGCCGCCGGCGCTTCCGTAGGAGATGAAGCCGGCGGCCTTGTTGTTCCACTCGGCGTAGAGGAAGTCCAAGGCGTTCTTCAAGGCCCCCGGGACGGAGTGGTTGTATTCAGCGGTGACAAAGATAAAGCCGTCGAACCGGGAGATCGTCTCAGCCCAGATTCTGGTGTGCTCATGCTGGTAGTCCCCGATGGAGGGAGGCAGTGGCTCATCCAGCAGCGGCAGGTTGAAGTCGGCGAGGTCCAGCAGCTCGAAGTCTGCACCGCCTCGGGATGTTGCTCTGGTCAGTACCCAGTCCGCCACCTGCTTGCTGCGGCGGCCCGGCCTGGTGCTGCCAACCACCACGGCGATCTTCACCACGTGAACCACTCCCTTTCGGTATCAGCCCTTTTGGGCCCACCTACGCGCACGGCATGGCATGGTCCGCGCCGCGCGGCCGATCCACTGCGCAAGCTGGGTGGCCTCCAAACTCAGCTGACGGGTCAACCCGGATGCGGTGCGCTTAGGCAGGTGCACGCCCGGCCGCCTGACCGGAGAGCCCTTCGCACCGCAGGCATTGCGGTCGAAAGAGTCAGCCTTGACATTCGGTGCAGTACTTCCGTCCGTCTTTCTCCAAAGCCAACTGGCTGCGGTGGTGGACAAGGAAGCAGGACATGCAGGTGAATTCGAACGACTGGACAGGCACGATCCGGACCAGCAGTTCCTCGTTGGAAAGGTCCGCGCCGGGCAGTTCAAAAGTGTCGGCGAGATCGGCCTCGTCCAGATCAATGACAGCGGCACCTGAAGCGCCCTTTTCGGGTTTCAGCTCATCGAGCGGCTCCCTGACGTCGTCCTCTTGCGCCGTTCGGGGCGCGTCGTAGTCGATGGACACCCTGATTCTCCTTCAAGTATTCATGGACCAAAAATTCCCGAACCACGATAGAACCCAGAAGGAAACATCAATATTCCCGCGGACGATAATCATGGAACAGAGACCGGGCGAACGGGACGCGCGCGCCACCGCGACGTGCGCGCCACGCGACGGAACCCACGCCCCGGGGGCTCGCCGGGGGTAAGACCATTAGATCCTGTTGAGTAGGAGGGTCCTGGAGGAAACAGGTAGCTGACACTCAGGGATCCGGGTCGCCTTGCCACTGCCTTGTTCGTTCACCTGAGACCACCTGTTCCTTCAACCGGTGTGATTCATCGTAGGGTGCAGCGCCGACACTCAGGGGAGGAGAAATCAGCCCCGGCGCCGGTTCCGCACAGCATGTCCACTGGCAGGGCCCGGCGGCACCAGGGACCTGTGAACAAGTGCTGGTCCGCGGCTGGACCCATCCGTCCTGCGTGACCCAGGAACTGGCGGTCCGGTGCCTTCTGGACCAAGTGGAAGTCATCCAAAACCTGTACGGCCTTGATCTGGCGGAAGGCTGGCGTGGCCGGCTGGAAGAACGCATGCTCGAAGACACCGACAGCGAAATGCTCTACCAGAACGCCATGGACGGCTTCGAAGGCGACGCCGAACTGAACATGCAGCTCGGGCTCGCCCCCAGGGAAATCAAAGACTGGTTCGAACCTTTCAACGACTCCTTCGTTCCGGCCTTCGTGCACTAACCACCCATATCCGTCGCCCCCACTTCTTAGTTAGTGCTTCCAGAAGGCAGACAAGCGGGAAATCGGCGGGAACAGCTATAGCAGTACTGGCAGCTGACCCTGGAAATTTTCCTAGGACCGATCGGGGAGTGGGCGGTAGGTGCGCACCGCTCCAGCGACCATTGGGCTTCCTCGCAGTGACTCCGCTTTCCCAGCGAAACCGAAGGTTCGACTGGGCATAATGAACCGAAGCTCCGGTCAACCGCTATTTGACCGGAGCATCGCCAATTGAGGAGCACTCCCAGCCCCTTGTGAGCTGTAGGCCGGCGTAATCACGGCTATCGGCCTCCAAAGGAGGATGGGTAGAAGAGGCTGCGGAACTCGTATCAGCGCCGCTTTCGCGAGCCCTGCGTTGGGAATTCCCAATTTGGAAGCCGATATACATGAATGGGGTCTCGATCGAAGTAACGGGACGTCGGGTTACGCTGTACACGTGAACCAACCGCTGGACGAGGGCCCGTTCTTTCACGGCACGAAAGCCAACCTCCGGGTGGGTGATCTCCTGAGAGCGGGCTTCAGGTCGAACTACCGGCCCGAAGTCGTGATGAACCACATCTATTTCACCGCTCTTCAGAATGGTGCGGGACTCGCTGCGGAACTGGCGGCGGGTGACGGTGCACCGCGGGTTTACACCGTCGAGCCGACCGGGATATTCGAGAACGACCCGAACGTGACAGACAAGAAGTTCCCTGGTAATCCCACGCGGTCCTATCGCAGCAACGCCCCGCTAAGGATCGTCGGGGAAATTACCGGCTGGACGCGACTGGCGCCCGAGGAACTCCAGGCGTGGAAAGATCGTCTGACCGCACTCCTTGCGGATGAGCGAGGCGAAATAATTAATTGACGTCGTTGGTCCGGCGCGGCCCGTAAAGGGTTGGGATCCTCCGAATCTGCTGATTCTTCCTTGCTCTTTCATGCTTGGGGACTGTGTTCAAGGCCTCCTGGTGCCACGTGTTTTTCGAGACCTCTTAGGTGTCAGGTTTGGTTTAAGCGTTGGCCCATTCGGTGTCAGGGAATGGTGCCCGGACTCGAATCTGACGCTGCTTGTGCCCAATCCTGACGTCAGCTTGGGGTGTACTTCAAATCATTGCCCAAGCATAAAGGGACGTAAATTCGGATATGAGGATGGGGGTGCAAGGCTTCCGCGCCCGCAAGGACCCGCAGACCGCACAGCCTGGTTGGCTCGATCGAGCTCAACCGGTCAGGTTGCTTCCATCCCACTTGTGGCAGTGTTCACATATGTTCGGTTGTTCGGTCGCATCTGGCAGCTAATTGCGGTCCAAGCTACGGGCGCCGGAGAAAGCCCCAAGAGCCATAGAGAAGTCCCTGGCTACCTTTGCGGCCAGCAATCCGGCCTGGTCCAGGTGCCGTCCGAAACGCTGCTTGGGTGCGCTGACATTGAATGCTGCCACCACGCGTTGCTTGAAGTCGTAGACCGGTGCTGAGACGCCCACGACGCCGAGTTCGAATTCTTCGTCGACTACCGCATAGCCCTGCTGCCGGATGAGGGCGACCTCCGCGCGGAGGTCTTCGAACGACTGAATCTTGGATGCGAGGTCTCCGGTTGACGGGCTTTGGCCCGCTTGAAGGGCAAGTGGCGAGAGGTCCTGGCGATCAGGCCGAACTCCGGCCTTGGCTTCGGCGGCATGTGTGTCATACCAATCCTTCAAGGCCGGGTCATCCCAATCACTGACGAGCACCCTGCCGGCCGACGTGCTCCAAGCGTCAACACTGACCCCTTCCCAGCCCAGGGCCCGGTATGTGTGGTTGGACATTTCGCTCTTGAGGGTCAGTACGGTGCCGCCGCGCAGCACGCAAAGGTGTGTGGTTTCGTGTGTCGCCGCCGACACCCGTTTGAGGTATTGCGCCGAAGCGCTGACCATCCGTGCTTCGGCGGTCCGGGCGGCCAAGGCGTAGAGGCTGTGCCCAAGGGTGTAGTGCAGGCTCTCCGGATCCCGACTGACCAAGCCCGCTTCCGCCAGTGTGGCAAGTGTGCGGGAAACTTGGGCTTTGTCTCGCCCGGTAATCTCCGCAACCTTGCTTACTCCGAGCCCGCCTCCGGCCACGGCCTCCGGGGAGCCCAGGATCTCGAGCAGTTCCAAATCCCTGCGCAGGCCGGAGGAATTGCGCCTGGGGGTGGGTGTTCCGTTCACGGCTGGCTCCTTGGTTGTTCCGGTCTCGCTCCGATACTAACGGAGGGGGCGTTGACATTTCAACAACATGCATTGCGCAAAAGGGAACTTGTCTTCTACGGTTGTGTCATTGCTCACGGAGATGTGGGCGCCGATCCTTACCCCCAATGAAGTGAAAAGGAGGATCACGTTGAACGACACCTTCCTGTCCGATCTTGGACAGTTCCTCGTCAAAAGATCGGCAGACATAGCCGAATCCGCCGCCCAGCACCTGGTGGTTGTCTTGGTTTCCCTGCTCATAGCAACAGTCATCGGTGTGGGGGTCGGTGTCCTTGTGTGGAACAGGCCCGTCAGCCGTTCGATGGCCATCGCCGGGGCCGGTGTGGGCCTGACCATCCCGTCCATGGCGCTCCTGGCACTCCTTATCCCCGTGCTGGGACTCGGTTGGGCTCCCACCGTTGTGGGTCTGGCCTTCTATGCATTGCTTCCCATCATCCGCAACACTGTGGTGGGACTGCGCGAGGTACCGCCGGCCGTGTCCGAATCCGCACTTGGCATGGGGATGGGCACCGTGAAGACGCTGTTCCGGGTCCAGTTGCCTATGGCCTGGCCGGTAGTGCTCACCGGCGTCCGCGTTTCGGCCCAGCTGTCCATGGGCATCGCAGCGATCGCTGCCTACGTGGGTGGTCCCGGGCTGGGCGAAATGATCTTCAAGGGCCTCTCGAGCCTGGGGTCCAAGAATGCCCTGAACTTCGCCGTCGTCGGAACCGTCGGTGTCATTGTCCTTGCCCTGCTGCTGGATGGCGCGTTCGTGCTCATCCGCCGCCTCACTACCTCAAGGGGACTTCGTGTCTGAAACAACAACCCGTCCGGCCGCAGGCGCACGGATCGTTCTCAAAGACGTCACCAAGACGTACTCCGGCCAAGTGATTCCCGCCGTCGAATCCTTCTCCATGGATATCGCCCCAGGCGAGCTGATCATGTTCGTTGGTCCGTCCGGCTGTGGGAAGACCACCACCATGAAGATGATCAACCGGATTATCGAACCGAGCTCGGGCTCGATCACCATTGACGGTGAGGATGTCCTGTCGCTCAACCCCAACGAGCTTCGCCGCCGGATCGGCTACGTCATCCAACAGATCGGCCTGTTCCCGCACATGACCATCGAAGAGAACATCTCGGTTGTGCCCAAGCTCCTAGGCTGGGACAAGAAGCGCACGCGGGACCGCGTCGAAGAGCTCCTGGCCGTCGTTGAGCTTGACCCCAAGACGTTCGCCTCCCGCTACCCGCGCCAACTGTCCGGCGGGCAACAGCAGCGCGTTGGTGTTGCGCGGGCCTTGGCGGCCGATCCGCCGGTCATGCTCATGGACGAGCCGTTCGGAGCCACGGACCCCATCACCCGGGAGAAGCTGCAAAGCGAATTCCTGCGCCTTCAGGAGAAACTGAGCAAGACCATCGTGTTCGTCACCCATGACTTCGATGAAGCTGTTCGCCTTGGCGACCGGATCGCCGTGCTCTCCGAGCGTTCGCAAATTGAGCAGTTCGACACTCCCGCCAACATCCTTGCCAACCCCGCCAACGAATACGTCTCCCAGTTCGTCGGACACGGCGCTGCCCTCAAACGGCTGGGACTCATCCCCGTAGGCCACGCGACGTTGGGACCGGCTGCGGGAGAAACCGCCATGACCGTTGGCGTGGACGACTCCCTGCGGGACGCCCTGGATGCCTTGGTGCTGTCCGGCGGCCTTCCTGTCGAAGTCCTGGATCAGAGCGGCAGGTCCGTGGGAACCATCGACATCGAACGAATCTCGGCGGTCCTTGGCGCCGAAATCCTCCCGCCAGCCCTTGCCGGGGGAGTACGGCCATGACTGCACAGGCAACGGGGGAGCTGGCCACATCCTTCAGCACGGCCTCCAACCGCAACGGCAAGTACTTCTCCTTCAAGCGGTTTGGAACGCCGCTGATCATCGTCGCTGCGCTGCTGGCCCTGTTCCTCTGGATCTCCTCGCTCACTCTCGATTCGATCGAGCTGCGCACCCTCAACTGGGACTACCTTGCCGACCGGACCAAGGAACACCTCCTGCTGACGGTCACGGCATCCGCGATTGTGTCCCTGATTGCCATCCCGGCCGGCATTGCACTGAGCCGCGTGCATTCCAAGGCTGTCCATGCCGTGGTGTTCGGTATTGCCAACATAGGGCAGGCAACTCCCGCCATTGGCCTGGTGATCCTTCTCGCCATCGTGTGGAAGACAGGCTTTGAAGTGGCACTGGTTGGCCTGGTGGCTTACTCGGTCCTACCTGTTCTCCGGAACACCTTGGTGGGACTCCAACAGGTGGATGCCAGCCTCACGGAAGCTGCCAGAGGTATGGGCATGCGTCCGCTGGAAGTGCTGGCCCGGATCGAACTGCCCCTGGCCGTCCCGGTGATTATTGCCGGACTACGGACCGCGCTGGTCTTCTGCGTCGGCGTCGCCACCGTTGCCACGTTCATCAACGCCGGCGGCCTGGGCGACATGATCGTCAACGGCCTCAAGCTCCAGCGGTGGCCCGTCCTCATCACAGGAGCCGTCGTCGTCTCCTGCATCGCCCTGACCATCGACTGGCTGGCAGGCCTCGCTGAAGACCTGCTCAAGCCAAAAGGCATCTGACTTTCCTACTCCCCGAAGGACAACATCATGAAGAAACCTGCAATGACTCTCCTGGCCACCGGCGTGTCCGTGGCCCTCAGCCTCACCGCCTGCGGTGGCTCGGCGTCCTCCAGTTCAAGCGGAGCGGGAAGCAACGAGCTCGAAGGCCTCACCGGCGTATTCGGTGCCAAGGACTTCTCTGAACAGTTCATCCTGTCCCACATCGCCAGCCAGGTCCTGAACGCCCACGGCGCGGACACCACCACCAACACCAGCGTTGTGGGCTCCGCCAACGTCCGCACGGCTTTCGAGACCGGCCAGTTCGCCGGCTACTGGGAGTACACCGGGACGTCCTGGATCACCTACAACAAGCAGACCACCCCCATCAAGGACAAGACGGAGATGTTCAAAGCCGTCAAGGACGCTGATGCCAAGAAGGGCATTGCCTGGCTGGACCCTGCACCCCTGAACAACACGTACGCGTTCGCCATCCGTGAGGACAAGGCCAAGGAACTCGGCATCAAGAGCCTCTCGGACGTGGCCAAACTTCCTGCCAGCGAGCAGACATTCTGTGTGGAAAGTGAATTCTCAACCCGTGATGACGGCTTGCCCGGACTGCGCAAAGAGTACGGTCTGAGCCCGGACGCCAAGGTTTCCATGCTGGACACAGGCGTCATCTACACCGCCACCCAGAAAGGCCAGGACTGCAACTTCGGCGAAGTCTTCGAAACGGACGGCCGCATCCCCGCTCTGAAGCTTCAGGTCATGGAAGACGACAAGAACTTCTTCCCCATCTACCAAGGTGCCCTCACCATCAAGGCCGACATCCTCGCCAAGTACCCGGCCATCGCGGACATCATGGCAAAGGTCTCGCCGAAGCTCAGCACCGAGGTCATGCAGCAACTGAACGCCAAAGCTGACGTTGACGGCGAAGACCCGGAAGACATTGCCAAGGAATGGCTCGAATCCGAAGGACTGATCTGAAAATGACTGAACAGCTCCAAATCGGCGAGTCCTTCATTGGAGACGGCGTCAACGCAGCGCACGTCAACACTGTCCTCGGACACAGGAGTGGTCCTGCCGGAACCGCCTGGGCAACTGCATTGGCCACGCCCAGCGCCGGCCACGTTCCGTTCGTCACCGTCCTCCGCCCCTCACTCCCGGTCAAACCGCTGACCCTCTTCGTCACCAAAGCGGCCCCCGCCAGCGACCGGCACGGCAACCTCATCTGGGGTGCCGCGCAGGCCGGAATCGCCGCGGGTGTCGCCGATGCTGTCGCCGATGGCATTCTCACCGATGACCAGGCCGATTCGCACGCGCTGATCGCCGCGGTGTGGGTGAACCCCAACGCGGACGACGACGACGCCGTCTACCGCAATAACCGTGAGTCGGTCCGGACTGCTTTGGAGAACGGGGTCAAGAATCTCCCGTCCACGGCGGCCGTGATCGAGGCACGCAACTCCCCGTCCAATCCCTTCTTCACCCCGCGAGGCTGACAGCAATGAAGATCACCGCAATCCGGCTGACCCGCATGGTCCTGCCGTTGGACCCGCCGTTCAACGCAGCCTGGGATCCTGAACCCCGCACGTCCTTCCCGGCAACATTGGTGGAGGTGGAAACTGACGAAGGCATCACCGGTGTAGGCTCCGGCGACACGATGGACGGCTTCGAAGCCTATGAGCACCTGTTCATCGGAACCGATCCGCTGGCCATCCTCAACCAGGTCCGCAGGATCGAAACCATCAACTTCCATGGCGGACGCTACTGGCCCCTCGAAGCCGCGCTGTGGGACATCATCGGCAAAGTAGCCGGACTCCCGGTAGCGACACTCTTCGGCGGAGCCCAGGACCGCCTGGTGGCCTATGCGTCCTCCGGCGAATTGAAGGCACCCGCGGCCCGGGCCGAGTCGGCACTCGCGGCGAAGGAGCGCGGCTTCAAAGCCATGAAGATCCGTATCTCCCGAGACCACCTTGATACCGGCGTGGAGTCCGTCCGTGCTGCCAGGGAAGCCGTGGGCAAGGACTTTGACCTGATGGTGGACCTCAACCAGATGTGGCGCATGAGCGGCGACATCGAACCGGCCCTGGAACTCGCCAAAGTCCACCGCCTGGCGAGTCAGTTGGCTGAACTGGATGTCCGGTGGCTCGAGGAGCCACTACCGCAGTCTGACATCAAGGGCGCGCAGCGTGTCCGCGAGCAGACCGGGATCCAGGTCTCGGGCGGGGAGATGGTCCGCAGCATGCCGGAAATGATGGCACTCATCGAAGCGGATGCATACGACATCTACCAGCCCGACGTGGCCTTGGCGGTGGGCATGTACCGCGCCCGCCAAGTCGCCGAAACGGCAAACCTGAAGCACCGCTTCTTCACCCCGCATACGTGGAGCAACGGCTTGGGCTTGCTGGCCAATCTGCACGTGGCCGCAGGCGTTGATGCGGGGCCATACTTGGAATTCCCCTATGACCCGCCGGGCTGGACCCCGGAGCGCCGCGACTTCTTCATGGAGCCGCTGGACATCGACAACGACGGTGCGCTCCGCGTGCCCGACCTGCCGGGCCTGGGCGCCGTCATCGACTACGACGCCGTCAAGAAGTACTCGGTCTAAGGAACCCGCCATGGCAACAACAAGAAACGACTGGATTCAGCGGGCGGCGGCCCAACAGCCAGCCACGGGACTGTATATCGACGGCGGTTTCCGCGCAGCACGCAGCGGCGAAACATTCCCCACTGTCTCGCCGAGGGACGGTTCCGTCACGGCTCACGTAGCGGCAGCCGGGGATCAGGACGTGGACGACGCCGTCCAGGCAGCGCACCGGGCCTTTGAGTCGGGGGTATGGTCCCGGACGGACCGCCGCCACCGGCAAGCCGTCCTGACACGGCTCTCCGACCTCATCCTGGAAAGCCTTGAGGAATTAGCCTTGCTGGAGTCCACCGATGCCGGCCACCCCATCAGCGACGCGATCGCCGTCGATGTGCCCAGTTGCGCGCGGACTTTCCGCTGGTACGCGGAGGCCTTGGACAAGGTTTACGACGACGTTGCGCCAACCCCGCGCAACGCCCTTGCGGTCATTTCCAGGGAACCACTGGGCGTGATCGGCGCCGTTGTTCCCTGGAACTACCCGCTGATCATCACGGCCTGGAAGGTGGCTCCGGCCCTCGCGGCCGGGAACTCGGTGGTCCTCAAGCCTTCGGAGCAGACCAGCCTGAGCGCGTTGCGCCTGGCCGAACTCGCCACCGAGGCAGGCGTGCCGGACGGCGTGTTCAACGTCGTCCCCGGCCTCGGTCACGTTGCGGGCGCCGCCTTGGGCAGGCATGACCTCGTGGACAAGATCACTTTCACGGGCTCACCCGAAGTTGGGCGGTACTTCCAGCGCTATGCCTCCGAATCGAATGGCAAGCAGGTGGCGCTGGAGTTGGGCGGGAAGTCGCCGCAGGTGGTTCTTCACGACGTCGGAGACATCGCCTCGTGCGCATCGGCCGTGGCGTGGGGGATCTTCTACAACGCCGGGCAGACCTGCCATGGCGGCTCACGCTTGCTGGTGGACGAGCGTGTCCACGACGAGTTGGTCGAAGAGGTCATCAAGGTGGGGCGGTCGCTGCAGCTCGGCGACCCGCTGGATCCTGCCACCCAGATCGGTGCGATCATCGATGACCGGCAGCTTGAGAGCATCCTGGGCTATTACGCCGTCGCAGAAGAAGAGGGCATCGCAGTGGCCAGCGGCGGCACCCAAGTCCACCCTGCCGGCGTCGAAGATGGCTACTACCTGGAACCCACGGTCCTGGACCGGGTCAACAACTCTGGACGGATTGGCCAGGAGGAGATCTTCGGCCCCGTGCTTGCAGTGAGCACCTTCCGTGGCGCGGCCGAGGGTATCCGGATGGCGAACGACACCAAGTACGGACTGGCCGCCAGCGTGTGGACGCAGGACATCACCAAGGCGCACACCGCCGCACGTGAGCTGCGGGCCGGAACGGTGTGGGTGAACACCTTCGATGTCGCGGACATCATTACGCCCTTTGGTGGCTTCAAGGAGTCCGGGTTCGGCAGGGACCGTTCCCTGCATGCCCTGGATGCCTACTCCGCCCTTAAAACCACATGGATCAACCTGGGCGAAGCTGCCCTGGATGACTGACAAATCAAGGATTCTCACGCCATGACAACAACAACGCACGCCGCACCGTCCGGGACCGCTTCGCTGGAGCCTGGCATCGCCCGCATCGGTTTCATCGGCCTTGGCAACATGGGCTCGGGTATGACGCGCAACCTCCAGGCCGCCGGCTTCCAGCTGATCGTCAACGACGTCCGCAAGGAATCAGCCGCTGAGTTCCTCGCCAACGGCGCAGAATGGGCGGAGGACGCAGCGGCAGTCGCCGCCGGCTCCGACGTCGTCATCACCATGCTTCCTACGCCCAAGCACGTGGAGACGGTCGCCCTGGGACCAGGCGGCATCCTTGCCGGACTGCCCGACGGCGGCATCTGGGTGGACATGTCCACCTCGGTTCCGGAGGTGGCCAACAGGGTACGCGAAGCGGGCTCGGTCCGCGGCATACGCGTCCTGGATGCACCCGTCAGCGGCATGTCCGTAGGCGCCGCGAACGGCATGCTGCAGATCTTCATCGGAGGCGAGGCGGCGGACGTCGAACGTCTTCGTCCCGTGTTCGAAGCGATGGGCGATCCGGAACGGATCCTGCACGTAGGTGGCCACGGTGCCGGCTACGCGGTGAAGCTCATGATCAACCAGTTGTGGTTCTCGCACCTGGTGGCCACCGCCGAGGTCCTCAGCACCGGCGTGAAGGCGGGCGTGGACCTGGAAGTACTTCGTCAGGCGCTCATCGCCAGCCCGGCGAATTCCAACTTTGTGGAGAACGACGTCCTGTCCATACTCAACCACGGCGACTACGACGAAGGCTTCGCGATTGCCCTGGCGTGCAAGGACCTCGGTTTGTCCGTGGACCTGGCCCGCTCCGTGGGTGTCCCCATGGAGTTGTCCGGCCTGGTGGAGCAGCTGTACCGCCGGGCAAAAGCGCTTTACGGCGACAAGGCCGGGGAGATGACCCCCGTGAAACTTTATGAAGACGCTATCGGCGTGCAGTTGCGGACGCCCCTGCCGGCCGCCGGCATCGCCGCAGAAGGAGCTTGAACATCATGCAGACAAGTATGCAGATCCACGCCGAACTGGCCTCCACGGAGCTGACGTTGGACCCCAAACCCACCGCCTACTTCGGGCGTGGGAAGGTGACCGAGGTTGGTGGAATTGTTGCTGCCCTTGGCGCGAAGTCAGCCCTGATTGTCACGGACCCGTTCCTTGCCACCACGAACGTTGTTGCGGCCGTGCAGGCGTCCTTGGAAGCAGCCGGGCTCGCCGTCAGCGTGTTCGACGGGGTCACGCCCAACCCCACCACCACGTGCGTCGACGCCGGCTCGGACCAGGCCGCGGATTCCGGAGTGGATGTCCTGGTCCCTGTTGGTGGGGGATCGTCCATGGACGCAGCAAAGGGAATCTCGCTGGGTGCCGTGAATCCGGCCAGGGGAGCGGGGCTGGACTACAGTAACCACTTCGAGAACACAGCCCTGCCGATTGTTGCGGTGCCCACTACCGCTGGCACCGGTGCCGAGGTGAACGCCTTCGGTGTGGTCACGGACGTTGACGCACACCGGAAGTTCTATGTGGGCCACGAATCGGCACTGCCCAAGGCAGCCGTGCTGGACCCCGAACTGACCCTCGGACTCCCGCCGAAAGCCACCGCGGCCACCGGCATGGACGCGCTCACGCACGCCATCGAGTCCTACTCATCCATCCGGCAGAACCCGTACTCCGACGGCATTGCCCTCCAAGTCGTGTCCATGGTTGCCGAGTTCCTGCCCCGCGCAGTGGCCGACGGCTCCGACATCGAGGCCCGCTCACAGCTTCTCCTGGCCTCGCACATTGCGGGCGTTGGCTTCTCCCACACCGGCCTGGGCCTGGTTCACGCCATAGCCCACCCACTCGGCGGCCGCTTCAACATCCCGCACGGCCTGGCGCTGTGCCTGGTAATCGAGGACGTCCTTCACCTCAACCTCCGTAACCGGCTGGACCGGAGCGCCCGGCTCGCCTTTGCACTCGGTGTGGGAGACACCGCGGCGACAGTCGAGGAGAACGCGGATGCCGCCGTCGAGGCTGTTGCAGCCCTGGCGCGGGAAGTAGGCATGACCGCGCGGCTTACCGACTTTGGCGTGACTGAAGCCGACCTCGACTCCCTGGTGGAGGACACGCTGGCGGATCCGGTCATTAACAACACGCCGGTGCCGCCCAGCGCCGTCGAAATCCGCACGATTCTCGAGAAAGCGCTCTAAGTGGAAAACACCCTGACTTTTGATACTGCTGCTCTGACAGGCGCCGAGCGCGCGTTTGTTGAGTCCTTGCCCACGCAGCTTTACGTCGACGGCCAGTGGACAACTGCGTCAAACGGCGGGACATCGGCTGTGGAGGACCCCTCGACTGGCGTCGTCCTGACCAGGATCGCTGACGCGTCTCCCGCTGACGGCGACCGCGCGTTGGCAGCGGCTGCCCGGGTCCAGGAGTCCTGGGCGGCAACCCCGCCTCGCGAGCGTGGCGAAATCCTGCGGCGGGCCTTCGAGCTGGTCACGGCCCGGGCCGAGGACTTCGCCCTGGTCATGACTCTCGAGATGGGCAAGCCGCTGGCCGAATCCCGTGGGGAAGTGGCATACGGTGCCGAGTTCCTGCGCTGGTTCTCCGAGGAAGCAGTGCGGGTTTCGGGCCGCTACTCCACGGCGCCGGACGGTAAGTCCCGACTCCTCGTGACCAAGCGACCCGTGGGCCCGTGTCTGTTCATCACGCCGTGGAACTTCCCGTTGGCGATGGCTACCCGGAAGATCGCCCCTGCCATCGCCGCCGGCTGCACCATGGTCCTCAAACCGGCCAACCTCACCCCGTTGACGGCCTTGCTGTTCACCCAAGTCCTGGAGGAAGCAGGTCTTCCGGCGGGCGTCCTGAACGTCATTCCCACCACCCGCCCGGGCGACGTCACCGGACCGCTCATCCGGGACAGCCGCCTGCGCAAACTCTCATTCACCGGATCAACCGGCGTGGGACAGCAGCTCATTGCGGACTCTGCGCATCAAGTGCTCCGGACGTCCATGGAACTTGGCGGCAACGCGCCGTTCCTGGTCTTCGAGGATGCGGACTTGGATGCCGCAATTGACGGCGCCATGGTGGCCAAGCTCCGGAACATGGGGGAGGCCTGCACAGCCGCCAACCGGTTCATCGTCCACGAGTCACTGGTTCGGGAGTTCAGCCAGCGCCTCGCGGACCGGATGGGCGGCCTCAAGCTGGGCCGCGGTTCAGAGACGGGCACCAACATCGGGCCCCTGATCGACGCCAAGAGCCTGGCCAAGGTCGACGAACTGGTCCGCGACGCCGTCGCCGGGGGAGCCACGGCGCTTACCGGTGGTGCGCCGACGGGCGGCGGCGGCCACTTCTACCCGCCCACCGTCCTTACTAATGTGCCGGCCGCCGCGCGGATCCTTCATGAGGAGGTCTTTGGCCCTGTGGCTCCTGTGGTCAGTTTCCGGACCGAAGCAGAGGCGATCGCGCTGGCAAATGACACCGAGTACGGTCTGGTGGCCTACGCCTACACGCGCGACCTCAACCGCGGTATCCGTCTGTCCGAAAAAGTGGATGTGGGCATGTTCGGCCTCAACACTGGCATCGTGTCCAACCCAGCGGCGCCGTTCGGCGGTGTGAAGCAATCCGGTCTCGGGCGCGAAGGCGGCACCGAAGGCATCGAGGAATTCCTGGAAACCCGCTACATCGGCATCGCGGACCCCTCCTGATGCTTCGTTTACTTGTCACGGGCGGCACCAGCGGGATCGGTGCCGCCCTGGTCCGGGAGTCCCTGCGGGCCGGTCATTCTGTCTTCACCACCGGCCGTGACCCCGGCAAGTTGTCGGCGCTCCTGGAATCGTTCTCCGGACTTGGGCTTGTTGGTGGCATCGTGGCGGATGCCGGCCACTGGGAGCAGACCCGGGATGCCGTATCCGCAGCGCAGGAGTTCCTTGGCGGGATCGATGTTGCCGTGGCCAACGCCGGGTTCTCATCGTCTGGCGACCTTGCCGACGGCGACCCGAATCGTTGGCGTGACATGGTGCTCACCAACGTTTACGGCCCCGCGATCCTGGCCAAGGCCGCACTGCCGCAACTCCTGGAGAACCGGGGCCACATGGTACTAATCGGCAGCACAGCAGGTAGGAAGGTTTACCCCGGGAATCTGTACACTGCCACCAAATGGGCCGTGACGGGCTACGCGGAGTCACTCCGGCAGCAACTGGTGGGGACCGGGGTACGCGTACTGCATATCGCACCCGGACATGTTGACACGCCCCTGTGGAAGGAAGCACCGGATGCCTTCATTCCGCCTGAGGCTGTGGCAGGGACGATGTTGTGGGCGCTGACCCAGCCACCCGGCGTCGACGTTTCAGAAGTCATGGTCCGGGCAACAGGGCAGGCCTTCTAGGTGTAAATCACTGTTACAGAGTAGGTTGGCGGCGAGGCGGACAGTTCGTGGCGACGGGCTGGTATCCCGGAAATCACCTTGGCCGCTGCTTACCCATGCTTTCCTGTCGTCCGCCGCAGCCTCGTCGACCCATCCGCCTCCTGTTAGCCTGCGACACGAATCTCTACGATTTCGTCTCGCCACAGGCACTTCCGCTGCCTATGAGAGATGCGAAAACAGGTTCTCCACTTCTACTCGTCGACTAAACTGGCATGCACGGATGTTCATGAGCCGGGAGTAGCTGGCCTGGGCATTTTCCCGCCTGGCAAGCCGCAAGAGACAGACAGCAATAGACGTACTAGCGGTGACTGGGATCATTTGCTTGAAGCTGGTGTGAGGTGTGAGACCTCAGCCCAGTAGGTGTTGTCCAGCTTCCCCAGCACTCCATCGGGCGGCTCTGCAGTCAGCCGGCTCGTCGGGATCGCGACCCACAGAATGCCATGCCGGACGCCGACTGCAAGGCTGTACTGGGTGGGGCGTACATCGATGATGGGTGCATGCGGCAATGGGCCAAAACGACCCCTGCAACGTGGATTCGTGCATTAGATGCAGGAAACCTACGACCGCAATCCATCCGCTGGCAAATTCATGGCCGGGCCCGAAGAACTTTCATGGCGGAAACACCGAATTCGTCATGGGACGGGAGTTCCCGCAGCTACTTCTGCTCCAGTACTTTAAAGCCGATAAAGACCTTTCGTCAGCCTGCCGACGGATATTCGGTGGACTCCAATGAGTTGCCGGAACAGCTGACGGGATCCCTGTTCTGGGTCTGCAGGGGTGGTCGGCATCGCCCTGTAGCATCAGGCGTTGCCGATGATGGGCTGTGCGAGGCGGATCACTCCCAAGCCAGGCCCAAGGAATTCACTGGCACGCCGTGGCGACGCCGTCTACCGTCCTCGCGGACTTCAGCAGCTCGGCAAGCGGCCCTTCCTGGCCTGGTCAGGATTCCGCTGTCGTTGATCCTCATCATGGACGCCGAGGCCGACTCCGGCCAGGTGGCATTGTTCAGCAACGCCGGTGTTCGGGCGGGTGGAGCTGGTGCTGCTTAAGGGCGAGGTGCCGGCCTAGCTCCTCCCGGCATCCAGCAGACTGGCCGCGGCGTACTGTTCCACCACCCTGCCGAGAACCTCGATCAGGCGCACCGTTCGTGCCGGCGGTTGATCCCGGGCGGGGGTCACCGCGCACAGCAGCGAGGCAGGGACGTCCTCCTCGATCCGCAGCGGGACCAAACTTCGACCACAGTGTGTCTGGTGTGTCAGATGCTGGTGGTGCAGCAGTGAATATCCGAGCCCGGAAGCGACATAGGAGCGAATCACCTCGTAACTTGGCGAGGTGTATTTGATGCGCGGTGTGATGTTCAATGTGCGGAAGAAGCTCATATAGCGGCTGAAGGAATGGGGAATCGAGAGGAATGCCGCTGGCTCATCAGCCAGTTCGTGTAGTGATACCGAGGTTCGGCCCGCACGAACCAGCCGGTGGTCCTCGGAGACGACGACGTGGGGTGCGATGGCGCGGAGCGGTGTTGCCCCATACTCCTCTGTGAGCTCATCGGCATACATCAATGCCACGTCAAGCTGCCTTCGATGCAGCGCCTCCGGAAGCGCGTCCAGATCGCCCTCTATCAGCGTGAGTACGACACCGGGCATGAGGCGGGCAGCCTCCAACAAGATCGTCGATGAGTAGAACGGGGCCAGCGGAGCATAGATTCCCACGCTCAGCTCACCCTGCAGTGGATCATCCGTACCTCTTGCGATGGATCCCAAGCGCCCGACCGAATCCAGCAGTGGTTCCAGTGCCGCCAGGAGACGGCTACCCGCAAGCGTCGGTTCGACGCCCTTGCGGGGGATCCGGGTGAGAAGTTGGATGCGGTACTGCCGCTCAAGACGAGCGATTGCCGTCGACAGAGTGGGCTGGGTGACGCTGAGGGCTTCTGCCGCGCGCGTCACACTTCCAAGTCGGACCACTGTGCGGAAGTACTCCAGTTGGACGAGGGTTGCGTCGTCGATCACGGCCCCGATCTCCTTGTATTGATTTTGACTATGCTAGCGCGAGAAAGCATTGATTCGACGCACGTCCAATATCAGGGCAAGCTGTGAGCGTCATCACAGCAAGATACTGAGATACTTTGGAGGCTTTAGTGGGTCAATCACCCTCCCGATATGCCGATCCCCGGGCCGGCCGGGCCGGTTCGATGCAGAAGCGGGTCCTGGCTGGCGGCGCGGTCGGCCAGTTCATCGAGTTCTACGATTTCAGCCTGTACGGGCTAACCGCCCTGATTCTGGCGACGCATTTTTTCCCCTCGGGATCGACATTCACCGGACTGCTGGCCACCTTCGCCACCTTCGGCGTTGCCTTCCTGATCCGTCCTCTCGGCGGCCTGTTCTTCGGGGCGCTGGGCGACCGCATCGGCCGGAGGCCCGTCCTGTTCATCACCCTGATGGGCATCGGCCTGGCGACAGTCGGCATCGGCCTCATGCCCTCCTACTCCGCCATCGGGCTCGCCGCTCCAGTCCTGTTGGTCCTGTGTCGGCTCGTCCAGGGATTCTCTGCCGGCGGCGAATCCGTTGGGGCGCCGGCCTTCGTGCTGGAGCATGCGCCGCTGGAGCGGCGCGGACTATGGCTCTGCATCACCATTGCGGCGACGGCGCTGCCCGGCGTCTTCGCCAGCGGCCTGATCCTGTGGCTGAACATCGTCTTCGGTCCGGAGGGATATGAACAGTGGGCCTGGCGCGTCCCGTTCCTGCTGGCCCTGCCATTGTCGGTGTTCGGATTCTGGATCCGCAGCCGCACCGAGGAATCACCGGAGTTCCAGCAGGTGCTCCGGTCCGCCGAAGCCAAGGAGTACAGCCCCATCCGCGAGGCCTTCCGTACCAATGGGGGACGCATGGTGCAAGTAGCGCTGGTGTGCGGTATGACGGCACTGTCCTTCTACTACCTGGCCGGCTACTTCGTCTCCTTCCTCCAGACCGCCGGTGGACTGAGCCGCGGGGCTTCGCTGGGGCTGAACGCGGTGATCATGGCCATCTTGGCGTTATCCACCCCGCTAGCCGGTCTGATCAGCGACAAGGTCGGACGGCGGCCGATGCTGCTGTTCGGCTCATTGGGCATGGCCGTCCTGGTCATTCCCGCGTTCCTCCTGATCACCAGCGGCAACGTCTGGGCGGCTCTGCTCGGTCAGGTGGTATACATCCTGCCGCTAATCATCTTTAGCTCCGGCAGCGCCACGATCTTCGTGGAAATCTTCCAGACCAAAACCAGATTCACCTCCGCGGCAGTGAGCTACAACGTCGGCTATGCGCTTCTCGGCGGCACCGCCCCGATCATCGGCACCTGGCTGGTTGAGACCACCGGTTCACTGATATCGCCCGGCGTGTACCTGGCCATCTACGCCGCAATCGTCTTCCTGGTGGTCCGCTTCGGCGGGGTCCCCGAAACCCACCCGCTGCTCAGAAACCGCGACGCGGCAGTACCAACTCTCATCAATCAGTGAACGGAAATCTTCCTCATGACCACCCCAAGCACCGATACGACCGTATGTTTCGCAACCGCCAGTGACCTGTTGGATGGATACCGGCGCCGTGAATACAAGCCCAGCGAGGTCCTCACGGACCACTTCGCGCAGATTGACCGCACCAACCCGGCCACCGCGCTGGGGGTCAATGCACTCACACAGGAGATGCGGGAAACGTCCATGAACTCGGCCCTCGCGGCCGACGAGGCCTACGCCCGCGGCGGACAGTTACCTCCGCTGCTCGGCGTGCCACTGGTGACCAAGGAGAAGCACGCGATCACAGGGCTCCCTGTCACCCAAGGACTGGGCACCGAGCGGGCACAGGTACCCACAGCCAACCAGGCCATCGTCCAGCGCGTGCTGGACGCAGGAGTCGTGCTCCACGCACGAACCACCACCCCGGAATTCTCCTGCGCTTCTGTCACCCATTCCAAGCAGTGGGGTGTGACACGAACCCCGTGGAACCTCCAAGCCGGTCCCGGTGGCTCCTCTGGCGGTGCGGGTGCGGCACTTGCCGCCGGCATGAGCACGCTGGCCACGGCCAGCGATATCGGAGGCTCCACCCGCATTCCGGCGGGATTCAACGGACTGGTCGGCTACAAGGCCCCCTATGGCCGCGTTCCCGGGGCGGCGCCGTTGAGCGCCGACTGGTATCGCAGCGATGGGCCGATGGCACGCAGCGTCGCCGACGTGGCCCTGCTGCAATCGGTGATGGCCGGGCGCCATGCCTCTGACCATGCATCCTGGGGCGACCACGGATCCGACTACCTCAGTCATATCCTGGCCGGGAATGTAGAGTCGATCCGCGGCGTGCGCATCGCCTACAGCCCCACACTCGGAGGGTTCCCCGTTGCCGCAAGCATCCGCGCGAACACCGAGGCGCTTGTCGCGCGGCTGATGTCTGCAGGCGTCCACGTCGACTTGGTCGAGCCACAATGGAGCGTGGAACAGGTCCTTGACGCGATCTTCTCGCACTTCGGTGCCATCATGGGCAGGGCACTGCTCCAGCAGGTCGGGGGAGATCCGGAAGAGCTATCCGGATATGCGCAGCTGTTCGTGGCGCAGGCCGCGGATGCTGCCGGGCGTGGAACCCTGGTGGATTCACTGGCCAAGGACGCGGTGATTCAACAGGAGCTGGCGGGCATCATGGAAGGATACGACGTGCTGCTGACCCCGACCCAGGGCGCGGAGATGCTCCCGGCGGACGGAAACTTCACCGATGGCATCACGCTCGAGGGGCGCCACTTTGAGAACTACATGGCCGCCCACATGACGATGCCGTTCAACGTGGCCAACCGCTGCCCGGTCATGGCGCTGCCCACCGGCTTGTCGGGCGTGGGCGTGCCCACCAGCGTCCAAGTCGTCGGACACCCCTTCGACGAGGCCATGGTCTTCAGGATCTCTGCGGCGATCGAGGCGATCAGCGAGCCACTGGGGCGCCCGGACGGATTCTGACACCCAGTTCTGGCCCTTCAGCACCGTCATGAACTCGATGCCCCTGACGCTTGGGATGGGGATGTTCGGTATCCAGGCCGTCGCCAGCACCGGGGCGCTGAGTTTACAGTCGCGCATGGTGGCACCGAGGACACCGAATTCGCCCCCGTTTCCTCCCCATATATCTCCCCTTATATATAACCCATATATAAGGAGAAGAAACCGGGCCTATGCCAGCGCCCGAGCCACGTCGTGGCCGGCAGACTTCGTCGGCTTGTGCCGTGATCTGTCATAGCGTGTGGTGGTCCGGGATCCGCTCCTGAAAGTCGTCGACGTTTGCTTTCCAAAACCGGCGACGGGGGGTTTTGGAGATGTCTTCCACGACAGTTCGGGCAGAGGTTCAGGTGCGTCGGGTTTTAGCGCCTTTCATTGTTCTCTAGTGAAGGGATGCCCGGCCGTGATGCGGACCAAGAGAGGCATGGTACAAGTGGCATGCCACATTGGCCGGATCGGTGCGGGTGGCTTTCGGAACTGCGATGCCGGCGCGCCTGGACCATCGCCTGGCTGCTTTTAACCAGTCCTTTGGTGGCACAAAAAAGCCGGACAACGGTGACTGACGCAGCCTCTTCTGCGGGCCCCCTGCCGAGTTTCAAACGCCGATAACGGATGTTTTGTCACAACGGGGAAGCCCCTCCTGACGCCCGCTTTCTGGAGCTGGAATATGGCAAAAAGAAAGTGTGGACAATGTCCACACTTTTAGCTTCGGACTGGGCCGTACATCGGTCGGATCGGGTCGGATTCCGCATGTTTCCGCCGGATCCCCATGATGGCAAGGGCTGGAAGGTAGTTGGAGTCCCACCTCGGGCACGCATGACCCCTCGTCAGAGGGGTTTTTGCTTTAATGTGTGGACATTGACCCTCGGCGGGTCCCTCTGACGTTGGCCGCGGTATGTGCCTGGCGCCGCGGGGGCTGTTCGGTTGTGTGTGGGGGCGGGGTCAGGGCTTGGCTGGTGGCCCTTCCGCCTGCTGGAATCTAGGGTGTGTGTCGTCCCTTGGTGCTGTTTCCGGTGGCCAGTCGTTGGCCGTCACTCATTCATGGCCCAAGAGTTGTGGTGACGACATGACGAAGCTGAATTTTCTTCGAGGATTTTCCTCGGATAGCTGCTTGCGGCGGACCAGGCAGAGGAAGCTCACCGGGTATTTGTCCGGCCAAAGCGGGCGTGCACATTGTGCACACGTTTGTGCACGGGCAGCTTTTCGAACTGCATTTTGGTCCCTTCCGCCTGGCTCTGCCTTCACTACTTCGTGAAGTCCTTTGTTTCAGGCGACGTGATTTTGCGCCTGGATCATCGGCGTCGTTGGACGTTCCTGTCAGGGGGAACCTCTATCTGTGGCCGGCGTGCGAGCCATCGACAGCGTGAAGGTGTGTGGGATCCGGACTCTTCTTCCGGGCAGCCCTGGTTTGGTTGATCCGCCTTACTTTGGCGCCCCGAGGGCAACGCTGCTTACTTTCCCATCCGCGGAGCACATGCAGGCGTGCAATTCCGATCCGGGCGGACGGGACGCGGCGGTGGAGAACTGGCTCCGAAACGAGCCCGCCGTCGTCGTCCCTATCCCTAAGACCGCGGGCCTATGACGTTTCGAGGCCCAGGGCCTGAGGGCCCGGCCCTTGTCCATGTTCCAGCCGGCGACCATTCCGGAGCCGATCATTAGGTCGCTGAGCCTGGCCAGTTGGTCGGCCCCGGACGTGTCTGTCAGATTTGTGCGTCGTTCTGATAGCGGAGCCACCGCTGGGTTTGAGGGTCCGGAATGCAACTTGGGGAACCGGGAGCGATCCAGAGTTTCGGGAGGAAATAAGCGACGGAGGAGCGCCGAACGAAACTCTGGATCGAGGTCGGCGCGGAGCGCCCTGGTTGCGTGGAGGACCGGCCCAGCGATGATGGGGATCAGAAAAGACAAACAGCGAAGTTGCTTCAGGTGGGGGGAAGCCTCTCACATACTGGTCTCTGAGCCCGAGGGTTATGAAACGATGAAGGCCACTTCAAGCACCAGCAGTAAGCGATCGGCCATGGAGGAGTGGCCGCGCCGGGAGGCACCGGAGCGGCCAGGGGGCTCAGCGTCTGGGCATGGGCGCCGTCGTTGATCACTCTTTCGTAGCTCAGACCGCCGGGCTCAGATGGATCACTCCAGGCGCGTATAAGACTACTGGGGAAGAAGCCAAATCGTATGCTTCTTGGGGAGCCCTCTTACGACTCGTCAAGGCGACAATCTCTTGTTCGATCGAGTGCCCTTATCCTCCACTCGGACCTACCCATGCGCTGAAGTCGCCCCTCCTTCCTTCGCCGCGTTCGTCGTCATCCTTGCCACATCGACGACAGCGTCTATAGACCGTTCCGTCGTCGGCATGTTCGAGATGCCATTCGTGTCGAATGTTGAGTTTGCACAGCAGGGCCTGGATCATGGCGGCCTCCGATTCGAATCGCAGGGCTCTGTACTCCTAATGATGGCCTTCCCGCCCGCCCGGGGGAATTGGCACATGTTTCTTGACCGGCACACGACGATCATCAGCCAGCCCCCAAAGCGCTGCAACGGTTCAGGGGTGCACCGCCGTGCAGCGGTCGGGCTATGTTTCTCGGATCACCGGCGGTGACCCAGATGGACTCACCATGAGGTGCCGCGTCGAGCCTTTCGGACTACCGACGCAGTTGCTGCGTCTGTATCATGGCGTTCACATTCGACCTCGACACCAACGCGATCATCGCGTATTCCCTCGACGGCAAGGTCTTGGCAGACGACTGCGCTGTGTTGGCAGGAGAAACTAGGTCGAAGGCCCCTGCAGCGTCACATACCGGACTGACATCTCGTCATGAAGGGTGTTCCAGTTCCTAGGAACTTCGTGGCCACACTCTCGCACTGGGCCAGCCATTTGCCGCCCGTAGCACTCCTATGACCGAACTACGGCCGTACGGTGCGGACACCGCAAGACTCTTTGGACGTCCCGCGAACCGACCGTCATTCGGGCAGTTCCATTTGGAATCCGCAGGCACATCTGAGGACTCGGGTGGAGAGATAGACCTCCAGCTCGTCTTCGGCTGTATCTTCGGTGGACAGGGGTGCTGCCAGCCGGCGGAGTTCCGAGTGCCTTCGTTCCATCGGTTGCCCGCAGTGCATGTAGTGGCCGCCCAGTATGAGCACGTCGTCTGTTTGTCCCAAGCGGGCCAGGACGAGGGACAGTTCAGCCACCCATGCGGGATGCTCACTGAATTGCCCGCACCGGCTGCAGGTGTGGGACACCACGACGACGTCGGCCGGTTGGTCCGGAGGGTGTGTCACCGAGGTAATGGTGAGGTGGCGGTCGGTGTTGCAGGCGGTGCACATTACCGGGAGCGCGCGCGGGGGCAGGTCCGCGCCGTCCGGGCGGAAGGCTGAAAGGTCGAGTGACATGATGATCAGCTGGTGTACGGGTAGCTGGCGAGGATGTAGTCCGCGGCTGCCCGTCCTTTCGTTTTCAGCCGACTGTGGTGGACATTGATCCCGCAGAGGCGCATGCCAACCCGGAAGGAGGCACTGGTTTTGGGCGCCATTCCTTGGAGCAGGCACCAGCTCGTGTACAGCCCGTAGAGGCAGTCGGCCCCCAGCGGGATGTCGGTATCGGGAGCTGGGGAGGTGGCATCGTTCAGGAACTGCTGAAAATGCGAGGTGGCCATGGCAGGCTCTTTCCTCAGGGTGCATGGAGGGCTGCCGCGAGGCAACAGC
Organism: Arthrobacter oryzae; assembly: GCF_031454875.1. GTDB lineage: Bacteria > Actinomycetota > Actinomycetes > Actinomycetales > Micrococcaceae > Arthrobacter > Arthrobacter oryzae_D. Next base: position 63,006 of record NZ_JAVDRQ010000013.1, read on the forward strand.
AGCGTTGCCGCCCGGCCGCGCACAAGGCCGGGAGGAGTTCATTCCTAGGGTTAGGGTCGGGAAGTAGCGTTTCCTGCATCGAATTTACCCCCGCGGAGGAGCGGCCGTAAACGCCTTGCCGGTCACGATCGAGACTCAATTGCCGGGCCTCACCCACGCTTGGCGAGGTGGGCGTCCTCGGTCCCCGGGCGTTGTTGGACGGCAGGAGCCGTAGCCGGGTGATCATTTCGCCGTCACGTCGGGAGGGGAGCCTGGGCAGTAGTCTCGTATGGCGTCCAATGCAGCGGGAGCTGGGGAGTTAGGTCGTATTTGTCCCTGAGGAGGTCGTCGATCGACAGTTGACCGGCAAGGGGATGAATGCCTCCCGGCTCAATTTCCGTTCGTCCCCGTGGCATGCCTTGACAGTACGAACATTGCCCACGGAAAACGGGGCAGACACGCTGAACCGGGTGTGAGGAGCGGCATTAGTTCTGCAGTCCGGGTGGGTTGAGAGTTCCTACGTCCGGCGCCATCCCGTAATGATGCGACCGGTCCATGCCAGAAGGCTGAGGGACCCGGCGAGGACCAGCAGAGTGGCGAATACGACGGCCTGTCCGAGGAATATCAGCAGGGCCACCCCAAGAGTGCCTGCATAGGTCAGGGACAAGCTCAGCGTCGAGAGGTCGTTCACGGCTGTTCTTCTTCTTCCTGACCGGCATAGGATTCGTGCGCGGGTTGCGGGCTGTCAAAGTCCCTGGCGTGCGGTCGTCACGGTGTGAAGAATGCTTTCGGATCCTCGGAGCCCAGAAGGTCCCGGTGGAATGTGATGGCGTCGACCGGATCGGTGTCGACGAAAAGGATGGCCACTGCCATGGAGTGCACCACCGTGTACCTGGTCGGGCCCTCCACCCAGGACGACATCCCGGTGTACTCTCCGACGTCCAGACCTTCGCCGAGCAGGCCCCTGCCCGCAAGCAGTTCGTACACTGCGTGCCACGCCCAGTCCAAAAGGTCGTTGATCGCTGCATCCACGGTAGGAGCGCTCATATATTGATGGTGGCACTGCCCGCCCCGTTCGGGTGCGCACACGCCGCGCGTGTCGGGCACGGCCAAGGTAAATGTCATATAGGTCCCGTCTTTTTGGATTCGATCAGGCGTCCCGGGCAGGCTTGCGGCAGACGAGGCGGCTGGCGCGGCTCTCAGAGACGGGCCCGTCACCGACGGTCATTCCGCTGAACACGGCGACGAGCACACTGGCGGTGCTGGCGTCGTGGACGAGGTAGTCGGGGCTGGCCGGCACGGGATGTGTCTGTCAGATGTGTGCGTCGTTCTGATACATGGAGTCACCGCTGGGTTTGAGGGTCCGGAGTGCAACTTGGGGAACCGGGAGCGGTTCAAAGTTTCGCGAGGAAATAAGCGACGGAGGAGCGCCCGCCCAGATGCATTTCTGAAGCGTCCTGTGTACGGTGCGGCTGTTCATTTCGAGCTGTCCAGCTACGCCAACAATTCTCCGGGCTCTGGGATGACGAGCTCCGTCGCTACCGTTAGATCCATACCATCAACGTGACACAGCCTGCGAAGCCCGTAGCCGTAATTCCCTTAGAACAGCGGCCAGGGCACCGCCGACATCTCACCGCTCGGAGCCGGAAACCGCCCTGCCAAGCGCAACCGGGCGCACCGCGCGGCGAGCGATGCGATTTCTTCGGCGCTGAGCAAGTCCGCCAGGTCTCGACCCAGCCCACCGTGCAGTCCGTCGCTGACACGATCGATGCCGTCGCGTTCCTCGGCGGTCAGAGCGTCTCCCAGCCATCCCCACAACACCGTGCGCAGCTTGTGGTCACGGTGAAAGGTGAGCCCATGGTCCACACCGTGCCGGTGTCCGTCCGTCATGGCAAGAATGTGGTCGCCTTTGCGGTCGGCGTTGTTGACGACAATGTCGAACACCGCCATGCGTCTGAGCGCTGGGGAGTCTTCGTGAACGAGGGCGAGCATCCGTCCGTTCTCATCTCGTCCCTCGAGAACGTGTTTCCAGCCCGTCTCCGGCACGTGGTCCGCCGCGACCAGGTTCACGGCGCTTTGGGCGGGGTCCTGCTCCTGCCAGAGCTGGACCATTCCTTCGCCCAGCGGACCATCGCGCAGCCAAGTCTGCGGCACGACGTCCCAGCCGAGGACCTGCGAGACCAGGTAGGCGGCCACCTCCCGCTGAGCCAGGGCGCCGTGCGGAAAATCCCACAGCGGACTTTCGCCTGCTATCGGCTTATAGACGACCACCACGTCGCCGATGCTGCCCAGAAATGTAGCGTTTGAAGCCGTAGTGATGCGGCCGGTGAGCGTCAGCTCGGCGGTCACTAGGTCCGGCGCTGGCATCAGACCTCGGGAAGCGTGCAGATGTGCCCGTCGGCGTCTATGGGGTAACCGCAGAGCGAGCACGTCGGACGCCCGGCGCCCACGATCTCACGGGTGCGCATGGCGAATGCGCGGGCGGTGCCGACCGGCATGCGCACCAGCAGCATTTCGGGCTCGTCAGCGCCGTCCTCATCAAGTGATTCGTCGTCGTCATCAGCATTGACATCGGTGATGGGGTAGGCCTCTACTACGACCTGGGCCGTGGTCGGGTCCCAACCTAAGCTCATGGCTCCGGCGCGAAACTGCTCCTGAACGGCCTCGAGCTGATCATTGTCGACAAGTTCAATGGGAGTACTCGTGGGAACGCTGAAGGGGTTGCCCTCGACGGTAATGAGCTGGTCGAGAATTTCGTCGATCTTCTCCGCGAGCAGAGCCGACTGCTGCTTCTCCAGGGCAATACTCACGATCTGCGTCCCTGCCCGCACCTGCAGGTAGAAAGTGCGCGCCCCCGGAAGACCAATGGTGCCAACGACGACCCGATCAGGCCAGGCAAACTCGTGAACACGTGTAGGCATGTCAGTATTCTAGGCACATGAGGTTCATGGCGCCTTTTGCCCTGCACCGCCGCCCACCGGCGCATCGCCAGAATGGATGCCGTTCGACAGCCACGACAGATCACCCGCGTCGGTGTTGGTGGCGTAAACGCTCGGCCGACTAGCGCCGTAGCGCACGATCGATACGGAGGCGGGGCCTACGTTAATTCGCTGGAACAGGTCAAGGTGCATGCCGAGCGCGTCGGCAAGGATTGACTTGATGATGTCACCGTGACTCACCGCCACCCACACGGCCCCTGGCCCGTACTCGGCTTCGAAGGCCGCATCATGGCGCCGAATCGCTGCCACCGACCGAGCCTGCATCGCGGCCATGGATTCACCGCCGGGAAAGACGACGGCCGACGGTTGCGACTGCACAACCGGCCACAAATCCTCGGTCGCGAGATCACTGAGCATGCGGCCCTGCCACTGGCCGTAATCGCACTCGGTCAGACCGAGATCGACCGGCGCGTACGGCGAGCCAGCCTGGCGATCGAGGATGAGCTGGGCGGTCTCCTGACAACGCTCAAGAGGGCTCGACACCACCCCGACTACAGGCACGGCCGCGAGCCGCTCTCCGGTCAGAGCCGCCTGGTCGCGCCCGACCTGGTCCAAACTGACTCCGGCCACCCGACCCGCCAGCAGTCCAGTGGCATTGGCTGTGGTGCGGCCGTGCCGCACGAGAAGAACTGTCGCCATCCACCCAGCCTAACCACCCCGCTCGATGTCGGTTGAACTGTACCGGGTCGCGCGTCGAACAGGCAGATAAAGCACTGGCGGAACCCTTCAAGCACGCCGACGCGCTCAAAGCCGCCCAGACGGACCCGGCACGCATTGACCAGCTCATGGCCGGCGCAGCAAAACGGGAAGAATCCCCGGTTGAACTCGACCCCCCGCATGGAGGATGTCCTGTACCGGGCTTGAGGCCTTCATCGATTTCGCCGGCATCAGTACCACCAGTGCAGCCATCGCCGCCGCAGGCTACGCCGCACGCATGGTCCAGGTGGGTGCCCGCCGAGCGCAGTCGGGGTTCGTGCTCACTGACCTGATACGAAAGGAGTTGGAACTCCTCGGGTCCTCCGGAACGTCGCTGGACGACGCGGTTGGGGTGTTCGGGTGCCTGAGGGCGAATCCAAATGTCGATATATCGCATGACACCGCCCCAGATTGCGACAAGTCGGCAGCGGCCTATCTTCTGCCGGCAACATCTTCCCTGCGATGTTAAGAGAGAAATCCGTAAGTCACTGTACCGTCACCATGAAAAATCAAGATTCGACTTGGGCCGTTAATCCAAACCCAGAAGTATGTCGCGTCCTCGCTGACGTTGTCCACAGGGCCGTGATTCGGTTCGAAACCGTTGCCTGTGACGGTAACCCGGTCGCCCGGATCCAGGTGGACCCAATAGTGATAGTCAATGGGTCGAGCTTGGGCCGCAAGCGGTCCCGGGGTTGCCAGAGTGTCCCCGTTCATGTGATTCCTACCGATTGGCAGCTTTCAGCGTTCCCTGGGGATTGCTTTAGCGGCGTATTGCGCCTTGGCCGGAGGGACACCAGCGTCGGCCGTTACAGGTGGCGTCCGTATATGAAGAGAAAGCGGGGGTGTGCACACCCCCGCTTGATCACCTTGCCCGGCCCTGTAGAGCAGGTGCGATTTGGGTATCGGTCAGCCGAGGTCCGGGATCAGCAGTACCTTGGAGGCATCCCCGGTGAGCAGCTCTACGGCTTCGTCGATCTGGCTGAGTTTCATGCGGTGCGTGATGAGCCAGTCGAGTTCCAGTTTTCCGGAGTCAAGCAGCAGCAGGCTTTGTTCCCAGGTTTCCCAGAGCCGGCGGCCGAAGATGCCGCGCAGGGTGATGCCCTTTTTGTTGATGTATGCCGCGATATCGACTTCCGCCGGCCGGCCGGGGTGTCCGACGGTGATGACGGTGGCTTCGCGGCGGACTGCTTCGAAGAGTGTCGTCAGGGTGCCGGGTGCTCCGGAGCATTCGAAGCCGACGTCGAAGCCACCGCGACGGCCAGTCAGCTCGCGGCAGCGATCAACGATGCCGTCGTTGGGGTGCAGTGCGATCGCGCCGAGTTTCTCGGCCTGGGCACGTCGGTAGGGGTTGGGGTCCACGGCGATGACGTGGGAGGCTCCCATGAGCAGTGCCAGGTTTACGACCACCAGGCCGACGGGTCCGGCACCACTGACGAGCACGGCCCGTCCTGCGACGGAGTAGTTGGCGCGCTGGATGGCGTGGACTGCGACGCCGGCTGCTTCGAGCAGGGCACCGGATTCGAGGGACAGGCCGGTGGGGAGTTTGACGCAGATGTCCTGGGGAACGGCGGCGTATTGGGCGAAGACGCCGTCGATGTGCATGCCCAGGATGCCGGTGCGTTCGCAGGTGTGGGCGTCCCCGGTGCGGCAGGGGAAACACTGCCCGCAGGTGAGGTGGCTTTCAAGCGCCACCTGGTCGCCCACGCGCAGCCCGGTGACACCGGCGCCGACCTCGACGACGGTGCCTGCGCCTTCGTGGCCCAGGATTACCGGGAGGTTGAGGTTGAAGGCCTGCGCGGAGGGGGTCCATTCATACAGTTCCCGGTCGGTGCCGCAGAGGGATGCGGCGCCTACTTCGATGACGACTGTGCCTTCTGTTGCTTTGGGGTCTCCGGCGTCGGTGACGTATGTAACGCCTCGTTCGGCCGCTGTTTTGACTACTGCCCGCATTGGGGGCCGCCTTTCATTGGTTCTGGTGATGCGTGGGGAATGTCTGGATGGGTATCAGTCGGGGAGTTGGCCGGCGAAGCGGCGCAGGATGTTGGTGGGGCCGACCTGCCCGCCCTTGAGCAGCAGACGACATCCGGCGACGGCGGAGGCGCCGTCGGCTTGCAGGATCGGCCCTGCCGTGACGAACTGGTCCGAGACGCGCAGTTCGCGCACGCCCATGGCGATGAGTGCGTGGCTGGAGGTGTCTCCGCCGCACACGGCGATGTCCCGGGTGAGGCCGGCTGTGGCCATGCGGGCGGCGATGCCTCCGATCAATGCTCCGACGTAGCCGGCATCAGCCGGTTTGGCGGCTCCATAGCGAGGATCCCCAGGTCCCCGGGTGGTGTGGACGATGACGTTCCGGCCCTTTTGAAGGGCTGCTGAAACCTTTCTGTCCAGGGCGGCTACGGCCGCGGCGTCGTGTCCTTGCAGCAGCTCGGAGGATACGGGCACATCCTCCCAACCCTGGGAGATGGCGTCGTTGATTTGCTCTGCCGTTGTGCTGGAAGCAGATGCGCTGATGGCCAGTACGGGTCCTGATGGCTGCTGCGGCCCGGGTGTGCGCGGAGCCTGGTCCGAGATGGACCGTGCCAGTGCTGCCATGATGCCGCCGGAGCCAACAACGACGGAAGGACCGTGCCCGTGTTCCTCCCGCGTCAGCGCTTCGGCGACGGCATCCATGTGCCGTTCGTCCACGGCATCCACGACGAAGGCCCGTGCTCCCAGTTCCCGCCGACGCTCGGCCCAGGCGTCCTTGAAGGTGCCGTCCTCGTAGGCGGGCAGGTGGATGGAGCCGGGAACTTCCCCGGTGCCGAGCTGTTCAGCCACAACCTGGCGCAGGTCCGCCTCGGCCATGGGGGTGGACGGGTGGCCCGACATGACCGGGTGGCGGTCCAGCCGGTAAGTCTGGCCGGCATGGGTCGCGTAGTGGTTACTGAAAGCGGTGTAGCGGCCGAAGGCCGGCTGGGCCGGGACCACGGCGATTGGGCCGTGCAGGGGAAATTGCTCATGGAGAAGCTGGATTCCGCGGCCGATGCTGCCGACCGTGGTGGAACTGTCGAAGGTGGAGCACACCTTGTACAGCAGTACCTCAAGGTTCAGTGGCGCGATGCCGGCCAGATCTCTGCGTACCAGGGCGTCGAATGCTTCCCCGGCCAGGGACCTGGAGGGTCCGGCGATTCCGACGACGTCAGCATCGGCGGGCAGGGGCGCGTCGCCAATGACGAGGACCGCTTCCAGGCCGTAGCGGTGGGACTGGGCCAGGACGTCGGCGGCTCCGGTGAGGTCGTCTGCGACGAAACCGAAAGCGGGCATGTCAGGCACCTTTTCCGAAGGTTTGGACTGCGTGCAGGAGTGCATCGTCCCCGGTGTGGGACTGCTTTTCCGCTGCCGCCTGGAGGGGCACGCCGGCCACGGCCGCTTCCCAGGCCTGACGCAGGCTTCGCACCCCGGCGCCGGGACCGTCCGGATGGGCGGCGACGCCGCCGCCGGCGAGCATCATCAGGTCCGTGGATCCAACCGCGTCGAAGGTGGGTCCGGGGGTGGTGACGTTCTGCCCGGAGGACAGGACGGGCAGCGGTGCGGTGGTCTGTCCGAGGGGTTCGAGGAGGCTGCGGATGTTCGCGGCGACCTCTTCGTCCAGTTCGTAGAACTTGCTGCCGAGTCCGCTGGCGTGCAGGTGGTCGGCGCCGGCGAGGCGGGCCATCTGCTGCCAGACCCGGTAGTCCATGCCCAGTGCCTTGGACCGCATCGAGGCCGCCAGGCCCGCCCGGTGGCCGTGGATCGGTACCTCGGCGAAGCTGCGCAGCAGGGCCAGGGCGGGCAGACCCATCACCGGGATGTTCAGCATCACACACGTGCCGCCGGCTTCAACGACCAGGTCGTGGCGCTTGCGCAATCCGGCGAGGTCACCGGTGATGTTGAAGGCGTACATAGTGGAGTGGCCGGTGACCTGCTCGGCCGCGCGGATTTCTTCGGTGGCGACCGCGACCCTGCGCTCCAGGGGCAGGTACGCGGGGTCGGTCATCAGTTCGTCGTCCTTGATCAGGTCGATGGAGGCCATCGCCAGGTCCCGGACGACCAGCCGGAATTCCTCTTCCGAGAGTCCGACGTTGGGCTTGACGATGGTGCCGACCATGACGCCCTGAACGTCGCTGATGAGTTTGCGCGTCCCCTCGATGCCGAAGGCCGGTCCGGGGTGGGCGGCGATAAAGTCTTCGGGCAGGGCTATGTCCTGGAGGCGGCAGGCGTAGAGGTCGCCCAGTTCGAAGAGGTTCCCGGCGATGGCGGTCTGCAGGGTGGCCAGGTCCGTGCCGACGTTCTCCATGGGAAAATCGACGGTGACAAGGGCAGCCCGGACCTTTTCCGGGTTGGTCCGGGAGGGCAGGGAGGGCCGGCAAAAGCCGAGCTCCTGAACATTCGAGATGCGCGCGGCGTGCCGCTCCCGGATGCGGGCTGATTCGCCGGGGACCGGCAGGAAGGTTCCGCTGGACTGCTCGCCCGCCATGATGGCTGCGGCTTTTGCAGGGTCGATTTCGGACTCTAGGTAGTAGGTGCATCGCACCGAGCGCGGGTCGCGCATGAGTTCTCCGTCCAGGAAGGGGATGTACAAGGAAAGGTTCAGACTGCGGTGGGGACCGGGTCGGCCGGCTGGAGGCCTCCGGCCCGCTTCAGTGCCCAGGATGCAACGATCGGGGCGAGTAGCGCTGTCACGAGGACGGCTGTGGCGGCCTGGGCTGAGGCGGAGGCGACAAAGGGTTCGAACCGCGGGTCGGCGACGGCTACTACCGCGGGTACGGCGACGGCGTTGCCGGCGGTGGTGCCGGCGGCGAACCCGATGCCGCTCTTGGAGCCGCGCTTGAGGACGAACCGGTACCCCAGGTAGGTCAGGCCTCCGGTGAAGATGACTACTATCAGCCCGAGGAAGATCCCGGCGAATCCGCCGGTGAGCACGGTCTTCAGGTTGATGCCGGTGCCAACAGCGAAGGACATGAACGGGATCACGATGTTCGGCACGTGGTCCAGGGCCTTCGTCCACTCGCGGTCCACTGCCCCGATGATGAGGCCGATGATGAACGGAATCAGTGCCGCGGCAAAGGCCAGTACGGGGATATCGCCCAGTCCGGAAGCGCCCAGGAAGATCAGTGCCAGGAACGGTCCGTCATCGAAGGCGCTGGCGACGTAGGCGCCGGTGTCCCGTTCGTCACCGTACTGGCCCGCGAATGCCAGCCAGAGGGCGCCGTTGCTATTGCCAAAGATGGCCAGCATCGCCAGGATCGATACCCCTGCGATGCCTTCGATGCCGACCACCAGGCCAAGGATCACCGCAATCGTGGCGGGGATCAGGGTCTTGCAGACCAGGACAACGGTGGTGGTGGAGGCGGCGGCCTTGCCGCTGTGGCTTCCGGTGATCTGCGCGCCGGTGGCGAGGATCAGCACCGCGATCAGAGTCAGGGCCCCCTCCTTGAAGAGTGCCGTGGTGAAGCCGCCGATTTTCAGGGCTTCGGGCGCAAAGGTGTTCATGAGCACGCCCAGCATCAGCGGGATCAGCATCATGCCTGCGGGGACCTTTTGGAGGAAGGCAAACATCGGTAGGCGTGAGCGCCCAGTCCTCAAATGCAGCTGCGTCATTACATCGACCTTTCCTACGTCATTGTATGTTTCAGTCGTCGGAACTAGTCCGTACAATTAGTACGTACATTACCTGTGGTTTGGATCACCCGTCAAGTAGGAGGCGTCACACCTGCGGGCTAAGATGTGTCAAGCGGCAAAGGAGTCAGTGTGAGTGTTCAACCATCCGGGGCAGAGCCCCGGGAGCGGGCCAACAGCCTGAACCGGGAGGAGGGCCCGCCCCTTCATGCGCAGATCCGGGACATCCTGCACCGGCAGATCCTCGAACGGCCGCTGCTCCCCGGCTCCCCCCTTCCCACCGAAGAGGAACTCCAAAAACAGTTCGGTGTCTCCCGCAGCGTCGTACGCCAGGCATTGTCCGGGCTGTCCGACCTCGGGCTGATCCGCCGCCAGCGCGGCCGCGGCAGCGTCGTGGCCGCCGCACCGGTCCTCCGCCGGCATCTCCAGCGCGCCGGCGGGCTGGACGAACAGGCCGCCGCGCACGGCCAGCGCCTGCGCACCCATGTCATCGCCGTCGAACATGCAGCCCCGCCCGAGTCGGCCATAGAGGCGCTGAACACCACCAACACGTGGAAAATTGAACGGATCCGCTATTTGGAAGAGGTCCCGGTAGCCTTCATGCGCACCTGGGTGCCCCGCGACCTCTTCCCGCACTTCACCAAGGAACTTCTGGAAAACGCCTCACTGCTCGGTCTCATGCGGGAGCACGGCTACCATCCGGCAGGCGGACCCAGACAGGTCCAAGCCGTGGCCGCAGATGCCGATCTGGCTCACAAACTCCATACCAGCACCCGAGAACCCCTGCTCCTGCTTCAAGGCGTGACCCGCGACGCGCTCGGCCATGGCCTTGAGTGGTTCAACGTCTGGCACAGCCCCAACACCGTCTTCGACGTCGACGCGCAGGTGACATCACAACCCGGAGGCGTATCCCAAGAAAACATCCGGCGCCTGCGGAACCTGACGCAGCAGCTTGAATCCGAACTAGCGGATCTTGAACGAGGCGCACGATAAAGGAAATCCCAAGCAGTGCAGATGACTTCTGACACTGAGTGTAGGTGGCTTCTGAAAACGACAGAAGAATTCTGAAGAATGCCGATTTCTAGGGATGCATATGGGAGTCTGAGACCACTCTTGGTTCCTAGAAGTGGTCAGAACTCGCGTCCGCAATCAACGAGCGTCAAAACTCCACGCGGACGGTTATTGGAAGATGAGGAACTGGCCGCTCGGGAGCCTGTTGCTGATTGCAAAATTGGTGGCAAATGTGTTTCGTACCCAAGGATTTACCACACTCAACAATCGCCACTGCACTCACGTTCAACGTTGACCGAATGTACATTGCGGCGGATCAAGTACTCGGGAGCCGCAATCTGTTGGATCTCATAGCCAATATCTTCATGGTTGTCGGTATCACTTCCTGTCCCGTGCGATCCTGCGCGCCGCCGATGTCAGCGAGGCGGTGGACAATCACAACAGAGCAGGGCTTTCGGTGCTCGGGATCGTCGTTGTGGCCTTGATAGTCAGCTTCGGCATGGTTGATGCTCCACGGACTTCGACTTCCTTCATGAGGGATTTTGGAAGCCAGTGGCCAGCGGCCGTGTACTCAAGTGTTCAGTTCCTCTACATCGGCGCGGTGGTGGCCATCACCGGCTTTACCTGTTTCAGATTCCGCGGCGAGATGGCAAAGCCGTACTTTCGCGTCGCCTTCGTGTTCATCGGCCTCGGGTGCGCGCTGGCTGTGGTGTTGGTCCTTGCGGTGCTGGGGATGGACGTTCTTCATCTCATGGGTGAGCTCGAGGCAATGAGGCGTCTCTCCTACGTCTACGACGCCGCCGAAGTGGGCGCCATGGTTTTCCTCTGCGTGGGCCTGGCCTTGCCGCCCGTCGCACGTCGGCTAGAGCGTAGGTCTGATGCCCGGGCCGCAGCTGTACTTGTCGAACGACTGGCTGGTCCCTGGGACCGAATCACGTCTGAGCGATCCGAGATCCGACTAAATTTGGCTCAACTGCGATCGACCGCCACGATGCCCCCAAGCGCCGACTGCATCGGATGTTGGTGGAGATCCAGGACGCCCTGTTCGTGGACCCGCACCTTGCCCAAGTACTGAGTCAAGATGATTTGAATGTTCTCAGAGAAGCGGAGCAGCATCTCGGAGCCCGGTTGGCAGGATCCGGACATCGACGACCGAGGTTGTCACGGAAAGGGGACACGACGCCGTGACCGACAGCGACGCTGGGTTCCCCGAACAGCCGCAGGCGAAATCGCAACACTTCCGGGAGCCAACGAGGCCATCGACCTGGGCGGCCCAGCCGAGTTCCTGACCGCCAAGCTGCTGCCCCACACGCCGGAACTCACTACGGCGATCGGGGCCCGGTTGCGGATCCGTTTCGGCCTGGTTGATGGCTTGCTCGAAGACCTCCGGACCGGCGACTTGGACCTTGTCATCAGCTCGGTCCGGCCACGCGTTCAGGGCGTCACGGGAATGCCCCTTTATGACGAGGAATTTGTCCTGGTCGCGGCACCGTCGTGGCGATCGAGGTTGCCGGGAGATGCTCCCGACGATGTCGAGTTGGCAGCCATCCCTGTGGTCGCCTATGCCGAAAATCTGCCCATCATCCGGCGCTACTGGCGCAGCGTGTTCGAACGACGCCCTGACGATCTGCGGACGATCTGCATCGTTCCTGATCTTCGCGGTGTGCGTTCTGCAGTCGTTGCAGGCGCTGGGATGTCGGTGCTGCCCCGCTACTTCGCGGAAGACGATCTGGCGTCCGGAGCCCTCGTCGCGCTGCACACGCCGGAGGTTGCTCCCCTGAACACCGTGTACCTGGCCACGCGCACCGGGGACCTCGACCGCAACCACCGGCTGCGCGCCCTCGCTTCCGCCATCCAGCGGCTGGCCGGTACCTGAAGGCCATCCCGCGGGTAACTATGAACGACTGCAACGTTCACGTTGTCCGGTTGTTTCCTCACGACACCGCCCGTTCCTTCCAGCTTGCCTTTTCGTTTCCCTGCTCCTTCATGCAGTCTGCCGGGGATCGGACATGACTGGTGGGCTGGCAAATGGATCGTTAAGCAAGGAAAGCGCATGAGATCCGACCGTACTCGGTGGCATCCTCATCACCAGCTGACCGGGGCTTAGGTACGGCCGCCATCGGTGGTGAGCCGGTGGTGACATTGTCAGCGGATTCGTGGGCATGCCGAGTGCATTCCTTCATGCTGCGGGTTGGGGACACGCAGGCTAGCTGTCCTCGACGGCGTACATGCCAGACGTACACCTCTGTCAGCCGCTTAACGAACGCCCGGAACGCTTTCTGACTCGTGCCCAAGGAACGCGGTCAGCGCCTCGACGACGAAGTCGTGATCATCCTTCTGCGGCAAGCCGGACACCGTTACGGTTGCCACGTGCCCGGTGCCTTTCACATACACAGGGAATGCCCCGCCGTGAGGTGCATAGCGAGTCTGGTCGAACCAGCCGTTGTCTTCAATGCTTCCTCCGCCGACGCGGCTCTTGAGGCCGACCAGAAGCGACGGTTCGGCATACCGCTCCGCCGTTCTGCTCTTTTTCTCCACCCAGATTTCGTTGTCCGGTGTGGCGCCGGGCAGGGAGACGTGGAAGAGGACGTGCTCGTTCCGGCGGATGTCGATGGCGACCGGGAGCTTCCGCCCTGTGGCCATCTCCACCAGCAACAGGCCAAGGGTGAGGGCGTCGGACTGGTTGAAACTGCCAAGCTGCAAAGTGCGGACTTCGTCTTCGATGCGTGCGATCAGCGAATGCAGGGCAGATTCGGATTGTTCGGCCTGTGAGTCCGGGTCGAATTCTGCCTCTGATGCGGCCGAAGGAGCAGCGGGTTCGGGATCCATAAAATCATTTCCTGTCTGTTAGCTGTCCCGGGCGGTTCCCAGAGGGACTTACCGCACGGTGTGGTTACGTCCGGGGCCGCCAGGTGGCCGTGGAGGACCGGATCTTGAGCTGGGGCTGAATGAGGGTCAGTTGCGTTGGCATGTTCGCGTTCCCGTCGGAGAGGCGGGTCATCAGCATCTCGGTGCCCTTTGCCCCGATCTCCTGGGGGAATCCGGCCACGGATGTCATGGGAGGAACCTGGCTTGCGGCGATGCGGGTGTCATCGAAGGATGCCACCGCGAGGTCACGGCCCGGTTCCAGCCCGCGGCGGCGCATCTCGTCGTAGACGCCCTGGGCGACGGCGTCGTTATAGGCAATGATCGCATCGGGCAGTTTTCCCTGGTCGAAGAGCCGGCCGACAGCGGCGGCGCCGCCTTCCGGGGTGATGGGACTGCGGAACTCGTCCATGCTCCACACTTCGCAGCCATTGGGTTCCAGCGACGTCCGTAGGCCTTCCTCCCGTTCGGCGAGGGATGACGCCGCCAGGCCGCCGAGGAACGCCACGCTCCGGCAACCCAACGCCGAGAGGTGCCCGCCGAGCATGGTTGCGCCCTTGACGTTCTCACTCCCAACGTAATCGAAGCCGGCGAACCGGCGTGCGAGCAGCACCACCGGGACACCGGCGGCATTGACCTGCTTCGCGAGTTTCTCCGGGTCTGTGTCCGGCGCCGGAAGCAGGAGGATCCCGTCGACCTGGCGTTCGATCATTGAGGAGATGATTTCGTGCTGGCGATCAGCATGGTCTCGGCTGTAGCCGATGAAGATGGTGTAGCCGGAGTCGTGGGTCATCTCGTCGACAGCCATCGCCAGTTCGGCGAAGTAGGGGTTGATGATCTCAGTGACGATGAGCCCGATGGTCATGGACCGGCTCTGCCGCAGGTTGGCGGCCTGCCGGTTGTACACGTAGCCCAGCTCGTTCATGGCTTCGCGTACCTTCGCCGCCGTGGACTCCGGGATACGGGAGCTGCCGCGAACGACGAGCGAAGCCGTGGAGCGGGAGACGCCGGCAGCCTTGCTCACGTCTTCGAGGGTGATGCGCGGGGCCATGCTGTAATCCTGCCGGTGGGTCGATAGGCGGAGAAGCGACGCTCCCCGCGTCTCGACTTTATCAATCCTTTCCCGCGGGCAGGCGTTGGAGGCCCGGGTCGCGGGTGGCGAGGATGGTGTCTGCGACCCGGAGGGCGTTGGCCGCGATGGTCAGGGCCGGATTGAGGGCAGCGGATGAGGGGAAGAAGGAACTGTCCACGATCCAGAGGTTGTCCAGATCATGGGTGCGGCAGTCCGGCCGGAGAACGCTGCTGGCGGGATCATGTCCTGCCACAGCTGTTCCGCATTGGTGGGAGTTGGTTTCGATGCCCATGCGCTCGCTGAAGATGACCGGATACCCGGCCTTCCGGACGGCCTTGCGGATCCGGCGAACCAGTTCCTTGTGGGGCTCGAGGTTGTTCGGCTCCCACCAGACGTGGATGTTTCCGTTGACCAAGCTGATGCGGTTGCTCTGTCGCGGCAGGTCCTCGGTGGTCAGGTAGATGTCGATGCTGCGGTCGGACAAGGCCTTTAGCAGCCAGGTTGGCGCCCAGGGTTTGGCCATCTTGAGCATGCTGGCGCGCAGCTTTCCGAGCATCTGCAGGTTCCCCAGCGGGTATTTGTTGGTGGGTCCGGCTTCATACCAGTCGTTGAGCCCGAGCGTCTTTTGCCATAGGGTCCGGTTGACCCTGAACGGGTTGATGCCGATGAAAAAGGTGCTGTTGTGCACCATGTAGTTCCGGCCCACGAGTCCGGAGGAGTTCGCCAGGCCGCGGGGAAACTCCGGCGTGGCCGAGCCCAGCAGAAGTGCTGCCGAGTTCACGGCCCCGGCGGCGAGGATGAACTTATCGGCTTCGATGCGGATGAGGCGGTCGTCCCGTTCGGCTAGGGCTGCGACGATGGTCCGCCCGTCCGGTCCCGCGATGAGGCGGATGACCTTGGCGCCCGTCATGAGATCTACCCCAGCCGCGAGTGCCGGGTCGATGGCGATCTTTTCGGCATCGGACTTCAGCCCGGCTTGGTTCGGGGCGCCGTCGCTGGTGGCGCAGAGGGCGCGCTTCTGAGGAGTGTCGGCGTCGAGGCCGTTGGCCATCCGGAATGGGTGCAGGCCTTGCCGGCGGAAGGAGGCGGCGAGGTCCTGGATGACCGGTTCGTGGTCCAGGGCCGGGAAGGGGTAGGCCTCGGAGTGGGCGGGTTCCGTAGGGTCTTCGCCGATCTGGCCACGGACCCGGAACAGCTTCTCGGCCTTCGCGTAGTAGGGCTCGAGGTCCTCGTAGCTGAACGGCCATGCCGGGGATGTCCCGTCCTGGTGTGTCGTTTCCTTGAAGTCGCTGGCGCGGAAGCGCGGCAGGCAGGCACCGTAGACCTTGGTGCAGCCTCCCACCCAGTAGTAGACGCCGGGCTTGAAGGCTTCGCCGGTGCGGCCGTTGTACCACTTGTCGGCATTCTTGTATCGGCCTTTGAGGTACACCTCGTCCAGGTCGGAGTTCTGCGGCTCCGCGGGCAGGCGGTGGCCGCGTTCGATGATCAGGACCTCGGCGCCGGAGTCTTTGAGGGCGTACGCCATGGTGCCGCCGCCCATGCCTGATCCGATGATGGCGATGTCAGTCCGGATCACCTCGTCCGGAAGCACCGGTTCTGCCGGTGCTTCCGGACGGGGTGCCACGTCGATGGTTTTCCGCGACTCGGTGGTCACCGGCCCCTCCGGGCTTCGTCGAACTGCTGGATCTGGTCGATGGTGTCCAGGAACCAGTAGTCGCCCCACATCACGGATTCGTCGACGCCCAGGTCCTTGCCCTCATGGTAGCTGCCGTGCTTGAGCACACCTTCCCAGTCCTCGCCCGGACCGGCAAGGAAGTCGTCCTCGGTCAGGCGGCGCAGGATGCTCACGGCGTAGTCAGCATAGACCTGCGCTTTGGTCCGGTCCTGGACGAGGCCGGCCAGTTGCCAGAAGCCTCCGGCCGCGGCGGCAGCTGCGGACGTTTCGTAGTGGCGGGCGGGGTTGGGTTCGTCCCAGTCGTTGGGCGGGACGAGGCTATCGCCGGTTTTTTCGATGTAGAAGTCGGCGGCGGCAATGGCTGTTTCGAGGAAGCGCCGTTCGCCTGTGAAGCGGTAGACGGTGCCGAAGCCGTAGAGGGCCCAGGCCTGTCCGCGGGCCCAGGATCCTTCGTCGGAGAATCCCTGCTGTGTGGTCTGCTTCAGGAAGGCGCCGGTTTCCAGGTCGAACATGCCTTCGTGGGAGGCGGAGCCGTCGCCGCGCATGAGGAACCGGCGGGTGGTCAGGCAGTGGGCCACGGCTTTGCCGGCCATGTCCTGGTCGCCGATCTGCTGCGCGGCGTAGAGGGCCATGTGGATGTTCATCATGATGTCGATGAACAGGCTGTCGGGCTGGCGGAAGCTGGGCATGTACCGGCCGGTTTCCCGGTAGCGGCTGGCGGTGGTGCGTCCGGCCTCGATGACGACGTCACGCTTGGTGGTGTCGCCCGTGGCTTCGTACCAGCGCCGGTAGGTGGACCAGAACAGGAAGCCCAGGTCATGGACTGTGTCGTCGCTCTTCCGTTCTTCGATGAGCTCCGAGTAGTGCTCGGCGGCGCTGCGGAAGCGGGCGCGGTCGGCGTCGCCGGCCCGGCGGGAGAGCATCCAGAGCTGGCCGCCGAGGAAGCCTTCGCACCAGTTGGTCCATGCCTCGCCGTCGACCACCCATTTGCCTTCCTCGGTGTACAGCGGGAACCGGTCCGGGTGCCGGGTGATCAGTCCGTCCAGTTTCGCTGAGGCGGTTTTCCAGGCCTTGGCGGCTGCCTCACGAAACGCTGCCGGCACTTCATACCCGGCCGGGAGCGTGAGGGGGAGCATCGTCGGCAGCACTGCCGCGGTGGCGTTCGAGGGGGCTGCGGTGGTGGTGGTTGTCATGTTCGTTTCTTTCAGGGGTTTCGGGTCTTAGCGGCGGGCGGCGTCGGGTGCGTCGACCCAGCGGTTTTCACGGATGCCGACCTGGAGCTGGATGGTTTTCAGCTCGCTGAACTCTGCGAGCGCCTGGCGCCCCAGTTCGCGGCCGATGCCGCTGTGTCCGTAGCCGCCGAACGGCACTTCGGGGTATCCGTCCATCCAGCGGTTGACCCAGACGGTCCCGGCGCGCAGATCGCGGGCAGCGGTCAGGGCTTCGTTGATGTCGCTACTCCAGATTCCTGCGGAGAGGCCGAACGAGGTGGAGTTTGCGATCCCGATGGCCTCTTCCAGGGTGTCGTAGGGCAGGACGGACAGGACGGGGCCGAAGATCTCCTCGGTGGCGATGGACATCCGGGCGGTCACGTCCGTGAAGACGGTGGGCTGGAAGAAGCGGCCGTTGAGCCCGGTATCGAGGCGGTCGCCGCCGGTGAGCAGGTGGGCCCCGGCGTCGCGGCCTTCAGCCACGTAGCGTTCGACGACGGCGAGCTGGGCGTCGTTGACAAGGGAACCGACGAGGGTGTCGGCCTTGAGCGGGTCGCCCACGCGCATGTGCTTGGCCCGCTCGACGACGGCGGCGGCGAATTCGTCGGCCATGGAGCGGTGCACGATGAGGCGGCTGCCGGAATTGCAGCACTGGCCGACATTGAAGTAGCCGCCGAAGACGCCGGCGTCGACCGCAGCGGTGAAGTCAGCGTTGGGCGTGATGATCTGCGGGTTCTTCCCGCCGAGTTCGAGTTCCACCTTCTTCAGGTCCCGGCCCGCCGCGGCGGCAATGCCCTTGCCCACACCGGTGGAGCCGGTGAAGCTGATCATGTCGATGCCGGGGTGATCCGCGATGGCCGCCCCGACAACGCGGTCGCCAGTGACAATGTTGACGACGCCGGCCGGGAAGCCCGCTTCGCGGATAAGCTGGCCCAGCATGACGGTGGTGGCTGACGTGCTTTCACTGGGTTTGATCACGGCAGTGTTGCCCGCGGCCAAAGCGAACGGTAGTTTCTGGCTGATGATCAGCAGCGGGAAGTTCCATGGCGTGATCATGCCGACCACACCAATGGGTTCGTGGACCACCATGGCCAGCGTGTCCCGTCCGAGGGCGTTGTGGGCGTCGCCTTGGGTGTTGCGGGCCAGGCTGGCGGCGTATTCCCACAGCTCGGCGGTGCCGGCGACTTCATTGCGGGACTGTGTGATCGGTTTGCCGGTCTCCAGGGTTTCGGCCAGCGCCAGCGCTTCGGCGTCGCGGCGGACGAAGTCGGCGACTTTCAGGAGCAGCTTGGACCTCTCGGATCCGCTGGACTGGCGCCAGCCGCGGTCCAGGGCTGTGCGGGCGGCGGTGACCGCACGGTCAACGTCCTCCTGGCCGCCGTGCGGGAAGGAGGTGACCTGGACTTCATGGGCCGGGCTAAGCCGGGTGAAGGTCCGGCCGCTTTGTGCCTGGGCGTCTTCGCCGTCGATGATCATCGGGCGGTAGGTGGGCTCGACGTCGTCGAGCGTGTAGCTCTTGGTTTCCATGTCTGGTGTCCTTAGAAAGAGTTCTGTGTGCCGGGCTGTGTCAGTTGTCCGTGAAGTGCGCCGGGCGCTTTTCCCGGAAGGCGGCGACGCCCTCGGCGAGGTCGTCGGTGGCGGCGGCGAGGCCGCCGGCCAGGGCTTCGAGCACCCGGGACGGGGCGCCGTCGGCGGCTGCGTCGATCAGTTGCTTGCCCAGCTGCACCGCCAGCGGCGCCCCCGCCAGCAGGTCGGCGCTGAGCCGCGCCACCGCGCCTTCCAGCTCGTCTTTGGGTGCGACGGCGGTGGCCAGTCCCCAGGCGACGGCTTCCTCGCCGGAGAGCTGACGGCGGGTCAGGACGAGTTCCTTGGCCCGCGCCCTGCCGGCAAGTTCAGTGGCCCGTTCGGTGCCGCCCCACCCCGGAACCGTGCCCAGGCCCGTTTCGGGCAGTGCCACCCGTGCGTCGGCGGCGATCACGCGGAAGTCGCAGGCCAGGGCAAGCTCCAGCCCGCCACCGAAGGCGAGGCCGTCGATAACGGCGATGCTGGGCTGCCGCAGCCCGGCGAGGGCATCGAAGGCACGGTGCCCGGTGGCGATCCAGTCCCGCCACATCCCTGCCGCGCCGAGACCTGCGAAGTGGTTGATGTCCGCACCGACGCAAAAGACCTTCTCACCCCCGGTGCGGACGACGACTAGCCGGGCCGACGACGCGGCAACCTCCCGGGCGGCAGCGGCAAGGTCGTCGAGGAGTCCAAGGGTCAGTGCGTTCAGCTTCGATGACCTGTCGATCAGGATGGTTGCCGTGTGGCCGTCAGCGGAGTAGCCGACGGTGACCTGTTCGGTGGTTTCACTGATGGGCTGTTCTGTCACGGGGGTGGTTCGGGTGCTCATGGCTGGTCCTTTCGGTGTCCGCCGAGCTCACCGGCGAGATGTTCCGCGGCGCGCATGACGATGGCCCAGATGGTCAGGGTGGGGTTGATGCCGGGGCAGCTGGGAAAAGCGGCACCGGAGTACATGTACAGGTTGGGGGTGTCGTGCACAGCGAGGTGCTCGTCCAGCACCGTGGCCTTCGGGTCGTGGCCGAAGCGTGCGCCGCCGAGGTCGTGGCTGGAGCCGACGCCGGTGAAGTATGGGCCCTGCCAGGTCCTGGTGGCGCCCATATCCCGGAGCAGGCCAGTTGCCTTATCCGCCATCCAGGACGCCAGGCGCCGCTCGTTGTCGCGGAGCCGGTAGGTCACGCGCACCAGCGGCATGCCAAGCCCGGAGGAGTCGCGGTGCCGCGGATCGATCTCCAGCCGGTGCGACGCGTAGGGCAGCGCGTCGGGCTGAATCCGGATAACGCCCTGCTGGGACCAGAGCTTCAGGTGGTCGCGGTAGCCGGCACCCCAGCGGGGGACGTCCCCGGGCAGGGTTTCGCGGGCGATCTGCAGCGGCAGGGCCTGCTGTTCGGCGCCGAGGGTGGCGCCGCCGATGAAGCCGTGGTCCAAGGAGCGGAACCCGGGTGAGAGGTAGTCATCCAGGACGACGCCCTGCGCGGCGGGACCGGTGTGGCGGTTGAACTCAGTGCCGGGAAAGAGGGCGTCGACGTGGCCGAACATTTTGGTCATGTAGTGCATGCCCAGCTGGCCGGTGTTGTTACCGAGCCCGTTCTCGTGCCGGGAGTCGGCCGAGAGGTACATCAGGCGCAGGTTCTCGTAGGTATAGGCCGACAGGATGACGGCGCGGGCGTACTGGCGGCGGACGCGGCCGAGGGGATCGACCCATTCGACGCCGCGGGCGGCACCGGCGTCATCCATGATGATCCGGGTGACGCGGGAGTGGGTGCGCAGCTCAAAGTTCCCGGTTTCGATGGCGGCCGGCACAGGTCCCAGTCCCGGGTGCCAGCGGTCTCCCCGGAAGGAGCCAAGGCCGTTGTTCCAGGCGCTGTAGCCGGTAGCTGGCCTACCGCCGTAGGACTCCGTGGTGAACCCGACGGGGACAGGGTGCGGGTGCAGCCCAGCAGCTTTGGTCGTTTCGGTGAATTTGTTGCCCAGGATGAACGGGCGGGTCGGCGGCAGCGGGAGGGGCTTGCTGCGCTTGACGAAGGGGTTGGTCTCGTCGCCGGCGATGCCGATCAGCTGTTCAAGCTTGGTGTAGAACGGTTCCAGCTCCTCATAACTGACAGGCCAGTCCGCCAAGGTGCAGTCCTCGGGCAGCGCGTCAGGTCCGTACAGGCCGTCGTAGTGGCTCTTGGGGGCGAACTGCCACGGGTGGAAGCGGCGAAGCCAGGAACCGTAATGTCCGGCGGAACCGCCGACGCCGTTGACCATGCGGCCCAGCGAGAAGGTTGCCTCCCGGCTGTCCTCCTCGTCCGCGGTTTCGCGCCAGCGGGGGGTCTCCTGCTGGAATTTCGGGCCAAGCCCGCCCCGGGTGTAGTAGGCGTGTTCGAGTTCGTCGGGGAGGAACTCATCGAGGGGACGGAAGGGGCCCGCTTCGAGGCCGACGACACTCAGGCCGGCCTCGGCGAAGACCTGGGCGCTGAGTCCGCCCATGGCGCCTACCCCCACGAGCAGGACGTCCACTTCATCAGTCATCTGGGGGTTGACGGCGTTTTCGTAGCCGAGCTGCTTGAGCCGGTGGCCGTCGGCGTCGCGGGGGATTTCCTGCATCGCGTCGGCAAGGGTCTTGGTGACCCCGCCCTTGGTCACATGCTCGGCGCTGAGGTTTTCTTCGGCCGAGTTTTCCAGCCAGACGCCGGGGTGCTTGAGGAACTTCCAGCCGACAGTGTCCTTGTTCCCGCCGTGGGCAGGGTCCGCGAAGAGACCTTCCTGCAGATGGGAGACAACCAGCCCGAAGAGACCCCGCTGTTCCGCCGCAGGGAGTTGTTCGGTCAGTTCCCCCTGCTCGAGCAGGATGAGCGTGTCCGTCCGTTCATCAAGGGTGAGGGCCGCGAAGTTCCTGCCGTACTTGTTGTCCGCATAGCGGTCCAGGGCGCCGAACAGCCACTGGTAGCGGGGGAGGTCCTTGCGTCCGTAGCCCTCCAGGGTGAGGTCCAGATAGGCGGTGACTCCCGCGTCGCGGACGTCGGGACTGTCACCGTCGGTGGGGAACATCGCCTCAAACAGGGCATCGGCGAGTTCAGATTCGTAGGGAGTGAGGATGCGGAGGCTGCTCATTGGAGGGTCCTTTCAGGCGTTTCGGCCGCGCGTCAGTGCGCGGCCAGCGAGGCTGTGCGCTGTTCGATCCGTTCGTGCAGCGGCAGCGTTGGAAGGTGGAGGCCGACGGGGTCGTCGGCGAACAGGGCGAGGTCCATGGTGCGCAGGTCCGCGGAGACGATGAGCGGGAATTCACAGCGGTCCAGGACGTCCTTTTGCAGGTCGACCCCGGGGGCAATTTCAGTGACGACGAGGCCGTCGGCGGTCAGTTCCAGCACCGCGCGTTCGGTGATGTATTTGACCTTCTGGCCGCGGGCCAGGGCCCGGGGTCCCGAGAATGTCACGGCCGAGACATCGTTGACGAGCTTCGTGAAGGGCCCGTCGGCCCGGATGTCCAGGCCGTTCGCGCCGGCGGTGATGTCCCGGCGTCCGGCAGTGAAGGCGCCCATAAAGATGATCTCCGGGGCCGACGAGGTGATGTCGGCGAAGCCGCCGACGCCTGCGGTAACGTGGCGCTTTTTGGGCAGGTGATGGACGTTGACGTTGCCGTGCCGGTCGATTTCCAGGAAGGAAAGCAGCGAACGGTGGAAGCCGCCGCCCTGCAGAAGGGTGAACTGGTCGATGCTGGGCATGATCGCGTCGGGGTTCTGGGCGCAGCCGAACGCGAAGTCCAGCAGGGGGACGCCGCCGACCGCGCCCTGTTCGATGACCCAGCTGACTTCCCGCCCCTGGTTTTCTTCGACCAGGACGTGCGGGACGAGGGCGGAGACACCGAAGCCGAGGTTGACGATCTCGCCGGCTTTGAGCTCCTGGGCGGCGCGGCGGGCAGTGATTTTCTCCAGGGAGAAACCGATGTGGGGGAGCGAGCTCAGGGGCCTGCGCAGCTGACCCGAGATCGCGGGATCGTTGGGGGTCAGCGTGGTCTGCAGCTGGTCTTCGGCGATCACGACGGCGTCTACGAGGATGCCGGGGACCCTCACGTGCTGCGGGTGGAGGCTGCCGGCCTCAGCCAGGCGCTTGACCTGGGCGATGACGACTCCGCCGTTGTTGTGGGCGGCGTAGGCCAGGTCCAGGGCGCCGAGCGGGGATCCTTCGTCCTCGAAGGTCAGGTTGCCGTATTCATCGGCGGTGGTGGCACGGATGATGGCGACGTTGGGGATAATGGTCGGGAAGAACAGCCATTCCTTCCCGGCCAGGGTGGCCGTTTCCACATGGCTTGCGGGTGTGGTGCCGTTCATCCGTCCGCCCTGGAGGCGCGGGTCGATGAAGGTGTCCAGGCCCACCTGGGTGAAGACGCCAGGCTGCTTCGCCGCCGCGGTGCGGTGCATCTGGTAGATGACGCCGGACGGGAAGTTGTACGCCTCCACTTCGTCGCGCTCGATCATCTGCCAGATCAGCGGCGGCTCCGCGCTGGAGGGGCCGGAGGGGTAGGACCCGGCGATGACCTTGCGGAGCAGTCCCGGCCGGGCGATGTGGTCGATGCCCTTGACGCCGTACATGTCGCCGGCGGCGATCGGGTGCACGGAAGTCAGGTTGACCGGGTGGGAGGTTTCCTCGAACCGCTGGCCGATTCCAGCCAGGACGCTGTCCGGACAACCTAGGGCGCTGGAGGAGCTGACGGTGATGACGTCGTCGTCGTTGATGAGGTCCGCTGCTTCGCGGGCGGTGAGGATCTGTACCTTCTGCATGGCGTTCTTTCTGGCTGTTAATTGATGTGGACGGTGCGTCCGGAGTTTGCGGATTCCTGGGCGGCGAGGGCGACCTTGAGGGCCATCAGGCCGTCCCGGCCGGTCGCCGTTGGGCGGCCCGTGCCATCCACTGCTGCGGTGAAGGCTCGCAGGCCGATGAGGTAGAGGTCTTCTGAGCAGTCGACGTCGACCGTCTGGCTGCCTGACCCAGTGGTCAGGACGACCTGGCCCGCGGTGTCCTGCGTCATGGCGTCGGTGACCCGGATGGTGCCTTCCGTACCGTGAACTTCCAGGGAGGTCCCGGCGTATCCGACGGTGAACGAGTCATGGGTCTGGGCGAGAACCGGTGGCTGGCCGTCCCGCTCGTAGCGGATGACGGTCATGGCGGCATCTTCCTGTCCGCCGGTGTTCCAGCCGGCCTGTCGGACGGCCAGGGCGCTGACTGCCACCGGCGTGCCCAGCAGCGGGTTCAGCACCGAAGCGTCGTGGCAGGTGATGTCCAGGATCACACCGCTCCCGGGGGTGCCTTTCCCGAGCCGCCAGCCGCGGAGCCGTTCCGGCAGGAGCACCGCGTGGGCGATCTTGGCTGAGAGGACTGTGCCGATGGCGCCGGCCGCGACGAGATCGCGCACTGTGGCATGCAGCGGGCTGCCGGGAAGGTGGTGGTTTGCGGCGAGCACCAGGCCCCTCTCCTCTGCCAGTTCCACCATGGCCTCGGCCTGGCCGGCTTCAAGGGCGAGTGGCTTCTCGCAGAGGACATGCTTTCCGGCGTTGAGCGCGCTGGTTGCCTGCTCGAAGTGCAAGGCGTTCGTGGAGGAGATGTAGACGGCGTCGATGTCCCAGCCCAGCAGACCCTCCAGTTCTGCGGTGAAGTTGGGCAGCCCGTGGACCGCGGCGAAGTCCCTGGCCCGGTCTGCCGACCCGCTGAAGACGCCAACGGTGTCACCGCCGCTGGCCCGGATAGCGCCGATGACCCGGGTGGCAGCGATGTCGCTGGCGCCGATCAGGCCCCATTTCAGTGCTGGCATTGTGTTCTCCTACGTTCGGGGTCGCCATTGGGCGGTGGAGGCTCTGACTTTCAGGGCCGGTTCAATGAGGGAGCGCTGTGGTTGCAGTGCCGGGTCGCGGATACGGTTCAGCAGCAGCTCGGCTGCCCTGCGTCCGATCAGTTCGGGGTAGGTGGACACCGAGGTCAACGGCGGCAGCAGCAGTTCGGCCATGGCGATGTCGTCAAAGCTGGCCACCGAGACGTCGCGGCCCGGGTCGAGGTTTCGCCGGCGCAGCTCTGCGTAGATTCCAAGGGCGACCGCGTCACTGTAGGCGATGATGCAGTCAGGCCAGATCCCCTGGTCAAGGACGCGGGCCACGCCTTCGGACCCGCCCGCAGCGTTGTTCGTTGTCGCGGCCGACAGGGAAGCATCGAACGCCACGGCACTTCCCGTAAACCCGGTTTCCAGGCCCTTGATCCGTTCGGTACGTGCCGAAGAATGCTCCGGGCCGCCGACCAATACCGCCGTTGACGCCCCCAGGGAGGACACGTGCTGTGCCAGTTGCTGGCCGGCAGCGACGTTGTCGGGGCCCACATAGTCCAGTTCCTCGGAGAAGTACCGGGCCAGCTGGACAACCGGAACAGAGGAACGGTCAATGATGCCGCAGACCGGGGCCAGCTCGGACCCCGTGGCCGGAAGCAGGAAAATGCCGTCGACCTGCTGTTGGACCATGGTCTCCAGCTGCATGTACTGCCGCTCCACTTCGTCCCTGCTGTACCCGACGAAGAGGGTGTATCCGGCGTCGTGCGCGGCCTCCTCGATGGTCATGGTGAGGCCCGCAAAATAGGGGTTGCGGATGTCCGTCACGATCAGGCCCAAGGTCATGGATTCGCTTCGGCGCATGTTCGCGGCCTGCCGGTTGTAGACATAGCCGAGTTCGGCCATGGCCAGCCGCACGCGGTCTGACGTCGCCTCCGGAATCCGCGGGTCTCCCCGCAGCACGAGCGATGCAGTAGATCGCGATACTCCTGCGGCCCTGCTGACATCATGCAGAGTGACTTTCTTCATTGCTTGTCCACCTCCCTTCAGGCTCGGTCTAATATTTCTACCACGTTTCTCACTTAGTTGGTAGACCGATCTAATAGAAATTTGCCAGACAAAGCCACCGGCATCTAGCACTATAGCGCCGGGGCGTCCTCAGCTCGAGGTGAATTCAAGAAGTGAACCAGGAGGGTTTTGAGATATCTATTGCATCGATCTACTTAACTATGTAATCTGAACCACAACGCAGGCTCCAGCCGGGCATCATCCGGCGTCTGACAACCCAAAGGAGAGTAGTCATGCGTGCACCCAACAAACTCAGGATTTCGCTGGCCGCAACGGCAGCAGCAAGCCTCATTGCAATAACCGGATGCTCCGCCAATGCCCCCGCCGGAAGCTCCGCAGGGGGAGGCTCGGACAAGCTCGAAATCACGTCCTGGTGGACCTCCGGTTCGGAGGCGGACGCGCTCAACGTGCTGATCGACGGCGTGAAGAAAAACTCATCCGGGTTGTCCGTGGACAACGCGGCGGTTTCCGGCGGCGGCGGCTCCAACGCGCGGCAGGCCCTGGCCGCGAGGCTGCAGGCCGGCAGTCCGCCGGATGCCTGGCAGGTACATCCCGCCGGGCAGCTGAAGAGCTACGTCGACGGCGGGCAGGTCGCCGATCTGACGGATCTGTGGACCGAGGGAAACTGGGCGTCCCAGATGCCCGAGGACGTGGCCGACGCCCAGCGGGTCGACGGCAAATACTACACCGTTCCGATCGGTGTCCACCGCGGCAACGTCTTGTGGACCAACCCGACCGTGCTCTCCAAGGCCAACGTCAAGATCGACCCCGTTGCCGGCGTCGACGGACTCATCAGCAGCCTCAAGCAGGTCCAGGCGAGCGGAACCACGCCGGTCTGCCTCGGCGACAAGGACATCTTCGCCTCGGCCCAGCTGCTGGAGTCCCTCATCATGTCCCGGGCAGGTGCCGACAACTGGACGAAGCTGTTCACCAACGAGTATTCCTTCGATGCCCCCGAGGTGAAGCAGGCCCTGGAGGACTACAAGGCCATCCTGTCCCTTGCCAACAAGGACCATTCGGCCATCACCTGGGATGAAGCCGCCAAGAAGATGGCCGACGGCGACTGCGCCGTCAACCTCATGGGGGACTGGGCGTACGGTGAGCTGCTCAACGCCGGAAAGAAGCCCGGCCAGGACTTCGCCTGGGTGAGCTTCCCCGGCAAGGAGGACATCTTCGACTACGTCGGCGACGGGTTCTCCATCCCGGCCAACAATATTCCGCATGCCGAAGCCGCGCGGGCTTGGTTGAAGACTTTGATGGACCCGAAAATCCAGACTGAATTCGCCGCCAAGAAGGGCTCCATCCCGGCGCTGACTTCCGCCGACATCTCCGGACTGTCCACGTACCAGCAGGAAGCTGCGAAGAGCCTCGCCTCAGGGGCAGTCGTGTCCTCCCTGGCCCACGCCCAGGCAGCCGGAGCCGAATTCGCCCAGACGTACGCCGACGCCGTGTCCACCTTCAACGGCAGCAGCAACATCGATGCCTTCATCGCCAGCATGGCGCAGGCCCAGAAGACCCAGCTGTAACAGCCGGTCAGCCAACCAAGTCGGAAAGGGTGCGGCTGCAGGCCAATGCAGCCGCACCCCCGGACAGGAACAGTTCACTCATGACAACCTCAACAGCTCTGCCACCGGCACCGGCCGGCCCCCGGACGAAGAAACAAGTGCCCCACAACGTCAAGACATCCCGCCGGGCCGCCTGGATCTTCGCACCCAGCCTGCTCGTCAGCTTCCTCTTCGTCTACGTCTTCATCGGCATCACGGTCTACATCTCCCTGTCGAACTGGAAGATCGGAACCAGCCCGAACCTGGCACTGCGCCAGCCGTTCGGAGGCACCTACGCCGAAATCGTCCAGGAACAGCGGTTCCAGGCTGATATCCGCAATGTGGTGATTTTCACGATCATCTTCCTGGTCCTGGCCATCCTCGGCGGACTGATCGCCGCCTTGTTCATCCACCACGTCTCGGTCGGCAAGGGCCTGTTCCGGACAGTCTTCCTCCTGCCGTACGCGCTGTCCTTCATCGTCACCGGTGTTGCCTGGCGCTGGATCTTCGCTCCTTCCACCGGAGTCAACGAGATCCTGCGGAGCATGGGAATCGAGAATCCTCCGGGATGGACCACCGACACCACGATCCTCGGAGCCCTGAACGACCCCTCCGGAACGGACTTCCTCAAAGTCCAGTTCGGCATTCCGGTGGCGCTGCTGCCCATTATCTTCGCGGCCGCATGGCAGCTCGTCGGCTTCGCCATGGCCATGTACCTTGCCGGGCTGGCCTCCATCCCGGAAGAACACCTCGAAGCGGCCAACGTTGATGGAGCAAACGTGTGGCAGCGCCTCCGCTACATCGTGCTTCCCCAGCTGTGGCCCTCCACCATCACCTGTTTTGTACTGCTGCTTCACGTGGCACTGAAGATCTTCGACCTCGTCGTCGCCATGTCAGGCTCCGGCCCCGGATTCGTCACCGACGTGCCCGGCATTTACATCTACAACTACCTCACCAGCCGTTACGACAAAGCCTCGGCAATGGCGATCATCCTACTCCTGCTGACCCTCGTGGTGATCGTCCCCTACCTCGTACGCGGATACCGGAAAGAGCGAAAGGCATAGAAATGGCCGTCGAAACCCTCGAACCGACACCGTCCCGAACAGCCCAGGTGCCACGCCGGCGCCCCGGCAAGCTGGCCCCCAAGCCGCGGTCCTGGAGCATCCCCAAGACTCCGGGCGGCTGGATTGTCCTGGCTGTCTGTACTCTCGCGACGCTCGGCATGCTCGTGCCCGTCTACGTCATCATCACCACTGCGCTTTCAGGAAGCACCGGGGCGCCGAACTTCTTCCTCGCCTTCCCGGATGCGCCGAGCCTGGATGCCTTCAAAGGCGCCTGGACGAAACTGCATGGATCGCTGGCAAACTCGCTGCAGATCACCGTCCCTGCTGCACTGATCTCCTGCCTTCTGGGCTCGATCAACGGCTACGTCCTGTCCAAGTTCCCGTTCCGGGGATCCAACGCCCTCTTCACCGTTCTGCTCGTGGGCATGTTCATCCCGTTCCAGGCCGTCATCATCCCCGTTTTCCAGTTCCTGAACGTGCTGCATCTGCAAGGCAGCATCATCGGCCTGATTCTGGTCCACATCATCTACGGCATCCCGATCACCACCCTGATCTTCCGCAACTACTACGAGGGCATCCCCAGCGCAATCATCGAAGCTGCCTCCATTGACGGGGCAGGGATCTGGGAGACCTACGTCCGGGTGATGCTCCCGCTCTCCGTGCCGGGCTTCGTGGTCGCCGGAATTTTCCAGTGCACGAACATCTGGAACGACTTCCTGTTCGGCTTCATCCTGGCCTCCCCGGCAGCGTGGCCCGCCACAGTGACGCTGAACAACCTCATCGGTACCACCACCGTTGACTACTCCGAGCTGATGGCCGGCGCAGTGCTCGTCGCCGCGCCAACCGTCCTGCTCTACCTTGTCCTGGGCAGGTTCTTCGTCAGCGGCCTTACCGCAGGGGCCGTGAAATGACCTTCCTGGACGTGCTCTGCGTCGGTGAAACCATGGCTGTGGTCACCCCCGCCAGGTCCGAGTCACTCAGCGAGGCGGACGAATGCCTGCTCGGCTTCGGGGGAGCGGAATCCAACGTCGCAGCACACCTTGCCGAATTCGGCTACCGGACCGGCTGGGCCAGCCGCGTCGGACAAGACCCGTTCGGAGACCGCATCACCGACGGCCTTGCCGCCCGCGGAGTGGACGTCAACTTCGTCACCCGTGACGGTACATGCCCCACCGGGGTGTACTTCAAGGAGCCGGACCTGGGCCACGGAGCCACGACGCTCTACTACCGGGCCGGGTCCGCGGCCTCCCGCATGGCACCGGCCGATTCCGATGCCTGGTCACTGGAACAGACCGGCTGGGTCCATACCAGCGGCATCAACGCCGCGCTGTCAGCGAGCTGCTCGGCACTGGCAGAGCATCTTCTCGTGCACGCACAGGCGAAGGGATTCAGGGTTTCCTTCGACGTCAACTACCGCCCGGCCCTGTGGAACGTCGACGTCGCGGGACCCCGACTACAGAAACTGGCTGACAGGGCGACGGTGGTCCTCGTTGGCCTCGACGAAGCTGAAACCCTATGGGGCTGCACAACTGCTGAAGCAGTTGCAGCTCTCCTGCCCTCTCCGCGTCACCTCGTCGTCAAGGACGCGGCAACGGAAGCAGTGGAATTCGTCCGGGAAAAAAACCAGACCGAACGTGTCTACAGGGTGCCCGCCCACCAGGTCGAGGTCGTCGAGCCTGTCGGCGCGGGGGACGCCTTTGCTGCCGGCTACCTGGCCGGGCTTCTCCGCGGAGACAAGCCGGAGGACCGACTCGCCCTGGGCCACTCCTTTGCCGCCTGGACGCTGGGTACGCGAGCCGATTTCCGCCCCGGCCACGGCACCAGACCCCGCATCTACGAACACGGCAACCACCAGGCAGCGCTCAGCTGACAGCACTACTGCTGCAGGACACCGACCCGCAGCACAACACCTGAAAGAGAAGACCTTGGCACACACACAGCTCAACGACTGGTTCGACGACGACTTCTTCCGCGTCCCCGTCATCGCCGTGCTCCGCGGTCTCACCCCCGCCGAAGCAGTCCGGTCCGCCAGGAGGGCCTGGGACGCCGGTGTCCAACACGTCGAAGTCACCATCGAAACCGCGGAAGCCATCCCAACGCTGGCTGCGGTGGCCAGCGCCGCCGCCGAACGCGGCGTGGCGGTCGGCGCCGGCACCATCATTAGGATCGAGCAATTGGACGCCGCGGCCTCCGCCAACGCCTCGTTCACCGTTTCCCCGGGACTGGACGACGGCATCCTCAAGG
This sequence comes from Arthrobacter oryzae, assembly GCF_031454875.1. Classification (GTDB taxonomy): domain Bacteria; phylum Actinomycetota; class Actinomycetes; order Actinomycetales; family Micrococcaceae; genus Arthrobacter; species Arthrobacter oryzae_D. The sequence continues at coordinate 93,422 of NZ_JAVDRQ010000013.1, forward strand.
AAAGCATCCGCCGCGGAATCCCACATCTGCCAGGCGTCGCCACTGCCAGCGAAATCCTCCGGGCCAAGGCATTCGGACTCTCCTGGCTCAAAGCGTTCCCGGCCTCCGTACTGGGCCCCGACTGGATCAAAGCCATGAAGGGCCCCTTCCCGGACGTCCGCTTCATCGCCACCGGCGGCATGAGGGCAGCGACAACCAATTTGTATCTGGACGCAGGCGTCAGCGTCGTGGGACTCAGTTCAGACTTCGCATCCGACAACGGAGCCGCAGCAGTGCGGGACCTTCTGGCAACAGTTTCAGGCAGGCCACTGGCTCCTTAGTCAGAGCAGAACGCCCGACAATGCTGCTGATCCCAAATAGTTATCTGGGATGCCGAAAGAGCCCGTGCCACGGTGGGACAGGCGATCCCCGTTGCTGCATCCATCTTCCAAAAGCACGGCGAGGACCTTCCCGGCGAAGACATCATCAATGACCTATTCGAACACGTCGTGAAGAAGAGTTTGAGCAGGTTGAGGCAGCCGGCCATCAGCTTCCACGTCGGGATGCCGTTTGGGTCCGCGTAACAGGACATGGTTGCCGTGCCGGGTGTTGATCTGTCTGAAGAGCGATTCCACGATGGCATTGCGCGTGGCGTAGACCGCCCGGTCCTTCTTCGTTTTCAGTTCATGGCAATCCGCTCGACAGGAGTCGCATCCGCCGGAACCTGCACTGGGCGACTCCGGCGCCAGGCGGCACGCCGAGCGGGTAAATTCGGGAGGCCACAATGCCAGTCAAGGCTTGCGCCAGGCTCGGAACTGCTGTTAGTTCCGATCGTGCAGCACTAGACTCGCCGGACAACTGGGTGGACGAGAAATGTTGGGGGACAGAATGGTCCAGGGCGTCCAGGTACTGCGGCAGTATGGCATCCGGCCCGAGGTCTGGCATTGGTACCGGGCACACGGCCGGGTACGCCCGGAGCCGACTCCGCAGTACTGTGCTGCGACGCGGCGGGCCGCTCGTAGGTCGGTGGGACTGATCGTGTTGGTTGTGGTAGCTGTGATGGTGGCCATGCCACCGCGCAGTTCCCCCATCTCTCCTGAATAGACACTCGGCGACATAGGGAAGACCTGTAATCAGCCTGCACGGGTTGGCATGCCGAACTGTGCCTTCGAGAAGTCGAACGGCACAGTCGAACACTGGACCAGGCACCAATAGGAAACGCTCATATCCTGCCAGGTGTCGCGCTGTCGACAGTGATGCGTCAGGTGTCAGGTTGCGCTCTAAGAGCTTGTCTACTCATCGTCAGAAAAGAAGCATTTGATCCTATTTAGACGATACTTTGCCATCTGCCTGACGTCAGCTTGGGTGTGGTCTATCCCCGAGGCACAGCCGATTTACACAACGGCGGCGAGGCTGTTTGCTGGAACATGCAACCATGAAATTCGTGAATGTGAGGGTCACCCGCCGGCGGTGTGCGCGCCTGCAGCCCCATTGTGGCGTCTTGGTCCTGCCAGGTATTCGAAAGCGCTCCATGTTGGCGAAACCAGCTGGCAGTCATGTCGGTGACGGGCAGCGAATGACGGCCGACGCTTTTGTCCTGCTCGAAATACCGCGGGGCCGTCACAGGACAGGCATGTCAATTCCTGCCGGGCTACTTTCCGCTTTTCTGGTTGGAGTCCCGCGAATTCTGTGGCGGTCCATTCCGTGCCATCCAGAACACTTTTTGCCATGTACAAGGTGCCTCCTCGTGTAGATGTCTGGGAATGAGGACCAGGGTGACCGTCGATGCGTTCTAGGCAGCCTGCCGCTTCCCGCGAAGCCTCTGACTCTAGGTTTCCCCACAAACCACCGGTGCCAGTGCTGGCCGACAAGGTGATGCCCCCTCTGGAGACTCTGTTCGACGCCGCCGGCACCACGTGTTCTCCATTACCGTGCCGGCCGAGGTCCTGGACACCGCAGCGGCGAGTAGACCCACCGCCGGTACGCCATCATCGAACAGATCAATGCCGACCTCAAAGACAGTGCCCTGGCCCATCTGCCGTCGGTGTTTTGGCCGCGAACTCTGTCTGGCGCGTTGCCGGGGTCGTGGCACGGTCTTGCTCCGCGATTATTGCCCGTGGGCGGCACTTTAAGTTCGAGGCGGTGCTTTGCAGCCCGTTCGCCGGCCTTGAGATCCGATCCGCTGTCCAACACCCTTGGCCGGCCGTCGGCTTCTGGGGGGCAATGCCAGATAGGCGTTCATCTGGTCCCTGCGCAGTGTGGGTACCGGAGCTACCGTAGACGTAGGTCAATTACCACCACTCGGTGACCGCAATCGATGCGCTTTAGAGTTTCGTCAATGGTTCGACAGCTCCGAACGGTATCGGCACTGTCGAGCCGGCGCGACGAAGGAACGGCCGGGTGGGACCGCCCCCCAACGCAAGGGTCCTCTGCCCGCCACGGCAGGGCCAAGGCAATTGCCTGGGTCTGGCGTCGCCGGTGGTGAGCTTTGCGGTGGGGGCCGCCGCTGTTCCGGGACGGCGGCTACGCCACTTTCCGGGGTACCGTTATAGATTGAGTGTCAAGATTTGGAGCTAGGTCGACCAGGAATATGGCTAAGAATAGACTTAGAGAATCCACCATCAACACAGATGTCTTGCCCGGTGACATAGCCCGCCAGAGGGCTTACAAGAAACTCGATCACGTTCGCAATGTCCGTGGGGTCCCCGATTCGTGCCAACGGGATAATATCTTCCCTTGCTTTCTTGATTTGGGGATCTTCATACATTTTTTCAGTCATCCGTGTATGCGTCATACCCGGGGATACCACATTTACACGAATTCCTTCAGGTGCCCATTCCAGCGCAAGTGTCTGGGCCAGCATTGTTAACGCAGCCTTGCTGGGGCTGTAGGCGCCTGATCCGGCATGTGGGAGCTGGCCAGACATTGAAGAGGTAAAACAAGCGGAACCGCGGCTCTCCCTCAAATGCGGGTGGCTTGCTTTGGCAAGAAGCCACGGGCCGCGGAGGTTAACGGAGAACATGCTGTCCCATCCCTCAACAGATAGGTCACAGATGGCAGCGGGGCTGGCGATTCCGGCATTCGCCACCAACGCGTCCAGGCCGCCGAATTCAGCTACCGCAGCTTCTACCAGTTTGCTTGGCACCTCTGGGTCGGCGAGGTCGCCTGCCAATGCGATGGCGGTACCTCCCATTGACTGGATGGAACGAACAACTTGCTCTTGGCTACTGTTCGTTTCGTGTCCACACACCGCAATCATCGGCTGAACGCCCCGAGCCAGAGCCGCCTCTGCGATTCTGAGGCAGGTAGCCGCGCCTATTCCGCTACTTCCGCCACTTACCAACACTCTCATCGCACACTCTCCTTTTAAAAGAAATTCACATGGGAATCATTTGAATACCAAAAGATGATGAAATCATAGGCTGCAAAACGCAGGTCGATGTGCAGTTCAGTTCGCAAATCTATTCCGGTTTGATAATTTTACAAGAGCAACCGGCTGACGTTTTGCAGTCTCCAATGCTGGAATTAATTTCCTAGTTCCCAGCCTCGATTTTTGAGATCCTGCATCGCCTTTTTGAACTCATGCACCGGGTTCTCGTCGCGAATGATCTCAAGAACAACGTTATTGACTCCACAGGTTGCTTTGACGGCATTGCCTAATCCATTCCAGTCGATCACTCCAGTGCCGATTGGGTCATGCCCCCAGCTTTCCGTGCCCGTATCGGAAATATGCACTAGTCCAATTGATTCGTGATAGGAGAGCAAGCTGTCGACGGGATCCTCTCCAATGTAAGCCGCATTGGCGACGTCGTATACGATCTTGACTGAGTCGTCGTTGACCGTGCTTACGACGCCTGCCAGGTCCTCAATGGTAGGGGTGAAGCAATAGGGAGTGTTTTCGAAAAGTAGTCGTGTGCCGGCCTGCTTGGCCAGCGGAATGAGATTCTCCAGACTCTCGTACATCCACCCGTAGGTCTTCTCGAGTGGAGGTGAGATCATTGGGCGCCTTGTGCCGGGGGATATCACAACTTCGGGGACGCCCCAGGCTTCGGCCAGGTCGATTACCGACTTGATGTGCTCGGTACTTTTGCGGCGCATGTTGGCGCCGGGGCTGGCCAGGTTGATGTCATAGCCGCCCGCGTTCAGCGACCTGATTTTTGCGCCGTATTCATTGAGCCTCGCATAGCTTGCTGAACGCTCCGAGTTGGATATTTCATCAGGCCAACAATGCGGAGAGCTGACCGGAACTTCGAAGGTCTGATAGCCATTCTCGACCAGTTCCGCTATCGCATCAATAGCAGTAGATGACCATAGATAGGAAAAGGTGTTAATAATCATTTGGTTCATTTAGAACATCCTCGCGGTTCTGCGTCTACGGAGAAGATTGTGAATTTCGATCCTGCGGAGGGAATTGCGCTGGAGGGCTCGGCGGCTCAACGGGGCCCGGGGCTGGAGCACCCCCGTCTTGCCCGGTCGAGCCGCCACGGCTTCCTGTGGACAAGTGTGCCTACCGGGAACGCGTCGCTTCGTCTGCGGCCTGCTGAGTGCTCAGGAGCAGGCGTTCGCCTTCGAGTACCTCGGGGTCGGCGGGAGCTACGGTGGCTCGGGCGGCGCGGCTGCCGGTCTCCGGGAGGGTGAAGTAGACGATGAGGCTGAGGGTGACAATGGCGATCATGTAGACCGCGACGAGCATTGGCTGTCCGGCGCCGACGAAAGCAGCGGCGATCAGCGGCGCGGTGCCACCGAAGACTGCAATCACGATTTGGTGTGCGAAGCCGATGCCCGATACCCGTACCGAAGCTGGGAACAGCTCGGCCTGGATGGTCGGATATACCGACTGCCAGACACCGAGAACCACCCACCCGGACGCCGATACCAGAACGTAAACACCGAAGCCCGGCTGGTTCAGCAGCAGGAGCATGGGGTAGAAGAGAACGATCATGCCGATGGCGCCGATGATGGGGAAGATTTTGCGTCGGCCGAGTCGATCAGAAAGCGCGCCGCAGACCGGCACGATGATCACGAGCAAGGCCAGTCCGATAACGCTCCCGGCCAGGGTGGAGGACAGGTCCCGGCCGGTGGTCAGCTTGGCGTAGGTGGGAAGGAAGGTGGCCCAGGTGTAGTAGGCAACGGCCGGGGCAGAGAGCGCTGCTGCCTGCAGCAGTGCCTTCGGGTGTTCGCGAAGGAGTTCCATCAGGCGGGCCGCGGCGGACTTGTGATCGACGAGGGACTCTGCCTCAAACTCAGGGGTCTCCTCTGCCCGGGCCCTTAAGATAAGGCCGACGATGCCGAGGATGCCTCCCACAACGAATGGGATGCGCCAGCCCCAGGCGGCGAGGTCGGCGGGTGAAAAGGATGATGTCACCAGTGCCGCGGCGCCAGTCGCTACGAGGGTCGCAAGGCCGCTCGCCATGTTGGTGAAGGAACCGAACAGGCCCCTCCGGTTCGCTGGAGCGTGCTCAACCATGAATGCGATGGCGCTTTGTCCCTCGCTACCGGCCGAGATGCCTTGGATGATGCGTGCAACCAGAAAGAGAACGGGCGCAGCGTAGCCGATGGTCGCAAACGACGGCGTGAGGCCGATGATGAGCGATCCTAGCGCCATCCCGGAGACGGACAGTGTCAGGATGAGCCTTCGGCCGAAACGGTCGGCCAGTGGAGAGATGATGATGCCGCTGAGCGGGCGTACAACAAACCCGACGGCGTAGGCGAGCAGTGCCGCGATCAAGGAGGCGAACGGGGAATCGCTTGGAAATATCTGGGATGAGAACACCGCTGCCAGGAGCCCGTAGATGTACCAGTCGTACCACTCCACGAAGTGGCCGATCGTGCCTGCAACGATGTTGTGGCGGCTGCGGCCGGGCGCCTTGAGCTGATCGGAAGGGTCCGGGCTGCGGAGGGCGTCTTGCGAGGTCTTCATTGAACTCTCCATATTTTCACGGTTGTTGCGGAGGGATATTGGACGATTTCCCGGACACCTGAAAGGGGTGTGCGGGTCTCGCCCGGCTGTAACTCGGCTCAACGGACAATCGACCGCCAAGACCAACAGCCAGAGCAGCTTGTAGCGGGACAGAAGCTGATCCAAGCTCCCCATATTTCATAAATGAGATCGGTTGCTGAGATCGGTTGCAAGCAACGATACGGATGAGATGTGATCCTTGTCAACGTCTCGTGTGCTCGCGGCGCAGATTTCGAAGATAGGCCTCCGACCCAGTGACTAATCGCCCGACACGGTTCACGTCAATCGACCGGAAGGGGCGCCTGATTGTTGAAGTCCTGGAAATGCACTCCGGCCCAAGCGCACTCCAAGCTGCCGTACGCCGACCAGTATTCATCCCAGTGGGCAAGTTTCCACTGGTCTCGTTCCAGTCCGCGCAGGGTGAGCCGCGTACGTAGAACGTCTTGGGGCACCCTGACCCGTATCACGGTGACCGCGGGTGACGGCCATTGGAATTCTTCTGCCACACGACTCAGATAGTCTGGTTCCCCGAAATAGGCTCCAAAGGGAGCATCAAGGACCACTGATCGGCCGAGACGCAGGTTTATCCCGGCCACATCCATGAGAGTCTCGTACTCGAGGGGCAGCAAATTGCGGCGATAGTAGTCGTTGGACTCGCGGTCGGTGGGATCATGGCCGGTGGCGGTTAGTGCGAATTCGACGAAGCGGCCACTGACCCGGTCCTTATCCAGGTACGCAGCCCCGTGCTCTTGTGCTGTTTGCTGGGCAATTGTTGTTTTCCCTGAGCCGGCAGGACCGATAACAATGAAGACTTTGGGGGCGTTCATTGGCGGGCCTCTGCTACAGCTGACAGGAACTCCTTGGCGGCCTCGGTGACGCGGGAGAAGTCGCCATCGGGTTGCCATGCTTTCGTCACGTAGCTGCCCACGCCGACGCCTGCCACGCCCGCCGCGAACCACTCGCCTACGTTGTCCAGGGTTACGCCGCCGGCGGGCATGATCGGCAGATGCGCCAGCGGAGCCAGCACGGATTTGGCGTAGGCGACGCCGCCGGCTTCGGTGGGGAAGAGCTTGAGGATGTCGGCGCCTGCCTCGGCGGATTCAACCAGCTCGGTCGGTGTGTAGGCCCCGCTGATGGTTGGTATCTGGTAGCGGTTCGCCGTGCGGATCATCGCGGGGTTCAGCTGCGGACTGACCAGGAACTGAGCCCCGGCGCGGATGCATTCGTACGCTGAATGCTCGTCGAGTACTGTTCCGGCACCGACCGCTACGCCGGCGGACCCATGCTTGGCGGCGAGCCGACGGATGACGTCTACGGCGCCGGGAATTGAAAGAGTGATCTCGAGCGCCCGGAAGCCTCCTTCGATGGCAGCTTCCGCGACGCGCTCGGCAAGCTCCGCGTTCTCCAGTCGCACGATGAGGACGGCCCCGGACTCGTCGATGGTTTGCAGGGTGCGAAGTTTCTTATACATGCTGGCCTTTCTCTGGGCGGGTATCTCAATCTTTCTGAGTGCCCCGACCCTTGTTCGTGTTTGGTTCCGTTGACAAACTCTCCCACCATCCATAGTGTTATTGCAACCGATCTCAGCAACCGATCTCATCCAAGGGGGTATTGCGGTTGACGCACGTACGCACAATCATTCTGGGCGCTTCCCATTGGCATGTTCCGCTCTGTGCGCAGGCCATTGCCGAAGAGCACGAGGTCATCGGAGTCAGTGACGACGATGTATCTCGCGTGCAGGTGCAGGAGCTGGCCAAAGGCTGGCGGTCGCCGGTTGACGCCGACTGGCAGAAGCTGGTTGATCTCCCCGACGTCGGACTCGCATATGTCTTCGGCCCCCATGAGGGGATGGCTGAAAAGTGTCTCGCCCTGATCGCGCGCGGCATTCCGTTCGTCGTGGAAAAGCCATTGGGCACTTCCCTTGACGAGCTTTCTGCCGTGCGGCAGGCCGCCGAGGCAGCTGGCGTGCCTGCCACTGTCCCCCTGATCCAGCGCGGCGGACCAACAGATCAATGGCTTGCCAAGGCAGGACGGCCCGCTTACCAGCGAACCTCATTTATTGCTGGTCCACCATCCCGGTATCTCGACAATGCCAATCCCTGGATGCTCGACCCGCTCAAGGCAGGCGGGGGTTGCCTGGCCAATCTGGGTCCGCATTTTGTCGATCTGTTCCTCAGGGGCAGTGGCGAGACTGCAGCACATGTGGACTCCCGGCTCTCATCGGTTCTTCACAGCCAGGCTGTTGAGGATCATGCCAGCCTCATCATCACGACACCGGACGGCCGCGAAGCCATCGTGGAAGTTGGCTACGCATTCCCTGGCTCGCCGCTCAAGCGCTACTGCAGCTTCACCTCGGTCGGTGAGGCAGGATTCGCCTCCGTTGATTCGGACGGTACAGCTACGTTCACGGCATTGGATGGCACCACGGAGGTCGACAAGATCAATGTGGATAGCGACCCTCTTTACGATCCGTTTGTGCGGAGCGTCGCCCGGACGCTGGATGATGGATTCCGTGGCCTGCCGACGCTGGCCCAGCTCGAAAATGTCATGCGCCCGATTTGGCGGGCCTATGACGACCAGCACGGAGGAAGAGAACATGCCTGATCTGAGTATCGACGTCGTCGCGAAGGCTGCCGGCGTCCACCGGTCCACCGTCTCCCGGGCATTCTCCCGGCCGGAAGCGGTGAAAAGGGAAACACGCGAACACATCCTCAGGGTGGCCGAGGGGCTCGGCTACACGATGAGTCCACTCGCCCAGGCTCTTCGGACAAAGACCAGCACGTTCATCCCCTTGATCGTGCCTGACATCACGAACCCGTTCTTTGCAGAACTTGCCAAGACGATGACGCAGGCGGCGGATGAGCGCGGATACCAGCTACTGCTCTGCGTCACCAACGGGGACCCGGCCAAAACCGACGGATACTTCACCGCAATGCAGGCCATGTATGCCCCCTTCGGCATCGTCGCGCCGTCTACAAAGGTCGATACCGAGGCCATGAAACGCTTCGACTTCGGCCACAAGGTCGTGGTGATCGACCGGGTTGAAGGGGACGATGCCGTCCCAACGGTCACCGTCGACAGCCGCCGCGGAATCATGATCGCCCTGGAGCACCTGCACTCCCTGGGGCACACCTCGATCGGCTACGTATCCGGCATCGCCGGAACGCACACCGCCCAGGACCGGATGGACGCGTATTTGGAGCTGTCCGCCGAGAGCGGCAGTGCACCTGTCGTGCTGGACAGCGGGTCGGATCTGGATGCGGGCACGCGCGGGGCAGAACATTACCTCGAGATGGACAATCCTCCAACGGCAATCATCGCGGCCAATGACATGGTGGCCTTTGCGGTCATCTCGGCACTCGGCCAACGTGGCGTACGGGTACCGGAGGACGTGTCGGTCATCGGCTTCGATGGTCTCGCTCTCGGCGCCCGGTTTAACCCTCCTCTGACCACGGTTCGCCAGCCGATCGCCGACATGGGACACATCGCCATCGAACTGGCTGAGAAGCAGAACATTGACGGCTCCGTGGACCACATCGTCCTCGAACCTCAGCTTCTGGTCCGCGGCTCCACCTCTGGACCACGCAAATGACCAGGGGACAGAAGTCAACGCTCCGGCGTCTGCCAGGGCTTCAGCACACAGACCACGTCGGCCTGACAGTGCCAAACCTTGAGGAAGGCATCCGCTTCTTCGTTGAAGTCCTCGGAGCTGAGGAGCTGTACCGCTCCGAACGCGGGCCCGACGAGGAATTCATGCCCACAAACTTCGAAGTCCCGGCAGATGCCAGGCTCACGCTCGCAATGTTGCGCCTGCCACCAAACCTCAACATCGAGCTTTTCGAATGGAGCAGCGCTGAGCGGCGTGATACCCCGCCGCGGCACTGCGACGCCGGCGGCCACCACCTGTGCTTCGTCGTGGACGACGTCGACGAAGCGATCGTAGTACTGCAGGCAACACCTGGAGTACGCGTGCTCGGTGAGCGCAAAGAAGTCGCTGGCGACAGCCCCCGAGTAGCCGGCAATCGCTGGACATACTTCGTCACCCCTTGGGGATTGCTGATGGAAATCGTGGATCGATCCCGCGTCGCAGCCCCGCCCCGGCTGGTCGGTCCCACGGACTGGGCAGCACCTCCAAACACTTCAGAAAGGACATAAACAATGCGGCTAGCCGGTCACACACTAGGCACCCCGGACCACACGGTTCCCCAAGCACTTGATCTATTCCGAGCCGCAGGGCTCGATGCCGCCGAAGTCATCTACCAGAATGACTACAAATCAGGATTGCCATTAGGTGACCGGCGTGCCGCGATGGAGGCAATGAGAGCGGCCGAAACCGCAGGGATTCCCATCGTAGGTCTGACGCCTTACACGACCGCCATCAACTCACTGGACGACGCGGAATGGCGCACAGCAGTCGATGAATTCCGCGGCGCCATAGAAACCGCACACCTGCTGGGCGCTGACCGGGTCCGTGTCTATGCTGGTTCGTGGCACCCCGGCGATGAGGACCATGCGGCGCATTGGGCAAAACTGCGTGAAGCATTGGAGGCCCTCGCGCCCGAAGCAGACCAGGCCGGGGTTCGCCTTTGCGTGGAAAACCACTTCGGCACGATGACCCAGACCGCGGCGGACACCGCTGCCCTGGTCCGGGAAATTGCCCATCCGGCCGTCCGCGTTCTTTACGACCAGGCGAACCTGACATTCACGCACGATGAAAAGTACGAACAGGCCCTTGCTGTTCAAGGTGACCTGATCGGTCACGTCCACGTGAAGGACCTCGTCTTCACGGATCCCAACGCGGCCTTCCGCGCCACTGAAACGGCCCGGGTCAATGCTTCCGAGCGGGCGGTCCGGTCCCGCGTCGTCGGAGGCGGCGTCGTTCCATGGCCTCAAATCCTCGCCGGGTTGCTGAAGCACGGCTACGACGATGTGCTCAGCATCGAGCTTGAGTACCGTTGGCACCCGCAAGACCTGCCTGCGCCCGAGGACGGATTCCGGGAATCCGCCGCCGTCCTGCGCTCAATGCTCTCTGACCTGGCTGAAGTGAGGAACGCCTAATGAACACCACCCGTCTCCGCGTCGGAGTTGTCGGCGCAGGCAACATCGCCACCATCGCCCAATTGCCCACCCTCGTCCAACGCGATGACGTTGACCTGGCAGCCTTGGTGTCCCGGCGTGAGGATCCAAGCAGCCTGGTCCGGCGCTGGGGGTTCAACGCCGCCTACAAAACGGTGGAGGACATGCTGGATTCGCAGGAACTGGATGCAGTCTTCGTGCTCACGCCACGATCGGAGCACGCCCACGCCGTTCAACTGTGCCTGAGCCGTGATGTTGACGTGTTCTGTGAGAAGCCGTTGGCTCCGGCAAGTGATGAAGCAGAACGTCTGGCAGATCTCGCCGACGAGCGGGGCCGGATCCTGATGGTGGACTTCAACCGCCGCTATGCACCCGTCTATACGGCCGGTCGGGAAGTCTTTGGCGACAAAGGCGCCACTTTCTGCGTCGCCCAGAAAAACCGCCCTGGATCGGAATACCGTGCGACATTCGAGAACGCCATTCACATGGTCGATCTCCTCCGCTGGTACTGCGGTGGCGAACCGGTGGACGTCGCCGCCCACGCCGCCGGTGACGACCCTTGGGAAGAAGACGGTGTTGCAGCAACCATCCGCTTTAGTACCGGGAACACGGGCGTGCTCATGGCAGCCCGCACGGCAGGTGCATGGAACGAAAAACTGGACGCCTATGGCGACGGAAAGACCGTCGAAGTCAGGGCACCGGAGACATTTTCGACCACGGTCAAGGGTGTCACCACATCGCGGGAACTTAGCGCCGAGGCCTATGGCTGGGCTACTGCGACAGAAACTCTGGGCTTTGCGGCCGCCGTTCATCATTTCCTGGACCGGGTTGCTGACAGGGCGCAGCCACTGACTTCAGGCCGGGAAGCTGTCCACACCCAACGCTTGCTCGACCGGATTCTCGCTGCCTCCGGTTTGCCCACAGAAGAGCAAGCCGGCCGGGAATGGGCCAGCCACGCAGTAAACGGAAGCTAACAACCACCACGGGGCCCGCCCTTCTCCACGGCACTCGCAGCCCTTGAGCACTGTGGAACCGTGGCACGAACAAACCTGCTGAAAATAGGGAGGTGCAGACATAGCTCTACTTCGCCTCCGTCAGGGCAGACCACAAACCGGGGGAGCGGGGAGACAACCATTACGCGGCCGGCTCACCGCGCTTGCCGGCATCCTGCTGGTCGCGTTCAGCGCCAGAGAAGCGGTTTCGGCGGTGTCCCCACTACTTGGTCCGATCAGCGGGGATCTTCCCCTCGACGCGGTGACGACAGGGATCCTTGGGATGCTTCCGACCGCGGGCTTCGCAGTGATGGGCTTTCTGGCTCTGCCGCTCCTCCGGCGAATCCGACTGGAACACCTGCTACTGGTTTCGATCCTGCTGACAACACTTGGTCAGGTCGGCCGCGCACTGGGATGGAACATCCCGGCGTTTTTGGTGTTCACCTGGGTCGCCATGCTCGGGATCGGGCTGGTCAATGTCGTGATTCCGCCGTTGCTGGTGAAGTACTTTCCCGACAAAATCGGGATGCTCGCAGCGCTCCACGTAACTCTCCTGGGCGTCAGCACGGCTGTGGCCGCCCAAGCTGCCATACCCTTGGCACATCTTTATGGCTGGCGGTTCTCCATCGGCATCTGGGCGGCCTTCAGCGCGGTCGCTGCGATACCGTGGCTGATTGTTCTCACGGGCAAGCGGGCTGTGACCCGATCCAGGACATCACCAGCCAGCGATGGGCCGTCTGCCCCTACGAGTGCGATCAAACCCTGGAGATCATCGATTGGCTGGGGTGTAGCACTAGTCTTCGCAGGGTGCTCAAGCAATACTTTCGCTGCGCTCACTTGGCTTCCCGCTGTTCTTATCGACAGAGGAATGAGTCAGGAAACCGCTGGATCCATGCTGGCGCTCTATTCAATCCTCGCCCTGCCAGTCGCCCTAGTTGTGCCTCTGGTAGTGGTGAGAACGCCCCGTCCGCTACCCGTCGCAATCGTCTTTGTCGTCGCCTTCGCCATCGGCTACGGGGGCATAATCTTTGCTCCACCAGCCTCTGCAGTGGTCTGGGTCGCCATTGCCGGACTTGGCCAGGGCGTGTACTCCTTCGCGTTCACGATGATCAACAAGCGAACACGAACGCAATCCGGCTCAGGGATCCTCTCCGGGTTCGCCCAAGGAGTCGGCTACACCCTGGCAAGCGTTGGCCCGTTCCTTTTTGGTCTGCTGCACCATCCGGGGGACGGCTGGCTGCCCTCGTTCGGCATGCTCGGAGCCTGGCTCCTGGTGCTTTCGGCAGGAGCCATGATGGTCAACAAGCCACGCTTTCTCGAGGATGCCTTCCACGTGGTACGGCCAGGCACTAAAGAAACTGCTGCAGAGCCCGACTGCAGAAGATCACAAGGCCGAAATATTTTTCGCCGAAAGCGGAGAACGCCGGGCCCCGAATACACGAACCGAATAGACCCCTGACAGACCCTTCCTGCAACCGACCTTTATTGCAACCGATCTCGAAGGAGAGATGTGATGATCAACTGGTTCCTTCCTTGCCGGACCTTTGGCGGCGCTACATGATGCCCGCGGCGGGACATGCTCGCGTCGCTGTCGTAGGAGCGGGCGGCTGGGCCGGATCAAGGCACGCACGGGCATTTGCCGCGGCAGGTGCCAAGGTCACCGTCCTTGTGGAGAAGGACGGGCGCGGGGTCGCCCTCGCGCAGGAGCTCGGGGCACAGTTGATGCCCACTACGGCGGAACTCCACCCCGAACATTTGGACCTTGTGGTCGTAGCATTACCCACCACGGTGCAACCGGTCATATGCGCAGATCTGCTGAACCGGGGATTCCGGGTGCTGACTGAAAAGCCGGTGGCCGCAGATGCCGAAGGTGCTGCCGTCCTCGCTGCCGCTTCCGGGGTGAACGAGAGACTCATGGTCGGGTATACGCTCCACCAGCATCCCGCCGCCGCACAGGTCACTCAATGGATCAGGGACAAGAACGTGATCGCCGTTTCCGTCCGTTCGGTCGCCCATAAACAGAACGTCAATTCATGGCGCGCTGATCCCAAGGAGGGCGGCGTCGCTGTCGTGAATGGCATTCACGCCATCGAATTAGTCTCATCATGGTTTGACGGCGACCCGAAAGTACTTGGTACCAGCGCCAGCAGCAGCCTGTACGGGTCGCCGGTACCGGAGCACGTCGTGTCCACCCTCGAGTTTCCTGAGGGCGTCGTATTCACCTTGCAGAGCTACTGGTCTCCCTGGCAGGAACCTCAAGGTCTCAATCAGGGCGACTGGAGCCTCACCATCGATGTCCTGGCCAGTGAAGGCCGGATGCTCTGGACCAACGACTCCCTTCACGTGTGGGAGCGGCACGGCGGCCATTACGAAAAGACCTTCGAGCCCTCCGACCTCTTCCTGCGGCAAGCAGACACGGCGCTGAAGTTCTGCGCCGGTGAAACCCCTCCAGTCACGTTCGCCCAGGCACTCCGCGCCACGCAAATCGCCGATGCAGTCCTGGCAGCGGCGACATCCAGCGCTGAAACCACGGTCGCCCCGTAGCATCACCAAAACCTGAACAACAGTCCACCGTCCATTGAACAACCTTAACGAAGGAATTAAACATGAAACCCGCAACCCACGTTTCGACCGCAGGAGAACCGCGCGGCGTCCAGAGCGGAGGGAACCGATGAGCCTCAAAGATCAGGTGGTTCTGATAACCGGATCAAGCGGAGGTATAGGCGATGCTGCCGTCAGCGCATTCAAGGCTGCCGGCGCCACTATCATCGGCGCTGATCGTTCCGCTAAAGACGACCAAACCTTGGACGCCTTCTACCCCCTCGACATCACCTCGGAACAACAGTGCGCAACAGTCGTGCAGGACATCGCGGCCCAGTATGGCCGCATCGATGTCCTCGTCCATGCAGCCGGAGTGCTCGGTACAACTCCCGACATCATGGAGACAACTACAGAGGAATTCGATTCCATTCTGAGGATCAATGCCTCTGCAACGTTCTCGATGGTGCGAGAGACAGCAAAATCAATGCTCGGGTCCGGCACGGCCGGCGCAATCGTGGTCTTATCCTCCGTTGCGGCCAAGGAAGCACGCCTCAACTACCTGCCCTACAACGCGAGCAAACTCGCAGTCCTGCATATCATGTGGTCATTCGCAGAACTGCTTGGACCTCAAGGCATCTCCGTCAACGCCATCGTCCCGGGCCCGGTGAACACACCCATGCGGGCGCAGTTTGACAACGATTCGAGCCCGGACGCGGCAGCCAGCCGCGCGAAGAGGGCAGCGCAACTGCCGATGCGCCGGTTTGCCGAACCCGACGAAGTCGCCCGCGCCATCCTTTTCCTGACCGATCCCGACAACCGCTACATCACCGGAGTGTCTCTGGATGTGGCCGGCGGAGCACACCTGGGAATAGGAACCTGAACCCCCTGTGCCGTGCCTCGTGCCTCGCAATCGTAGAGGCCCCGTGCCACACCTTTTTGGAGAGTGGCACCACGCATGCCTGTATGCCAGACAAACCAGTACGGACCCCTCAAGGCTGTGTCTGAGCAACCCCGGCGGAGTTTAAGTCCAAAACTACGAGGAGAAGACCTTATGTCCGTTCTTTTGGTCCAGTTCAAGCCTTCGGGAATGTTTAGGCGGGAGAAATGAAAACTGCAATTCGACATCATCACACTGCCCTGCACGTTACGGACATGGAGCGCAGCGCGCGGTTCTACGTGGAAGGGCTTGGCCTTACCCGCGTACAAGCGTGGACGTCGGGCCCCTACGTCGGCGAACTTTACGGCCGTCCCAACGTCAAGGTTAAAGCCCTAATGCTCTCAACGGGTGACGGGCCCTTCAACCTGGAGCTGGTCCAGGTTGAGGATCCGCCACCGGCCGTAAATCCATCAGAGGCGCAGCCGGGGACTGCACATCTTGCCTTCACCAATATTGACCTGCGCAAGGTTTACGCCAGAATGACAGCGCTCGGCTACAGGGCTTTGTCCGAACCGGTCGCACCCACGTCGGGCCCGGTTTCAGGAGGCCTGCTGATCTACCTGCTCGATCCAGACGGAAACCGTGTGGAGCTAATTCAGCCACCCGGCTGGCAGCCAGGCGACCGCTCTTGAGCTTTCCGCGTCCGGAAGAGATGACAAGTGACGCGGGCTGAGTGGCCTGTCAGGGTTTAGAGATTGCAGATGCGGTGAGCTGGTCTAAACAGGCACGCCACATGACCGCTTGGAAGCGGTCATGTGGCGTGCTTTCTAGTTGGGCTCGGGGTAGAACTCTTGCTTCGGTTATCCCTTGACACCGCCGGACGTCATCCCGGCAACAAACCAGCGCTGGAACGCCAGGAAGATTGAGAGAACGGGGATGAAGGCAACGACGATGAATGCAGCGAAGAGTCCCCAGAAGCTACCGAAGCCAGTGGTTATATAACGCACGATGCCGTTCTGGACGGTCTTCATATCTTCCGTGGTGGCCAGTACGGTTCCTACAAGGAAGTCGTTCCAAACGAATACGAAGATGAAAATTGCTACAGCAGCGATACCGGGGCGGATGAGCGGCAGAATGATGCGCAACAGGATCTGCACCCGCGAGCAGCCATCGATGGCGGCCGCTTCCTCAATCTCAGCAGGAATGTTCTCGATGAAGTTGCGCAGAAACAGGATGGTCTGTCCACAAATAATGGCCGTGTAGACAACAATCAGCAGCGGGTAGGTGTTGATCAAGGCCGTTCTGACGAACATGGAGTACAGGGCGATGAAGACCACGATCGCGGGAACCATCGAAAGCACCAGGATCCCTGTCATCAGAGTTTCCATGCGCCGGCTTCGGTACCTGGTGGCAACATATGCCGCAGGAATGGAAATCGCCAACGCGAGGACGATAGAGCCCACAGCGTAAATCAGGGAGTTTATGAAGAACCGGCTGTTCGTTGAGGTAAGCAGGCCAAGATAGCCCTCGAATGAAAGCGGGTCCGGGATCCACCGTGGCGGGAACTCAAGGGTATCCGAGGCGGTTTTCAGCGAGGTGGAGAAGATCCATGCGACAGGCGGTAGAACGACTGCGGCTGAGAGGATGACGTATGCCCAGGCCGGAACCGCCCGAAGGACTGAGCCGAGCCGGCCTTGGCGACGCGAGGTGGTGGTGCTCACAGGCTTTCCTTCCGTCGGAAGCGAATCGCGACAAGGGTGAGGACAATGTTTACGGCAAAAAGGAGGATGGCCGTCGCTGATGCCCCGGAAAGATCGAACTTGTCGAACATCTGGTTGTATACCCGCATTGACAGCGTCTCGGTCGATCCGATGGGACCGCCTCGTGTGGTCACCAGGATGATGGTGACCATCTGTACATAGAGCATGAGTAGAACGATCACCACGGAGACGATCGTGTTGCGCAGGTGAGGCAATGTGACATTGAGAAATGCGTGCCGAATGCCACCGCCGTCCACTTTGAGGCTTTCATACAATTCCACTGGAATGGTCTGAAGGGCGCCGAGAAAGAGAAGCATGGCCTGCGGGTAGGACCACCACGCCGTCATCAGAGTCACGGCAACGAGCGCACTGTTTGGAGACGAGAAGACATCAGTAGGCCCGAACCCAAGGGCCTGGGTGATAGCTGAGGCCGGTCCGTAATTGGGGTTGAGAAACCAAAGCCAGATTGTTCCTGCTGTGGCCTGGGACAAAAGCCACGGCAACAAAAAGAGGCTCCGGATGGAGCGCTTGAACCGATGCAGGTTGTTCAGCACAATCGCAGACAAGAGTCCCGCGGGCAAGGCGATGACCAGCGCCCCGATCGAAAATACAAGCGTTGTCCAGATGCGGGCGGGCAGCTCCGAGTCCGCGAACAGCTCCGCAAAAGAGTTCAGACCAGAAAATTTGCCAATCTGGTAATACGAAGTCTCGTGGAGCGCTGTCCAGGCCGTGTAGATGAGCGGTCCAACGAAGACAAAGAGAAACACGGCAGTGACGGGGACGACGTACAACCAGACCATGCGGTCATTACGAGCCCGGCGGAAAGCCTGGACTCCTGTCGGCGGAGTGGACGTCTGAGATGAAGTGCGGGTGCGACTGTTTGTTGACATTATCTCTCCCTTCCGGAGGGAACCTGATGTTCAGGCTCCCCCGGACGTTGGGGACTATTTCTTGTTGGCCGCATCCTGGGCGGAACGGATAAATTCGCTGCCCGACAGATTGTTGAGGGTTAGTCGCTGCCCGGCCTGGGAGAGCCCGGTGGCCAGCGAGGTCCAGTTATCGGCGTATGTGCGGGGTTCGCTGTTGCTCTTGACGTAGGCGGCGATGTCGTTCACCGTCTTCGCTTCGGGCGTGGAGAAGAATGGCTGCTCATACGTGGCCGCACGCGTGGGCACCTCACCGCCGGTGGCCATCTTCGCGCCTGCTTCGGGACCGGTCATGTACTCGATGAACTTCCAGGCCGCCTCTGTATTCTTGCTTCCTGAGCCTATTCCCAGAGTCCACCCAATGGTGGTGCCGGTGGTGTCCCCAGTAGATGCCTTTGGCAAGGAGGTCCACTTGACGTCCGGATTCTGCGAGGCGAACGAGACGATTCGTTCGGTGCCCAAGACCGACATTGCGACAGTGCCGCTGGCCATGCCGTCCGCTACGGTGCCGTACGTGTCGGAAACGACATTGCTACCCAGTGCCTTCGCATCCCGGAGCTCGGCGAGGAAGTTGCCAAACTCCTCGGCCTTTTCGGTGGCGAAATCCGCCTGTCCGTCCTCAGTCCATATGTCCTGATCAACTTGCGACATGAAGCAATTGAAGAAAGTGCTGATGATGGCTGAGTTGTCAGTGTCCGAGAACCCGGTTCCGAACCCGGTGAATCCAGCTGCCGCAGCTTTCTGCGCAACGTCAACGACTTCCTCGTAAGTAGTTGGAGCGGTCGCACCGATTTGAGACAGAATTTTTTCGTTGTAGTACAGCGCGCAGGTGCGGTATTCATAGGGCACTGCGACCTGCTTGCCGTCAGGACCCGCAAAAGTGTCGGTAGGACGGAGCCAGTCGGTGACCCCCGACGCAGCATCAGGCAACGGCGAGTAAACGCCGGCAGAGGCCATCTGGGGGACGAGAGGGGTGAACATCTTAAACACATCCGGCGCCTGCCCGGCCGCTGCTGACTGCGGCAGCCTATTCAACATGTCGCCCAGCGAAACCACCGAGAGGTTGATCTTGATGTCAGGGTTTGCCGCCTCGAAGTTGGCGATGTTTTCCTTCAACGCCTTTGATCGCGGATTGTCCTGGCTGGGATCGAGGAAGTCCCAGTAACTGAGCGTCACCGGCCCCTCGGGGTCCGATGTTGAGGGGGAGCAGCCGCTGAGGGCAAGGCTGGCTACGACGGCTGAGACGAGTGCCAGGCCCCATCGCTTTCTGGTCATGAGTTTCTCCTGTGGACTGGATTGCTAATGCGGGAGCATGCCGTATTCAAAACGACGCCTGCTGAACGCGGGGCTACCGAAAGTCCAGAAGTGAGCGACTTGATCATCGAGTCTCTCCTTTGAGATCGGTTGCATTCGTTAGAGCAGTGAGATCGGTTGCTGAGATCGGTTGCAATAAACATAGGGCTACGCAAAGGGTCTGTCAAGGATTCCTTTTGCTCGAATCTTGCAGGTCCTGATGTGTGCTCCGATGCGGTCGGGCTCTGCATCAGTTTCTTGATTCGTTAGCGCATTGGCTGCGGCACCTTCCCTGAAATTTGGCGCGGGCTCGAGGTGCGAAACATCATGACTTTGAATCAGTTTCGGCAGGTCCTGCAGGTAGTTTGTGGCTGCGAGGACATACACCTGCACAGGTTTGCCTTGGAGGATCCCTTCGCGCCCCTGAGGCCGGTCGACGGCGAACTTCCGGAAGTCGTGCAAGTGGATTTCCCGGCAGGAGTGAAGAACGGCGGGCAGGCCCGGGAACTGGATCATCTGCTCACGCGTGGTATAGGCAAGGCGCTTTATGAATACGACTTCAACGACAGCTGACTTCACCGGCTGGAGCTGGTTTCCAACCGGCCCGCTGACGGAGACAGCCCGCCGCCCAGTTGATTGACGGCGCCAGGCGGGGCCCGCTGGAAAACTCCGGAGGATTGCCCGGATACGAGGAGTTCCTGGACGTCGCCGCCGTGAACCGGTCCTGGCGGAACGGTCCTGACTTATGGAATCGGGGAGGAAACGCCACGGGGCGATGGATCAGCCCCTTTTGAGGCCGCTCCCCGACCATTTTGAAACGCCGATAATGGACCTTTCGTCCTCTCCGTCAACCAGGGCAACCCATTGGCTCCTCCGCCGGGCCGTATGGATGCCTGGTACTGGTTTGGTACCATGTGTTTCATGGCTATGAATTTGCGTGTCCCCGAGGATTTGGATCGTCGTTTGGACCAGCTCGCGGCCGAGGAACACACTTCGAAGTCGGCGTTGCTGCTCCAGGGCGCGGAGCTGGTGTTGCAGCGACACCGGCGAAGTCGCGAGATCGGCGAGGGTCTGGATTTCGTGATGAGCCATGATGCTGAGCTTTTGACGCGCCTTGAGGATGCGTGACCGCATACCTTGAGATTGAAGACGCGTTGCAGGTCGTTGACCGGTACGGGTTCCATATTCGCGATATCGGCCTCCTGGCCTCGGCCTTGGCCCGTCCGGCAACGACAGTCATGGGTGTGGAAGCCTATCCGCAGTTAGCTACGAAGGCTGCGGCTCTGATGGAGTCGGTGGCGCGGTTCCATCCGCTGACCGACGGGAACAAGCGGACTGCATGGACGCTGATGGTGTTGATGCTCTGGATCAACGGCTGCAGGCATGACTTCAGCACCGACGGGGCGTTCGATCTCGTCGTGGGAGTGGCCGCCGGCGACATCTCGTTGGAGGACAGCGCAGCGATGATTGCCTCGCACCTCGTGAAGCGATAACCATAGGAATCCTGTCGGCAGGTGCTTGGTGATCCTGGGATCACGTACCGGCATTCCGCGCCCCGCCGCTACAGCCGACACCGGTCCTGGTGCGAAGCAGGATGCCCGCATAGCCGTTCTTGACTAGTTCCTCAGCGGGGGGCGGCTGGCGTTTGGAGTGCTCGGACGGGCGAATTTGGGGTGTGGACAATGTCCACACTTTTGCCGTCGGACTGGGCCGTACATCGGTCGGATCGGGCCGCATTCCGCACGTTTGCGCGGGATTTCCCAGTGTTCCCAAGGCCGGGAATGCGGTTCGAGTCCCACCTCGGGCACGCATAACCCCTCGTCAGAGGGGTTTTTGCTTTAATGTGTGGACATTCTGGGTGGTCAGGTCCCTCTGACAGTGCCGCAGGGTGTGCCTGGCGCCGCTGGTCGCCTGTGAAGGTGTGGAGGCGCGGGTTCAGGGTCCTGGCCTGTTGGCCGTCCGCCTGCTATATGTGTCGTCCGTTCTTGCTGTTCCGGTAGCCAGTTGTTGGCCGTCACTCATTCATGGCCCAAGAGTTGTGAGGACGACATGACGAAGACGAATTTTCTTGGGGGATCTTCCCCGGATTGCTGCTTTCTGCGGCCAGGTAGAGTGCGCTGATCGCGTGTTTGTCCGGCCAAAGCGGGTGTGGACATTGTCCACACCCTGTCCACGGCGGCTTCTTGGCCCGCATTTTAATCCCCTCCTCCTGGTTCTGCCTTCCCTACGTCATGAAGTTCTCTGTTTCAGGCGATATGACTTTGCGGCTTAGATCGTCGATGGCCTTGGACGCCGCTGTCAGCGGGAAACGTCCTTGGGGGATTGGCGTACGCGCCGTCGACCGAGCGGAGGTGTGTGGTCTGTCGGCCCCGTGGCCGGCGAGCACTGTAGATGAATTCGTTGCCGAGGTGCTTAAACAGCGGGACGACGTCCGACGCCTCAGTCACAGCGTCACAAGCATTGGCTCCAGGGCGTCGGTGCGCCCTTTGAGGGTCTCCTGCACCCGGTATCCGTGCCCGTGCTGTGGTTGCTAGCGGGCCGCGCTGGGTATCTTTGTCAACGTCTCGATAGGCCGAGGAACACGCACCGATACTCTTTCAGCGACTTGGGGAGCACTATGGGAACTAGCGGTGCACTCTATACACATGGAAGATATTCACTACTCGGCAGATACTCATCCTTGGTAGACGCCAGGCAGGAACTGAACAATGAGAGTGGGACTGCGGCTGCAGCGAACCAGCTGCCGGGCCGTTGTACTGGACGGGCGGACTGTAATTTCCGCCGCTCGGGAGGTGAACGCGGGCAGCTTGTCGGACGCATTGGAGTCGGCCCTGTCCGGGCTCCGTCGGGAGTTCGGGTCAGGCATCACGGAGATCACTGCCGACGTCGGACAGGTCTTGATGGAGCGGAAACCGGCCGACGTCGTCGCCATCCGTATTTCGCCCCGTCCCCCAGCGGACGACTTCCACATGACCGTGCTGCCCGCCCTTGTTGAGTCGGCAGTGACCCGAACCGTGCATGTCCGCGGGGGTCACGACCTGCGGGGACGGCCTCTGGCCCGGTTGGACCTGGAGGCGTTCCTGGCCGATCTCCCAGGCATCCTCGCCGGTGACGTGCGGAACGTGGCGATCACTTCCGTCGGTTCTACGGCGTCAAAGGACCATGAGACGCGCATTGCCGATGCCATCCTAAGCAACGACAGAGATATGCGGATCAGTATTTCCAGTGACTTCTATTCCAGCGTTTTCCGGGACCGCGACTACACGGCCATCCTTAACAGCGCCCTGATGGAGACGGGGGAAGAACTGGCCGCCATGCTTGAGGAAGCAGGCGGGCACCACTTCCCTGCAACCCTCTTGTCGTTTGCTAAGAACGACGGCGGCCGCGCACCTCTGTCACGGCTGGCCTTGGCGCCTGTGCACGGGTTGCGCGCTGAACCCGCGATGGGAATCCTTGGCGCGGCAACGTTGGCGGGAATCCCCGAGGGAGAAGTCATTCTCTGCACGGAGGCCGGGGTCACCGAGGGCCACACCCGTGGAGGCCTGCCTGTCGCCAGAAGCCTCATTCGCCAAGGATTTGACGCAAGCCTCGCCAGCAACGCCGCCATTCTGGAGCCGTATACCGTCCACCATCCGGTTCGCACCGACATCCCCACCGTGATTGCCGACCTCCGCGAGTGGCAGGAGAGTGCGCTGCCTTTCGGGCTGGTGCCCACTCTGCCGGCGGTGCAGGACGCCGCACTGGTAGGTTCTGCCGTGGCCCCGCTGACGGCGTGGATCGACAGGCTCGAGACTGTCAGCGGCCGGGTTGACCTGAAACGCGTGCAGAACCTCGCCGAAGAGGACGCCCACTCAGCGGCGGTCCAGTTGGGCGCCAGCCCCGGGCAGACCCGCATCATTGAATCGAACGTCTTTGCCATGCCCTACGGCAACCCCGGAATCGTTCGAATCCGGGTCCAGGCGGCGGGAGAAACGTCCGCTGACGAGGAACGCGCGCTGACCGCAGCCGCGCGGAGAACCAACCCATGAGCACCCTACTAACCACCGAGGACGTCCGGAACCTCAGAACAGGTGCCCACTTCCTGGCTTGCACCATCGACCCGACGGCCATCTACGTCTACGCAGAGATGATCCAGCGGGCGATGGAGGACCGGTCATTGGAACTCATCACCGTCGACGAGCTTGCTCCCGACGATCTGGTGGTGGCGGTCGGAATGGTCACGCAGGGCCTTTTCATCGCCGACATGCCTCCCGTGGGCGATGAGTTCCTCGGCTGTATCAGTGCCATCGAGGCCAGTCTCGGCCGGAGGGTGAGGGCGATCTATTCGCTCGCCGCCGCCAACATCAACGGAATCGTCCCCCTCATGGTTGGGCTGCAGTCCGCGCTGCCCGTCGTCGATTCCGACCCCATGGGCCGCGTTTTCCCCTTGATCAGCCAGACAACTCTGAACATTGGAAACGTGGCGATCGGCCCTATCGCGCTCATGGGGGTCACCGGGGAACGGGCGGTGGTTGAGGTCGAAAGCCCGTCGCGGGCCGAGACGCTGGTGCGTGCACTGGTGACCGAACTCGGCGGCTGGGCAGCCACCGCCATGTATCCGTGTTCCGCGCAACAGCTGAGGGAGCATGGCGTTCATGGCTCCATCAGCCGGATGATCCGGATCGGGCAAATCCTCGGCGGGGACACCTCGGTTGAGAGCAAGCTGTTGTTGCTCACCGATCTCCTCGGCACTACGCGCATCGCGCGGGCCCGCGTGAGCCACATCGAAAGCCTCTCCCGGCCCACCGACCTCGGCCTTCCGGCGCAGCCGTCCAGTGTAACGCTCGAAGACGAAACCACTGGACGCATCGTCCGTCTTGAAATCCAGAATGAGATCCTGCTGGTCCTCGTGGATGGTGCGGTAACAGCAGCGGTCCCGGACATGGTGACCCTACTCAATTCCGAGCAGGGCACAGTGGTCAACCTCGACGACGTCCAGGTGGGCGACGTGATCGACATCTTGAAGTTCACGGCAGCGGCGCAGTGGTACTCGGAGGCGGGCCTTGATCTCACCGAGCCCAAGGCCTTCGGCATTCCGATCGTGCACCCAAGGCGGCGACATGCGTAGATCGAAAAATGAAACCCGGCTCGATGTCGCCGGGCTATTGGCGCACGGTTCCCTCCGTGGCACCACGCCGCTATATCTCACTCCATCCAGCGGGTTGATAGAAAGTGTTGTTCTCGTCTCCCAGCTTGAGGCAATCCGGCAGGTGCGGCCCAATACTGTGGTGGTCCTCTCCCCAGAGATGGGATCAGGGGGGTGGCTGGTGTCCGCGGCGCTGCGCCATGCGTGGGAGCGGCGGGCCAGTGCCGTCGTCGTTGCCGGCAGCGCCTATGCAAGCGCTGCGGTCGGACTGGCGGAGCGGTTGGGCATCACGCTGCTGGCCACTGACGGGGAACCTGCAGCGCTTGCCCTGGCACTCGCGGCCGAGATCGGCGCGGCCCTGTCGGTGGTCGATGCGGAACTGGCCCGGGTCGCGCGGACAGTCGCAAAGGACACCACACTCGGTGATGTCCTCAAGACCATTTCCAGGGAACTGGACGGGGTCGGAGTTTCGCTGGAGTACGACGGCGTGGTTCTGGTCTCCGCCGGAATGCCTCCACGGGAGACTGACGAAGTCATCACCGTGGAAGTCGGCGGGGCTAATAGCGCCGTCCGCTGCACCTTCACGGCCCGCGTGCCCACTTCCGGCGTCCACAACCTGCGGCTGGTGCGCTCAATCCTTGAGGTGGCCACCCCCGCGGTGAAGGCCGCCTGGCTGTTGGAGGAGCTGCTTAGCACTGCCCGGGCCGTTCCCACAGCGGCGATCGCCGGGTTGGATCAGGACCCTGCCGCGTCGGGCGCGGAGTTCGAGGAAAAACACCGATATCTTCTGAACCAGTTGGGCTGGCGCGAAGGGGAGCCGTACGTGGCCGTTTGGTTCCGCAGCGGGCAGGTGCAAGACCATAGGCCCGAGCTGACGGCCGTGTTGCGCCTGCTCTGGCGCAAGGTCACAGTACGCAGCCCCTTGGCTGAGGTTCAAGGCGGTTGGCTGACGCTCGTACCGGCCGGGGACCAGGACGCCTCGACCCAACTCGAAACCCGAATCAGGACACGTCTGGGGCCAGCTCTTGCCGAGCTTGGCCTGGTGGCGGGACTGTCGCGGTGGCAGGAGGATGCCCCGGCGCTGGCGTTGATCGTGCGTGAGGCGCGGCTGGCTGCTGAATCTGCCCGGTCAACGGGGTCCGGCACGGTTCTGGGCTTCGCCGGCCTCGGTGTGGTCGCGGCCACGACCTTCGTCGACATGGACGCCGTCGCGCTCGTGGCAGAACTATCACTGCCGCGACTGGTGAGCTCCCCTGACCGCGACGTGATCATTACTGCAGTGGCCTCCTTCCTCGATCACCGGGGCTCAGTCAGCCTCGCTGCGAAATCCCTCAACCTGCACCGGAACACCCTGCAGGCGCGGCTTAACCGGGCACGGGAGCTCGGTGTCCCGCTGGATATCCCCTCTGAGATGCTGTCCGTCCACCTCATCGCCAAAGTGCTGCGGCGTTCTATGCCAGACAAAACGACTTCGGAAGATCCCCTCTAGAACCAGAAAGGACTCCCTGAGTTGCCAGTCTGATTCCTTCAATTATTGCGGCGAGAATTTCCGGCTTCGGCAAGCGCCTAAAACTGCCCCATCGGACGCCGGGCACGAGCACGGCGCGTCTCCATCCGTCAGCAGTCCGTAACGGTGCGGTCCATGCCTGAGCCCGACCCCGGTCCGTGCCCGCCGGACTGCTCCACGGACACGGACCCAGGCTTAGGCAGGGCTAACCCATTTCGACGACAATCTTCCCTGACTGTTCGTTTGACTCCATATAGCGGTAGGCGCCAACCACTTGGTCGAAAGGAAAGACGCGGTCGACTCTGGGCCTCAGGGCGCCGGAGCTAATCCCCTCGAGGACGAATTCGACACCTCGCCGCCGCTCATCGGCCCGTCCGACGTGGTTGAACATTGAGTACGGGTGGAAAACCGATTGAGTCCTGCACATTGCGGCCATAGGGATGACGGGTTGCAGATCGCTCAACGTTCCGTAGCCGAAAATGATGGCGCCCGGGGCGAGGTGATGGACGTAGGTGTCGAGGGACTCTCCTCCGACAGGATCGAACGCGACCCGCACGCCTTTGCCATCGGTGGCGCGGTCGATGACCTCGCCGAGATCTTCGGCTCCCACGAGGGCTACTTCGTTTGCGCCTGCCTCGAGGAGCAGCGATCGCTTTTTCTCCGAGCGCGTCGTCGCGACCACTTTCGCCCCCAGTGCGCGTGCGATCTCGATGGCGCCAAGCCCGGCTGAACTTGCGGCGGCAGTGACGAGCACTGTGTCTTCAGATCCGAGGTTGGCTACTTCTGCGAAGGCGAAGTAGGAAGTGAGATATTGCATCCACACAGAGCATGCCTGGGCATCCGAAAGTTCCGGCGGAGCAAGGGTCAGGTAGTCTGCCGGGAGGACGGCTGTTGTTGCCTGCACGCCGTCGGTTGTCGTGAAGAAAGGAATGCTCGTAACGCGGTCGCCGATGCTGAAAGCGGTGACGTTCTCGCCAATCTCGGTGACGGTTCCCACTGCCTCGGAACCAATGCGCGAGGGGAACACCGGGATCGTGTAGTGCTCTCCGTGGATGAACATTAGATCTGCCCGGTTGAGTGCAAATGCTGCGACGTTGATGCGTACGTCGTTTTCGCCGACTTGACGTGGAGAAGCAGCTTCGACGGCCAGCACTTCGGGGCCGCCCAATTTGCGAAAGACAACCGCGGATTCCGGCCTGCTCATCGCTGGACCAGGGAGAGGCTGGGCTTGAGGGGGGACAGGCGTCCGATAGGGACATGGTATGCGTGGGTCATCATGGGGTTGATACATAGGATCCGTCTTGACATTGCCGTACCTCCGTTTATGCGTGGTGCTAAATGCCACGTTTGATTTTGATTGGGTGGGCCGGCGCTGGTGCCGCCGCGATTATGGGCAGATGCGGTTAGCGGTCGCCGCATTGCTGGTGACCCGCGAGGGTTCCCTCGCCTGCCTCGATCGCGGTATGTCAGGGCAAGCGAGGGTATCGGGGTAACCTCTGGCCAAAGAGGCCCTAGGGGTGGAGGGCTCCGCGGCGCGCAAGCAGTCGGCCTGACGAGCGGGAAATGTATTACGCGGACACCGCGGTCATGGACACCAAGTGCTTTGGCTCGAGAGCCGGGAAGAACTGCTGGCGTTCCTGGGCCGTGGGCCCGTCGTAGCCCAGGCGCTTGCTGTGCGTCCAACCGAACCGACGGACCGAGTCGACGAGCTGCTCGGCGTGTTTGAGTGGGGCCACGGTCGCGTCGATCACGGGTACGCCAATTTCCTCTTGAACCGTTCGGAAGAACCCGAATTCGGCCGTGCAGCCGAGGATGATGACGTCTGCGCCGTCCTGCTCCACGGCCTTGCGGGCCTCGGTCATGATCCGCTCTTCGGTGAGTGCCGGGTCCTGCTGGAAGTCATCGACGCCCATCTCGAGCACGCGCCATGAGGCAAGGCGGTCCGACGCGCCGCAACGATGGACGTTCTCGGCCATCTCGGGAATCCACTTTTTCCGTCCGACGAGGATGGAGAACCGCTCACCCAGACTGCCTGCGATACTCAGCGCCGAATGCGCCGGGCCTACGACCACCATGCGATCGGTGATTTCGCGTGCCGCCCGCAGCGCAGGGTCGTAAAAACAACCGATGACGGCGGCGTCATAGCCTTCTTCTTCCGCCCACCGCACCGTGCGCAACAGCTGTGGAAGCATGAGTGCCTCGAAAGCGTTGTATTCAACGTGGGAGGGGCCCTCTCCGTCAAGGGAAACGACGTCAACTTCGGTGCCTGGACGGACTATCTGGCGGAAGGAGTCCGCCATCGCTCGGTTGTACACATCGGTGTAGAGCGGGTTGATCCACAGGATTCGGGCGTTCTCCGAGAGATCGTAGAGATTGTCGGTGGGGGTGATCATTCCAATTCACTTCCTTCAGTTTCGGGCAAGAACAGGCCGAGGATGACCGTGACAAACAAGAACATGTTGATAAACAGAATTGTCGAGGTGGCTCCGGTGGCGGAGGCGAGGAGGAAGCCGACGAGGCTCGGCGCAATAGTGTTCGCAACCCGCTGGCCGAAGATCCCGAGGCCGAAGCCCGAGCCACGCATGGCGGAGGGGTACAGCTCGCCCATCCACGTGTCCCAGACGCCCCAGGCTCCCATAGCAAAGAAGGCCAAGGAGAACATGCCGCCATACATCTCGGTTTCAGTTGAGGCCGTCGCGAAGAAGAAGCCGCCGCCGGCTGCCGCGAGAACGTAGCCGGTAAAGATCCACTTGCGGCCGAAACGTCCGGTCAGGTAGGAGGCTGTCATATAGCCGGGGATCATGAGGATCGCGCTCAGGGCGATGAAGGAAAGGCTTGATGAGGCGCTCAATCCTCGCCCTTCAAGCAACGTTGGCATCCACGACTGAAGTCCCCAGTAGCCCCAGGAGAAGGTGAAGTTGATGAGGACTTGAATGACAGTGATCCGACCCATCTTGCCCCTGAAGAGGCTCCAGATGGTCTGCCTCTTGTCCACCGAGACCGTGAGAATGGTGCTACGGGAAATGTCTTGTGCGCCCAGACGTTCGAGGACATCGTGCGCGTCTTCGTTCCGGCCCCGCCTCGCAAGCCAGTACGGGGATTCCGGAACGACCTTGTACACAACGATGCCCCATAGGCTGGCGAGTGCGCTGACAGCAACGACCCAACGCCAACCGTGCCCTCCAATCAGGGCGGTAGTTCCGAGGGCGGCAAGGATGCCAATCGGCCACCCCGCAGCGAGATAGACCGCGGCCTTTCCGCGGACCTTGACCGGGAGGAGTTCTTCAAAGTACGGGAAGGTCACAGTGAAGACGCCGGAGAACAAAAGCCCGGAGAGGAAGCGGGCTATCGCGAGCGTCTCGAAGTTCGGCGCGAAGCAACTCAGGAGTGTGATGACGCCGTAGCCGGCGAAACTCCACGCGCACGTCGCTTTCCGGCCAATCCGGTCGGAGATGGGGCCCCATATAAGAGATCCGGGGATCATGCCGAGGAAGAGTGCCGAGATGGCGATCCCCACCTGGGTCGCACCGACCTGCAGGCTGGTCGCCAGATCACTGGCGACGTAGGTGAGGATGAGCATTTCCCACGCTTCGATTGCGAAAGCGAAGAAGAGGACGGCACCGATTTTGAAGTGGACGGACCCGAATGGCATGTCGCGGAACGCGTGCCCGACGGCCATGGAGCGAGGTGGGCTCGCCGTCCCGGGCGCTTGCCCTGAAATGAGTGGGTCGATAGTGGACATGTCTTGACCTCCGATATTTTGGACAGGATAAGAAGTTCACGCAGGGTTTCTGCACGGAGAACAGTCCCGATATCAGGGAATTCACCTCGGAGCAGCTCACCAAGCCTCCACTCGGAGCAGCTCGTTCTAGCCTCCCGCCGAGTGATTGCACTCACACTACAAACGAGGAGTGCTCAGGCAGTGTTCACTTTGCACTTTCCGGATTCTCCCATTTGGGCGTAAAGCACTGCTCGTCGAAACGCGCACTCTCTGCGCAGGTCAAAAGGACTTTGTTTTTTGGGGCCATTGGGCAGGCTCTATCCGCCGTTGTTTGCCGGGCCTTTCGGACTGGGCCAGGCGTCCAGGAGGGATCGCCAAAGGGGCACAGCCACGGTTCGTTTCGTTTCCAGCACTTGTGCCTGCCCAGGCCGGAATGGCTCGTGCCACTACATCCCACCCGGAAGCGTCTTCGTTGTCGCCCTAAGGAGTGGCAAGCGCCAATTCAGTAAACCTCACGCCGATGGCGCCGAGCCCGCCGGCCTCAACAGTTCTGGTGCCCGCACGCCACTGTTATGCACTCTGCCCGTCCAGCTGTAGCCGAATCATGCAGTATGCCCACCATCTTGCTCGGCCCCGAATGTACCGTGATCTCTCACACACAAAGTTCCATTCCAAGACCATGAGGAGATACACATGCCGAACTACAGGGTGTCGATGGATATCGGCGGAACCTTTACTGACATTGTGGCGTACGACCAGGACGCCGGAACCTACGCGGCTACGAAAGCGTCCACCACGCCGGGGAACCTGAGTGCCGGAGTCATTGCAGGCCTCGAATCGATAGTTGATGATCTATCGGACATCGATTTCCTGGTCCACGGCACCACCCAGGGCCTGAATGCGTTCCTGGAACGTCGTGGGGTTCCCGTGCTACTGCTGGCAACGGCCGGCATCGAAGATACCTATCACATCGCCCGCGGCCCGCGTCTTGAGCTCTACAATGCTCAGTACCGCAAGCCTGCCCCGCTGGTCGAGCGCAAGGACGTCATCGGCGTCGGTGGCAGGCTGGACAGTCAAGGCCAGGAACTCGTGCCCTTGGACGAACTGGCAGTCCGCCAAGCAGCGCGCCGGGCAGTGGAGGAGGGCTACGGCGCCGTCGCCGTTGCGTTCCTGTTCAGCTACAAGAACCCCTCGCACGAACTCAGGGCCCGCGAAATCCTGCTCGAGGAACTCGGGGAAGAGTTCACAGTCTCCCTTTCGCACGAAGCAGCCAAGGAATGGCGCGAATACGAACGCACGTCCTCCGCCGTCGTCGAAGCCTACACGGGGCCGGTAGTACGCAACTACCTCCTGGACTTGGAAGAGAAACTCGCTGACCGGGGAGTGGAAGCCCCGCTGCACATTATGCAGTCCTCCGGCGGAGTGCTTACCGCCGAGTCCGCCCGTAAGCGCCCGCTGCAGACACTGCTTTCCGGCCCCGTCGGCGGTGCCATGGGCGATGTCGAACTGGCCGGAGTCTCGGGAAACCGCAACCTCATCGGTGTGGACATGGGCGGCACATCCTTTGATGTTTCCTTGGTGGTCGACGGCAAGCCGGATGT
This sequence comes from Arthrobacter oryzae, assembly GCF_031454875.1. GTDB lineage: Bacteria > Actinomycetota > Actinomycetes > Actinomycetales > Micrococcaceae > Arthrobacter > Arthrobacter oryzae_D. Next base: position 124,779 of record NZ_JAVDRQ010000013.1, read on the forward strand.
CTCCACGGAGGCCCATCTTGAAGGTCTGCCGATGCTCATGAGCGTCGTGAACATCCACACCGTCGGCGCTGGCGGCGGCTCCGTCGCTTGGCTCGAAGCCGGCGGCCTGCGGGTGGGACCGCGTTCCGCAGGAGCCAACCCCGGACCGGCCTGCTACGGCCGCGGCGGGACGGAACCCACCGTTACCGACGCCAACCTGGTGCTCGGACGAGTCGACCCCGACTGGTTCGCCGGCGGACAGGTCGCCTTGAACCGTGAAACCGCGATAACAGCCCTGAAAACAGTAGGTGACCAGCTCGGCCTGGACCCCATCGCCATGGCCGAAGGCATCTGCGACGTCGCCAACTCGCAGATGGCCCAGGCCATCCGGACCATCACCATCTCCCGCGGCATCGAACCCCGCGACTTCGCCCTCGTGGCCTTCGGCGGAGCCGGACCCATGCACGCCGTCTTCCTCGCCAAGGAACTTGGCATCCCGGAAACGGTCGTACCCCGATTCCCCGGCGCTTTCTCGGCCTGGGGCATGCTGCAGACCAACATCCGTAAGGACTTTTCCGAACCCTACTTCTACCTCGACGAAGACATCGATGTGGCAGATATGGCCGGCATCCTGCGCTCGATGGAAGTCGAAGGCCTGTCGTCACTGGTGTCGGAAGGGGTCCCGGAGGAAAGCCGCGCCACGACGGCGTCCGTGGACGTCCGTTATCAATCGCAGGAGTTCTCCCTGAACGTTCCCCTGACCTCCGCTGACGAACCCGAGTCTCCCGACTTCGTCGCCAACCTAGCTGTCCGCTTCTCCGCGATGTACCACGAGCGCTACGGCCACTCCAACCTCGGCGCCCCGATCGAAATCGTCACGCTGCGCACGCAGGCCGTCGGCGACCTGGGACGGCTGGAAGCTCCCAGTTACGTAACCGCAAGGGGCCCGGAGTTCAAGCACGAAATCCGCCGGGTGGTCTTTGACCACGTCGAGCAGGACACCATCGTGGTCCGCCGGGACGACCTCGGTGCCGGCCACACATTCGAAGGACCCGCCATCATCGTGGAGCAGACCGCCACCACCGTGGTTCCCCCCGGGTTCAACGTCAAGGTCGACGAGTTCGGCTCACTGGTCATCCGCTCTGAAGACATCGAAGGAAACTGAGGTACCAAAAATGACAATTGCAGCAGTCAAAACCCTGGATCCCGTCACCGTGGAAATCATCCGCAACGCGCTCACCAGCGCCGCGGACGACATGAACGCCACTCTGATCCGTTCCGCTTACTCACCCATCCTCTACGAGGGCGGGGACTGCGTCGTGGCCCTGCTGGACACCGAACACCGCGTGCTCGGACAGTCCGCCGGCCTGCCGCTCTTTCTAGGCAACCTGGAAACCTGTTCCATCGCCGTGGAGGAGATGTACGGCCGCTCGGTCTGGCAGGAAGGGGACATCTGGATTCTCAACGACTCATACCTGGGCGGCACCCACCTGAACGATGTGACCATTTTTGCTCCGATCTTCGACGATGGCGCGGTGGTCGGATTCGCGGCCACCCGTGCTCACTGGATGGACATGGGGTCCAAGGATGTCGGCGGTTCGATGGACTCGACGGACATTTTTCAAGAGGGCTTCAGGATGGGGCCGGTCAAGCTGGTCGAGGCCGGAGTTGAGACTTCTGTTGTGGACCTGATCCGGACCAACGTGCGCTTCCCTTACCAGACCATTGGTGACATGCACGCGATGATCGCCGCCCTCCGGATGGGGACTACCCGTATGAAGGAGCTCGTGGGCCGGTACGGGATGGAGCAGCTGGATGCCGCCCGGGATGAGATCTTCCGCCAAACGGAGGAAATCGAGCGTGCGACCGTACGCAACATCCCGGACGGGGTCTACGAAGCCGAGGGCTTCCTGGACAACGATGGCATCAATCTGGACACTCCCATTCCGATCAAGCTGAGGATCACCGTAGCCGGCGACACCGTTGACTTCGACGTCACCGGCTCGGCGGACCAGACCATGGGTCCGGTCAACTGCGGCGCCGCCCAGGCCGTCTCGGCACTGCGCGTGGGCTACAAACTCCTTGTCAGCCCGGAGTCCAACTCCAACGGCGGATCCTTCCGGCCAATGACCACTCAGGTACGGTCCGGCTCAGTGCTCGGGGCCGTAACGCCAGCCCCGTGCCAGTGGTACTTCTCCCACCTTGGGCTGCTGATCGACCTCGTCTCCAAGGCAATGGCCCCGGCCATGCCCGAACGCGTCGCCAGCGCCAGCCACGGTGACTCAATGATCATCACCGCCGCCGGTTTCGACACCCGCTTCGGCCGGAACTTCGTCACCATGGAAGCCACTCTGGGCGGCTGGGGTGCCTGGCAGGGCACGGATGGTGAATCCGCCATGATCAACAACGTCAACGGCTCACTCAAGGACCTGCCCATCGAGATGCTGGAGACCCGCTACCCGTTCCGGATCAACGAGTACTCCATCCGCCCCAACTCCGGCGGCCCCGGGCAGTACCGCGGCGGCAACGGCGTGGTGCGCGAATACGAATTCCTGGCCGACTGCGTGGTCGGGCTCTGGTTCGAACGGTCAAAGACCCCCGCCTGGGGGCTCTTCGGCGGCTCGGACGCCCAGGGCCCCGAAGTTGTGATCAACCCCGGGCGGCGTGATGAGGTCCGCACCCTGAAGGCGAACGCCCGCAAGGTCAAGGCCGGCGACGTCGTCCGCCTCGCCGTGGGAGGCGGCGGCGGCTTCGGAGAGGTCTCCAAGCGCTCCCGCGAGGACATCACATACGACATAGTCAACGGTTTCATCACCGAGGACTTCGCCAAGACGCACTACGGCTACTAGCAACGCCAGCGGATGGGCTCCCATCAAGAAAAGAAAGGACTCTATGAGTTCCCAATTTGAATGCTTTGACGACGTGTACGCTCACGCCCAGGAAGCAGTCGGTGTCACGCTCTTTACCGCCTCCGTCATTGCCGATAATGGCGCCAGTATGGCCCGCGTCTACACTACCCATCCCGATGTCTATCCGGTGGGCGGGAAGAAGACCCTCGCCGGGGACACGAACCGGGTGTGGCTGGAGCAGGTGCTCATTGGACAGCAGCCGTTCCTGGGGGCGGATAAGGAAGCGGTCCGCGCGTTCTTCTTTGATTCGGCAACCATCGAGTCACTGGGCTGCGGGGCTATTGTCAACGTTCCGGTCGTGAGCAACGGCCAGACCATCGGATCCATGAACTTCCTCGCACCTGAGGGCAGCTACGACCAGAGTTCGGTGGACACGGCCGTGGACGTCGCACGGCGGTCCGTCCATCTGCTCGAAGAAGCCCTTACCACCGCCAACTAGTTCCTTCGCGGGCGGGCACCAATTGGGGGGCCCGCCCGCGGGGGACAACAAACAGGAAGGAACCGCACGTGACCACTCCGGAAAGCCTGACAATACGGAACGCCCTAATCTTCGACGGTGAATCACCCGAACTGATTGAGGGCTCCATCAGCATCCGCGATGGCCGGATCACCGCCGTAGGGCGGGAGGTGGAAGAGACCGGCGACGTCCTTGACGCCGGCGGCCGAACCGTGATTCCAGGTCTTATCGATGCGCACTTCCACGCCTATGCGCTCAGCCTGACCTCGGCCCTGAACGAAACCGGACCCTTGAGCTACTCCGCCCTGGCCGGGGCCCGCAGACTCGAGGCTGCACTCGGCCGGGGCTTCACCTCTGTCCGGGACGTGGCCGGGGGTGACGTAGGCCTTGCAACTGCCATCGAGGAAGGACTGCACCCCGGTCCCCGCTACTTCTTTACCGGTCCCGCGCTGAGCCAGACCGGCGGCCACGGCGATATCCGCGCTGCAAACGATGGCAGTTGCTTCCATGGCGGCCACATGTGCGAGGTAGTGGATGGCGCAGAGGACTTGCTGCGGGCGGTGCGCCACAGGTTCCGGACCGGTGCCACCGCCATCAAGATCATGACCTCGGGAGGTGTGATTTCCCCGGTCGATCCGATCCGTGTCCCGCAGTACAGTGCCGCAGAGATACGCGTGGTCACAGAGGAGGCAGCCCGGCGGGGCAGTTACGCCACCGCGCACGCTTACTCACCCGAAGCCATCAGCCATTCGGTGCTCAACGGGGTTCGCTGCATCGAACACGGCAACCTGCTGGATGCTGAAACCGCCCGCCTCATGGCGGAGTACGAAGTCTATCTCGTGCCCACCTTGGTGACGTACGATGCGATGGGCCGCCGCGGAGCGGAAATCGGGCTTACCGAAGTGGGTGCGGCCAAGAACCAGGAAGTACTGACCGCGGGCAAGAACGCCGTGACACTGGCCCGGGAAGCAGGGGTTCGGATTGGCTTCGGCACCGACCTCATGGGTGAACTGGAGGATGAGCAACTGGCCGGACTCCGCCTGCAGTGTGAGGTGCTTGGCGTGTACGGCGCCCTCCGGTCGGCAACATCAACCAACGCGGCACTCCTCCGGCGCGAAGACCTGGGACGCATCGCGAGGGGGGCCTGCGCGGACTTGGTGGTGCTAGACGGGAATCCCTTCCATGAACCCTCGATCCTCTGGGACGAAAGCAAGACGCGTACCGTCATCAAGGACGGGCAGATCATCTCCACCGGTGCCCTTCAGGGCGCGGCGGACTTCGCGTTAAACGTTCCGGTTGCCTAAGGAAGCCGGAAGGTGGACTTGCGCGCGCCCGGGCCCCGACACGGACAAGCTGGAAGTAGTCGCTTAGTGCTAACAGCGCTTTGTGTGCGGTCAGATCCGTTCTAAACCTTTGGCCGACGGCGTTGTCTCACTTGAAGCCAGCGCCGGGCTGATTGCTACGAATCTCGTCAGGCGCTAGTCGACAGTGTCGTGGGCTTGCCGGTTGCGTGGTTCGTGACCGTCTCACGCGAGTCTGTGCCGGCCGGGTCATGAGATGGAAAGTGCGGTGTGCACATTGTGCACACTTTGGACCTCGGACTGGGGCGTAAATGGATCGGATCGGGCCGGATTGCGGAGGTTTTCGGGCGGAGTGGCGGAAATTCCGGGGCCGGAACCCGGTTCGAGTCCCACCTCGGGCACGCATAACCCCTCGTCAGAGGGGTTTTTGCTTTAATGTGTGGACATTGACCCTCCGCGGGTCCCTCTGACACCGGCCGCGGACTGTGCCTGGCGCCGCGGTGACCTGTGAAGTTGTGGGGGTGGCGGGGTCAGGGTCCTGGCCTGTAGGCCTTCCGCCTGCTGGGATCTAGGATTTGTGTCGTCCTATCTGGCTGTTCCGGTGGCCAGTTGTTGGCCCTCACTCCTTCAGAAGCCGACTCTTCTTTGAGGATCTTCCTCGGATGGCTGCTTCTCCGCATCAGCCAGAGTGCGATCATCGTGTGTTTGTCCGGCCAAAGGGGGTGTCGACAATGTCCACACTTTGTCCACGGCTGGCTTTTCGACCCGCTGTTGGTCCCTTCCTCATGGTTCTGCCTTCGCCACTTCATGCAGGTCTCTGTTGCAGGCGACATGACTTTGCGGCCCTGATCGTAGGTTTCCTAGGACGTTCGTATCAGCGGGAACGTTTCCGGGGGCGTCTGCGCTGGGGCATCCGATCCGTCGGCAGAGTGCAGGTGTGTGGGATCCGGACCCTTCTTCCGGGCAGCCTTGGTTTGGTTGATCTGCCTGACGCCGGCGCCCCGGGCTGACAGCCGTGCTCACTTTCGGCTCCGTGGAGCATACGCAGGAGTGGAATTCTGATCCGGACGGGTGGGACGCGGCGGTGGAGGACTGGCTCCGGGACGGCCCGCCGTCGTCGTCCGTGTTCCTATGACTGAGCGGTTACGAGGCTTCGAGGCCCGAGGGTCGGAAGGCGCGGTCTTTGTCCATGTTCCAGCCGGCGACCATTCCGGAGCCGATCATTGGGTCACTGAGTCTGGCCAAATGGTAGGCGGGGTCTGCTTCGAGGGCGAGTTGGAGGAACTGGTGGGCTTTGCTGCCTCGGCCTTCCCACCAATTAACGAAGGCGATGGCGGTGAGGATGGGGGCAGAGTGTTTGGTGCTGCTGTGCGTGTATGCGTGGAGCAGCAGCTGCTGTGCCCATTCGACCCGGGACCACTGGGGCCCGCCGTGCGTTTGGGCCAGGAGAACCTGGCGATTCCCGGGATATCGGCCAAGAGCTGGTCGCGGATGGCGGGGGCCTGGAAGTTCGCAGTCAGGCGCATGAGGCCGGAGCACGAGAGCTATGTTGAGTACCTGATCCACATCGGGGAGGAGCTGACTGGCTTCAGCCTTGCGGAGTTGGGGTACGAGCCGCGTCCTGAAGACCTCAGCGCCGACGAAAGAGACGCTCTGGAGTCCTGGGACCTGGGATGGATGGACTCGGTCACCCCGGAGCAGCGGGACAAAAGCCTTGTCCACGCAAAGCTCCTTTCCGGTGCGCTCTGGGAAGCGTCGGCCGTCCTGATTGACCAGCTGTTCGAGGACATCTCAGAGCTGCGAACCCTCGTCCATATCACCCGGCAGGACATTGCCAGCAGCTTGGTGCTGTCCGGGCTGCCGCCCAGGCACGCTGAGAAATACGATGTCCGGTTTGCCCAGCGGTTTCTGGTCATTGCCACCGACATGACCGGTGCGCTGGTCCGCGGCTGGACCCATCCGTCCTGCGTGGCCCAGGAACTGGCGGTCCGGTGCCTTCTGGAGCAAGTCGAAGTCATCCAAGACCTGTACGGGCTCGACCTGGCGGAAGGCTGGCGCGGCCGGCTCGAAGAGCGCATGCTCGAAGACACTGACAGCGAAATGCTCTACCAGAACGCCATGGATGGCTTCGAAGGCGACGTCGAACTCAACATGCAACTCGGTCTTGCCCCTATGGGACTCAAGGACTGGTTCGAGCCCTTCAACGACACCTTCGTGCACTAATCCATCGGGCCCGTCGTCCCACTTTTCAGTGCTTCCGGAAGGCCGACATGCGTGAAATCGACGGCGATAGCTGGCTGCACAGGATCGGCAGTATGGGTCTATTGAGCTCAATCGCATATTCCCCGCCGCGCGCGCCGACTGGTAATAATCACGGCTATCGGCGCCTAGGGGCGCCATTTCTTTGCGCTGAGCGTCGTTGCAGACCATTGGCCGTCATTTTGCTTATCGAGGCCACCGGGCAGACGGCCGGGGAAATGGGCGGGTGCTCTGCCCGCTGCGCCAGATGTCGCGGGTGGTGCTTGTTTGCGCGCGCCTGGAACTGCGGTATCAGGCGATCGAATGGGCGGGGCCGGGCGCCGGCGCGGTATCACGACGGAGCCGTGCCACCTGGATAAGGATGGCCGGGACTGCGACGGCAATGACGGCGGCTGCGTACCACTGCAGGGTCGGGACCAGCCCCAACACGGGGACAAGTTGGCCGGCGATGATGACGGGTATCCCGAATGCCAGGTACGCGACCGTGTAGATGCCGGAGAAGACACCGGCGCGTTGGTGAGGCTGAATGTGCGGGGCTAATAGCCGGAGCTGGCCGCCGAATGACGCGCCGAAGCCGATACCTCCGAGCGCTGCACCGATCCAGACGGCGGGCAGCCACGGTGCGCTGATTCCGAGTAGGACCACGATCGTTCCGAGAAGGGTAAGTGATGTTCCAACGAGGGTGCTGCGCCGGGCAGGGTGTCGGTTGAAAACGAAGCTTGAAATAGCGGCCGCGAACGGGCCGAGGAACGCCGTGAAGCCAGCTGCCAGGCCGCCGTCCAAAGTGAAGTGAAGACGAAGCATCACGGGTGAGAGCCCGAGGAAGAAGGCAGGGAACATCCAGCCTGCGATGTGCACGGGGATGCCTGCGGCAAACTCCCCACGGACATTGCCGGGGAGTCCAAGGCGGGGAGTCAGCGACCGAAGCGCGCCGGGCTGCTTTGCTGCAGTTTCGGCTGTGAAGCTGACGAAGACGATGGCGAGAACCATGACTCCGGCGAGAATGGTGAAAATGAGCGTGTTGGCGTCAGGAGTGAACTGAACCGCGGCGCCGGTCAGCAGAGCGCCGATGCCGAGACCTCCTGCGACCGAGGCGCCGGCCAGGCCTCCGGCGAGTTTCTTGAGGTGGGCGGGTGCCTGCTCGGCGATGGCGGCGCTGAAGGCGCTGGTCGCAAACCCCGTGGCGAGACCTTGGAGGGCGCGGGCGACGATCACCCAGGTGATTGTCGGGGCGATGAGGAAGACAATCATGGAAGCGAGCTCACCGTAAAGGGCGGCAAGCATGACCGGCCGGCGGCCGACATAGTCGGAGAGTGAACCGCCGATCAGGAGCGCCACTAACAGGCCGAGGGCGTAGATGGAGAAGGCAATGCTGAGCGCGCCCGCTGAGAACTGCCACTCCTGCTGGCGAAGTGAGAGCAGAGGCGTCGGCGCTCCGGCGGCGAAGAAGAACGCTGCAAAAACTGTGGCGAGGCCGGCAAAAGAGACGGTTGGGGAAATTTGGGGGGACAACACAGGCTCCTTAGACAGAGTGGTCTAAACCTTCTCAGTTAGACAGACCTGTCTAATTAAGTCAATGCGAATTTAGACAGATCTGTCTGATAAAATGAAGGCATGACCGCGACCCGGGTTCCCGCACGGCAACGCCTCCTCGATGCGGCGGACAGGCTGTTCTACGCTGAGGGAGTCCATACTGTCGGTATCGACAGGGTCATCGAGGAAGCCGGCGTCGCCAAAGGCTCGCTCTTCTACAACTTTTCGGGCAAGGACGAACTTGTAGCCGCATATCTTGCGGGCTGGGACCAGCGGCGGCGGGATCGGATTGCCCGACACCAGCAGGGGCTGGATGACCCGATCGACAAATTGCTGGCAATCTTTGATGCCTTGCAGGAAGCGGTCCTGACCCCGGGCTACAGGGGTTGCGCCTTCGCTAATGCCAATGCCGAGGCCCTCCCGGGCAGCGTGGAAGCCAGTGCGCTGCGCGCGTTCCGCGCCTGGCTCGCCGACGTCATCCTGGCGCAGACCGAAGAAGCCGGCTTTCTTAACGCCGCCGATGTGGCGGCCCGTCTCCGCTTGCTCTACGACGGAGCAGTCGCCAACTCACAGCTCGACAAGCACCCGGACGCGGTCCGGTTGGCCAGGGAACTCGCACAAATGGTCCTGGAAACCTCACCCCGGGCCTGAGGGAAAGGGCTTTTCGAACGAACCATGATGCGGTCGGCCTGGTCATTAGCCTCTCGCGGGGCTAGCGGGGGAGTCCACGTCCTTGCTGCGGCACCCCCCATACTCTAGCCTGTATACCCAGGTGAAGATGAGCCTGCACAACAAGGGCTGGCCGCGGAAGAACTCAAGGAGATCAAGGCACTTGGGCCGAAGGGGCATCTCGGGCGGCATCTGATGATCTGGCTCCACGACACTGTTAGACGTGAGGACGTCCAGCTTCGCTGAGGGGTGGTTGCCGGATGAGCATGAATAATGGGCCGCCAGGACTTTCCCCGAGTGCCGCTGATTAGGGCACTGCGAAATCTGTGACCACGCTGTCGATGGCTTCAGCGGCGAAGACTTTGCGCATGACCAGACTTGTGAGCCCCTGTATGGCGGATTGGTCTCCGGGGTCGCCAGCCTCAACAGTCAACCCTTCTGCTATGCGGTCGACGACGTCCGTCACGACTCTGCCTCTGACTTGGTCGACGAAGGCCGGGATGGAGCCGATTATGCCTCCGACGACGAGCCTGTCCGGGTTGAGGGTGGCGATGGTTGCGGCGAGGGCTCGCCCAAGCACATCGGCGGCTGCATCCAAAAGTACTGTGACCTGTCGGTCGCCGGATCTGCCGGCACGGCTGATAGCGTCCAAGTCGTTGAGTCCGTGGTCGGCGAGCCGTTCTATGAGCGCCCGGCCGGAGCTGTAGGCGGCAAGGCATCCGTGGCGCCCGCAGCGGCACAGCGGGCCGTTTTCGCCCATGCGGATATGTCCGATGTCCCCCGCGGCTCCATGGGCGCCCCGGAGGATTGAGCCTTCCACCACGATGCCACAGCCGATGCCGGTGGCGACTTTGACGTAGACGACCGTTTCGGCGTCCGTGGTCCGCTCTCCCAGTGCAGCTGCCCGGGCATCGTTTTCAACGACGAACGGAACGGGCCACGTGTTTGAAATCGCGTCTGCCACGGCTTCGGGGTGCCAGCCGGGGATGGTGGTGGGGTGAGTGACAAATCCTGTTTCGGCTTCAACAGGAGCGGGCAGGCTGACTCCGACGCCGACGAGGACTTCTCCTTTTCCCTGAGCAAGCAGGGATTTACCGGCATCAAGCAGCGGCGCGAGCACTGACGCTGACGGATCGGCGATGTCATGCTTTAGGGTGACCGATCGAAGCTGTGATCCCCCTGTGTCTGTGACGCTGACCGTCGCGTGTGTCTGGCCGAGGGCTAATGCCAAAACAACGCGGCCCCTGTCGTCAAAGCGGATTTTGCGGGAACGGCGCCCTCCTGTTGCCTCCAGTGACTCGGCCTCGTAGATGAATCCACGTCGCAGAAGGGTTTCGAGGCGTTCGTAGAGGGTCGCGCGGGACATTCCGGTGGCGGAGAGAAGCTGCTGACGTGACAGACCGCCGGTGGAACGGATCAGCTCCAGAAGGTGCCCGTGCGAAGTAGCCCCGCCAAGGCTGGCCGGGATTCTTTCAGCCGTCATATCATCCTCCCGTTCCGGTCACTCAACATACTTCATCCGCAGGTCTGGCTCAGGGCGCTGGGACTGTTGCACCCTCCGCCAGGTACCTCACACCGTACACAGGCTCGGCGGAAAGCATGCGCACATCCGTGATCCCCTGCCCGGCCAGATGCGTGGTGAAGGCTTCCTGGAGCGCGGGCTGGTTCCGGCCGAGCCCACCGCCGAGGACCACCGGTCCCTGGATCATGAGCCGCTTCGCGACCTGGAGGGTCTGCTCAGCCAAGCTCTTTCCTGCCTGCTGAATTATGTCACGGCTTGCTGCGTGGCCCCGATCCGCGCATTCGAAGACGAGCCTCGATTTGTCCGCCCAGTAGGTCCGATCGGTGCCGTTGTGGAAGAGCCGGATCAGTTCCTCGGGGTAGCGCAGGCCGCACGCATCCAGCAGGGCGGTGGTGAGGTCATCGGCCGGCAGCCCGAGATTGGCACGGTGGAGGCTCTGCCGGACAGCTACCCGGCCCAGCCAGTATCCGCTACCTTCATCGCCGAGGAGGTATCCCCACCCTCCCGCCCGTTCTTCGGCACCGTCGGCAGTGACGCCCCAGACGGCGGAGCCGGTTCCGGCGATGACGGCGATTCCCGTTCGCACCCCGGCCGCGGCCAGAATCAGTCGTGTGTCGTGAACGATGGTCACCGTTGACTTGGGCGCGTGGGGTGCGATGAGGCGCCGTAGTTCGTCCATGTCTTCGGCCGTGTCGACTCCGCCTGCTCCGACGTACACGTGATCGGTATCATTCGCGCCGAGCGCATTGAGCAGGTTTGCCAGGTTGACAGCAGCGGTCTGAGTGCTGACATTTTGCACATTGGCGCTGCCGGTGGTCCGGTCATCGACGATCCTGCCGTCAATGATTCTGATGCCATGGGTCTTGGAACCACCGATATCCAACCCGATCAGTGAGCGGGGACCGCGGAGATGTCCCTGACTAGAAGCCGGGCTCATGTGTGCATCCGACCGGCGGAGATCTGGCCGGTGCCGAGCCATTCGAGCGCGGCGGCTGCTGTCCAGGCTTGCGCGAGGCTTCCGAGGGGTTCTCCTGTGAACGGCTCGTAGTATTCACCGAATTTCAGGTCGGAGAGCTGTCGCAGCGATTCTGAGCGCAGCGTTTCGTAGAGGCCGAGCTGGCTGTCGCGAGTGCAGGCCCAGCCGAGCAGCAGATTCAGGAACGGCCATACGGGTCCGCGCCAGTAGGTGCGGGCCCTGAAGGCGGGGCTGGACGGAGAGGTGGACGGGGGCAGGGCGAACATCAGCTGGGCGTTCCCCATCCAGTGCGGGCCCTGCAGGATGTCCCGCTGGCGGGCGAGGACCTCGGGCCGGCCGCCTGCGACCAGCGGTGCGAAGCCGGAAACGGTCTCCGTAGAGATCCATTGCCCAGCCAGCACGTCATAGTCACGGGCCAAACCCGTCTCCGGGTCCAGCGTAGAGTCGACGCCGCGGCGGAATCGGGCCGCCATGTTACGGAGTTCGGCAGCGTCTGCGGAGCGGCCGATTTCGTCGGCGAGGCCAGCGAGGACGTCGCTGGACGCGGCCATGATGGCAGAGAAGAAGACGTCCCGGACGCGGAAGTCTACGATGTCCTGCACAGCGGCGTCGTTGAATCCGACAGAGGCCATCTGATGGACGAGCCAGAGGTATTTGGTGTATTCGGCGTCGTCCGGTCGCTCACTGGCATCAGCAACGTGCGTGGTGTCGCGGCGGGTGAACGGTTCTATGTGCCCGGACCGGATACGCCCGTAGGGCCCGTCCCATCGTGGGGAATTGTCGAAGCCGGATTCCCAGCCGTGGTGGATTTCGATCAGTCCGACGCCGTCGGGGTCGCGCACGGTGGCCAGCCAGCGGTGCCAGGCCAGCCATCCGTCGAAAGAGGTCTGAAGGAACTCTTCGGCTGCCGCCTGGTCCCCACCGCCGTTCTCGCGCCCGCGGTCCACGATGTGACGCAGTGCGATGGCGTGGACGGGAGGCTGGCAAATCCCGCTGCTCTTGACTTCGGCGGGGCGCGCCGCCGCTCCTGCTGTGCCCCAACGATCGAATCCGGGGAAGTATCCGGTGTCGTTATCGCTGAAAACGATGTGCGGGATCATGCCGGTTGACCACTGGGCGTCCAGGAGGGTGCGTAGCTCGGTGATGGCGCGGTGTACGTCGACGCGGGCAAGGCCAATCGCGACGAATGCGGCGTCCCAGCTCCACATGTGCGGGTAGAGGTTGGGCGCGGCGCTGGTCATCGTCCCGAGGTCGTTCATTCGGAGCACCTCAATGGCGGAGGTGCGGAGCTGTTCGGCGCTTACGGCTAGGTTGTTGATCATTTGGCCTCCAGTGCCATCGAAGTTTCGCGGTCGTAGAAGCGCATGGTGTTCGGCGAGAGCCCGAGCCAGATGGTTTGGTGTGGCGTGGCGCGGAAAGTCGGTGGAGCCTGCACTTTGACGGTTTGTCCCTCGACATCGACGGTGAGCAGGATCGTGGATCCCATGGGTTCGACGACAAGCACTTTGGCTGCGATGTCGCCCGTGGAACGTTGTGTTGCAACGGCGAAGTTTTCGGCGCGGACACCGAGCACCACGCCGGAGTTCCGGAAGGATTTCAGCAGGGACGGCGCCATCATCTTCTGGTCTCCGACGACGAGGGTGTCCCCGTCGGATGTGACGGCAGCGTCGATGAAGTTCATCGGAGGTGAGCCGATGAACCCGCCGACAAACCGGTCGCTGGGGGCATCGTAGACATCCAAGGGGTCGCCAAGCTGGGCGATGCGTCCCTTGCGCATCACCGCGACCTGGTCCCCGAGGGACAGTGCTTCGCTTTGGTCGTGGGTGACGTAGACCGTGGTGGTGCCCAGGTCCTGGACGATTTTCTTCAGTTCGGAGCGGAAAGTCAGGCGCAGCAGTGCGTCCAGGTTCGACAATGGCTCGTCCATGAGGAGGACGTCGGCATCCATCACGATCGCACGGGCGACGGCGACGCGCTGGCGTTGACCGCCGGACAGTTGGGCGGGAAGCCGATCAAGGTAGGGGCGGAGCTGAAGCAGGTCGGCGGCCCAGTGAACCTTCTTTTCAATAACGTCCCGCGGCACCTTGGCCATCTGCAGCCCGAAGCCGATGTTGTAGCGGACGCTGCGGTGCGGGAAGACGGCATAGGACTGGAACACCATCGAGAGGTTGCGTTTGTTCGGGGGCAGGTAGGTTACGTCCCGGCCGCCAATGGCGATCGAGCCGGAGTCGGGCAGTTCGAGTCCGGCGAGCATGCGAAGCAAGGTGGTTTTTCCGCAGCCCGAGGGGCCAAGGAGAACGGTGAAGTCACCGTCACGTATTTCGAGGGACACATCATCAGTGGCACGCTCGGTGCCTCCGGGATAGGTCTTGACCAGATGGGAGATGGAGATGTCAGCCATGGGGATCGGCTCCTTGAATGATTCGGGAAGAAGAAAAGGGAAGGGGAGGAGGTGGACTAGCGGATCGTGGAGCCCCACATGTTGGTGAGGTACCTGCGCATCAGGGCAATGAAAATGATTGAAGGAATCACCAGGGCGAATCCGCCGGCGAACCGGTAGGCCAGGGGTGAGTCCGCCAAAGAGGTGAGTACCTGCGCCGGCAGTGTGCGGTGGTCAAGAGTCAGGATCGAGGCACCGAGCACTTCATTCCAGGACATGACGAACGTGAAGATTGAGGCGGCGGCGATGCCGGGCAGGGCCATCGGCATCACGACCCGCATGAACGCCCCGAGGGGAGTACAGCCGAACACACGGGCAGCCTCTTCAACATCGATCGGGACACCCAGAAACACGCTGGCGGAGATGAGAATCGTGGTGGGTAGCGCCAGTGCGGTGTGCAGCAGGATGACACCGTAGGTGGTGTCGTAGATGTCCACGGTCAGGAATAGCCGGGCCAGGGGAACGGAGAGCACGACGATGGGCAAGGCACGGGTGAAAAGCAGGAACAGCTGATACGGTTCTTTGCCCGGAAAGGCAAAGCGTGCCAGTGCGTAGCCGGCCGGGACGCCAATCAGGGCGGAAAGAAGTAGGGTCCCGACTCCGACGATCAGGGAGTTGCCCAGGGCTCCGTAGATGCCCGTTGATCCGAGGAAGGCGTTGAGGGTTTCGAACGAGATGCTGGTGGGCAGCAGGCTTAAAGGGAACTCATTGAGCGATTCCCGGGTCGAGAGGGCTGCCAGTGAAATCAGGTAGATCGGGATCAGCATGAAAAGCGAGATGGCGATGCAGCCTGCCTGGAGCAGGATCCTGTTACGTTGTTGGCGTTTCAGCGGGGCGGTATCAACAGTAGCGATCGTAGGGGTCATCGTTTGCCTCCCTGGCTTTTGTCGCGGAGGGCCCGCAGGTAGAAGATCGAGGTCAACATCGACACGACGAGGATGACCAGGGCCAGTGCCGCGGCGACGTTCGGGTTTTGAAGACCGGTGTACCAGCGGTAGGTTTCCCCGACGACCAGAGGAAAGTTCTGCCCCGTCAGGGCCTGAGCGACGGCGAACGTTTGGAAGGCCAGGATCGTTCGCAGAATCAAGGCAACCTGCAGGCTGGGTTTTAGCAGCGGCAGGGTGACGTGGCGCAGGCGCTGCCAGAAGGTTGCCCCGAATACCTGTGCCGCTTCGTCATAGTCCTTGGGGATGCCTTGAAGACCGGCGACGACGATGACCAGGACCAGCGAGGTTGCCCGCCAAAGTTCGGCGATGAGAACGCACATGAACATGGTGGTCTGGTTGTCGTAGGCCAGCCAGGAGCTCCCCTGCAGGCCGAGCCAGGACAGTGCTGAATTCAGGTAGCCGCGGTCGTTGAAGATGGCGAGCCACACCAGACCCGCGGCCAGGTCGCTGAGCGCCAACGGTATGGCCCACACGAAGAAATGGACTTTGTGCAGCCGAGGATTCGAACGCAACAGCAGTGCCATGCCTATGGCGAAGGCGAACTGCAGCGGGATCATGATGACGATCAGCAGCAGCGTGTTGCGCACGGCTGGCCAGAAGTACGGGTCCTGAACCATGCGGGCGACGAAGTCTAGCGTGAACCCCTTTTCGTTCTGGAACGCCTGGAGCACTCCCTCGATGACGGGCCAGCCGAGCAGGAGCACCATGAAGATCACGGAGGGGCCGATGAGCCACACTGCCGGCGGAACGCGGCGCTGCGGCGGCCTGAGCACGGTTCTGGCCGGGGCGGTGGGGGTTTGAACTGTCATTACGCTACCTCGCACTTGGTGGAGATTGGGTCAGGTGCCCAGCACGGCACATTGAGTGCTTTCAGAATCGTGTTGAGTTCGGCGGCCTGCCGGTCGAGAACGGGCTGGACCGAGGCGTTGTTAAGGCAGATCTCCTGGAAGCAGTTTTTGAAAATCTGGGAGACTTCACCTTCTTTTGTTCCAAGACCAACGGGCGGCAGAGCCAGCAGTGCCCCGGCGGAACGTTGTTGGCGACGGACTGCGACTGCTTCCAGCGCGATGGCGCCGGTCAGGTCCGTGGGCAGCTCGGTCTGAACCACCGGGAAGAACGCGTTCCGGCGAAGGGTTTCGACCTGAGTCAGCGGTTCCGCTAGCCCTCGGATTGCCTGTTCGGCCAGATCGCGGTCCTTGCCGCCCTTGGGGATAGCCAGACCGGCGACGATGAGCATATATCCGCGTCCTTTTGGTCCACGGGGCGCCGGGACCATCAGCCAGTCGTCGGGCTTGCTTGCGGGGGCGTTCACGAGTCTGGCGACGTGGTCCCAGGCGACGAGCACTTCACCCCGGGCGAGCGGTTCCTGCATGGCGTCGTAATTGGTCGAGGCAGGTGCCATATTCGTCCATAGTTCCTGCATGTAGGTCCAGGCAGTCACGGCGTCGGGGTTGCGGAACGTGGTGATCTGCCCGCCGGTGAAGCTTGGGAGCAGAAACCCCTGATAGAAGCGGTGGTGGAGTCCCTTGGGCCCGGCAGGCATCCCAAAGACCGGGCGTCCGGCGGCTTGTTTGGCGGCCTTAGCCCATGCCAGAAAACCTTCGTAGGTCAGGTCGTTGACGTCGACACCGGAGGGGAGCCACTCCAACGCCTTTTTGTTGACCGCGACAACGTATGTGGCCTGCATCCATGGGATGTATTTGGAGTTCGATCCGCCGACCTTGGTCAGTTCAAGCATTTCTTTGGTGAACCCGCGTCCGGAGAGGTCCCTGAGGATGCCGTCCACCTCCTCCAGGGATTCTGAAAGCGGCGCCAGTTCCCCGTGCAGGCCGCCTAGCAAGGAGGTGCGGACGTTTTTCGCACTGGTCTGGGACTTCACTGTGGAGGCGAAGACCCCAGGGTCAACGGCGTTGTAGGCCGTGGGAACCCTCACGAACTTCTTCAGCACCGTTTCATAGCGCTGCTTTTCCTCCACAGGAGTGAACTGTGTTGAAAGGAACCCGACCGTCCCCTGACCCGCAGCGGCCCCGCTGGTATCGAAACCGGCACAGGCAGAGAGAAACGGGGCTGACATGGCGGTCCCCAAGCCCGCAAGCAGCAGACTCCGCCGCGATGGGCGAAGAGCTGGGGGTGAGAATGTGTCGTTCATTGACTACTCCAATCGGATGTGCGCCTCTGCACAAACTTTCGTTTAATCATGAGACGAAAGTTTGGAGGTGTCAAGGGTGTGCTACCGCCCGGGCTTCCCTCCCGTGTTGGTTCTGCCGTGGCGGCTACTCTCCAGGCGCCCCTCAGGTAAAGGAAGGGGAGCGGGATTGACGCTCGGGAGCTTTTGTCTCATGATTAAACGAAAGTTGCGGATGCTCCGGCGCGGAAAGAAGCACTTAGCGGTTCCCGTGGGCATTCGCATCGAATCAGCCGCCCCAACACATCGGAGGATGACGTGATCGAGGCCAGATCCGAACACACCCTTGCCGTGACCGCCCAGGACAAGGCCGCAATGCAGCGGCTGCTCACAATTGCCGAGAGGCTTTTGCGGCTTCGGGCAACGACTTTGCCCAAACGCGGGATTCTGATCACCCGTCACAGCCCGGAACTATTCACCGTGGCCCTGAGCGGGGACGTTCCCTACGGCTTAACGCGGGAGTGCCGCTTCCGACAGCCCGGCCTCCGCGACTCCCGTGCATAACCACGACGGCGCCTGCAGTATGGAAGGAAGGTAAAAGATGCCAGCCGGTACTTTAGGGGCAGAGGCGTAGTGCCTGGCCCCGTCCCGTTCGGACCCTTGTGGCCGCCGGGTGACAAGATCCAATCCGGCGCCACCGCTCAGCGCAAGCTATTCGCGGAGTGGATAACTTCGCTGAGGCTGACGCCTCAGGAGGAAAGGCTCATGCATACGTTGGTTGCAATGGCCGATGAGCGTGAGCTCTGGTCTGGTCGCTGCGCCCTTGTTTCCTATCCTGACGAAGTGGCGCGCAGATCAGTGGTGCGCGAGAATTTTAACGAAGTGCTCGGCGCCTTGGTACGTGCGGGGCACGTGACGACCCACAGCGCTGCACTGTTCGCCCGCGAATCAGCGCTTGGGATCATATATCGGGTGCGGCGACCCGGCGTGATTCTCAGTTCCGAGTTAGCAGGCCCTCTGTGGCCGGAGGATGCCAGACCCGGCAGCTTTAGGTGAAACAGGACAATAGGTCTGGTTCATCGTAACGCCGCCGATGTGGCGGCGCGTCTCCGGTTGCTCTACGACGGAGCAGTCGCCAACTCACAGCTCGACAAGCACCCGGACGCCGTCCGGTTGGCCAGGGAACTCGCACAAATGGTCCTGGACACTTCACCCCGGGCCTGAGGGAAAGGGCTTTTACCTGCCGAACGAAACATGATGCGGTCGGCCTGGTCATTAGCCTCTCGCGGGGCAAGCGGAGGAGCCGCGTCCTTGTTGCGGCAGCCACCATACTCTAGCCTATGTACCAAGGCGAACATGAGCCTGCACAACTGGGGAGGGTGCGTCATGGCGGAAATCAATGCGGTGCTGGCAGGGCTGACCGCGGAAGAACTCACGGAGATCAAGGCACTTGGGCCGAAGGGGCATCTCGGTCGTCACCTGATCGACGCCCTCGACCGTGCCGCCGGGGGTCCGGGTGCCGGGCGGGGCTTGTACGTCCTGGACGGCACGGTGAACGGCAACGGCGGGCAGTTCCGCGTACTCCGTGATGACCTGAGTGACCGGATCTTCCAAAACGACATGGTCCAGGATTAGAGCTTAGCGTGTCAGATTTGGTGGTAAGAGTTTGACCATTCAGCGTCAGGGAATGGTGCCCGGACTCGATTCTGATGCTGTTTGTGCTCAATACTGACGTCAGGTTGGGGTGTGCCCCAACTGGACGAACATTCCTTGAGCCACGTTCTTCTTTGTTCTGGAGGCCAGCAAAACATAAGGGGCGGTGTTCGGCGACAGTTTGTGCAGGCCCGTGCCTGCCGGGTTGTTCAGCAGGCAGAGCCAGTTTCAAAACGAATATGCACGCGTCCAGTCAGTGTGGCTGTGGACTCTGTCAACCGTTGATGACCTGCGGGAAGTCGGCGGCTTGGATGCCTTCAACACCGAATTCCGGACCGTAGCCGGATTGCTTGACTGGCAGGACGCCTTCACGCGTGAAACTTCTGTGTCTCGTGCTG
Source organism: Arthrobacter oryzae (assembly GCF_031454875.1). Lineage (GTDB taxonomy): Bacteria > Actinomycetota > Actinomycetes > Actinomycetales > Micrococcaceae > Arthrobacter > Arthrobacter oryzae_D. The sequence continues at coordinate 143,947 of NZ_JAVDRQ010000013.1, forward strand.
AGGGGACAGACTCGCTGCAATTAGCGCCCGGGCTCGGGTCCCGTCGTCGTTTCTCATTAAGACTGAGTAGGGGGCGGAGTTGCCAGACTTCGTTGCCCTCGCCACGCATGAAGAGCCGGCGTCCGGCGCCGTCTTCAAGGTGCAGCCAAAGGATTGCACCGTCTTCGGTTACTGCATCAACGGAACCAGAAAAGGCGAATGCATTATTTCCGGCAAGGAAGACCTCGTCGCCTGGGGCCAGGACTGTCCAATCACTGATGCGATCAGCTCCGTTGGGCAGCATGCAACTCATGCGCTTTTCCTCCTTTCTCGACCGGGCGGTGGACTGCAGTAAGGGCCGTCCTCTTGCCATTTTGTACTCCTTGATATCGTGGCCGCGGAGATACGGCGGCGGGCTTTGAAGCCGGTTAGATGCCTAATAGGTCGTCAGTTTTTGGGTTTTCCGATGTGCGTCGCTATGTCTCGCAACCTGGGCTCGATCTCGGTGTCCTCGCCAGGTCTTACGAGACACTTCAGTCCGGCTGGGATCAGAGACCTTCTGGAACCATTGTCAGAAATGCCGAATCGGACCCTATTGTGACAGTCCTTTGGCTGACCTGCCTGACGTCAGGTTGGGGTTTTCCCTAACTGGAGGACTATTCATGAACGTGAAGACGGCGTCGCGCATCCGCTCCTGCTCTGGTAGCCGGATCGCAGACGACCGTAGCAAAGCTGTCATAAGTCGTCGGTTCCATTGTCCAAGTGCAGCGTCGAAGCCTGTAATGCGGCGCAGCGGTTGGGGTTGTGTCGGGGTAGGCGGGCCTCGCTTACTGTCTATTGGCGCCCGGCTACCTTCTGGCCGGCTTAGGAATGCAGCGATGCCTTTGTGGGGAGTTGCCCCGGCGTTAAGCGTGATCAGATCCGGCTGCAGGGCCAGCGCTGGGCCCACCTGCTCATCCAGGATCTGCCGGACCAGCAGTCCACGGACAGCCAGGTTCGCGTACGCGAAATCCTCGTGCCCGATGCTCAGCTCTTCGGCGACCCGGTCCGCCCAGCCCCGCAGGCCCCCGGGCTGCCCGGCTCCGGATCTCCGACACCTTCCGTGAACGAATCACCCAGGGCCACATAACGGCTCCACGGATGCAGGCGGGCACGGGGATCAACGGAACCACCCTGCGGACTGTCGGCGCTGGGAGCGTTCGTTCCCTCATACTGCTCCCACCTACTCGGCGGGCGCCATGCCCGCCCGGCTCGATGTCAGGAACGGCGCCACGTCGAAAAGGAGCATGGCTTTCGGTCGTGGTCGACCCTGCTTATGCGCCGAGTTCCATGGCAGTCCGAACCCATTCGGCAGACGAATACGACCTTGATTTGACCCGGGCTCGGCCCAAAGACGGCTGAACGCCGTCCGGCTGTTACTGATCACCCCCGGGCCGACTTTCAATCCGGACTTCCCTTAGCTACATGCCATCAGCGTTCAGAGCGCTCCAGTGTTCCATTCCGTCTGCTTGCAGACGGATCCGGGACGCGGCCGCAAGTTCGCCATGGAAGAAGGCCAGGTCCGTGTGCCCGAGCTGAACCAGGTGGCGGATTGCGGTGGTTGCAGCTCGTACCTCACCGTCCTCCTGCTTCGCTGTGCATACCGATCACAAAGTGCGGATTCCACTCCGCTGCAGTTGCTCGATCTGGTCCTTTTCCAGTGTGCCGGCCCCGAGAACCAGCAGCGCGTCCACGCGTCGGCAGAGGATGTTCAGGCCCGTAGGGAATCCTGGAGTGGCAGGGGGATGCGGGAGATGGAGCAAAACCACAGAGTAGTCCTGGCAGCGGAGTGCCCGCTCGGATCCTTCAACGGTCGCGTTGTATGCAGGGGACGAAGGGAGGAAGTCACAACGCCAACGGCTTCGTGTCCTGCCTGTGGAAGCCCTGCGGCGGAGGCTGACGCGGCGTAGCCCACCCGCCGTCAGGATCGGGTATCCGGTGCGCGCTGCTGGGGTTGACGGTGAGTCCACAGAGCAGGAACCAGTTGCGAACTTTAGGTACGTCGACGAACCCCTCTCCTTCCCGGCTGTCCGGGATGAGGAGGGGTCGTCGCGCGCAGCGAGGTTAGAGTGTCAGGGCCCTGAGAACGACCGCGGTGACGCTGATTCCGAGCAGAACGGCAGAACTGGTCACGGCGCGGTCCCCGACCCGCAGGTGCGCGACGATCGCCCCGGCGAAGTAGAGAACTGCGCCGATGCCGGCTGCGATTCCGATGGGCCAGAAGGCGAGACCGGCGAGCAGACCGGCCGCGGCGGCGAGTTCGAGTGTGTGGCGAGCAGTGGTGCCGCTTTGGTCGCTTTCACAAGCTCCAGGACGGCTATCTGGTGTGGGTCTTTGCGGATCTTGCCGATTGCGGAGAAGACGAGCACGGCCGAGAAGAGGACACTGAGGATGGATGCTGCAATGAACATTGGTGTTACCCCGTTTGGACGATGGTGGGTGATTGGTTGTCCGTGGTGATGCAGGCGCACGGATTCGCTTTTGTTCGGTGAGGCTCCCTGAAGGAGCCCGGTTCCACTTCGACGGCCGTGTCGGCGTCCGCGAAGCGGATGGTTGTCATCAGGTTGCAGAGACGAGGGATTCGACGCGAACGATCGGGGCTACGCGGGTGCCCAGCAGTTCGATGGCCCGCATGACCTCGTGGTGTGGCATCGTGCCGACGCTGATTTGCATGAGGAAGCGCCCGTTGCCGAAGATGCTCTGCTGGAACAGGATTTTCTCGGCCACTTCCTCGGGGGAACCGGCGACGAGGGCTCCCTGCAGGGCGGTGTCTGCGCCGTAGTGCTGCTTCGTCGGCAGTGCCGAGAAGGGCGTGTTCAGGAAGGCGCTCATCGCGGACTGGAAGTATGGGTAGCTCAGCTCGATGGCCTGCTTCTTACTGTCGGCGACATAGCCGTGAGCGTTGATGCTGACCTTCACCGCGTTTTCCGGGTGGCCGGCTTCGAGTGCGGTCGCACGGTAAAGCTCCACCAGTGGAGCGAAGCGGCGGACGTCTCCGGCGATGATGCCAAGAGACAACGGCAGCCCTAGCTTCCCGGCGCGTACGGCCGAGGAAGGCGACCCGCCGACTCCCACCCAGACGGGCAGCTGATCCTGTTCCGGGCGCGGGTATACACCCTGATCCGAGAGTGGCGGACGGTGGCGACCGGACCAGGTCACTTTCTCATCAGCGCGGATCTTGAGAAGAAGATCCAGCTTCTCTTCGAAAAGGGTGTCGTAATCGGACAGATCGAATCCGAACAGCGGGAACGACTCGACGAATGCACCGCGGCCCGCCATGATCTCCGCCCGGCCTGCCGACAGCAGATCGAGAGTCGCGAAATCCTGATGTACACGCACCGGATCGGAGGAACTGAGGACGGTCACGGCACTGGTGAGGCGAATCTTCTCGGTTCGTGCAGCGGCTGCCGCAAGGACAACAGCTGGACTCGCAGCAGCAAAATCCTCTCGGTGGTGCTCTCCGAGCCCGTAGACGTCGAGGCCAACCTGATCGGCGAGCTCAATTTCCTCGACGAGATCTTTCAGGCGTTCCTGAGGACTGATTCGGCGCCCGGTGTTCGGGTCCGCAACGGCTTCTGCAAAGGAATACACACCCAACTCCATGGTAATCTCCCATTCTTAGTGTTGTGGAGAGCTGTCTCCGGTAGGTGTAATGCGTAGATCCATCTCCGTATTCCCGATGACGAAAATGAGGTGTTGCATCATGCCGAGCAAGGATCCGGAAGACAGGCAGCTACGCCCTCGTGCCCCTCGTAGCGACAGCCTTCGCAATCGCGAAGCGCTCATTGAGGCAGCACGGGTTGCGTTCGCGGCGGAGGGACTCAACGCGTCACTGGATGCCATTGCGACGTCGGCCGGAGTTGGCGCTGGCACTCTCTACCGACACTTCCCCAGCCGGTCGGATTTGTGGGGCGTTGTCCTGGTCGACCCCTTGAACGAGCAGTTGCGCCTTGTCGAAGAGGCCCTGCGGGACGAAGACAGGTGGGCGGGCCTCTCCGGCTACATCATGGCCAGTTGCGCGCTCGAGGCTGACAGCCGCGGCTATCTCAACCTCATGACCACCCGACTTGATGGATCCGACACACTGGTGGCGCTCCGCAGGCGGATTCAGGCACTCATCGAAGAACTCGTTCGCCAGGCGCGTGAGTCGGGCGCGGTTCGTTCAGATTTCACGGCCGAAGATCTCGTCTTCATCATGCTCGCCAACAGTCGCATCGCAGAGGCCACCAGGGATGTGGCACCCGGCGCGTGGCGGCGCAACGTCGAGCTCTTCCTCGACGGCCTCCGGCCAGACAGGGCGACACCCCTCACCGAACCGCCGATGAAGCCCAGCCAAGTCGCACGCACGATGATGCGCCCGCGACTCCGGGATCCGCGCCGTCCGGCAGGAGCGATGAAGAAGGGCGCCGAATCCTAAGACGCTGCTAGCGTTAGGAGCGGCAGCGTCTTAGACATCATGGGTTCTTGCGGTGGTCGGCGTGGATTTGGGTATTTATCAGAATCCCCGGCATGCAGGTGAGACCGGAGGTTCGGTTAAGTGCATAAGGCCCGTCAGCGTTCCGGGCGTCCGCAGCCTCTTCTGCGCCCCCTCAAGGAACCACAAGAGCGGGCCGACAACAGGGCTCCGGTGCTGGGTACCTCATTGCACGACTCGGCGGTGGGATGACTGCATTCGAGTTTTCGGCTGTGGGAAGAAGCTGCGGATGCTCGACAACTCCCCGGCTGGCCCGGATCGCACGATTGCCGGGCATCGGAAACTATCCGATGACAGAAAATCCCGCTAATTCAACGAAGTCATTCGCGCTTTCCTCCGGAGCGTAGACGGGAGGTGATGCCGCGACAGCGATGCTGGAGGCCCGGACGGACCAGGTGGTAGCGGTCAGAGCCGGCGAGCGGCACCGGTTCACGCGATCCGCGAACCGCTACGTGCCCAGCTCACCCGAGTGTTACGGCCGAGAAGGCGTGCATACCTCCTGAACGCTCGGTGCTTGATCTTCGGAGCACGCGAGTTCGAAATGGCGTTCTAAGACGTCGACGAGGATGGCAGGGTTGACGTTGATCCGACCGGCCCGGTCAGGCCAAACTGGATCCACGTCCATCAGACAGTCCCCCACAGCATTTTGGGAGGAGGGGCAGAGCGGTCCTCTGCGTGTATGCGAGGAGGCGCTCCATCGTCAGTTGTCTTCGGCGAGGTGGGTCAGCACACGCAACGCCCAGCTCCGCGCAGCCCTCCGTCACGAGTACAGCTGATGGCCACCGCCCTGCCGGTGACCGGAGTGTGAAGGACCGCACACATGGAAGACATGAGAACCCGAAAAGTACTCCAGATTCTGATCCTCGCCGCCGCACTCGACATCGGAATCAGCCAGCCGATCTTCAACGGACTGTCGTTGCTGGCGCTCCTGGCGCTTCTGGCGCTCCCAACCGTGTTCCTCCTCCAGCCAGGCGCGTTGCTCACGTTCCGCAGACCGGTCCTTCGACTCGTCAAGTAGCCTCCAGAAAAAGGGGGCGGCACGTTTTGTGCCACCCCTTTTGTGTGACCTGACTGCCGCCGTCCAGGGAAACTCGGCGTAAATTTCCGTGAGTATTGAACTTTTCGTCGGCAAGGAGCCGTACGATGAGCGCGTCTCATCACATCGAATTCAATGGGGGAAACCGTGAGCAACCCGCAATACCCGTCGCAACAGCCTTATCCTTCGCAGCAGCCGTATCCGCAGCAACCGCAATCTTGGCAGGGCGAACCGCCGCTCTGGGCGCCCTACTACGGAGCACCGTTCCAGGCAGCCGTGAAGCGCTTCTACAAGAAGTACGCCACGTTCACTGGCCGGGCCAGCCGGAGTGAATACTGGTGGTGGACCTTGGTCTCCGTCGTCGTCAGCATCATCCTGAACATCATCATCAGCGTCGGCACCACGTCGACGTCGTCAATCAGCAGCACACCCCAGTACGGCCCAGGCGCCATCTTCGGGCTGATACTGCTAGTCATCTGGGGTTTGGCTACTATCGTGCCGTCCCTGGCGCTGTCGGTCCGTCGTCTGCACGACAGCAATAAAAGCGGATGGTTGCTTCTGCTCGGGCTGATTCCTTTCCTGGGTGGAATCATCCTGCTCGTGTTCATGGTCTTGGGACCGGACCCGGCCGGTCAGCGGTTCGACCAGCCCAGCAGCTAGTAACCAGCTTCATCTGAAGCCGTGAAAGCCCCGCCGTCACTGACTGCGGGGCTTTCTGCTTGTCCGACCTGCCCCAGGAACGGGCTCCCACATGGCGCGCATCGTCTCGGCGCGTCCGGCCAGCCAGGCCCAGATGGCCGGCTCTTCATCCTCGGTGACTGTGACCTTGACGGACTGGTTGTACGGCTTGCCCTGCATGACGGCGAACAGAGACAACCGATGGTGTTCTGAGTCCTTTCCGGTTTCCATCCAACCGCCACCGGAAGGTTCGATGGATCTCGCGTCTTTCGGAACGCTCATTAGCGTGATCGCCTCCGCCGAGGTTAAAGGAAGTGATACCGGATACTTCGCATGCATGGCTGGTCTGCCCGCAGGAATTGATCCCGAAGACCCGTATCATCTCTGGAAGGGCGCCGTTGAAATGCTTCCCAACCTCTTGAGGAGGGAAGACCACGAATACAGATTCACCCCTACAAATTGGTGGTCCGCCGATCGGTTATGGTTCGTCCTGAGGGATTACGTGCTCCAAGCCACTAAAGTAAGCGGCTCACACCGTCTCATACGCCGGATTCGAAACGATGCCTTCCTCGAAACCACAGACTGGACCGAACCAGAGCCCAAGAACCATACTCCGCGTCCGGTGAGGATCCCTCAAAGGGCGTTCTCAGGGGGCGACCGGTCGTTTCTCCATGCAGAGAAGTCGTGGCCGATCTTCCCAGGATGGAGCAGGAAGAAACCTACGTTGTACGGCAGCCGGCAGCGGCGACTGCGCTGCCTGAGGCCTCCGGGAACTGGATGATAGTGCGGGCGTGGGGCCAGCGCTGATGAGCAGTGTTCTGTTCTGCTCCTGCATTAAGTCCCGATTACCCACGTTTCGGGTGGGCAGCGGGGCTCTGGTCTTAAGGTGTGTCAGCCACCTTGAGCATCCAGCACTTGCAGGTGCCTGCGGGCATCCATGCCGCTTGGCTTTCCACCTGGTGCCTGCACCGCATGCCGAGTTTGCTTGGGGTCTTACAAAGACTTTGAGCCAAATCACAGATTTAGACAATGTGGGATTTCCAAAAGGGGATGTAGCATTGCTTAATTCGTGCCGGTTGAGAGTACGACTACGGGTCGCGACTCCTAGACAGGAGAGGCGTGGACCCGCATGGTTATCCGTCCTTGTCGGTACTCGAGCCTCTCGGAAGGGTGGAACGTTGGTAGACGAAGAGGGCCAGGATCTGTTTGACGTCAGGCGGCTGGCGCTGCTGCTCGAGGTGGTCGAGCAGGGATCCATCACGGCCGCGGCTGAGGTGATGATGTACACTCCCTCCGCCGTCTCCCAGCAGTTGCGAAAGCTCGAACAAGAGGTTGGGCAGCCCCTGTTAAACCGGCGGTCCCGCGGGGTGGTGCCCACCGAGGCCGGTCAGGTACTTGCGGGGCACGCCCGGAGAATAGTCCAGCAGATGCGCGCAGCCCGGTCCGACCTAGGCGAGATTGCCGGCCTTAAGCGCGGATCTCTGACCGTGGGGACCTTTCCCACCCTGGCCGGGTCCTTCTTGCCCCTCGTCATCCGGACCTTCAAGAAGCGTTACCCGGCGATCAGTCTTTCCCTGCGCAGCGCCCGCTTCAATGAACTCGTAGCCGACCTCCAGTCCGGGGCCACGGGCCTGTGCCTGCTCTGGGACTACCCTTGGGATCGGTTTCTTGACGAGTCCATTGTGGTGACAGAAGTCTTCCAGGAAAGCACTGTGATCCTGGTGTCCCGCAGCCATCCGCTAGCAGACCGCGAGCAGGTGAGCATGAAGGATCTGCGCAAGGAATCGTGGATAGTGCGCGCAGAAGCACATCCGGTCGTTGAGGTGCTGCAACGCTCCGCCCAGGATGCGGGATTTGAACCGACAATCGGCTTCTTGGCCAACGACTACCAGGAGGTTCAGGCCATGGTCAGCGTCGGAATGGGCGTGGCCATGGTGCCCAAGACCGCAATGGCTTTACAGCACCCGGACGTGAAGGTCCTAAGCCTCGGTTCTGCCGCTCCGCTAAGGCGTGTGTTGCTGGCCCAGCGCCAGGATAAGGTCTACGCCCCGGCCGAGGTCGCTTTCCATTCCACCCTCCTGGAGATCGCACGGGAACGAGCTGGGGACTATATCTAACCCTGCCTGATCCCATTCTCGATGATTCAGGGAGTGCGCGGACAGCTTGTCGGTTGTGGGTCTATTGGGCTCCTGCGAACGTCAGGCCCCCACCACCCGGCCATTTAGGACACGCATACGCCCAGGCCACTGCCGGACGTTCAGACCCGGCAGCCCAGAAGGCAGCAGTAGCCCTGGGGCGGCCACGCCGTCGGCGATCTGTGCCAGGACTTCTGCGGCGGTTGGCAAGTCGTATCTGCCTTGGGACCCGTCAGCTCAACTTTGGTTGACTGGTCGCCGGTACACACGCATCCCGTCGCTGTGCAGGAACAGCGCCCGGCCCTGTCCGTCGTCCTGCTGCAGCCAGAGCATGCTGCCGTCCAGGGCGAGCATATCGATGCGCCCTGACGCTATGACTCGTCCGTGATTGTGGATTTCCACTTCATCGGTGCGCGAAAGTGTGGACCAGTTGGGGATGGGTTCGGGCCTCAGGGATCCAGTGTGGGGCTTGGCCATGCGAGAGCGGGTGTTCATCTCGGTTGTCCTTGATCTGGGGGGCATATAGTTCTGGATAGTAAAGGAGGGGCAGGGCAACCGTCTGGTCACCCTGCCTCGCCGTTGCATGCTGCGCTGTCCTCGCGCCCGTCCGTCGGGCTACCTGTTGCGATGGAGTGCGGGAACGGCAGCATGCTCGCCGGACAGTGTGTCCGGCAGTCAATAGCGCCGGGTCAGAGCTTGTCGGCCCGGACTGCGAGTACGGGGCAGGTCGCGTCGAGCAGAATGCGCTGGACGGTGCTTCCCAGGATGAGCTTGCCCACCATGGACCGGTGCCTCAGTCCAATGACAATCACTTCGACGTTGCGGTCCTGGGCGATCTGGATGACCGCGTCCCCCGGATCGGCCAGTATCGAGGATTCGATGGTCAGGGCAAGGCCGGCCTCGGTCAGTTGGCCTTCGAGCTCCTGTAGTTCCTGCGCGTCCAGGTCGTGGTGGCCACGGCCGATATTCACGATGAGCAGGTCTGACTTCCGCCGATGGGCTTCCTTGATCCCCTCAGTTAGCGCCTCCCTGCCTTCGGGGGCGGATGCGTAGGCTACGAGTACCGTCATTTTTGATTCTCCAATGGCTTTGGGTGTGCAGGGTGTTCCGGTGCTAGACGAGGGTGTTGAGCCAGCCCTGCGGCAGGTCAATCGGCAGCAGCGATGGCAGTGCCAGGAGCACGATGTACAGGACGCCGGTGTAGATGATGGCCACCTTGAGACGTGCCCTTGCGACTATCAGGAGGAAGGCCGGGATGAAGATCGTGACTGCTATCAGGTATCCGAAGGCGGCCGTGAGAGCCAGGAAGCCTGTCATCCATAGGAAGGTCTTCAACGCGAACTTCGCGTCAAGGGTCCAACCTGCCCTCGCGGGCTGTTGTGTGCTCAGGATGCCCCCCGCCTCCTCAGAGATGGTCTGATCTGCCTTCGGGGTTCTGCCGCGAAGCCTTCTCCGGATCTCAATGAAGAGCAGGATGCCGGAGAAGATCAGGCCTCCGGTGCTCACCAGCTGGGGGACCAGCCTGGCTTCCGGCGAGAATGAAGCGGACGAGATTAAGGCGGCGGCGAAGGCGACGAAGAAGACGCCTGATGCTGCGAGGGACCAGGTTGAATTCTTTAGCGGAGCTTCGTCGTCCTCGGGCTGTTCGTCCCGGTGACCATCGTCTAGGTTGGTGTGCCGGCGGGCGCGGATGAACTTAATGAACGCCCAGATCATCGGCAGGATCAGGATTGCCAGGAAGACCATGACGCCGGGGCGGGCCATCCAGTCGAAGCCTTCGTAGAGGCTGTCAGTGAGGAAGTAGTAGCGTTCCAGCGGGATAGCCAGGACGAAACCGATCAGGAACGGTGCCCGGGGGAACCCTGTCGATTTCAGCAGCCAGCCGAAGACTCCGAGGATGATCATGATCCAGAGGTCGCCGAGCTGGCCGCCTTCCTGAAATGAGCCCAGGAGCATGATGGCGACAAGGCCTGCTGCCAGGACGGCGAAGGGGACCTTGGTCAGTTTTGCGAGCTGTTTGACGCTGAGGAAGCAGAGCAGCGCGCCGAGGATCGAGGCAATCGCGAAGGACCAGACGATCAGGTACATCAGGTCGAGGTGTTCGGTGATGATGGAGGGGCCGGGCTGGATGCCGTAAGTGAGGAGCATTCCCAGGAGCATCGCGGAGGGCACGCCGCCGGGGATGCCGAAGAGGAGGGTGGGGATCAGGTCGCCGGCTTCAACGGAGTTGTTGGCACTTTCGGGGCCGACAATGCCGCGTGGGTCGCCCTTGCCGAACTGTCGCTTGTCTTTGGCGGTTGCGACGGCCTGGCCGTAGGCCATCCAGGTTCCGGCGGTGGCGCCGACGCCGGGCAGGACGCCTGCCCAGATACCGATGAGCGCTCCCCGGATGACCTGGGTCCAATGGGTAAGCCATTCCCGGATGCCCTGGCCCCATCCGCCACCAAGGCTGATGGTTTGCTTTTCTCCGCGGCGCTGGCTGGCGCGGGATGCGATTTCGGCCAGACCGAAGATGCCCAGGGCAACGGCGACGAGTGACAGGCCGTCGCCGAGGAAGAGGCTGCCGAAGGTGAAGCGTTCCTCCGCTGTGGTCGGTGAGGTGCCAACCATTCCCAGGATCAGGCCAAGGAGGCCTGCCGAGACGCCCTTGATGATGTTTCCCCGTGACAGGACTGCCGCCAAAGATACACCGAGGACGGTCAACATGAAGAGCTCGGGACTCGCGAAGGACAGGACGAGCGGCCGGGCCAGTGGGATCGCCAGGGTCAGGCCGACCGCGCCGATGATGCCGCCGGCCATGGAGGAAAGGAATGCCAGGGTTAGGGCTCGGGCCGCCTGTCCTTTCTTTGCCATGGCGTATCCGTCGAGCATGGTGACGCTGGCTGACGCGGAGCCCGGGGCGCCGAGCAAAACCGCCGAGACGGTGTCCGAAGTATGAACTACTGCGAGGGCGCCAATGAGGAGGGCCAGAGCCTGGGGCGGTTCCATTCCGAACGTGATGGGCAGGAGGATCGCGACGGCGCCCGTGCCGCCGAGTCCGGGGATGAGGCCCATGATCAGGCCGGCGACGGTGCCGATCAGGAGCATGATGAGGAGGGAGGGGTCAGCGAGGGATGCCAGCGCTGCCATTGCTGAATCAAGCATGATGGTCCTTATTCAACGTGGATGTTGTATTTGCTCGCGAGCAGCCCTGTGACGTAGGTCCGGACCGAGGCGCTGACTTTATAGGCGTCCCTGACGCGGTCGGCTACGCCGGGGTCCGCAACAAGGGGGTAGCCGCCGAGCACTTTGGCGGCCTTCTCTTGGAATCCAGCGTCCGCGCCAAGCTTTTCGCTGGACTCGCGCAGCAATACGTACGCGTTCTCCGGCGTCTCTTGTGGCACCCAGAGTCCTTTTTGGTAGGTGTAGGTCAGTCCAAGCAGGGTCTTGTAGGCCTCGTATTTTTCGCCCGAGGGCTTCTTCCCATGGAGCGTTTCGTATGCTTCTGCCACAGTCGGGACGTCGGGGAAGTTGGGGTCACGGATGACATCCCCGGCTTCGTTGAGCTGGCCGAAGGACATCAGGACGACGGCTTTGCCCTCTTTGACGATGCCTGCGACGGCGGAGCCGTAGGCGGAGGTCGTCTGGTAGTCCAGGTCGATCTCCCCGCGCTGGAGGGCCAGGTTGACCGGGCCCCGGCCTTCGAACCCGAACGTGCTTGTCACGTCGGCTTCGAGCAGGTCGAAGGCTACCAGGGTGGTGATGTCCAGGCCGGTGGCACTGATCCCGCCGAACTCGAGCGGCTGGTCCCTATTGATGAGGTCCTGCACACCGGCCACCCCGGCTTCGGCCCGGGCGTAGATGACTCCGCCGGTGCCGTTCACTACGACAGGCTTGAGATCTTCGAAAGAGTACTTCACGGCCGAACGTCCCAGCACCCACGGGACGACCGTTGATGCCGTTCCGACCAGGATCTCGGTGCCGTCGGTCTTGGCTGAGCGGGCGAACCTGTTGGTGCCTAGAATGCCTTCGCCGCCGGCCTCGTTCACGGGTGCAAAGCCGGGTCGACCGGGAACGTAGTTTGTCAGCTCCGTCCCGATGAACCGCGCCCAGGTATCCGTTCCGCCGCCTGAGGCCAGGGGGATCAGGAATTCAAGGGTTTCGCCACTGAAGTCGCCGTCTTCGGTGCTTGAGGGTGGGTTCAGCAAGCTTCCGCCCAGGACAGTGGTGGCCGTGCCCAGCAGTGCGAACGCACCGACAGCCGTGAGGATGGTCCGCCGGGAGTGCTTGGGAGGTTCAGGCTGTTCGCTTGGCTCGGTCTGCGCGTCGATGCCTTCCGGGGAGAGTCCGGGCGGCTCCAAGGATGACTTGTTGCTCGTCATTGAGGAATCCTTTGGTTGGGCCTACCTCAATGCAACACCACTCCGGCGTCAATAAGAGGACAGGCTGTTTTTTGGTGTTCCGCTTACCAGGACTCTGGAAGCAGCAGTTCGGCGTCCGCGATGAGGCGGGCACTCCGAATAGTTCCGACGACGGGCACGCCGTCGCGAATTTCCGCCCAAGTCTGGACGATGCCGGCGGGGGTCCGCATGATCATGCCGGAGGAAGGATCAGTAGTGAGGAGGTCCCTGACTACGGTGCCTTCATGCTGCGCGGCCATGGTCAGCGCCACGCTTCCCGTGATGGCCAAGGCCGGATGGAGCTTGCCCATGGACAGCATTCTCACGTTGAGGTCAGCTTCATCGTCCTGGCCCGCCCTGCCGACCAGTGCCAGCTTCGGTATCGCCCGCGCGGCTTCGGCCCGTGTGGACGCAAGGCCCATGCGCACGGCGGCGTCTCTGCGGACGTCGTCCAAATGCACCAGGAGTGAAGCCTGGCCGTCGATGTCCGCGGCCGTCTCGTTGCCCGTGAGTCCGATCGATTCAGCGTCCAGGATGATCAGGGGAGCGCCGGCATCAATGAGCGTGGCCGAAACTTCACGCCCATCGAATGTCACCTTCTCGACCGGTTCGCCGGTGGGGAACAGCTTCCCGGTGGTTCTCCCGGCGGGGTCCAGGAATCCCATACCGACCGACAGCCCCGGGAAGGGAACACCGGGAATCATCTGGGTGCCCGGATCCTGAAGCTTGCCCCCCGGCGTCGGAACCTTCTGCAGAATCAGTTGGTCGGTGTTGGTGTTCAGGGTTCGGACCGATGTGGTCTCCTGACCGGGTGCCACCCAGCCTCGCTCGATCGCGTACGGGGCGACCACGGCCGAGCAGTTGCCGCAGTTACTGCCCCAGTCAACCTTCTGTTCGTCGATGGCCACCTGTGCAAACGTGTAGTCGACGTCGGCCTCGTCAGTGAGGGATCGGGACAGGATGACGGCCTTGCTGGTCGTGGATGTACCGCCTCCGACGCCGTCGATTTGACGGTTATCGGGGCTGCCGAAGAGACGCAGGAGAACTTCGTCCACGCTCTTTCCGGGGACCTGTAGGTTGTCCCATTCGAACACCCAGCATTTGCTGGTTCCGCCCCGCATCCACGTCGCTGGGATCTTAAACATGATTGCTTCCACACCTTTCTGGGCCCTTCCTTGGGCCTGCAAGCCTCGCCGGCTGGTCTAAGTGTGATCCGAACCTCATATGAATTACAAACGGCAAATAGTGCATATCCATGCACTTCTACTTCACTCACACAGGCAAAAAATGCCCTCAGAAAGGGCTGGGCCGAGCACTTGTGGGAACAGAGCGTGACTGGGACAGCGAAAATACGCTTTACATGAAGCACTGGCATAAGATTGTGAGGGGGGCATAATAAATACTTCAAAGGAGGGGCGGCTGTGCTGAACGTTCGGAGGCTTGAATTGCTGTTGGACGTGGTCGAGCTTGGATCGATTACCGCTGCTGCAGAAAAGCATGTGTACTCCCCGTCGGGGGTTTCGCAGCAGCTGCGGCGCCTGGAAACCGAAATCGGGCAGCCACTTCTTCAGCGGCAGACCCGTGGCATGGTCCCCACGGATGCCGGGCATGTTCTCGCAGCGCACACGCGTCGTATTTTGCGTCAGATGGCTGCCGCTGAGGCAGATTTGGCAGAAATCGCAGGACTCCACCGGGGCAGCCTGACTATGGGGACCTTCCCCACTCTGGGCGGATCCTTTCTCCCGCTCGTGATCAGCCGGTTTAAGAAGGAGTACCCGGCGATTGAGCTGCACGTCCGCAGCAGCCGTTTCGAGCACCTGGTTGAAATGCTGGAAAACGGCCAGGTAGGAATGTCCCTCCTCTGGGACTACGAATGGAACCGGATCAATCCGGCGGACTTTGCCCTGACTACTGTCTTCGAGGACGCAACGGCTCTCATAGTCGGTAAGGACCACCGACTGGCGCGCCGGAAGCAGGTGGACATGGCAGACCTGGCAACCGAAGAATGGATCGTTCGAGGTGATGCGCATCCTGTGGTTGAAGTACTGCAAAGAAGCGCAAGTGCGGCAGGCTTCACGCCACGGATCGCGTTCCAGGCAAACGACTACCAGGAGGCTCAGGCCATGGTCAGTGTTGGTCTGGGTATAGCGCTTGCTCCGCGGACCGCCGTCGTGAACAAGCATCCCGGGGTCAGCATCGTTTCTCTGGGTTCGAGTGCCCCGTCCCGCAGGGTGCTCCTCGCGCACCGCCACGACAGGGTACGCGCCGCCGCGGAAATGGCGTTTCAGGCAACGCTCCTGGAGGTCGCCAAAGATACGACCGCGGACTTCCGGTGAAGGGCTACGGCCGAGAAGTCCCCTGCCGATTGTGAGGCACCTCGTATCCGGGTCGCTTCGCTTGGCTTCGACTGACCTGACAGCACTAAAGGGGGAGTGGTGAGCAAGGAAAGGTCCACACGGTGGTTGTGGATGCTGATCGCGTCCGCGGTGCTCTGCCAGATCGCGCTGAATCTCGCAAGACCACTCATCTCTTATAAAGTGTTGGCTCTGGGCGGCGACTCGGTTGCAGTCGGCCTGACCTCTGCCGCCTTCGCCCTCCTTCCCGTGGCGATCGCCCTCTCGCTCGGTCGAATGTCAGACCGCCGAACGTCGATGAAGGGCATCACCCTGGCAGGGACGCTTTTGCTCGCGACCGGTCCGGTTCTGCTCTCGGCTGCCCCGTCCCTTCTGCTCGTTGGTGTCTCCAGCGCGGTACTGGGTATTGGCCACCTGTGCTTCACGATTGCTGGACAGTCCGCCATAGCAAGATTTGTTCCGCTCAGCCGCATGGACGCAGCCTTCGGCTGGTTCACGGCGGCATTCTCCCTGGGCCAACTCATTGGTCCCCTTGTTGCAGGTCTGGCCATGGGATCTGCAGGAAACGCCCCCGCCGCCGCCCGGCTTATGGACGCCAACGCGGCATTGATACTCGCGGGGGCAATAGCGGTGCTGGCCATTCCGGTCGCGCTCGGTGCGTCGGCGAAGGAACGCGCAGATGCTCGGGAAACCTCAGAGGCAGCTCCAACGAAGGCCCCGACGTCGAAGTCTGTGGCCCATCTTCTGGGTATCCCCACCGTGAAGACCAATATGCTCGCCAGCCTCGCACTGCTGGCCACGACCGACATCATCGTTGCGTTCCTCCCGCTACTGGGAGAAGAAAACGGAATCGCCCCCATCGGAATCGGCGTCCTTCTGGCCATCCGGGCGGCCGCCTCGATTACGTCCCGTCTGCTCCTGCCCGTCATGCTGTCCCGATGGAGCAGAACCGGGCTCATCACCGCCAGCCTCGCAGGGGCAGGTATCACCTTATCGATCCTGCCATGGCTGTTCGGAAATCCCGTCCTGGCGGCGATCCTCCTAGCCATCGTTGGATTCTTCCTCGGACTCGGACAACCGATCACGATGACACTCATCACCCAGGCAGTTCCCCCGGACGCGCGAGGGGCCGCACTGGCGCTGAGGCTGCTCGGCAACCGCCTAGGACAAGTTGCCCTGCCAGTCGGCGCAGGATTGCTGGCAGCTCCAGCCGGACCGGGGGGAGCTTTATGGATGTCCTCAGCAGTCCTCTGCGCCGCCTCCATACGATGGCCAAGAAGGTCCTGAGCCTCGTGCCCGCCGCTGGAACGAAATGCCATGAACAGCCTGGTTGCTTGGGGGCCGGCGACATCGAAAAAGTTGCACTGCTGGCGGTAATTAGCGACATATGAAGGTTCATCCATCACAATGAAACTTTGGACACGAAAGATGCCGTAGCCGTGAGCGGAGCCGCAGATTAATCACAACGAGCGACTCGCAGCAACGCTCCAAAATACGGTTTGATCACGGCGACCCCGATCACGCCCCAAGGGCCGCAGTCACCCTAGGGACACTGCGGCTGGAACTCGGTGACCCCGCCGGAGCTCAAAGGGCGTTCCAGGTTGCGAAGGACAGCGGCCACCCCGAGTACGCACCAAGAGGTGCGGTCCTTGACGGGATAAGACTTATGGAGGCCGGCGACTGGCAAGGAGCCCGCCGTGCGTATGAGCAGGCTAGCGACAGCCACCATCAAGATCATGCACCTTCCGCTTGGCTCATGATGGGGAGGCTCCTGGAAAAACAAGGAGACCCAGATGCGGCGGACGGAGCATACCGGGCGGCCGTTGACAGTGGTAATCCAGAATATGCACCCTTGGCCGCGGTCGGACTGGGGTTACTCCTCCAACGACAACGTGACGCTACAAGCGCCCAGGCGGCCTCCCAAATAGCGATCGACAGTCGACATCCGACCACGCACCCTTCGCGATGCTGCTCATAGGCGAGCACTTCACAGCGGATTTACAGCGCGTTCCTACTTCCGCGATCAGGCCGCGCGATACGGAAAAGTTAGTGAGCACCGGCGCCTATGCGGGCGCGCGCGAGCTGGTTGGATCGGGCATCGAGTGGGAAAAGAGCGTGTGCACATTGTGCACACTTTGGGCTTCGGACCGCGTCGTACATGGGTCGGATCGGGCCGGATTCCGCATCTTTCCGTGGGAGCCCAGTGTTTGAGGGCCTGGAATGCAGTTCGAGTCCCACCTCGGGCACGCATAACCCCTCGTCAGAGGGGTTTTTGCTTTAATGTGTGGACATTTTGCCAGGAGTTGTGGTGACGACATGACTAAGGCGAATTGTCTTCGAGGATCTCCCGCGGATAGTTGCTTGATCCCAATCAGGCAGAGTGTCCTCATCGCGTGTTTGTCCGGCCTAAAGGGGCGTGGACATTGTCCACACCCTGTCCGTGGGCAGCTCTTCGGCCTGCATTGTGCTGCCCTCCTCCTGGCTCTGCCTTCACTACTTCATGAAGTTCTCTGTTTCAGGCGACATGACTTTGCGGCCTAGTTCGTCGGTGTCGATGGACGTTCCGGGTTCAGTGTGAACGTTTCTGGGGTATCAGAGGCTGTGGCGTCCCACCCGGTGGCAGAGTGCAGATGTGTGGGATCCGGCCTCGCTTCCGGGAAGCCCTGATTTGGTTGATCCGTCCTACGTGTCCAGACTCGGCCGCGCGGTCATGGACGGCCATGAGCAGGCTGGCGTGGATGACCGTAAACGGGAGATGGTGCGGACACGGTGGACTGCTATGGCTTCGGCCAGGGTGATCTCGGCGGGGAGTTCGGGGATCTCGCCCGCAAATCATTCCAGGCAACACCGGCACAGGCGACGGCGAAGGGTCTAGTGTGGAAAGCGTCGGCAGTCGCCGCGAATACCCTCAGGGAGGGTGCATGGACTCCAACCACTCCAGCTCCGAGCAGTTCGGCCAGCATCTGAGCAGCGTCCGGGGCTCAGAATCCGACATCAGCGGTTCCGGTTACCTGGTCACCGATGAAGACACGGTGGAGAGTGTGGTGTCAGGCTTGCGGATCAAACAGCAGCAGCAAGGTAGCCTCGCGAGCAAGCCATCCGTCCTTCATGCCTCCGCCCAGGTCCTTATCAGCAGACGAGATGAACACGGCCCCGGCGACCATGCCGGAACGTCCCAGCCGGGGGAGTACCAGTTGGACATCCATTTCAGCGCTGACCACAGAACCCGGGAGTCGATCCCGGAAAAGGATCTTGAGGTCGCTCAGATCTGGGCGCGGGGACGGATTGAAGCCGAGGGTGCCGACTTCGGAGCTATCTACTCCGCAACCGGCGGAGATGTTGCAAGTGGCACTGGAGCGCTCGAATGCAGCTACGACCGCGCGGTGGGCTGGTACCGGTAGTTCCTCGTCCGCGAATCCTGCAGCCGTGAATAGATGTACCGGCTGGCTGCTCCCCGGCCGGATTCGCGGCCCGAACTGCCAGCCAATCCCATCCAACGTCTCTCACCCGCCGCGAATGTCCAACCTGAAGGAGGGACCGCCCGTGCCCACATCGTCACGTGTTCACGATGCCCCGGTGTGGGCGGCAGGGAACTTCTTCGTGAGCGTCATGTTCGCTGCCGTATTGAGTGTCCACGGGCTCATTCACCTGATGGGCGCGGCCAAGGGGTTAGGGGTCGCGGCGATTCCGCTGCTGACGCAGCCGATAAATAGGCCGCTGGGCTTCGTTTGGCTGTTGGCTGCGGCTCTGCTCGTCGGGACCGCAGTTTCCCTCTTCGCCTGGCCGGGTAGGTGGTGGGTGGTTGGTGCCGGCGCAGTCGTCGTGTCGCAGGTCCTGATCGTTACGTCGTGGGCCGATGCCTTGTACGGGACGTTCGCGAACGTCATCGTCCTGGTAGGTGTGGCGCTTGGCTTTGTGGCGCGGGGACCCTGGAGCTTGCGCGCGGAGTACGATCGCGAGAGCTCAAGGGGCCGGGCTCGTGCTGTCGCGACGCCGCTGCTCACCGAGGCAGATCTCGCGCCGCTTCCGGTGGTGGTGCAACGGTATGTCCGTCTCAGCGGAGCCGTGGGGCTGCCCCGCGTGCAGAATTTCCGTGCGCGGTTTCACGGCCAGATCCGCAGTGGGCCCAATGCTCACTGGATGACCTTCACCGGCGAGCAGAACAACGTCTACGACCAGCCATCGCGCCTGTTCCTCATGGATGCCTCGCGGTTTGGTATGCCGGTCCAGGCGTTCCA
The DNA here is from genome assembly GCF_031454875.1 of Arthrobacter oryzae. Taxonomy (GTDB): domain Bacteria; phylum Actinomycetota; class Actinomycetes; order Actinomycetales; family Micrococcaceae; genus Arthrobacter; species Arthrobacter oryzae_D. The sequence goes on from NZ_JAVDRQ010000013.1 coordinate 163,259, forward strand.
CCGGTTTGTCGGATCTACTGCGACGATGCGGGTGAAAGTTGCATCGGCCGCGACGGTGGTCTCCGCGAAAGGGCCGGAGATGGATGAGGCCGAGACGGTGACGTTGTTCAACGACCTGTGTGTCTTCGCTCCAGGCGTGCTGATCACTCCCGACGTCAGGTGGCACGAGATCGACCAGCACAACGTCGGCGCTTCGTTTACGAATACAGGCCGCCCGTCAGCGCTGTCCTTTCGTTCAACGACCGCGGCCAGCTCACAAATTTCACTGCGGATGGCCGCGGCGCGGCGACTGTGGACGGAAAATCATTCACCAGGATGCGATGGTCGACTCCCTTGACCCACTACCGCACGTTCGGGACGCACCGGCTCATGGGGCGCGGAGAGGGAATCTGGCACGCACCGGCCGGCGACTACTCCTACCTGCGCTTCGTTCTGGACTCGATCGAGTACAACGCAGCAGCACTGGGCAGTCAACGGCCATGAAGGAGCGCCCCCTAACGCTTACCTTGGTGAAGGCATTCCACACGTTGGCCTGGTTCACGATCGAGGCCTGCATGGTCTACGTGCTGTACTCCGGAATCCGGGGACGGTCGGACCGGCGGGCAGGGCTGGCGGCCGCAGTGGTGGCGACCGAGACGCTCATCTTTGCCGCCAATGGTTTTCACTGCCCCCTTACGGGGCTGGCCAAGAGCCTCGGAGATGACACCGGGTCCGTCACCGACATCTTCCTACCGAAATGGTTTGCCAAGAACCTTCCGGCTATCCATGCGCCGCTCATAGTCTTCGCCGCGGGCGTTCACTGGCGGAACCACCGGTCTGCGGAACGAACTCAGCAAAGCAACAGTACGTCACCGTAACAATCTCAATAGGCCTCGAACCTGCGTAATTTCGACTATCGGTACCCGAGGTTTCGCGAGAGTTGCTGGTCGTGCCAGCCATTCAGCAATTCATCGAACATCTGCTGTTCGGGATGGAACAGCTGGAGTCCAACTTGAAGGGTGGCCAGGATTGTCGGCGGGAAGACTAGTGAGTTGGAACAGCTCGATCACCACACAGATCGTAACTGCTGCGGCTGCAATCAGTGCCTTGGACTTCGACGGGATCAGGGGCCGCGGGAATAGACCAGAACCGCGAAGAGGCCATTACTGGCAGGGCCGGTCGACGCCGCATGGCCGAGCGTGCGAATGCTCGACCGAGCATATCGTTCATCAGCCCGGCCGTGCTCAGCAAGCTGCAGAGTACGCACGTTCCCGGTTGCCCGAGAGGACAAGGTCGGATCGGCTACGGCGAAGGCCCTGCTGTCCGGACAGGAACCCCGAGAGCCGCGTTCCGGCGTCGTTATGACGGATAACAGTAGCGTGCAGGAACGGTGTCAAAAGTGCTTCTTTAGTCCCGAAAACCGTCCTGGAATTACGACCGCGTGACCGTAAAAAGGCTCCTCTAACGGTTCCGCGCCGAACCGGCCACAACCCTGTTCTGGTGGACTTTGTGGCTCCTACGCTTGAGCTATCCAACCACTCGAAGGGCGGCACACCTTGAAAAAGTTTCATACCTGGCTGGCAGTCATCGTGTTGGCTGTCGGGTTGGGTTTCCTAGCTCCGGGGCCCGCCTCGGCAACCACGTCCTATTGCGGCCTCGAATGGGGATCGCTGGCAGATTCAAATCCAGCGATGAGTACCGCATCGGTCACCGACGTAAGGACGGGGCAGCACCTCTGCTTCGACCGGATGGTGGTTAATCTCAACGGCCCAGTGGCCGGCTACACCGCCCAGTATGTTCCCCGCGTTGTGCAGGACGGTTCAGGGTTCACGGTCCCGCTGCAGGGCAGGGCCTTCCTCCAGGTGACTGTGAACGCGCCCTCCTACGACAGCGAGTCCGGCAACCTCACGTACAGCCCGGCGGCTAACGCCGAATTGTCCAACGTGACGGGGTACCAGACCTTCCGGCAGGTAGCCTACGCAGGCAGCTTTGAAGGTTATACAAGCATCGGCCTCGGCGTCCGTGCACGGCTACCGTTCCGGGTGTTCACCCTGGACGGACCGGGCTCCGGATCGCGGCTGGTAATCGACGTAGCGCACTTCTGGTGACCTTGGTTCAATGCAACCGGCGTTGAGATAAGCATAGAAAACCAATGAGCGGCGCCCCGCTCCGGAGACATTCCGGGCAGGGCGCCATTCTGTGCCCGCGCTGCAAAGGGAATCCTTCTGGAACTGTCGCGGCTCCTGATGGCCTTTGCACTTCGGCAGCAATCAGGTTCGAAGGCCTGCGTGACCAACTTATCGAAGCCCTCCGGATTTGCCGGCCACGCTGCGGGGGACTCTAACCTCGGATCGTGGTTCCGGGACGGCCAATCATAGAGGTGACCGGAGGGCACGGACGTCCACATACCGCTGATCTACCCGTAGGGTCATTGGACCGGCCACGATTCAGCCGTCCCTGCTGGGCACATACACATAACCCGCTCCATGGGCAGGAAGGATGAGGGCCCCTCCGCCTTTCCCTTGTGGATGGTTTTGCTCTGCTGGTCGGACCAGTCCCGGGCTGGTCGGTCCTCGGTTGGAGTGCGCTTCTGCGTTGTGGGTATCGCCGTGGACTGCTCTGGCGGATAATTTCGGTCATGGCCGTCAGCCCTATATCTTATTCCAGTGCTCTCGGAGCCGGTGATTGTCTTGTCGGTTCCTTCCACCTTGACACCGGTACCGGGAAGTTCGAATGGTCCGAGGCGTTGTTCCGGTTGCATGGCTACAAGAGGGGAGAAATCGCTCCGAGTGTGGAGCTTTTGCTTGCGCATAAACACCCTGACGACCGGGCCCGCGCCGCCGAACTGATCAGCCAGGTAACCCGTGAAGGTGGTTACTTTTGCCTGTACCACCGCATGGTGGATTCCCGCCGACGCGTCCGGCGCGTCCTCACCTGCGGCGAAGGAGTCCTGGACGAGGCTAATCGGGTGACAGCCCTGGACGGTGTGATGATCGATCTCACCGCTACTGTCCGCGTCGAAACTGAACTGGCAGCCCGAGACGCCATCGCGGGTGCGACGGCCAGCCGGACGGTGATCGGTCAGGCGCAGGGAATTTTGATGGGCCGGCTCCTGATCAGCTCTGCTGAGGCATTCAATATCCTTGCCGGGCACAGCAGTCGCACCAACGTGAAGTTGGCTTTTGTTGCGGCCGACCTGGTGCGTGTGGCCGACAGCACGCATGGCTCTGGCGTGCTGGATTCGATTGTCCGCGCCATGCAAGGCACTAACGTCAGATCCGTCCGGGATGTTCCAATCGCGTAGTGAGGGGGAGAGGCTCCCAACCGGCGGGCTGATTCTGAGCAGGGCGCCCGCTGGCCTATGCCCATCCGGCCGGCGGACACCAGACCGGGTCACGGCGGAAGCGCCGGTAGAATACGAAGCAACTGCTCGGCGCGAACGTGAAGACCCCCGGCGGCCGCCGGCCACAATGGCTGGGCCGTAGCCAGCAAGCTCAGCAGTGCGTCCGAGGTGGGCCGCACGCTGCAGCAGCAGATCGACCTCATGCTGGCAGGGGAGCCGCCGATGAACGTGGTGCTCGGCGGCTGACCCGCTTAACCGAATTCCGGGAGCATCACGAGCCGGACCGCGGCATCGACGTCTCCCCTGAGGTCACGGTCCTGGACGTCGGCGGGCAATGACAGTGCGGCATCGAACGCTTTCCGGAACCGGGCGCTGGTGAAGTCGCCTGGCGTTCCGCCCTGGAGCCTCAGGGTCCTTCCCGCGCACACGAGTTCGACGCCGACGACGGTAGCCAGCGCCTGCACGGTCGAATCCAGGCGGGCCGCTCCCACGCTGGCGAAGCTGGCATCTTCTTCCGCCCCCAAGGAGAGGACCACGGTCTGCAGGCTGGCCGGCTGCGCGTTTGCCCGAATGTGTCCCACGGCGGCGGCCGCCACGTACTCCAGCATCATGACGCCGGACTGGCCTGCATTGTCGGCCGCCAGGAACCGGTTGAGCCCGGTGTAGGCAGGGTCGCAGAGCAGGCTGATCCGGCGCAGGTTGGTGGCGCACGCTGCACCGATCGCCAGCTGAGCCGCGTCCAATCGCCGTGCCAGCGTGGTCATCTGGAAAAGTCCGTGATGGGCGACGCCGTTGCTGCCGTCCGCCACCGAACCGAACACCAGAGGGTTCTCGTTACCGGCCACCACCAGTCGTTCCAGCATGGCTTTGAGGGCATCCAATTCCTCGCCCACGGCGCCGAGGGCCTGAGGGAGCGTGCGCAGGCAGTACGGGTCCTGGATCCTGGCCGGGTTGCCACTGCCCTCCACCAGCCTGTGCAGTTCGGCGGCCATGGCGGTGACGGCTGCCGAGTCGGCTGCCCGGCCTACCTCCGGGCCGAACGCCTCCGGGTTGCCGGACATCGCCGTGAAGGACAGCGCGCTGACGGACACCAGGTTATGCAGGAGGGTGGCCAGTTTTTGCTGGGCCAGGACTGCCAGCGCAATGGTCAGGGCGCTGGAACTGATGAACGGCAGGGCGTCCTCGGTGGCCCAGCCGGAAAGCGGTGAAGTGATCTGCCGGCCGTCCATAGTTTTGCGTTCGCCCAGAAGGGTTAGTGCCGTGCCGGACAGGGCCGGGAGGTCGGCGGTGCCGATGCCGCCGTACTCCCGCACCTCCGGCAGGGAATCCGAGTTGAGCATTTCCTGCAGGGCTTCCGCCACAGAGGGGTTGATCCCGGAGGACCCCGCGGCGAGCTGGGAGAGCCTGATGACGAGCATGGCCCGGACGGTTTCCCTGTCGAGGACGTTCCCGGCGTCCACCGCATGGCTCCGCAAGAGGTTGAGCCCGTGCGCATCCGCTGCCCCGGCCGCCTGGTCCAGCGCGACCGAGCGGTTGGCGCCAACGCCGGTAGACCGCCCGTAGACCGGACGGACCAGTGCGGTTGCCCGCGCTGACCGCTGGGATGCCGCCATCCGCTCAACGGCCGACGGCGTCAGAGTCACCCGGGTGCCCCCGGCAGCCACCGCAGCGATGTCTGCCAATGCCAGCTCGCGGCCGTCGATTTCGATCACGGACGATCCTTTCTGTGTTGCTTGAGTCTGACGAAACCCGCCCTCCCCAACCAGGTCGCAGCAGATGTCGTTTTCGCGTCCCATAACGACACTTACTGCTACCTGGTTGGGGGCGGGCGGGGGTTAGTTTGTCTCTTGCATGGGGATGCGGACGCCGCGTTCTTTGGCGACCTCGAGGGCGCGGTCGTAGCCGGCGTCGACGTGGCGGATGACGCCCATGCCGGGGTCGTTG
>NZ_JAVDRQ010000014.1:0-124806 GCF_031454875.1 Arthrobacter oryzae
AGCATGCGCAGCGGGGCTTCAGTCTGCCAGGACTTGGCAGTGAGCTCGGTGCCGCGGGCTGCTTTGACCGGGCGGGCACCGGTGGTGAAATCGGCTGTCATTGTGTACTCCTAATATCCTGCGCGGCCTAGGCCAGGTTCTTGGACTTGAGCCATTCCTTGGCGATCTCGCCGATGTCCTCGAACTTCGCCACCCGGCCGTTCATCTCGATGAGGTCTTCCGTGGTGAGTGCCGCGGAGACCTTGTCCAGGACCTCCTTGACGGTGGCCGTGGACTTCTTTTCGTTGATGACGGGGACGATGTTCTCGGACAAGAAGAGGTTCTTGTCGTCTTCGAGGGCAACCAGGTTGTTAGCCGCCAGCGCGGGGTCGGTGCTGAAGATATCGGCAACCTGTACCTGGCCGGAAAGCAGGGCGTTCAGCGTCAGGGGACCGCCGGCGTCGAGCGCGGAGAATTCCTTGAATTCGAGGCCGTAGACGGACTTCAGGCCGGCCACACCGTTGAGGCGGGTCTTCCACTCCGGCGGGCCGCCAAGGACGAGTTCCTTGGCCACGGGCTGGAGGTCGCTGATGGACTTGAGGTTGTGCTGCTCGGCCGTTTCCTTCTTGACGGCCAGGACATCCTTGTCCTCCGCCTCAGAGGCGGTCAGCATGGTCAGTCCCGAGGGGATCTTCGTGGCCAGTTCCTTGGCAACGTCCTCGGAGGAGACTGCCTTGGTCGCGGAATCAAGATACTGCAGGAGGGCCCCGCCGTATTCGGGCATCAGGTCGATGGAGCCGTCCTTGAGGGCGGGGATGGTGACCTCGCGGCTGCCGATGCTGGGCTTTTCGGTCACCTGGACGCCCTTGGACTTGAGGGCTTCGGCGTAGATCTTGGCGATCAGCTGGCTTTCCGGGAAATCCGCGGAGCCGACGATGATGCTGTCGCTAGAGGCTGCGGTCTGGGTGTTGGAGCTGCTCATCGGATCCCCGCCGCAGGCGGTCAGGGCAAGGGCGGCGGCAGCCGCGAGGGTGATGCCTGTCAGGTACTTTTTCATGTCAATGCTCTCTGGGGGAGGCTGGCGCCGGGCATGCAGCGGCCAGGGTGGGGTGGTTCTGTTGCCGGACGGCGGTTGGGATGATGCGTAATGCGTGGGGTGGTGGGTCAGACCGTGGCGGGGATTTTCACGGTGTCGGCCGCGGTGGCCGACTTGACGGTGAGCCGGGTCAGGCCTGGTGAGACGACCCGGCGGGTGATGAAGGCGAGCAGCTGGTCGAAGAACAGGGCCAGCAGGGCAACGAGCACGGCGCCGGCGACCATCTGGCCGTAGTCGTTCTGGGCCTTGCCGTCGATCAGCAGGCGGCCGAGGCCGCCGAGCGAGATGTAGGCGGCAATGGTCGCCGTCGAGATGATCTGCAGCAGGGCGCTGCGGACGCCGGACAGCATCAGCGGGAGTGAGCAGGGGAGCTGGACATCCGTGAGGATCTTCATGGTGCGGAAGCCCATGCCCTTGGCTGCGTCGACGGCGGCAGCATCCACTGCGCGGATGCCGGCATAGGTGTTGGTCAGGATGGGCGGCACCGCGAGCAGCACCAGCACGATCAGGCTCGGCAGGATGTAGCCCATCTTGGACGGGAAAGCGGGTGAGATCAGCAGCACAAGCAGGATCAAAAGTCCCACGCTGGGCAGGGCGCGGAGGGCGTTGGCGAGGCCGGCGATCATGAAAACGCCCTTGCCGGTGACGCCGATGTAGATGCCGAGCGGAACCGCGATCACGGCCGCGATGGCGAGGGCGATGAGCGAGTACACGAGGTGCTCGCCGATCAGGTTGGGAATACCGTCGGCACCGGTCCAGTGCGCGGGGTCGAACAAGTAGTTCATGATGCCACCACCTTGGGGGTCCACGGTGTCAGCCACCGGTTGAGGAGGATGATCAGCCCGTCAAGGATCATGGCGAGGACCACGCAGAGGATGATGCCGGCGATGATCGGGGTGAAGAACCGCAGCTGGAAGCCTTGGGTGAAGAGGGAACCGAGCTGGGGGATGCCGAGGAGCGCGGCCACTGACACGAGGCTCACGTTGGAGACCGCGGCAACGCGGAGGCCGGCGCTGATGACCGGGACGCCCACGGGGAGCTCCACCTTCAGGAGGCTCTGGTAGCTGCGGTAGCCCATGGCCTTCGCCGCCTGGACTGTATCTTCCGGAACGGAATCCAGGGCATCGGCGACTACACGGACCAGCAAAGCAACGGTGTAGATGGTCAGCGCGGCGACGATGTTGAGGGGGTCCAGGATCTTGGTGCCCAGGACCAGCGGCAGCAGCACGAACAATGCCAGCGAAGGGACGGTGTACAGCAGGCCCGCGATGCCCACCAGGAGGGGATAGATCCGGCGGCTGCGGTGTGCCCACCAGCCCAGGGGAAGGGCAATAAGCAGGCCGAGGATCAGCGGGGTGACGGCCAGCAGGACATGCCAGCCGAGCAGGAACACAATGTTGTCGAACTGGCGGCTCAGCCATTCAAGGTTCATCGGGCCGTCTCCAGGTGCGGTTCGGCCTCGATGGCCTTGACGATGTCGGACGCGGTGACCGTGCCGATGAGCTCGCCGCTGTCATTGACCACGACGCCGCGGCGGCTGGGGGAGGACAGTGCCGCGTCAAGCAGTTGGCGCATGGTCCCGGCCGATGTCGCGGACGTGCCGCTGAGGTTCAGGTGATCCCGCTTCAGCTCGCCGGTGATCAGCTCGGGCTGTGCCCACCCAAGCGGTTTACGTCCGCCGTCGACCACCAGGACCCAGGCACCGGAAGCCTTCGCCTGTGCCTCCGCGGCGGAGGCTCCGAGCTGAACTACGGCTTCTTCGCTGACCGTCACGGTTCCGGCCACATTGGTGAAGCCGAGGGACCGGTACCCCCGGTCGCGTCCCACGAAGTCGGCCACGAATTCGTCGGCCGGGGAGGTCAGCAGCTCCGACGGCGTGGCCATCTGGGCGAGCTTCCCGCCGACGCGCATCACGGCCACCTGGTCCCCGAGCTTGAGGGCCTCGTCGATGTCGTGCGTAACCATGATGATGGTCTTGCCGATTTCACGCTGCAGGCGGAGGAACTCGTCCTGGAGCTGGGCACGGACCACGGGATCCACGGCGCTGAAGGGTTCGTCCATCAGCATGAAGGCAGGGTCCGATGCCAGGGCACGGGCCACGCCAACACGCTGCTGCTGGCCGCCCGAGAGCTGCCAGGGGTAGCGCTTGGCGAAGTTCGCCGGGAGGCCCACCCGCTCCATGAGTTCAAGGGCCTTCATGCGGGCTTTTTGCCGGCTCTCGCCGAGCAGCACCGGCATGGTTGCGACGTTGTCCACGATGGTGCGGTGCGGGAAAAGTCCCGCGTGCTGGATGACATACCCTATCCGGCGGCGCAGCAACGCTGCGTCCATGCCGGAGGTGGGCTGGTCGTCCAGGTAGATGGTGCCGCTGGTGGGTTCGATCAGGCGGTTGATCATCCGCAGCGAGGTGGTTTTGCCGCAGCCGGACGGCCCGACCAGGATGGTCAGCTTCCCGGTGGGGGCTTCAAGGTTCAGCCCGTCGACGGCAACCGTACCGTCCGGGTAGGCCTTAGTGACATTTTCAAACTTGATCATTTCTCTTCCATGCTTTCCTGGGGCAGTTCATGGTCTCTGGAGGGCTCGGTGAGGATGTTGTCGGCCACCTTCACCAGCTCCTCGCCAATGGTTATGGCCTTCGCCTCGTCCAGCCGGTAGCTGGGTACCACGATGCTCAGGGCGGCCACGGTGCGGCCACCAATCACGATCGGTGCGGCGACGGCTGTGATGTCGTCTTCAACGCCGCTTCGCACTATCGCGAAGCCGCGGTCTGGCTGGCCGCCGGTCAGGACCTGCCCTGCGGCGGACCCTTCCAGCGGGATGCTCCGGCCCACCCAGCTGGCATGCCGGACGGAGCGGGTACCTTCAACGATTGCTATGTAGATTCCGGTGTCCCCAGGACCGGGAATGCTGAGATAGCAGGACTCGCCGGTGTGGTCCACAAGCCTCTTCATGTGCGGGGTGCAGAGCGAAACCAGTGACTCCTGGCCCAGGGCCAGGGCGCCGAGCTGGATGACGCTTGCGCCGGGGCGGAAGTTTCCGCCCGGGTCCCGTGAAACGAAGCCGCTGCTTTCCAATGTTCGCAGGAGGCGGAGGGCCGTGCTCGCGGACAAGTCGACGACGCGGGCGGCGTCGCTCAGGGTGAGGGAGCCGTCGGTGCACACTGCACTGAGCAGAGCCAGCGCCCTCTCAACCGTCCGTGTTGAAGAATCTGCAGCCACTGTATGACCCACTTTCAAGTGGTCCGAATCACGTTGTCTTGCCACTAAGTAAAATCCAACTTTCATCCGATGGCAATAGTTGCCGCCCATATTTCACAGGTTCTTCATGAAAGCGGGGTTGATCCAGGGGCTGTGCAACGGTCCCGTTTCGACTATGTTGCAGGCGCGTTAATTGTCCGGCTCCCCATCCGTAAGCCCTTGTCATGCAGTGGAAATTGGTTTTTACTTGGTGGCAGATCCCACTACTCGGAGGTTCATTTGGAAACCGTCAACCAGCTCCTGGACTCGATTAAGGACGTGGGCCGCGACGCCGTGCGCGGTGGCTATTCCCGGGCCGTTTACTCGACGGCGGAACTCGACCTGAGGGCGTGGTTCATCGAACAGGCGCTCCAGCGCGGCCTGGCCGTCGAGACCGACCGCAACGGCATTATCTGGGCGTGGTGGGGCGAACCCCAGGACGGTGCCCTGGTCACCGGAAGCCACCTCGATTCAGTACCCGGCGGCGGCGCCTTCGACGGCCCGCTCGGCGTCGCATCGGCACTCGCCGCCGTCGACATCCTTAAGGCCCGCGGAAAAGTGCCGGACCGGTCCCTGGCCATCACGGTGTTCCCGGAAGAGGAGGGCTCGCGCTTCGGTGTGGCCTGCCTCGGGTCCCGCCTGCTCACCGGAGCCATCGACGTCGACAAGGCCCGAAACCTGCGTGACGGCGACGGCAACACCTTTGCTGACGTCGCACGGCTGAACGGCCTCGACCCGCTGCACGTCGGTCCGGATCCCCAGGCCCTGGCCCGGATCGGAGACTTCGTCGAACTGCACGTGGAGCAGGGCAAGGGCCTGGGCAAAGGGGGCCCGGCCATCGCCGTCGGAAGTTCCATCCTGGGGCACGGCCGCTGGAAGCTGAGCATCAGCGGCCAGGGCAACCACGCCGGGACCACTCTGATGGCGGACCGCGCGGATCCGATGGTCGCGGCGGCACAGATCATCGTGGCCGTCCGCGACGCCGCCGCAGCCCAGCCGGATGCACGGGCCACGGTGGGACGCCTGATGCCGGTGCCCGGCGGGACCAACGTCATTGCCTCCCGCGTGGACATGTGGCTCGACGCCCGGCATCCCGACGACGCCGTGACCGCCCGCCTGATCGAGTCGATCTACGGCGCCGCCCGGCAGATAGCGGCCAGCGAAGGATGCTCCGTGTCCCTCACGGAAGAGTCCTACAGCGACACCGTCCATTTCCATCCCGGCCTGACGCAGCGGATCAGCCGCATCCTGCCCGACGCCCCGCTGCTGGCTACCGGAGCCGGCCACGACGCCGGGGTGCTCTCCGCCTATGTGCCGTCCGCGATGCTCTTCGTCCGCAATCCCAGCGGCATCTCGCATTCGCCGGAGGAGTATGTTGCCGACGAGGACGCCAACACCGGTGCCGGCGCCCTCGCGGATGTCCTGGAGGGACTGCTGTGAGCGGGGCGGCTGTCACCGGGTTCTGGTGCGAGACGGCTGTTGTGGGCGGCGCCGGTGGCACCGGCGAAGCCGACGGCGGCCCCGCAGTGCTCGCGGCGGTGCGGCTGGACGTACGCGACGGCCGCATCGCGGCTATCACTTCCGAGTCAGAACCGCAGCCCGGCGACCACATTTTGAAGGGCGTCGTCTTTCCGGCCGCCGCCAACGCCCATTCCCATGCCTTCCACAGGATCCTGCGCGGACGGACGCATGACGGACGCGGTGATTTCTGGGTGTGGCGGGAGCAGATGTACCGGAGTGCGGCCGAGCTGACCCCGGAAACCTATGAAAAGCTCGCCGGTGCCGTGTTTGCGGAAATGGTGGTTGCCGGCTTCAGCAGCGTGGCCGAGTTCCACTATGTCCACCATCAGCCGGGCGGGGCCCCCTACGCGGAACCGCATGCCATGGAGCTGGCCCTGGCACGTGCGGCGATGGCGGCCGGGATCCGCCTGACGCTCCTGGACACGCTGTATCTGGCGGGAGGGATCGGTACGCCGCTGAGTCCCGAACAGTCGCGGTTCGGCGACGCCAACGTCCAGGCCTGGCTGGAGAGGCTCGTTTCGCTCCGGAACGAAATCGCGCAAAGCTTTCCCGCGGAGATGGTCGGCGTGGGGGCCGCGCTGCATTCCGTGCGCGGCGTGCCTGATACGGACCTGGCGGCGGTGGCCGCGCAGCTGCCCGCGGACATGCCCCTCCACATCCACCTCAGCGAACAGCCTGCGGAGAACGAAGCCTGCCTGGAGGCCTACGGAGTCACCCCTGCGGGCCTGTTGGAGCGACACGGCCTGTTATCCGGGCGGCTCTCGGCTGTCCATGCCACGCACCTGACGTCCGGGGACATCGCCCTGCTCGGCAATGCCGACGCCACGGTTGTGATGTGCCCCAGCACGGAGGCCGACCTCGCGGACGGGATCGGACCGGCCCGAGCATTGTCCGACGCCGGAGCCACCATAGCGCTGGGCACGGACCAGCACGCCGTCATCGATCCCTGGATTGAAATGCGCACGCTGGAACACGGGGAACGGCTCGGTTCCGGCCAGCGCGGCAGGTTTTCCCCGCAGGAACTGCTGCGGGCCGCCACGGACGGGGCAACCCGCTCCATGGCCACCCCCGTTGCCGGCGCCCTGGTGGTCAGTGCGGTCTGCGACCTGATGGCCGTTGATCCTGATTCCGCCCGCACTGCCGGTTCCAAGGCAGAGCAGTTCCCGTTCAGTGCCACAGCCAGCGACGTCACCGACGTCGTCATTGCGGGGGAACTGGTGGCCTCCAACGGCACCCACGTGCGGCTCGGCCAGCCTGGCAAGCTCTTGACGGAGGCGCTGCAGGAGTTTTCCTGAGGGGTCCGGGCCGTACCAGGCAGCTGCCCCGTGGACATGGTACTTCGGCGGCCCTGTGGCCCCACCCCAACAGGGGCGGGAGGCGCCGGCCCGCGAAGGTACCTGTGATCATCCCCGCGGGCCGACTGCCACAGCCGCGCTCACTCCGACTGTGCCCGCGCGGCCTGTGGGTACCAACAAACTATCTTGCAGTTCCGCCGTCCACGAGGGGCCTTCGACCGACCTACCGCCGGTGGGCAACCACCTGCGATTCCACCAAAACAAGCACGTCAGTCATGTTGCAGGATGCTTTCCAAATGGGCTCCAGAAGGCCGTGTCTCCGCGGGACGACGAAAAACTTTTCGGCCTCACCATGACCGCGGGTGGTCGCGTCGGTACGGCGCGGCGGAGGTTCCTCGCACCGGGCCCGCACCTCGTGGCAGACCTCCCTGCACAGGCCTGGACGGCTAAACCCCGCGGCTCCCGCTCTCGGCTCCCGTCACTCGCCCGCACGTCCGCCAACGCCCGGTGATGGTTCTCAACCGCGTGCCGGGTGTCGGCGACAAGCGGCCGGGGACGCCCTTTCCGTCAAGCCGCCGGCCGGGCCCGGACGCGCAGCAACGCTCGGAGGCGCTTAGAGAGCGCGTGTACGTCACGTTCACCGCGCTGGCTGTGACCGTCGCTCTCGAACGCGATGCCGGGCCTTCGACAGTAGCCGGAGCTGCACTCACGCTCCTGCTCACTGTCCTGGGCACACTGCTGGCTGTCTTTGTGCCCGATGTAATCGCGTATATGGTCCGGGACAGCTCGCTGCCATCCCGGTAGTTGTCGCGCTCTTCGCGGTGCGGCGACTGCGCGTCAAGCAATGGCTCAAAATCATGGTTCTAGCATCATGGCGGCGCTTGGACTCGCGGTGCCCGCCATCGAGCTCGCCATCCATTGAACACTTTCGAGTAGCGCTTGAAACGTGTGCGGACCGGCAGAATTCCGCATGTTCCTGGTCTTGGCCCCACTTGAACCGTATGCGGATCTTCGTCAGCGCGGTCGATCCCTGCCCAGTGACGCGCGGTGGTACCAGTCAACGGTTGGCTTCGTGCCTTTGCTGCTGTTGGCACAATTCCGGTTACTGCAGTGCGACGGGATTTCCTCCTGCGGCTCCCTTGCGCCCGGCCCGCCGTATTTAGACCTCGAGGAGACCACGGCTGATCCACATGCGGCACAGACCAGAATGGACCCCATGGTTATCTGCCGCAACCTGTCTCGGCTGGTAAATTCCTTTGGCAAGTAGTGGCTATCTTGCCGCGGATCTCGCTTGTGCATTCGCTCTTGGCTTCCATACGTCCCCCTGAATTAGCCTGCGATTAGAGTACCGCGGCCGAGGTCCACACATTCAGCCGTGCCCCGACAACTCAGCGGATACCCCTGTCAAGAGTGCGACTGATGTGAACAGGAATGCCCGAGAAGCACACGGGCTCGGAAGCCGTCGAGGCGTAGCTGCCGACATTAGTCGGCTCAGTGTCGGATCGGCCTACGGGCAGCGCACTGAAGGCTCCGGGCACGGAACCGGTCGCCGTGTACAGAGCTTGTGGTGCGTTCCTCTGACGGTAGGTGTGCGGCTTGGCTGCCGCGATGGCCTATGCCTGTGTGGGGGTGGCCGGCTTTCTGCGAAATTCTTCTTGGAGGGCTCCTCTTAGACGTGACGGGAAACCGCGTGTGCTTGGTATGTCCTGCCAAAGTGGGTGCACCCTGTCCCCACTTACGTCTGCTTTGTGGGAGTTCCGTGGTAGCGCGGGGGAGCGGTGGGGACTGAAGGTGTGTCCCGGGACCTCCTTGACGCCGGTCAGGACCGGCTCTGGCGCGAGTGGGAGATCGAACTCGTCAACGGCCGGCCGCCCTGTCGAGGGCACTCCTCGGCAAGGCGGGTACGCGATAGGCGTCTTGGAACACATATTAGACCCCGAAGGCCCGAGCCGGGGTGGTCGACGCAAAGAGGTGGACTGTCCAAGCCAGGATGCTCAGCGTTCCGGAAGGACCAGTGAGGCGCTGAAGGCAATGATCAGGCCGAGGAACATCGCCGTGGCCGCGCCCAAGGTGCCGGCATAGGTGAGGGCGAAGCTCAGGGTTGAGGCTCGTTCACAACTTTCTTCCCCGAGCGATCAGACTGTGGTTTGGTGTCAGATTTTCGCTGTCTGGGCAGTGAGCTCGCGGAGTCTGTTCTTGGCTCCGTGTTCGACAAGGGTCGGAATATAGGTCCGGATCGGGCTCGTATCCAGTGTTTCGTATTCTTCCGCGACGACCCGGGCGACCAAGGGGCGAGGTGCCTCGGGGTAGCGTGCTGCGAGCCGTTCAGTCACTTTGGCGATGGTTTCCTGCTTTTCCGTTTCGTCCATCCAATCAGTTTGAGGCCGTGAGCCCGGGGCGTCCATCAGCCTACTTAGATTTGCTTTGGTCACAAGGGTTCGCTCGTTCACCGGGGACGGGTGACCGAAAGGATGCCTGAGCACGGGCTGTTCCGGATCATTGACGAGCTGACCGGCGGGCGGCGATTGTCGGATATGGCCGACCTTGAGATCGCACGCCGTAGCGCGGGCACCCAGTCGGGCGAGCAGGGAGGGGAAACGGCCGCCGCCTGACGTGCACTTCGGCGCCGAACGCAAGTTACCTCGTTGGAAGCGCGCAATCCCCTTGGGGATGGTCCTCTCCGACGCACCCAGGACGGGACTTTTCCGCGATTGGCGCTACGCCCTGAGCAGCTGCCCGGCGTTATACGGCGTGGGGTGGGGAGGGAAAGACCCCGCCTTCGAGGTGGAAACTGAGCAGTTCGGCGCGGAATTTGACCGCGTCGACGTAACCGGACAGGGCAGGGTGGCTGTCCGGAGCCGTTTTCCGGACCAGGCCCTGGAGTGGGCCGTTGGCCGTATCCCTGACGCTCAGATGGGTGATCCCGGTGTAGTCGGTCAGTGTGAAGGTGCGCTCGACCTGGAGCAGTCCCAGCGGCAGGCGGCCGGTCCAGGTCATGTGCCGTCCGGGGACCTGGCGGACCCTAAGGCTGAATGTCCTCTTTCCGCCGTCCCGGGTTCGGACCCGGATTCGTTGGCCGTGGCTCACCTCGCCGATGAGTTCTGTGATCCCGGAGTCCCAGACCGGGTAGTTTCCGGCGTCGGTGATGATGTCCCACACCGTGCCGGTCCCGGCAAGGATCAGGGTCTCCGCCTCGAACGATTCCATGCTTACAGGCTATCCGCCGGCGATGAACCGCATCGTCAATGATCTGCCTGCAGGTCATGTGATCTGCGTGACGGTACGTCAGTTCCCGCCAGCTGCACGGCGTGGGCGGATGGCGCGGGATGCGCGGGCAAACAGATCTGCCTCTTGCCTCGGCGAATCCGGGCCCCTCAAGGCGCTTCGGCCAGGCCACCGCGCTCGACGGCGTCAGCCGGATTTTGGACGAACTGAACGCCGGTCGGCGTTTGCTGGCTGCCGCCTGAGTCAAACGGCCAAGTTGACCCGTTCACCAAGGAGTGCAGGGATGTCCCTGACGCCATCCAGGATGTGGTGGTGCGGCTGCTGTTCCAGGGCGGTCCGGTCCAGCTTCCCCGTGAGTACGCCCACGGCGATGACGCCGGCGCGGGTGGCGGCCAGGAGGTCGTTAACGGTGTCCCCGGCGGCCAGCACTTCGCGCACGTCCTGGATGCCGGTGAGCTCCATTGCCCGGTGAATCATGTAGGGCGCCGGCCTACCGGCGGCTACGTCATCGGCGCAGACCACAGCGTCGAGAACGATGCCCCCTGCCACGTCGCCGGCGCCGTTGTGAGAAGCGTCGCCCCCGGAGATGCCGTCATCGCGGCCGGTGCTGCCGCCGTCGTGCGCTACGGTCCATCCCAGACCCGCCAGCAGCGGCTCCGCGACATCGCGCGAAAACCCGGTGGTGAGCGCAACCTTGATCCCGCGCCCCTGCAGTTGGCGGATGGCGTCCTCGACGCCGGACAATGTCTCGGGCGGGTTGGCCGCGTAGGAGTCAGCCAGCAGCTGCTTGAACCGGGTGAAGGCGTCCCGGACAGTCTCCGCCGACGGGGCTCCGTCGCCGCGTTTGATCAGTGCGGTGATGGCCTCGACTTTGTCTGCCCCCATCCACTCCTGGACACCCTCGGCGGTGGTGGCGGCGCCGGTTTCCTCAACCGCACGGGCCAGCGCCACGTACACCTCGCCGTGTTCATCGATGGTAGTTCCTGCCATGTCGCAGGCGACGAGCTTAATCATGGGTTTCGTTGGTGCTTTCTGTGTGGATGCGGACCAGTGCTGCACGCCGGTCCACGGTGTTGTCGATGGTGAAGTTGGTCAGGGAAGGCAAGTAGCAGTCTTCGGAGTATTCAAGGGGCTGCCCGTCAGCTGACGACGTGAGCCGGCGTTCGCGCAGCAGGGGAGTGCCCGGTGCCTGGTTCAGCAGCTCCGCGTCCTCCTCGCTGGCCGCCACGGCGTCAATCGTGTGCCGGGCGCCGTGCAGGTCCACGCCGTTCGCTTTCAGGAACGCGAAAATGGAGCCCGAGTCGGTGTCGAAGTCAAAAAGCAGCCTGCCCACCTCCGGCACGAAGCTGGTGCGTTCGATCATGGCCGGCGTTCCGTCGAGGAATCGGACCCGCAAAACCTCCACCACCTTGCTGCCGGCAGCCAGGCCGAGCTGTTCGGCGGCCTCGGTGCCGGGCTCGCGAAGGGCAACTTCCAGGGTCTTCTGGCCAGGAACCTTTCCGATGCCCACTGCCCACTCCGTGAAGGAGTTGAACGTGGAGAAGGACTGCGACGGCACGGCGGCCCGGACCATGGGGGACCGGCCCCGGCCGCCTGTCAGGACGCCCTCGGCGCGGAGGGCGGCCAAGGCCTGCCGGATGGGCCCGCGGGATGTTCCGAACTCGCGGCACAGCTCAGCTTCACTGGGCAGCTGAAAGCCGGGAGGCCAGGAGCCGTCGGAGATTCGGCGGCCGAACTCCTCGCTGAGTCGGAGGTGGAGGGGTGCGCTCTGCTGTGTGGTCACAAGTTGATAATACAAGTTGTCCCTGCTGAATCGGCTGGAAATCAGCCACGAAAGGTGAATTTAGCATGAACGAGTGTCGGTCAAGGTTAAGACTTTGCAAACTTGTATATACAACAGCCGTTCTGGCTTGATTCCTCCTTTCTCGGCGTCCAGTGTCTACCTTGTGAAGAACCAAACGCATGAATTCGCTACCCCCTCCGGAGCCGTCCGCGCTGCAGCTGTCAGCACGGCCGGGGCCGTTTCGGATCTCGTCATTGTCGGCGCCGGCATCATCGGCCTGGCCCATGCCGCCCATGCCGTGGCCAACGGCCTGACGGTGACTGTCCTGGAGCGTGACCACCACGCGGTGGGCGCCTCGGTGCGCAACTTCGGCCACTGCTGCATCACCGCGCAATCCGGTGAGCTGTACGAACTTGCCCAGGCCTCCCGGAAGTACTGGCTCGAGTTTGCCCGGCAGGCCGGGTTCTGGGCCGCCGAATCGGGTGCTGTGGTCCTGGCCCGCACTGCGGCGGAGATGGCCGTCCTCGAAGAACTCGCAGCTGTGCGCGAGCCCGGACAGGTGGAGCTGCTCTCCGCGGAAGGGACCCGTAGCCGCCTTGCCGGCGCGTCCGACGGTCCCGGCTGGCCGGGGCTGTTGGGCGGCGCGTTCCTGCGCGACGACCTGCGGGTTGACCCCCGCACCACGGCGGCCCGGTTGGCGGCCTGGCTGGAGCGGCAGCCGGGCGTCGAGATCCGCTGGAATACCTCCGCCCTTGGGTTCGGCCGTGACGCTGCGGGCACCGTTACGGCAACTACGTCCCGCGGCGAAGTCCGCGGCAGGCAGGTCCTGGTGTGCGTCGGCCACGATGTGGACTACCTGTTCCCCGAACTGGCCGCCGAGCACCGGATTGAACGCTGCGCCCTGCAGATGTCGCTCGCCGGGCGTCCGGCCGGCCTGGACCTGGCCCCGGCGGTGCTCACGGCCACCTCCATGCTCCGCTACCCGGCCTTCACGGAAATGCCCGCCGCGGCGGCGCTCCGGGCCGAAATCCGGGACACCCGCCCGGACCTGCTGGACATCGGCGCCAACGTGATGTTCACCCAGCGACCGGACGGCAGCCTCATCCTGGGGGACTCCCACCACTACCACCGCACCGCGACGCCGTTCCTCGACGAACCGGTCACGGCAACCCTCAACCACGAAATCGCCCAGGCCATCGGTGCCGAACTGGACATCATCCAGCGGTGGCAGGGTGTCTACGCCTCCAGCGACGTCGGACCGCTGCTGGAGCACGAAGTCCAGCCCGGCGTCACTGTCATTTCCGTGACGTCCGGCGTCGGCATGACGCTGTCCTTCGGCCTCGCCCACCGCACCATCTCACGACTTTTCTGAACCGTCCCGTTTCCTGAACCGTCCCACCCACTCCCTGACATCGCAAGGATTCCCATGAAAACCAAGCTCCTCACCGGACCTGCCGCGGCCGCCGCCGCGATACTGGCACTCACTGCCTGCGGCGGCAACGCCCAGTCCGCGACAGACACCGCCAGCCCCACCTGCCCCGGTGGCGAAATCCGGTTCGGCATCGAACCGTACGAAGACCCCGCCAAACTCAAGCCGGCCTACGACATCCTCGCCGCGGCGCTCGAAAAGAAGCTCAACTGCCCTGTCGAGGTCCAGGTTGTGGAGGACTACGCCGCCGAAGTCCTGGCAATGCGCAACGGCAAAATGGACCTGGGCCAGTTCGGCCCCCTGGGCTTTGTCTTCGCCAGCCAGAAGGCCGGGGCCGAGCCGCTGGTCTCCTTCGGCACTGCAGGCAAGGAACTCAGCTCATACACCGCGGGCATCTGGGTGGCCAAGGACAGTCCCATCACGGACATCGACGGCCTCAGGGGCAAGTCCCTGGCACTGGGCAGCGTGGGCTCCACCTCCGGGGACGTGCTTCCGCGTTTCGGGCTGCGCGAGGCAGGGATCGCGGACTCCGACCTCAAGATGGACTACACGGGCGGGCACCCCGAGGCACTTCTCGCACTGAAGAACGGCAAGGTGGAGGCCGCCGAAATCAACTCCCAGACCCTGGCCACTGCCAAGGCCGCCGGCACGTTCAACCCGGAGGACTTCCGCCGTATCTGGACGTCCGAGCCCATCCCCAACGATCCCATCACGGTCCGCGGAGACGCGGACCCCGCGTTCAAGGAAGCGGTCAAAGCAGCCTTCCTGGACCTAGATCCCGCAGATGTGGCCAAGGTCGGCGAGTTCCTCGACGTGACACCGCCGGGTCCGCTCCTGCCCGTGACCAAGGACGACTATGCGCCCCTCTTCGAGCTGGCGAAGACGATGAACCTCACCGAAGGCGACCTCTGATGCAGCCGCCGCTTCTCGCCGTCAAAGGGCTGAGCAAGTCCTTTGCCGGCCGCACGGTACTCAATGGAGTCGACTTCGACGTCAGGGCCGGTGAACTGGTTGCCTTCCTGGGCGCCAACGGCTCCGGCAAATCAACCACGCTGCGCTGCGTCATGGGCATCTCCCGGCCGGACGCCGGCAGCATCAGCATCGACGGCATGGACCTTGCCGGCCTGCAGGGCCGTGCGCTCCAGCATGCCACCCGGCGGACCGCCATGATCTTCCAGAAGATTCACCTGGTCCCGCGCCGCACAGCCCTGGACAACGTTTGTGCCGGTGCCCTGGCCAGGATCCCCACCACACGGTCCCTGAGCCCGGTGCTTTTTCCCGCCGGCATCAGGCAGGAAGCGCTGGAATGCCTTGACCGGGTGGGGCTGGCGGACCGCGCCCTGGACCGGGTTGGCCGTCTTTCCGGCGGCCAGCAGCAGCGCGTCGCAGTTGCGCGTACGCTCTGCCAGCGGGCGGACATTGTCCTGGCCGACGAACCGGTTTCCGCCCTGGATCCGCACGCCGCCGAACAGGTCATGGCGCTGCTCCGGGACCTGGCGCACAACGAAAAACTGGCCGTGGCCGCAGTCCTGCACCAGCCCGACCTGGCGCTGCGGTACGCCGACCGCTCCATCGGGCTGCTCAACGGAACCATGGCATTCAACCTCGCCTCGGCCGGTGTCGGCGCCGCGCAACTGGACGAGCTCTACGCCCCGGACCGGAGACTTGCGGCATGAGCCCGGACACCCTCACGGACAAGTCCGGCCGCCCGGATGCCGGACTGCTGAAGCAGCCCACTCGATGGGCGACGACGGCGGGCGTCACTGCCGCCGTCGTCGTCCTCCATCTTTTCGCCTTCCAGGGGACGGACTTCCAGCCCGGACTACTCGTGGACGGATGGAAGGGCATGGCCGCGTTCGTCGGTGATGCGTTCCCGCCGGACCTGGACTGGGAACAGACGGTCAAGCCGGGGCTCGAAGCCACCCTTGTCACTTTGTGGATCGGGCTGCTGGGCACTACGCTCTCGGTGCCCTTCGCCCTGCTACTGGCAGTGCTGGCAGCCAACAACACCACCCCGCAGCGGCTGGTCTACCAGGCGGCACGCTCCGTGCTGTCCTTCTTCCGGGCGGTTCCGGACATCGTCTTCGCGCTGATCTTCGTCACGGCCGTCGGCCTGGGTCCCTTCGCCGGCGTGCTGGCGCTGATCTGCCACAACACCGGCGTCATGGGGAAGCTGTGGGCGGAGTCCATGGAGGAAATCGACGCCGGCCCGCAGGAAGCGCTGCGCACCGCTGGCGCCAGCCGGATCCAGCAGGTCGCCAACGCGACGCTGCCGATGGTCGTTCCGCAGTTCGTGGGGCTGCTGCTGTACCGCTTTGACGTAAACGTCAGATCATCGCTAGTGCTGGGGCTCGTGGGTGCGGGCGGCATCGGCCTCCTGATCAATCAGGCCATCAAGTCCTTCCGCTTCGACGCCATGCTCACACACATTGTCATTGTGCTGGTGCTGATCATTGTCGTGGACCAGTTCTCCGCCTGGATCAGGCGCCGGCTGGCCGCGTGAATCCCGTGTCCCGGCGAAACGGCCCTGGGCTGGCGGTTCTATGAGCTCCTGTCGAGGAGCTCGGCGCGCTTCGTGACGGCGCGAACGTAGTCAGTCAGGGTCTGGGCGGCGGTCCGGTTCTGGTCTTCGGCGTGTAGCGTCCGCGCAGGCGCCAGTCCTCGGTGAGGGGTTCACGGGCAGTCGGGACTCCATGGCGCGGCCTGACGATCTTGAGGGGATTCGATGTTGACGGCCATGGAGGGAACCCCGATGAGTGTGAGTGACTGTTCGGGGGCGCCGTCCAGTTCCAGTGTGACCAGATCTTCCTGGCGGTGCGAGGACAGGACGCGGAAGTGGAAGCGCTGTAGTGTGAGGACATCGCCCGGGCGTACTGCCTCAAGAAGGGTTTTTTTATGGTTGCCGTTTTTCATCCGCCAGGGCCTGTCTCTCCGTCCCGTTCCGGAGTGCTTTCCGGGACGGCAATGACTGGAGCCGCCAACGCCTGCTTCATCACGGCAATGCTCAGTTCATTATGCGGGGGCGGCGAAGTCAAGGAGGCGCGCCGCTGATCCGCGGTGGCCGGTCAGCGGGAGGGTACGGGAACCGATGGTGCCGGGGCTGACTTCGACGGTTCCCACGTGCTCCCGATGACCGGGACATCGTCAGATGTGTTGCAGGACGGCGGCTGCCTGTTACGGGTGTCGATGCCAGCGCATTTCCTGTGAGGGGGAGGACCAGGAAAGACAAGTGAATGAAGAGCCGGCTAGTCCCAGGTCTTCCTTCCGAAATCAGATGGTCATCCCCTCGAAAGGCGGGGTCAACATTTGTCGGGCATTGTTGAGCCGTGACGAATAGCAATGGACGGGAAATAGAACTGGTTGCGAGGGCGCACGGCCCTCAACTCGGTTCCTGCACGGCGCTGGATGTGGGCCAGGAGATTGAAGCTTGGTACCGTGGCCAACTTGTTCACCGGGGCCGCGTAGCTGACACGCTGCAGTCCAGGAATCTGCTGTGGATCATCGACTCCCGCACTGGTGACCGGCGATTGCTGGACACGGAGGTTTTCGGCATCAGGTGCGTATCGGAATATCCGGAGACTGCGATCGATAAGCGCTGAGCCGGCTGGCCTCACGCCGCGCGCGGCAGCGCGTGAACGGATAGCAAGAGTCTGCCTGGCCCCAGCACGGATCCTGCGTCAGGCACCGGCGGATGTTGAGCGAGCTCTTGCCGGAGGAGATTGGCGCTTGCTGATCTGTTGCAGTGCGGGTCGCAGTCGCGTCGCGACCTGCTTCCTCGGGGGTCTTGCGCGCCGCAACCCATGCGAGACGGCGCCCGACCGCCCTGTAGGCCGCTGCGGGCGGGGTCCCTAGCGGTGCCGGCTGCGGCTGACCCTAGTGAACTCCGGGTGTTTCGCCGTCTTCGAAAATTCTCGAGGCCGGACCCACTATGAGGCTGTCCGGTGCGGTGACAAGTTCGGTGTCTTTGTCGGCGTAGTCGAACATGTGAAGGACGTGGCGCATGGCCTCAAGCCGGGCGCGTTTCTTGTCGTTGCTCTTGACCACTGTCCACGGCGCCCAATCGGTGTCAGTTGCGAGGAACATGGTCTCCTTGGCCGTTGTGTAGGAATCCCACTTATCCAGCGAGGCCAGGTCCATGGGGGAGAGCTTCCACTGCCGCACCGGGTCGACCTGGCGGATCGCAAACCGGGTCAGCTGCTCTGTCCTTGACACTGAGAACCAGAACTTCACCACGTCAACGCCGTCGTTGGTCAGCACCTGCTCGAAGGCGGGGGCCTGGCGGAGGAAGCCCTGGTACTGCTCATCGGTGCAGAAGCCCATCACACGCTCCACCCCGGCACGGTTGTACCAGGAGCGGTCGAACATGATGATCTCTCCCGCAGCCGGCAGGTGGGTGACGTAGCGCTGGAAGTACCATTGCGTCTGTTCGCGTTCGCTGGGCTTTTCCAGCGCCACAACGTGGGCGCCGCGCGGATTCAGGTGCTCGGTGAATCGTTTGATCGTGCCGCCCTTGCCCGCGGCGTCCCGACCTTCGAAAAGCACAATTAGGCGACGGCCCGTGGCCTTGACCCACTTCTGCAGCTTCAGCAGTTCGATCTGCAGAAGCCGCTTTTCCAGTTCGTACTGCTCACGTGTCATCCTGGCCCCGTAGGGATAGCCCTCCCGCCACGTGTCCACCGGTGTGCCCTCGGGGGTCAGGAGGACGGGGTCGTCGTCATCTTCATCCAGCACTGTGAAGCCGTGGCGGGCCAGGTCAAAAACGTTCATCAGCTGAACGTACTTCGCTGGCATGAACGTTGCGTGAACACACACCGGCAGCGGTTCCGGTGACCGTTGGGCTGCGGGGTTCGGCCCCGGACAGGGGAGCTTAGAAGGACAACCCAGTCAGCCGCAGTCGCTGGGTCGCGGGATTTGCGACGTCGGCGCTAGGCATTCTGGAAAGACTCCGCCGCTCCAGGTCATGAACACCAGGTCCTGACTGTGGCTGTATTACTCCGTTTGGTGGTTTTCACAGGGTTCTGCTTGACGCCGAACCCCAGATTGCCGCGTCCCTCACGGCGGGCTGTCCGCGCCGTGAGGTCAGCAACCGCCATTCGAAGATGAAAAAGTAACCCGCCTTCCCCATTAACAGTCGTGGTTTCGGCTGGCAACCTGCGAGAAAAGGCCGCAAGCTGGATAGGGGGAAACGAGAGGCGTGAGCGAATCGCACTCCCGCCGCCACAGGAAGGCCCTGGAATTCCAAGACCAAAACGGCAACTCAATCCCTTGATGCGTAAGTACCTCAAGGCCAGCCACCCCGCCCATCCAGAGACCAGAGGCCTCGGCGGCCTCAAACCGATCGAGCCGGCCACCCGACGGGAGGGGATGCCCCTCCTCGGCGATGATCAGGTCTATGTGATGAAGTACGGGAAGGAGTACCACACTGCGTGGTGCCAGGTTGTGGCCGACAAATGGGCACACGCACCCAGAGGACTGCTCGTGACCTTGTTAGCCGACGTCGGGGTGCGGACCCGGTGCCTGGAATGCGAACGAGCCCTGACAATGGCCGTAGCGTCCTCTGCCCAGAAGTATCACCTGCAACCCCGGCCCTCCCCGGCACCCCCGCCTGATGCGGTGATCCCGCTGAGGGTCGTTGGGACTGCCCATGGAATCATCTTTCTGGCGGCGGCGGCGGAATTTCAGGATCGCCTTGGGGAGACGGCGGTGGAGCCTGCGACACCGCTGCTGGTGGACGGTCGGCGGGACGGGATGGTGGTGCGGGTGGACGCCGCACGCGACGAACCACTCCTGGTTGTCCAGTTGGATCCACGTGCCGCGTTCCGGGATGGCCCCTACCAAGTGCGCCTGCGGCGTCCACTGCAGCGGTCGGCGACCAAACCCTACGCCGTGGAGTGCGTTGAGTCGGCGCCGTGGGCTTAGCACTCCATACACCGTGGCCGATGCTGACTATTCGGGCGATTGAGTCCATCAAACCTGCCGATGCTCCGTCTGGCTGTTCCGCGGTGCCGACAGCGCCAACGCCCGGATCAGCGGCTCCGGTTCCGGGGCTTCCGTAACGAGGAACTTCGAATTGTTGGGCGCCGTTGTCTTTTGGCCGGGCGGACAGGCGTGATTCCGGCGCTCCGGTTACGGCATGTCGGCGAGGATGGTCGTTGGGATTCTATTGAACCGCGGCGGTGCACTGCCCGGCTCCGGCGCTGTTTGGGCGTCCGGTCATTCGATTTTCCGATTTCAGTCGATGAAAGGGTCTGAAGGGAGGGTGGACGGCCAGTGACAGATTTTGAGACCGCGCATGTGCTGCAACATCAGGGTTCACAGCCGGGTGCCGGGCAATCGCGTGCGCAAGTTTCGTTGGCACGCACAGAGCTGCCGCGCCCCAGGTTGGGGAGCGCGGCAGTCGCTCTGCGTTACTCAAAATCTGTCAGAAAGGGGTGTGGACAATGTCCACAGTTTCGGCTTCGGACCACGTCGTACATGGGTCGGATCGGGCCGGATTCCACATGTTTCCGCGGGAGCCCAGTGTTTGCAGGGCCAGGAACCCGATTCGATCCCCAGCTCGGGCACGCATAACCCCTCGTCAGAGGGGTTTTTGCGTTAATGTGTGGACTCGCATAGCTGCTAGCGACCAGCCAGGCAGAGGGCGCTCATCCCTGTTTGTCCGGCCAAAGGGGGTGGGCACATTGTGCACACGTTTGGTCTCCTAGGACGTTCCGGGTTCAGCGGGAGCCTCTCCGGAGGTGTCTGGCGTACGATCCGTCCACAGCGTGAAGGTGTGTGGGTTCCGGACCCTCTTCCGGGCAATTCTGGTTTGCTTGCTCCGTCATACGGAGACTGAGGACTTGACGCACCAGTCTCACAGGACCCCGAGGGGCCTTATCTCCACCCAGTGTCAGGATGCCCACTCGTTCGCGTCCATTCCTCGATGCCCACAGGATCAAAAAGTGCAGCTTCGGTGCGCATTCCATCGCCAAGAGTGTCAAACGGTGCAGACTTCTGCTGGCTGACTGATAAAGCCACGTGGTGCGTGTCACTGTTGGCAATGGAAAAATGACGGCTGCTTGAGCGTCCGTTTGGGCATGTCCCTCTCCCAAAAATCCTGAGGATGGATCTAATGGCTACTAATTTGTCGAGGCGCGGCTTCCTTGCGCTGAGTGTTCTGGCTGGCGCGACTCCGTTATTCGCGTCCTGTTCGTCGCGGGGGGCTACGGCGGGCGGCGGTTCCAGTTCCACTCTTGTTTATGTCGGCTCCGATTTCCCCGCCAGCTTTGATACCGACAGCTCTGCGGGAGCGAACGTGGCCGGCGAAAACATAGTCGGAAACACCTATGGCGGTGACATCGTGGCATTCGGCAAGACACAGGTTAATGGCACCTCCATCGCCGATATCCTTGCGAGTGGAATAAAGGGCGGCCTCGAGAATGGATTTGCCGAGACAATCGACGTCTCGGCTGACCAGCGAACCATCACCATTACTCTCAGGGACGACATCGTCTCGAATTTGGGCAACAAGTTGACGTCTGCCGACGTCGTCTGGTCCTTTCAGCGCAACTTCGCCCTCAAGCAAACCGGCCTCTTCATGGCCAACTCGATGGGAATCACAAGTGCTGACCAAGTGATTGCCCTGGACGAGCGCACAGTCAGGTTCGCCCTCGATAAGCCGAATAGCATTTTCTTTAAGGTTGACGCAGCCAAGCTCTATGCAGGACTCTTCGACTCCGTTGCCGCAAAGCAGCACGCCACCTCCGACGATCCGTGGGCGCAGGGTTGGCTCGGCAAGAACACCGCCGGCTTCGGCGCTTACACCGTTTCGGCTTTCCAAGAAGGCCAAACGGTCACGCTCTCCGCCAACCCGCATTCCTTGACAAGGCCTGACTTCGACAAGGTCGTATGGCGCTCCGTGCCGACCAGTGCGAACCGGCTCGCGTTGCTGCAGTCCGGCGAAGCGGACATCGCCATGAACCTCAGCCCGAGCCAGCTGCAGTCGGCCAAGAAGGCGGGGCTCACCGTCACGTCCTATAAGTCGAATAAGATCCAAGTGATGCCGCTCAATGCGCTCGACCCGAACCTGAAGGATCCCCGCATCCGCCAGGCAATTGCCTACGCTTTGCCTTACGCCGACATCCTGAGCAGCGTGTACCTAGGCACGGCAACCGGCTTGAACAGCCCCCTTCCGGAGGACTACCCGGGCCACACCGCAAAGTATAACGAGTACAAGACCAACCTCGACAAGGCCAAGAGCCTAATGGCGGAGGCTGGCGTGTCCGGATTCAACTTGACGTTGACCTTCTCCAACGACAACTACGAAGATCCGCTGATAGCGCCCATCGTTGCGTCCGCCCTCAAGCAAATCGGCATCAACGTGCTGCTCGAAGGATTGCCGGCGTCGAGCTACTTCGACAAGCTGTACAAGCGCGGGGGTCAAGCCTATCTCGCCGCATTCTGGCCGTTCGTCGCTGACCCAGCCTATGCCCTCGGTGTCTACTGGAAGTCCACGTCTTACCTCAACGTCGGGTCCTGGAAGAACGCAGAGTTCGACACGCTCATCGAAGAGATGCTCGTCGAACCCGAGCCATCAGCCCGTAACCTGAAGGCTGGCCGCGCCCAGCAAATCTGGATGCAGGAGCAGCCCTGGGTGCTCCTAGCCAACCCCGGATGGCACGTCGCGCATTCAAAGCGCGTCTCCAACGTCACGTGGTATCCGAATAATGGGGTCCGCTTCGCCGATCTCAAGCTCGTGAAGTAGGGCCGTGTCTTGGGCCGTTTCCTCCTCCGACGTCTTTCCCTACTACCCGTTCAGCTCTTTGGCTTGCTCGTCCTTGTTTTTTTCCTCACTCGACTGATACCCGGCGATCCTGCCTATGCCCTCGCCGGGGGTCAGGCAACAGCCGAGCAGGTGGAGCGAATTCGCCAGTCGATGGGACTGGACCAGCCTCTGTGGGTCCAGTTCTGGCACTACGTCTCCGGTGTCCTCCAGGGGGACTGGGGCACCTCCATCCAAACCAACAGCCCCGTCGTCCAAGACCTCGTGCAGAGGGCGCCCGCAACCCTGCTCCTGATGTTCTTTTCCCTACTCATGATCATCCTGCTGGCTCTAGTGCTGGTCGGGTGGCTGCTCTGGCGGCCGCAGGGACTCGTTCGCAAAGTCGTCAGCGGATACGGGTTTCTCGCTGGCGTCGTCCCCGATTTTTGGGTTGGCCTCAGCCTGGTCTCCCTACTCTACGTGCAGCTCGGAATCGGCGCATCGCCGAGCGGCCAGTTGGACGCGAGGATTACCGTCCCTCCGGTAACGAACGTCGGACTGATCGACGCCGCCATCGCCGGCGACCCACAAGCTGTCGCAAACGCAATGGCACATCTCGTTCTGCCCTGCATCACGTTGATCTTTGTCTACCTGGCACCTGTCATCCGGATCATGTCCGCAGTGACCGAGAAAGTCAACGGCTCGGATTTCGCCCGCTTCGCCGATTCCTGGGGTATCTCTCCGTGGCGACGTGTTCGGTACATTCTGCGTTTTACGTCGCCAACTATGGTCACGACGCTCGCCTCCACCACCGTCTTTCTCGTCGGCGGAGCCGTCCTCGTCGAAACCGTCTTCTCCTGGGGCGGTGTAGGACAGTATGCAGTGGCAGCTGTGACCCGCTCCGACTACGTGGGCGTGCAGGGCTTCGTTCTCATTGCCGGACTGTTTACAGCCATGGTCTACCTCACCAACGACCTTCTACACGCCGCAATCGATCCGCAATTGAGGAAAGCATGAAAAGCCTGATACCCACCACACTTGCGGGGAAGGTAGGCGTCATTGGCAGCTTCATCTCCGTCATCTGCGCCGTCATCGGCCCCTGGATCGCTCCCTACGACCCGGAACAGCCCACGGTCGATGTCCTCCAGGAACCCAGCTTCGCGCACCCCTTCGGAACCGACGCATCCGGTCTCGACATCTTCTCAGTCGTCATCGCGGCCTTCCGTACGGACCTCTCGATCGCCCTGCTTGGCGTCGGCGCTTCGTTCGTACTCGGACTCCTGCTCGGTTCTATCAGTGGCTTTTCCGCCGCTGGCGGCCGGATCTGGAGGGCGCTCGCCCGGATCGTCGATGCTGCCCTCGATGTTTTCCAATCGATTCCAGTCACCGTCTTTGCGCTGGCACTAACGGCTATTTTTGGTCGAGGAACAGGTGCCGTGATTGCTGCAGTTATCTTTGTGACCACCCCGATCTTCGCCCGGCTGATCCGCTCATCCCTGCATTCAGTAGTGCAGGGAGGTCTCGTGGCATCCTGCCGTATATTGGGCCTCGGAACGATCCGTACACTGACGCGGCATGCCCTCCCCAATTCCATTGACAGCGCAGTGGCGAATATCTCGGTCAGCCTCGGTGTCTCCGTACTCCTCACCGCCGCACTGAGCTTCCTAGGGGCCGGTGTCCGTCCCCCCACACCCGAATGGGGCTACGTGATCTCCATGGGAGCCAACTATGTCGCCACCGGCCAGTGGTGGATTAGCCTCATGCCGGGTCTGGTGCTGTGCCTGTCAGTGGTCTCCTTTGCCTTGACCGGCGAGGCCGTCAGGGAATGGCTCGCCGGTGCTGGGCTACGTTCGGCCGCCAACGAAGAAATCACCCTTTCCACCGGACAAACCGAGAGGACATCATGACCAAGTTCCACACTCCAATGGGGGAGGACCTGGGCAGGCACGTGTTGAGAATCGAGGATCTCCGACTAACTGCGTCCCAGGGAGCCCGGGACCTGGTCAAGGGAGTTTCACTTTCGGTCGCCCCCGGTCGAGTGCTGGGACTTGTCGGTGAATCTGGCAGCGGCAAAACGCTTACCGGGCTGAGTTGCCTCGGGATGCTGCCGCAGGGCATCGAGCGCACGGGTGGAGAGGTCTTTGTCGCGGGGCAACCGATCCTGGATCTCGCCCCGAATGAACAGCGCCGCCTCCGAGGCTCCGTCGTATCAATGGTGCTGCAGGATCCGCTGAGCGGCTTCCACCCGATGCTCACCGTAGGCAAGCAGATCTTCCACTCCTTGCTGGATCATGGCGTTGGAAAGGAATCCGCACGGGCAAGGGTGCTCGAGGTGCTCGGTCAGGCGCGACTGCCTGAGCCAGAGAAGGTGTCAAACCGTTTTCCGCACCAGTTGTCCGGTGGTATGCGCCAACGGGCAATGATCGCCCTCGCACTTGCCAACCGTCCCAGTCTCCTGATCGCTGACGAGCCTACAACCGCCCTGGATCCTACGGTTCAGGCAGGAGTACTCCGTCTCCTGCGCCAGCTGGCCGACGATGGTCTCGGTATTGTCTTCGTTACGCACAACCTCGGCGTCGTGGCGGGACTCTGTGACGAGGTCAGCGTCATGGAGCATGGGCTCATCGTCGAATCGGGCGACGTTGCACCGGTCCTGGAGAACCCGCAGCACCCCTACTCGATCGAGCTGCTCAATGCCTCGCCCCGCCTCTCGTCGCCGCACGTTCTGCGCGCCCCCCTCAATGCAGCCCGGACGAATGAACCCGCTGCCATTTCCGTTCAAGGCGCCAGCCAGCGGTACGGCACTCGGGGTATTTTCGGCCGAGGAGCAGTTGTTCACGCCCTGAGTGACGTCAGTTTTGAGATCCCGCGCGGCAGCACCACCTCTATCGTCGGCGAATCCGGATCAGGCAAGTCAACATTGACGCGTCTGCTGGTAGGCCTCGAAAAACCGACAGCTGGCCGCGTCACCGTAGCAGGTCAAGACATGGCGAGGCTTAGTCCGGCGTCAGAACGGGAGTTCCGGCG
Organism: Arthrobacter oryzae; assembly: GCF_031454875.1. Classification (GTDB taxonomy): domain Bacteria; phylum Actinomycetota; class Actinomycetes; order Actinomycetales; family Micrococcaceae; genus Arthrobacter; species Arthrobacter oryzae_D. The sequence goes on from NZ_JAVDRQ010000014.1 coordinate 25,332, forward strand.
TAAAGTCCAGCTGGTATTTCAGGATGCCAGCCGAAGCCTGGACCCCCGCAACACGGCCGAAGAGCTCCTCCTCGAGGCACTGGGCGTCGCAGGCCGGAAGGCTTCGCCGTCTGCGGTCCTCGAGCTGTGCGATCGAGTGCACCTCCCTCGGACCATTCTCGGACTGCGCACCACCCATCTTTCCGGAGGCCAGCGCCAGCGCGTCGCCATCGCGCGGGCGCTGGCGCCGAATCCGGAAATCCTTGTTGCTGATGAGCCGGTCAGCGCTCTGGACGTCACCAACCAGCAACGCATCATGGCTCTGTTCCAGGAACTCGTGGGCGAAAACAACCTCACGCTGATCATGGTGTCCCACGACCTCGCGCTGGTGAGGGACATGACCGACACGGTAATAACGATGTACAAGGGAAGGCTGATGGAAGCGACTCCCGCCGAAGAGTTCTACCGCAAACCGCGAAATCCGTATTCGCTGGCCCTTCTCGATGCGATGCCCGACCCCACCCGAATCGGGGAACTTCCGACCGTCACCGTCCCGGCTCTGCCGGGCCGCGTGGGCTGAAAGCAGGTAACTCGAATGTGCACCCTCCTTGCCGCACAATCCACGGCCGGACCGGTACTAGGCAGCAACAGCGATAATCCGTATCTCGTTGGCAGCCGGGTCTTGGCATCAACCGAAGGGGCCCATCCATTCATCGGAACGGAAGTGACCACCCACAGGGCCGCTGAGGCGGTCCCTTGGAATTCGGTGATGACCAGGGGCCTGAATGCACGTGGAGTGGCTTTCACTTATTCTTTCGTGCCCGCATCAAAGTCGGAATCCAATGGGTACAGGAAGCTAGTAGACCGGCGGGGAACCCGCGATGCACTGGGCCAGGCGGCTTCGGCGGAGGAACTCGTTTCATTGCTGCAACAGCGGGCTTCCAGACTGAACGACGGGAACTACCTGATAGCCGATGGCAAGGGGGTTGTTGTGGTCACCATCAATGGTCAACGCTCGACCCGGAGAACAATTGAACCCGGGCAAAACATCGCCTGCACCAATTCCTGGTTCGCGGGACAAGAGCCCGACGATGAGGCTTGGGTGGGAGAGAGCTTTTCCAGAGAACGCCTCGGCCAGGCCGCCGTCGTGCAGTCCACGCCGCTCCTCGAAGTACAGGATGTCCGTCAAGCCCTACATTCGGCCCTTGCCCAAAATGATGACCAGGAAGACGCCAACAGCCAGGAGGCGCGGACCGTCGATGCTCACGGCAAGGACAGCGGAACGATATCCAGTGAGATCATCGTCCCTGCTGAGGGCACCCTTTGGTGGTGCTACGGATGGCCCTCAGGCACGTCTCGCGGGTACGAAAGTTTTATTCGAGACTCCTGGGGTGAGTACCTGCCGTTTCAGGTATCGAAGGTGGACCATACAGGACTGCTAACCACAGAAGATGGAACAATAACTCTCTACGGAACGAAGGTGCTCGCAGCATGACCAACCTCCCCGCGCGCATGGCGCCCTCGAAAGCCCGCGGAAAATTTCGCAGGGGCCTAGTCACCCCCACGGCCGGATGGAGCGACGGTTTCACTCAAGCCAACCTAATCGCGGTCCCCGCTGACTACGCCGAAGAAGTATTGGAATTCTGTGCACTCAATGCCCAGGCCTGTCCGGTAATTGACGTCATCCAGCCGGGTGAAGTTGCCAGCGCACTGGCTGCCGGCTCCGACATCCGCACCGACGTTCCCGCCTACCGGGTCTGGCAGAACGGCGAGCTGACTGGGGAGACCGATGACGTCACTTCAGTCTGGCGCGATGACCTGGTCGGGATACTCATCGGTTGCAGCTTCACCTTCGAGGCTGCGTTGGTCAAGGAAGGCATCCCCCTGCGTCATGTCGAGATGGGTCGGAACGTTCCGATGTACCGCACCACCATCGAATGTGCCCCGGCCGGGCGGATACACGGCCCGATGGTAGTTTCAATGCGCCCGATGCTGCCGGAATTGGTTGCGACGGCAGCCCGTATCACGGGTGAGGTGCCGCAAGTACACGGCGCACCCATCCATGTCGGTTCTCCGGATAAGATCGGCATTCCGGACATCAACCGCCCGGACTTCGGTGATGCTGTGGAGATACGCCCGGGCGAGGTTCCGGTCTTCTGGGCCTGCGGTGTAACGCCGCAGAGCGCGGTCATGGCTTCCAAACCAGAGTTCGCCATTAGCCACGCTCCCGGGCACATGTTCATCACCGACGTTCTGGAGAGCAGCTACCGAACGAATGCTCTATTCTGATTGGCGCACTGACGCCGACAGGTTTGATGGCCCCTGGCGGGCCTCATGGGAGCAACTTTTCGGGCCCCGTCCACGAGCCACCCGCTGCAGGCTGGAACGCGCCCGGCCGGGCTGCCTACATGTCCTGGCCCGCCGGGGTAATGACCCACAGGACTATGGCATCCCGGCTTCCGTGATTCGCGAAGCCGTGTCCGATCTGAGGATCGACCAGCAGGGCATCGCCGGCGTCCAGGACATACTCGCGGCTGCCGGTACGTATCGTTAGGGTTCCCTCAAGAACGATAATGCATTCTTCGTCGCCTTGGTGGGTATACAGTTCTGGGCCCGACGAGCGTCCGGGTACCACGATGGTCTGGTGGATCTGCAGCTTCCGTGCGTCGCGCGGAGTGAGCATGAACTCGGCGCTCCCATCGGCACGTCTAATACGTCGCCGATCTTTGGCCCGGACCAGAGGACTGCCAGCGTCAGCCTCAGCGGGATCGGCAAACAGTGCTCCCATGGGCTCACCGAGGGCCTGACAGATCCGGCGTAGCGAGGCCACGGACGGACTCGCCTTGCCGCGTTCGACTTGGGAGAGAAATCCCTCGGATACTCCTGCCTCGGCCGAAACCTGTCGGAGCGAGAATCCTTTGCCTCGGCGGATACTGCGAATCCGGCGGCCGAGATCCAGATCGTGGGGCGATTCCTCTGCCCCTCGTGTCTGATTCTCAGACGATTGGCCAGGACCGTTACGGGTGAGCATGAGTGGGTTCCTCAACTGTTGATGGCTGCACGGCGAATGAGCTGCAGGATTTCATTCATCGTATTGACTGTAGTGGAACTTCAGAATCCTTTCATCCGCTCCATACACCAATGATGCACTTCCGCTGAAGATATCTTTAGTCTGACTGCCGGGTAGGGAATCGAAAGTTTGATGACTTGAGCGCCTAATCAAGCTACTTTCCCGGTATTTCAGGGACATGGCCGATGGATGCTCATTCCTGTCATGGTCTGCAAAGCGCTTCAGTTGAGCTCTTGCCAAAAACTTAAGCATGAGTATATTCTCTGCATAGAACTTATGTGTGACTTAAGTCTCAAAGGATTTACCAGTTCCACGGAAGCGGATAGTGGTGCGAAGATGCGCCACTGCTGGGATGACGCTGAGTCGGGCAACGAGGCTCTCAGAAGCTCGTCAGCCTGTTCGAGCCCGGGCATGCCCGGGGGCAAGCGGTGTCTCCCTCCGGCACGCCTCACGAGCGTCATGTGGGTCATCGGTCCGCTCTGTCACCGATCTATACGTTGGTTCCATTTTCGAGATAGACAGGTTGAAAAATGCCATTCAGTAACAACTCCCTTTCGCACTGGCGCCGCGTCGGCCTTGGGGCCGCGCTGACCAGCTTGCTGCTGGGCTCCGCGGCGTGCTCTTCCCCGGAAGGCGCGGCCCAGGCCAAACCATCGCTGGTCATCGCGAGCTGGGGCAACCCGTTCACAGCGGCGACAAAGAGTTACCTCGTTGACCCGTTCGTCGCCGAAACCGGGTTCGATGTCAAGATTGTCGACGCACCCGGAAAGTACGTCGCGACCCTAGAGTCTCAGAAGCAGGCCAACAAGATCGAATGGGACCTGCTGGATTCGACTTCGGGCCCGGATGCATACATCGCCTATGACAAGGGACTCATCGAGAAGATGCCCGACGACGTCAAGGGCCGTATCCTCGAGGTGCTGCCGCAAAGCGCCGTCACTGACTTCGGTATTAGCTGGTCCAGCCTCGGATACATCTCCGCGTGTTCGAAAAACGCGGTCGCGAAATGCCCGGCGAACACGACCGAACTTTTCAACACGGCAGCGTTTCCTGGTACCCGCACCAGCGTCGCCACCTCCCCCTTGGTCAACCTGAGCCTCGCAGAGGTGGCGGCCGGGGTTCCTGTTGATGATCTGGCCACGCATGAGATCGACCTTGACCGCGCGTTCGCGACCCTCAAGAAGATGAAGCCATCCATGGGCACCTGGTGGTCCTCCGGCGATCAGAACATGCAGGTATTCGCCTCCGGCGAGGCAGACATGGGCATCAGCTACAGCGGCCGTGCCTATGCCGTCGACAAGCAGGGGACTCCGATGGCGGTTAACTGGGACCAGGGGCTCTATAACCCCGGCTTCTGGAACGTCGTCGCCGGGTCTCCGAACAGCGCAGCGTCGTGGCAGTTTGTCGAGTGGATCGCCAAGCATCCGGAGGCGGAAGCCAAGTGGGCCGAGGCCCTCGGCTATTCGGTGCCGAACCCCAAGGCTTTTGACTTCCTGCCCGCCGACGTTGCCAGCAAACTCGCGGACTTTCCCGCCAACCGCGAGGTTCTGGGTGTCATGAACTACGCGTGGTATGTCAAGAATTACAAGGAAGTCAACGACCGCTGGCAGGAGTTCCTGCGTGGCTAGGCTTCTCGTTGATCCGTCGAGGGTGTGGAAAAGGAGAGCGGGATGCCTGTAGTCAGTCAGCAGCCACAAACAAGCTCCGTGCAACGAACACGACAGTGGAGTGCCGTACTGCCCACTGTCCCCAGCCTCCTGATGATCGCGCCGCTGGTTGCCGTGGCTCTCCTCTTCATCGTCTACCCACTGGTGAAACTCGGCGTCGATTCCTTTACCGGGGGCTCCGGAGGTTTCTCGAACTACGCGGCCGCATTCGGTTCGCCGGCCATTCGGAACGCGCTGCTCACCACCTTGGTCATGTCGCTGACCGTAACGGCCCTGTGTCTGGTGCTGGGCGGCAGCCTCGCCTGGCAGTTGGCGAAAGCGCAAAAGCCTATGGCCAAGGCGCTCCTATGGACGGCTGTGCTCCTGCCGTTCTGGATGGGCGTGGTAGTCAAGTCATATGCATGGGCGGTACTGCTGTCCAAGAACGGACTCGTCAACACGGTCCTGCTTCAGTTCGGTCTTATCGAGGAACCCCTTCCGTTGCTGTATACACCGCTGGCGGTGGTGCTGGGCATGACGTACACCATGCTTCCTTACGCGGTTCTGGCCATGTATCCGACAATGGTGAACTTCGACAAAGAACTGCTCAATTCGGCGAGCGTGCTGGGATCGTCCCGTACCTGGGCCATGGTCTCGGTCTGGCTTCCTCTGGTACGACCCGGGGCCGTCGCAGCCGGCGCCATCGTGTTCGCGATCAGCATAGGTTTCTACATCACACCCGTCCTGCTGGGCGGTGCGCAATCGCCGTTCATGGCCACCGTTATCGGCGACGATATCTTCTCCTATTTCAATTACCCGCGGGCAGCCGCATCATCCGTCATCCTCCTGGTGACGGCGCTGGCTGTTTTGCTCGTGACATTCAAGTTCGTCGGGGCGAAGGCACTTCGACAGGGGATCGGAAAATGATCCGCACAATTCCCAGTTTCCGGAACCGGGCGTTCGATAGAGCCACCGGCGTCATGGGCAGGGTGCTCGTCGCTTGCGCGGTGCTCTTCTTGCTCGGTCCAGCGGTCTTCATTGTGGTCCTCTCCTTCTCCAACGACCAGCGGGTTTCGTTTCCGCCCAAGGACTGGGGACTGGACCGGTACGTCGATGTGTTTACGTCAAACAAGTGGGGAGCGCCGACCCTGCTCTCACTGGAAATTGGAGCGTATGTTGCAATTGGCTCACTGCTCGTCGCCCTTCCACTGGTGTTCGCCCTGAAACGCAGCGCGCTCAAAGGCCGGGGCATCCTGGAAGCCACGGCGATCGCCCCGCTGGTCATCCCGGCATCGGCCTACGCGGTGGGGATGTATGCCGTCTTCGCACAGCTCGACCTGCTGGGGACAAAACAGGGCATTATCCTGGCGCACACGGTCCACGCGCTGCCTATGGTCGTGATCGTGCTCTCAACCTCACTGGACCAAGTGCGCACCGACTTGGAGTTGGCTGCCATGACGATGGGGGCGAGTCGCCTAAAGGCTTGGACGAGCATAACCGTCCGCCTGCTTGCCCCGTCGATCATAGCGGCCATGCTTTTCGGGTTCATCAGCAGCTTCGACGAGGCCGTGTTCATCACGTTCCTCGGCGGTGCAGACCTGGTCACGCTGCCGAAGTACATCTTCGATTCCGTTCAATACGCGGTGGACCCCGCCATCACGGCCATGGCCACACTCCTCATGATTACGACGGCAGCAATCATGCTCGCCGGTTCCGCTCTCCGGAAGGACATCAAGTGATCACCTCGACGCAGGCACCCCCCCTGGACGTGCACGGCAAACCCGACCAGGACAGTGCACTCCATATCAGGGCACTCACCAAGACCTTCGGAAACGTCGAGGTCCTCCGATCTATAGACCTGGACGTGCGGCCAGGAGAATTTCTGACGCTACTGGGGCCCTCCGGCTCGGGAAAGACGACCCTACTGCGCATCATCGCCGGGTTCGAAGCTGCCACCTCCGGAGTCCTGAGGCTCGGCGGCGTGGACCTTGGAAGTCTGGCTCCGGCAGAGCGCAGACTCGGGATGGTCTTTCAGAACTATGCGCTCTTTCCACATATGACGGTGGCGCAGAACGTGGCCTACGGACTGAAGCTGCGCAAGTGGAGCGGCGCCAGGCTGGAATCACGTGTGCACGAAATGCTCGAGATCGTCGGACTGGGCCAGCACGCCGGGCGCAAGCCCGCTCAGCTCTCGGGCGGCCAGCAGCAGCGCGTCGCACTGGCACGGGCACTGGCCTATGAGCCCGACATCCTGCTCATGGACGAACCCCTCGGCGCCTTGGACCGAAGCCTCCGCCTGCAGATGGAGGAGGAAATCAAACGTGTCCACCGGCAGATCGGAACCACGGTCATTTACGTCACCCACGATCAGGAAGAGGCCTTGGTCCTCTCCGACCGGGTGGCCATTATGAACGAGGGCCGCTTCGCCGGACTGGACACCCCGATGTCGCTCTACCATCGGCCGCCCAACTCGTTTGTCGCTAAGTTCTTCTCAGACTCCAACGTTCTCCAGGGCGAGGTGCGGGACGGAGCGGTCCATGCGTATTCGCAGGTTTTCCCCACACATGCGGACTTCACCGGGCCGGTTTCCCTGGCGGTGCGCCCCAAGGCCTTCATGCTCGGCGCAGGGAATTCCCCGGCTCCGGGACTTCGCTTCCGCGCCCGGGTCGAAGAGTGCCATCTCCTGGGAGAACACGAGCAGATCCAGGCACACGTGCCGGAGATCGGCCGGATCATCATACGTCGCGACATCGACGGCGGGTGCGCGGCCGGAATCGGCGACGATGTCGACCTTTTCGTTCCCGCTGCCGCCATCAACGTAATGCGCGATTAGCGCCACTCTCATTTATCAAAAGCTTGAAATCCAGCCAAGGAGAAAAATGTCTCAGAGAGTTGTCATTGCAGGGGCCGGCATTTCCGGTCTGGCCGCCGCTGCCTCGTTCAGGTCGTTCGGGTTCGAGGTCGACGTCTATGAACAAGCGACAGAGCCGCGTGAGATCGGTGCTGGCATCTATCTCAAAGAAAACAGCTTTGCTGTGCTCGACCGTCTCGGACTTTCCGACCTGCTGGCGAAAAAGGGCGTCAGAATCGAGGCCGCACGCATACTCGACGAGGACGGGCGTGTGGTCACGAGCCGTGATCTGAGCCAGGAACGACTGGTCGTCACGTTGCGGTCCGAGCTGCACAACGCCCTGCAGGAGCGGGCACTGGATCTCGGAGCGCGTCTGCATACCAGCCGCCGGGTCGTCGGGGCGACGCCTGCCGGAACGCTCCTATTTGCCGACGGGAGTGAGGAGACTGCAGACCTGGTCATCGGTGCGGACGGCCTGCACTCCCGCGTCCGCGACTCGCTGGATCTGGCCCGCTACAAGATCGGACTGGGAGACGGAGCCACGCGGGTGCTAGTGCCCCGTCAGGAAAAGGAGGGCCCGTTCAGCACCGAGCACTGGTCCGGGCAGCTCCGCGTCGGCATCGCACCCTGTTCCGATGACTTCACGTACATGTTCATCATCGGTCCCGAGAGGGAGAGCCGGGCGACTCGAGTTCCCCTAGACACGTCCTACTGGACACGGCATTTCCCCCACCTCGAGGAATACTTTGCCGCAGTAACGCCGGAACTGTCGATCCACCACCGGCACCACGTCGTGCACTGTGATACCTGGGTGAAGGGAAACGTAGCCATCATTGGCGACGCTGCCCACGCCCAGCCACCGAACTTTGGTCAGGGGGCCGGCGTTGCCATCGCTGCGGCCTGGGAACTCGCGGAGTGCGTGGCTTACACACCAGATATCCGCACGGCGTTGTCAGACTGGGAAATCTCCTCCCGGCCGCGGATCAACATGGTCCAACGGCTCACGACCGCCTACGACATACTCAACTACAAGTGGCCGCGCCCGCTGGCACCGCTGCGCAGCAAGCTCTTCTCGGCCATCTCCAATTCTCCCGTCCTCGGATCGCGGTGGGAATTCTATTGGCGCGGCGGGGCTGTCGCGCCGCGACCGCTGGGTAACACCGTACCGGCCGAACAGTGACCAGGGGGGAATAGGCAAATGCAACAGCAGCAATTCGCTTTAGTCAACGCCAACATTCTGACGATGGACGACGAGGGCCGCGTCGCCGACTCGATCGGTATCCACGGCGACCGAATCGTCGCCGTCGGAGATATGGCATCGGTCCTCGACAGCCTCGGCCCCGACGCGTCTATCTTCGACCTCGGCGGTGCCACCGTGCTTCCGGGATTCATCGACGTCCACACGCATGTCGAGCTGATCACAATGTCGCGGCATTTCTGGCGGGACGTTCGAGCCCTCGACCGGGCCCAAATCCTCGCCGAGATCCGGTCGCAATGCGCCACAACAAAACCAGGTACGTGGCTTGTGCTCCAGGGAACATTCAGCCAGGACCTGCCCTCACGCGATGAGCTCGATCAGGTGGCTCCCGACCATCCGGTAGCAATCCGCTGGACGTTGCACAAGTTCGTCTTGAACTCCGCGGCTCTGGAGGCCAGCGGAATCTCGGAGGACACTGTGGTCCCCATCGGCGTGCGCCTTCAGAAGAATCCGGACGGGACTCTGAACGGAGTCATCGAAGAAGGATGGGATTTAGTTGCTGCTCCGGCCCCTGGGGCCGACGCTCTTACGGACGCAATGGAAGAGACTCTCCGATCGTTATTCATTAGGAACGGTGTCACGACCGTCCACGAAATTGCCGCATCCAACAACGGGATTTCAGCTTTGAGGGCGCTCGCCTCCAGGGGAAGCATCCCCCGGATGGGGCTGCTGCTGACAGCCGGGCCAGGTCACCAACCCCTTGCGTCCGTATCCGATGCGGCCTTCCGCGGCCTCGGCTCCGGTTTCGGCAACGACAATATCTGGCTTCAAGGCCTTAAGATCTTCATGGACGGCGGGCGAGACGGAGCGTACCGGTCGGATCTCGTCGGGAAAGATGCGGAAAAGTGGGGACTGCTGACCAGGCTTTATCCGACACTGGTGCAGGAACTCGTCGAGGCGACGAGACACGGGGTCCAGGTCTGCACGCATGCCATCGGAGACCTCGCCCAGGAAATTGCGGTTTCAGCGGTGGAACGTGTCCACGAACTGTATCCGGAACTGGACCACCGCCTGAGGATCGAGCACTTCTTCAACGAGAGTTTCGGTACCGCCCAGCTGAAGCGCCTAGTGACAGCCGGCGGCATTGCGGTACCGAACCCAGGATTCGTCCTTGCCGAGCCGGACGAGCCGGAACAGCGGCTGCCGGAGGGAGCCTCCAAATATGCGATCAAAACCCTTCGATCGATCCAGGGAATTCTTCCCGGGAACTCGGATACGGCCGGGGCACAGCCTTTTACGACGAACCCCTGGGTCACCATGAAATGCATGCTGGAGCTGCGCAACAAGAATGGCGTCCCGGTCAATGATGCCGAGCGCGTCGATGTGCAGACTGCCCTGCGCGCTTACACCTCGGATGCCGCCTACGCCACCAGGCAGGAGACTGAGAAGGGAAGCCTCGAGGTGGGGAAACTAGGAGACCTAATCGTTGTCAGCAGCGACCCACACCAGACCGACCTGGCAGATTTCGACAGGATCGATACCAAAGTTTCGATCATCGGAGGCCGCGAAGTCTTCGGCCAGCTCGCCGATATCACTATGAAGGCGGCGGTGTGATGGGCGAACATACTGTCGTCGCAGAGGTCGTCAGACACCTACAGCGGTTAGGCCTTCACCCGGACTGAGCTGAATAGTCTGTGAATCGAACCGGGCCGGTCGACGAAAAGGATAGCCACTGCCCGGGAGGACAACTGTGTATCTGGTCGGGCCCTCCACCCGGGATGACATCCCGGCGTATTCTCCGACGTTCAGGCCCTCACCCAGCAAGGCCCTTGCCGCAAGCAGGTCATAAACTGCGTGCCATGCCCAGTCCAGAAGGTCGTTGATCGCTGCGTCCACCGTAGGAGCGCTCATTAATTGATGGCGCCACCGCCTGTCCGAACCACGGGTAACTGCTTTGCGAGTGTCGGGCCAGGCGCAGGAGTCCAGAGGCGAAACGCAGGCGTTGCCGTGGATCCGTCAGGACGGCTGAGTGCTGTACGGGCCAGCACGATTTGTCCACCGAAGCTCCGGTCAACCGCTATTTGACCGGAGCTTCGCCAATTGAGGAACCACCGCAGCCCCTTGTAAGCTACAGGCCGACGTAATAGCGGCGATCAGCGCTCGAGCGAGCCCCGACCCAATCGTTGGGCTTGAACTCCGACTGCCGCGTTTCCGCCCAGATCTGTCATGTTCAAATCTAAGACCCGAACATCGTGAGAGTCCGGAAAAGCGTTTTAGACCCTATTCTGACGGTCCGCCACCAACGGTCAGACGTTAGTTGGGGTGTAGTTCAAGCTGTTGTCCGGTCCGCTGCAAGGGACACCAGTCGCGCACGAGGCGGGTTGCAAGACCTGCTCAATGACCTAGCCGATACGTCAAACGCGCGTCTGACGAGTGCTGGGGATGTTGACTATTCAGGACGGTCAGGCGTTAGGGGTTCAGTGACTCGCGCAGTTGTTGCAGGGCGTCACGAACCACGGGCTCGGATCGGTGGATCTCCCTTACATTCATCCCGGTAAACTCTTTTACTGCGCGGCGCAGGCTTTGCACATTGCTGAATCCGCATGATGTCGCTATTTCGGAGTAGGTTATCTTTTGAGCGTCGGCCTGCAGGAGTAGCTCCAGCGCTCTGCGCGTTCTCAAGGCGCGTATACGCTCACCCAAGCGGAGCTCTTCATTCTCGAAAAAGTAGAACAGAGAGCGACGGGAGAGATTGAACCTTTCGGCGACCGTTGCCACGTCTAGCTCGGGGTTGTCATAGTTGGCATCAAGGTATTTCTTCACCGCCCGACTTAGGGCCGGCTTCTGCGCCTCATCGCCGACCGGTGTTTCAAGCAGGGAACCCACCAGGGTCGCCATCACGGATCGGAGAATGTCTCCGGTTCCCGATGCCTCCCGGTCGATGCCCTGCCGCTTCCAGGACATCAGCGCGGGGATCATGAAAGTGCCCACAATTGGGTGCCTTGCGAGGTCCGGCAGCCGAAGCAGGGAGCGCAGTTGGGCCTCGCTCACATTCAGGCTGCTGCGGTCGATATTGAGCTGCAAGGCGTGAAAACCTTCGGGCGCATCGAAACTTCCGCCCAGCGAGGTATCGATGAACCTGACGGCGCCCGGTGATACTGGCTCAGGCACGCCGTTGAGAGCGAGAATTAGGGCGGGCGCTCTCCTGAAGTAGGCCAGTCGCAGATCCCTAGTGTCAGGATTCGGCGCCCACGAACCCAAAGCCGGAGCGTTGACCATTTCTATGAGGGTGAAACCTGGCCCGGCAAGACTAATGGCCGAAGGAGTGAAAGGCACGGAAGCAGCATGTGCCAACTTTTCCAACCGCATCGGAGTCTCGACAGCACTGCCGTACCATGTTCGCCAATGTTCGAACCTTTGTTCGGGACTAAGCCCCTCCGGCACTGCATATCGTCGCAGATGACCGCTGTTCTCGGAAACAGATTGAGGCATGCCATCCTCCTTTACACAGCCGAATGTTTCTGACGGTCCTGGGGTGGCCACGACGTCTGAGGAAGCGGTTACGGTGGCTCATAAGACTGACCAGAAAGGACTTCAGCTGTTACGTATATTTTACCCGTGTACGTTTTGTTTGGTGCGTCTACGGCTTTAGTGCCGGCGCCAGACGCGACCGGTATGGGCCACCGCCTTGGGCTGGATGACATGCCGTTAGTTAGGGCAGGGCTCTCGGAGAAACGACGCTATCGCCCGCTCCACACTTTGGCGTGCGCCTCTTCGACATCTCCGTTTGGAGACGTGGTTAAGGAAATGCGGGTGCAATTGTTCGGCCGCGGCGTCACGGAGCGGCCGGGACACTTTGGGCGATGTAATCCACGTTCTGCAGATCATCGGTATTTTGGTGTCCGCCGGGGTGCAGCCTGGTCGCGAAATCATTGACTCGGTGAGGGGCGAGGGCATGTTCGACGGCCAAGATGCTGGCCCCTACGACTCCAGCTTCCGGGCCGGTTTCGGATTGGGTGATATTCAGGTGCTGGGTCGCCAGCGGCGTTGAGCGTGAATAGACGGTTTCACGGATTCCGGCGATCAGATGTTCTCCGGATTGTGCAAGCGATCCGCCGACGACAATCAGGGAAGGGTTGATGAGGCTCACACACATGTTAAGCATTTCTCCGATGTCGCGGCCAGCCTGCCGGACGGCTTGAATAGCAGCCAAATCGCCGGAACGGACGAGTGAGACGACGTCGTTTGCGGTGGTTGCTTCGAGTCCGTTTTCGCGGAGCTGGGCGGCGATTGCCGGGGCGCCTGCGATGGCCTCCAGACAGGCAGTCTTGCCACAGCGACATTGAATTCCTGCCGCCTTGGAAACGGCAATATGGCCGACGTCTCCAGCAACTCCTGCTGCGCCTCGCTGCAGTATGCCTCCACTAATAACGCCCGAGCCGATGCCGGTGGCGACTTTAAGGAAGATCATGTTGTCCTCGTTGGGCCAGCGTGTCGCCCGCTCGCCGAGGGCCATAATGTTGACATCGTTGTCGACCAGTACGGGAACGTCAAAGGTCCGTTGAACATAAGCGGGGACATCGAATCCGTCCCATCCCGGCATGATCGGAGGGCTGGTCGGCTTTCCGGTGGAGTGTTCCACGGGACCGGGTAGCCCGATCCCGACAGCGATGATGTCCGTTGCCGGACGCTTCTTCGTTTCCAAATGACCCTGCAGTGTCATCGCTAGCCAGTCCAGAACAAATTCGGGTCCGCACGAAATCTCAAGTCGTTCAGTGGTTTCCAGGAGAATCCTTCCCGACAGGTCCGTGAGAGCCACGGTCGCGTGTGTGGCGCCGACGTCGGCGGCAGCGACCAGCCTTGCACGGGGGTTAAAGGCTAGTCGCGCCGAGGGGCGTCCTCCGGTGGAAGCCGCATCCGACACCGGCACAACTAGGTCGAGTTCCAGGAGGGCCTCGAGGCGGGAACTGATGGCAGCTCGCCCCAAGCCCGTTATCCCGGCCAGGTCGGCCCTGGTTCGCGGGCGTCCGTCCCGCAGGATGCGCAAAAGTTCGCCGGCGCCGCCGTTGTGCATGTCTCTCCGTTTCGGGGCTCAAAAGAGGAGTGGGAAGCGTGAGATCTTGACACACCACGCTTCACAGGACTCCGAGGGGACCTCATCTCCACTCAGTGTCAAGGTGCCCACTCGCTCCCGTCCACTCGTCGAGGCCCGTAGCATCACAAAGTGCAGCTTCGGTGGGTAAACCGTCCCCGAGAGCGTCAAAAGGTGCAGACTTCTGCTGGGTGACTGACCAAAGTCACGTTGTGCATGTCACTGTTTCGGCATGGAAAACGACAGAACCACGACAGCCCCCTCCCGGTTACGGGCCGGGTTCGTCGGCGCCGGGTTCATGGCCGAGGTGCATAGTAGAGCCGCCCGTGCCGCAGGGGCGGAAGTCGCCGGCATCGCGTCCTCAAGCCCTGCCAGTGCCGCCCGTGCCAAGGACCGCCTCGGCGTCGAACAGGCTTACGCCTCCGTCCAGGACCTCGTCCAGGACGACAGGATCGACATCATCCACGTCTGCACCCCGAACGCCACGCACTTCGCTCTGGCCGAAGCCGCGCTGAAGGCAGGCAAGCACGTTATCTGCGAGAAGCCTCTGGCTACCAACGTGCAGGATGCCACCAAACTGGTGGAGCTGGCCGCTACGGCCGGGACGGTCGCGACCGTTCCCTTCGTCTACCGGTTCCACCCGATGATCCGGGAAGCCCGGGAACGCATTGCATCCGGCCAAACGGGGCGGATCTCCACCATTCAGGGATCGTATCTTCAGGACTGGCTTCTGACCCGGGACGACGATAACTGGCGGGTGGACGCCGGCATCGGTGGACCTTCGCGGGCCTTCGCCGACATCGGGTCCCACTTGTGCGACCTCCTCGAGTTCGTGAGCGGGGAACGGATAACACAGGTCGGGGCCCTGAGCCGCACTCTCTTCTCCGGCCGGGCAAACCACAAGAACGTCCAAACCGAGGACCTCGTTGCGGCCGTATTCGCGACTGAGAACGGGACCGTGGGAAACCTCCTGGTCAGCCAGGTTGCGCCCGGGCGGAAGAACCGCCTGATGTTCGAGATTTCTGGTTCTGAGAGCACCCTCCAGTTCGACCAGGAAGCGCCGGAGACGTTGTGGCTTGGCAAGCGGGCCGGTTCCCAGCTGCTTGTCCGCGACCCGGACGCGCTTAGCCCCGAAGCGGCACGGCTCAGTGTCCTGCCGGCAGGACATCCGCAGGGTTATCAGGACGCATTCAACGCATTTGTCGCCGATACCTACGCCGCAGTCGACGGAGACAACCGCGATGGCCTCCCCACCTTTCGGGACGGCCTGAGGTCCGCCGTCCTCACCGAAAGCATCATCGAATCCAGCAGGGACGGCGAATGGGTCGACGTCCCAGATGTGAAAAAACTAGAAGGAGTGCAGTTATGAAAATCATCCAGGTAGGCCTCGGCGCGTGGGGCGCTTCATGGCTGAACGTGATTCATCAGAGCAAAACCTGGGAGCTGGCCGGCGTTGTCGACGTCAACCCCGACGCCGCACGGGCTGCAGGTGAACAGTACGGAATCCCCGCCTACGCCACGATCCAAGAAGCGTTGAACCACAAGGAAACCTTCGACGCTGTCCTGGTCATCGTTCCGCCCGAATTCCATGCAGCCGTGGCCATCCCGGCCCTTGAAGCCGGCGTGCACACACTGATTGAGAAACCCCTCGCCCATAACCTCGAGGACGGCATCCGCATCATCGAAGCGGCAGAGAAGTCCGGCAAGCAGGCCATGGTGTCCCAGAATTACCGTTTCAAGCGCGCCGCGCGGACCGTTCAGCGCCTCATCCGCGAAGGGGTCATCGGAGACCTCGAGCACGTCTTCATCGACTACAAGAAGAACCCGCCGTTCGAGGGCTTCCGGCTCGAAATGGATGAGCCCCTCATCGTGGACGCCATGATCCATCACCTCGACCAGCTCCGCGGCATCATCGGTGTCGAACCCACCGCCGTGCGTGCACGGTCCTGGAACACTGGCACCTCAAGGTTCAAGGGCAACGCCTCCGCGGTCGTGCAGTTCGACTGCGACAACGGTGCCCGCGTCGTATACACCGGTTCATGGAGCTCCTACGGCCCGCAGACCAGCTGGGACGGCGACTGGGAAATCCAGGGCAGTAGGGGCGCCATCACTTGGAAGAACAACGAGGTCACCATCAACTTCGCCTCGCTGTTCGACACCGTATTCCTCGCCGGCGCGGTGGAACGCTCCGGCGTCATGCACGTCGACCTGGACCCGTTGCCGGTCGAGGAGCGTCTGGGAACCCTCGCAGCGTTCCGCGACGCCATCGAAACGGGGCAGAAGGCTGAGACGGACGTCACCGATAACATCCAGAGCCTGCAGCTGGTCATGGCCACCGCCGACTCCGCTCGCCAGGATGGTGCGCCCATTCCCTTGAAGACCAACGCCGAACTCTTCGGCAGCCACTAGCACTTCTGACCCGAGGAAGTGTCGAAATGACTGGAGATACAACCATGCAGCCACAAACAGCCACTGGCTCCGCCAGTGCAGTTTCCGGGAAGGCTGGCCCCGGAAAATCCCAAAACGAGTCCCGTTCACGGCTATCCGGCGTCGGCGACTTCATCGGCGCGCAGGGCCTGCTCGTCGTCGTCCTGCTCTTCGGCGTACTGCTGACGTTCCTCAGCCCGGTATTCCTGACCACGGTCAACCTGGTGAACCTGCTGTACCAGTGCACGATCCTTGGTGTGTTCGCCATCGGCATGACCTTCGTGATCCTTACCGGCGGCATCGATGTGTCGGTAGGATCCACGGCTGCCCTGTCGTCCGTGCTGTCCATGGGCGTCATCGTCAACATGGACATGCCGCCGGCAGTCGGGCTCCTGACCGGCCTCCTGGTTGGCGCCGGAGTCGGCGCGGTCAACGGGCTGATGGTCACGAAGCTGGGCATATCCCCGCTGATCGCGACCCTGGCAACACTCTCCGCCGGGTCGGGCATCGCCTTCGCCTACTCCGACGGCGGCAACATCACCCCCGTTCCGAAGGTGCTCACCGACATGGTCAGCGCGAAAATCGCAGGGATCCCCCTGCTCATACCGGCCGTTCTGGTGCTGGCTTTCCTGGCCCACCTGGCCCTGACCCGTACCACCTACGGACGCTCCATCTACGCCGTCGGCGGCAACAAGGAAGCAGCCCTGCTGGCAGGCATCCGCGTCGACCGGGTCACGATGAACGCCTACATCATCGCCGGTCTCTCCGCGGGAATGGCAGGCCTCCTGCTCACCGGCCGGCTGGCCTCCGGAAGCCCCCGTGCCGGCGACGGTATTGAACTGACCGTTATCGCCGCCGTGGTCATCGGCGGAACCAGCCTCTTCGGCGGCCAGGGAAACATCAAGGGCACCCTGCTCGGCGTGCTGTTGATCGCCATGGTCTCGAACGCCGTGAACCTGCTCGGCATCCCCTCGTCCTACGACCGGATCGTCCAAGGCGTCGTCATCTTCGCCGCCGCCGCCCTGGACGTGTACCGCTACAAGTACGTCCAAAAGAACCTGTCCCGAAAGCGCAAGATCGGGCCGCCCCCGGCGATGGACCCGAAGACGGCCGGCACCACAAGCGCCGAGCCTGCCACAGCGCACGCGGCCGGAACACCGGCCTAACACCTCACCCGCTTACAGCCCGGCCCGGCCGGCACATCTAGGCACTCAACAGAAAGAGTAAGTCAATGAAGACCTCACCCAAACTGGCGGTCCTTGCGGCAATCTCCGCCGCTACCATCGCCCTGACCGGCTGCGGTGCACCCAGCGCCGCGCAGGAAACAAGCGACGGAAAGAAGACAAAGAAAATCGCCGTTCTGCTCTACAGCCAGAGCTTTGAGTTCATGGTTGCCCTCGGGCAGGGCGTCAAGGATAAGGCGAAGGAACTCGGTGTCGAGGTGACACTCCTTGATGCCAAAGGCGACTCCAGCACCCAGATCAGCCAGATCCAGGACCAGCTCGCCCAGGGCGTAGACGGCATCGTCCTTAGCCCCAATAACTCCGCTGAACTCGTCCCCGGCGTCCAGATGATTCACGATGCCGGAAAGACTGTCACCACTGTCGACTCGGTGATCCCGGGTGATATCGCCGACGCAGCCGTCGCCTTCGACAACGAAAAGGCCGGCAAACTCGGGGCTGAAGCATTGGCCGAACTGATGGGAAACAAGGGGACCGTCCTTGAATACCAAGGAGCCAAGGGCGCTTACCACGCGATTCTGCGCGGGAAGGGCTTCACCGAGGGCATCAAGCAGTTCCCCGACATCAAGGTCATCGGCCGTGATTCGCAGTGGACTGCAGACAACGCCCTGTCCCTGACCGTCGATAACTTCACCGCCGACTCAAGCATCAACGGCCTCTTCAGCCACAACGACGAAATGGTGCGTGGCATCGTCTCCGGCCTCTCCCAGATCAACAAGGACGCCCCGGTCGGAGCCGCAAACCACATCCCGCTCGTCGGAGTCGACGGCACACCCCTCGCCCTGGATCGCATCCGCAAGGGTATTCAGGACGCCACCATGGACCAGAACCCCTTCGAAATGGGAGCACTGGCCCTTCAGGCCCAAGTTGACCTGCTGGACGGCAAGCAGGTCCCCAAGATGCAGCTGACCGACACCAAGCTCATCACCAAAGAGAACGTCGATGACCCCAAGCTCTGGGGCAACATCTTCAAGGACTAGGGCCCAAAAGCCCTAACGGCCGGGCCCCCGCCACGTGGCCCGGCAGAACAAACCAATTCCACCTCAAGGAGAAACATGTCCCGCTTCAAGTATTCCTACAACGCCATCGTCTACTACCAGGAAGACATCGCCAAAGGCATCGACCGCGTCGCCCGCTACGGCTACGACGCCATCGAACTCGTAGGAGAACCGGCAACGCACAACGTCGAAGAAATCAACCAGCTCACCAAGGACGCAGGCATTGACGTCAGCTCCATCTGCAGCATCTGGTTCGGCGAGGAACGCGACCTGATCAACCCCAGCGCCGCCAACCGGCAGAAGGCCCTGGACTACGGCAAGTCGGTAGCCGATTTCGCCGCCGCCGTCGGAGCTCCGACCATCATCGTCGGACCTTCCCCGGTGGGTAAGACCGAAGCCCTGGCCAGCGACGAACAGGAATGGGAATGGGCTGTCGAGAACGTCCGCACGCTTGGTGAATATGCGGCCGGCGTCGGCATCAACATCACGCTCGAACCATGGAACCGGTACGAGACACATTTCCTGAACCGGCTCGACCGCGCCGTTGAACTTCTGGACGCTACCGGCCTGAAGAACGCCGGCGTGCATGGTGACCTCTTCCACATGAACATCGAAGAAGACACCATTCACGGCGCCTTCGCTCGTGCCGGCAGCAAGGTCAACCATGTCCACCTGGCCGATTCAAACCGTGCGGCCCCCGGCGTAGGACAAATCGACTTCCGTCCGACACTGCAGACGCTGAAGGACATCAACTTCGACGGCTACCTGACCTTCGAGCTCCTGCCCGCCGCATCAAACCCCTTTGCCATGATGGCACGCGGCGGCCACCTGGAGTTCCTTGACCCCTACACCGAAAAAGCCATCAACGAAATGAAGAAGCTGGAACAGGAGCTGTGGCCCAATGAGTAAATACCAATTCGGAGTCAGCACCTTCATTCTGGTCTCCCCGTTCACCGATGAGGACGTCGATCAGTTCGATGTCGCCAAAGAAATGGGCTACGACCTGATCGAAGTCTGCATTGAAGACCCTGCCGTGGTCAGCGCGGAAGCACTAAAGAAAGCCTCGGAACGGACCGGACTGCCCGTGTCCATCTGCGGCGCATTCGGACCGGACCGTGACGTCTCGCACGAGGACCCACAGAAGCGGCGGCAGGGCATTGACTACCTGAAACTGTGCGTTGACATCGCCCAAGCCGTCGGATCACCCCATGTTGCCGGCCCTATGTACTCCGCCACCGGCAAAGCCCGGCTGCTTTCCCCCGGGGAACGCCAGCAGCAGCGCCAGTGGGCGGCCGACAGTCTGCGCGAAGTGGCCGACTACGCCTCCGAACGCGGCGTCACCCTGGCAATCGAACCGCTCAACCGCTTCGAAACCGACCTGGTCAACACTGTCCAGCAAGGTCTGGAACTGTGCGAACTGATCGGCCGGGACAACGCGGGCCTCATGCTCGACACGTTCCACATGAACATCGAAGAGAAGAACATCGGTGAGGCCATCACTTCTGCCGGTGACAAGGTTTTCCACTTCCAAGTGTCAGAAAACGACCGCGGAACGCCCGGCAGCGGACACGTACCGTGGTCCGAGACCTTTGACGCACTGAAAACGATCGATTACCAGGGTTCCATTGTCGTCGAATCGTTCCTTCCCACGGTCGAGGAAATCGCCAAGGCCGTTTCGCTCTGGCGGCCGGTGGCACCGTCCATGGACGCGCTGGCCAGGGACGGACTCACCTTCCTGAGGAGGGAACTGCCATGACCGTGACGCCCGGACGCGCTCCAGCAATCGTTGAAGCACGCAATCTCGTAAAACTGTTTCCGGGCGTCGTCGCCCTCTCCGGCATGAACTTTGAGCTTCATGCCGGAGAGGTGCACTGCGTCTGCGGTGAAAACGGAGCCGGAAAATCAACGCTGATCAAGACACTCAGCGGGTTCTACACTCCGGACGAAGGCGGCGTGTACGTGGACGGCGAGCTCATGCCCTCCAGCACAGTGGCCTCCAAGGCTGCCGGCATTGCCACTATCTACCAGGAGCACAACCTGGTCCCGGACCTGTCCGTGGCCGAGAATGTTCTTCTGGGAAACTGGGGCGGACACAACGGCATCCTCTCCCGCCGCGAGATTCGTAAGCGCGCACGCAAGGCCCTCGACCAGGTCGCGCCCCACCTCAACCTCGACACCCCTGCCATGGCGCTCTCTACGGTGGACGGTCAAATGGTGGAAATCGCGCGTGCTATAGCGCAGGACGCGAGAGTCATCATCATGGATGAGCCCACCACCGCACTGACCGAGCAGGACGTTGAGAAACTGTACAAGCTGGTTAACGAGCTGCGGGGCAAGGGCCTGGCGATCATGTACGTTTCGCACAAACTGGAGGAAGTCTTCACACTGGCCGACCGGATAACCGTCATCCGCGAAGGCAAAACGGTGGCCTCATCCGTCCCGGCAGAGGAGCTTGATGCCCGTTCCGTTGTGCAGCTGATGGTGGGCAAGGACGTTGACCTCTACGAGCACATTCCCCGCGAACGCGGTGAACTTGTTCTCGAGGCGCGGGGTCTCAGCCTGGCAGGTGCGTTTGAGGACGTGAACCTCCAGCTGCATGCAGGGGAGATCGTTGGACTCGCAGGACTCGTAGGTGCAGGCCGGACCGAGGTCGCCCGCTGCATTTACGGGGCAGACAAAGCCGACGCCGGAACCGTAGAGGTAAACGGCCGGAAACTGAGTCTCCAGGGTGCCCATTCCGGCATCGCTGCCGGCATTGCCCTCGTCCCGGAAGAGCGAAAGCTGCAGGCCATCATTCCAATGCTGTCCATTCGCGAAAACACCACGCTGACCCTCCTGAAACAGGTCAGTAAATGGGGCGTGCTGCGGCGGGGCCTCGAAAAGAAGATGGTCGGTGACTACATCAAGGAACTCGATGTCAGGACCCCGTCTGCGGAAACGCCGATACAGTCCCTGTCCGGCGGCAACCAGCAAAAGGTCATCATCGCCCGTTGCCTGGCAAGCAATCCCGAGGTCCTCATCCTAGACGAGCCAACAAAGGGCATCGACATCGGTGCGAAGGCCGAGATCCACCGTCTGATCGAACAGCTGGCCCGCAGAGGAGTAGCCGTACTCGTGATCTCCAGCGAGCTCCCCGAGCTGCTTGAGCTCTCCGACAGAGTGATGGTCATGCGGGCCGGCCGAGTAGTGGCCGAACTGGACAAAGCCCAAGCAACCAAAGAAAACGTCATCGCTTACGCCGCGGCGTAAGCGATCCTCCCAGAACGGAAATAGTCATGACCGATCAACAGACCCGCCCGTTCACCCTGTTCACCGGCCAGTGGGCCGACCTCCCCTTCGAGGAAGTCGCGCGCCTTGCCTCCGGCTGGGGCTACGACGGCCTGGAAATCGCCGTCTCCGGGGACCACTTGGACGCCTGGCGCTGGGACGAACCCGGCTACGTCGAGTCCAAGCTGGCCGTGCTGGAGAAGTACAACCTGAAGGTTTGGGCCATCTCCAACCACCTCAAGGGCCAGGCCGTGTGCGATGACCCCATCGACTTCCGCCACGAAGCGATCGTCGGATCCAAAGTCTGGGGCGACGGCGACCCCGAAGGCGTCCGCACCCGCGCCGCCGAGGAAATGAAACACACCGCACGGCTCGCCAAAGCCCTCGGCGTGGACACCGTCGTCGGGTTCACCGGCTCCTCCATCTGGCAGTACGTGGCCATGTTCCCGCCCGTCCCGGAAAAGGTCATCGAGGCCGGCTACCAGGACTTCGCGGACCGCTGGAACCCCATCCTGGACGTCTTCGACGAATGCGGCGTCCGCTTCGCCCACGAAGTCCACCCCTCCGAGATCGCCTACGACTACTGGACCACCGTCCGCACCCTCGAAGCGATCGGACACCGTGAAGCGTTCGGCCTGAATTGGGACCCGTCGCACTTCATGTGGCAGGGCATCGACCCCGTCTCCTTCATCTGGGACTTCAAGGACCGGATCTACCACGTGGACTGCAAGGACACCAAGCTGCGCCCCACCGGCCGGAACACCGTCCTGGGCTCCCACCTGCCCTGGGGCGACCCCCGCCGCGGCTGGGACTTCGTCTCCGCCGGACGCGGCGACGTCCCCTGGGAATCGTCCTTCCGCGCCCTCACCGCGATCGGCTACAACGGGCCCATCTCCGTCGAATGGGAAGACGCCGGCATGGACCGCCTCCACGGCGCCCCCGAAGCCCTCGCCGCCCTGAAAAAGTTCGACTTCCCGGCATCGCAGACAAGCTTCGACGCCGCCTTCAGCAGCAAAGACTGATCGGTGCGGCGCGCGAAACTTTGACTGTTCGCAAAACCGGACATCCCGGTGAGCGCCCGCCGATGCGTGGAGTACCTCCACGCATCGGCGGGCGCTCGAAGTCAGACTTAGGCACGGCGTCGGGGGCCGTCCCAAACCGACCCAAAGAGGATCGCATTGCCAGCAGACCTTTACCTACCTTTGGGCCATGCCGAATGGTCAGCGCGGTACGAATCACTTGCTCCGCTAGTCATAGGGTCAAGCGCCATAGCCCCGCTCACGATGGGGGAGCTGACCACCATCGCCAGCCTCGAACCGGACTCGGTTCTGACCAAAGGACTCACCTTCGACTACGCGGCACCTGGCGGCTCGGCAGAGCTTCGTCAACGAATCGCCACCACCATGCCTGGCGTCATCCCAGATAACATCACCGTCACTGTTGGAGCCGGCGAAGGGCTCGCCATGGTTGCCCAAGCGGCCTGCCTTCCTGGCGCCCATCTTATTATCGAAACTCCGGCTCCCCGAAGTGCCCTTATGGCGGCACAAAAAAATGGGCACCTCCGGTACCTTGCTCCAGGCCCCCGTCACTGCGGAATTGGTCGTTGGCAGCATACGACCAACCACAAGGGCCGTTTTCCTGAGTTCCCCGCACAACCCGACGGGTCAAGTACTGGGGGCTGATCGGAATCCTCCCGCGCCGCCGTCCTGAAGGCCGCCGCCCTCGCCAAACGCTTTGTGTTTGATCCCAACTTCCGCCCCCGGCTCACCTCCGTGGAGGACGCGACGGCGGCACTCCTGCAGCTCGCACCGCGCACCTTCCTGGTCACGCCCTCGTTTCCCGGCGAAACGTCCGCGCTCCTGGGCTGCGCCACAGCCGCTGAGGCTGCGGCCAAGCTGCGTGGCCTTGGTGCGGTGAACGTGGCCGTGACCTGCGGCGCGGAGGGCATCCAGCTGGAAGGCGAAGGCCAGGACAGTACATGGATCCATTCGATCCCGGCGCCCGCCGTCGTGGATCAGACCGGGGCGGGCGACGCGTTCGTCGGCACCCTGACTGCACGGATGGTCCTGGGCGACACCTGCCCGGTGGCTGCCCGCTATGGCGCGGCGGCGGCGTCGCTGGTAGTGGGCGGCAAGGGCGGCACCGGCTTCATTCCCACCCTGGAGCAGACCCGCGCCCACGCGGGCGCCTCCGGACTGTCCCCCGAAGGAGTGCAGCCATCACACGCCTAAGCGCAGCCTCGCTTGCCGCGAACGGCAGCCACCGGCCGCTGCTGGCCCCCGGCGCCCTCCGTCCCGGCATAGTCCACCTCGGTCTGGGCGCCTTCGCCCGTGCCCACACAGCCGTGTTCACCGAAAACGCCATGCTCGCCACCGGCGATTCTGATTGGGGGATCACCGGAGTCACCCAGCGTTCGGACACGGTCGCGCGCCAGCTGGCGCCGCAGGATGGACTGTTCACCGTATCGGAGCGGGGCAGCGGAGCCGCGCCGCTCCGCGTGGTTTCCAGCATTGTGGAAGCCATCTCCGGCAGGGACCATCCCGAAACTGTCGTGGACCGGATCGCCGCTGCCACCACGCAGGTAGTCACGCTGACCATCACGGAAAAGGGCTACCGGATTGATCCCCACACCGGATCACTCAACACCGCCGATGCCCAGGTGCAGGCCGACCTCGCCGGCCACCCGCCGAAGTCTGCCATCGGACAGATTGCCCGGGGAATCCAGCGGCGGGCCAGCACCGGCGGAGGGCCGCTCACCGTCGTCTCGTGTGACAACCTGCCGGGCAACGGGGAGCTGACCGAAAGGCTGGTCCGCGCATTCGCTGCTGCCCTTCCCGAAGCTGAGTTAGGTTCGCTGCTGGCATGGCTGGACACGAACGTGACCTTCCCGAGCACCATGGTGGACCGGATGGTGCCGGCCACCACCGAAGGCGACCTTGCCGCCGTCGAACGCGAACTCGGGCTGCGCGACGAAGCCGCCGTGGTGGCGGAACCCTTCATGCAATGGGTCATTGAGGATAACTTTGCCGGGGACCGGCCGGCCTGGGAGGAGGCCGGGGCGCTGTTCAGCACCGACGTCGCTGCGTGGGAGGCGGCCAAGCTGCGCCTGCTCAACGCCAGCCATTCGATGCTCGCCTACCTCGGCCTTGCCGCGGGCAAGGACACCATCAGCGATGCCGTGGGAGAGGAGTCCTTCCGCACGGCGTGCCGACTGATGCTGGCCGAGGACGCCCTTCCCACAGTCAGCCTGCCTGACGGACTGAACGGTGAAACCTACTCCGCCCAGATCCTGGAACGTTTCGCTAACCCCGCCCTGGGACACACCACGGCCAAAGTTGGGAGTGACGGCTCCCAGAAAATCGGCCTGCGCCTACTGACCACAATCCGCGCAAACCTCGACGCCGGCCGCGAACCACGGTGGGCTGCCCTGGCAGTCGCCGCCTGGATGCACCACGTGGCCACCACACCCGCGGCCGGGCTGAACGATCCGCTCGCCGCCGAACTCCAAGCCGTGCTTCCCCCCAACCGGACAGCGGACACCGTCATTCCGGCGCTCCTGGGCTGCCGCAGCGTCTTCGACGCCGAACTCGCCGCAGACAGCACCTTCGCAGGGCTCCTCATGCACTGGTACCGCATCATTGATACCCAAGGCCTGGACGGCCTGAGAAACGAGATTAATCATGGCTAGTGCCACCAGCGTCCTGCAGGTTTCACCCGTCATTCCGGTGGTAACCATCGATGACCCGCAACATGCAGTTCCCCTTGCCAAGGCTTTGGTCGCTGGCGGAGTCAGCATCATCGAGCTCACGCTCCGCACCGAAAGTGCGCTTACGTCACTAAAGCTCATCGCCAACGAGGTGCCCGACATCCTGGTCGGGGCGGGCACGGTCCTAACCCCCGGTCAGGCGGACGCGGCGGTCGCCGCCGGAGCGCAGTTCCTCGTCAGCCCGGGCGTGACCCCGTCCCTGCTGGATTACATGCTGAACCTAGGTATCCCTGTCCTGCCCGGCGTAGCCACAGTGGGCGAGGCAATGGCAGTGCTGGAGCGTGGGCTGGACACCATGAAATTCTTCCCTGCAGGACCCGCCGGCGGCCCCGACTACCTCGCCGCCATCGGAGCTCCAGACCCGCACGTTCAGTTCTGCCCGACCGGTGGAATCAGCCTCGCTACCGCACCGGCCTACCTTGCGCTCCCTAACGTATCCTGCGTCGGCGGCAGCTGGCTCACCCCCCGCAGCGCCATCGACAACCAGAACTGGCAGCAAATCACCCAGCTCGCCGAAGGGGCTGCCGCACTCCGGATGAGGTGATCCGGGGCCGCTTCGCGTCAATGGCTTACTACGACTCCGGGACGCTCCAGATGGTTCGGCTCGAAGGCTTGAGGTCTTGATCAGGACCGTCGGCTTTATGGGCGTATCGTATGTCGTCCCAGATGAGGGACGGCCTGCAGCTAGCCGATGAGGCTACCACCTGCGTGGCCGGGGTATTTGCCAGCGGGCCGTCGATGCCATTCATCAGGAACTCCCTGGATATGGCGTGAGACTTCCTGCGGACAGTTCCAGCGGTCCGCGCAGTCGTAGTCGAAGCTGGCGAAGTTCCGTGGCCACGCCGGGGAGCCTCCATTGGCAAACCGACGTGGGGTCAGGCTGGTCCCTTTGCCGTCGGTGTTCTGGTTGGTGCCGGGGCGCAGGTGTCCGTGAACCAAATCGATTGGCTAGTGAGTTGCAGTCCGTAGGCCTTGAAGCCGTCCTGGGGATACCGCCGCCATCCGAATTGCCCCAGCCCCAGTCGAGGGATTGGAGCTGCGGATTGAAGCTGCGATCGGCTCCGTCATTCGCAGTCATCTTGTGAGCCTGTTTATTGTTCCGCTAAGCCTGGTCCTACCGGAGGCACTTGCAGATTGTCTCGGCGATTTCGGGAGGGTCCTGTTTCCAATTCTGGCTACGGATTGGGCAAACCACGGAGCTGTGGCTGTCCTGGAATTCAGTTCCCTGGCTGGTACAGTCGCTTGGCTTGCATGCGCGCTCGGAGCGGCGTACTGGCTGTTTTCAAAGTGTGATCTGTCATGACCGTTCACCCTAGTCTTAGGAGTCCATTTTGAAACGTAACTCGGCAACGATCTGGCTTTTGCTCGCCCTAATTCTTGGCTCGTATTCCATCTATATCTTCAGTTCAACACGCGGCGAATCAACCTGGGGCATAGTGTCCGGGATTGTTCTCGTGGTAGCGGCCCTCGTGGCGTTGTTGAAGTTCCTGCGCGGAATCAAGACAGCGCGAATCGATCGCAGCGCGAAGTAACGCCAGCACCTGAAGTTCCCCGGCAACCCGACCCGGTCTTACCGCACACGAGAGCCCGTGGAGGTCATCGGTGAACTCGTGGATTGGATAGGACACTCACCGATCAGTTGCAGGCCATGCGAGACGCCTCCCCGACCTGAAACGCCGGGGCCTCGCGGTCACCTACGACTAGCAGCGTCTGGGGCCCATGGCCGACCGAGTACGCTGGGGGATCCCTCAGCGGCGACAAACATGCCGGGCCTTCCGCGCTCTCAGCGATCAAGCACCGAATCCGCGATCTGCTGCGCGGCTTGGTCCGCTGTGATGTGTGTGGTGTCGATGACCTCGGCTTCATTGTGCAGCCAGGTATGAGCTGCCTCGGCGTATGGCTCCAAGTGCGCGAAGCGGAACGTCGAGGGGCCGAGGGCTTTGTCGTTCTGTATGCGGTCGCGGAGCGTTGCCTGGTCGGCGTGGAGCACGAAATGCCGGATCGGTATGCCGTGCTCCGTAAGGCCGTCGCTGATCTCCCGCCAGTAGCTCTCGACCAAGACAGTCATCGGCATCACGAGTGTGCCTCCGGTGTACCCGAGCACCCGCCGAGCGGTTTCGACAACGAGCCTTCGCCACGGCTCCCAGTGCTGGAAGTTGTCCGTCTCAGGTAGTCCCGGCTTGATGTCCATGAGGACCTCACCGACCTTCTCAGCGTCCAGGACGCGCGCGTCGGGCAGCAATTGCTGCACGAGCGCGCTCGTCGTCGTCTTTCCCGCCCCGTGGGTGCCGTTGAGCCAAACAATCATGGACCGAACTCTAGCGCCAAAGAAGTTTCCTTCACGGCTCGTCCGTTAGCCGGTCGGGGTGCGGGCCCTCCAAAAACGTGCTCACGGCGTCCGCTGCCGCCCGGCCCAAATGTGTCGCAGTGCCCGCCCGCATGAACCCTGCTAGAGGGTGCCAGAGGCGGCGAAATGTTGGCCCAGAGGTGAAAGTGTGGCGTCTCAGTTCCTAGGTTGTGGGAACCGCGATCCTTGGTGGGATGGGACACCCATTCAGCAGTGGGAGCCAGTTCTCATGGGGGAGTGTGCTCCAAACTCTCCGTGCTGCTGAGACCTAATCTGGGCGGATCTGTCCGACGTCAAGATCCGCAAGACCCAGGCGCGGGGGCTGATGGCGCTGGTCTGCGCCTCCGGCAGTAAGAATCTCCAGCTCTACCCCCCGAAGGGCAGGATCGATGATTTCGACAACTACGAGAAGGTCAACTCCTGGACCTTCGATGGTGCCCATGGCATCCTTTGGGATCCGCGAGGCAGTAACGTGGTTTCCGCCGGCATGCTGTGGGTGCTCGGCGACGGCAAGCTTGTCGGCTACAAGGTCAGGGGATCCGGCCAGGACACCGAGCGCGACGTCTGGCGTGAAGTGGTCATCGACCACCCCGGCCACAGGATGGGTCACGACCTCCAACCCGACTACGCCATGCCCGGTCACCTCCTGCTGACTGACAGCGAGGGCGTCTACCGCTACGACGGCAGCAAGGATGAAGTCATCAGTGAGTCGGTCCAGAACCGGGTGAAGTCCATCGCCCGGCACCCCACTACTGGGGAGTACATCTGGGTCGTAGGTTCACGCGAAACCGAAGAGATGGGCAACAAGATCAGCATCGGTAAGAACCTAGGGGCCCCGACGGACGAGCGCGGCCGGCCCAACGCTCGTTTCTACAAGGCCAGGATATAGCCCCGCCTACGAGTGACGGCTGGAGCTTTTTTGTGCGACCAGTGAGTAGCTCCTTGAACGGGCCATGGCCACAGTCTTCTGTGACCTGCTTGGTTGTCATCCGGTAGCTAAGTTCACCGGATATAGTTCCTGGCGAGTGTGACCCAGGCCTGGCCCGCGACCTCCCAGGCTGCCGAACACAGTTCCACTGGACAACGCGCTGGGAGAGGCTCACCCTTGGAGTATCCGCACAGACTGCGCATCGCGCTGACCTCGAGCGGTCGCGTGCCGCCGGTGTCGGGCACCACTGAGATGTCGACTCCGTCGGGTTCGCTTGAACATGGCTCCGACGACTGAAGGACCGACGACATGACGAACAGCAACGCTTACGATCATCACAGGCAACCATCGCGGACTTCGAGGAACGGTGCGCGCCGACGGTGGGCGCTCTGCTTGATCCCGGCACTGACCGCCGCACTCGTTTTACCGGGAGTGTCGAGCGCCGGCGCCTCGAACGCTCGGAACGCGGCGCCTGCGAACACGGACATCCTCATCGAGTGGAGCACCATCGCCCAAAACCACGTCATCCCACTGCGACCCACGGCTCACGGCCAGCTCCGCGGCATGGCGATGGTTCAAGGCGCGGTGTACGACGCCGTGAACGCCATCGACCGCGGGTACCAGCCGTATCTGCTCGACGGCGACTCGGTCGGTGTCGGGCCGGAGGCATCGTTCGATGCGGCGATCTCGACCGCCGCACACCACGTGCTCGTTACTCTGGTCCCGTCGGACCAAGTAGCTGGCCTCGACGCTGCGTACGACGCAACGCTCGCGGGCGTCACCGACGGCCCGAACAAGGACGAAGGCGTCGCCGCCGGTGAAGCCGCCGCGGCGGCGATGATCCTCGCCCGCACCGATGACGGGTTCATGGCCCCGTTCGAGTTCAACATCGGACCCGATCCCGGCGATTGGCGGCCCGTCGCACCCGGTGCGCTCGATCCGGACGCCTGGGTGGCCAACCTCCAACCGTTCATCATCGAGAGTCCCGACCAATTCCGCTCGGAGGGTCCCAACCCGCTGAGGAGTGCCGAGTACACAGCGGACTTCAACGAGGTCAAGGAGATCGGTGCGCTCGTGAATACCACCAGAACCGACGACCAGACCACTGCGGCCATCTTCTGGCAAGCCCCGCCGGTGGCACTCTGGAACGGCGTGTTCCGCAGCCTCACCGTGGAGCACGGACTCGACCTGGCCGACGCGGCTCGACTCTTCGCGATGACCAACCTCGCCGCCGCTGATGGCGCGGTCGCTTGCTGGAACGACAAGTACTACTGGAACTTCTGGCGTCCGATGGCGGCCATCCGCGAAGCCGACACCGACGGCAATCCGGAGACGGCAGCCGATCCGACATGGAAACCGCTCTTCGATCCATCGACAGCGACCGTCCCGCCGCTCGGCACACCGCCGTTCCCGGACCACCCGGCCGGTCACGGCTGCGTCAGCGGCGCCACTCTCTACGCGGCGCAGGAGTTCTTCGGCACGGACGAGGTCGCCTTCGACGTGAACTCCGGTCGCTTCCCGGGCGAACCACGGCACTTCGACGGATTCTCCGCGGCGATACAGGAGATCGTTGATGCTCGCGTCTGGGGCGGCATCCACTTCCGCACCGCTGTCGTACAGGGCGCCGAGATCGGCAACGAGGTGGCGTCGTGGCTCAGCGGTCACTACTTCCAGCCGGCGTCATGTCAGTAGCGTCCCGCGACTGACCCGATCACTTTCCCAACCGATTTGGTTCATTTGTAATCAGCCAATTCGGCCTTAACAGGATTTGTTGCCTGCAAGCGTGTCGACGGTGCGCCGACTCGCGTTCGTGCGGATGTTTGGCCGGAAGCTCAACAAGCTTCCCGCCTGACCCTTCCCGCCATCCCTTGGGCCATGGGCTACGGTTAGGACGAACAGTTCATACGGAGAGGATCAGCTCCCCGACCTCAGAGCCACAAGAAATGGAATGCCCGTCTTGGCTGTGAAATTCGAACAGGTCCTCTGGACAGATGAGCGAGCTGTGGCGCTCCAACGCATCCTGGAGGTGGACCTCCACGGACGGTACGCCGGCCGGCTGCAGCCTGGTCCCGGGCGGGACGCCGCGCTCAGTGCCCTGGCCGTTGATCCGGATGACGTGCTCGCGACCGTCCTGGCGGTGGAGGATGACACCGGGCCCGTGGCCCATGCCGCCCTCCGGTCACTGAACGGGGAGTGGGAAGTCAAGCGGGTCGTGGTGCTTGAGAGCCAACGAGGCCGAGGTATCGCCAGCATGCTGATGGGGGAGGTCGAAGCAATTGCCGCACGCGGGGGAGCCGCGCGGGTCGTTCTTCAGACCGGGGATCAGCAGCCCGAAGCTGTCGCTCTGTACTCGAAACTGGGTTACACGCGCATCCCGGTGTATGAACCCTATGCATCCGCGATTCCCTTCTCCTATTGCTTTGAAAAGCGTTTGAGGTAAGGCCGGGCCGCAGGATTATTCGATGTGCCGGGAAGGCTGGAGCAAGGAATTTGGTGATGGCAGTAAAACCGGTTCCAACGAGGAAGGTTATGGCCGCGGAGCCGTATAAACCCCGGCTCCCCGCAGCACAGTTCGCTTGTTTGCACCAGCCTTTCAACGTCCGACGTCGTTCTAGCTGATGCCGATGGCAAGGTGGATCGCCTTGGACTCCGCGCCCCGGCAATCCGAATTGGACTGTCCGAGTTCTGAATCTATCTGAGTTGAAAAAAAGGGTTGTTCCCAGGGCTGGCCCGTGCCGTTAGGGTGATCACGGGTGGTGTCGATGAAGGACTGCCCGGTTGGGTGATCAGGTGCCAGTAACGGAGCTGATCCTAGCGATTCGATTCTCGGGAGGAAGCATGACCAGTCCAGAGCAGGATCCAAGCCAGCAGGAAGGCCCCGCTGACGGCGGCGCGGCCGGCGTCCCCGGCATGCATGATGGCGGTGCCGACGGAGGTGCTGACAGCGGTGCTGACAGCGGTGCCGATGGGGGTGCTGACAGCGGTGCCGATGGGGGTGCTGACAGCGGTGCCGACGGGGGAGCTGACAGCGGTGCCGATGGGGGAGCTGACAGCGGTGCCGATGGGGGAGCTGACAGCGGTGCCGATGGGGGAGCTGACAGCGGTGCCGATGGAGGAGCTGATGGAGGAGCCGCAGGTGGAGCCGCGGAACGGGGCATCTAAATTTTGAGCACCACCCGCACGGACTTTCAGGACCCCGACGCCTTGGAAAGCGGCGGGGTCCTGGAGACACGCCTGGTTAAGATTGGCCGTGAGAGCTTCGCCGACGACGTTTGGGGGCGCACGGCGCTGCTCACGCGTGGCGCAAGCGACTTCTCCGATCTGTTCTCTGCCGAGGCCGTTGACGAACTGATCTCGCGCCGTGGACTGCGCACACCTTTTCTCCGCGTTGCCAAGGGCGGCTCTACATTTCCAGATTCGTCATTCACCTCTTCCGCCGGCGTCGGCGCCACCATTTCTGACCAGCTCGACGACACAGCGCTTTGGCGCAAATTCGCGGACGGTGCCACGCTCGTGCTGCAGGCACTGCACCGCACTTGGGAGCCTGTCACGGACTTCAGCAGCAGGCTGAGCACCGAGCTCGGACATCCGGTGCAGGCCAATGCCTACATCACACCGCCCCAGAACCGCGGGTTCGACGATCACTACGACGTGCACGACGTCTTCGTCCTGCAGATCGAGGGGACAAAGCGCTGGATCATCCATGAGCCGGTTCACACGGACCCGTTGCGTGATCAACCCTGGACCGATCGCCGCTCCACCGTGGCCGAGGCCGCGAAAGGCGAGGCCTACATCAATACGGTGCTCGAGCCAGGGGATGTCCTTTACCTGCCGCGTGGCTGGTTGCATGCCGCCCAGGCGCAGGGCGAGGTCTCCATCCACCTCACGCTTGGAATCCACAGTTGGACCCGCTACGCATTGGCCGAACAGCTCGCCCAGACCGCGCTCGCAGCGCTGTGCGACGATCCTGAGATGCGCCGTACATTGCCATTGGGCGTCGACGGACCAAACGGGGAGATCGACGTCGTCCGCGAGCGCCTGGCCGCTGCTGTCGTTGAGGCTGAAACCAGTTCTTTGTTCCACCGCACCCGGCGAGGACAGGGCCGCCCGGCACCGCTGGGGCCGCTGGCCCAGCTCGCGGCTGTCGACGGCCTAAGCCCCGAGTCTGCGGTCCGGCTTCGCGATGCACTGGAAGCACGGCTAGAGGGATTGCGCCTTGCCACGCGCGTGGGTTGGCTCGACTTCCCGGCGACGGATCTGCCTTCTGTAACGAGCCTGCTCGACGGGGAGATTCACACCGCGGGTGATCTCGGCGTCGAACTCGTTGAAAGACTGTTGCGCGCGGGGGTCCTCGTTCCCGTTGAACAGTGATCTAGACAGTGACTTCGCCACAGTGGCGGCCACGGAGCGCTTCTTCTGCTCTGAAGGCGCCCGGTTGCGCGGCGACCCGATTGCAGGCACAGCGTCGCACGGCGTCGTCTGGGTGCTCATCGAGTACCGGGGTGGGTGGCCTCTCAATGGCTTCGAAGGGCTTGGTCTCGAGCCTGAGACCAAAGAACTCGTGCTCGCCGCCGCGAAGGCGGCGCGGGTGCGGGTGCTGCTGGTGAGACGGCCCGGCCCCCGCCGCCGTGAGGGTCAGAGCCATTGGGCAGTACTGCACCATGAGGATTCGGGCGCCTATCGTCAGCAATGGGGAACGTGGGGCAAGGATGAGGACCTGGCGGAGATTGCCAGCGCCCTCAATCTCCCCGGAACGCTCGGCTATCCGCCCGTCATCCTGGTATGCACTCACAGCAAACATGACCAATGCTGTGCCGTGTGGGGACGGCCCGTGGGACGTGCGCTGAGTGAACAGTGGCCGGAGCTGGTGTGGGAGTGTTCGCATGTAGGCGGAGACAGGTTCGCAGCCAACGTCCTGGTTGCACCCGACGGCGTCTATTACGGGAATCTGGACGTGGAGTCGTCCGTCGCCACGATCAAAGAGCACCTCGCCGACCGTATCCACGCGGAATATTTGCGCGGATACACGGATCTCTTCCCAGCACAGCAGACCGCTGTCGCGGCCACGCTCAGACGTTTCGGCCCGGCCGGCCGGAATGACTACAGGGTGGTCGAGACCTCCCGCAACGGAGATCACTGGCGGATCCGCATCACCGGCCGCCCGCCTCACCCGGCGAGTGTCGACGTCGAACTGCACGCCCGCCGCGCTACGCCATGCCAACTGACCTGCCGCGGGCCGGCGATGAGCTCCGCCCTGGTCTACGAGCTCATTTCGATCCGCGCCGTCTAAAGGACGGTTTTACCGAAAGCAGTACCTTTGTCGGTGCGCCGCCAGCAAACCATCGGCATCCGCTTCGGCCAGGCAGGAATCGGAACACTTGTTGGTCTTCACTCATTCATGGCCAAGCGTTGTGGTGACGACATGACTAAGCCGAATGTCTTCGAGGATCTTCCTCGGAGAGCTGCTTTCTGACGGTTGCACGATAGTGGAATAGGTGTGCTTTTCCCGCTCGGAGGCGGGACTGCATTCGGCTGACAGCCGCCGCAGATCCGGTCAGGCCAGCCAGCGCCACCAGCGTGACCGCTCCGGTTCCGGCGTCGGTTCCGGTTCCGGCTCCTCGCCCAAGGCCAGTGCGGCCTCGACGATGTCGTCCGCGGTGAGCGTCATGACGGCCTCACGATCGAGCGCGTCGAGACTTTGTTCCTCGTCGAGCGACAGCCGCAGCGCCTGGCGGTTGAGCGCCTGCTCGAACAGCGTGCGGGCAAACCGTGCGTTGCCGGAGTCCTCGCCCGCGTGGAGCCCGGTGAGGATGCGGCGCAGCATCTGGTCCGCACCCGGCTCCAGCGTGTACTCGTGCTGGGCCAGCATTTGGTGGAAGATCGTCTGGAGCGCGTCGACGGAGTAGTCGGGGAACGTGATCTCGCGGGCGAACCGGGAGCGCAGTCCGGGGTTCGAGAGCAAGAAGGACTCCATCAGCCGCGGGTACCCGGCCACGATCACGACCAGGCGGTGGCGGTGGTCCTCCATCCGCTTGAGCAGGACCTCGATCGCCTCGGGGCCGAAGTCCATCCGGCCGTCCTCCGGGGCCAGCGCGTAGGCCTCGTCGATGAACAGGACGCCGTCCAGCGCACGCCGGATCACCCGGTCCGTCTTGATGGCGGTCGCGCCAACGTACTGGCCCACCAGACCCGAACGGTCGACCTCGACCAGGTGGCCTTTCTGCAGCAGACCGACCGCGCGGTACATCTCGGCCAGGAGCCGCGCCACGGTGGTCTTGCCCGTGCCCGGGTTTCCGAGGAACACCAGATGCTGTGATGTGGCCACCTCCGGCAGACCGTGCGTCTTACGGCGGGCCTGGACCTGGAGCAGTGCGACGAGGGCCCGCACCTGTTCCTTCACGGTCTCCAGTCCGACCAGCGCGTCGAGCTCGGCCTGCACCTCGGACAGCGGCCGGGCCGGCCCGGGCCTCGCACCGATCAGATCGCCGACAAGGTCGTCGACACGCTCCGAACCGTGCAGCTTGAGCTGATCGGTCAGATGGCCGATGGTTTCGCGCAGGTCGTCGAGCGGATTGCGGCTGGGAGCCATGCATCCACTGTAGTACTCGATTCCCGAGCGCAGTGGGGTTGGGGGCACAGCGTAGTCCCAGCCAGACACCTCCAGTACATGGGCGAGGACGAGAAGTTATCCAACTCGCCGTTCCCGAGCGCAACGGCGGAGCCGCGGTCTTTCCAAGACAACATTGATGACGTGGCGCGTTTGCTTGAGGTATCCGAGAATGCTCCTGGGATGCCATCGGAAGCAAACCCCGCAGGGGAGCTTACGGTGGATCTCGCTCCGGGGGATTATGAGATCAAGGCCGCCTGTGCTGGCCTGCTTACGGCTAAGCTCACCTTGGTGAAGGGCGGAGGCCCGCCGGAAACACTGTTATATCCGTGCGAGGCCACCGCTATGAAGAGATTCGAAAGGCACGCTGGCGGTCCCATCATGATCCGCGCGGAACCGTTGACAGGCAATACGGCTGTTGCCGGCGTTACGGTGGCGCCCAACCATCCCGTGGGGCCTAACCATGATTTGCAGGCTTCAAGGTCGAGAGATCTGTTGGAGTGGTCAGTACAGCAGCTGAAACCAGAGTTGCCCGGTGAATTGTCTTGGTCGGGGGAGTCGAGCACAGCCACCGGCTACAGAAGTGGTCCGTTGGCTGCATCCGGGAAGTACGAACTGCACTTAGTATGCCAGGGACCATCCGAGTCCGAGCTGTCGGTGTCGGACTTGGCGGGCGCCGAAGTTCTCGCCCCCGTGCTGGTCACATGCGATGGGAGGGTCTTCAAAGCAACCGTGCACCTGGCCACCGAAGGCGCAGACATCACGATGAATCCCGCTGCTGGTCCAGACTTCCGCTACGCCTTCAGGCTTGTACCATCCACCTAGCTTTGATGGAGGCGGCCCAGAATCTTCGCCGATCACGGATTTACGGGAGCGAATCGGGTGCGCCCCGGGCTCCGTGAAGCAATGGCGGCCTCCCGCGCCGGGCGACACGCTCGACCGGTTGGCGCGCTCACTTTCTGATGCCAGGGACATCGCCGACGAACTGTGCGCCCGACGTGTCACAGATCGTGCGCGGGCGGTGTCTTCATGTCGTAGGACCCAGAACCGACCCGCAGGAGGAGAAATGACCATCAGGATCCCGGCCGCAGAAATCACCGGTTTCTACGGCGCACTCATCAAGAAGTTCAGCGCGAAGATGTTCGGTAGAGTCCCGGAATCGCTGGGCGTCATGTGGCACAACCAGCCCGTTCTCAAGGCATCCATGGGCTTCGGACAGAAGCTGCAGAGGTGGAACAGCTGCGATGAGTCGTTGAAGTCCTACGCTCACATGGCCGTGGCCTCTTTCATCGGCTGCACCTGGTGCCTGGACTACAACTACTTCATGGCGCACAACCACGGCCTGGACCTGGAGAAGGCCCGGCAGATCCCGTGCTGGCGCGAGTCCGAAGTCTTCACGCCGCTGGAGCGGGACGTCCTGGAGTATGCCGAGGCCATGAGCGCCACGCCCGTCTCAGTGACGGACGAACTGTCGGCCCGGTTGCTCGAGCAATTGGGCGCGCCGGCGCTGATCGAACTGACCAGCGTCATCGGCTTCGCCAACCTCACGACCCGCAGCAACGTGGCCCTCGGCATCGAATCCGAGGGATTCGCGGACTCCTGTGAGCTGAAGCCGCTCGCCGCGCGCAGCGGCCGCGGGGTAGCCTGAGCGGCATGAGCAGCCTCGGCGCCACTGACAGACCGGACCCGTTCGTCGCCCACCGCAGCCTCTTCTTCACTGTCGCCTACGAGATGCTCGGCTCCGCCGCGGATGCCGAAGACGTGGTGCAGGAGGCCTGGCTCCGGTGGGCTGAACTGGGCCCCGACGTCCGCGCGGGCGTCCGCGACCCGCGGGCCTACCTCGTTCGCACCGTTACCCGCCAGGCCCTCAACCGCCTCCGCGCGCTGTCACGACGGCGGGAGGATTACGTCGGGGAATGGCTGCCCGAGCCCCTGCTCACCGTGCCGGATGTCGCCGAGGACGTGGAACTGGCCGAAAGCGTCTCGATCGCCATGCTCACGGTTCTCGAATCGCTCACCCCTGTGGAGCGGGCAGCCTTCGTTCTGCGCGAGGTTTTCGACGTGCCCTACGAGGAGATTGCCGAGGCTGTGGGCAAGTCAGCGGCAGCAGTGCGCCAGATCGTCAGCCGTGCACGCTCTCATGTGGTCGCCCGGCGCCCCCGCATGCGCGTGGACCGCAGAGAGCAGCAGGAAGTCGTCGAACGGTTCCTGGCGGCGGTCACCACCGGGGATGTGCAGGGCTTGATGGACGTGCTGGCTCCCGACGTCGTACTCATTGCAGACGGCGGCGGCGTCGCCCAGGCGGTTCGGGTGCCGGTGTACGGGGCGAAGAAGGTGACAAATCTGCTGCGGTCCTTCCCACAGGCCGCGCTCAACCCGAAAATCGCTCTGCTCTGGCTCAACGGCGGCCTCGGCATCCGGATCGACGACGAAGCAGGCGGTACCTCACTCATCAGTCTGGTGGTGGAGGGCGGCAGGATCGCACGGATCTTCGCCATGCGGAACCCGGACAAGCTCGGCCACGTGGAGGAGGAGACCCGGCTGGCACGTTAGCCGCTCAGAACGAGGAGGACGTGCCCTCCGCAAGGTGTGCCGCCCGCATCTGCGCGTCGGCGTCGTGCCTCATCCCTCATGGAGTTAATCGAACTCGATGAACTTCCGTACCGCCGCGACGAGCCACTCATCCATCGATGAGTACTCCGAGATCGCACGGCGTACCGCCGCCCCGCCTGCGTCTCGAACAACGTCGAAGTCATCGATGATTTTCCTGGCCTTATGTCCAGGCTGATTTGTTAGAGCAGGCTGGCGAGTGACAGCTCGAGCTGTTCGAGCAGGATGTCTGCGTGTTCCCGGCCGAATACAAGCGGCGGACGCATTTTCAGGACGTTGTCATGGGGTCCGACGCGGCTGATCAGCACTCCGCGTTCGCGCATGTCCTCGATGAGGATCTTCGTGAGCGCCGGGGCCGGCATACGGCTTCCGTCACTTTCTATGATGTCTATTCCGAAGAACAGTCCGCGCCCCCTTACGGAGCCAACGTTGGCGCTGCCTTGGGCAATCGTTTCGAGGCGTGCACGAACGTATTCGCCTAGCTGCCCGGCTTTGGCCATCAGGTCTTCCTGTTCCATGCAGCGCAGCACGGCCAGTCCCGCGGCGGAGGAGACAGGGCTTCCTGCAAAGGTGTTGAAGAACATATTGTGCCGGCCGAATTCGTCGAGCAGTTCAGCCGTAGTGACTACGGCACCGATAGGGTGTCCGTTGCCCATTGGTTTGCCCATTGTGACGAGTTCGGGTTCTATACCGAACATTTGGTATCCCCACATGCTGGAACCGGTGCGGCCGAAGCCTGATTGCACCTCGTCGGAGATGACAAGGCCTCCTGCGGCCCGGACGCGGGCAGCGACGCCCTTGATGTAGCCGTCGGGCAGTTGCAGCAGCCCTTCGGTGGAGAAGAGAGGGTCGAAAAGGAATACGGAGACGCCGTGCCCGGCCGCCTGGAGTGATGTGATGGCGGCATCAACATCAGCCAAGGACTGTTCGAGCAGTGCGGGAACGTCCGCCTCGGCAATTGCACTGATGTCAGGTATCCGCAGGGCCCGGACATGGGCACCGAGTGGTTCGCGCACGGTCAACCCGGTTGTAATCTCGGCCAGGCTGGTGGTGTTTCCGTGGTAACTAAAGTCCGACACCAAAACTCCGGTGTTCCCGGTGTGCTGCCGTGCGATACGCAGGGCCAACTCGTTGGCTTCCGACCCGCTGTTGGTCAAAAACAGCCGCTCCAGGGCACCGTCAAATTTCGAAAGCAGGGCTTCGGCGTATTCCACCACACGGCTGTTCAGATAGCGGGTGTGCAGGTTGATGGTGCGCAGCTGCTGGTTGATGGCATCGGCGACGGCAGAGTTCGCATGCCCCACGTGAGGCACGTTGTTGTAACCGTCCAGGTAGACCCTGCCTTGCGCGTCGGTCAGCCAAACGCCTAAGCCGGAGACCAGTTCCAGAGGCTGCTTATAAAAAAGGGGGGAGTGTGG
Source organism: Arthrobacter oryzae (assembly GCF_031454875.1). Lineage (GTDB taxonomy): Bacteria > Actinomycetota > Actinomycetes > Actinomycetales > Micrococcaceae > Arthrobacter > Arthrobacter oryzae_D. The sequence continues at coordinate 64,777 of NZ_JAVDRQ010000014.1, forward strand.
GCCTAGTGTGGCAAATCGGCGGGCCAGCAGGTCCTTGCCGCTCTGCTGCACCTGGGGCGCAGTTGTGGATTCCGTAGTCATGGCTGTCTTTCTGGCGTCTGCCGGCGCATGCTGGCAGGTTCTATTCGTGTTGGAAGTGACGTGTGGGTGAAGGCTTGGCCTTATACCGGTTTGCTGAGGAGGCCTTCGACGAGCAGTTTCACGGCGGCTATCTGCTGCTCGGCGGTTCCAGGTTTCACGGCGGCCCGGGCGCCCGAGGCTCGGATGGCTCCTGAGAGCGCGGTGGCCAAGGCGTCAATGTCAGGCCCTTGGTGCAACTGACCTGCAGTGCGTGCCGTGGAAAGGTCGAGCTTGATCAGTTCCTCGAATGACTCGGATGTCCGTCGCACACCGGAAAGAACAGGTTCGACGTCTGGTCCCATGAGGCCATAAAAGCGTCCGGAGGGGCTACTGGTCATTTCCACAAAGGCCCGGGCCAAAGCCGCTATTCGACCGGCTGCGTCGTTGGCCTCCTCGCGAAGATGTATGCCTCTGGCATGTACAGCATCTGCGACCCGCAGGTATACCTCCCTGACCACGTCGTCCCGTCCGCCGGGAAAATGCGCGTACACAGTCCCCCGGGAGAGGCCGGCCCGCTGGCTGACTTCTTCGAGGGCGAGCCCGGCGTACCCGACCTCGCCCAACATTTCCGCCGTCGCGTCGAGAATGTCTGATCGTGTCCGCAGCCTGTTGCGTTCACGCAGCGACAGCCGCTCGTCCGTTTTCAGGTTCATCTGGGCACCCAACCTCTCCAAGGCCATCCGATTTGCTTACTTACTCAATAATGACACATGCCACACAAAAACTGAACACGCTGTACTGTTGCCAAACCGCGTGTTCAGGTTTAGCTTTGGATATGACCCCGCTCACACAATTGGGCGCAGGAAGCAGGTAGATCCGCATGAAGACAGAAGCAGCAATCCGTACAGCCAGGGGAGCGCTGGAGCAGTATGGTTTTGATCAAACTGCCCCCATTGAATTGGTCAAGTATCGGGAGAACTACGTCTTCCGGCTGACATCTGAGACCGGTGACAGCTATGCCATCCGCCTGCACCGGGCCGGCTACAGGACAGATGCCGAGATCAATACCGAACTCGCCTATCTGCACGCCCTGGCCGAGCAGGGGTTGGGCGTGTCTCAGCCGGTTGCAACCCTGAAGGGTGACTTCATGTGTGTTGTGGTATCTGAGGACGGCACGGTTTTCCAACTTGACGTTCTGCGTTGGGTCGAAGGCGGAGAACCCATGGGCGATGTCACCGAGGCCATGTCAGGTGAGAGTTCCCTTGACCCGGAAGCGTTCCGCCGATTGGGCATTCTCACCGCGGAACTGCACAGACGTACGTCCATCATCGGACGAGGCGCGGCGTTTCACCGTCAGGCCTGGGACGCTGAGGGCCTGGTGGGTGCATCAGCCCAGTGGGGAAACCCGCTTGCCCTGCAGGATCTGGGCCAGAAAGAGGCAGCACTGCTCGAAGCAGCGAAGGAGAAGCTGCGGCGTGACTTGGTACACCTGCCAAAGTCAGCCGACAGGTACGGGGTGATCCACGCGGACCTGACGCCGGAAAATGTCCTTGTCGGAAACGACGGGCAGATGGTGTTGATCGACTTTGACGACTTCGGTGAGGGGTGGCACCTCTTCGATCTGGCAACGATCCTGTTTTTCTTCCAGCCACACCCGCTCTACGACAACTACCGCGAAGCCCTGCTGGAGGGCTACGGCTCAGTGCGGCCCTTTCCTGATGGATTCCTCCAGCCTTGGGACCTGATGCTGCTCGCCCGCGGCCTGACCTATCTGGGCTGGGCAGCCTCGCGCAGAGGTGACGAAGCCGCTGAATACATCATCGAACGAGTTGTTCCTATGGTCCTTGGACTCGCGCAGAACTACACCTCCAAAAGCTTCACCTCCGCGGCTCCCTGACCTTCCTCGCCGCCGGTGGATCTTCGGCGCGCTCCCAAGCGCTCCCGGGCAGCGCACCCTTCCTCAGCCCGCCGACGATGGCCGGGACAATACCTGAACAGCCCGCCCCCCTTTCATCTCTCCTAGGAGTAACCCGTGAAACCTCAATCCCCTGAGCAAGGCGCAGCCAGCACTGAGCTCTCCTCCAATGCCTTGGGCGTCGGAGGCATCGTTTTCCTGGTCCTGGCAGCGGTAGCGCCGCTGACCGGCATCATCGTTATCTCGACGTTGGGCATCGCCTTGGGCAACGGAGGGGGTATGCCCGGGGCGTTCATCATTGCAACCCTGATCTTGCTGCTCTTCGCTGTCGGCTACGCCCAAATGGCCAAGAAGCTCGTCAGCGCCGGCGGATTTTACGCCTTCGTTGTCAAAGGCCTCGGCCGGCCCATGGGGCTTGTAGCCGGGAACATAGCCCTGCTCGGCTATAACTGCTTTGTTGCTGGAGCAATCGGCACGTCCGGCTTCTTCACCGCTGCAGTCATTAAGGAACTGACGGGCCTGGACCTGCCCTGGTTCGTCTGGAGCCTCATCTCCGTGGTGCTGATCTTCTTGCTGACGCGCAGGGGCATCGGTTTCAGCGCAAAAGTGCTGGGCGTCTGCCTGGTTCTCGAGGTGTCCATCCTCCTGATCCTGGACTTCAACATTCTGTTCACTCACGGATTCTCCTTCGAAGCGCTGATGCCCCACACAGTGTTCTCCGGCTCGCTGGGACTGGCGCTGCTCTTTGCAGCCAACTGCTTTGTCGGCTTCGAAGCGACCGGCCTGTTCAGCGAGGAAGCCCGGGACCCTCACCGCACCATCCCGAAAGCCACGTACATCGCAATCTTGTTCATTGGCGCTTTCGCCGCCTTCACCACGTGGGCCATTGTCAACGCCCTGGGTGTCGCCCAAGCTCAGGAGACCGCTATTGAGCACTTGCCCACAGGCGACCTGGTTTTTATGCTCTCCGCTCAGTACCTCGGTGACACCCTGACCAAGGTCATGATGCTCCTGCTTCTGGTCTCCCTGTTCGCTGCGCTGCTGGCACTGCACAACTCCGCGGCACGCTACATCTACTCCTACGGCCGTGTCGGCATCTTCCCGAAGGTCCTCAGCCGCACACGCCTCTCCAACGGATCCCCCCAGAACGCCAGCGCCGCCCAACTTGTTTTCGGGACACTAGTGGCTGGCATCTACTACGTAGCTGGTTTGGACCCCATCACAGCCCTGACAGCCTCAATGACTGGCTTCGGCACATTGGGGATCCTTGCCCTCCAAATGCTCGCCGCCGTTGCCGTTGTAGTGCACTTCCGCCGTAATCGGGACACAAGGTTGTGGAAGACCCTGGTAGCCCCGGGCCTCGGAGCACTCGGTCTTGCCCTGATCGTGCTGCTCGCGATCCTTAACTTCACCACACTTGCAGGTTCCGACAGCCCCATCATCGGCGCCCTGCCATGGCTGCTTGTCATCGCAGTAGTGACGGGACTCGCAACTGCGCAGTGGCTGAAGTCCCGCAGGCCCGCGGTGTACAAAGAGCTGCTCAGCGACATGGAGCACTACGACAAAGTGCATCACGAGCTGGCCGATGACACCAACGCCCGTGCAGCCAGCTCAGCGGTCATTGAGGACCGGGACCACAGCCAGCCCTAGACTCGCTGGACCCCGGCCAAGCGACATCAAATGGGCAGTAACTAACCCACCAACCTCTGGCATCGACTGGTGGTGCGAACGCGCAATCAGCCGCCAGCATCCCACCCCTGAGCCTTGTCGGAACCTGGCTCCCTAAGGCACGGCGACAACCTCAAAACCGTCGCGGTTGCCTGCCCGGCGGAAACAGGCGCCAAGCACTTTCAACAATGACAGCACAAGGAGAATCTATGGTAGACCTCGGATTGGCGGGCCGACGGGTCCTGGTCACCGGCGGAACGTCGGGTATCGGTCTTGCAGTAGCCGATGCCTTCGCGGATGAAGGTGCGCATGTTGGAATTATCGGCAGATCACCCCAGCGGCTGTTCACAGCGCTGGAAGATCTGCGCAGAAGACATCCCCGCGCAATGATCGTCGGGGGTTCCTGTGACATTTCCGCAGAGCCGGCTGTACAAAGCACCACCAACGACCTGGTGTCACAATTAGGCGGGCTGGATCACCTTGTCAGCAGCGCCGGCATCTCAGGGTCCCTTGGCGGCACCGTGGATCAGGTTGCAGCCGAGGAATTTATGGAGGTTCAGCGGACCAATGTGCTGGGCCCATTCCTGGCAATAAAGACCGCGTTGCCCCATCTCCGCGAGGGGACAGATGCGACCTATACGCTCATCGGAAGCGACTCTGGCTTTGTCACCGTGCCAGGCATGTTGGCCTACAACGCATCCAAAGGCGCCATCGTCCAGCTAACCCGGGCTCTGTCGACAGAACTCTACAACGACGGCATCCGAGTCAACAGCATCTGCCCCTCAATCGTAGATACGCCGATGGCCCGCGACGGTCTGGGCATCGATTCATTTCAGGATGCCGGATACCCCGTTAGCAAGCCCGCAAACATTGCCTGGCTGGTGCTCAGTCTTGCATCTCCACTCTCCGGTCCCGTCAACGGGGTCTCCCTTCTGGCTGACTACGGTTACCATGCGCGTTCGTCTTTTCCCGCCTGAGTGGGGACACTACCCACCAAAGCAATCAGGCAACCGGAGCATCTGAACCGCCACCGGAAGCCGTTCGACCGCCAACCCGGGCAGTCACTGTTTGAACCCAGCGATATCGGAGACAGGGTCTGTCACTGTCAAGGTGCCATCACCGTCCCCTCATAGCACACGCCCAATCTCACGAAACTCCTGAAAGGGATCTATTTTGAACATCACAGCAACACCAGAGTTTATTTCCGTCGGCGCACTGGGTGAAGGATTCGCCGTTAACAACAACATTCTCGAGGTGCACGAGGGCCTGAATGACCACGACCTCACCCTCAACTTCCCCAACGGCCGCACCCATGAGTGCCGGATTTTGAACAGCCACACGCTGGTCTGGGACGGCCGGGAGCAGGAAGCACGTGTCACATCCGTCAGGGAGGGCATCTACTTTGTGGATTTCCTCGCGGGGGACGCGGTAAAGAAGTCCGTAAGCCTTGTACTGGACGACAACAACGGGCAAGTGACCCTGATAGAGGGAACACTGCCTGACGGGCAGGCCACTTCCATCAGTGCTTACGACCGGGCACGCCAGGGCATGGAACTAACAGGAGTTGAAGCAGTCATTCTCCATGGGGCAGTGGCCGGGAACAAAGGCGGAACTGCGCACGCTCCCACCGATGAACTGATCGGTCTAAGGAACCGCTACCACTACAGCCCCGAAGAGGTGTACGAACACGTCTATCTGAACAACAACTTCTACACCTGGCACTGCATCCAAGGTTCAGAAGCCGGTCTGGGGGACACGGACCGCTGCCACTACATCAAGATCGCTGAGGATCTGTATCTTTTCGTCTGGCGTGAAAAAATCGTCCCCACCCTCGGCGTCATTCTCATCGATATGAAACGGCTGAAAACAGACGGCAAGATCTTTGGGTACAACGGCTTCGACTTCTCCAGCCACACCAACTTTCCCGTAGGCGCCATTACGGAGGTAATCAACGTGACCACTCACTGATCCTCCTAAGCTTCGCCGGAGGCGGGCAGCCGCCTCCGGCGCCTTTTATACCGACATGAACACCTGGGGCTGGCGGGTGCCTTTCCTGCGGTGGCGTCATGGGACTCTACGCCCTGATCATGCGGGCCGTGTGAAGGAAACAACGGCGTTCGAGGCTGAAACGCGGCACGTATGATCCCCACGACGCGTTCGCCGGATCGGAAGACCTGTCCAAATTTGGGTCGATACGCGACCCTTAACCGGGCCGAAATTAGCCTCCGGACCGGACCGGTTGACCGTCTTGCTAGGATCGAAAGGAGGATGCCAGCTTCTTGCGGGCAGCGAATGAGTGAGGGTCCGGGAAGCATCCGGATGGATGAGTTGAGGTTACATTCATGGTCCTTCAGGATCGCGCAAAGGCCACCCGCGACGCGGTAATTTTCGGGGCTTCCGCGGTTTTTGAGGAGCACGGCTATGGCAGCGCGAGTCTGACTCAGGTATCCGAGGCGGCCAAGGTGACCAAGGGTGCTCTCTACTTCCACTTTCAGTCCAAGGAAGACCTCGCCCGAGCGGTCATCGAAGAGCAGCACCGGATCGTGGTGGCAGAGAGCGAAGCTCTCCTCGCGGAGAACCGACCAGCCCTGCCAACGATGATCCTCTTGTGCCGCGCATTCGGTCTCAAGTTAGTGCACGAACCTGTCGTCCGTGCGGGCATCCGGCTCACTCTGGAAGCGAGCGCATTCGGCCAAGTGGTCCAAGGCCCCTACCAGGACTGGATCGCCGTCATGGAGCAGCTGACTGATAGGGCCAAAAGGGAAAGACAGGTGCGATCCTCCGTCGAGTCCGCGGCCTTTGCCAGATACCTCGTTGCGTCGTTCACGGGGGTGCAGATGGTTTCCGGAGTGCTGACTGGTCGCGCTGATGTCATGCAACGGATCGAGGAGATGTGGGCTCTGCTGCTTCCGGGGATCATGCATCAGGACTTTCACGAGGATCCGCGGGCCCTTTCCGGACTGGTTTCTGCGGGAAGTCTTATCCCTAAATAGGGCAGACACTCACCGGAGCGGACGAAACTCCGATGCTGTGAAATCAGCGTGGCCAGACCGTGAAGTTAACCCAAGGGCAGCTCATAAAACCGGCCAACCGTATTGTTTCTCGACCACTGTTCACTTACTCTTGTGTCGGATCTATTCAAAGTTCCGGCAGTAACGACGGCCGTGTCGGCGGCATTTTGGGGGGCGCCGACACGGCTCCGTCGTTAATTCTGGGCAACAGCCTGTATCGCCTGAGGTCCGGACAGCGTTCCTCGACAGATATCAGTCCTAGCGCCACGGGCTTGAATAGCGGCTTCAGGCGCAACCAGCCCCGTTGTCTAAACGCCGATGCCTTTTTCGTCAACTGAGCTTCCGGGGAGCGGGGTTTCCAGCGACTATTTTCATGGAATCCGGTAGGTTCGCCAGAGGCTTGTGGAAAACTGCGGACTGGAGAAATCGGATGCCGGGAGCCGAAGTTGAGGTTGTCTGGACTTCGCTGTCAAAGGCGTGGCGGAAGGCCCAGTACGAAGAACTGTGGCTACAGTTCCGGCTCCGTGGCTCGAAGGACGTCTTTGAGGCAGCGGAGGCTGCCGTCCAGATGGCGAACCAGGCCCACGATGACGCCGGCTGGGGCCATGACGTGTTCACAGCAGGGGTCTCGGATTCGGACGCCGTTCCGGTGGCGCTGATGAGCAGGGCCGGGCTCGTGGAAGGAGTGCGCGCCTGGTTCGCTGCTTTCGCCAAATCTGAGGACGCATTTGCGTTTAGACTTTGCCGGGATAGGGCCGAACAGGCCGATCACATACTGGGGGAAATATGCTTCGTCGTACCATCAGCGCGTCTTTGCTCATACTCACAGCCACGTTGGCATTCTGCGTCCGAGGCATGTAGCCGAAATGACGACAGCGCAGATCCTCAACATCGCCATCACCGTATTCACGACCGTGTCCATTGCCGCGATAGCGTGGTGGGCGCGGAAGCACCCCAATCGGTCCAAGGAGTACCCGGAGCGGGTCCGTATGCCCAAGGTGCTGCCGATCTTCGGCTGGATCTGCGTGGCTGTGGGGCTCCTCATGGGCGTGTTCGCCTTCACTACAGCCCGCGCACCCCTTGGTGCCCGTATTGCTGCGGTGGCGATTCTCTTGGGCGGGATGGCATTCGTCGCGATGTATCGCAACTTCTATGTCGCTCCGCGCCCCTATGAGGTGGCCTTCCGCAGCGTGCTCGGCAAGGAACACCTGTTTGCCTACAGCGACATCGCGCACTACAGCGCGGGGACGTTGAGAGGCCAGCAGTTTCTGACAGTCAAATCCATTCACGGCGTCAAGCTCAGCCTGAACATGAGTGCTTACGACATGACGCCATTACTACGGGCCATTGATTTCCGCGAGGTGACAGGCCGTTGGCCTGTCAGACCCGAGGTCACCAACCACGACATATAGCGCAGCGGCTAGGCTGGGAAATAGAGAAGCCGGGATGTTCCTCTAAGAAAAATGGCGGGCCTTGTCCTTCGGGAAGCAGGCCCGCCATTTCTGCGTGCATCGGCGCCTGCTAGGCGCCGAAGCTGTTCAGGAAGCCGAGGTGCTTGGGATCTGTAGGTTCGTAGGCCAGGTCGGCGTCGTGGTCCGTGAAGACCGTTCGGCGCTCGGAGCGTATGGCTGATTTACACCAACACCGTCAGCGCGCGATTCACGGAACAACTCGCAACTGCAATGGGTGGCAATCCGAAAGTCACCGCAGTACTTTTGACGGCTTCAGACGAAACTGCCTGGACCAGGTTGAGCGGCCGGAATCAAGGGCATGACCTGCTGGAGCACATCCGCCGCAGCAATGCCAGAGCGCTGGAGTTAGAAGATCTGACGCCGAATTGGATACATCGATTAGCCACAGACCGGCGAACCCTACAAGAGGTCGCCTCCGAACTGCATGCGTTAGCTGAATGGGCTTGAACATAGGACCGGGCGACCAGTTTCGGCTTTTCCCCTGAACGACTCGCACGGTGAAAGACGTCGCAGAAGGTGCACTGCACCATATCGAACTGGGGCCGGATCTCAAGAGAGCCATGACTGAGTGGGGCTGGATTCTGTCCACCTTTGGATACGCGACGTATCAGAGTTGGCCACATGGAATCAGTTGGCTGAAAGGTTCAACCTACAAAGAATCGCCGGACCTTGTTGCCGGGACATAGGGAAGAGTCCAGGGAGCATAAGAAAGCCCGACCGCCAAAGGGTGCTGGCGGCCGGGCGTCGTTAGAGGCTCGGAGGATTACGCTCTGGCAGGTGCGGGCCGGCGAAGGAACACAGCGACCAGGAGAGCGGCCGCCAGGCAGAGGGCGGCGTTGACGCCGATGGCCGGGAGCACTGCGCCCAGCACCTGTCCCGGGGCGGCGCTGCTGGTGCCGTGGTTGAGCAGAGCCGCGGCGATGATGGCGCTCATAATGGGGATGCCCATGGTGATGCCGATCTGCTGGCTCATGGTCGTCAGTCCGGTGGCGAGGCCCTGCTCAGTGTCGGGGAGCCCGGTGGTGGCGGTGACCATGAACCCGACGATCGCGGCGAGGTTCGCGACACCGCCGACGAACGTCGCCACGAGCACGATGATCAGCGAGGCCTGGTCAGTGTTGATGAAGAGCAGAGAACCTGTGGCGGCCGCCTGGACGGTGAGGCCGGCGATGATGGTGTTCTTGCTACGGAGCCTGCCGATAAGTTTCGGGGCGATGGTCCCGCCAACGACGGTCCCAATGCCGAGGACGGCGAACGCCAGCCCGGCCTCGAGCGGGGTGTAGCCGAGGACCTGCTGAAGGTAGAGGGTCAGGACGAACACCAAAGAGGTTTCAGTGGCGAACGCCAGGATCCCGGCGATGTTGCCCCACGCGATGTTGTTCCGCCGCAGGATCGTCACGGGCACCAGCGCGTGCGCGGTGTTCTTTTCGATGAAGAAGAACACGACGGACAGGAATACGCCAGCGGCAAGGGGTCCCCAGGCGAATGCGTCAGCCCAGCCTTTTTCTCCGGCGGTGGTCAGGCCGAAGACGAGCAGCAGCAACGCCAGGGTCACAGTGACCGCCCCCGGAATATCCAGGCGCGTTTTGTGCGCGCGTGCAGATTCTGTCAGGAGCTTGGGTGCAAGCACCAGCACGAACAAGGCGACCGGGATATTGATGAAGAACGCCCACCGCCAGGACAGCAGGTCCGTGAGCAGCCCGCCGAGGATCGCCCCGGCGGTGAACCCGGCAGCCATCAGTGACCCGTTCAGGCCCAGTGCTTTGTCCCGCAAGGGCCCTTCCGGGAAGGACGTGGTCAGCAGCGACAGAGCTGCCGGCGTCACTGCGGCGGTCGCGAGGCCCTGGGCGACGCGGGCGGCGAGCAGCAGCCCGGGCTCGGTGGCGAGCCCGCCGACCAGGGAGCCGATGCCGAGCAGTGCCATGCCGGCGATGAAGAGTCGTTTGCGGCCGAACAGGTCCGCCACCCGGCCAAGGAACAGGGTGAACCCGGCCGCGCACAGTGCGAACGACGTCGCGATCCATTGCAGGTGTTCCAGGGAGAAGCCGATGTCGGCCCCGATGCGGGGCAGTGCGACGTTGAGGATGGAGAAGTCCACCGCGAGGGTGAAACTTGCGGTCAGCAGCAGGACGACGATCAGCCGCTGCCGGGCTGTCATCCGGACAGGGCTCTGTTGAACCAGCTGTTGCGGTGAGTCCGGTGGTGCGGCCAGCAGGGGGAGGGGCGTGGTGTCGTTCGCTGTCATCGCGGGAGTATCCAATCAGTAGGTGCGTGGGCGTGTTTTCCTCTCCACCCTGCCGACCGTGGGTCGTAACAGCTACGCCGTGTTGTGGGTAGCACTGGCAGTGCTACCCAGGTTCTCGATTAATCGTGAATACTCGGGGATATGAACGAATCAGCGATGGGCGAGTTCCTGCGCAAACGCCGGGCTGCGCTGACGCCGTCAGATGTGGGCCTGATGGACTACGGCACGCGCCGTGTGCCAGGGCTGCGCCGCGAGGAAGTGGCCATGCTGGCCGGCATGAGTGTGACCTATTACGCCAGGTTGGAACAGGGCCAGCACGTCAATGCCTCCGATGCCGTGATCGACTCGTTGGCCCGGGCCCTGGCTCTGACGGATGTCGAACGGAAGCACCTCGCAGACCTCTCCGGCATCAAGCGCCGGACAGCCAAGATCACGAGAAGCAAACCGGATCAGGTCAGGCCCGGCACCCGTCGTCTTGTCGGGGCCATGGGTGGTGTCCCCTCAGTGGTGCTGGGCAAACGGACTGAAGTCCTGGCCTGGAACCGCGCCGGACACCGGCTCGTCGCCTCCCACCTGGGCTTTGATGCCCCGGACACGCCATCACAGCGGCCGAACTTGACCCGCATGCTCTTCCTCGATGAGCCGACGCGCACCCTGTACCCGCACTGGCGCACCGAAGCCGGCCGTGCAGTGGCGTCCCTGCGGCTGCTCTCCGGACGGTTTGCGGACGATTTAGACCTCGCTGCACTCGTCGGGGAACTGACCCTCAAAAGCCCCGAATTCGCGAGCATGTGGGCAGAACACCCCGTCGAGAACTGCATGTCAGGGCACAAGACACTGAACCACCCGCAGATCGGGTCCCTGGAGCTGGGGTTCGAGGTGCTGACCATGCCCGACGACTCCGGCCACCGCGTCCTCACCTACACCGCGGACCCGGGAAGCGAAGCCGCGGCCGCACTTGCCCGGTTGCAGAGGCCACCGCTCACCGTAGTTGCAGAAGATGCCAGCGTGGACCAAGCCGTCTAGGCCGGGGACGAATATTTCATGCGCAGCTGGGCCACTACTGAAAGGGAAGCTTTGAGCCTTGGGGGAAAGGCAGGACACCTTGTGCTGGCGTAATGGTGAACCACTCGTCACCCTGCTTGGAGGCAAAAATGATGACTCTTTCAGCGGTATCGAGTGGATCGCCGTCCGGGTAGGACCCTCCTACAGCGCAGGTCGGGGGCGGGGAAGTGATGCGCAGGTTCCCCTTTCCGGGATTCCCTTTGAGTACCTGCTCGACTTCTACAAGGTGGGTCGTGGCCTTGTGGCCATAAATGCTGGTTTCACCGGCCCGGCTTGCGGGCTTTCCGATGAGCACCAGGCCGGCGTTGTCGTATAGGTCCTGAGGGGTCTCGAACCGGACCCAGTCAACGCACGCGAAGGGGCCACCGTTTTGGACGGGGCTGCTGGTAGAACCAGGGATTGAGGTTGTGGTTTTGGGCGTGGGCTCGGCAGTTCCCGGTCCGCCCGTCACTCGGTCGCCGCATGATGTTAGCAGCATGGTGAGAAGCAGGAATGGAATCAGGCATCGCCACAACCTAATGCGTTCCATTGTGCTCCCTCATAAGTGGACCCTGATCGGTGGAAATAGGGTGGGTACCCGCATCCGTAGGATGGTGCTCTCGGCTCGGGGCTGGAACGGCATAATGCGCCGGAGTCAATGAATACGAGCGCATGATCGGTTCATCCTGGCGGGGCACTTCGTGGTGGGTAGGAGGGTATTCCTCCGCCGGAGCCGGCGGCCATGAAGACGCCTATCTGGGTTTCTCCGTCGCTTTGGAAGACGGGGATCTCGCGGGGAGGACGCGGGCTACTGAAGTTTTTGACGGCGTCTTCCGGGCTGGTGGGCATGGGACCTCCGTACAGGTCATGGGCGTAGGCGTACCCGGATTGTCCGTTGGTGGCCATCACAGCGATCAGGTCGGGGGTTCCGTTCTCCTGGCTTTCGACGCCATAGGTTTCGCCCTTGGCATTGACACCCAGGGGTGTCCGTTCCTGCTTTACGTACTCTGCGGTGAGCTGCCAACGGGCCTCTGGGTCGGTTTTTATCGTGACACTGTCCTGGCCAGGGGCGAGGCTTATGGTGTAGCCGCTCCACCCCAGTCTGTCGTTGGCCACATCCTTGTCCGAGCAGCTGCTCGATGCGCCGTCGGGATACTCAAACCAGCCAGGGGTCAGGCACCGAAGTTCCATTTGAATCCCCGTGGTTCCCTCGGGCGGAGTGCCAAGCTCAACGGTTGCTGTGCCGGTGTAGGTTGTGGTCACGGGCGAAGCCAATGACGTCACCTTTTCGCCTCCGGGGATGAAGATAAGCCCTGCGGCCGCCGCTCCAATGCCAAGCAGTCCCGCCCCGGCCAGCGCACCGGTACCTAGCCATAGCCTGGTACGCCTCCGCTTCGCGGCTGGTGATTCCTTCTTGACCTGTGAGACGAGTTCTGCCCGCAGGGCGTCACTGAAGCGGTCATCGACGTGAAACTGGTTCATGTCCGTTCTCCTTCCAACACCGGGGTTGGAGCGGTGCCCGGGTAAGTTGATGCGCCGCCGTCGAGGGCAGCTCTGAGCCGCTGGCGGGCGCGGTGCATCCGTGATTTCGCTGCACCAGGGCTAAGACCCAGGACAGCGGCGGCAGCGGCAATGGCGTACTCCTCGAAAACGACTAGGGCGACCAAGCGCAGGTCCTCGGCCGTCAAGGTAGTCAGCGCCCGTGCAAGATCCTGATCAAGGGAGTCCTGGTAGGAGCGGTAAGAATCTGCTGTTGGGTCGCTGAGGTCCTCGGTCCTGGGAAGGGCGCTTAGGAGGCGTTGGTAGCGGAGCGTTGAGCGGGTGCTGTTGCGTGCCATGTTCGTGGTCGTAACCAGCAGCCACGGAAGGATCGATCCTTCCACAACCCGGACCTTCTTTCGCCGCCGCCAGAGTTCAAGGAAGGAGGCAGCCATGATGTCTTCAGCGTCGTGGTGGTTCCCGCACAGCCGGTACGCGTGGCGGAAAACCCTGTCGCGATGCAGGTCATACAGGGCGCCAAAGGCGTCGCCCTGGCCCAGAAGGCTCTGGTGCCACAGCCCCTCTTCGCTGTCTCCGTTGTTCCCCATGCCCTTTAGTGTCCGGCAAAGCAGGAAAGGTTTCACTGAAGCGAAAAAACTTCAAACCGGAAAGTAGTCGTCGCAAGAGAATTTCCCGCGAGCATCTAGTTCCCACGATAATCGCGAACACGATGAACACCAGCAGCAGGGCCGGCGATATGAATTGCGCGAGGTCTCATGTCGGGAAGCCCAATTCCGTTATGGGCAGGAAGTGCACGGTATGGGGGTTTGCTCCATAAGTCGGGGACGCGAATCGGATTGTCAGTGAGAGCCTCCGTGTTGGTGCTGGCAGGAGTTCTTCCACGGCGAGGTGGTCGAACGCTGTCCCCGAGCTGTACACGTCCCTACAACGGCTGCCGGTCCCCGGCCAGGGGCCAGGCCGCGTTCTGGAATGCGGGTGCCCTCGGGACAGTTATGGCTGAGCATCTCCATCAGGGCGTCGTACTCTGCGGGGTCTACGCTCAGATTCCACCGCGACTTTACGAAGACACACTTGTCTGCATAGCCGCATTGCACTCCGGAACCCGCGGTTGCCACTGGGCCGGGTCTTTGGATCCTTTGTCCTGATCGACTGCCGATGTCACGGCCATCAGGGTAGTCTCCGGGTATTTCAGGTCGTTGGCGAAATCGCGCCGCTGTTCGGCTGTCCAGGCCCAGGCCCCCGACTGCGAGGCTTCCTCCAGCGGGACCATATGATCGACCGTCAGTTCGGCTGGGTCCGATGCAAAGGCCCGGTCGTACAGAGAAGACCAGCTGCCGGAAACAATCGCGCACAGTGGCTCGACGACGATCATGGAAGGGTGGGAAGCTGCAATGAGCACCTCGTTGGCAGTGTCACAGCCGTCGCCGTCCGCATCAGTCCAATGATCAAAGCTTATGGTATCGAACGGCGCCCTGTCTTCCTCCCGGACTTGCAGAGTTCCCAGCAGATCCGCCGAGGACGTTATCCCGCCCGGAAAAGGCCACCGCCGTTGTGGGCACTGCCAGGCCTATGAGGAAGAGGACCGGCACCAAGGCCGCTGCAATCCTGGATGGATGGCCTTTCGATTCCGCCGAATAGACTTTCCTGGCATTTCGTTTCCCCAGCGGCAGGTGCTGCCTCATGGGGTCTGGTCTCCGGTCGGCTGTGGCTTCGGCTGCCCGGCCGTCGTGCAGGCGCGCCGGCAGTCCCTACGGGAGGCCTGCTTTGGAGTCAAGGCTGACGCTCATGCCGGTAGACCCACGAGTTGGCCGGCAGTGAGGGGCAAGCGCTGCCCGTTGATCTTTTCTGCCTCTATGTCGAAGATCTGCTGAACAGCGTCGGCAAGGACACTGACATCGGTGAAACCAGGGAATTTCCGTTCCGGCTGGGCTGCTCGCATCCGGTCATCGACCAGAGCCTTGACGACGAAGATCAGGGCGGCCGCGTGCTGCCTGGAGAGAGGGCTTTCCTTTGCGCCCTTCAGGTGACGGAAGCCGTCAGCCACGGCCAGGGTCCACGCTTCCGCCGCGGACTTGACCGCGGCGTAAGCGGCGCCGTCCGCTGTCGGGGAGGAAGCGGACTGCGCGGAAACGATAGCCAGGCGTCCCACAGGGGACGTAGCTAGGTCATCATAGAACGCGCGGCTGGTGTTCCTCAGGGTGGTGAGGACACTGGTGTGCAGGAAGTCCCAGTCTTCATCCGCCTGGCCACTGATGCCGGCACCGCCTCTCCACCCTCCTACAAGGTGGATAAGGCCGTCAACGGGACCCAGATCGTTCCGGACCGAGGTTGCCAAGTCCTCAACGGCCTGAAGATCCGCGAGGTTGCAGACATAGCCCGCGACGTTTGCGTACGCTCCCGAGAGCTCCTGCACCCGGTCCTCAAGAATGTCTACCGCGGCTACGCGTGCCCCTGCCTGCGAAAGGGTGCGGACTACTGCGACGCCGGCTGCGCTTGTCGAACCGGCGACGACGACAGTACGCCCCGCGAGATCCTGACTCATGCGCCCGTCTCGCCCTCAGTCTTGACAGGGCTCTTACCCGTGATTCCCGCAGTTGAGTCAATAACACGGCGCATCTTCTTCTCCAGTGCCTCGTAGAACATCGATAGGGGGAATTCGTCATCAAGGATCTGGTCCGTTAGAGCCCGGGGCGGACCGTCCAGCGGAAGGGCATCCGGTCCCTTGGCCCATACGGAGGCCGGGTGGGGGGTGAGGGTTTCCGAGACGAGCTCATAGGCAGCGAGCCAGTGTGCCGTCTTGGGTCGGTCGATCGAACGCCAATAGAGTTCTTCGATGCGCAGGCCCAGCTCGACGACCACGTTGGCGACGTCCTTCCAGTCGATGCTCAACTTTCCATCGGTCCAGTGCAGGACCCGGTGCTGGTGCATCCAGGCGAACAGCAACTGGCCGCCCACGGCGTCGTAGTTACGGACCCGGTTCCCGGTGATGGCGAAGCGGAAAATGCGGTCGAAGATCACGGCGTACTGGACCAGCTTGGCGTGCTTGCGGGCATCCTCGGAAGCCGTTTCGTCCCGCTCGATGAGGACTGATTCGCGGAACGCGGTCAGGTCACAGCGGAGCTCCTCCAGAGAGTAGAGGAAGTATGGCATCCGCTGCTTGATCATGAACGGATCAAAGGGCAGGTCACCGCGCATGTGGGTCCGATCATGAATCAGGTCCCACATCACGAAGGTCTTCTCCGTGAGGTGGTGGTCGTCGATCAACTCCGCGGCGTCAGCGGGCAGGTCCAACGAAGTAATGTCGGCAGCAGCTTTCAGGACGCGGCGGAACCGGGCAGCTTCACGGTCCGCAAAAATCCCTCCCCAGGTGAACGAGGGGGTGCTTCGCACCGCTACGCTCTCGGGGAAGAGCACTGCAGAGTTCGTGTCATAGCCGGGCGTGAAATCCACGAAGCTGATGGGGACGAACAGCTTGTTCGAGTAGTTGCCCGCCTCCAGTTCAGCGACGAAAGAAGGCCAGATAACCTCCACGAGGACGGCCTCGAAGTAGCGGTTGGTGCTGCCGTTTTGCGTGTACATGGGGAACACAACCAGGTGCGCCAGCCCATCGATGCGCCACTGCTCGGGGTGGAAGGCTACCAATGAGTCGAGGAAGTCAGGTACGACGAAGCCGTCGGACGCCCACCGCTGGAAGTCCTGCACGAGCAGTTCCAGGTATTCGCTGTCATGGGGGAGGTGGGCGCGCAGGTCGTTGATGGAGTCAATGATGCTGCTGACATACTGGCGGGCCTGGACACGGTCAGCCGGTTCCGGAACGGAACCGTCCTGGACCTGAACCTGCTGCAGCCCGATGACGGCGGCCTTCAGGGCCTGCCATTCCGGGAGCGTCTTAAGGTCTTCTGCCTGGGTGGCTGTCACTTCCAGGTTCGCAATGAGAGACATGCTCGTTCCTTCTGTTGTTTCGTAATTCCTGATGAACGTAGCAATGCATAAGCAGCAGTGAAAGCCGAACTGGCCATGCGTAAGGGATTCTGTTGCTACCCGAGGTTCCTTCCCTGCTATGCATGAGAGAGGCCTTACGGTCGCGCATTTCTAGACATTTTTTTGCTGCGTCTCACCCCGGCTTTGTCGTTTGATGCCGATCGCCTGTCGTATCAGTACTTCAGTGCTGCTTACTCACTGTGCGAGCCAAGATCAGCGATTCTTAGGCTCAGCGCGATTAATGCCTGCCTTTCCGTAAGGACTTGGCGCCTTCGACGTGCAATATTCGTTCAGCCAGAGGTCGCCTCCTTTTCGTGTGTTAGCTTGATCACCGTCCTTTCCGGCCCGGGGCGCTGGAAAGCTTTTTCTTAACCGCAGCTACCTTTTCGGAGGCATCATGGGACTTGGATCCCACACGCAAACAAATGATCGGGCCATTGCTCCCGGCACCCCTGAAACCGGTCTGTGTTCCGGTTCAGGGCGGTTCCCCAGCGCGGGGCGAACCGCGCAGGCAGGACTCCGAGGGAACCGTTCGTCCTACCCGCTCGGCACGGCAAGCGAAGATGCCTGCACCGGTCGAGCCGCTGGCAGCACGGGAAACCTAAGCCGGAGCGCACTGATGCCCTTCGGGGGTGTTGCATGACGCTAGCGACGGGAACCTCCGCAGATATCAAGCCAGATAAAGTGGCACAACAGGGTTCTTCACTTGCAACCGGCGAAGATCGTAGCCCTGGCAGAACCGGCAATGAGCTCAAGCGCGGATTAAGCAGCCGTCACCTGCAGATGATTGCCATTGGCGGTGCAATCGGTACCGGGTTGTTTGTCGCCTCGGGCGGCACCATCTCACAGGCGGGTCCCGGCGGTGCGTTAGCCGCCTACGCACTGGTCGGGCTGATGGTATTCCTCCTGATGCAGTCACTGGGCGAAATGTCGGCCAAAATCCCGGTTGCCGGTTCTTTCCAGTCCTTTGCCACCCGTTTCGTCTCCCCGTCCTTTGGGTTCGCGATCGGCTGGAACTATTGGTTCAACTGGGCTATTACCGTGGCCGCCGAGCTGGTTGCGGCGGGAATCATCATGGATTTCTGGTTCCCGGGGGTCCCCGGCTGGGTATGGGCAGGAATCTTCCTGCTGGTGTTGACCGGGCTCAACGCCCTCTCAGCCAAGGCCTTCGGTGAGTCGGAGTTCTGGCTTTCCCTGATCAAGGTCAGCGCAGTGGTGATCTTCCTGATCGCCGGCGTGCTGATGATCTTCGGCATCCTCGGCAACTCCTCCCCAGGACTAAGCAACTGGGAAAACCGCGAAGACGTATTCCACGGGGGTTGGGTCTCGATCATCTCGGTCTTCATGATTGCCGGTTTCTCGTTCCAAGGCACCGAGCTGGTGGGTGTCGCAGCAGGCGAAGCCAAGAACCCCCGACGCGAGGTGCCAAAGGCTATCCGCACTGTCTTCTGGCGAATAATGCTTTTCTACATCGGTGCCATCTTCATCATCGGCTGCCTGATCCCATTCACCGATCCGAGCCTGCTGGCATCCGGCGAAGCCGATATCGCAACATCCCCGTTCACCCTGGTCTTCTCACGCGCTGGGATCGCCTTCGCAGCGGCCTTGATGAACGCGGTGATCCTGACCGCCATCCTGTCCGCTGGCAACTCCGGACTATATGCCTCCACCCGGATGCTTTACGCCATGGCCCATGACGGCATGGCGCCGAAGATCTTCGGCCGAACCAATACGCGTGGAGTGCCGATCCCGGCCCTGCTGGCTACCGCGTCCGTGGGACTCTTCGGGTTCCTCTCCGCGATCATCGGCCAGGGCGCGGCCTACTCCTGGCTTCTGAACATGTCGGGCCTGTGCGGCTTCATCGTCTGGGCGGGAATCGCAATCTCCCACTACCGTTTCAGGCGCGGCTTCCTCGCTCAGGGAAATAAAGTCAGCGAACTGCCGTATAAAGCATCCCTGTTCCCCATCGGCCCGCTGTTGGCCTTCGCCTTGCTGATCCTGGTAATCGCAGGACAGAACTACGAGGCAGTGCTTGCCGGACGGACTCTGGAGGTGCTTTCCTCCTACATCGGACTGCCAATCTTCATCGCCCTATGGCTGACTCACCGCTTCATCACCAAATCAAAAGTCGTGCGACTGCTCGAGATGGACCTCACAGGTCCAAAGGACCTCGAGGACGAGCCTCGGGGCGGCACCCAATAACCATCTGCTGCGCGGCTACCCTTTACAACGCAAGGGCCGCGCGGAACCCAGGGATAGCGACTAAAACGCAGGATTAGGCGAACAACAGGAAGGCCGGGTGAAAACTTCACCCGGCTTTTCGGTCCGCATGCGCAGGTCTTATTGGGACATTTTCGGTCAGTTTGGAAGCCAACGTACATGAAGGGGGTTTCGATCGCCGTAAAAACGGGCGTCGGTTTAGGCTGTACCTGTGAACCAACCGCTGGACGAGGGTCCGTTCTTTCACGGTACGAAAGCCAACCTGCGGGTGGGTGATCTCCTGACGGCGGGCTTCAGGTCGAACTACCGGCCCGAAGTCGTGATGAACCACATCTATTTCACCGCTCTTCAGAACGGTGCGGGACTCGCTGCGGAACTAGCGGCAGGTGATGGCGCCCCGCGGGTTTACACCGTCGAGCCGACCGGCGCATTCGAGAACGACCCGAACGTGACAGACAAGAAATTCCCTGGCAATCCAACCCGGTCATATCGCAGCAGCGCCCCGCTCAGGGTCGTCGGGGAAGTCACGGACTGGACACGGCTGGCGCCCGAGGAGCTCCAGGCGTGGAAAGATCGCCTGGCCGTACTCCTTGCGGACGAGCGAGGCGAAATCATCAACTGACGAGGAACAAGGGCCCAGGCCAGCTGCCGCGGACGGACTGGGGCCTGCGGGATCAAAAGTCGTCAGAAATCCGTCGTCGGTCCGGCGCGGCCCGTAACGGGTTTAGGTCGTCCGAATCTGCTGATGTTGGGCTTTCAGGAACCCGTTAGCCGCTGGATAACCGATGTGAGGGAGCGCAGCTGGTGGTTGCGGTCGAGGTCCCCGGTGCGCGTTGCCAGGTACACGGTGTTTAGGGGAGCCACCTCTGGAGTGTGCAGGGACATAAGGGTTCCGGCGGCGAGATCGTCTTCCACCAAATATCGGGGCAGCACGGACATTCCGGCTCCTGCCAGGACTGCCGCGCGCACGCCGCGGAGATCGGGGACGATGCAGCTGGGTCGGAGATCGTCAGGGCGTCGTTCGAACACGGTGCGCCAGTACCGCCTGATGATAGGCATGTTCTCGGCGTAGGCGACCACTGGGACCGCTGCCAACTCAGCGTCGGCCGGCGAAGTTCCCGGGCGGCTTGCCTGCCAGGACGGTGCGGCGACCAGAACAAATTCCTCGTCGTAGAGGGGCGTTCCGGTGACTCCTTGGACCCTCGGCTGGACTGCGCTGACCACGATATCCAGGTCGCCGGACCGCAGCTCCTCGAGCAGGCCATCAACCAAGCCAAAACGGATCCGCAGCCTGGCCCCCACTGCTGCGGCAAGTACCGGGGTGTGTGGAAGGAGCATGGTGGTAAGGAATTCTGCAGGGCCGCCCAAGTGGATCGACTCGTTGGCCCCCGACAGTGCGGAGATGTAGGCCAGGTCGTCCAAGGCGTCTATGTGAGGACCGACATCCCGGGCCAAGCCGTCTGCCCTGGGCGTTGGCGTCACGCCCAAGGGGGTGCGGTCGAACAGCCGTAGGCCAAGATTCTGTTCGAGGGAATGAACGTGTGTGGAGGCTGTGGGCTGCGAAATGCCAAGCAGCTTCGCTGCCTCGGTCAGGGACCCGGCGCGGTAGACGGTGAGGAACGTCCGCAGGTGCTCCAGATTGTGAGTGACCATTCCTGCAATACTCGCACGCTCCCGTCCAAGAAATACCAATAGGGGCCAGAGCTTTTTCGATAGGTGGCCCCGCCGCCTACGGAGCATCATCGAATAGCACCGCGTCAACCACTACCGAAAAGGAACCTCATGTCCCGCATTCTCATGGTCGTTTCGGCGGCCGATTCCCTTGTACTCGCCGATGGCACCCAGCACCCCACGGGCTTCTGGGCCGAGGAACTTGTAGTCGCCCACCAAGCCCTCAAAGTCTCCGGCGCCGACATCACCATAGCCACCCCAGGTGGAAAGCAGCCCACCATCGACCCCGCTTCCCTGCACCCGGGGGTCGTGGGCAGCGAAGAAAAGGTCAGCGAATTCAAGCACTACCTGACAGACATCGCAGGGGAACTTGAGAAGCCGAAAGCCCTGGCCTCGGTCAACGTTGCCGATTTCGACGCCGTCGTCCTCCCCGGTGGTCACGGCCCCATGGCAGACCTCGCCACCGATGCAGATCTTGGTGCCCTGCTGATCCAGGCCAACGACGCCGGCATAATCATCGCGCCGTTCTGCCACGGCCCCGCCGGCCTTCTCAGCGCCACCACCAAGGACGGCATTTTCGCCTTCGCAGGCCGCCAACTGACCGTATTCACGGATGAAGAAGAGCTGACGGGCGGAACTGGCGAGGCGACCCCATGGCTGGTAGCGACCACCCTCGCCGAGCGCGGTGCAATCGTGAAGGCCGGCCCGGCCTGGAGCAGCTACGTAGTCCGCGATGACAACCTCATTAGCGGACAGAACCCGCAGTCCAGCGAAGCAGTCGCCGCTGCGGTAGTCTCAGCACTCGCCGAGTAGGGCGGGGGCGATGCAAAGAACACGTACGACGGCGACGCTTCCCATTCGGGGGAAAATGTCCCCTCTAACGGAAGCCGTGTGGGTGCGAAGCAAATTTTGGCTTGGCATGTGCTGGTCTGCCGGACAGCTCATGAGATGTGTGAAGCACGTGTTGTCGCCGCTGACCGGTCCGTTGTCAGGCTGGCGGGCGGCATCTCACCAAAAAACGAAAACAGGGAGGGCACTCGCCCGGGATGTCCGCCGCCTACGTCGTTGACCCCTTCAAGCATTCCAGCCAGCAAGCTACCGATTTAGGAAGCACGCCCTAGCTAAACCGCCAGCTCCACACGGTTCCGGCCGGCAGCCTTCGCAGCGTACAGGGCGGCATCGGCCTTTCCCAGGAGGGTCTCGGGGTCGGACCTATGGCTTGCGCTGAAGGCGGCGATGCCGGCACTGAGGGTCAGTTGCCCCATCGGATCCCCGGAGTGCGTGATGTCCAGATCCCGGACGCAGGCCAGCGCGCGCTCTACGAACGCCTTCGCGGCCAGCTGCGACTGGTTCGGCAGGACCAGCAGGAACTCCTCGCCGCCGTACCGATAGACGCCGTCGCTCTTCCGGGCCGCGTCCACAAGCGCGACGGCGACGGCCCGCAGTGCAAGGTCGCCAGCCTGGTGACCGTAGATGTCGTTGTAGCTCTTGAAATTGTCCACGTCGCACATCGCCAGGCAATATTCCTCCGTGTAGCGCTGACTGCGTGCGTGCAGCTGCTCCAGGTCCTCGGACAGTTTCAGCCGGTTGTGCAGGCCCGTGAGCGGATCCGTCCGCGCCTGTTGCGACAGGACCTTGCGGTAATGCGCCAGGTCCGCGTGCAGTGTGGTCACCCGCAGCGCCACCAGCAGCCGTGCGTGCAGGATAAACGGGTCCAGCGGTTTCGTGACGTAGTCGTCCGCGCCGGCCTCGAGTCCGGCGAGCACGTCGTTGCGGGACCCCTGCGATGTCAGCAGGACAATGTACGTGTACAGGTCTGCATCCCGCGCCCTGATGGCCCGGCACAATGCGAGTCCGTCCATCCCGGGCATCATCCAGTCGGTCACCACGACGTCCGGCTGGTGCTCCAGGTACAGCGCCCAGGCCTCGTCGCCGTCCGCCGCCGTCACGCAGTGGTGCCCGGCTCGTTCGACGGCGGCCCTGGCCACCAGGAGCGAGCCCGGATCGTCATCCGCCACCAGGACTTTCATTGCGCCGCCTCCAGTGCGAGATCAAGGTCAAAATTCACCTGCACAAGCTCAGCTTCCAGGCGGCTGACGAGCTGCGGGCCGTCGTCGTGCTTTCCGCTGTGTCCCATCTCCTCCAGCTCACCGCACAAAGCTGCCGCGCCGGTTGCTCCGATGTTGGCTGCTGCGCCCTTCAGAGCATGTGCGGCCTGGGCCAGGGCGGGTCCGGCGCCCTTGTGCACCAACTCCCGCAAAACGTCGAGCCGGGCAGGGAGGTCCCTCCGGAACGCCTCGGCGGCCGCCGGGAGCAGGCCCAGGCCGCCCTCCGGGCCAAGGTCGCGCAAAATGGCCAGCCGGTCCGAGTCCAACGCCGGCGGCCGGCCTCCTGTGACAGCCAGGAGCTGGGGCGCCCGGTCGGGGACCCAGCGGGTTAGCGCGGCTTCAAGTTCGGCGGCGTCCACCGGCTTGGAGAGGTAGTCGTCCATGCCGGCGGCGAGGCAGCGTTCCCGGTCGCCGTCGAGGGCGCCTGCGGTCATGGCGATAATGGGGAGGCGGCTGTGTTTTCCGTCCCGGCTCCTGATGATTCGCGTGGCCTCGAAACCGTCCATCACGGGCATGTGGCAGTCCATCAGGACAGCGGCGTAGCGGACGCGGGCGGTTGCTGCCACGGCCTTTTCGCCGTTGGACACCACATCCACCGTATAACCGAACTTGGTCACGGTGGCGCGGGCCACCAGCTGGTTCACCTCGTTGTCCTCCACCACCAGGATGCGGCCGCGGGACGGTCCCTGCAGGACCGACTCAGAAGAAACCTCAGCGGACGACGCAGCCGCGGACCCGGCAGGGGACCCAGCCGAGGCCGGCCCGCTCATCGAGGCTGAAGGCGCTGGGGACGGGGCGGTCTGTTGGCGCGTGGACATCAGCCGCATCAGGCGGTTGTAGAACTCGGAACTGCGCACCGGCTTCATGAGCCATTCCCGGACCCCGGCATCGGCGATCTCGGCAGCGTTCACCTGCATGGTGGACGTGAGCATGATCAACTCGATATTGGCCAGCCCGAGGTCGGCCTTCATCCGGCGGGCCAGCTCCAGACCGTCGGTGTCCGGCATGCAGAGGTCCAGCACGGCGAGGTCGAACGGCTCGCCGGCCGCTGACGCTTCCCGTGCCCGGACCAGCGCGGCCTTCGCGTCCGGTACCGCCTCCGGCTGAAGCTTCCAGCCGCGCAGCTGGGATTCCAGCACCAGCCGGTTGGTGGCGTTGTCGTCCACCACCAGCACCCTGAGTCCGGCGAGGTAGCCTGCCGCGGGCACAGGATCGGTGGACGGCGGGGCCACCGGAAGCGGGATCCGGAACCAGAAGGTGCTGCCCGCCTCCGGGACGCTGTCCAGCCCGATCTCGCCGTGCATGGCCTCCGTGAGCCGGCGGCTGATGGCCAGACCCAGGCCGGTGCCGCCGTAGCGCCGTGTGGTGGAGGCGTCCGCCTGTGAGAAGGATTCGAATAGCCGCGCATGGTGTGCGGGATCGATGCCGATGCCGGTGTCGCGGACTTCGAAGTACACCATGGCTGTTCCACCGGGCCGAGGATCATGGGTGTCCACCTTCACCCGGATGGACACCTCGCCGCTGGCCGTGAACTTTACGGCGTTGGAGGCGAGGTTCAGCAGGATCTGGCGGATCCGGCCGGAATCGCCTTGCAGCCTTGCCGGAACGTCGGGTTCGCAATAGGCGATGAGCTCCAAGTCCTTGGCCTGCGCCGGTTCGGTCAGCAGCCCGGCAACTTCCTCCACGAGGATTCGGGGATCGAAGGGGCCGACGTCCAGGTCCACCTTCCCGGCCTCTAGTTTGGAGAAGTCCAGAATGTCGTTAATCAGGGCAAGTAGCGCCTCGCCGGCTCCCTTGACGCCCTGCGCGTACTGCTTTTGCGTCTCGTCCAGGGGCGTCTCCAGCAGTAACGCAGTGAGCCCCACTACGCCGTTCATGGGCGTGCGGATCTCGTGGCTCATGGTGGCAAGGAACTCGGACTTGAGCCGGCTGGATTCCAGTGCGGCTTCACGCGCGGCCTTCAGCTCCTGCTCGGCGGCCCGGCGCAGGGTGATGTCCCTGGCAATGACGGCGACCCCGCGCACGTTCCCGGCTTCCCGGATGGGGGAGATAGTCAGGGACACGGGAACGACCGTCCCGTCCTTTCGCAGATGCTCGATCTCGAAACTCATGGCTTCGCCGTTGTCGCGGAGCTGCTCAAACACTTCATCGTCCCCGACGGTGCTGTCCGGCGGCAGCAGGAACCGGGCGTCGCGGCCCAGCGCTTCCGCCGCCGAGTAGCCGTACTGCCGTTCCGCTCCGGGGTTCCAGCTGGTGATGACGCCCTCAGGCGTGGTGCTCAGGATGGCGTCCGAGGAGGAGTTGACGATCGCGCCGAGCCCCTCGAGCTCCGCCGTCCGGGCAGCCACCTCCTGCTCCAACCCTGAGGTGAGGGTGAGGTTTTCGACAATGATCAGCACTTGGCGGACCAGGATGAGGGCCACAGTGATCCTGGCCACCGCCAGCAGGAAGGCGCTCATCTCGCTGACGTGCGGCTGGGCGACCATCACGAGGGCAACCAGGATCGGTGCGTACGGAAGCAGCTCAAGTGCCAGGGCAAAAGCTTTGCGGTCCGGCCGAGGCTTCTCCGCGTACGGGAGCAGCGGTGCCAGCGCAATCAGGAGGAAGGCGCCGATCCAGCCCAGGGCGAGCGGGGACCCAGTGACGCCCGTCACGCCGTCGAACGTCAGCCGCACGTAGATGCTGTCCGTGATGGTCAGGACCAGCAGGCCGCCGCCGAAACACAGCCACGGCAGGCGCTCGCCGGGCTGCCGCCGCATCCCGAGGACCAGCACCAGGGATGTGATGATCACGTCCACCACGGGGTAGCCCATGGACGTGAGTCGGGTCAGGACATCGCCCTCGGCGCTGAAGGCCGGGCCCAGCGCGGTGTACCAGCTGACCACCAGGACTGCGCCGGCGATCACCGCGGCGTCCAGTGCGGTCCGGACCAGCCCCACCCGGGTGGTGCCGCCGGGGCGCTTGAAGCTGAAAAGGGCGATGGCGGCCGGCACCGAATAGGCCAGGAACAAGGCGTCTGCCAGGGAAGGAAACGGGTAGACGTGGTTGTGGGCGAGGCCGTAGTACGTCCAGACGAGCATGCCGGCCGCCCAAACATAGGCGGCGACCGACATCAGCGTCCAGGCGCGGGCATTTGAGCCGCCACGGCGGGCGGCGTGGGCGCAACTGCGGCCAGCCAGCGCGGCTGCCAGGAAGATGGAGAGATCACCCGTCACGATGGCGGCGGGAGTGCCGCTGGCGGCAGCAAAAACCAGACCGAGAACGGTCATGACCACGGCGCCAATCACAATCAGCCATCCCAGTTTGGCCATGCTCGTGCCGGCGGCGGGACGTTGCTCCAGGCGACCTATCTGAGACACACGGATCCCTCCCCATAGGTGCGCCTGTTACCCACAAAAAACCGAGACCGGGCCCGCCCGAGACCTGGGCGGAGACGCATCCTTATGATATCCCTCACAGCTCCGGAAGGGCGTTCGCCGCGACTGCGTGAACCATGTCCGCGGCGGCGTGGCGCCGCTGCTCAGACTGCCCGGTACTCATCGTTCCTCGCTGCGTATGAGGATGCCAGGCGCTTCTGCCATGGAATTCGAGTACGCCATTATGGCCCCGACCTCTCGCGTATCCCCCTCTTTTGGCCTGCGCTTTGGGTAACGCGTCGGGGTCAAGTCCACGCTCTGAGGAACACCCCGGGCGACACGAGTGCTCCTCAGGAGTACAAACCCACTTGGTCCTGTCTGTTGCCCGGGTCGGTGACGGCCATGGCAGGCGTCCCGAAAGCCCGGTTCAGGACGGGCTCCCTCCTGACCGGCCACGGCACGGGTGAAGATTCTGTGCCGGCGAACTGTTGGGACATTGTCGCCGGTATCCTTGGTAGATGGGTGACATCGCGCATTCAACAATTACCTTTGATTCTCTTTTCGCCCGGGATTTCAGGGAGATGGCCATTCCGTGGCGGGCGGCAGAGGTTCCGGATCCGCAACTTCTGGTACTTAATGAGACCCTCGCCGGTGAGCTAGGCCTCGATCCGGCCTTTCTCCGCAGCCCTGCTGGTCTGCATCTGCTGACTGGCAACGCCGTACCTGGGGAGGCTACTCCGGTGGCCCAGGCCTACGCCGGTCACCAGTTTGGCTGGTACGCGCCACGACTGGGTGACGGGCGCGCACTGCTGCTTGGCGAGATCGGGCACGCTGACGGGCAGCTCCGCGACATCCACCTCAAGGGATCAGGACCGACGCCGTTCGCGCGCAATGGCGACGGCCAGGCCGTGATCGGTCCGATGCTGCGCGAATACCTTGTCAGTGAGGCGATGCACGCCTTGAACATCCCCACCACCCGATCCCTTGCCGTCGTAGCGACGGGGCGCCAGGTCCAGCGCGAGACTCTCCTGCCGGGCGCCGTTCTGACACGCGTTGCCAGCAGCCACCTGCGGGTAGGCAGCTTCCAGTACGCCCGGTCCACAGGCGATCTCGGTCTTCTTCGCCGTCTTGCCGATTACGCCATCACCCGTCACCATCAGGCCGCTGCGGAGGTCGGGAACCCTTACCTGGCGTTGCTCCAGGCCGTCGTATCTGCCCAGGCTTCGCTGGTGGCCCAGTGGATGCTCGTGGGGTTCGTTCACGGGGTCATGAACACTGACAACATGACGATCTCCGGCGAAACCATTGACTACGGTCCGTGTGCCTTCATGGACGGCTTCGACCCCGGCGTCGTCTTCAGTTCGATCGACGAGACCGGTCGCTACTCCTACCGCAGTCAGCCAGTGGTGGCCGAATGGAACCTTGCCCGGCTCGCCGAGTCCCTCCTGCCTCTGCTCCACGAGGACCAGGATCAGGCGGTGGAACTGGCGGTGGAAGCACTTGCTGGTTTCCGCCAGCAGTACAGCGCCGCATGGTTCGCGGGCATGAAAGCCAAGCTGGGGTTCCGTGAAGGGCTCGGCGATGACGTGACCTCACCTCTCGTCGACGAACTCGTTGCCCTGATTCAGGAATCAAAGGCGGATTACACATCATTTTTCCGGAACCTCGGCAAAGCCGCCCGCGGCCAGTCTGGACCTGCGCGGGGCCAAGTTCTGGACCTAAGTGCCTTCGACGACTGGGCAGTGCGCTGGTACGCCTTGGCACCCGATGCTGACGCCATGGACCGGGTCAATCCCGTCTACATCCCGCGGAACCATCTGGTGGAAGAAACCCTCGACGCCGCCACCGCCGGGAATCTTGGTCCGCTGGAACGGTTCCTGGCTGCAGTTTCCTCACCCTTCGACGAACGCCCCGGTTTCTCCAGCTACGCCGATGCAGCCCCGGAAGGCTTCGGCACGTACCGGACCTTCTGCGGCACGTAAAGGCATTGTCGGGGTCCTGCATCAGTTCCTGCAGGTCTTGGATTTCAGACAGGCGCTGCACGTCCTTTTGTCTTTGGCCAGGACTCGCGCTTGTCATCGATGAGGCCGGAGGCGGCGATCTCCCGGATGGTGTAGATCCCGCGGGCGGCGGCTTCGGTGGTGGTGTACCTTTCCGAGACAGCCAGCACGTTCCCGGCATCGTCTACCAGTGTGACCCGGTATCCGGCCTCTGTGTCGTTGATGAGTTCAAAGTGACCGGTCATGGGCCCACAGTCCCTTCTTCTCGGGGGATTGGGGTGTGAGCGGCTGCTCTGCCTGTCTTTTCGCAGGCTCGGAAGGGCTGTCTATTTGTTCTCGTCGCTGGAGTTCGGCTGTCACAAGGTCCAGCAGTTCCCGGGCAGACTGAGACAGTGCTGGTTGCGGTCCGCCTCTGCTCGAGGCGTTTAGCAGGACGTGGCGGATGCGTCGAAGTTCGCGTGAGGGCACAAGGGGCAACCGGCCAAAGTGGTGTCGTGCTGCGCCAAGCGCGTATTCCGCTGAGGGGAGATCGGTAGCTGATCCGGGAGATGGGATGGGCCGATTGGGGGAGGAAGCCATGCCTTAGCCTTCCTAAAAGGGGTGGAAGCCGGCTGCATGACTAAACCCAGCATATCCACTGTTAGATAGCTCACACCAAATATGAAGCGGCTAGAGTCGGGGAAACCCGTCTTCAAAAGGCGGGCAGCGCTATCCGCAGAAACCCTTCCACATGACAATCATCACTTCAGATCTGCGGCGTCAGGCCTGGCCAACCAGACCGGCAGAGAGCCGCCACCGGCTTACGAAGGGCGCTGGCGCCCGCTCGCCCGTTCTTCAGCGTCGATTACTCCTTGCCAGATGCTAAGCATGCTGATTGAATCATGCATATCGGCGTCATTACGGCGCAGATGGTCCTTTTGGAAGGAAGTGCATCATGGGATTTCTCGGATTTCTCCTGCTCGGCCTGATCGCGGGTGCCATCGCCAAGGCCATACTTCCAGGCAGACAGGGCGGCGGCTGGCTGGTCACCCTGGTGCTGGGCGTCGTGGGTGCGATTCTGGGTGGATGGATCGGCTCACTGATCTTCGGCGGCGGCCTCGGTGACTTCTTTGACCTCAGGACCTGGCTGCTGTCGATTCTTGGCGCAGTGATCGTTCTGGGAATCTTCGGGGCAGTGACCCGCAGGAGCCGCGCCTGACCCCGGCAAGTCGCCGCCTTGAGGACAGACTCAGGACCGCATTAGCCGGTCCTGAGTCTGTTCATTTCCATTAATAACTTCAGGCTAACCCTGATACAGGGAAACCATCCAGAAGAAGTCGGCGGGGGAGACGCTCACCGCCAAGAAGATGTCGGTAGATGCCACTGGGGGTCGGTCAGCTCCGCCGGCCGCGGGGACGTGTCGCAACCCCTGGACCTGCCTCTCCGTCAGCAACAAATCGCGGCCATGCGTTCTCAGAGATCGTCTTCGGGTCGGGCGGTGAGGATCCGATTGGCCCTGACCTGAAGGATGCCGAGCGACTCCTGGATTAGGGGCGATGCGATGCTGCCGCTGCGCACCGCAGCGACAATGCGGCGCGCGGGCTTCCCCTTGCCGGTAATGCGCAGTCGAACCACGTTTTCGGCACTACGGAGGGGCGCCAGTCGCGGCAGCAGGCCCACGCCCAGCCCCGCACCAACGAAGGCGATCTGGGTTTCCCATTCAACGGCCTCATGGGCAATCCGGGGCGTCACCCCGACTGCCGTGAACGCCGCGGTGAATAGGGAATGGTAGGTGGAGCCGGCGGCCTCGGTGATCCAGGGTTCCGACGCCAACTCTTCGAGCGTCACCGTTTCCCGCGATGCCAACGGATGGTCGGAGGGAATGATCACGTCCAGGGGATCGTCGAGCAGAACGGTCTGCTCGAAGCGCGGATCGTCCTCAACATAGGTGTCGGACTGCATGGCGACGATGACCGCGAGGTCGATTCGCTCGGCAACCAGCAAGTCGAAGCAACGGTCCGGGTTGGCCTCGAGTACTTGCACCTCCAGCAGGGGGCGTGTTGAGCGCAGGGTAGCGGCCAGCGGCGCGAGCAGCTGGGCGGCCGCTGTCGAGAATCCGCCGAGGCCAAAATGGGACTGCACCTGGTCGCCGGCCTTCATGGCTGCGGCGCGCAGGCTCTCCCATTCGGCAATGAGGGTGTCCGAGCCCGCCACGAGAAAGCGGCCCGTGGCGGTCAGCCGCACACCCCGGCCGTCCTTCGTCAGCAGCTGCATTCCAAGCACGCGCTGGAGCTCCCGCAACTGCGCGGAGACGGCGGAGGGAGAATAGCCTGTCAGCTCCGCGGTTGCGCCGATGGTCCCGCACCGGGCAAACACCCGAAGTGTGATGAGCCTTGGATCGATCATGCACCTATTATGCAGGGTTATCATCTAAATCTTGCGCTTTTGTTGCAGTTCAATCGTCCCTAATCTCATGACTACAAGGATTTCGACAACGGCGGTTGCACCACGCACCGGTGGTCGTCACGAAACGTACTACTTACCCAGGCCTCCCGGGAGGAAACACATGTCTGCTCCAGTCTTGCCCCTCAACTCACGCGGAAAACTCGCGTCATCTTTGCCTGCAGCGCAGCTGGCGGAGATCAGCGAGCTGTTCGAGTTCCGGCGCAAGGGATATTCCCTCGACGCGCCCTTCTACACCGATGCCACGATTTTTAAGATCGACATGGAAGCGATTTTTGGCAAGCACTGGATTTTTGCCGCCAGCATCGCCGAACTCCCGGAGCCGGGCGACTACGTCACCGTCGACTATGGGCCCTACTCCCTGATCGTGCTGCGCAATGACGACGGCGGCGTGAACGTCCTGCACAACGTCTGCCGCCACCGCGGCGCCCGCGTCCTGACTGAGCCCGCCGGGTCAACAGGAAACCTGGTCTGCGGCTACCACTCTTGGACATACTCCCCGGAGGGCAATCTGATCCACGCCTCGGCACCGGGGGAGACGAAGTTCGACAAGGGCTGCTTCGGCCTTAAGCGCGCCCACAGCCGCGTTGTGGCCGGACTCATCTTCGTCTGCATTGCGGACGAACCGCCGACGGATTTTGACGAAACCGCTAAGATCTTCGAGCCTTACCTCGCGCCCCACGATCTGTCGAAGACGAAAATCGCCTACCAGCAGAACATCGTCGAGGAGGGCAACTGGAAGCTCGTCATGGAGAACAACCGTGAGTGCTACCACTGCGACGGCCACCCGGAACTCGCCTGTTCCCTCTTTCCCACCTGGGGCCTGACGGAGGGCCTCATCCCGGCCCACCTTGAGGAAGTGTGGGACCGCAACAAGGAAGCACAGTCATCGCTCGAGGAGCGTTGCCGCCGCTATGGCCTTCCCTATGAGGTGGTGGAAGAACTCGACACGCGCATCGCAGGAATCCGCATCTCCAGGGAATCGCTCGACGGCGACGGCGAATCGTTCTCGCCCGATGGGCACAGGCTCTCCAAGAAGCTGCTCGGCGACTTGCGGGACTTCCGCCTTGGCCGCTGCTCGATGCACCTGCAGCCCAACAGCTGGTTCCACTTCCAGAGCGACCACGTCATCACGTTCGGCGTTTTCCCCATCAACGAACACCAGTCCCTGGTGCGCACCACCTGGCTGGTAGCTGACGACGCCGAGGAAGGCGTCGACTACGACCTGGAGAAACTCACCTACACCTGGAAGCAGACCAATCTGCAGGACAAGGCGTTCGTGGAGTTGTGCCAGACGGGCGCCGGCAGCCCCGCCTACGAGCCCGGCCCTTACATGAAGAGCGAGTACCAGGTGGAGGCGTTCATCAACTGGTACGTGCAGCGCGTGCAGGAGCACCTGGCATGACTGAAGTCCTTACCGAGACGGCCATCCAGGAACCACAGCGCATTCGCGGTCTGGAGATGCCGTGGAACAGGGTGATGGGCACCACCGAGGGACCCGCCGGCGCCGCCCGCGCATTGGGCCCCTGGCATCCGCAGGAGTTCATGGCCGAATGTGTCGAGACCGTTCCCGAGGCTGGCGGCATGATGACCTTCGTGTTCCGCCGCTGCGACGGTGCGCCCCTGGCGTTCCGTGCGGGCCAGTACGTGAACGTCGCCTTTCCCGTGAACGGCGAGGACCAGGATCCGGTGGACCGCAGCTACTCACTGTCCAGTTCGCCCACGCAGCCGTGGACCTTCAACATCACAGTCAAACGCGACACCGCTGGAATTGTCTCACCGTGGGTGCACGAGAACGTCAAACCCGGCACCGTCCTCGAAATGCTCGGACCGGTCGGGGCATTCCACCTTCCCGATGCCGACCGCCGGGCACGCTACCTCTTGCTGGCCGCCGGCGCAGGCATCACCCCCATCATGTCGATGCTGCGGACCATCCACTCCCTGCCCGGAACGGCCGATGTCGTGGTGCTCTACCACGGAGCGGAGGCCGGAGGATTTGCCTTCCACCAGGAGCTTGCCTACATCGCCTCCGTGGACTCGCGAGTCAAGGTCTTCTACGCCCTGGGCGACCGCAGCAAACCCGAAGGATGGGAATGGCTCAGCGGAAGGCTGACGGCGGCCATGCTCGACGAGGTTGCCCCCGATGCCAACGGCCGCCAGGTCTATGCCTGCGGCCCCGAAGGTTACCTGAACACCGCCACCGAGCTCCTGGGGAAGATCGGCGTCGACGACACCTCCATCAACATGGAATTCTTCACGGGAGACCGCCAGACGATCCTTGAATACCAGGCGGAGCTCGCATTTGCAGTGGACATTGCGGAGGAAATCGCCGAGGAAATCGCTGATTCGGCCGAGGACTACTACGAAAGCCAGCCGACAGCGTTCGGGCTCTACGAGCCCGGTTACGACGCCGGGGGAACCCTAAAGGCCACGGGGCTGCCGCTGGAAACCGTCGACCCGGACGCGCCCAAGTCCGAAGCCCCTAACGGCGGTTCGGATGCGGGAGCGGAGGTCTCAACTCCCGATGCTTCGAGCTTCGAGACAGTGGGAACGGGAAGCCTCACCCTGTCCTTCATGCGCACGGGCATCAATGTCCGCGTGGACCCCACCGAGCACATCCTGGGCCCGGCCCAGCGTGCTGGCGTCAGGATCGGCGCCAACTGCAAGGAAGGCATGTGCGGCTCCTGCAAGGTGGTCAAGCTGTCCGGGGAGGTGGAGATGAATCACCAGGGCGGGATCCGGGCACGGGAAATCGATGCAGGCAAGTTCCTGCCCTGCTGCTCCACCGCGCGGACCGATATGGTGATCGATGCCTAGCCGCTTCCAGGTGCTCTGGCCGAAAGACTTCTGAACACTCTTCGGGCTGCAGGAGGGTCTGCCCCGGGAGACTGCGGCGATTGGCGGTAGACAACCTGAACGATGGGTGCCACCATGGCCGGATACTGGCGGCGTCCGTACCAGGACACGGGCAGGAGCCGAGGGCGGAGGAATCAGATGTCGGGGCCGGATTTTGAGCTGATGGTGGAGCAGTACCATCGGGCGCTTGACGCGGTCGTCAGGGGAGACCCCGCTTTGATGAAGGGGTTATTTTCCAGAAGGCCTGACGTCTCGCTCGCCAATCCGATCGGTCCGCCAGTGCAGGGCTGGGGCGAAGTCGAGAAGACGATGGAACGCGCGGTTGCCCAGCTCAGTGAGGGTGAGCCCAACCGTTTTGAGCGGATTTCCGGGCATGTCGGGACCGACTTGGCCTTCATCGTGGAGGTGGAGCGAACGCGCATGAAGGTCGGTGGGTCCGATGAGGTGTTCTCGGTGTCACTTAGGGTGACAACCATATTCCGGCTGGAGGACGGAGTATGGAAAGTTCTCCACCGGCATGCAGATCCGATAACGTCCCCCCGGCCGATCCAGTCCATCGTCCAGATGTGACTGGCCAAAGCCACGGGGCCTCCTCGCGACGGTAGGCTGAATCAATGACGTTGGGGGACGCAGAGCAGTCACTGCACTGGATTATCGACACCGTGCGGGGCGGGCCATGAGCCCTTTACTGGTTGTACCCGTTATCGCCGTGGTCCTCTGGTTGGTGCACGCCAGCTTGGGCACCGGTGGCCACAGAGCCTACTGCTTCACCCGCTGGATTCTGTTCGGCGGGCTGGCAGCGGCGGCCGCGGTGTTCTTTTCGCTCGCGGTCGCAGCGAGCAGGTCTGTCCCAACAGCCTGGAAGGACGACTCCTCAGCCGGGGTCTTTGAAGGTGTACTCGCACTCCAGACCCTGCTGGTGCTGCCGGCCCTCGCACTTTTGGCGGTCATCCATGTCGCGGTGACCATGACGATCCGTGATGCTCAAGCCAGGGCCGAGGTCCGGCGCCCGACCCAGCTCAGCAACCCATGAGACGCCGCGAGATCTGGGGCGCAGCCCTTGTGACTGTTGCTGCCCTGGCCGCCTGGGCAGACCACGCCATCGATGCGGCGTATTGGGCCGCTGCACGGGAAGACCTGCTGCTCTACGCCGGCATCCCTGGCGACTCCATCGCCTCCTGGTTCCGGATCATTGCGCTCTTGTCCGCCGCCGTCGGCCTGTTTCTCATGCTCCCCGCGCTGATTTCCCGCGTTCCCGGCAGAATTCCACGGCGCATCATTGGGTGGACCACGGCGGTGGCAGCGGTAACGGCGGTGCCGTATTTGGGCATCATCTTAGTCTTCGCGTATTTGGGCGCCTTCGGCATAGGGGACACCGTCAAAGTCGTAGCCGCGAACGGACAGTCCGTGCTCATCACCCAAGACGGTTTCGACGGCGACAGCGTCAGCATCTACACCGAGCACGATGAGCTCCACTACAGGCGACTCCGCGGTGCAACCGAAATTTCCGGTTGGCCGCGGGTGAAAGACCAGGACTGCCTGTTGGACGCGTCCGGCGCGGATCTAGTGCTGACCTGCGGGGCCATCACATTGGTTGTTTGAACGTGTCACCTATGGAGCTGAACTGGACGTAGCCGATCGCCAGGCCGAAGGGGATTTAGCCCGGCGCCGGTGGGACTTTGACGTCGATCTATTGCGGCCTGCCTTAGTGGTGGTTCGCTTTGACCAATTCGCTGGTGAGGATGCTGGTCGGGACGAACCGCCGGATACCGGTCTGGTGGGCCGCTTCGGCGAGGCCGGTGAAGGCCCGCTTCTTCGGGTTCCCATTGTTGCAGGGGCCGGAACCCGGTTCGAGTCCCACCTCGGACACGGCATATCCCTCGTCAGATAACAGGACTGGCGGAGAAACCGCCGGCCCTGCCCAAATGCACAACCACCCGTCATCAGCTATTAGCAGTCACGGACGCACCCTGCACGGGGGTCGATGCAGGGCTAGGAGCGCAGGTAGAACGTGGCCGCCGGCCGCTCGTCTTTGCCCACCTTTGCCAGCGCCAGGGCACCCTGCCGGAGGACTAGGTAGGAGCCCGGGACGTCGACCGACTCGAAGGAGGCGCCGGCGGCGTCCGACAGGCCGCCCCGCCGAAGGAAGGCCGAGGACGACCCCTCCGTGGTCGCGATGCTCACCGATGATCCCTGTACCCGGAGGTAGCGGCCCTTGGTCAGCACCGGTTCGATCACCACTGAGTTTTTCTTGGCGTAGCCGGGCGCGATGCGGAACTGGGATGACCCAAGTGCAGGGTTCCATGCCGCGGTGAGGGTGGCGCCGTCGTGCGCCAGGAAGGTGCCCCGACCTGAGGCGGACTCCAGGCGGACGGGCAGTTCGCCGTCGCCCACCGGTACGCCGAAGTTCGGCGTGCCGTCTGCATTCCAGTACAGCCGCTGCACCCGCGCGTGCCGGTTGGGGTCGTAAAGCGGGTCGCCAACGATAGTGCGGTAGGACCGGGCGTGGTACACCAGTACGTCGTTGCCGGCCTCGTCAACAGTGAACGAGTTGTGCCCGGGGCCGTACTGCTTCGAGCCTTCGGTGGTGACAAAGACGGGAGTCGGAGTCTTCGTCCACGACGCCGAATTGAGCAGGTCGGCGGTGGCATCGGCCGTCAGCAGGCCCATGCAGTAGTTGGCGTCCGTGGCGCTCGCGGAGAACGTGACAAAAATGCGGCCGTTCCGCTTGATCACCGCGGCGCCCTCGTTGACCTTGTAGCCCCGGGTCTCCCAATCCAGGGTCGGAACAGCAATACGTACCGGGGCGCTGGAGAGTGTGGACGGTGACGACATCGAAGCGATGTACAGGCTGGAGTTCACGCCGGTGTCGCTTTGGGCCCACAGCAGGTAGCGCGTGCCCTCGTGCTCGAACGTGGTGGCGTCCAGGGAGAAGGTGTCGGCATGCGTGTATACGCGGACCGGCGGTCCCCACACGGCGGTGGTCGGATCGGCGTCGTCAGTGGAAATCACGTAGATCCGCACCCGGAAGACATCGCTGCTGTCCCCGGCGGCGAAGTAGATGTGCCACTGGCCATCGAAGTGGTGCAGCTCGGGAGCCCAGATGTGGCCGCCCATGGTTCCGGAGGCGGGCCGTGTCCAGACCACCGCCTCAGAAGCACTGCCAAGCCCCGCAATGGTGGGGGAGGAGCGGACGATGATGCGGTTGTACTCGGGTACGGAACCGGTGAAGTAGTACCTGCCGTCCGTGTGCTTCATGAGCCACGGGTCCGCCCGCTGCGGAACCACCGGGTTGATCACCTGAGCAGGATCGGCGGCTGCCGCAGCGGCGGGCGCGGCCAGCACGGCCCCGCCTCCCGTACCCGCGACAGCGAGGACTGCGGCTGCGGCGGTTCCGGAGCCCAGGAAGGTCCGGCGGGAGAACTCGCGGTTGATGGAATCATTCATGCTGAAAAAGTCCTTTCGACGTGCGGGAGGGCGGAACGGGAGGCGCGGGACAGGTAAAGACTCAGCCGGCTTTCCGGGCGAAGAGCCGCTGGAGCAGGATAAAGACGAGGAGCAGGCCGCCGATGACGATCTTGGTCCACCAGGAGCTGAGTGTGCCGTCGTAGGCGATGAAGGTCTGGACTATCCCCAGCACGAGCACCCCGACGACGGATCCGAGCACATATCCGGTGCCGCCGGTCAGCAGGGTCCCGCCGATGACCACCGCAGCGATGGCGTCGAGCTCCATGCCCTGGGCAGCCAAGCTGTAGCCGGAGAGGCTGTAGAAAGAGAACAGGATGCCGGCAACAGCCGAGCAGAGGCCGCTAAGGGCGTAGACCAGGATCTTGGTGCTCTTCACCGGCAGGCCCATCAGCATGGCGGAGTGTTCGTTGCCGCCGATGGCGTAAACGGTCCGGCCGAAGCGGGTGTGGTGCAGGACGAAGACGGCAATGGCCACGATTCCGAGGGCCAGGAGGACGCCGGGCGAGACGAAGAGGTCGCCGGGCAGCGGGATCTGTGCCTGCGCCATACCGGTGAAGAACCCCTCGGTGACCGGGATGGAGTCGAGGCTGATGACGTAGCAGAGACCGCGGGCCAGGAACATGCCGGCCAGGGTCACGATGAAGGGCTGGATGTCGAAGTACTGGATGATCAGTCCCATCAGGAGCCCGAGCCCGCCGCCTATGAGCAGCACGAGGACGATGACGGCCCCTGCGTTCCAGCCCTGCTGCAGCAGCGTGGCGCTCACCATCATGGACAGTGCGACGACGGCCCCGACGGAAAGGTCGATGCCGCCGGTGAGGATCACGAAGGTCATGCCGACGGCCAGCACGATGAGGAAGGTGTTGTCGATGAAGAGGTTCAGGAAGACCTGGCCGGAGAGGAAGCTTGGGTACATCCCCGCCCCCACGGCGAACATGGCGAGGAACAGGCCCACCGTGGCCAGCGTCGGCGCGTAGCGGGCACCTCCGCGCAGGCGGCTGCGCGCCGGCGACGGCTGCTTGACGGTCAGGGGCGTGAGCGTGGACAGCGGAGACATTAGATGGCGACCTTTTCCTTTGCGGCGGGCTTGGGCGCTGCCTTGAAGCTGTTGAGCAGGTTCCGCGCCTTGGGTGCCTGCAGGAGGCAAACGGTGATGACGACGAGGGCCTTGAACACCAGGGTGACCTCCGGCGGGATGCCCAGGGTGTAGACGGTGGTGGTAAGGGTCTGGATGATGAAGGCCCCGACGACGGTTCCCACCAGGGTGTACCGCCCGCCTGCCAGCGAGGTGCCGCCGATGACGACGGCCAGGATGGCGTCCATCTCGATGTAGAGGCCGGCGTTGTTCGCGTCGGCTGCCGTGACGTTTGAGCTGATCATCAGGCCGGCGATCGCGGCGCACACGGCGCTGAAGACATACACGATCCAGATGATGTTCCGTGCGCGGACTCCGGCCAGGCGGCTGGCGACGGGGTTGATGCCGACGGCCTCGATCAGGGTTCCCAATGCGGTGCGCCGGGTGAGGACGGCGGCCAGGACGAAGACGGCCGCGGTGATGAGGATGGAGATCGGCAGGGTCAACAGGTATCCGGCGCCGATTGACTTGTAGTGGTCGTTGGACACGGAGATGATCTGGCCGCCGGTGATGAGCTGGGCGACGCCGCGGCCGGCTGTCATGAGGACCAGGGTGGCAATGATCGGCTGCACGCCGATAGTGGAGACCAGGAAGCCGTTCCAGACGCCAAGGGCGAGGCCTGCGACGACGGCGATGAGGACCGCCGTGGCGGCCGTCACCGGGGACCCGGGTTCGGGGGAGGCGGCGATGTAGGCGCACGAGGCGGCACCGGCGATCGCCACCACTGCTCCGACTGAGAGGTCGATGCCGCGGGTGGCGATGACCAGGGTCATGCCGAGGGCGATGAGGATAGTGGGTGCACCGTTGCGCATGATGTCGATCAGGCTGCCGTAGAGGTGCCCGTCCTGCATTCGAAGGCCCAGGAAGTCGGGGCGGAAGATCTGGTTCAGCAGCAGCAGCGCCGCGAGGGCTATCACCGGCCAGGCAAGGCGGTGTTTGAGGAGTGATTTCACTGGGCACCTCCGGCGATGACCGTCATGACGTCTTCCACGGAGACGCCGTCGTTGTTGATTTCCGCGACCATTGCCCTGTCCTTGATGACCGCGACGCGGTCGCTCACTCGCAGCACTTCCTCAAGTTCTGAGGAGATGAAGAGGATCGACATCCCGTCGGCGGCGAGTTTGTTGACGAGTTTCTGGATCTGGGTCTTGGCTCCGATGTCGATGCCGCGGGTGGGCTCGTCGAGGATCAGGAGTTCGGGGTGGGTCACCAGCCATCGGGCCAGGAGCACCTTTTGCTGGTTGCCGCCGCTGAGGTTGCGGATGAGCGCGTCGGGGTTGGCTGGCCGGATGTCGAGGGCTTGGATGTACTCGGCCACCAGCTCGTCCTGGACGCGGCGGGGGATGCGCCGCGCCCAGCCCTTGCTGGCCTGCATGGCCAGCACCAGGTTGTCACGCACGGTGAGGTCCCCGATGAGGCCTTCTTCCTTGCGGTCCTCGGAGCAGAATCCGATGTGCTTATCGATGGCCACGCGCGGCGAACGGATCTTCTGGCCCGAGCCCTTGACCTTGATGGAGCCTTCGTCGGCCTTGTCCGCTCCGAAAAGGAGCCGGGCGATCTCCGTCCGGCCGGCACCGAGCAGGCCGGCCAGGCCCACCACTTCACCCGGATAAATGGACAGGTCCACGTTGGACACCGACCCCTTTCGGCCGAGGCCCTGGGCCTCGATGAAGGGCGTGACGCCGGCGCCGCTGCCGGCGCGGGTCCGGGCGGGGGCCTGGTCCAGTTCGGCGAGGGCCTCCATGTCCTTGCCGATCATCTTGGAGATGAGGCTCATGCGGGAGAGGTCGCGGGTCAGGTACTCACCCACGAGTTTTCCGTTGCGCAGGACGGTCATGCGGTCGGAGATCTCGTAGACCTGCTCCAGGAAATGGGAAACGAACAGGACGGCGACGCCGCGGTCGCGGAGGTCCCTGATGACGCGGAACAGCTGGCTGACTTCGTCGGCGTCCAGGCTCGACGTCGGCTCGTCCAGGATGAGGACCTTGGCGTTGATTTCCACCGAACGGGCGATGGCGATCAGCTGCTGGACGGCGATGGAATGGGTGGACAGCAGGGATCCGGGATCGATGTGGTCCAACTGCAGTTCGGCCAGGACCTCCCGGGTCCGGGCCCGTACGCCCTTCCAGTCGATGGAACCCCGACGGCGGGGCTCGCGGCCCAGCAGGACGTTTTCCTCAACAGTGAGGTTGGGGCAGAGGTTGCCTTCCTGGTAGACGGTGCTGATGCCCGCTGCCTGGGATTCGCCCGGTGTCGAGAACCGCTTCGGTTCGCCGAGGACCGTGATGGCACCCGAATCGATGGTGTACACACCGGTCAGGGCCTTGATCAGCGTGGACTTCCCAGCTCCGTTCTCGCCCATCAGGGCGTGGACCTCACCTTGGAAGAGGCGGAAATCGACGCCGTCGAGCGCCTTCACCCCTGGGAATCCAATAGCTATGTCGGTCATCTCGACGACCGGAACGATTTCGTTCATCCTCGTGTCTTTTCTGTGATTGGTGTGCCGTGCGGCGGCGGTGATCCGCCGCCGCACGGACGTTCAGGGGCGCCGCGACTCAGTAGGGGCGGCTGGCGAGAACCTGCTTGGCCTGCTCCTGCGTGAAGGTCGTCTCCTCGGTGACGACGCGCTCGGGCACGCTCTCACCGGCAATGACCTTCTTCGCGAGATCCATGAGCTGGTCGCCGAGCATGGGGCTGCACTCAACGATGTAGTTGATCTTGCCGTTGCTCAGCGCTGTCATCCCGTCCTTGACGGCGTCGATGGTGATGATCTTGATGTCTTTGCCCGGAACCTTGCCGGCGGCTTCGATCGCTTCGATGGCGCCGAGTCCCTCGTCATCGTTGTGGGCGAACACGACGTCGATGTCAGCGTTGTTCTTGAGGAAGGCCTCCATGACCTGCTTGCCGCCGCTGCGGGTGAAGTCGCCGCTCTGCGAGGCGACGACCTTCAGCTTCGGGTCAGCCTTGATGGCTTCCGCGAAGCCTTCCTTCCGGTCGTTCGCAGGTGCGGAGCCGGTGGTGCCCTGGATTTCGACGATGTTGACGGTGTCGGTTGCCGACTTGGAGTCGTTGACCAGCCAGTCGCCGGCCTTCTTGCCCTCCTCCACGAAGTCGGAGCCGAGGAAGGTCTTGTAGAGCGTCTTGTCCGTGGAGTCCACCGCACGGTCTGTGAGGATCACCGGGATGTTGGCGTTTTTGGCTTCCTTCAGCACGGTGTCCCAGCCGGACTCCACGACGGGGGAGAACGCGATGACATCGACCTTCTGCTGGATGTAGGAGCGGATGGCCTTGATCTGGTTCTCCTGCTTCTGCTGGGCGTCGGAGAACTTCAGGTCGACTCCGGCCTTCTTCGCCGAATCCTGGACCGACTTGGTGTTGGCCGTCCGCCAACCGCTCTCGGCGCCAACCTGGGCGAAGCCCATGGTGATCTTGTCACCGCCGGAGTTGCCGGCAGCACTGCCGGCGCCAGCTGTTCCGCCGCACGCAGTGAGGGTAAGCATTGATGCGGCGGCCACCGCAAGCAGGGATTTTTTAAACACAACATCCTCCCGGAAGCATAGTTATATTGCAGGCGGGAGACTGCCAACACCGCCATTGCTGCAAGTGAGCTGATGCGCTCTGTGGAACATTGTGAACGCTAACAATTGCGTCGTCAAGTAGCCCCGGTCACAATTTCGAAGCATCCCTTGACGGACTGTTGAATTTTGAAAATGCTCTTTACAGGAAGCGAAAGATGTCGAATACTCAACTTCGGTCGGCAATTTGTTAGCGTTCACAATTCGCCTCCAAGCTTTCGCCAAGCCTGGTATCAGCAATGTCCTGGCGCCGGCAACCACTACGCAACAGCTGGCCGCAGCCTGCGCCGATTATCGGCGAACCGTTCAATGGAGAAAGGCCTCCCTTCCATGCCATCCAAACCATCAAGTCCCGTTAAGCGGACCTGCACCCTGGTGCTTGCCGGGTCCCTGGCGGCCGCTCTGCTGTCACTGACTCCGGCCATCGGCGCCAATGCCGAGTCTGCGCAGAACCGGACCATAAGCATCGACGCCGCCGGTTCCGGGCCTGCAATCGACTCGACAATGTACGGAGCCTTTTACGAGGACATCAACCAGGGCGCCGACGGCGGCATCTACGCGGAACTTGTCCAGAACCGGTCCTTTGAATTCAACTCCGGGGACAACCGCACTTACACTCCGATGACCGCCTGGGAAACCCTGAAGCGGGGCAGCGACGGAACAGTCGCCGTCGTCAATGACA
Source organism: Arthrobacter oryzae (assembly GCF_031454875.1). GTDB lineage: Bacteria > Actinomycetota > Actinomycetes > Actinomycetales > Micrococcaceae > Arthrobacter > Arthrobacter oryzae_D. The sequence continues at coordinate 107,186 of NZ_JAVDRQ010000014.1, forward strand.
ACAACCGGCTGAACGAGAACAACCGGAACTACCTGCAGATCGAAGCCACCAGCGCGGGCGCGGGAACCGGTGCCGGAGTGGGCGTTCGCAACAGCGGCTGGAACGCCGGGCAAAAGCTCGAGGCGCACAAAAAGTACAATTACTCAGTGTGGGCGCGCACGTCCAATCCCGCCGGGTCAACCCTCGCCGTGACGCTGGAGACCCCGGAAGGTACCCGGTTGGACATCGCCACGGTCAAGATCAAGGGTGACAGCTGGGCCAAATACGAGGTGACCCTGTCGCCCAAGACCTCCACGGACGCCGGTCGGCTCGCCACCCTTGTCCAGGGCACCGGCACCGTCCGGCTCGACATGGTTTCGCTGTTCCCCAAAGACACCTGGAACGGCAGGGAAAACGGGCTCCGCAAGGACCTCGCCGAGAAGATCAACGGCCTGCACCCCGGATTCCTGCGCTTCCCCGGCGGCTGCATCGTCAACACCGGAAGCTATGACACCTACTCGGCCCCTAACTACACGCGGGCCCGCACCTACCAGTGGAAGGAAACCATCGGGCCGGTGGAGCAGCGCCCTGCGAACCGGAACTTCTGGGGCTACAACCAGACCTACGGACTGGGCTACATGGAGTACTTCCAGTGGGCAGAGGACATGGGAGCCGCACCCGTTCCTGTGGTCCCTGTGGGCGTGACCGGCTGCGGCGATACCGAGCAGGCCCCGGACCAGGCCACGCTTGACCGGTACATCCAGGACACCCTGGACCTGATCGAATTCGCCAACGGTGATGCCAGCACCGAATGGGGCGCCAAGCGCATCGCCTACGGCCACCCCGAACCCTACAACCTGGACCGCATCGGCCTGGGCAACGAGGAGTACAAGCCGGAGTTCAAGCAGTACTTCACGCAGTTCTACAACGCCGTCCGCAAGGCCCACCCCGAGATCCAGATCATTGGAAACACCGGCCCGTTCAGCCAGGGTCCCGAATTCGACGATCTCTCCAAGTTCAACGCCGAGACGGGTGTGGACCTCGTGGACGAGCACTACTACAACGAACCGTCCTGGTTCCTGAACAACAACCACCGCTACGACTCCTACGACCGCAACAGCTACAAGGTCTTCCTCGGCGAGTACGCGTCCCGCGGGAACAAGCCGGAGAACGCCCTGGCCGAAGCCTCCTACATGACGGGGCTCGAGCGGAATGCGGACGTGGTCAAGATGGCCTCGTACGCGCCGCTGATCGCGAACGAAGCGAACACGCAGTGGAGCCCGGACATGATGTTCTTCAACGGAACTTCCGTGCGCACCACACCCAACTACGAGGTCCAGAAGCTGTTCATGAACAATGTCGGCAACCAGGTGGTGCCGAGTACGCAGGACAACCCGGCATCCACCGTGGTGCCGATTTCCGGCAAGATCGGCCTGTCCACCTGGGCCACCTCCGCCCGTTATGACGACGTCAGGGTCACCGGCCAGGACGGCGCGACCCTTTTCAGCGACGACTTCTCCGGAACCGCCGCGGCGTGGACCGGCAACGGCACCGGATCCTGGTCCATCCAGGACGGCGGCTACGTCCAGTCCAGCACCACCGCCCAGAACACGTTGGTGACCGCCGGGAGCGCCGACTGGAGCAACTACACGCTCAGCACCAAGGCAACCAAGCTGGCCGGTTCCGAAGGCTTCCTCGTCTCCTTCGGCGTCAAGGACACCGGAAACTACTTCTGGTGGAACCTGGGCGGCTGGAACAACTCCAAGTCCGTCGTCGAAAAGGCCGTCAACGGCGGCAAGACGAATGTCATCGAGAAGAACACGGTGATCCAGACCGGACATGAATACGATATCCGGATCGAGGTCACCGGGCGCACGGCCAAGCTCTACCTGGACGGAGTCCTGTGGGGCACGGTGGACGACACGCAGGCCGATCCCGTCTACTCCGTCGTCACCAAGGACGCCAAGTCCGGCGACACCATCGTGAAGGTGGTCAACACCTCCGCGGACAAGACGCCGGTGGACATCAAGGTGGCAGGCGCAGCCAACATCAGCACTACGGCTGCGGTCACTACCCTGACCCAGACTGCCGACGGGCAAAACCTGGCCCCGGCGGCGAGCACCTTCAACGGAGCCGGGGCGGCATTCACCTATGAGTTCGAGTCCAAGTCGGTGACCTTCATCCGGCTCGCCGCAGCCCGCAAGTAGGCGGCACACCAAAGCCAACGCTTGGACCGGGAAGGCCCGGCTGGATTGCACAGCCGGGCCTTCCCCCTTACCCGGAACATTCCCCCAGCGGCTTCCGGGCCGCCCGAACGAAAGCGTCTCAATGTTTCCAACACCCTCAAGGGCCCGCACGGGCCCAGCACTTGGTGCAGCCGCACTGGCCGCTTCGGCAGCCTTGGCGCTCGGCGGTCTGGTCGCTGCGGCGCCGGCCCACTCCGCCATCCACGATGGCCTGGTCCTCAAGTACAACCTGACGGAAGCCGCCGGGACCGTGGCGGAGGACAGCTCCGGCAACGGACGCAACGGTGTGATCAGCGGTGACGCCACCGCGCTGGGCAGCGAAGGGCTTCAGCTCGGCGGCACAAACGCCCACGTCCGGCTCCCAAACGACGTCATGCGCGGGCTCGACTCCATCACCGTCTCCACCGACGTGAAGATCGCGGCCGACCAGGGCGCCCCTTACTTCATCTGGGGGATGGGCAACACCGCCAACGGCACCGGCAACGGCTACCTGTTCACCACCGGCAACGCGTACCGGACCTCCATCGCGAGCGGCAACTGGTCCACCGAGCAGACCCTCAGTGCCAACCGGGACCTGGTGCGCAGCGCGTGGAAGACCATCACCTACACCCTCAGCGGCGGAACCGCCGTCCTCTACGAGGACGGCACCGAAGTTGCCCGCAAGACCGGCGTCACCATCACGCCGGGAAGCATTGGGGGAGGAACGACGACGGCGAACTACCTCGGGCGGTCGGTCTACAGCAGTGACAAGTACCTCAAGGGGCAGGTCCGGGATTTCCGCATCTACAACCGAGCCCTCTCGGCAGCCGAGGTTCGCGAGCTCGGCTACGTTTCCCCGGAACAGCGGGTGGCCCTCGACCTGCAGGACCTGTCGCTGGGAGACACTTCTGCAGTGACTGCCAACCTGAAGCTGCCCGCCACCGGCCCGAACGGCTCGGCTTACACCTGGTCCTCGTCGGATCCGGCCACGGTCTCAGCCCAGGGCGAGGTCACCCGCCCGGCTAACGGCACCGGAGACAGGACCGTGACGCTGACCGCCACGGCCACCTCAGGTGAGGCGTCGGCGTCGAAAACGTTCACCGTCACGGTGCGGGAAGATATCAGCGACGACCAGAAGGTCACCGAGGCCGCAGCGGCGCTGAACGTATGGGATGCCGACGCGATCAGGGGTAGCATCACCCTTCCCACGGCGGGGCTGCACGGAACCAAGGTTGAATGGACGTCGAGCGACGAGTCCGTGGTCACTGCCAGCGGCGAGGTCACGCGGCCGGCCTACGGCAGCGAGGAGGCGAGGCTCAACCTGCACGCCACTGTTTCCCTTGGCAAGACCAAGGACAGGAAGAAGTTCCGGGTGACGGTGCTGCCGCTGCCCAAAGCCGAGGCCAAGGAAGGCTACGCCTTCGCCTACTTCACCGGCAACGATCTCGCGGGCGAGAACATCTACATGGCCGCAAGTCGCGGAAACGACGCACTCAAGTGGGACGAGCTGAACGGCGGAAAGCCCGTCCTCACGTCCGGACTCGGCACCAAAGGCCTCCGCGATCCGTTCATCATCCGCTCCCCGGAAGGCGACAAGTTCTACATGATCGCCACGGACCTCTCCATCGGCAGCGGCACCAGCTGGGACTCCTCCCAGCGCCAGGGGAGCCAGTACATCGAGGTCTGGGAGTCGACCGACCTGGTCAACTGGTCCGGGCAGCGGCACGTGAAGGTCGCGCCGGACACCGCGGGGAACACCTGGGCTCCGGAAGGACACTACGACGAGAAGATCGGCGCCTATGTTGTGTACTGGGCCTCCAAGCTCTACGCCGACAACGACCCCAACCACACCGGCGGCACGTACAACAAGATGATGTACTCCACCACCCGGGACTTCCGGACCTTCACCGAGGCCAAGGTGTGGAATGACCCGGGTAACTCGGTCATTGACTCCACCGTCATCAAGGAGGGCGACACGTTCTATCGGTTCACCAAGGATGAGGGCCGTGTCTCCGGCTGCCTGGACATCATGCAGGAAAAGTCCCAGGACCTGCTGGCCGTTGACCTGCCCGGCACGAACCCCCGCAATTGGTCGCTGATGGGCAACTGCATCGGCAAGAACGCCGGAACGGGCGGCGTGGAAGGGCCCACCGTCTTCAAATCGAACACCGAGGAGAAGTACTACCTGTTCGTCGATGAATTCGGCGGCCGCGGCTACATCCCGCTGGAAAGCACCAGCCTGGAAAACCCCGACTGGAAGCTGTCCACCAACTACGAGCTGCCCCGCGCACCGCGCCACGGCACGGTCCTGCCCGTTACCAGGACTGAGCTGGAGCGCCTGCACAGCCAGCTCGGTTAAGGCTCCGGCCAGGGGGTGTGGACATTGTCCACACCCCCTGGCACGGGGCAGGGGGAAAAGTGATCCTCGGTAACGCCAACGGTGCCAGCGAGGAGAACCGCAACGTCGCCCGCATGGCATGGCTGCTCGCCGCCTTCCCGGACACCGTCTCCGGGATCACCGTCAACCGGCTCTGCGCCTCCGGCCTGAGCGCCATCATCATGGATGAGGTTCACCTCTATGCGCTGGCCCCGGCCACTCTCGCTGCGCTCATGGAGCGCGGAAAGCACGGCGATGGCGGCGCGGAGTCCGGTTATGACACCGAAGACCGCCACGCCGGAGCGATACGCGGGGGTTTGCGGACCTCCGGTAAGGCTCATGAGCCCGGACATTGCCTGGACCAACAGGTCGTAGCCGGGCAGGGCAGCTCCTCCGGCAGAGCCGAATCCCGTGATTGATGCGTCTGGCCCGGGGCCAGGACGCAGCCTCGCCGGCATGAGACAGCAGCCAGCACCGAGACAAGGGGTGGCTCGGGGACTCGAAGGCATCGACCTCACCCTCCGATAACTCCGGGACAAGCGCACCGGCGAGCAACGACTCGCCCGGTATGGCCCAACCGACCTCAGCGTTCCTGCCATCCGCACTTGAAGTACTGAGCCGCCGCCCGTATGGATTTCCTTTACCCGGGCCCGCCGCCCGCATTGCTACAGTGAGCCCATGAGCATGGCTGGAGGGGAACAAGACCCGCCGGACGCCCAGGCAGGCGCCTTGGCGGGCGCGAAGGGAGGGGCCTTGCCGGGCGGCCCAGTCGGCGTCGGTCCGGCGGCTGTTGCGCCAGCTGCAAATAGGACGGTCCGGAATCCTGCTTCCCGGCCCTCTGTCCCGCCGACTGTCCCGCTGCCTCCGCGGCTGCCCGCCTGGCTGGTCCGGAATCCGCTGCATGCGGGCTGGGCGTGGACGGGTTTCTGGGCGTTGCTGATCATCGCTGACGAATTCGTGGACCTGGCCGGCTGGACCTGGTACGTGCTTGTGGGGATGGCCGCCCTGCCCACACTGGCGTGCACTGTGGCCGTGCTCCATGCGACCCCGCGCCGGTACCTCAAGCCACAGAAGGAATCGGTGCTCGCGCACTTCTTTGTCCGGTTCCTCGCGCTGACGGCTGCGTTTATGGTGTGGGGCCTCTCCGTGGTGGCCAGCGCTTCGATTTCCACAACGGTACAGGCACTGGCCGGAAGCTCGGAGCGTGCCGTGACGTCATTGGGGTTCAACCTGCTCCTGGCAGCGGTCCCGCTGGTTGTCTCGGTGTTGTGGATGGCGCTTATTGTGCGCTGTGCGTGGTTCCTGCGCGGTCTCCGCGGCTGGCGCCAGATCCCGCAGAATTCGCGGCTGCCCAAGAGCTTCCTGCGGCATTCGCCCCAACTCCGGCGCGTTGTGGTGGGTCTCGCCCACCCCGGCCTGCTTCTGGTGGCCGGGCTTGGCACATCGGTTCTGGCACTCTTCCTCGGTGCCGTGGAACTCACGCTCAATGTGATGGCCTGAAGACCGGCACCTTCCGGCAGAAAGAGGCCGCAACCCAGGCTGGTCCAGACGCCTAGTGATGGCGAGTGCTATTCACCGCTGTGCCCATCTTCCGATCCACTCCGTAAGCGACGGCCGCACCACCGGCGTAGGCCAACAAATCCGCGGTGCCGAACGTGGTTCCAAGGACCAGCCGAAGGGGTGGCCAGGCTTCTCCGAGTTCGGCAGGAAGGCCAGTGAGTTGGAACAGCTCGATCACCACGCAGATCGTAACGGCTGCGGCTGCAATCAGTGCCTTGGATTTCGACGGAATCAGGATGGCCACGAGAACGTAGACCAGAACCGCGTACAGGCCATCACCGGCAGGGCCGGTCCAGGCCGCATCGCTGAGTGTGCGAATGCTCAACCCCAACACAACGCTCATCAGCCCGGCGACGCACAGCAAGACCCGTCTGACTCTTGAACGCCCCGGTTCGACGGAACCGGCACCGCCACGTTTCCCAGAAAAGTTCACCGTCCCGGGCCCCCATTGTCGAAGCTGCACATTTCCCTCCCCGAGGGGGACTCCCTAGAATCTCCGCCTTCAGCCTAGCTCAGTGGTCTGCTGCGGTAGGCGAGCCGGCCGATGACGGGAAAGCTGCACTGAATCATGCCTCGACGACCTCCGGCCCGGCGACGTAGGCTTGGCGCCGTCGCCGGTTGCAGACGCCCTTGGGATCCACGGGCGCACGAGGCCGGCAGCAACTCTTGCCTGACGACAATTGAAGGAGGCTCGAACATGATGTTCACGAAGAAGGGTGATGCGGCCGTTCTCAGCAAACTCAGCGAAGCACCCGCACAGTACCGGGAGATTGGAGAACGCCTGCATCGCATCATCCGGGAGAGCGCGCCCTCATTAGAGCCGATCGTCCGCTGGGGACTCCCGTTCTATGTGAAGGACGGCAAGGACATCTGCTACATCAAACCGGATAAGGACTTCATCGCGTTCGGCTTTGGCGAAGTTGTGAACCCCGCACGCGAGGAGGGCGCCCACATGCACCCGGTCGCGTGGACAATCACCTCGCTGGACGCTGCGACGGAGGCCAAGATCCGCGCGCTCGTCGAGAAAGCGGTTGGCTGACACGGTCCGTGCCACGCTGTGGGCAATGTTCGAAACTTCTCATGACGCCGGTTCGATCAGCTCGTGGCCGTTGTTCCGGACGCTGTTCACGCGGTCGCTGACGATCCGTGGGGTGAGAACCGGTTCCGGGATGGTATTCAGCAACTGCTCTATCGCGTCTTTGTCGGTGTTGGCCGGGTCCAGCCAAGAGGCGTACACGTCCGGCGGGATGATGACCGGCGCCCTGTCATGGACATGGCCGAAAGAGTCGTGGGCAGTCGTGGTGAGGACCGTACAGCTGAGCAGCCAGCGGCCCGGGTCATCCTCGGGGAGCGACGGGTCCGGCCAGAATTCGTAGAGACCGGCGAACGCGAGCAGTTCCTCCTTCTCCGAGTAGAGATAATTCGGGATCTTCTTTCCGTCCGGGGTCTTCTCCCATTCGTAGTACCCCTCTGCGGGGATCAGGGCCCGACGCTTCACGGCGGCTTTGCGGAAGGCCGGCTTTTCCAGGATGGATTCGCTGCGGGCGTTGATCAACCGTGAACCGATCTTGAGGTCTTTGGCCCAGGACGGGACCAGGCCCCACCGGGCGATGAGCAGGCGCCGGTCAATAACGCCCTCGTCCAGCCGCTCGGCAACGATCGGAACGTCCTGTGTTGGAGCCACGTTCCAGCTAGGAGGAGGCGGGCTGCCTTCGACCTCCTTGGCATCAAAAGCGGAGAGAAGGTCGCCGGTAGCTTTCGACATCACGTATCTGCCGCACATACGCCCATTCTGCCCCACGAACACCGGTCAAGGGCTGTCTATGCGGGTGCAAGTGCCTGGACGGAGGTTCGTTCGATGGTGGGACAGTAGATTTTAGCGGCTTCCTGCAACGGTGCTTCGTCAAGGCCCAGCAGTATCCGCACTCCTGCTGCGCCTAATTCGTAGTGCGGGAGGGACACCGTGGAAAGCGGGGGGCGGAGGTGGGCGGCGATGACTTCCTGGTTGTCGAATCCCACCACTGCCATGTCGGCAGGGATGGACAGGCCTTGCTCGCGCAGCCCGTCGTACAGTCCCATCGCCATTCGGTCGTTGTAGCAGTACACGGCCGTGGCGCCGAGTCTGAGGAGGTCTTCAGTGGCCCCATATCCGCCTTCCTGGTCGGGGTAGGCTTCCAGGACCAGGTCCTCGTCGAACGGAATACCCGCCCCTTCCAGCGCTTCCCGGTAGCCCTGGAGCCGTCCGTCCCTGGCAGGGGCCGGGATGGTGGCGTTGATGAAGGCGATCCGGCGGTGCCCGTGACGTAGCAGGATCTCGGTCGCTGAGTGTCCGCCTTGTGCCTCATCGGGGACGACGGCCCGTGCGCCGGGTTCCGTCGAGAAGCAGTTGACGAGGACGAAGTCCGCTTCACGGAGGGAGGCGGGAATGTCCGTAGCGCGGTGGAACCAGGTCGAGTAGAGGATGCCGCGCACTTTGTATTCGAGCATCATGGCAATCGCGTCCGTCTCCAGTTCGCTATTGCCCTCGGTGTTGGCGATCAGAAGGGCGTATCCGTGTTTCCAGGCCTCATCCTGGGCGCCGTGGATGATCTGGCCGGCGAAGGGGGTGGTGGCTATGGCGTCGGCGACCAGTCCGATGAACCGGGAACTGCCGCTGACCAAAGTTTGCGCCATGGCATTGGGCCGGTAGCCCAGGTTCCGGATCGCGTCCCGCACCCGCTTGCGGGTCTCGTCGGAGATCCGGGCGGCCTTTTTGTTGTTTACGACCAGGGAGACGGTGGCGGTAGAGACGCCGGCTGCTTCCGCGACTTCACGCAGGGTGACTGGCTGGGGACGCGGGGGTTTTTTTCGGGGTGTGCCCGCACCCGATGGCGTGCCCGAACTTTTCTCCTGTGAAATCATCTGCCCTCCTTCAGGAGTATATCCGTCTGCTGTTGCCGTCATCCCTTGCTCGCCCCGCTCTCCAGACCCTGGATCATTGCCTTGTTCAGTACCAGGAAGACGAGTAACAGAGGCGTGATCGTGACACACACGGCCGCGAACGTGGCCGTCCAGTCGGTCTTGCCCATGGCTCCGATGTAGTTCTGCAGACCCAGCGGGATGGTCTTCAGTTCTTCGGAGAGGACGAAGGTGTTGGCGAAGATGAAGTCGTTCCAGATAAAGATGCTGTTGACCAGCACCACGGTCACAACAGTGTTGACCGACAGGGGCAGGGTAATGAGTCCGAAGATGCGGTACGGCCCTGCTCCGTCGAGCGAGGCCGCCTCGTACGTTTCGCGGGGGATGTATTCAAAAAAGGAGGAGAACAGGTAGATGGACATGGGAAGGGCGAAGCCGGCCAGCGGGATGATCATCGAGGGGTAGGTGTCTAGCAGATTGATCGTGGAGTAGTCGATGAACAGCGGTACGAGGGCGATTTGGACGGGCACGATGATCCCGATCAGGAACAGGCTGCGGACGAATTTGCTGAAGCGGAACCCGAGGACCTGGAGTGCGTAGGCAGCCATCATTCCCAGGAGCACGATCAGGAGGTTGGCTCCCATGGTGACGATGAAGCTGTTGAGGATATTCATCCCGAGGTTGCCGGTCTCGAAGGCCCGGGCGTAGTTCTCCCAGGTGAGGGACTTGGGCAACCCGAACGGGTCACCGGTTGCGAAGTCGTGTTCGGTGCGCAGGCTGGTGATGAAGAGCCATGCGAGCGGGTAGACCTGCACGATGACGATAAGGGCGATCAGCACCTTGGACAGTGTGCTGTACAGCTCGGGCTTGCGCCGCCTCCGTAGCGGAGGCGGACTGCTGAGCGTGGGGGTGACAGGCCGGGTAAGCGGGGCTGCGGTTGCGGTCATGCGTCCGCCTTTCGTTTGAGCATGAAGAGGATGAGTCCGACGGCGACGAGGCATTCGACGACGATGAACACGGCGATGGTGCTGGCGTATCCGAAGTCGGTGCTCGTGAATGCTGTCTTGTACATGTATGTGGTCAGCAGTTCCGAGGATTGCCCGGGGCCGCCGTTTGTCATCAGGTAGGGGATGTCGAATCCGCGCAGGCCGTAGGTTGTGGCCATGATGGTGGTGGTGATCCAGACGGGCCGGATGTGGGGGAAGCGGATCTTGGTGAAGAGTTGCCACCGGGATGCCCCGTCGAGGCGGGCCGCTTCCTCCAGTTCCTGCGGAACGGACAAAAGCGCCGCGTAAATGATGAGCATGTACAGGCCGGTGAACCGCCATCCTTCCGGCGCTGACACGGCTGCCAGGACGGTGTTGATATCTGAGAGCCAGGGTCGTTCGAGAGCGCCGAGCCCGATCCAGTGCAAGACCTGGTTGAGCAGGCCCACCGGGTCGATGGAGTAGATGCGCACGAAGAGGAATGCGATGGCCACCGTCGAGATCACCGCGGGCAGGAGGTAGAGGGTTTTGATGAGCTCCCGTCCCCGCCGCAGCGAGGTGAGGAGGCTGGCCACGAGCAAGGCGCCGCCAAGCTGCAGGACCAGGCAGATGGCCAGGTAGCCGAGGGCATTGAAGAAGGAACGCCAGAAGATGTCGTCGCCGGTGAACATCCGCACGTAGTTGGCCAGTCCTACGAATTCCATGTCGGTGATCCCGTTCCAGGAGAAGAAGCTCAGGAACAGGGACTGGAGGATCGGGAATAGCACAGCTGCGCCGTAGAGCAGCAGTGGCGGGAGCAGGAAGACCAGGACGGAGAGTCGTGACCTGTTGGGAAGCATGATGGGCCTTTCGGGTGGGGGACCGGAGCCCCCCACCGCTGCGGTTACTTGAAGAACTTCGGGGCGTTCTGCGCGATGGTGCTGTCCATCGTGCTGGTGAATTGTTCGGGCGTGATGTCGCCCTGAACGAGGAGCACGAGCTCCTGCTGCAGCCTGCCGTTGGTGGTCGGGTCGAGCTGGGTGTCCCACGGCATGGCCTGTTCGTCCCCGAGGTCATTGGCCTTCTCCAGGGCCTTCTTGTACAAGGGTGTCGCGTTGGCGGGCACGGCGGTTTCGACGTCGGCGGTCGGTGAGAGGGCACCCGTGGCCGCGTATTCGGCCGGGTACTTCTGCAGGGTGAACTTCAGGAAGTCGCTAACGAGCGGGTCGTACGTCTTGGAGTTGACCGCCATACCGATTCCGGAGGGGGAGACGAATTCGTTGGCTGCCGTAACGGACCCTTCAGTCGTGGGCAAGGTGAAGAAATCGATGTCATCACGCACATCGGGGTTCAGTTTGTCCGTGGCGAGGCTCGGCAGCTCCCACGTGCCGATGTTGTACATCGCAGCCTGGCCCGAAGTGAACTGGTTCTGGGCGTCGGAGTATCCCTGTGAGGAAAACCCGTCCTGGAAGCACTTCGCCTTGCCGAGTGCGGCCAGCCATTCAACGGTCTTCCGGCCTGCTGGGTCGGAGAACTTGGCCTCGCCCTTTTTGAGTTTCTGGATGAAGTCCGGGCCTGCTGCACGGAACGGCTGGTAGGCGATGTAGCGTTCCAGCGGCCACTGGTCCTGCCCGTCGATGGCGATGGGCGTGATGCCGGCGCTGCGCAGGGCAGAGCACATGGCGGGGAGGTCATCGAGGGACTTCGGGGCGGCCACTCCCGCCTTCTGCAGCAGGGCCTTGTTGTACCAGATGTACTCCAGCTCGAACTGGAACGGAATCATGTGCAGGGACCCGTCGTCGAACCGCTGGTAGTCCAGCGCGCTGGACCGGTAGTTGTCGTAGAGATCAAGCGATCTGAGCAGCTTTTCGGCGTCGACCATTTTGCCCTGTTTAGCCAGCTGTTGGGCAAACGGTGTGGCGTCGGTGTCGAAAAGCTCGGGCAGCTTGTTCGCAGCTGCCAGGGTCTCAAGCTTCTGGATATAGGAGGGCCGGTCGGGGGTGGTTATCAGGTTCAGCGAGAAGCCCGGGTGCTCCTTCGCGTAGTCGTCCGCGAGCTTTTTCATGATGTTGATGACTGCGCCGTCGGCCGGCCGGGACAGCAGCCACGAGATTTCGCGGGGTTTGATTTCCCCGGTGGGGCTCACGTTGGAGGGGTCGGCCGTCCCTCCGCCGCCGCAGGCGGCCAGGGCCAGGGCGGTGACGGCGGCCACAGCGGCAGTTCGGAACAGGTTTTTCATTGCGGCAATCTCCCTTGATTGGGGCGGATAAGTTGGAGCGGGCGGGTATTCATTTGTCGGTCCGGGTGCGTATTTCAAGTTCGGTGACGCTGACGGATCCTTCGCCGGCGAAGACGCCGATCCGCCCCTCGGGCAAGTCGTAGATCCTCGTGCTGAGGGAGACCTGCCGGTCCAGGACGGCGACGCAGAGGTCGCCGTCCACGGCGACTTCGAGAATGTGTTCGCCGGGGCCAAGGTCACAGGGGCGTTCCAGTTCAATTTCGAAGGGAATGTCGCCGGAGACTTGCCACTGCGCATCTCCGGTGACATCCCGAGGCCACCGGTCAAACACCATGCGTCCGCGCTTGGGTTCAAGGCGGAGAACGTAGGAGCGGTCGCCGTCGGCGCTGGAGCGGAGCAGCAGCCCGCACTCTGTGGTGCCGGGGGCGATCTGCAGCACTGCCTTGGCGTAGAACTGCCCCGGTAGATCCTCCTCGGACACCACGGCCGCATAGCTGTCCGGGACATCAATCGTCATGGGAACTCTCCGGCCAAGCGTTATCGGGGCTTCGTACCAGAAACTCTCCACAAGCTCGTCGGCGAAGGAGAATGCCAGCGTTCCGTCGGGGTTCTGGCGAGCTTCGAGCACTGACATGGTGCCGGCCCACTGCCAGGGGCCGTTATCGCGGTTGTTCTCCTTGCTTGCGATCCAGCCGAAGAAGAAGCGGCGTCCGTCCCGTTCGGCTGTCTTGGAGGCGTAGAAGGCCCGGCCGTCGATGCTGTCGAGATCCGGCACAATCCAGGGGCCGTTGGGGCTTTTTGCCATTCGGTAGCGGGTGGTGAAGGATTCGGAAAACTCTGAGTAGACCATGTACCACCAGTCGCCCCAGGCGAACACGTCGGGGCATTCGTGGGTGATGTAGCGTCGGGGGTCCCAGAACGGCTCGGTGTGCTCCCACGTCATCAGGTCTGTGGACACGCACTGTGCAATGACCCCGCGGCGGCGTTCGGGCCCGTCGGCGTGGCGTGCAGCGATCAGCATCCGCCACTGCCCGGCCTCCTCGTCGCGGAAAACGAAGGGGTCGCGCCAGTCGCCGGCCTCGTAGCCGTCAGGCGCGCCGAACGTCAGTTCCGGGTGCTTGCCCCATGTCATCATGCCGTCGGTGCTGGTGGCATGCATGACGAGCTGCAGCGGCGCACCGTTGGCGCCGACGTTATGCGGGTTCTGCCCTGTGTAGAACAGGTGGTGGATGCCGTCCTTGTCGCACACGATGCTGCCCGTGTACGCGTTGAAGTCAAGATCATCCTCTCCGCCGTGGAGCAGCGAAACCCCGTGATCCTCAAACTGCACGAGGTCCTTGGTTGTGACGAGATGCCAGGATGTCCCGGGCTTGGGGTCCTCACGGATCTCGTGCAAATAGAAGAGCCAGAACTCCCCGTCTTGCTCGAAGGGGATAAGGTCTCCCACCCAGCCATCGGCGGGCTTGAAGAAAAGTGAGCGATCCATCGGCTATGACGTCCAATCTGCTAAAGCGTTTAACCAAGATCAGACTAAGTGCCTGGATAGATTTGATCAAGCGTTTTAGCAAAACTTTTTTCTGCGGACGGGCAGTGAATTGCTGGGAATGATTCGGATACGGCCAAGGGGGCCGTCTGACCTGGCTTCGCCAAGGACAGGTCAGGTTGAGTCGAACCTTTGTCGCTTTGGCCTCAGCCGGCAGTATGTGGCTCGCCTGCCTCCGCCTCGGAGCGCATCAACGGCAGCATCGGGCTGGGTAGGTATCGCCACGGCGGAGAAGCCATCCGGCGTCCGTCTGTAGCCCACTCCGTCCGGAGTCCGCGTGCAGACTATAACTCCGGTGCTGAGAGTCACGCTATGGGAAATGGCGAGATGGCGCTGCCGAGCTCAAAGATCTTGCGTTTGGTTCAGACTTTCGGCACTGAGCGCATTCTTGAATTGACCGACCATCTCCTGACGGAAGCCATCGAAGTCACCTTCCAAAGCAAACGCAGCAAGTCTCTCGTGCTCAACGGCGATTTCATGGAGGTCGCTGTATGTCGGATGGTCGACCGCGAAGTAGAGGCGCAGCTTGTTCTCCCAACCGTTCCAAAGACTGTGCAGGGCCGCGTTCCCCGAGAATTCGTAGAAGAGCCTGTGGAAGCGAAGGTGAGCATCAACGCTGGCAGGGATATTGTTGGTGTCCGTGGCCCGGTAAAGTTCCTCGATGGTCTGCTTCAACCGAAGCCGCTCAGGACCGCGCAACGTAGCGGCCGACAGTTCAGCAGCGTAAGGCTCGACAAGTAAACGGATTGAAGCGATCTCGGCGACGTCGCGAGCACTCACCTGCATAACGAACGACCCCTTGAACGGGATCTTCACGACCAGGCCCTCCTCCTCAAGCCGGGTCAGCGCCTCACGAAGCGGGGACCGACTGATCCCGAGATCGGCAGCAATGTGTGTCTCCCGCAGTTGCTCCCCTGGAGGCACAGTTCCATCCAGGATGGCCGTACGCAACACACGGTACACGCCGTCCGGCGTCGTGGTCCGCTGTTCTTGCCACTTGAACTTGCTGTCCATCGTGCCCCCTCTTGTCGATTGTCGATTATACCGCGGCCGGCGGGGTTGGAACTGGAGGCAGGAGAAGTCTTGAGGCGCGGATTCGTTTGTCCTGCTGCGTTGCGGTGAGGTCCTCGACGGCTTTTTGCATGTGCCGCCTGATGGCCTCGAGGAGACCTTTCCTGTCGCCCGCCTCCAACAGAGCCAGGATATTTTGGTGTTCCTGAACCAGTACGTCGATCCGTGGGTAGGAGACTTCCAGGTCGAGGATGCACATCCTGGATTCAGCCGCGAGTGTCTTGTAGATCCTGGTGAAACGGGAATTACCCATGCCGGCAACGAGGGCTGAGTGGAACTGCAAGTCCAGCCGTGCGATGGTCTGCCAGTCTGAAGTGGCCACTTGCTTCGCCATTTCGCCCACAATTTTCGTCAGCCCTTCGCAGGTGTTTTTGATCTGCTGCGGGCTGCCGTCCAACAGCTTGCTGGCGGCGGAGGATTCGACGGACTCACGAACCTCGTAGATCTCCCGGAGGTCATGCGGTTTTACTTCCAGGACGAACACCCCGTAGTTGCGCCGACTGATGAGGATTCCTTCCTGGCATAACCGCTGGAGTGCTTCCCGAAGGGGACCCCTGGACATGTTGAGCTGGCGCGCCAGGAGGGATTCGTTGATCTGTTGCCCTGGCCGGATGGCCCCTTGGATGATTTCTTCCCGCAGCTGATCGGCGATCAGCTGCGCCGTGGATCTCCCCTCCAGTGCAAAGAGTCCTTCTGGTGCCGCCATTGACATCCCACTCTTCTCCCGCTTCGCCATGCTACATATTTTCTAGATTGCCAGCGCGGTGTATTTGTACTCGAGGAATTCTTCGATGCCGATCTTGCCGCCTTCGCGTCCCAGGGCGGACTGCTTGATGCCGCCGACCGGTGCTGCAGGATTGGAACCAAGGCCGGTGTTCAGGCCGACCATGCCCACTTCCAGCTCGGCAGAAAAAGCGGAGAGCCTTCTCCGTGCTTTCGGTGAAGACGTAGCCGACAAGACCCCACTCGGTGTCATTGGCGAGGCGGAGGACTTCGCGCTTCTGTTCGATCAGGGGGCCGATTTCGGTTCCTTCCAGGGCGCCGTTGCCTACCCGCAGTTCGGAGATCTTCTTGGCGAACCTTTCGCTGAATTCCCCGACGACGGAGCGGTGCACGAAGAAGCGGTTGGCCGCGGTGCAGGCTTCGCCCATGTTGCGCATTTTGGCCTTCATGGCCCCGTCGACTGCCTTTTCGATGTCCGCGTCGGCCAGGACGATGAAGGGGGCGTTTCCGCCCAGTTCCGCTGCCTGAATCGCCAGGCCCGCGTCCTCCGATCCGCCGTCGGCGACGTGGGCGATGATTTCCTTCGTGGCCGGATTCTCGACCGGGACCGTGGCGCCGCTGGCGGCCTTCTGCCAGGCACCGTCGATGAACAAGTCAGAATGAAGAGTAGTGGGATCAAATGAGAGGCTCATGTCACGCTTTCGGTGGCGTAAGGAATGGATTCTCCGGGGAGGGGGGATTGGTTTAGCTCGTCATAAACCGTTCAGGGCGTACGAAGTCCATGCCCTCTATGGTTTGTTTACCGAGGACTTCGTGTGCGGCAATGTGGCCGTAGCCGGTGGCATTTTTGAAGCCGCCGCCGGAGAAGCCGGTGGCGCAGTAGATCCTGCCGCCTTCTCTGAACCGGCCAACGAGGGGGTTGCCGTCCTTGGTGTACAGCTCCGGGAAGGCGTCCGAGCGGACGATGTTGGGGATGAGGCCGGGGATGAACTCGGCGACGGTTTCGGTGGTCTCCGCGATGTCAGCTGTTGAGAGTCCTCTGGGCACGGCGTCGGGGTTGGATACTGGTGCGCCGCGGCCGTCAAGGGTGGCTTTGACGGTGACCCCGTCGACGGCGGGTGCACCGTACATGGATCGCTCCTCGTACATTCGGTTGAAAGTGGGGAACTTTTCCGGGGTGAACTGGGCTGCGTCGCGGGCGACGAACCAGGTCAGGAAGACGCGCTTTGTCTGGGTTGCGGCTTTGAGGTAGTCGGGCATAAGGCGCTGGGACCAGCCGCCGGAGGCGACGATGGCGTTCTCGAAGGTCCAGGACTTCTCACCTGAGGTGATGACGACGCCGTCTTCGGCTTCGGTGATGCCGTCGATCGGGGTGTTGGTGTGGACGGTCGCGCCGTTGGCCTCCGCCGCAGCAACCGCGGCTGTGACGGCACGGTCGGTGCGTAGAACCCCGGCGTTCGGGTCGTAGACGGCGCAGTCATCCGGGCGGAGGTTGTGCTGCGGGTAGCGTTGTGCCATCTCTTCGCGGCTGAGGAGTTCGTGGGCGGCCCCGTTGGTTCGTGCGGTTTCCAGGAGGCTGCGGATGTAGGGGCCGTCGGCGGTGCCGATGGACAGGCCGCCGCAGCGGGTCAGAATGTCCTGCCCTGTTTCTGCTTCCAGTTCAGCCCAGAGATCACGTGAGCGTTCCAGAATGGGGTACAGGTCAGGTACTCCGCGGTAGATCATCCGAAAGAGCCTGGTGTCACCTCCCACGGCACTTCTGCCGTGGGCAGGTGACTGCGCCTCGAATCCCGTGACGGAGTCAGTCAGGCGCGATGCCTGCCACAACGCCATGCTTCCGATGCTGCCCAGGCCTATGACAGCCAGTTTTCCGTCCATGGTTAGAGCACCTTTCCCTGTCCACTTTTTCCGATTGCCATTTGCTGCACGGACGCCCCTAGCGGAGCGCGGCTTCGGTGATGGCTGATTCGCCCAGGCCCCAGTACTCCAGGGATTCCTTGTATTCCGGGGTTTCCAGGACGGACTGGATGGCTTTCTGCAG
>NZ_JAVDRQ010000015.1:0-105890 GCF_031454875.1 Arthrobacter oryzae
AGGGTGTGGGAGAGTAGGTCACCGCCGGACAACCATTAGGTCGAGAGCCTCCAAACACCGTTTGGAGGCTCTCCCACTTTAACCACCACACCACCCCCCACCCAGCCCAGGCCAGCCCGCAAGGCCGGCCGGGCACCCAACCCCCGGCAACCCTCTCTCACTTCCTGCACCTTTTGGGGCAACCCTCTCTCACTTCCTGGGACCCTTTTCGGGCAACCCTCTCTCACATCCTGCGCCGATGGCGGGCACCAAGCCCCACACCGCCGGGTAAATTCAGCGAAACTGAGAGAGCATCCGGGATCTTCCCCCAAAAAGTGAGAGAGCGTCCGGGATTTTTCCCGCAGGAACTGAGAGAGCGTCGCCCTGGCGGACAGAGGAGGGGCGGCGGACGCTGAGACTCTTGCGTCCACTATGTGGTTCCCAACCAACAAACCCGCACCACGGGCACGTTGCAAGGAAACCGAATAACTGAATAACAACACCACACCTGCCTTCACCGGCAGGAGCATGTTGTAACCAGATTTCCCAACCCACGGCACAGCCGCGGGTCCGGGTAGAAGGGTTACGGCGGTCATAGCGTGGGGGAAACGCCCGGTCCCATTCCGAACCCGGAAGCTAAGACCCACAGCGCCGATGGTACTGCACCCGGGAGGGTGTGGGAGAGTAGGTCACCGCCGGACAACCATTAGGTCGAGAGCCTCCAAACACTGTTTGGAGGCTCTCCCACTTTAACCACCACACCACCCAGGACGACAGGGCAACTCGCCGCAGCCGCGGCTCGTCACGCCTACCGGGTGATTGATTTCTCAGGCGTCAGCTCCAGAATTCGGTGAGCTGCGCGGCAAGGGCTCTGCCTTGTTCGAATCCGGCCCGGGCCGCGGCCGGACGCAGCGACAGATCCATCGCGTTGGCGCCGAACATGTGCTCGGCGCTGCTGTCCGGAAAGATAGTTGCAACTCTGCTGCCGCCTGCGCGCAGCTCGTCGACTTGTGTTGAAAGATGCACGCCCCACTCCACCGGCGCCAGGGATCTGCCGCCGAACGGTGACAGCACCAGCACCCGGTCGGATCCGGCTGCCAGATCTGCATTTTCGGCGTTGGACCGGTAGCCGCCGTCGATGTATCGGTGTTTTCCGATCCTGTAGGGAAAGCCACTGGCGCAACTGGCAGCCACAGCGTCCACCAAGTCGACTCCGCTGTGGCGGTCGAACACGACCGGTTCACCGGTCTGGGCATCGACGGCCGTGATGAGCACCGTTTGGTGCGGCCAATGCGGACTGGGCAGCCGCGAGGCGACGGTAGCGCGCCACCGCTCCTGCACGGAGCCGTCCGACGCCCCATTCATGTCGAGTGCCGCAGCGCCCATTCTGCGGCGCATGTCAGCCGCACCCTCAGCAGACGCGATGATTTTGGTTATCCTCGCCAGGTGGTCGGCCACCGGCCTGATCGGAACGCGTCCACGCTCGGATCCGGGCGGAGCGGTCCCTTGCCGGGGTGCAGCGGCAAGGATAGCGGCAAACAGCTCGGCCGGGGTCGCGCCAGTTAACTGGGCCGCGGCCGTCGAGCCGGCTGACGTCCCCACGGCCAGATCGGCTGCGGTTACGTCCAGGCCGGCATCGAAGAGGCCGGCGACGACGCCGATCAGCCACGCGTTGCCTGTCGATCCGCCGCCGCCAAGGACCAACGCCCGCTCGCCCGCGGCGCGCAGGCGGTTTGTGGCGTCAACCTGCGGCTGATCCTGGTCGCCCATCGGCCGGTCGGAGGCCGTCGTCGAGATGGAGTGCAGAGGTGAAGAAGGTGTTGTGTTCATGGGAGTCGCCTTTCGCGAATTGCCTGATTGGCGCTCCCGGTGGCGACTAACTCAGCCGCGTGATCGTGGACTGCGGGGGAGCACCCATTGCGGATACTGCGTTCATGGGACTCACCTCCTGCCGATAGATCACGATCACCGGAAAACTATCACTGCGGTGACCGGGTGCGCAATCGGTGGGGAGTGCGCCAACGCCCGGTGCTCGGACAGCGACTACCGGACCGATGTCCTGTGCCGGCTCAATGTTGCGTTTGGGTTCGATGCCCCTGTGAGGCTTGACACGAGAGTCCCTTGCCAGGCCTGGACAGTTAGTTCGTGAGCGGCGCCTCGCCTAGAATTGCATGAGATGTACGGACTTCGAAGCGCTTTATTTCGGGTTGCGTAGGAAAACGAAACACGGATAAGAGCGGCTGCGATTGCGCGAGTGGTCGGCTCACAACAGGAGGAATCCAACATGGCTGAGCACAACGGCGGAAATCGAAGCGGCAAAGATCGCGGCGGCTACGGAGGCGGCCGTCCTTCGGGTGGCGGCCCGTTCCGCGCATCAAATAATTCAGGTGGCGATCCCCGCGGATTCCGCGCCAAGGACGATCGCGGCGAACGTCCAGCCCGTGAAGGTGGAGGAGAGCGCCGCAGCTTCGGTGCTGGTGATCGTGACCGTAAGCCGTTTGGTGATCGTCCGTCGCGTGAGGGTGGCGATCGTGACCGTAAGCCCTTTGGTGCTGGTGATCGTGACCGTAAGCCATTTGGTGATCGTCCCTCCCGTGAGGGTGGGGAGCGTCGCAGCTTTGGTGCTGGCGATCGTGACCGCAAGCCGTTTGGTGATCGTCCGTCCCGTGAAGGCGGCGGCGACCGTGACCGCAAGCCGTTTGGCGGCGGCGATCGTGACCGTAAGCCGTTCGGCGACCGTCCGGCCCGTGAAGGTGGTGGGGAGCGTCGGAGCTTTGGTGGCGGCGATCGTGACCGTAAGCCGTTCGGTGGCGGCGATCGTGACCGTAAGCCGTTCGGCGACCGTCCGGCCCGTGAAGGTGGTGGGGAGCGTCGGAGCTTTGGTGGCGGCGACCGTGACCGTAAGCCGTTCGGCGACCGTCCGGCCCGTGAGGGTGGGGAGCGTCGGAGCTTTGGTGGCGGCGACCGTGACCGTAAGCCGTTTGGTGATCGTCCCTCCCGTGAGGGTGGGGAGCGTCGCAGCTTCGGCGGCGGCGACAACCGCAAGCCTTTCGGTGACCGCCAGGAGCGCGCTCCCCGGAGCTTTGACCGTGGCGAATCAGGGCCGCGCGATTTCGGCCGCGACCGTCCCGAGGACCGTCCTACCCGGGTTCCGAACGCGCGCGACCTGCGCAGCGCCAACCGTCCGGACCGTGAGCGCTCTCCCGAGATCGACGAAGACGTCACGGGCCAGGAACTGGACCGTGCAACCAAGCACGAAATCAAGACCCTCGAAGCCAAAAGCGCGGAATGGGTGGCACGCCACCTGGTCATGGCCGGGCGCCTCATCGATGAAGAGCCGGAACTTGCCTTCCAGCACGCGCTGGCTGCAAGCCGCCGCGGCGGACGCCTGTCTGCTGTCCGCGAAGCCGTGGGCCTGACGGCCTACGCTGCGGGGCACTACGGCGAAGCCCTGCGGGAATTCCGCACCTACCGCCGGATCAGCGGCTCCAACGTGCACCTGCCCGTCATGGCCGACTGCGAGAGGGGCCTGGGCCGCCCGGACCGCGCCCTGGACGTTGCACGTTCAGAGGAAGCCAACGACCTCGACGCACCCGGCAAGGTTGAACTGGCCATTGTGGCCGCCGGCGCCCGCACGGACCTTGGCCAGCTCGATGCTGCCGTGGCCGAACTGGAGATCGCGCAGCTGGACATCAACCGGGCGTTCTCCTACAGCCCGCGTCTCTTCCGCGCCTACGCCGATGCGCTGGCAGCCGTAGGCCGTGAACAGGAAGCCGAGAAATGGCAGCGCCAGGCCGTTGTTGCCGAGAATGCGCTCGGCCTCGGAGCCGACGAGGAACCCGACATCATCGACCTTGGCTGGGATGAGGAAGAGGAAGCCCGGGAAGAGGAAGCACGTCGCCGCCTGCTTGCCCAGCAGAAGGCTGACAGCGCTCCTGCCACCTCCACGGCCGCCCGGGACACCGAGTCAGCAGTTGTCGAGGCCGCCGCGTCCGATGCAGCAGCCCTGGATGAAGGCTCGGACGACGCCGAATCCGATTACTTTGAGTCCGACGACGCCGAATCTGACGATGACTCCGTGGAAGAAGACGAGCTCGAAGCCCGCGCCGGCGATGAAGACGACAGCGCTGACGCCGGCTTCGCCGCTGAAAGCGACAACGCCGATTCCGCACAGTCGGATCGCGAGAGGGAATAACTGCGCATGAGCGCTGATTCATTGATCTCCAGGTTCGACGCCCTGCTGTCAGACCTTGACGGCGTTGTCTATGCCGGCCCCCATGCCATTCCCGGTGCCATTGAGGCGCTGCGGGGGCTGGAGGCAATCGACGTCGGGCTGGGCTACGTGACCAACAACGCGTCCCGGACGCCCGCGCAGGTAGCGGCGCACTTGCGGGAGCTTGGTGCTCCCGCAGACGACGAGCAGGTTGTCAGCTCCTCGCAGGCTGCCGGCGAGCTCCTGGCCGGGCTCCTTCCGGCAGGGGCGCGGGTCCTGGTGACGGGCAGCCCGGCGCTGGCGCATGAAGTGGAGCTGGTGGGGCTGACCCCGGTACACAGCGCCCAAGACAACCCAGTAGCGGTGGTCCAGGGATTCAATCCCGAGATCGGCTGGAAAGACCTCGCCGAAGCCTCGTATGTCATTGCTGACGGCGCCCTCTGGGTGGCCACCAACACGGACATGTCCATCCCGCAGGCCCGCGGCATGGCCCCGGGCAACGGAACCCTGGTGGCTGCCGTTGCGGCGGCTACCGGACAGCGGCCACTGGTTGCCGGGAAACCCGAGGCGCCGCTGTTCCGCACTGCCGCGAAGCGGCTCAGGTCCGAGCGGCCGCTCGTTGTGGGAGACAGACTGGACACCGACATCCTCGGCGGGAACAATGCCGGATTCGCTACCGTGGCGGTGCTTACCGGCGTCGACACCCGCGAGTCGATCCTCGCGGCCCGGACGGCGGAGCGGCCGGACTACCTCATCAATGACCTCAGCGATCTGTACCGTACGTACCCCAATGTGGAGGAGCACGACGGCGGCGCGTTCCGTTGCGGTGCGGCCTCCGCCGTCGTACGTGGGGAAACTGTCCGCGTCACCGGCGTTCCGGGCGACCTGGACTCGTGGCGTGCGGCCTGCTCCGCGTGGTGGTCAGCCAAGCCGCAGGCAGACGCTCCTCTGGCGCCGGCCGTCGAGTGGCTGACGCGCTAGGCCGACTCACTAGACTGGGAACATGACCGAGCTGAACAACTTTCCGGAAACGGACGCCAAGCCGGCTGGGGTCAGCTGGCCTGCAGCTCCGGCTGAGGCCGGCGAGTCGGCCGGCCTCAGCACGGGCGCGCTCGAAGACGCCTCAGTCGCCGCTGTGCTGGATCGCCTGGCCGGGATTCCGGGTCTGCCCGTTGGCGGGCACGCGGACGCCTACTCCGCACTTCACGATGCACTGCTGGATGCGCTGAACGAAGACGACCCGTCGGCTGTGGGTGGCGCCTGAGGATGGCCAGGCTTGATCAAATGCTCGTCACCCGGGGACTGGCGAGATCCCGCACCCATGCCGCGCGGCTGATTGCCGAAGGCAAGGTCAGCTCGGACGGTACCGTTCTCGCGAAAGCCTCCTCGCAGGTGGATGACCTCACGCCCCTGGACATTGCCGACGACGGGCAGGACACGTACGTCAGCAGGGCAGGCTACAAACTGGCCGGGGCACTCGACGCTTTCCCGGAAGTTATGGCCGAAGGAAAGCGCTGCCTGGACGCCGGTGCCTCCACGGGCGGTTTCACGGAGGTCCTGCTCAGGCGCGGCGCGGATCACGTGGTGGCCGTCGACGTCGGGCACGGACAGCTGGTTCCCCAGCTCCGGAACGACCCGCGCGTATCGGTGCACGAAGGCCTGAACGTGCGTTATATGACGCCGGATGAGATCGGCGGCCCGGCTGCGCTGACTGTCGCGGACCTCTCGTTCATCTCGCTGACCCTGGTCCTGGCGCCGCTCGCGGCATGCACGCATCCCGGCGGCGACCTGGTCCTGATGGTGAAACCGCAGTTTGAGATCGGCAAGGACCGGCTGGCCCGCACCGGCGTGGTGAATTCCGAGCGTGAGCGCCGGATGGCGGTGGAAAAAGTCGCGAACGCGGCGCTCGACGCCGGACTGGATCTGCACGGCCTCGCGGCGAGCCCCCTGCCTGGCCAGGACGGAAACGTCGAATACTTCCTGTGGATAAAGCGCAGGATCACTCCAGACTTGCCTAAGATCGAAGAGCGGGACGCAGCCGTTGCTGCGTTGCTCGGAACAATCTGGCCGAACCACTAGAAAGCGGAACCCGATGAGCAGGCGTGTACTGGTCCTTGCCCACACCGGCCGCGAGGAATCACTGAAGGCTGCCTGGGAGGCGTGCATCCAACTGCACGCCTCAGGGATTGTCCCGGTGATGCAAAAATCCGAGCTCGAGGACATGGAGGGGTTTTTCGGCAGGCTCGAAGACCCCGTGGAGGTCCTCCACGACCACATCCAGCTCCCCGACGTCGAACTGGTCATGGTGCTGGGCGGCGACGGCACCATCCTCCGCGCCGCCGAACTCGTCCGGGAAGTTGACGTGCCGCTCCTGGGGGTCAACCTGGGCCACGTGGGCTTCCTCGCCGAAAGCGAACGGGCCGACCTTGCGCAGACCGTCGAATGGATCGCCAGCCGCGACTATACGGTGGAGGAACGGATGACCATCGACGTCCAGGTCTGGGTCCGGGGTCAGAAAATCTGGCACACGTGGGCCCTGAACGAGGCCGCCATCGAGAAGGGCAACCGGGAACGGATGCTTGAAGTGGTCACGGAAGTCGATGAGCGCCCGCTGACGTCGTTCGGCTGCGACGGCGTTGTGATGGCTACGCCCACCGGATCAACCGCCTATGCCTTCTCCGCCGGAGGTCCCGTGGTGTGGCCCGAAGTGGAAGCCCTTGTGATTGTTCCCATCAGCGCGCACGCGCTGTTCGCCAAGCCTCTGGTGGTCTCGCCCCGCTCCAGGTTGGCCGTGGAGGTCCTGAACCGGACGGACGCCCAGGGCGTGCTGTGGTGTGACGGCCGCCGTTCCGTGGACCTGCCGCCTGGCGCCCGCGTCGAAGTGACCCGCTCGACGACGCCGGTCCGGCTCGCGCGGACACACCAGACACCGTTTTCGGCGAGGCTGGTACGCAAGTTCCAGCTCCCCATCCACGGCTGGCGCGGGCCCATGCCGCAGGCAGAGTCCGTGCACACCGGGCCTGTACCCATCATCCGTACCCCCAGGCCCATGGTGCCGCCTGCGGGTCCCCGGCACGCCGGGACGTCCGAGACTGATCCGACGACTGCGAAGTGAATCATGCTTGAAGAACTGAGAATCCGCGACCTCGGCGTCATCACCGACGCAACCCTCCCACTGGGCCCCGGCCTCAGCGTGGTGACCGGCGAAACCGGTGCCGGCAAGACCATGGTGGTCACCGCTGTCGGACTCCTGCTGGGGGCCCGGTCGGATGCCGGCGCCGTGCGCAGCGGCGCGAAAAGCGCCTCCGCGGAGGCCGTCCTCAAACTCGACTCGGGCCACGCTGCAGTCGCCCGCGCGCTGGAGGCCGGTGCCGAGGTGGAGGAGTTCGACGGCGGCGCCGAACTGATCCTGGCCCGCCGCCTGGGTGCTGACGGACGCAGCCGAGCCTACCTTGGCGGCCGCGCCGCCCCCGTGGGGGTCCTTGCGGAGATCGGCGAAAGCCTGGTGGTGGTCCACGGCCAGTCGGACCAGATCAGGCTGAAGGGGGCGCTGGCCCAGCGCGGTGCCCTGGATAAGTTTGCCGGCGATACGCTGGCGGGCCCGCTGGGCACATACCAGTCGCTGTACAGCCACTGGAAAGCCAGCCAGGCCGAGCTGGACACGCTGCGCGGTGCCGCACGGGACAGGCTTCGCGAAGCGGAATCGCTGGAGATCGCCCTGGCGGAGATCGATGACGTGGATCCGCAGCCGGGGGAAGACGAGTCGCTCAAGGCGGAGGCCGTAAAACTGGCCAACGTCGAAGAACTCAGGATCGCGGCCAACACCGCGCACCAGGCGCTCATCGCGGAGGACTACGGTGATGAGGGCGACGCCACCACCCTGGTGGACGCTGCGAAACGGACCCTGGAACATGTGGCCGAACACGACGCCGAACTCGGTGCGGCGGCCGCACGCCTGGCGGAGGTCGGCTTCCTGCTCAACGACATCGCCACGGAACTGGCAAGCTACCAGGCCGGCCTGGATTCAGAGGGACCCGAGCGGCTCGCTGAAATCGAGGAACGGCGGGCTGCCTTGGCCAAGCTGGTCCGCAAATACGCCCCCAGCATCGACGAGGTCCTGGTGTGGGCGGAGAATGCGCGTGTCCGGTTCGACGAACTGCAGGACGACTCCACCCGGATCGAGGCGCTGGACGCGGAGGTCGCCCGGACCGAGGCTGAATTGAAGAAACAGGCCGCGGCCATCAGCAAAATCCGCGGCAAAGCCGCGAAGGACCTCTCAACACGGGTCAGCGCCGAACTCAAGGCCCTGGCCATGGCGGACGCCACCCTGGTGATTACCATCGAACCGGCCGCGCAGCTGATGCCGTACGGCGCGGACGAGATCTCGTTCCTGCTCCAGCCCCACTCCGGTGCGCCGGCCCGGCCGCTGGGCAAGGGCGCCTCCGGGGGCGAGCTTTCCCGCGTGATGCTGGCCATCGAGGTGGTGCTCGCCGCAGTGGATCCGGTGCCCACTTTCGTCTTCGACGAAGTCGACGCCGGTGTTGGCGGACGTGCCGCCGTCGAGATCGGCCGCCGGCTGGCCATGCTGGCGCAGCATGTGCAGGTCCTGGTGGTCACGCACCTGCCTCAGGTCGCCGCGTTCGCGGACCAGCACATCACCGTCACCAAAACATCGGTCAGGGGGGCCGACGGCGGCACCGCCACCGGGTTCACCTCGAGCGACGTGCGGCTGCTCGACGGCCCCGAAAGGGTCAAGGAGCTCGCCCGGATGCTGGCGGGCCAGGAGGACTCCGAATCGGCGCAGGCCCACGCCCAGGAGCTGCTCGACGACGCCAAGCTGCTGCCCCAGCGGGCCTGACGGCGCTCCCGTCGGCGGGCAACGGCGGGCGCGCCTCTAGGGCGCCTGCAGCCGGCGTGCGGCCCGGACCATCATCGCGCGCACCACCAGCGGGTGCAGCACCCGGACGGGCGCGAAGTACAGCCGTCCCCGCCAGCCTTTGAGCCGCACGGTGGTGGTGACCCGAAGGAGCCGGGCGCCGGCGTCGAACGCCACTCCGCAGCGGAAGTCCAGGTGCTTGTCGTCGGCGCTGATGAGCGCCTCCTCACCGCGGACGTCGGAGACCGCGAAGACACCCTGAGGGGCCCTGTTGATGCCGACCAGGCCCACCACGGCCTGCCGCAGTCCCATCAGGGCCGCCACCCAGGCCGGCATGGACTGCGGCGAGAACAGCGTCTCCGCCCAGATCCGCGGGTCGGAAGGGCACCCCGCCGGAACTGGGACAACAATCACATCCGCGTAGTCCGGGGCGGGGATCGAGTCGAGCGTAAGGGACCTGAAGACGGGGCCAGATCCCGCCCGGGCCAAGTCCTGCGGGTGTTCAGGGGTTTCGCCGGACAGGTCCTCCGTAGTCACCCCTTGATCGTAGGGGGCCGGCACGGGAGACTGAAGCATTTGGGGAATCCGATTTTCGACCCGTGGAAGGCTCATTTGATGATAGGCTCGAATTCCGTGGTGCAGCGATCAAATTCCCGTGTAAATTCCCGGTTCCCGGGCTCGTCCAAGACGACCAAACACATCTTCGTCACCGGTGGTGTGGCGTCCTCGCTAGGCAAGGGACTGACGGCTTCGAGCCTCGGACACCTGCTGCGGGCACGCGGTTTGTCTGTAACTATGCAAAAGCTCGATCCCTACCTGAACGTGGATCCGGGCACGATGAACCCCTTCCAGCACGGCGAAGTCTTTGTCACTGACGACGGCGCCGAAACGGACCTGGACATCGGCCACTACGAGCGCTTCCTCGACGAAAACCTTGAGGGCTCGGCCAACGTCACCACCGGCCAGGTGTACTCCACGGTTATCGCCAAGGAACGCCGCGGCGAGTACCTCGGCGACACCGTCCAGGTCATCCCGCACATCACCGATGAGATCAAGCGCCGGATGCGGCTTCCTGCCGAGGGCAAGAACGCGCCGGACGTCATCATCACCGAGATCGGCGGAACTGTTGGCGACATCGAATCGCAGCCCTTCCTCGAGTCTGCCCGCCAGGTGCGCCAGGACATCGGCCGCGGCAATGTCTTCTTCCTGCACGTCTCCCTGGTCCCGTACATCGGACCGTCCCAGGAGCTGAAGACCAAGCCGACGCAGCACTCCGTTGCTGCCCTGCGGTCGATCGGTATCCAGCCCGAGGCCATCGTGATCCGTTCGGACCGCGAAGTTCCCGATGCCATGCGCGAAAAGATCGGCCGCATGTGCGACGTCGACATCGACGCCGTGGTAAACGCCGCGGACGCGCCGAGTATCTACGACATCCCCAAGACGCTGCACACCCAGGGACTGGATTCCTATATCGTCCGTGCCCTTGATCTTCCGTTCAAGGATGTTGACTGGACCAGCTGGGACAAGCTCCTCGAAGCGGTACACAACCCCAAGCACGAGGTTGAAATCGCCCTGGTGGGCAAGTACATCGACCTGCCCGACGCCTACCTGTCCGTCACCGAGGCCCTCCGGGCCGGCGGTTTCGCCAACGACACCAAGGTGGGGATCCGCTGGGTCCCGTCGGACGAGTGCGAAACCCATGAGGGTGCGGTCAACTCGCTCTCCGGGGTCGACGCCATCTGCGTGCCCGGCGGGTTCGGCATCCGCGGGCTCGAAGGCAAGCTCGGTGCGCTGAAGTTTGCCCGCGAAACCAAGCTGCCGGTCCTGGGCCTGTGCCTGGGCCTCCAGTGCATGGTCATTGAATACGCCCGGAACGTGGTGGGCCTTGACGGCGCATCCTCGAGCGAATTCGAACCGGACTCCAAGTACCCGGTGATTGCCACCATGGAAGAGCAGCTCGAATTCGTCGAGGGCCGTGGCGACCTTGGCGGCACCATGCGCCTGGGCCTCTACGAAGCCAGGCTGGACGAAGGCTCCGTGATCGCCGAGACCTACGGCAAGACAACCGTCAGCGAACGGCACCGTCACCGTTACGAAGTGAACAACAAGTATCGTGACCAGATCGCCGCGATGGGACTGGTGTTCTCCGGAACGTCCCCGGACGGCAAGCTCGTGGAGTACGTGGAGCTTCCCCGCGAAGTCCACCCATACTATGTGGCCACCCAGGCGCACCCGGAGCTCAGCTCCCGCCCCACCCGGCCGCACCCGCTGTTCGCGGGCCTGGTCAAGGCAGCACTGGACCACCAGAAGGGCGGAGAGGATACCCTTCCCGCCGTCGACACTGCAGAAGTACCGGCTGACGCCAGCGGCGCTGGCCGCAAGGTCTCGGCCAAGTAATCACCAACTAAATCAAAGGACGGCGCGATGCCCGGTAAGTCTGAAACCCCCAATGCTGCACGGCAGGTTTCGGATGCGCCGAGCCCGCGCCGTCTTTTGTCCTCCCGCAAGGTGTACGAGGGCCGCATCTGGGACGTTGTCAGCGACAGCTTCCAGCTCAGCGAGCAGGGCGACGAGCTGGTCCGGGACTACATCGACCACCCGGGGGCGGTGGCTGTCCTGCCGATGAATGATGCCGGGGAGGTGCTCCTGATGAAGCAGTACCGGCATCCCGTGGGCATGGATCTCTGGGAAATTCCCGCCGGGCTTCTGGACATCGAGGGTGAGGACTTCGTGGTGGGTGCCGCCCGCGAACTCGCCGAAGAAGCGGACCTGGTTGCCGGGACCTGGAACGTGCTGGTGGACTTCTTCAACTCACCGGGGTCCTCCAGCGAGGCGATCCGCATCTACCTGGCCCGGGACCTGACCGACGTGCCCCATCACGAACTCCATGTCCGCACGGATGAGGAAGCCGAGATAGAACTGCACTGGACGCCGTTGGACCTGGCGGTGGCTGCCGTCCTGGAGGGCAGGCTGCACAACCCGTCCGCCGTCGTCGGGATTCTCGCCGCAGCCGCTGCCCGCGCCGACGGCTTCGAGCATCTGCGTCCGGCAAACGCCCCCTGGCCTGCCCATCCCAGCCAGCGTTGATGGGAAGCACCGTCACTCCCGCGCCGGAACGTTCCGGCGTCGAGCACGTACTGGCGGAACGTCCCGTTGCTCCAGCTTCGAAAGCCGCTCCGGCGCCCACCGGCCAGGCCGGCCGGCCCCGCAATGCCATTGACCGCGCCATCAACGACTACTTACAGCACATGGGCGTGGAACGCGGGCTCGCGGCCAACACACTGTCCGCCTACCGCCGGGACCTGGCCCGCTACGCAAACTACCTCGCAGCGTGCGGCACGGAACGGCCCGGCGACGTCACCCGCCGGCACGTCACCGGGTTTGTGCAGGCACTCTCCGACGGCTCCGACGGCGGGTCGGCCCTCGGTGTCAGGTCCGCTGCGCGGACGGTGGTGGCGGTCCGCGGACTGCACAAGTTCTGGGCACTGGAAGGAATCACGACGGCGGATCCCGCCAGCGATGTCCACCCGCCGATGCCCGGCAAGCGGCTGCCCAAGGCCATCAGCGTTGACGAGGTCACCCGGATCCTCGAAGCGGCCGGGACCGACACGGCAACAGGCCTGAGGGACAGGGCGCTCTTGGAATTCCTGTACTCCACCGGGGCACGCATCAGTGAAGCGGTGGGCCTGGACGTCGACGACATTTCGCTGCAGCCGGACCAGGTTGGCCCGGCGATCGTCCGGCTGTTCGGCAAGGGATCCAAAGAACGCCTGGTGCCACTTGGGTCCTACGGCGCACGCGCCCTTGACGCGTACCTGGTGCGCGGACGGCCGCTGCTGGCCGCCAAGGGCAAGGGCACTCCGGCGCTGTTCCTGAATGCCCGCGGCGGACGGATCAGCAGGCAAAGCGCCTGGACCATCCTAAAAGCCGCGGCTGACAAGGCCAGCATCACCAAGGACGTTTCTCCGCACACCCTCCGCCATTCCTTTGCCACCCACCTGCTGGAGGGCGGCGCGGATGTCCGGGTGGTCCAGGAACTCTTGGGACACGCCTCGGTCACCACCACGCAGGTCTACACGCTGGTGACTGCAGATACCCTGCGGGAGATTTACGCCGCGGCCCACCCCCGCGCGCTTGGTTGACCCCCTGGCCTGCCCGCGCGCTGACGCAACGTAAAAAACAATTCTTCTGCCGAATGTAATAACTGTGCCCCCGCCAGACACTTAACGGTTAGCAAGCGGGAACAGGATTTCAGGGGGAGGAATGTTGGTTACAAGGGAACGCTCATTCACGGCGTTGCACTCGGAGAACTTCGGACGTATCTACCGGTACATCGCTTACCGCATCAGCGATACAGACCGGGCGGAGGAACTCGCCGGGGACGTCTTCAGGATTGCCTGGGAGAAGGACCTCCCGGAAGAACCAGGAATTGGCTGGCTCATCGCGGCCGCCCGGAACGTTGTGGCCAACGAATACAACGCCCGCAACCGCCAGCAGCTTCTGCGGGAAGGTCTGCAGGAGCGGGCGAGGGCCGCAGCGGTGACCAATGACAATGAAAGCGACGCCGTGGCATACGTCCTCGCGAAGCTGAATGAGAAGCATCGGGAGGTCCTTATGCTCGCCTACTGGGACGGGCTCACCACCGCCGAACTCGCCGAAAGCCTCGGCTGCTCCACCTCCGCGGCAGGCGTCCGCCTGCACAGAGCCAGGAAAGCATTCGCCGGCGTGGTTCCGGCACACCTGATGAACGAAAGGACGGCCTAGCCATGGATCGGATCGAACAGCTCATGAAGAACGCAAAACCGCAGATTCCCGCTCCGCGGCAGCAGACCGTCCCGGCCAACCCTGGGCCGGTCGGCGGCGAACCGGAGGCACAGGCTTCCCACACATTCTCCGGAACCTTCACCGATGGCGACGGCGTCACTTCCCTGGACCGTGCACGTCAGTCCAAACGCCGCGCCGCCATTCGTGCCGGCGTCGCAGGACTGGCAGCGGCGGCCGTGGTGACACTGGCGGTTGTGGCCGGCAACATGGGTGCCATCAACTCTCCGGCGCCCGGACCGGCCGCCAGCAACACGGCCAGCGATGCGGCTCCCTCGCCCAGCCCGTCTGCAAGCCAGACTGGGGCAACAACTCCGGCCTCACCGTCGGCGTCCGCAGCACAGCCATCGGCGCCGTCGTCGGAACCGGCGTCTGTGCCGCCAGCAGCAGCGTGGCACACGTTCACCAGCGCGAACGGAAAAGTCGCCTTTGACCACCCGGCGGGCTGGATCGTGGTTCCGCTTTCGGGGGACGGCGTTGGCAACGTGGTGAAGCTGCAGGTCACCGACAATGCAGGGAGCCCAGTCGCGGACCTTGCCTATGGTGATACCGGCGGCGCCCTTGGCGGCGCGTGCAGCAGCGAACCCCGGGCGTACACCGTCCTGGATACCGTGGAGATGCAGTTGCCCTACAACTCCGGCGCGAGCGAGGTCACGCCAAGATTCACCTTCCGTGCACTCGAGACCGGATCCGGCGTCAACGCATCATTCGGCATCACCACCCGCAGGGCCGGTGCAGATGGACAGTCGTGCATGTTCTACAACGTGGTGAACGGCCCCCAGGAGTCGCCGGTCTACATGTTCGCGGACTCGCTGCAGGTGAACTCCGCACCTTCCCCGGACGGGACAACGGGTGCCAAATCCTTCAGCAGCGTTGCCGAGGCCCAGGCATACATGCAGACCTCCGGATACCTCGACGCCAAACGCATGATCACGTCGCTGAAGATCACCGCAGGCTGAGCCGGGCCGGGTTACGCTGTTGACCATGACCTCCGTTCCCGTGACACTTTGTTTCCTGCTCCGGGATGCCGAAGCAGGGCTGGAGGTCCTGCTCGGCTTGAAGAAGACGGGATTCGGTACCGGCAAGATCGTGGGCCTCGGCGGACATGTCGAACCAGGCGAAAGCGACGCCGAGGCCGTCTGTCGGGAAGTTCTCGAGGAAGCAGGCGTCCTGGTCCGGGAAGAGGACCTCCGCCGCGCCGGCGTTGTTGAATTCGTGTTCCCCTCCCGCCCGGAATGGAACATGCATACCCGCCTCTTCACGACGCGGCGCTGGGAGGGCGAGCCCACCGAGAGTGCCGAGATCGCGCCGGAGTGGTTCCGTGCGGACGCGCTTCCCGCGGACCGCATGTGGCAGGACGCGGACCACTGGCTCCCGGTGGTGCTCGCCGGAACAGAGATCGACATCGTGATTGTCCTCAACGATGACAACGAAACGGTCCGGAACGTGCTGGACAAAGCGGGTAACCGCTAGGCGGCATATCAGGCAGAAACCTTCATGGGGGGCAAGGCGTCGGCGTAGTCCGCCGGCGCCTTTGCCGTCCCCGTGGCTGAGGGAAACTGCAGGAGAATATTTCCCACGGGATGTAACCGCACCGCCGCCTGCCGGAAACTACACAGTTAGCCTGCAGTTCAGGGCACTTCGTATTAGGGGGAATCGTGCTTTCTGAGCGCGAACTGGCATTTATTGCCCTTCACAAGGACAACTACCCGCGGGTGTACTCATACATCCGGCGCCGGATCAACGATCCGGAGCTGGCCCAGGAGCTCGCCGCTGATGTCTTTCGGGTGGTGTGGCAGAAACCGCAGGCCGCAGGGGTGGAAATCCCGTGGCTGCTGACCATCGCCCGGAACCTGGTGGGCAACGCGTACCGGGCCAGGGACCGTCAGCAGGCGCTCCAGGAGAAGCTTCGCTTCACAACTCCAACCTCATCCGGCGGCAGCGACGAGGCCGCGCCAGTGCACGATGCCCTGGCAGCATTGCGCGATAAAGACAGGGACATCCTGCAGCTGGCGTACTGGGACGGGCTGAGCATCGCCGAAATCGCCGGAGTGCTGCAATGCAGCGAATCTGCAGCCAAAGTCCGGCTGCACAGGGCCAGGATGGCCTTCAAGAAGCATCTGCCGGCTCACTCGGAATCGATCACACAGAAAATGGGTGCATGACCATGGATCCGATCAAGAACCTGATTGCAGGCACGGACCCGCTCCACTCCGATCCTTCGGGCATTCCTGACGGTGAAACGGCCCTGCGACGGATGCTGTCCGAGCCGGCAGCTTTCAGCGACAACGCCGCAGCCGGCATCGTTTCCCTGGATGAAGCCCGCCGGCGACGCCGCGCCAAAGTTGCCGGGTTGGTGACCATCGCGGCAGCGGCAGTCGCCGTCGGCGTGCTGGTGGCCGGCAATCTCGGAGCTCTGACTTCAGCGCCGGAGCCCGCCGGCACCGTGGCAGCCACGGAAAGCGCCGCGCCGACGCCTACTCCATCGGCAACGTCCACGCCGACGCCCAGCCCGACGCCCACACCGACGCCCAGTGCTGCGGCCGTTGCGTGGACGAAATTCACCGACACCACCGGCCAGGCGACATTCGAGCACCCTGTGGGCTGGTCGGTGACGGAAGATCCGCACACGATCGCTGGTGGCCCATACAACACCATTCGGGTGAATAACGCAGACGGAAAAACCGTGTCGACGTTGGCGATGCATTACGAGATGGTGGTCGGTTACACCTGCCCCGTCCCGAAGCCTGTTTTCACCCTCGACTCGGTGATCGTGGACATCCCGCAAAAGGCAGCCAAACGGGCGGGGAGTGGTCCTTCCGAGTTTGCTTTCCGGGTCATTCAGTCCGACAAAGTCTATGGAACCATGGCATTGAATGATGCAGATCCGGCTCCCGAAACAACCGCTTGCGCGCTGTACAGCAGCATAATCAGCCCGGAGAAGGTTCCTCCCGTCAGCTTCGGGGATACGTGGTCCCTGCAACAGGATGGCAAGGACGCTCCACTGACGTTCGCCTCCCTGGCCGAGGCGCAGGCCTACACGCAGACCCAGGAGTACCGGGACATCAAGCGGATGCTGATTTCCCTGGAACTTCGGGCCGTCAACAAGCCGGTGGAATGGAAAAGCTACACCAGCGGGAACGGGCTGGGCACCTTCGAGTATCCGGAGAACTGGACCGTCGCCGGCCGGGAAAACGGCCGATATTCGGACGTCGTCAACGCGTCAGGCAGGACCGTGCTGACGCTCGGCTTCAACCAGACCCGGAACACTCCGAACCTCATTTCTCCCTGCCCGCCTTTCACCATCCTGGACAGTGCTCCCATGTCGTTTCCGAGCAACCGCCAGGGGGAGCGGGCCATTCCGCCGCAGTTCATCTTCCGGGTCTGGGATGTGACAAAACTTGCGGGTGACTCAGCAACATTTGTCGCCAACCTGGGCATCGCCGACGAGAGTTGGGGAGTGGACGGCACCACCTGCGACCCCCAGAACGTGGTTAGCGGCCTCTCCTCAGGAGAATATTTCTTCGCCCAGAACTACAACACCGGAGCAGCGACCGACCTGAAGTTCTCCTCCATGGAAGAGGCCCGCGCCTACATGGAATCCGAAGAGTTCAAGACGCTTAAACGGATCGTCATGTCGCTGAAGATCAACGGCTGAGGGCCGGAAAAAGCCCAAGAACGACGGCGGCCCGGTCACCTTTCAAAGGTGACCGGGCCGCCGTCGTACGCTCCGGCGGAAGCTACGAGAGGTGCCGTTCCTCCACGCCGTTGTACTCGCTCAACGGGCGGATCAGGGAGTTCGAATCCAGCTGCTCCATGATGTGTGCGGTCCAGCCCGTGATGCGGGCGGCCACAAACAGCGGAGTGAACGTGGCGGTGTCGAATCCCATGAGGTGGTAGGTGGGGCCGGTTGGATAGTCGAGGTTCGGCTTGATTCCCTTGGCCTCGTCCATGGCGCTTTCCAGGCCGTTGTAGAGCCCCAGAAGCTCGGGACGTCCATAGTGGGCGATCATCTTGTCCAGGGCGGCCTTCATGGTGGGGACACGCGAGTCGCCGTGCTTGTAGACGCGGTGGCCGAAGCCCATCACCTTCTTCTTCTGCGCCAGGGCATCCTCCATCCAAGCCTTGGCCCGGACGGCTGCTTCCTCCAGCGATTCCTCGGACCGGATGCCGATCTCATCGAACGTGTGCATCACGGCCTCGTTGGCCCCGCCGTGCAGAGCGCCCTTCAGCGCGCCGATGGCCCCGGTCACGGCCGAGTGCAGGTCCGCCAACGTGGACGTGATCACGCGGGCCGTGAAGGTGGAGGCGTTGAAGGAGTGCTCGGCGTACAGGATCATGGACACGTTGAACGCTTCCACTACTTCGGGCACCTGCTCTTCGCCGAAGGTCATCCACAGGAAATTGGCGGAGTAGTCCAGGTCGTCGCGGGGTTCAACGGGTTCAAGCCCGTGACGGCGGCGCTGGTCATACGCCACCACCGCCGGCATGGCAGCGAACAGGTCGATTGCCTTGTTCAGGTTAGCCTCGCGCGAAGAATCCTCGGCGAGTTCATGGCGGGCGCCCATCACTGACGCTGCGGTCCGGCAGACATCCATCGGGTGCGCGCTGGTGGGAAGTGCATCTATGACCTGCTTGACTACCGGGTCCAGCGGCCGTCCTGCCCGTTCCCTGGCGGTGAACGTGGCAAGCTCGTCCTGCGTAGGCAGTTCGCCGTTCCAGAGCAGGTAGGCCACTTCCTCGAAACTGCACTTTGCGGCGAGTTCCTGGACCGGGTAGCCGCGGTACAGCAGCGAGTTGGTATCGGGGTTGACCTTGGACACCGCGGTGTAGTCGACCACGACGCCGGCGAGGCCCTTTTTGATCTCATTTTCAGCCATGCTGAAACTCCTTCGTTCCTTGTGCCTGTGTGCCGGCCGAAGCCGGAAGTCCGGATGGTTGGGGGTCAGTGAATACCGGGTACCTTGAAATTGAAGACTCCGGTGTCAAAGCGGTTGTAGGCTTCATAGTCCACGAGGTCGTACAGCCGCGCACGGGTCAGCATGCTTTCTACCTGTGCCTCCTGGGTGCCGTCGGACCTGATCGATTCCAGAGTACGCTCAGCAGCGCCCATGGCACTACGGAGCAGCGTGACCGGATAGATGACCATGTTCACTCCGACGCCCTGGAGTTCCTCCACCGTGAACAGGTCGCTCTTGCCGAATTCGGTCATGTTGGCGAGGATCGGCACGTCCACGGCGTCCCGGATGGCCTGGAACTCGCCCAGGTCCTTCATGGCCTCCGGGAAAATGGCGTCCGCCCCGGCCTCCACCAGCGCCCTGGCGCGGTCCTGTGCCGCTTCCAGCCCGTCGGTGGCACGGATGTCAGTCCGTGCCATGATGAGGAAGTTGGGGTCGCGCCGTGCGTCCGCTGCGGCGCGGATGCGCTTGGTGGCGGTGTCCAGGTCCACCACGTTCTTTCCGTCCAGGTGGCCGCAGCGCTTGGGGTTGAACTGGTCCTCGATGTGCAGCCCGGCCAGGCCGGCGTTCTCGATTTCCTGCACGGTGCGTGCCACGTTCATGGGCTCCCCGAAGCCCGTGTCGGCGTCCACGATGGCGGGCAGGTCAGTCATCCGGGCGATCTGTCCGGCCCGTGTGGCGACCTCGGTGAGCGTGGTCAGCCCGATGTCCGGCAGGCCGAGATCGTTGGCCAGGACGGCGCCGGAAATATAGACGCCGGCGAAGCCCTTCTCCTCGATCAGCCTCGCCGAGAGCGGGTTGAACGCGCCGGGGAACTGCTGGATGGTTCCCGAGGCCAGGAGTTCGCGGAAACGGACCCGCTTCTGCTCCGGGGTGACCTTCGAGTACAGCATTTAGAACAGTCCCTTGGGGGCGGCGGCGAGGTCGATGATGCCGTCGGCTGCCTTGATGTTGAGCTGGTCCAGCTCACCGGCGGCCAGTTCCGGAAGCCGCGCGGCGGCGGCGAGGAACCGTTCGATTTCCTCTTCGGCGACCAGACCGACGGCGAGGGTCCGGAACTTGTTGACGTACTGCTCCCGCGCGAACGGCCGGGCACCGAGCGGGTGGGCGTCGGCCACGGCAATCTCGTCGGTGATGACCGTGCCGTCGTTGAGCGTGATCTCCACGGACCCGCCGAAGGCCTTCTCCGCGATGTCGAGGGAATGGTACCGGCGGGTCCATTCCGCGTCCTCGACGGTGGTGACCTTGTGCCACAGCTCAACGGTGTCCGGCCGGGCGGCGCGTTCCGGGGCGTAGGAGTCCACGTGGTGCCAGGCACCGTCCTGGAGCGCGACGGTGAAGATGTACGGGATCGAATGGTCCAGGGTTTCGCGGGACGCCGTGGGGCTGTACTTTTGCGGGTCGTTCGCGCCGGAGCCGATCACGTAGTGGGTGTGGTGGCTGGTCTTGATCAGCACCGACTTCACATTGGCGGGGTCGGTGACCTCCGGGTGTTCGCCGTGGAGCTTGCGGGCGAGGTCGATCCACGCCTGCGCCTGGTATTCGGCGGAGTGTTCCTTGGTGTAGGTGTCCAGGATGGCGCGCTTGGCCTCGCCGGGTGTGGGCAGCGGCACCAGGTAGGAGGCCTCCGGGCCGTCCAGCATCCAGGCGATGACGCCGTCTTCGCCCTCGTAGATCGGGACCGGGGAGGTCTGGCCGCGCATGGAGCGGTCCACGGCCTCGACGGCCATCTTCCCGGCGAACGCGGGGGCGTGGGCCTTCCAGGTGGAAATCTCGCCTTTGCGGGACTGACGGGTGGCGGTGGTGGTGTGCAGCGCCTGGCCCACGGACTGGAAGATGGTCTCGACATCGAGGCCCAGCAAGGTACCGATGCCTGCGGCGGCGGACGGGCCGAGGTGGGCCACGTGATCGATCTTGTGCTTGTGCAGGCAGATGGCCTTGACCAGGTTCACCTGGATCTCGTAGCCGGTGGCGATGCCCCGGACCAGGTCCTGCCCGCTGGAACCGACGTGCTGGGCCACGGCCAGGATCGGCGGGATGTTATCGCCCGGGTGGGAGTAATCCGCGGCCAGGAAAGTGTCGTGGTAATCGAGCTCACGGACAGCGACTCCGTTGGCCCAGGCGGCCCACTCGGGCGAAACCCGTTCCTCGATGCCGAAAACCTTGGATCCCTGGCCGCCGGTGGTGGGGCCGTGCGTCAGGGCCTGTGCCCGCGCTGCAACGATGGGCGCGCGGTTCAAAGATGCGATGGCCACCGACGCGTTGTCGATCACACGGTTGATCACCATGTCGGTCACCTCGTCGGTCACAGCGACGGGATCGGTGGCAACCTTCGCAATCTTGTAGGCGAGCTGATCCTCGCGCGGCAGGTTTTCCTCGCTCTTGTAAACGCGGACGTGGTGTTCCTTGACCATGGTGCTCCTTTAGTGAGGTGTATGCGCAACTTTGACGTGGGAAAGACTTCGGTGAAGGTGCAGGGTGGTGGCCGCCTGGGCAAGCCGCGGATTCCGCGCCGCAATGGCTTCTGCAATGGCGGCGTGCTCCGCGGCGGCTGCCGTGAGCCGCGTCGCATCGTCGGCAGCCAGCCGGCGGACGCGCACCAGGTGCACGCGCAGGCTGCGCATCGCCTGGGCCAGGTAGGCGTTGGAAATCGCCGCATCAATGGCTTCGTCCAGCCGGCCCACGAGCTCGTAGTAAGCGTGGCGCGCGGGGTCGCTTCCGTTGATCAGCTCCGGTGCCTGAAGCAGCTCGAGCCGGAGCTGCTCGAAGGTTGTGGCGTCGCCGCGCTCGGCGGCCAGCGCCGCCGCCTTTCCTTCGAGTGTTTCGCGGAGCTCGAAGAGCTCGTCGATGTCCTCCAGCGAAATGTCGGTAACGACGACGCCGCGGCTGCCCGCCGTCGTCGTCAGCCCCTCTGCGGTCAGCCGGCTCAGCGCCTCCCGGAGGGGAGTGCGCGAGACGCCCAGCCGCTCGGACTGTTCCACTTCCGCAAGGACCGTCCCGGGCAGGAGGCGCCATTCAATGATGTCGTCGCGGAGTGCCGCGTAGGCCCTGTCGCTGGCGCGCATTCCCTGCCTCCTTCGGTGGTTGACGATCCCCAGTGTATACAAATAACCCATATTTGCCCAGCAATGCCGAGATATTCGCGGAGTTTAGGCGGTGTATGTATACAGAAGCCTTGTGCCTGCCTCCCGGCACGGACTAGCATGGGCGACATCACAACGTCGTGGACGGGATGCACTCATGGTTACCAAGAGCTATCAGGACAGCTATGCACAGAGCCTGGAGAAGCCGGATGATTTCTGGCTGGACGCTGCCGGAAGAATCTCCTGGTCAACACCGCCGAGCCAAGCCCTGGATTCCAGCCGCGCTCCGCTGTTCGGGTGGTTTCCCGACGGCGTCCTGAATACGTCCTACAACGCCCTCGATCGCCATGTGGCAGCCGGACGGGGAGAGCAGGATGCGCTGATCTACGATTCCGCCATGCTCGGCATCAGGCGCCGCTACAGCTACGCGGAGCTCACGGATCTGGTGGCCCGTTTCGCCGGTGTCCTCCGTGGGCGCGGAGTGGGCAAGGGGGACAGGGTAGTGATCTACATGCCGATGATCCCCGAAGCCGCCATCGCGATGTTTGCAACGGCGCGGCTTGGGGCGGTGCATTCGGTGGTCTTCGGCGGGTTTGCGCCCAAGGAGCTTGCGGCCCGCATCCGGGACGCCGCTCCCGCCGTGGTGGTCACGGCATCCGGCGGTATCGAGCCTTCGCGCCGGATCGAATACCTTCCAGCCGTCGAGGAAGCCCTCCGCCTGGCCGGAGCCCCTGAGCTCCCGGTGATTGTCGCGGCGCGCGAAGGGTTCGCCTCGGCGGCGGCCGACTATGCCGGCTGGCTGGACTGGGACACGGAGATGGCCGCCGCATCGCCGGCAGCGCCGGTGGCGGTCAAGGCCATGGACCCGCTCTACATCCTCTACACGTCCGGAACCACAGGTACTCCCAAAGGAGTGGTGCGGGACAACGGCGGCCATGCCGTGGCTCTGAGCTGGACCTTGGAAAACATCTACGACATCGGCCCCGGAGACGTTATGTGGACGGCCTCCGATGTCGGCTGGGTGGTGGGGCACTCCTACATCGTTTATGGCCCGCTGCTGGCCGGCGCCACCACTGTCCTCTATGAAGGGAAACCGGTGGGCACGCCCGATGCCGGTGCGTTTTGGCGGGTGATCCAGGAGCACAAGGTCAATGTCCTGTTCACCGCCCCTACCGCCCTGCGCGCCATCCGGAAGGCCGACCCTGACGCCAAACTGGTGGGGGAGTACGACATCTACAGCCTCCGGGCCCTCTTCGCCGCGGGGGAGCGGCTCGACACGGATACATTCCACTGGGCGTCGCGGGTGCTGGGCGTTCCCGTCGTGGACCACTGGTGGCAGACCGAGACGGGCTGGGCCATCTGCGCCAACCCGCAGGGACTGGAACGGCTGCCGATCAAGGCAGGGTCGCCCAGCGTTCCGATGCCAGGGTTCAAGCTCAGGATCGTCGACGGCCTGGGGGAGGACGTAGCTGCCGGGACCGAGGGCAACATAGTCCTTGGGCTGCCGCTGCCGCCCGGCACGCTGACCACCCTGTGGGGCAATGATGAGCGCTACGTCTCCTCCTACCTCGAGGCGTTCGAGGGGTGCTACGCCACGGGTGACTCCGGTTACCTGGACGAGGAGGGCTACGTCTTCGTGATGGGCCGGACAGACGACATCATCAACGTGGCGGGGCATCGGCTGTCCACCGGTGCCATGGAGCAGGTGCTCGGCCAGCACCCTGCGGTGGCCGAGTGCGCGGTGATCGGACTCTCGGATCCGCTGAAGGGCCAGCGGCCCAGCGGGTACGTGGTGCTCAAGTCGGGGGTTGACGTGCCGGAGGAGGTTCTCGTCAGGGACCTGATCGCGTTGGTCCGCCGGGACATAGGCGCCGTTGCGGACTTCAAGCACGTGGCCGTGGTGGAGGCCCTGCCTAAGACCCGGTCGGGCAAGATCCTCCGCAAGACCATGCGGCAGATTGCCGACGGTGAGGAGTACGTAGTGCCGTCCACCATCGAGGACGCCGGCGTGATCGACCAGCTGATCGGGACCCTGCACCCCGCCGCGCATCCGGAGTGAGCAGGGTCCCGGACGTCAGCCCCGGTTCCAGCGGTACTCGTTCTCCGGCCTGCCCGGTGCACCGTACCGGGCAGTCCGGGAGGCGGTGCCGGCATCCGCGAGGTACTCAAGGTAGCGCCGGGCGGTCACGCGGGACATCCCGAGGGCGTCCATCACTTCCGTGGCTGACACCGCACCGGCCTGCCGCTTCATGAACTCCTTCACCGCGTCCAGGGTCGACGTCGAAAGCCCCTTGGGAAGCGGCAGCTCGCTCGGAGCATGCAGGCTCGCGAAGGCCTGGTCGACGTCGCTCTGTGATGCCCCGGACCTGGTCCCGCTGGAGCCGGCCCCGAGCTGCTCCCGGAACTGACGGTAGCTGGCCAGCTTGTCCGCAAAAGTGGCATAGGTAAAGGGTTTTATGAGGTACTGGACAACCCCGATCGAGACGGCGCTGCGCACGATGTTGAGTTCGCGGACAGCCGTAATGGCAATAATGTCGGCCAGCAGTCCTGATGCCCGCATCCGCCGTGCAATGTCCAGGCCGTGGAGGTCGGGAAGGTTCATGTCCAGCAGGACCAGCTCCACCGGATTGCCGGCGGCTGCGAATTCCGCCAGCAGGCGCAGCGCCGACTGGCCGTCCGGGGCCGTGCCGGCCAGGGAAAAGCCCTCGAGCCTCCCCACGTAGGCGCCGTGCGCTGCCGCCGCCACGGGTTCGTCCTCAACGACAAGGACCCTGATATCGCTCACTGGAACTGCTCCTCTTTGTCGGTTCCGGCGGCAATGGCCGGCAGGAACACATGGAACTGTGCGCCATCCGTGCCCGTGATGGTCATGGTACCGTTCAGGCGCTGTACGGCCTGCCGTACCAGGGCCAGGCCCACGCCTCGCCCGAATGGTCCCTTCGCCTTCGTGCTGAAGCCATGCCTGAAGATATTATCGACCGCAGCAGGATCAATACCCGCGCCGGAATCCTTGACAATGATGTCCAAGCCTTCGGCATCGGATTCCACGGTCAGCTCCACGTGCCGGGGCGCATCGCCGTCCGCCGCAGCGTCGATGGCATTGTCCAGCAGGTTGCCCAGGATAGTGACGAGGTCCTGGACCGCCAGCCCTGCCACCGATGCGGACCCCTCGGTGGTGAGCGTCAGCTTCACTCCGCGTTCGTTTGCTTCCGCGACCTTGCCCATGATTAGTGCACTCAGGACGGGCTCGTCCACTGAGCTGACCATCTCGTCGGTCAGCTGCTGGCTAAGTTCAAGATCCTTGGTGGCAAAGTCGAGGGCCTCCCGTGTGCGGCCCAGCTCCAGCAGGGAAACCATGGTGTGCAGGCGGTTGGCATGTTCGTGGGTCTGGGCACGGAGGGCGTCAGACAGTGTCTTCATGGTTTCCAGTTCGCTTCCCAGCGATTCGATCTCAGTCCGGTCCCGGATGGTGGCTACCGTTCCGAACACTGCGGGCCGGCGCGCTCCGGGGGAACCCGGTGCCTGGGCGGGGCCCTGGTTCACCACCACAATACGGGGGCCTGTCAGGTGGATTTCATCGTGGGCAGTGCGGCCGGATTCAAAGAGGTCTTTCAGGCTCTCGGTCAGGGGGAGGTCCGAGAGGGCGGGAGGCTTGGACGGGTCATCCCCTGAACCGCGGGGAACCAGTCCGAGCAGTTCGGCCGCCTGGTCGTTGTACATCACCACCCTCCCCCGGGTGTCGA
The DNA here is from genome assembly GCF_031454875.1 of Arthrobacter oryzae. Classification (GTDB taxonomy): domain Bacteria; phylum Actinomycetota; class Actinomycetes; order Actinomycetales; family Micrococcaceae; genus Arthrobacter; species Arthrobacter oryzae_D. The sequence continues at coordinate 25,674 of NZ_JAVDRQ010000015.1, forward strand.
TCAGGATCAGGCCCTCACGGACGGAATGGAGGACGGACTCGTAATAGGCGAAAAGCTGGGCCAGTTGCTCCGGCCCCCAACCCCTGGTCACACGGCGAAGATAGCGGCCCAGCAGCCAGGACGCCACGGACCCGCCCAGCAGCAGGGCCAGGCCCAGGACCAGGAGGGCGGGCAGCCTGCCGGACAGGGCAACGTCCACGGTCCTGACAGTGACGCCGGCGGCGACCAGTGCCTTGACGGTTCCCGCCGCATCCTTGACGGGAACGATCGTGCGCACAGAGGGCCCGAGCGTTCCGGCCATAACCTCGGTGAACACTTCCCCGCGCAACGCAGCATCGATCGAGCCGATATACGGCCTGCCGATTTCCTCGTCCCGCGGATGCGTCCAGCGTGTCCGGTCCGGCGCCATGATCGTGATGAAATCGGCCCCTGACCCCGCCATGACGTCGAGGGCATACGGCTGCAGCACTGCAGACGGATCCGGAGTGTCCGCAGCCTGGAGCACCAGGGGACTTGCGGCGATGGCCGCTGCCACGCCGGTCATCCGGCGCCCGGCTTCCTCATAGCTCCGGTCCCGCGCGTCAAGGTAGGCGGCGGTGCCCCCGATGGCGATGAAGGCCAGCACTATCACCAGGTTCGCCACAAACAGCCTGCGGGCGATACTCCAGCGGTGGATCATCAAGCGCCTCCCATGACCAATATGAACGCAACGGTGAGCTAAGTCACGGTGTACCTAATGATGGATATCACACCGGACCGACGTGAAGAGCCCAGAGACTGAGCCGAAGCGTCTTCCAGATTATCCATAAGGAGACACATCATGGCTTCTCAACGAGGAGAGTCAGCAGCGCCTGCAAAGGCCGCCCGCAAGGGGCTGGACAAATCCCACTACCTCTACATTGCCGTCATTGCCGCCGTGATCCTGGGCGCCCTTGTCGGTCTGCTGTTTCCCGAGGTCGGCAAATCGCTGAAACCGCTCGGCGACGGCTTCATCAAGCTCATCAAGATGATGATCGCCCCGATTATCTTCTGCACCATCGTCCTGGGCATCGGTTCCATCGCCAAGGCAGCCACTGTCGGCAAGGTGGGCGGCCTGGCGCTGGGCTACTTCGTCCTTATGTCCACCTTCGCCCTGGGCATCGGCCTCGTGGTCGGTAACCTGATCCACCCGGGCGAGGGTTTGAAGCTGGCGGCATACGACCCGAACAAGAAAGCAGAAGTCGACAGCACCGTTGCTTTCCTCCTGGGTATCATTCCGGGCGACATCCCCGTCCTGCCCACCCTCTTCGCCGCCATCCTCGTAGGCTTCGCCCTCCAGAAGATGGGCCCGCAGGGCGCTCCTGTCCTCAAAGCCATCGGCCACGGCCAGGTAGTGGTCTTCAGGATCCTCATCATGATCATGTGGCTTGCCCCGGTAGGCGCCTTCGGTGCCATTGCTGCCGTCGTCGGCGCCACGGGCTTCGCGGCCATCGTGAGCATGTTCACCCTCATGGCCGCCTTCTACATCACTTGCGCCCTCTTCATCGTCGTGATCCTCGGCGGCCTGCTGCAGGTAGTGACCGGCGTGAACATCTTCAAGCTGATGAAGTACCTGGGCCGCGAATACCTCCTGATCTTCTCCACCTCTTCCTCCGAAGCAGCGCTGCCGCGCCTCATTGCCAAGATGGAACACCTGGGCGTGTCCAAGCCGGTCGTGGGCGTGACCGTACCCACGGGTTACTCCTTCAACCTGGACGGCACCGCCATCTACCTGACCATGGCGTCACTGTTCGTAGCCAACGCCATGGGAACCCCGCTGGATCTCGGCGCCCAGTTGTCGCTGCTGATCTTCATGATCATCGCCTCGAAGGGTGCAGCCGGTGTTACCGGTGCAGGCCTGGCCACGCTGGCCGCCGGCCTGCAGGCCCACAAGCCGGAGCTTCTCGGCGGCGTCGGCATGATCGTTGGAATCGACCGCTTTATGTCCGAAGCCCGCGCCCTGACCAACTTCACGGGCAACGCTGTCGCCACCCTCCTGATCGGAACCTGGGTCAAGGAAATCGACGGCGACCAGGTCACCCGCGTCCTGTCCGGGAATGAGCCCTTCGACGAGCAGACCATGATCGCCGGCCACCACGTCGAGCAGGAAGACACGGCCAAGCCGGCTCTGGCAAACGCCTGAGCCACCGCCTGAGCAAGAACCGAAACCGCCCGTGCAGGATCCTCCTGCACGGGCGGTTTTTCGTGCCGGCAGCATCAACCTTCGACCTTTACCAGAAGGTAAAGGCTCAATCAAGGGCGCGTGTCAAGTTCCGTTGAATCGCGGGTGCGGCGCTGTAACCTTGGGAACAAGAAGGATCGGCGCTGAACATTCAGCGGCAGGACATCAACGTCATCGAAAGTGTGGATAGATACGTGAGCAGCGAGCAGGGTTCAGCAACTCTGGAAGGCACCGAACTCGACCTGGAAGACGCCGTTATGGGTCCCACGGGCCGCCCCTACCGCGAATTCCCCGAGCCTACGCCGCTGTCGTCCCACGGCCCCGCCCGTGTGATCGCCATGGTGAACCAGAAGGGCGGCGTCGGCAAAACCACTTCCACCATCAACCTGGCCGCCGCGCTCGCCGAATACGGCCGCCGCGTGCTGCTGGTGGATTTCGACCCGCAGGGTGCGCTTTCCGCCGGCCTGGGCACGAATCCGCATGAACTGGACCTGACGGTCTACAACGTCCTGATGGACCGCAAAGTGGACATCCGGGACGCCATCCAGCACACCGGCGTCGAGAACGTGGACCTGCTGCCGGCCAACATCGACCTCTCCGCCGCCGAAGTGCAGCTGGTCAATGAGGTTGCGCGTGAACAGGTGCTGGACCGGGCCCTGAAGAAGGTGGAGGACGAATACGACGTCGTCCTGATCGACTGCCAGCCGTCGCTGGGCCTGCTGACGGTCAACGCCCTCACGGCCGCCCACGGCGTCATCATTCCGCTGATCTGCGAATTCTTCGCCCTGCGCGCCGTAGCCCTTCTGGTCGAAACCATCGACAAGGTCCAGGACCGGCTGAACCCCAGGCTGCAGGTGGACGGAGTACTCGCCACAATGTACGACGCCCGCACGCTGCACAGCCGCGAAGTCATCAGCAGGCTGGTGGAAGCATTCGGGGACAAGGTCTTCGAAACCGTCATCAAGCGCTCCATCAAGTTTGCCGACGCCACAGTGGCCGCGGAACCGATCACCAGCTACGCCGCCAACCACATTGGGGCCGATGCGTACCGCCGCCTGGCCAAAGAGCTGATTTCGCGCGGCGGCGCGCCCTAGCCAGGGTCGTGGCACTGGCAACCGCGCCGGCGGAGCCGGAAACGGCGAAAAAATCCGGCTTCGAAGTCCGGCTCGCCAACTTCACCGGCCCGTTCGACCTGCTGCTTGGCCTGATCACCAAGCATCAGCTGGATATCACGGAAGTGGCACTGGCCACTGTGACCGACGAATTCATCAAGTACATCAGGAATCTGCAGCAGTTGGGCGAGGAGTGGGCGCTCGATGAGGCCAGTGAATTCCTGGTGATCGCAGCCACCCTCCTGGACCTCAAGGCCGCCCGGCTCCTGCCGGCAGGCGAGGTTGAGGACGACGAGGACATCGCCCTGCTCGAGGCGCGGGACCTCCTTTTTGCCCGCTTGCTCCAGTACAAAGCCTTCAAGCAGGTAGCCGGACTCATCAATTCCACCCTGGAGCTCGAAGCCCGCAGCTATCCGCGCCAGGTGGCGCTCGAGGGCCACTTCGCGGCGCTGCTCCCGGAGCTGGTATGGCGGCACACCCCGGAGCAGTTCGCGGCGCTGGCGGAATCGGCGCTCAAACCCAGGGAGGCAGCCCCGACCCAGGTTGGCCTGGCTCACCTCCACAACAGCGCCGTCAGCGTCAAGGAGCAGGCTGAAATCCTGGGACTGAAGCTTCAGCAGGGAAGGACATTGTCCTTCCGCGCACTGATCGCCGACGCCGAGTCCACCCTCGTCGTGGTGGTCCGTTTCCTGGCACTCCTGGAAATGTTCCGGGACAAAGTGGTCGCGTTCGACCAGCTCCTGCCGCTGAGCGACCTCACTGTGCACTGGACGGCAGGGGCTGATGACTGGAACAGCGATAATCTCAGCGAGGAATACGAGGAGCCGCAGTGAGTGCTACGACGCCGGATCCAGCCAACAGCGGTGAGGGGGACAGCGGAGTAAATGTCGCCGATCTCCCCGGCGGCGCGCGCGCCGCGATCGAGGCGGTGCTGATGGTGATCGACCAGCCGGCCACCGCCACTGAACTTGCCGCCGGGCTGAACCTGACGGTCGACGCCGTCGAGCAGCTGCTCGCGGAACTTCAGCGTGAGTATAACGGCTATACTGTTAATGCCCCGGACACGGACGTTGCCAGCACTACTGGCCACAAATCCAGCCCCCGGGGTTTTGAATTGCGGAATATCGCCGGAGGCTGGCGCATCTATTCCCGCGCTGAGTTCGCCGACGTCGTCGGCGGGTTCGTGCTGGAAGGACAGACAGCCAGGCTGACGCAGGCGGCGTTGGAAACGCTCGCCGTCATCGCATACCGCCAGCCCGTATCAAGGGCCAGGGTGTCTGCAATTCGAGGAGTTAACGTTGACTCTGTCGTGCGGACGCTGATGCAGCGGGGAATGATCGAAGACTCGGGAACCGATCCCGAGTCCGGAGCCGTCCTTTACCGCACGACGTCGTATTTCCTGGAACGCATGGGAATCGGCTCGGTGGCCGAGTTGCCGCAGCTTTCACCCCATCTCCCGGGGCTTGAAGGCATCGAAGAGTTCTACGACGCCGGAAGAATGTAGGCAGATCCCTGCCTGCGCACGAGTATCCACCAGGGCGGACCTAATCCGCCCGGCTGGCCAGTGTTGTCGGGAGACAGCCTCGCCGGCCAACATAACGAAGGACGGGTCATGACACAGGCGGGACGCCAGGGTTCACCACGTAACAGTTCGGGACGCAACAGCGCCGGACAAGCAAAAGCCGGACGCAATCCGGTGCAGGGCGGCGCCGGCCGTGCGGGCGGGGCCGGCCGTGCAGGCGGGGCCACCGGCGCCGGCTACAAGGGGGGCGGCGACCGTCCCTTCAAGCGCCCCAAGCCTCGCGAAGAGGCCTTCGTCGATCCGGACCTGCAGGGTCCGGCCGGCGCGCCGGCAGACCGCCCGGCATCCGGCGACTGGAAGCAGGGTAAGCCTGCGGCCCGCAAGCCCGGTTCACGCAAGCCCGGCGCCGGCAAGGCGCCCGGCACTCCCGGCGCCCTCAAGCCCAAGCCGCGGTCCGCGGCAGCCAAGACATTCGGTACGCGCGCTTTCGGCGGCGAACGCTTCGGCCAGAACCTCGGAGCCGTCCGCAAGCCTTCGCGCAAGCGCGGACCCCGCGGCGATGTTCCGCAGTCCGAAATGCACGATGCCGACGGCATCCGCCTGCAGAAGGTCATGGCTTCCGCCGGGGTCGCTTCACGGCGCGTCTGCGAGGAAATGATTGCCGAAGGCCGCGTTGAAGTGGACGGCAAGGTAGTCACCGAACTCGGCGTCCGCGTCGATCCGAAGACTGCTGTAATCCACGTTGACGGCCTGCGCATCCAGCTGGACGAAAACATGGTCTACATGGTGTTCAACAAGCCCAAGGGCGTTGTGTCCACCATGGAGGATCCTGACGGCCGTCCGTGCATCAGCGACTTCGTCCGCAACACCCACGGCGAACGCCTCTTCCACGTGGGGCGCCTCGACGTCGCCACCGAGGGACTGCTGCTGCTGACCAACGACGGCGAACTTGCCAACCGTCTGACGCACCCGTCCTACGAGGTGCCCAAGACCTACCTGGTCCAGGTCCGCGGCCCGTTCCCGCAGGGAATCGGCGCGCAGCTGAAGTCCGGCGTTGAGCTCGAAGACGGATTCGCCTCGGTGGACTCATTCAAGCTGGTGGATTCCACCCCGGGCCACGTGCTGATCGAGGTTGTGCTGCACTCAGGCAAGAACCGTATCGTCCGACGCCTCTTTGACGCTGTCGGATTCCCGGTCCTTCGGCTCGTGCGCGTCAAGGTCGGCCCCATCGGCCTGGGCGATCAGCGCCAGGGGAGCATCCGCAACCTCGGCAAGCAGGAAGTCGGCCACCTGCTGGCGTCCGTAGGGCTGTAGCGCATGTCTGCCTTTCGTACCCACGGCCGGGGGCACCTGAACGGCCCGGTGGTGGTTATCGGAACGGGACTGCTGGGAACCAGCATCGGTCTCGGACTCAGGGGGCGCGGCGTGGCCGTGTTCCTGTCCGATCCGTCACCCACCAACCAGGCGGTCGCCGTCGATATCGGGGCAGGCCTTCCCCTGTCGCACCTGGGCGACGAGCAGCCGGAACTCGTTGTGGTGGCGGCGCCGCCGGACGTCACAGCGGACGTGGTGGAACAGTCGCTGGCCGGCTACCCCGCAGCAACAGTGGTGGACATCGCCAGCGTCAAGGCCGGCATCCTGGCCGACCTGCGCGGGCGGGGCGTGGACCTTGCCCGCTATGTAGGCACGCATCCGATGGCCGGCCGCGAAAAGTCCGGACCGGTGGCGGCTCGTGGCGAGCTCTTCACCTCGATGCCGTGGGTGGTTTGCCCATCGGAGGAAACGTCGCCCGAATCCCTGCAGGCCGCCCGCGCCCTGGCCACGGATCTTGGTGCCATGGTCACCCAGTTCGGCGCCGAGGAACACGACCAGGCCGTGGCACTCGTGTCGCATCTTCCGCAGGTCATGTCGTCGCTCGTTGCCAGCAGGCTGCAGGGTACGCCCATGCATGCCCTGTCCCTTGCCGGCAACGGCTTGCGTGACGTCACCCGCATCGCAGCCAGCGATCCCACGTTGTGGGTCCAGATCCTCGGCGGCAATGCGGTTCAGGTGGTCGAAATCCTGCACGGAGTCCGTGAGGACCTCAACCGGCTGATCGGCACGCTCGAAGATCCCACCGCGCCCGGTGCCCGCCTTGATCTGGCACAGTTGATCAGTGAGGGCAATGCCGGGCAGTCCCGTATTCCTGGCAAGCACGGCGGCCCGCCGCAGGCCTATTCCTGGCTGACCGTCCTCGTGGACGACCGGCCAGGGCAGATTGCCCGCCTCCTAACGGAGATCGGCGAGATCGGGGTCAACCTCGAAGACCTGCGGCTGGATCATTCCTCCGGGCAGAATGTAGGAATGGTGGAACTGTCGGTTTTGCCCAATAAGCATGATCTCCTGATCGAAGCACTCAACGACCGTGGATGGCGGGTACTGCAGTAATGACACAGGAACTCATCGATACCGTACCCATGCTCCGCCAGGGCCGGCCGCTGGTGGTGGCCATCGACGGCCCTTCGGGGTCCGGGAAATCCAGCGTCAGCCGCGAAGTGGCACGCCGCCTGCGTCTCGCGTACCTGGACACGGGCGCCATGTACCGTGCACTGACCTGGTACTGCGTGGAGAACGGCATTGACCTGGACGACGCCGCCGCCATCGAGCAGGCTTCCGAAGACCTGCCGCTGGAAGTCAGCACCTCCCCGAACGAGGAATATGTACGGGTAGGCGGTACCGACGTCACCCAGGCCATCCGGGAACCGGCCATCTCCTCGGCCGTCAGTGCCATCGCCACCACCCTTGGTGCGCGAAAGGAACTGGTACGCCGGCAGCGTGAGCTGATCGAGATCCACCACCGCCGCATCGTGGTGGAAGGGCGCGACATCACTACCGTCGTCGCGCCCGGAGCCGAAGTCCGCATGCTGCTGACCGCCAGCGAGGAAGCCCGGCTTCGCCGCAGGGGCGTCCAACTGGGCGGCACGCAGAGCGCGGAACAGTTGGCGACCCAGGTCACCCAGCGGGACGCCAAAGACTCGACCGTAGTGAACTTCACCACGGCAGCGGATGGCGTTGTCACCTTGGATTCTTCGGATCTGGACTTCGACGGCACAGTTGACGCGGCCCTGGGCATAGTCAATAAGGTCGTTAACCGTGACTGACGCCGGAGCGCGCCCGTCCATCCGGCTCCCCGCGGATGTTCCCGTCCTTCCAGGCGCCTGGACCATGGCCTGGAGCCGGCCGGTCGGCTGGTTCCTGGATCACGTTCTCTACCGGACAACCATCCACGGACGCGAGAACGTCCCAGCCGGAGGTCCGGTGATCTTCGCCGGGAACCACATCAGTTTCCTGGACGGGCCGGTAATGTTCGGCGCGTCACCGCGCCCCATGCACATCCTGGTCAAGAAGGAGATGTTCAAGGGGTTCCTGGGACTGGTTCTCAGGGCCTCGGGGCAACTTCCGGTGGACCGGTCCGGTGACCGCGCCGCGCTGCATATAAGCAAGAACGCGCTCGACGCCGGCCGGTGCGTCGGCATTCTCCCGGAAGGAACCCGGGGGAGCGGTGAGGCGTCCACCATCAATAACGGGGTGGCCTGGCTCGCGCTGAACTCCAGGGCAACAGTGGTTCCGGTTGCGATCCTGGGCACCAGGATCGCCGGCGAACACCTCGACACCGTCCCCCGGCCGGGCCGGAAGCTGCATGTCAGCTTCGGCGAGGCCGTGGCAGTGGGCCGCAGGCCCGGCGAGACAGGCCGTGTTTCAATGGACAGGGCGGGAAACGAGATCCGCGCTGCTCTGGCACGGCATGTCCAGCAAACAATTCAACTCAGCGGGCAGGCTTTGCCCGGCGCGGATTCCCCGCAAGAACGTCATGAAGAAGTAGCCGGGACGCCGGCAGATCACCACTAAGGAAAGTGCAATGAGCGATACGACTCAAACCTCCGGCAAATTTGGCGCCGGCGAAGACGAATACACGCCCACCGGCACGGACCAGGTGGCAGAGCATCTCGCTGCCCTGGACGATGACGAGGCCGAGCTTCGTGCTGCCTCCCTCCGGGCAGGCCTGGACGATTACGAACTGGACGAGGAAGACGCCGCCCTCCTGAGCGGAGAGTATGACGACCAGGACTTCGACGGCCCGGTCAAACTGGATCCCGTCCTGGCCATCATCGGCCGGCCCAACGTTGGCAAGTCCACCCTGGTGAACCGCATCCTCGGCCGCCGTGAAGCCGTTGTTGAAGACACCCCCGGCGTCACGCGTGACCGTGTTATGTACTCGGCCACTTGGAACGGCCGGAACTTCACCGTCGTCGACACCGGCGGCTGGGAGCACGATGCCCGCGGCATCCACGCCCGCGTCGCCGAACAGGCTGAGATGGCCGTGGAGCTTGCCGACGCCGTGCTGTTCGTCGTTGACTCCGCCGTCGGCGCCACCGCCACGGACGAAGCCGTCGTCAAGATGCTCCGCAAGAGCAAAAAGCCGGTCATCATGGTGGCCAACAAGGTGGACGACTTTGCCCAGGAAGCCGATTCGGCAACCCTGTGGGGCCTCGGCTTCGGCGAACCCTACCCGGTGTCCGCGCTGCACGGCCGCGGCGTCGCGGACCTCCTTGACCACGTCATGGACACCCTGCCCGAGTACTCCACCATCGAAGGCCTTGAGCGTTCCGGCGGCCCTCGCCGCATCGCCCTGATCGGGCGTCCGAACGTCGGCAAGTCCTCGCTGCTGAACAAACTGGCCGGTTCCGAGCGGGTCGTGGTGGACAACACCGCCGGTACCACGCGCGACCCGGTGGACGAGTTCATCGAGTTGGGCGGACGCACCTGGCGCTTCGTGGATACCGCAGGCATCCGCCGCCGCCAGCACATGGCCCAGGGCGCCGACTTCTACGCCTCGCTGCGAACCCAGAGCGCCCTCGAAAAGGCCGAGGTCGCCGTCGTGCTCCTCGCCGTGGACGAGGTGCTCAGCGAGCAGGACGTCCGCATCCTGCAGCTCGCCATTGAATCGGGCCGCGCACTGGTTCTCGCATTCAACAAGTGGGACCTGCTGGACGACGAACGCCGCACCTACCTGGAGCGGGAAATCGAGCAGGACCTGGCCCACGTGGCCTGGGCACCGCGGGTCAACATTTCGGCGTTGACCGGCTGGCACAAGGACCGGCTGGTTCCTGCCCTGGATACGGCGCTGGAAAGCTGGGACAAGCGGATTCCCACCGGCCGCCTCAACGCCTTCCTCGGCGAACTCGTAGCCGCACACCCGCACCCGGTCCGCGGCGGCAAGCAGCCCCGCATCCTGTTCGGTACCCAGGCTTCGAGCCGTCCGCCGAAGTTTGTGCTGTTCACCACCGGATTCCTGGACCCGGGATACCGGCGCTTCATCACCCGGCGCCTCCGCGAGACCTTCGGTTTCGAGGGAACACCCATTGAGGTCAACATGCGTGTCCGCGAAAAGCGGGGCAAGAAGCGTTAATTCCGACACACCTTGCCCGTGACACCCACAAAGTGTCACGAGCACCCTCCGGAATCGTGTAAGCTTTTGGAGGTGGTTCGGCCGGACTGCTGAGGTGAAAATCCCGGGGTAACCCGAGAATAAACCGAGGCGGAGAACGGCGGAACTAACGGGCTGTAGCGCAGCTTGGTAGCGCACTTGACTGGGGGTCAAGGGGTCGCAGGTTCAAATCCTGTCAGCCCGACCAAAGAAACCGCCCCATCGCCGGGAAGTATCCCGGTGATGGGGCGGTTTTTTTGTGCCCGTTTTCGCCGCTACTTGAGGAAACGCGAGGTCCGCCGGTCGGCCAGGATCTTGCCGCCCGTCTGGCATGTGGGGCAATACTGCAGGGCCCGGTCGGCGAAAGACACCTCCCTGACGGTGTCCCCACAGACCGGGCACGGCTGCCCGGTCCGGCCGTGAACCCTCATGGTGCTCCGCTTGGCGTCCTTCAGCTCGTTCGGCGCCTTTCCCACGGCGTCTGCCACGGCCGCACCGAGGACACTGTGGACGGAGTCGTAGAGGACGCGGATGGTGTCCGGGTCCAGTGACTTTGCGATGGCGAAGGGGGAGATCCGGGCCGCGTGGAGGATTTCGTCGCTGTAGGCGTTGCCGATCCCGGCGATTACCCCCTGATTGCGTAACAGTCCCTTAATCTGCTGGGAGCTGCCGGAAAGAATCCCTGCGAACGCATCGAGGCCGAAGGAGTCGCCCAGCGGATCGGGACCCAGGCTGGCGATCCCGGGGACCTCCGCCGGATCCCTGACAACGTAGACGGCAAGGCTCTTCTTTGTCCCGGCCTCGGTCAGGTCGATCCCAAGATGGGTTTCGCCGCTGTCGGTTTCCGGGCTGTTCCTGGCGAACTCCAGCCGGGCGGCGATGTATCCCTTGCCCCGGGGAAGCACGGCGTTCGAGGGCGATTCCGTGTACCGCAGCCAGCCGGCCTTGGCCAGATGGAAGGCCAGGAAGATTCCGCCGGCGTCCAGGATGATGAATTTCCCTTGGCGCTGGACGCCGGTGATGGTCCGGCCCTCCAGTGACGTGTACGGCGGATCCGCAGTCTTGAGGACCGCAAACGAAACGATCTGGATTTTCGTCAGCACGGCTCCGCGAAGCTGGGTGCCCAGGAAAGCGCTCAGCCCGGCCACTTCGGGAAGTTCTGGCATGTCACCACTGTGCCACAAGGGTCCGACAGAGCGCTCCCTGCCGCGGCAGTTGATATGCATATACTTTCAGCGGCGGCTTGTTCTGCAGACCTCCGATGACATTGCTGATTGACCGATAGTCCTGGTTGACCCGATGAAAGGCCCCTGATGAGCAACATTCCCGAAGACCTGTCCTACACTGCCGAACACGAGTGGGTTACCGCGCCGAACGCCGACGGCGTGGTGCGCGTCGGCATCACCGATTTTGCCCAGGATGCCCTGGGTGACGTCGTCTACGCCCAGATGCCCGAAGTCGGCACGAAGGTCACCGCGAACGACGTCGTGGGCGAGGTTGAGTCCACCAAGAGCGTGAGCGACATCTATGCTCCGGTGTCCGGCGAGATCGTTGCCCGGAACGAAGCGCTGGACACCGATTCGGCGCTCATCAACAGCGATCCCTACGGCGAGGGCTGGCTGATTGAGGTCAGGCTTGCAGAGGCTGATGCAGTGGAGTCCCTGCTCAGTGCATCGGAGTACGAACAACAGGTAGGCTAAAGACAACCGGCATGGAGGTCCGGCTGTTAAGCAATTAACAGCCGGACGACACGCCGAATACCGGATCTGCCAGGCTTTTCCGGAGGGCACGCGTTGTTTGCAGGGGGACATCTGCAACGGAAGAGGAGGAATCCATGGTTGGTCACGAAGATAACCACAGCAGTGGTGATTACGGCACGAGCGGAGTGAAGGCTTCGGAGACCACCTCGATCCACCTCACGCCAATCCGTGACGAGCCGATCATTGAACCCAGGCTCTCTCGCGAGGAACGGGTTGCCGTTGAGGCGCTTCCGTTCGGTTCGGCACTCCTGGTTGCCCACAGCGGACCTAACGCGGGCGCACGCTTCCTGCTGGATTCGGACGTCACGACGGCCGGCCGCCACCCGGACGCGGACATCTTCCTTGACGACGTCACAGTGTCCCGCCGCCACGTCGAATTCCGCCGCACTGCCCGCAGCTTCGAAGTCGTTGACACCGGGAGCCTCAACGGAACCTACGTCAATCACGACCGCGTGGACAGTGTGGAACTGAGGTCCGGGAATGAAGTCCAGATCGGCAAGTTCAGGCTAACTTTCTACCTCAGCCCTGCCCGCGCAGCAGGCAACGTCTGATCCCGGGGTAGCTGCCTGTGGCACTGGCACAACCGGAACGGCGCGGACCCCAGGTCCTGAACATCGGGGAAGTACTCGCGCAGCTGAGCGACGACTTTCCTGGAATGACCGCGTCCAAAATCAGGTTTCTTGAAGAAAAGGGCCTGATCAACCCTCAACGCACACCCGCCGGCTACCGGCAGTATGCGGACACGGATGTTGAGCGGCTCCGCTTCGTCCTGGCCCTCCAGCGGGACCAGTACCTTCCGCTGAAGGTCATCAAGGACTACCTCGACGCCATCGACCGCGGCGAACGGCCCGAGAACCTGCCGCCCGGCGTCACGGTGTCACCCCGGATTGTCTCGGACGAGCTCGCCAGCGAACTGCAGAACAAGGTGCGCAGGCTGAGCGAGGACCAATTGCGCGCCGAGTCCGGCGCCAGTGTGCCGCTGCTGCAGTCCCTGCTCGATTTCGGTTTGATCGGCCATGTGAACGGTAAATTCGACGAGCACGCCCTGCAGGTCGCCCGCGCGTGCGTCCAGTTGGAGAGCCACGGCCTCGAACCGCGGCACCTGCGGCCGTTCCAGGCCGCCGCGGAACGGGAGTTCGGGCTGGTGGAGCGGGCGGTCGCGCCGCTGACCTCGCGCAAAGATGCCGCATCCCAGGCCCGGGCCGCTGAGGCAGCCCGGGAAATCAGTGACCTGTGCCTGACGCTGCACCGCGCCCTGGTGCAGGACCGTATTTCGCGAATGGACATCTGATGATTGAAGTGGAGATCGTGGGGGTGAGGATCGAGCTGCCCTCGAACCAGCCGCTGGTGCTGCTCCGGGAGATCCACGGGGAACGGCACGTGCCCATCTGGATCGGTACCCCCGAGGCCAGCGCCATTGCCCTGGCCCAACAGGGGGTAGTGCCGCCGCGGCCCATGACGCACGACCTCCTGATCGACGTCGTCGAGTCCCTGGGCCACTCGATCGTCAGCGTGAACATCGTGGCGGTCGAAGACAATATCTTCTACGGCCAGCTGCAGTTTGACGACGGCACCACCGTGAGCTCCAGGGCTTCGGACGCCCTTGCCTTGGCGTTGCGGGCCAAATGCCGAATCTGGTGCGCGGATTCAGTCATGGATGAAGCCGGTGTCCGGATCACGGAGCATGACGAAGGCGAGGATACCGAGCCCGGCCCCACCGTGGACGAGGAGCGTGAGCTACGGCGCTTCCGGGAGTTCCTTGATGACGTTGAACCGGAAGACTTTGACGGCTGAGGTCACGTTAAGGTTAAAGTTGAGGCTGAAAGTTTCGACACGCCCCCGTCTTGGGGTCAACGTCTTTGACCTTGGGGCGTGGCAGGCCTAACGTCGAAGGTATCAAGTTCCCATTGCATACGACAGCCGCGCAAGTCACACTGGAATGTGCAGCCACGGCTGAATTACACGGATGATTTTCTGCTCTGTGTTCACTGTTGCTGCAACTTCCTTAGGGGAGCAAACGACGAGGAGGGTCCACGTGAGTCCGAAAGGCGAAGCAGGCGAGCTAAAGCAGGCTTCAACGGCAGGCGTCGCCCTGCCCGCGAGTGGTGCCCAGGGCCTCCTCTTCACGGAAGACCTTCCCGTCCTGGACGAGGACGCAGGTTACCGCGGACCGACCGCCTGCAAGGCCGCAGGCATCACCTACCGCCAGCTCGACTACTGGGCCCGCACGGGTCTGGTGGAGCCTGCCGTGCGCGGTGCAGCCGGCTCCGGCTCGCAGCGCCTCTACGGTTTCCGCGACATCCTGGTGTTGAAAGTGGTCAAGCGGCTGCTGGACACGGGAGTATCGCTGCAGCAGATCCGTTCCGCCGTGGAGCACCTGCGTGAGCGCGGCGTCGAAGACCTCGCCCAGATCACCCTCATGAGCGATGGCGCCAGTGTTTATGAGTGCACGTCGGCGGATGAGGTCATAGATCTCGTCCAGGGCGGCCAGGGTGTCTTCGGCATCGCTGTCGGCCGTGTGTGGCGCGAAGTGGAAGGCAGCCTCGCGGCGCTTCCCAGCGAGCACGCCGTCGAGCAGTCCTTTCCCGATGATGAACTCAGCAAGCGCAGGGCGGCCCGCAAGATCGGCTGACCGCAGCCGTTCGGCAAGACCCAAGCAAGCCCCAAAGCCAAACTGAAAGGCCGCCTTCCACGAGGAAGACGGCCTTTTTGGGCGTTGATGAAGACCGGAGCGGGGAATGGCCCCCTACCGCAGGCTGCGTTCCCGGACCGCCCCCGCGGAGTCCGCGCCGTTGGAGGCAAGGAGGTTGTCGAGCAGCGTGTTGAACAGGCTGGCGGCGTTCTTGGCAGAGTCGCCCGGCCAGTGATGCACCGAATGGGCCGCGCCCTGGATCTGTTGCCAGTTGGCCTGCTCCGGAATGTGCGGCGTCAGCAGCAGCCCTCCGAACATCGACTGCATCTCGGCCAGGCGGAATGCGTGCTCGGACGAACCCGTGCGCACGCGGTTCGCGATGATCCCGGCGGGGGAGAGGTTCGGGGCAAATTCCTGCCGGAACAGCTGGATGGCGCGCAGGGTTCGCTCCGTCCCGGCCACCGAAAACAGACCCGGTTCGGCAACGAGGGCCACCTTGCCGCTTGCCGACCACGCCATCCGGGTCAGGCCGTTCAGCGACGGCGGGCAGTCGACCAGGATCAGCTGGTACTTGTCGGCGCCGGCCAGAACTGCCGACAGCCTGCGCAGGTCCCTGCGGCCGAGGTCCGGGCGGTCATAAATGCCGGTGTAGGCGGAGCCGACAGCCACGTCCAGGACGGCGGGCCGGGCTCCGTTATAGTTTTCGCGGGCCACCCAGCCGCTGGTGACGACGTTCTCCGCCAGGCGGGCCCGGCGGGGGGACTTGAGCATCCTGCCGATATCCAGTTGTTCATCTGGCTGGACGCCAAGCGCCGTGCTGGCGTCCGCATGGGGATCAAGGTCCACCACGAGAGTGGGGATGCCGGCGGCCAGGGCCGCAGATGCCAATCCGGTGGTGACGGATGTTTTGCCGACCCCGCCTTTGAGGCTGCTGATGCTGACTACTTGCACTTGAAAAACCAATACCTAACGCCGGTTGCCGTGTTGGGGTAGTGCCGGCTCCGGCTTGCCCGGAGCGGAGGGCGGGCTTGCGCCACCCCCAACTCATCATATGTTGCCGCGGTGGTGAATCCCGTTTCATCGGGCGTGTGCGCGGCAACGGCGGCGTGGCCCTGAGGGCCATTGCCAACGTGCCCTGCCTATTCCCGCCCGCATGACGGATAATTCTGTGATGGTCGACACAATGATTTGTGTTTCCACGCGCCCGTCTTACACACTGTGACCACTTACCGAGTACACCCGCAATGATGCAGGAGAAGCATGTTTTCCAAAATTCTGGTGGCTAACCGCGGCGAAATCGCGATCCGCGCCTTCCGTGCCGGCTACGAGCTGGGCGCCAAGACTGTAGCTGTGTTCCCCAACGAGGACCGTAACTCGATCCACCGCCAGAAGGCTGACGAAGCATATCTGATCGGCGAAGAGGGCCACCCCGTCCGGGCCTACCTTGACGTGGATGAAGTGGTCCGTGTGGCCAAGGAATCCGGCGCCGATGCAATCTACCCCGGTTACGGTTTCCTCTCCGAGAACCCGCGCCTTGCCCGCGCCGCGAAAGAAGCAGGTATTACGTTCGTCGGGCCGCCGGCCGAGGTCCTGGAGCTGGCCGGCAACAAGGTCGCCGCGCTTGAGGCCGCACGCGCTGCCGGCGTGCCCGTCCTGAAGTCCAGCCAGCCCTCGAAGGACCTGGATGAGCTGATTGCCGCCGCGGACGAAATCGGCTTCCCCATCTTCGCCAAGGCCGTCGCCGGCGGCGGTGGCCGCGGCATGCGTCGCGTGGATACCCGGGAAGCGCTGCCCGAAGCACTGCAGGCAGCCATGCGCGAAGCCGACGCCGCATTCGGCGACCCCACCATGTTCCTGGAGCAGGCTGTCCTGCGCCCCCGCCATATCGAGGTCCAGATCCTGGCCGATGCCGAGGGCAACGTTATGCACCTCTTCGAGCGCGACTGTTCCATTCAGCGGCGCCACCAGAAGGTGATCGAGATTGCGCCCGCACCCAACCTGGACGAAGGCATCCGCCAGGCGCTCTACCGCGATGCCGTGAAGTTCGCCAAGGCGCTCAACTACGTCAACGCCGGTACCGTGGAATTCCTCGTGGACACCGTCGGGGAACGCGCCGGCCAGCACGTGTTCATCGAGATGAACCCGCGCATCCAGGTGGAACACACCGTCACCGAGGAAGTCACGGACGTGGACCTGGTCCAGGCGCAGCTGCGCATCGCTTCGGGCGAGACGCTCGCGGACCTCGGGCTCTCCCAGGAGACCGTCCAGCTCAAGGGCGCAGCACTGCAGTGCCGCATCACCACCGAGGACCCGGCCAACGGCTTCCGGCCCGACGTCGGAAAGATCACCGGCTACCGCTCTGCCGGCGGCGCCGGTGTAAGGCTCGACGGCGGCACCGTGTACTCGGGTGCCGAAATCAGCCCGCACTTCGACTCGATGCTGGTCAAGCTGACCTGCCGCGGCCGCAACTACCCCGCAGCCGTGGCGCGGGCCCGGCGCGCCCTGGCGGAATTCCGCATCCGCGGTGTGTCCACCAACATCTCCTTCCTCCAGGCCGTCCTGGACGACCAGGACTTCGTCGCGGGCGATGTGGCGACGAACTTCATTGACCAGCGCCCCGAGCTGCTCAAGGCCCGCGTCTCCGCGGACCGCGGCACTAAGCTGCTGACCTGGCTAGCGGAGGTCACCGTCAACAAGCCCAACGGCGAACTCACGGTCCACTCCAACCCCGCATCGAAACTGCCCGCAGTCGGGGACGCTCCCGCTACCAATGGTTCGCGCCAGCGGCTGCTCGAACTGGGTCCGGAGGGCTTTGCGAAGGCCCTCCGCGAACAGAACGCCGTGGCTGTCACCGACACCACGTTCCGCGATGCCCACCAGTCGCTGCTGGCCACCCGGGTCCGTACGCGTGACCTCGTGGCAGCCGGCCCCGCCGTGTCCAGCCTGCTTCCCGAGCTGCTCTCAGTGGAGGCCTGGGGCGGTGCCACGTACGACGTCGCCCTGCGGTTCCTCGGCGAAGACCCCTGGGACCGGCTCGCTGCCCTTCGGAAGGCGCTGCCCAATATCTGCCTGCAGATGCTCCTCCGCGGCCGGAACACCGTCGGCTACACCCCGTACCCGGAGGAAGTCACCGAGGCCTTCGTGAACGAGGCCGCAGCCACCGGCATCGACATCTTCCGGATCTTCGACGCCCTCAACGACGTCAACCAGATGGCTCCGGCTATCCGGGCCGTCCGGGCCACAGGCACGGCGGTCGCTGAAGTCGCCCTCTGCTACACCGGCGACATGCTGGATCCCAACGAAAACCTGTACACGCTGGACTACTACCTGGAGCTGGCGCAGAAGATCGTCGACGCGGGCGCCCACATCCTGGCAATCAAGGACATGGCGGGCCTGCTGCGCCCCGCGGCCGCTGCCAAGCTCGTGGCGGCCTTGCGTGAGCGCTTCGACCTTCCGGTCCACCTGCACACCCACGACACGGCAGGCGGCCAGCTGGCCACGCTCCTGGCGGCCGTGGACGCAGGAGTGGACGCGGTGGACGTCGCCTCGGCGTCCCTGGCCGGCACCACCAGCCAGCCCTCCGCTTCCGCCCTGGTCGCAGCCCTGGCCCACACCCCGCGCGATACAGGCCTGGGCCTGGCAGAGGTCAGCTCGCTGGAACCGTACTGGGAAGCCGTGCGGCGCGTCTACGCCCCGTTCGAGTCGGGCCTTCCGGGTCCCACCGGCCGCGTCTACCAGCACGAGATCCCCGGCGGCCAGCTCTCCAACCTGCGGCAGCAGGCCATGGCCCTCGGCCTCGGCGAACGCTTCGAGGCCATCGAGGACATGTACACGGCGGCCGACCGCATCCTTGGCCGGCTCGTCAAGGTCACGCCGTCCTCCAAGGTGGTGGGCGACCTCGCCCTGCACCTGGTGGGCCTCAACGCCGATCCGGCCGACTTCAACGAGAACCCGCAAAGCTACGACATCCCGGACTCCGTCATCGGCTTCCTGTCCGGCGAGCTCGGCGATCCTCCCGGAGGCTGGCCCGAGCCGTTCCGCACCAAGGCCCTCCAGGGCCGCAGCATCAAGGTGCGCGATGCCGAGCTGAGCGCCGAGGACAGTGCCGCCCTGAAGGGTGATTCCAAGACCCGTCAGCAAACCCTCAACCGGCTGCTCTTCGAGGGTCCCACCAAGGATTACCTCAAGAGCGTGGAGACCTACGGCAACCTCTCCGTCCTGGACACCCGCGACTACCTCTTCGGACTCCAGCGCGGAGCCGAACACGAGATCGAACTCGAGAAGGGCGTTCGCCTGATCGCCTCCCTCGAAGCCGTTTCGGAGCCCGACGAGAAGGGCATGCGCACCGTGATGTGCACGCTCAACGGGCAGTCCCGGCCGGTTGTGGTCCGCGACCGCTCCGTCGTCAGCAACGTCAAGGCCGCGGAAAAGGCAGACCCGTCCCAGCCGGGCCAGGTCGCCGCACCGTTCGCCGGCGCCGTGACCCTAACGGTCAAGGTGGGCGACGCGGTCAACGCCGGTGACACGGTGGCCACCATCGAGGCCATGAAGATGGAGGCCTCGATCACGACGCCGGCAGCCGGCACGGTGTCCCGGCTGGCTGTTTCCGCGGTGGAACAGGTCCAAGGCGGAGACCTGCTGCTCGTGGTCGAGTAGGCACAGTACAAGTAGGCACAGCGGAAGGGCCTCCCGGCAGTCGCCGGGAGGCCCTTCCGATTAAGCACGGTCCGGCAACCGCCGAACCGTGCTTTATGGCTGGTGCTGGTGTTAGTGCTGTCCGGACGGCTCGGTACGTGCCGGGCGCGGTGCAGCGTACATGTCCCCGATGACGGAGTCGAAGTCCTTCATCACCTGGGCCCGCTTGACCTTCATTGACGGGGTGAGGTGGCCGGATGCCTCGGTGAAGTCGGAGGGAACGATCCGGAACGACTTGATGGCCTCGGCCTGGGACACGGACTGGTTGGCGTGCGTGATCAGGTCCTGGACGGCGGCCTTGACCACTGGATGGTCGGCAGCTTCCGCCAGGGTGGTGGTGGCAGGCAGCCCGTGACGCTGCAGCCACCCCGGCAGGGCTTCCTCGTCCAGCGTGACCAAGGCGCCGATGAACGGCCTGTTGTCTCCCACAACGAGGACCTGCGAGACGAGCGCGTCGGCCCGGATCTGGTCTTCGAGCAGGGCGGGCACCACGTTCTTGCCGCTGGCCGTCACGATGATTTCCTTCTTGCGGCCGGTGATGGTCAGGAAGCCGTCGCTGTCCATCTGCCCGACGTCGCCGGTGCGGAACCAGCCGTCCACGAAGGTGTCGGCCGCGAGGTCGTCACGTTTGTAGTAGCCGCGCATCACGCAGACGCCCTTGGTGAGGATCTCGCCGTCGTCGGCTATTTTCACGGCGTTGCCGGGCAGGGGAGCGCCCACCGTTCCGATCCTGATCAGCTGGGGAGTGTTCACCGTGATCGGGGCCGTGGTTTCGGTCAGGCCGTAGCCTTCGAGGATTTGCATGCCGATGCCCTGGAAGAAGTGCCCCAGGCGTTCGCCCAGCGGGCCGCCGCCGGACACGGCGTGGGCCACCTCCCCGCCCATGGCCGCACGGAGCTTGCTGTAGACGAGCTTGTCGAAGAGTGCGTGCCGTAGTTTGAGGCCCAGGCCCACAGACCCAGACTGGCGGGCACGCGAGTACGCGATCGCGGTATCGGCTGCCTTGTGGAAGATCGCTCCCTTGCCGCCGTCCTCGGCCTTGGTCAGCGCGGAGTTGTAGACCTTTTCGAAGACGCGCGGCACCGCAAGGATGAACGTGGGCTTGTAGCTCTGCAGGTCCGGCAGGAGGTGCTTGATATCAGGGGTGTGGGCCACGGTGACACCGGCAGCCACTGCCAGCACCGAAATGAAGCGCGCGAACACGTGGGCCAGCGGCAGGAACATGATAGTGCGGGCTTGCTCATGGACGATTCCGGAGAGCGAGGTGGCCAGGGCGTTCTCGGAAAGCTCCACGAAGTTGCCGTGCGTCAGTTCACAGCCCTTGGGCCTGCCCGTGGTGCCCGAGGTGTAGATGATCGTGGCCACGTCTGAAAGCGAAGCCAGGCTCCTGCGTGCCTCCAGGTCCTCGTCACTGATCGCTGTGCCGGCGGCACGGAGTTCCTCCAGCCCCGCGCCCTCAAGCTGCCAGACGTGGGCAAGGGCGGTGAGTCCTTCGGACGTGGCGGCCTGCCGGATGATGTCCTCGTGGTGCGCTGCCTCACCAAAGGCGGCGACTGCGCCCGAGTCACCCAGGTTCCAGGCGACCTGGCTGGGTGAGGACGTCTCATAGATGGGAACCGAGATGCCGCCGGCGAACCAGATCGCGAAATCGACCAGTGCCCACTCGTACCGTGTGCGGGACATGATGCCGACCCGGTCGCCGGCTGAGACTCCGCTGGCCATGAGGCCCTTGGCCAGGACGCGCACGTCCGCGAGGAAGTCCGTGGCGGAGATATCCTGCCATTGCCCCGCGGCATCGAGCCGCGAATACAGGGACGGGTTCGAAGCCTTGGCGGCTTGCCGCAGCACCAGATCGGTGATGTTGGTTTCCGGGGGTACGTTTACCAAGGGCGGAACACTGAATTCGCGCACGATAGCTCCTTTGTTATCCATAGACCCGCAGGGGGTACTGCTAACACTAGTACGCCCGCTGCGGAGGTGTGTCCTGATTCACCTACTGGCGAGTAACTTTACGGTTAAGGGCTGGAATCCCGCCAGTCCGGGCCGCGCAATAGAATGGGGAACCATGCACACTCCTTCGCCCGGCGACCTGCCCAGACCCTACCGACGGACGGCCCCATGGCGGCGCAGGAAGCCTGCCATGCAGGATGCTATGTCCGCGAACCAGAGTTTCCGCGAGCACCTCCGGCTGGGTCGCAAAGGACTGGCGATCGGGGTGGATATCGGGGGAACCAAGGTGGCTGCCGGTGTGGTGGATGCCGACGGCAGGATCCTCAGCCAGGCCAGGCGTTCCACGCCCGGGAACGATCCCCGCGCCGTGGAACAGGTGATCGTTGAGCTTGTGGAGGAGCTGGGCAGCGGCCACCGCATCTGGTCAGTAGGCATCGGCGCGGCAGGCTGGATGGACCTCGACGGCGGAACGGTGCTTTTCAGCCCGCACCTCGCCTGGCGCAACGAACCACTGCGTGAAAACCTCCAGCGACTGCTGCGCCGGCCGGTCCTGCTGACCAACGACGCCGATGCCGCCGCTTGGGCGGAATGGCGCTTCGGCGCGGGGCAAGGACAGAACAGGCTCGTCTGCATCACCCTCGGGACGGGGATCGGCGGTGCCATGGTGATGGACGGCAGGGTGGAACGCGGACGGTTTGGAGTCGCGGGCGAGTTCGGCCACCAGATCATCATGCCGGGCGGGCACCGGTGCGAATGCGGAAACCGCGGCTGCTGGGAACAGTATGCGTCCGGAAACGCCCTGGGCCGCGAGGCCCGTGAACTTGCTGCTGCCAATTCCCCCGTGGCGCAGGAACTCCTGAAAGCCGTGGACGGGCAGGTGGACCGGATCACCGGGGCCATCGTGACGGAACTGGCGAAGGCAGGGGACCCCACGTCGCGGGAATTGCTGGAAGACGTCGGGGAATGGCTGGGGCTCGGCCTCGCCAACCTCGCGGCCGCGCTGGATCCCGGAAAATTCGTGATCGGCGGAGGGCTCTGCGATGCCGGCGAACTGCTGGTGGCCCCTGCACGGAAGGCCTTTGCCCGAAACCTGACCGGGCGCGGCTTCCGGCCCGCAGCAGAGATGGCGCTGGCGGCCCTGGGGCCAAACGCCGGACTGATCGGTGCCGCGGACCTGTCCCGGGTCAGCAGCCGGATGCACGGCTAGACCCTGGCGCCGTCGTCGTGATCGTCTTTTTCCTGCGGCAGCTGCATGATCAGGTAGATCACTGACACGACGAATGCTGCAACAATGCCCAAAATGGCCATCAGTGGCGCGGACCGCCAGAACATGGCAGCGAGCACCAGGGCGACCGGTCCGCCCACGGCACCCAACCAGGCCAGCACGGTCAGCGGATCGGTGCCGGCCAGGCTCGGCGGTTCCTCGGGAACAAACCCGTCATCGCCGTCGTCCGCTTCGTAGTCGCGCGGCCCGGTGCCGGCTTCCGCGTGGTCCGCTTGGGGGAGCGGCTGCCGGGCGGCAGCCTGCCGTTCCGACGCTGAAGGCTCGGTCGGAGCGGCACCGGACAGCCCCAGCGGATCGAAGTCGCGGAACGGCCGTTTGGACGGGGCGTTGCTGGACGGCGCGCTACCTTCCGCCGCCGGAGCCTCAGGGTCGCGGCCCTCGAGCCGTGAGACCAGATCCAGCCATACGGCGTCGTCCTGGTTGGCGCTCTGGTCTGAGGAGTTCGAGTCGGATCTGGTCATCAGCCGTGTCCTTCAGGGCTAGCGGGGGAAGCGTCCATGTGTCCCGGAACCAGTGCGCCCGGAACCACGGTGCGGATGAAGTCCGCAGTCCCGCGGAAGATCTCGTCGGCATCATTATCCAGGGTGGCCACGTGGTAGCTGTTTTCCAAGGAGCTGAGCTCCAGCGGGGCGTTCGTGAGGCCTCGGCGCAGGGCCACGATGCTGGAGTCCGAGACCACATGGTCCACAGTGGAGCGGAACACCCGCACGGGTGCGGTGATCAGCGGCAGCAGCCGCAAAGTGTTCTTGAACATCTTGTTGAGCTCGTGCGCCGCCGCCACCGGTGTCCGCGGGTAGGCGCCCTCGTCCATGTCCGGCTTCAGGATGTCGTTGGCAATGGCGGGCGTGCTTTTCATGACCAGCTTCAGGATGCCGGCGAGCGGGGCGCGCGGATCGTCGATGACCAGGCCCGGATTGACCACGATTGTTCCCGCCACGGGACGCAGGGCGGCCACGCGCAGTGCGAGGGCCCCTCCCATGGACAGACCGGCCGTGAACACATGGTCGCATTCGGCCTCAAGCTCCAGGTACGCAGCATCGTAGGCGGCATGCCAGTCCTGCCAGCGGGTCCGCGCCAGTTCCTGCCAGCTGGTGCCGTGCCCCGGCAGGAGCGGCATCCGCACGGCGAAACCGGCGTCGGCCAGGGATTGGGCCCACGCCCGCACCCCGTGCGGACTGCCCGTGAAGCCGTGGGAAAGGGCCACGCCGACCGACGGGCCGTCGCCGGTATATGGGCTGCTAAAGGGGCTGTGGTCGGCGGCGATGCTCATGATGTCTCCGAGGATACGTGGTGCGGCGCGTGCTCATGAAAAAAGCGGGTCGAAGTCTCGAAAATCACCGGCGCATCGTTGTCCAGGGTGGCCACGTGACCGCTGTTCGGCAGGGCCACAACGTCGAGGTCGGCTGAGCCGAGCCGTCGCCTGATCATCGCAAGGGACGATGGCGGCACAACGTCGTCGTGCTCCGATTTGAAGACCAGGACCGGCGCGGTTACCCGGGGCAATACCCGGCGGGCGGCGGCAAACAGCTTCTTCAGCTGGTGGACGGCGGCGAGCGGTGTCCGTGAGTAGTCGCCGTCATCAGTCGTCGCCGCGGTGGGGTTGGCCTCCACGATTGGCAGGGTGGTTGGTTGGAAGTACTTGAGGATGCCGATGATCCGTACCCTGCGGTCGTAGAAGCTGAGCCCCGGGTTGACTACGGCCACACCGGCAACCGGATGGCGGGACGCCGTTCGCAGGGCGACGGCCCCGCCCATCGACAGTCCGGCGACGTAGCAGGCCTCAGTCCGGTCCGCGAGCTCAACGTAGGCGGCCTCGAACGCTTCGGCCCACTCCCGCCAGCCGGAACGGGCCAGTTCGCGCCAGTCAGTTCCATGCCCGGGCAGGAGGGGGACGGAGACCGCAAACCCCTGCTCAGCCAGGTGCAGGGCCCATGGCATGACGCTGAGGGGACTCCCGGTGAAACCGTGGCAAATGGCAATGCCAATCCTGGCATTCCTGCCATGGCCGGGATAACTGAAAGCGGCAGGCATCGACGGTTTGCTGCTTTCTCTCATATGCCCATCGTGTCACTCTTCGCCACAAATCTCACTAGAGTAGGGTTGCATTGAAGTCCTGGCCGGACCCGACGCAGGGCCGGTCAGACGCCTTCCGGAGAGGTACGCCACGTGTTTTATTGGTTCATGAAGACGTTCGTTCTGGGACCGGTGCTGAAGCTCCTGTTCCGGCCCTGGGTCAAGGGCCTCGACAACGTTCCGGCCGAAGGCGCAGCCATCCTGGCCTCCAACCATCTGTCGTTCTCCGACTCCATCTTTATGCCCCTGATGGTTCCGCGCCCCGTCATTTTCCTTGCCAAAGCGGAGTATTTCACCGGCAAAGGCCTCAAAGGCAGGCTGACGGCCCTCTTCTTCCGCCTGACGAACCAGCTGCCCATGGACCGCTCCGGTGGAGCGGCCTCGGCCGCTTCGCTCAACGCCGGAATGGACGTGCTGACGCACGGCTCGCTCCTGGGCATTTACCCCGAAGGGACCAGGAGTCCCGACGCGCGGCTCTACCGGGGAAAGGTCGGAGTAGCGAAGCTAGCCCTGCAGGCAAGAGTTCCGGTCATTCCCGTTGCCATGATCGGAACGGACAAGGTCCAGCCCATCGGGAAGAGGATGCCGAACATTCGCCGCATCGGCATGATCTTCGGCGAGCCGCTGGACTTCAGCCGCTATTACGGGATGGAGGAAGACCGCCTGATCCAGCGGTCTGTAACGGACGAAATCATGTACGAACTCATGCGCCTGTCCGGGCAGGAGTATGTGGACGAGTACGCGGCCGTGGTCAAACTGCGGTTGGCGGGCAAACCCACTGAGGGCTCAGGCGACTCCGCCGGGGGAAACGGTCCCGTGGAGCCCGGGAAGGCGTGACGCCGGTTCTGTGACGCCGGTTTGGGACGAATGACGGTTTCGGTGCGGAAACCCGGATCCGGGAACTAGTCTTGTAGTGTGACTGAGCTATCTGCAAAACCTGCCTCCCTGCTGACCAGTACTGCCCAGAGCGGTGCCGCCAACTATCCGGGACTGGACCACTGGCGGGAACTGCCGGTCTCCCAGCAGCCCAGCTGGCAAAACAAAGAGGTCTTTGACGCCTCCGTGAAGGAACTTTCGGTCCTCCCGCCGCTCGTCTTTGCCGGCGAAGTGGACATCCTGCGTGAGAGGCTCGCCGCTGCTGCACAAGGCAAGGCATTCCTGCTCCAAGGCGGGGACTGCGCGGAAACCTTCGAGGCGGCTACCGCGGACAAAATCAGCGCGCGGGTCAAGACCATCCTGCAGATGGCCGTCGTCCTCACCTACGGTGCAGCCATGCCCGTCATCAAAATGGGCCGCATGGCCGGACAGTTCGCGAAGCCGCGCTCCTCCAACGACGAAACGCGCGACGGCGTCACACTCCCGGCCTACCGCGGCGACATCGTCAACGGCTACGACTTCACCCCGGAATCCCGGGCCCACGACGCCGGCCGGATGCTGAAGGCCTATCACACGTCCGCCTCCACGCTGAACCTCATCCGCGCCTTCACCCAGGGCGGCTTCGCCGACCTCCGCCTGGTGCACCAGTGGAACAAGGGCTTCACCGAGAACCCGGCGCACGCGCGCTATGAGTCGCTGGCGCGGGATATCGACCGTGCCATCCAGTTCATGGCGTCCTGCGGTGCGGACTTCGAGGCACTCAAACGCGTGGAGTTCTACGCCAGCCACGAGGCGCTGCTGCTTGACTACGAACGCGCACTGACCCGCATCGACTCCCGCACGGGACTTCCCTACGACACCTCGGCGCACTTCCTCTGGATCGGGGAACGGACCCGCGAACTGGACAACGCCCACGTCGACTTCCTCTCCCGCGTCCGCAACCCGATCGGCGTCAAACTCGGTCCTTCGACGTCCGGCGACGACGCCCTGCGGCTCATCGACAAGCTGGATCCGAACCGCGAACCGGGCCGGCTCACCTTCATCACCCGGATGGGCGCAGGCAACATCCGCGAGAAGCTCCCCGCCATCGTGGAAAAGGTCACGGCCTCCGGCGCGCAGGTCCTCTGGGTCACCGATCCCATGCACGGGAACACGGTCACCTCGCCCAACGGCTACAAAACGCGCAACTTCGACGACGTCATCGACGAGGTGCGCGGCTTCTTCGAGGTGCACCACTCGCTGGGCACCGTTCCGGGCGGCCTGCACGTCGAGATGACGGGCGACGACGTCGCGGAGTGCCTGGGCGGCGCCGACCCTGTTGACCAGGAGGCCTTCCTGGACCGCTACGAATCGGTCTGCGATCCGCGCCTGAACCACATGCAGTCCCTGGAGATGGCCTTCCTCGTCGCAGGGGCGCTGTCCAAGCGCTGACGCTCCGCACTGACGGACGCAAAAAGCTCCGCCCGGCTGGACCAGCCGGGCGGAGCTTTTCTATGTGCGGAGCTTTTCTGTGGGCGGAGCTTTTCTGTGGGCGGAGCTTTTCTGTGGGCGGAGCTAGACGACGGTGAGGGTTACCACGGAACCCTCGGGCACCTGGGTGTTCACGGGATCCTGGTCCCGCACTGTTCCGAAGAAGCCGCCCAGGATGTTGTTGACCCGGACCTCGAAGCCGAGTTTCTTCAGCGCTTGCTCGGCTTCTTTTGCCTGCTTGCCGATGTAGCTGGGGACATCCACGAGCTTGGGGCCCTTGGACACAGTGAGCGTGACGGACTCGCCGCGCGTCAGGGTCCCGGAAGACGGTTCCTGGTCCACCACGGCGCCCTTGGGGACCTTCTTGTCGTTGACCGTTTCAGGCGAAATGACCGCCTTCAGCCCGGCGGCCTCAAGTGCCTTGACCGCGGCACCCTGTTCCTGCCCGCGCACGTCCGGCACCGCTATGGGCTCGGGTCCCTTGGAGACGGTCAGGCTCACAGGCGTGCCACGCCGGGCAGGGGTGCCGGCAGCAGGATCCTGGGCGAGGACGGTACCTGCCGGTTCCGTTTCGCTGAACGTCTCCGTGACGGTGCCCAGAGCCATCTCGGCGCCGTTGAGCTCGTTCTTTGCCTCGTCCAGGGATTTGTCGCTCAATCCGGGCAGCGGAAACAGCTGGGGACCCTTGGATACGAACAGCGATACCGGCTGGAACTTGCGAATCTCCCGCCCCGCCTCAGGCTCGGTGCCCACCACGAGCCCGGCCCGGATGTCGTCGTCGAAAACGTCCTTCGTGGTGGACTGGAACCCGGCGGTGCCGAGAAGCTGCTGGGCTTCCGCCACGGTCTTGTTGGCCACCCGGGGAATGGTGCCGGGGGAGCCGGGACCCATGCCGAAGAACCATCCTGCGCCTGTTGCCAGCAACGCGGCGATCACCAGGATGATGATCCACAGGAGGCCGCGACGGCGGGGGTTGCCTTCTCGGAGTGACCGGACCGGTGTTGACGCTGCCTTCGATTCCGCCTTCGCGGCGTCACGGTCGTGTTTGCGCTGGGCCCGTTTGCTCAGGAGGGAAGCAGTCCCCGGCCCTTCATCCTCGTCGTCCCCGAAGCCGGCGTCCGGCTCGGCCGGGGCCGCCAGGGCACCGAACTGCCCGGGGCGCCGCTGCGCAGCCGAGAGTACCGTGGTGGGATTGCTCTGCCGGGAGATGATTTCCGTGGGATGCTGTCCGGCGGAAAGGACCTCCGTCTGATCCTGGCGCGCGGGGGATTGCGGCCCGGCAGGGGCGGCTGCGGGCGGGCGTGCCGGCGGGTGCAGCCCGCCGGGGGAATGGGCGGCGGCGGCAATGGCGGCGGGGGGCTGGAGATCCAGTTCCGCGTCGGTGAGGTTGGTGCGGATGTGCCTTAGCTCCGACAGGAGGGCGTTGCCGTCCACCGGGCGCTGCTCGGGGTCCCTGGCCGTGCACCACTGCACCAGCTCGTCCACTTCGGCAGCCAGTCCCGGTACGTGGGCCGAGGGGGCTCCCACCGAGGAATTCACATGCTGATAGGCCACCTGAATGGGGACTTCGCCGTCGAACGGCTGCTTGCCGGTGATCATTTCGTACAGCATGATGCCCACCGAGTAGATGTCACTGCGGGCGTCCGCGGCCCTGCCCAGCACCAGCTCCGGTGACAGGTAGGCCACCGTACCGATCAGTGCACCCGTGCTCGTAGAGGTGGTTACCGCCCGGGCCAGTCCGAAGTCACCCACCTTGATGCGTCCGTCATCAGCGATGAGGACGTTTTCCGGTTTGATGTCCCGGTGGATCAGGCCTGCTGCATGGGCAGCGCCCAGCCCTTCCACCACGGGATCGATCAGCGCCAGCGCAAGGCGCGGAGACAGCGCACCCTTCTCCTTGATCAGGTCCCGGAGGGTGTGCCCCTTGATGTACTCCATGACCAGGTAGGCGGTGGCTCCGTCGGAGCCCTGGTCCAGGACGCCTACGACATGAGGGTGGGACAGCTTGGCGGCGGCTTTCGCTTCCCGGCCCAGCCTGTCCAGGAAGTTGCCGTCGTTGACGAGGTGCGGGTGAAGGACCTTGAGCGCGACGTCGCGCTCCAGTCGCTGGTCCGTTGCCAGGTAAACGGTGGACATTCCGCCGCGGGCCAGCCGGGATTGGACACGGTAACGGTTGTCCACCAGCGTACCAACGAGGGAGTCCGACACTTTTTCCTGCACCCTACGATCCTAAGTGCTACACGGAAACGGGCCCGAATCGACATGCAATCCGGACCCGTATCGTTACCCACCCCGCGCGCCTGGTGAGCGTGCCGGGACGGAATTAGCTGAAGTTCTTCTTGTGTGCCTTGATGGCAGCGACGTAGGTCTTAGTGTCTTCGTACATACCGTATTTGCTGACCGAGTACTGGCCTTGGTAATAGCCGGCGATGGCGTGGTCCAGGTCCTTGCTCGTACGGGTCAGCTGGCGGATGATGGCCACGCCCGCAGTTGCGTTGTCATACGGATCGAGCAGGTTCAGCTTGCGGCCCACGAGATCCGATGCCCATTCGCCCGATGTCGGGATGACCTGCATGGTGCCGATGGCATTGGCGGGGGAGACCGCGCGCTGGTCGAAACCGGACTCCTGGTATGCGAACGCCAGGGCGAGCGAGGGATCCACGCCCATCCGCCGCGCTGTGTCCGCGACAATCGACTTCATCTGCTCCCGGCTGGGTACAGGTGAGGCGTTGAGCAGGGCCTTGTTCTGGTTCGCGGACGAGACCACAGCGGCGGGATAGGTGAACCCGAGGAACGAACTCGGCACCAGCGGAGTGACGCTGGCAGCAGGCTGGATTGCGGCTCCGGGGATCACCAGCTTGTTACCGGGGTAGATCATGCTGGACATCGTCAGCTTGTTTGCGGACAGGATGTCCGAGAGCTTCACGCCGTGCTTTGCCGCAATGGCGGACAGCGTGTCGCCGGACTTGACCGTGTACGACCCCGAACTGGCCAGCGGCGCCGCGGCCTGCGCCGGAGCGGGGCTGGCAGCGGGGGCGGGAGCGGCGGACTGGCCGCTGCCAATCTTGATCTTCTGTCCCGGGTAGATGATGGAGCTCATGTTCAGGCCGTTCCAGCCCAACACCTCCGAGAGCTTAACGCCGTGCCGTGCCGCGATGGCACCCAGGGTGTCACCGGATTTGACGGTGTACACGCTGCCGCCGGTGCTGGCGGTTGCTGCCGCAGGGGCAGCCGGCTTGGCCGCGGGAGCGGAGGCGGGCATGACCGAACCGGTCAGCTTGATCTTCTGTCCCGGGTAGATGATGGTGTTCGGCTGCAGGTTGTTCAGCTTCAGGACTGCATAGGTGTCCAGGCCGTAGCGGGCTGCGATGCTGCTGATGGTGTCGCCGCGGGCAATGGTGTACTCGGCTGGCGCCGCAGGCTGGGCAGGCCGCAGGGAGTTCGGAATTGACGTAGATACCGATGCGGCAGGGATGACGCCGGACTTCAGCGCGGCTTCCTGGGCCTGCATGGCGGCAGCAAGGGTAGCGGGGACCGTTCGCGGCCGGGCTTCAGCCGCTGCGGGCTGGGCAATTGCCAGCGAGGATAGGACCACTGCCGGGAGGGCGGCCGTAGTTGCCGCAATCACAGGCAGGCTCGGCCTGGAGTGCTGCTTTGGCGATCGGGGCGTCGTCATGGGAATGATCCTCTTCTCAGCGGCGAATGCTGTCGGTCAGGCCGGTGTTACGAATGATACTAGTGTTACTAAAGTTAGAGTTGATGCAAATGTGATCTATGTGAATCTCTCACGAATTGCCGATTAGCACAAGAAATGTGGGGCATTGTCCATATGCCTTTTTTCGGAGTGTCGATTTACGGGTTCACAGCCCCGCTTTGCCCTGACTAGGCGCAATAGCGCCCTCCGTGGCAATCTTGTTCCGTGAGTACTGTAGAAAGCCTTGTAGGCGAATGGCTGCCGCTGCCCGACGTTGCAGAAATGATGAACGTTTCCATCACTAAGGTCCATGGATTGCTGGACGAAAAAGCGCTGGTGGCCCTCAGGGTTGGCGACCGTCGGATCAGGTCGGTGCCCGCTGACTTTATGCAGGACGGCCATCCGGTGGAAAGCCTCAAGGGAACAATCGTGGTCCTGTCGGATGCCGGTTACTCCGATGAGGAACTGGTGACCTGGCTTTTCACTCCCGACGAATCACTGCGGGGCCGGCCCATCGACGCGCTGCGTGAAGGCCGTAAGACGGAGATCCGCCGCAGGGCACAGTCCCTCGCCTGGTAGCGATTGCCAGGATCCCCTGCCGATTCGTAAGAACTAATACTTGGCGACGGCCACGGCCGCGCCGCTGACTTCACGGCGGCGCGGCTGAAATTCAGGCAGCGCGGCTGACGGTGGCCTCGGCCAGCTTCCGGAGGGCCGTCTTGGGCAGGTCGTCCAATGGCAGCAGGTCGAGTTCCGTGAACGCTGCCCGGCCGAACTCCTCAATCAGCACTTCTGTGGCCTGGAGTGCTCCGCAGTCCACAATGATGCGCCGGATTTCCTCTACATCTGCGTCCGACAGGTCCGGGCTTCCGAGCTTGGCGTCAAGGAATCGGGACTCCTCCGGTGCCGCCTGGTCGAGGGCGAAGGCCACGAGGACCGTGCGCTTGCCCTCCCGAAGGTCATCGCCCGCGGGCTTGCCAGTGGTGACGGGGTCACCGAAGACGCCAAGTACGTCGTCCCGGAGCTGGAAGGCTTCACCGAGGGGCAGGGCGAACGCGGAGTAGCCGCGGAGCAGTTCATCGGAAGCGCCCGCCAGCGCACCGCCCAGGGCGAGCGGGTGCTCGGTGGAATATTTCGCCGACTTGAACCGGATGATGGACTGGGCACGGCTGACCGCTCCGGCGCGGTCGCGCATGGGCCCCGCGACCTCTTCGAGGATGTCCAGGTACTGGCCCGCCATCACCTCCGCCCGCATCAGGTTGAAGATCAGCCGCGCCTGGCTTCCCGACGCCGCCGCCTCGCCTATATCCGTGAAGGTCTCCTCGCTGAACGAGAGGCACAGGTCACCTGTCAGGATGGCCGCGGCATGGCCGAAGCGTTCACTGTCCAGGGCCCAGCCCTGGGTC
Source organism: Arthrobacter oryzae (assembly GCF_031454875.1). GTDB lineage: Bacteria > Actinomycetota > Actinomycetes > Actinomycetales > Micrococcaceae > Arthrobacter > Arthrobacter oryzae_D. The sequence continues at coordinate 57,816 of NZ_JAVDRQ010000015.1, forward strand.
TCGTGGAGTTGGCTGAAGCGGCGGTGCACGCTGGGGCCTCCGCGCCGGGTGTCCGAACGGTCAATGATGTCATCGTGAATCAGCGCCGCCGCCTGGAAAAGCTCCAACGCTGATCCCGCAGTGACCACCTCGGTGGCCGTTGCCTCTCCGCCGGCGCCGCGCCAGCCCCAGTAGCACATGAGTGCCCGCAGCCTCTTGCCTCCGGTGACCAAGTTGGAGATGGAGCCCATCAGCGGATCGATGTCCTGGGAGATGGCGGACATCACGGATTGGCGGGTGGCCAGGAAGTCATTGAGCTTGCCGGCGACGGCGGCCACGAAGGCCGTCTGCTCGAGCCGCAGCTGCTCGGCGACCGTCACTTCGCGGACTCGGCTGCGAAGTTGGCCCCGATGGTGAACGTCGAGACCCCGCCGGTCTCCACCACTGCTATGTTGACGGTTTCGTTGTCACCGCGGAGGAAGTCCTTGGACGCCACGGCGCCCACGTTTTCTCCCGGTACTGCCTTGAAGCCCTGGGCTTCCAGCTCCTTCGTATAAAAGGCGACGACGGAGGCCGCGGGAGAGGTGATGTTTCCCACCAGCGCCGCGGTGGCCGGAGTCGAAGTCTTGTCGAAGCTGCTTGAAACCACCTTTGAGCCCGGCATGACCGGCAGCAGCTTGTCGGGGAAGCCGGAGACGAGCGCACCGACAGTTGCCGTGGTTCCGGGCGACGCGGACGGGCTGGCCGGTGCAGTGGTGGATGCCTGTTCAGTGACGGAAGCTGAAGCACTGGCCGTCCCCGAGGCCTTGGCGCCGGGATCGGCCGGGGAGCATGCCGCCAGGGCCAGCACCGCGCCGGCCACGATCACGGCACAGCCCGCAGGCTTGAGCTTTCCAATTACCTTCACTGACACTGTCCTCCTGGTGTTGACGCCGGATTCAGCCTCCAGTTTAGTCAGTCCCACGGCATAGGATTGAAGGCGTGGGGTCGGAACAGGATAAACAGCAGCTCGAAGCGACCCTCCGGGAGCTCCGTCGAAGCAGCATCATGCATGTGGACATGGACGCTTTTTTCGTCTCGGTGGAACTCCGGAGCCGGCCGGATCTGCGCGGAAAACCGGTGATTGTCGGGTACCCGGCGGACCGTTCGGTCGTCTTGTCCGCCTCGTATGAAGCCCGGGCCTTCGGGGTCAAGTCCGCGATGCCCATGGCGATCGCGGCGCGCATGTGCCCCGCGGCAACCATCATTGAACCCCGGCACAAGCTCTACTACGAGGTTTCCACGCAGCTGATGGCGATTTTCGGATCCATCACGGACTTGGTGGAACCCCTGAGCGTGGACGAAGCCTTCCTCGACGTCGGCGGAGCCATCCGACGGCTGGGAAGTCCGCGCGAGATCGGCGAAATTATCCGGCGCCGGGTGCAGGGCGAGCTTGGCATCACCGCGTCCGTCGGCATCGCGGCCAGCAAATTCGTGGCCAAGATAGCGTCCACGCGCTGCAAGCCGGACGGACTCCTGCTCATCGCGCCCGAAGAGACTGTTGCGTATCTGCACAGTCTTCCCGTCAATGCGCTCTGGGGCGTCGGTGCCAAGACCGTTGAAGTCCTGGCACGCATGGGAATCCGGACGGTGGCGGATGTGGCCGCGACGCCGCCGGCCTCGCTGAAGAAAACGCTCGGCGCCTCGGGGGAACACGTCTACAGGCTTTCGTGGGGGATTGATCCGCGGCCGGTGACTCCGGTCCGGCTTGAGAAGAGCATCGGTGCCGAAGAAACCTTCGCCGTGGATACAGCAGATGATGTGCTCCTGCACCGGGAGCTGCTGCGGTTATCACACCGGACGGCCGAGCGGCTCCGCAGCACAGGGATGGTTGCCAGGACCATCTCCCTGAAGCTCCGCTACGCCGATTTCTCCACCATCACGCGCAGCCGGACCGTGCACGCTCCGGTGGACAGTGCACAGCTGATCTATGCCGTCACCGTCCAGCTGCTCGAATCGCTGGGCGCCCGTCCCATGGCCGTCCGCCTGGTCGGCGTCAGGGCTGAGCAGCTCGAGGATGCTGCCCACACCTCGCTCCAGCTCAGCCTGGACCGCCGCGATGACAACTGGCGTGCGGCCGAACAGGTCCTGGACCGGGTGGCTGAGAAGTTCGGCTCAAAATCGGTGTTACCGGCGCGTCTGCTGGACCCGCACAAAACTGCCGATTGAGGGCCTGCCGGCCCGCCCGCAGCGTCTTTCAGAACAGGGCTGAACAAACTATCCTTAGAGATACATAGATTTCGAACGTTTGGACTTACTGAGAGCCAGCTGCCTCAGCCCGTCGTCCGAATGCGTGGAACCCGGGTCCTCCGGTATACGGTGGCCGGGAACCTCCTGCGCATGCCGGACGTTGTCGGATTGAGAACCAGAGGCCACGGCAAGTCCGGACGTTGGCCGACTTAAGGAGGTCGTGATGCCGCTCTCGGAGCACGAACAGAAGTTGCTCGAGCAGCTGGAGAAGCAGCTGCACGAGGACGATCCGAAGTTTGCCAACTCAATGGGATCGGATCCGGGCCGCAACTGGTCCACGCGCCACATCGTGATGGGCGTGCTGGCCACCTTGGCCGGTGTTCTCCTCCTGCTGGTGGGCGTATCACTTCAGAGCATTTTTGTTGGTGTCCTCGGTTTTGTCGTGATGGGAGCGGGAGTCTATTTCGCAACGATGCGTAGTACCGCCGCCGGAAAAGCAAAATCGTCCGGCGCCAAGAAGCCCGGCAAGGGACGCAGCTCGTTCATGAGCGGCCTCGAGGAGCGCTGGGACGAACGCCGCCGCGGCGAACCGTAACACCCTCCCTGGACAGCCGTCCGCTAACGCTCCACTTTGCACCACCCTGCCTCCGGCAGGCACGCACGAAGACCCGCCCAGGCGGGTCTTTTGCATTTAATCGCCGGGAAACCGGGGCCGCCCACCCGCTGCCCATCGCGGCCGGGTGCGGACTCCCGCCCTGTCCTCCTCCTTGGAGGTCCGCTGCCCCACTCGCCGCCAAAGCCCCTCCACTTTCCACCACCGGCCAAAATGCCCGGGTTTCCGGGCGGACATTCGTCCAATCCCGGGACGAAACTTCCGTGTCGCGTTGACTGTGGAGCGATGTGGAGTAAAGTGGAGCGAGTAAGAGGGTAGTGCAGCACAGGGGACGTGCAGCTCCTGACGACAGACAGGCGGGTGGCCATGTTTCTTGGCACTCATTCGCCGCGTTTGGACGAAAAGGGGCGGATCATCCTCCCAGCGAAGTTCCGTGAGGAACTTGCCAGCGGACTGGTACTCACAAGGGGCCAGGAACGCTGCATCTACGTCTTCAGTGAGCGGGAATTCGAGCGGATTCACGAGCAAATGCGGGAGGCGCCCATCTCCTCCAAGCAGACTCGTGACTACATCCGGGTTTTCCTCTCTGGAGCCTCGGACGAGGTACCTGACAAGCAGGGGCGCGTGACTATTCCTCCCGCGCTCCGGGCATACGCAGGTCTTGGCAGGGAGCTCGCCGTCATTGGCGCCGGCTCCCGGGCGGAGATCTGGGATGCCCAGGCATGGAATGAGTACCTGACAGAGAAGGAGACCTCCTTCTCTGAAACCGACGACGCCATCCCGGGAATCTTCTGAAGCCCGGTGGCGACGACGGAAGCGTTTCTTGAACGAGATCTCCAGCCGCCCATCCCGACCGTTTTCCTGGCTCACTTCCCCGGAGCCAGGCGGACGCTGGGATAGGCGCGGATGGGGATCTGGCTCAAGAAGCGCGCCGAGGCCCACCGGGGCCGGCCTCACCAGGCACAACCAGGCAAGAAAGGACGAAGGTATGAGCGATCCCAACCAGCCAAAACCCACGTCCGAACGCCATGTACCGGTCCTCAGGGACCGGTGCATCAATTTGTTGGCCCCCGGAATTGAGGCAGCCCGCCTGCGCGGTGACAGTCCCGTGGTCATCGATGCAACCCTGGGCATGGGCGGTCACTCCGAAGCGCTGCTGCAGCGGTTCCCGGATCTCCACCTGATCGGCATCGACCGTGACGAGGAGGCGCTGGCCCTGGCCGGGGAGCGTTTGCAGCCCTTCGCCGGCCGGACCGATCTGGTGCACGCTGTCTACGACGAAATCCCCGACGTCCTCCGCGACCTCGGCATACGCGAGGTCCACGGCGTACTCATGGACCTGGGCGTCTCCTCGCTGCAGCTCGACGAACGCGACCGCGGGTTTGCCTACTCCTTCGATGCGCCACTGGACATGCGCATGGACACCAGCCGCGGCCAGACTGCCGCGGACGTGGTGAACAACTACAGCGAAGAGGACCTGGTCCGCATCATCCGTAAGTGGGGTGAAGAGAAGTTCGCCGGGAGAATCGCCAACCGTATTGTGGCGGCGCGGGACGCCAAGCCGTTCACCACTACGGGCGAACTCGTTGACACCATCCGCGCTGTTGTCCCGGCCGGAGCGGCAAAGACCGGGGGACACCCGGCCAAGCGGACCTTCCAGGCCCTGCGGATCGAAGTCAACGAAGAACTCGATGTGCTGGAGCGCGCGGTGCCTGCCGCCGTCGACGCCCTGGCCATGGGGGGCCGCGTGGTGGTCATGTCGTACCACTCGCTGGAGGACAAGATCGTCAAAAAAGTCTTCCAGGCCGGCTCCAAGTCGTCGGCACCGCTGGGCTTCCCGGTGGAACTGGAGGAGCACAAGGCCGAACTCAAGACCCTGACCAAGGGCACCGAGGTGCCCACCGCCGACGAAATAGCCGAAAACCCACGCGCAGCGTCCGCCCGGTTGCGCGCAGTTGAACGAATCAGAGCCAGGAGGGCCGCATGAGCACCGCCGCTGCCAAGAACTTCCCAGCCGTGTCCGGCACGGCGGCCCGTGCCCTCACGGGGCTCAAGCCTGCCGGAGGTTCCGAGCGTAAGCTGCGGACGCCGCTGTCGGTGGTTCGCTCCACGCCGCGCAAGCGCAGGGCTCCCTTCGTTGTGCTCTGCTTCGCCCTTCTGGCCGTCGCGCTAATGGCCGTCCTGGTCCTGAACATCTCGGTGTCCACTGCCCAGTACCAGTTGGTGCAGTTGCGGAGCGACCAGTCAACACTGACAAAACAGAACCAGGACCTGACGCAGCAGGTCCAGAACTTCGATGCTCCCCAGAATTTGGCTGCCAAGGCCGGGGAATTGGGCATGGTAGCTTCCACCGGCAAGGGACAGATCGATCTGTCCACGCTGACTGTCAGCGGCACGCCCAAGCCGGCGGCCAAGGGTGACAAGCCGGGCGCCGTCATCGCAGCGCCCGCTGTCGCCGGGCAGCTCACAGTAGTTCCGCCCGCCACCACCAAGGATCCGCTGGCCGCCCGCAAACCCGCGGAAGCTGAGGCTGCCGCTAAGCCGGCACCGGCCGCACCGGCCCCGGCTGCTGCAGCACCGGCTGCTGCTCCGAAGCCCACGGTCGAGCTCCACGGCGGGTCCGTCCCGGCACCGCAGCAAAAGACGCCTGGACAGTAACTGACAGGACTGACCACCAGCACGCAAGCAGCAAGGACTCATCGTGGCGCAGAGCACGGGCAAGAAGAAAACCGCAAAAGTGCCGAACGCCACCAGGAGGCTCCGCCTCGGCCTGGGCATGATGCTGGCACTGTTGCTTGTGGTTGGCGGCAAGCTGTTCATGGTCCAGGGGCTGGACATCGGCGGGATGGCTGAGGCCGCCCTGAACAACCGCCTGACCCCGATTGAGCTCCCCGCCGAGCGCGGCAGCATCCTGGACGCCAACGGGACGGTCCTGGCTGACAGCGTCATCCGGTACAACGTCGTGGTGGACCAGCGGGTCAACACCAAGACCGAGTCGTTCAGGCGTCTGGATACGGTCGGTGAGAAGGAAGAGCTCGTCACCGTCTCGAGGGAACAGGGCATCGAGGAACTTGCCGCTGTACTGGGGCAGGATCCCGAGGACATCAAGGACGCACTGACAGGGGAGAAGCCCTACTACATCGTGGCCAAGGACCTCAAGCCGGACATGGAGGACCGGATCTCCAAACTGGCGATTCCGGGAATCGTCACCGTCGGCACCAGCAAGCGCGTCTACCCCAACGGTTCAGTTGCCGGCGGGATCGTCGGATTCCTGCAGGAGGGAGCAAGCGGCCAGGCGGGACTGGAACAGACCCAGGACGAAATCCTCAAGGGAACTCCCGGCAAACGGCTCTTTGAAATTGGCGCGGACGGCCTGCGCATCCCGGTTGGCGTGGACGAGCTGACGCCCGCCGTCAACGGCAAGGACATCAAGCTCACGCTCAACTCGGACCTGCAATACTTCGCGCAGCAGGCCATCCAGAGCCAGTCGGACAAGCTGAGTGCCGAGTGGGGCGTCATCATCGTCCAGGACATCAAGACCGGCAACATCATCGCCATGGCGGACACCAACGCCCCGGATCCCAACGACCCCGGAAAGGTTGCCGCCAAAGACCGCGGTGTGAGGTCGGTGACCGCCGCCTACGAGCCCGGCTCGGTAGAGAAAATGATCACCGCAGCCGCTGTCATCGAAGAAGGCAAGTCCAGTCCGCTCGACCACTTCACCATCCCGCCCTCCCTGGTGGTGGACGGCCAGGTCTTCACCGACTCCTTCGACCACGGCACCGAGGAGCGCACCCTGGCCGGCATCCTGGGCTGGTCCATGAACACCGGAACCGTCATGGCGGGCCAGCGCCTCACCAAGGAACAGCGCCACGACTGGCTGCAGAAGTTCGGCATCGGCGAAGCACCCGATATCGGGCTGCCCGCGGAAGCCAGCGGCATCCTCACTCCGGCCGATCAGTGGGACGGCCGGCAGGAGTACACCGTCCTGTTCGGACAGGGCGTCTCGCAGTCCACGCTGCAGACCGTCCGCGCCTACCAGTCCATTGCCAACAACGGCGTGATGCTCCAGCCGCGCCTGATTGACAGCTACATCAGTCCCGACGGAACCGAGGAAAAGGTCCCCGCGAAGGACAGCCGCCAGGTCGTGTCACCGGAGACCGCCAAGCAGGTCCGGGACATCCTGGAAAGCGCCGTCACCGAGGGCCAGATCAAGGATGCGGCCATCGACGGTTACCGCGTCGGGGCCAAGACGGGAACGTCCGAATCGCCGTGCGACGACGGCAAGTCAGGGTACTGCGGCTACACGGCCTCCATGGTCGGGATGGCGCCGATGGACGATCCGCGGTTTATTGTTGAAGTTGTCCTGCAGCGCCCCAAGGGCAGCATCTACGGAATCACCAATGGTCCGGTGTTCCGGTCGGTGATGAGCCAGACGCTGCGGACTTACAACGTTCCGCCGTCAACGGGCGAGCCGGTCAGGCTGCCCCAATACGTCAAGTAGCACGTCCACAACATCGTACGGAGCAGGGGATCTTCCCCTACGCCCGGTGTGATCCACTAGCACCAACGGAGATCCACTTGTCAGAGCATCATGCCCCAGGCAGCACCGACGCCACCGACGCCATCAACGGCGCGGAATCCGGTTCCGGGTTCCGTCCGACGGCCGTTGCCGCGGTGCCCCTGGGCACCATCGGCGAGTCCGTCGGCGTCGTAGTTCCCGAGGCATCCAGTTCCGTACCCGTCACCGGGATCACCCTGAACTCGCGGACGGTGCAGCCGGGCGACCTCTACGTCGCACTGCCCGGCGCATCCCGGCACGGCGCGGACTTCGCGTCCCAGGCCGTCACGGCCGGGGCAGTAGCGGTGGTGACGGACGACGACGGCGCGAAGCTCCTCGCGCTGTCCGCGGACACTCCCGTGCCGGTCCTGGTGGTGGACGAGCCCCGCAGCGCCGTCGGGGGCCTCGCGTCCCTGATCTACCAGAGCCGCCCGGAAACGGGTGCCGCCCCCGCACTGTTCGGCGTCACCGGCACCAACGGGAAGACCACCACCACCTACTTCATCAACGCGCTGCTGCAGGCGCTGGGGCGCAAGACCGGCCTGATCGGCACCATCGAGATCGTTGCCGGCGGCCAGCCCATTCCCAGCCTGCTCACCACGCCTGAATCGACGGACATCCACGCCCTGCTGGCGCTCATGCGCGAACGCGGCCTGGACGCTGCTTCCATGGAGGTTTCCTCGCACGCTGTGTCGTTCCACCGGGTGGACGGCGTGCAGTTCGACGTCGCCGGCTTCACCAACCTGACCCAGGACCACCTGGACCTGCACGGCACCATGGACGAGTATTTCCAGACCAAGGCGGAGCTGTTCACGCCGCTCCGCGCCAAGTCGGCGGTCATTACAGTCGACGACGAATGGGGCAGGCGCCTCGCCGCCGGCGCAGCAATCCCGGTGACCACCCTGGCCACGGTCCAAGGCAACGACCCGGCCGCACCAGCCGCTGACTGGGCCGTCACCGCCACCGAGCCGCGGGGGCTCGGCACTGAATTCCGTTTGAGCCACCGTGACGGCACGGAGCTGCGCGTCCACACGGGCCTGCCCGGCGGTTTCAATGTCTCCAACGCGGCCCTCGCCACCCTTATGGTGCTGGCCAGCGGGGTTGACGCTGAGAATCTGCAGTCAGTGCTCGACTCGGCCGATCCGTTCACCGTAGCCGTACCGGGACGCATGCAGCTCGTTTCCACGGCGCCGGCCGCCGTCGTGGACTTTGCCCATAACCCGGACGCCCTCCAGCGTGCCCTGGAAGCCGTGCGCTCACCGGAGCCCGGCTCCAGGGTGATCGTGGTCTTCGGAGCCACAGGGCAGCGGGACCAGGGCAAAAGGCCTGCCATGGGAGCCATTGCCGCGCGCCTGGCGGACGTGGTCATCGTCAGCGACGACGACCCCCACGACGAGGACGCCGCCGCGATCCGTGCCGACGTCCTGGCGGGCGCCCGCCACGCAAAGGAAAGTGAAGGCCTTGGTTGCGCGATCCTTGAGTCGTATCCGCGTGACGCAGCCATCCGTCAAGCCGTGGACATGGCCAATCCGCAGGACACGATCCTCGTGGCCGGACGCGGCCACGAGGTCTGGCAGGAAGTCAAAGGCGTAAACCTTGCGCTCGACGACAGGGTGGAGCTGCGCGAGGCCTTGACAGCCCGCGGATTCACCGTTCTGAATGACGAGCGGATAGAGTCCTAGACCGAGATGATTGCATTTACTGCGGCGGAAATTGCCGAAATTACAGACGGCCGCCTTGCCGCCGAACCGACCATCACGCCGTTGGCGGTGGTCACGGATTCCCGGGAGGCCACGGAGGGCTCCCTCTATGTGGCCAAGCCCGGCGAGGCCGCTGACGGCCACGACTTTGTCGGTGCGGCATTTGCAGGCGGCGCCGTCCTGGCCCTGGTGGAACGTGACGTCCACGACGATTCCGGAGACCCGTATCCCGCCATCGTAGTGAAGGACGCTGTCCTCGCCATGGGCGCACTGGCCGCCGAATCCGTCCGCCGGATCCGGGCCCGCCGCGAGGCGGACGGGTCCGGCTTCACCGTCATCGGCATCACCGGATCGGCGGGGAAGACCACCACCAAGGATCTGCTTGCCGGAATCCTTGCCGCGGAAGGGAACACGGTTTCACCCCAGGGCTCCTACAACGGTGAGGTGGGTGTGCCGCTGACGGTTTTCAAGGCCGGCTTCGAGACCCGCTACCTGGTGATTGAGATGGGCGCCACCGGGATCGGCCACATCCGCTATCTCGCGGACATGGTCCAGCCCCTGATCGGTGTGGTCCTGGGCATCGGCACCGCCCATGCCGGTGAATTCGGCGGAGTGGACAACATCGCCGTTGCCAAGGGGGAACTGGTCGAGGCACTCCCTGAAAGCGGGACCGCCGTCATCAACCTCGACGACGGCCGGGTTGCCGCAATGACGGGCAGGACTTCGGCCACCGTCCTCGGCTTTTCCGCGCGGGGCGCCGAAGAGGTCCCGGACGCCGGACTTCGCGCCGCCCACGTGGAAACGAACGCTGCCGGGAACCCGGAGTTTGAACTTTTGCTCCCCGACGAGGCCGCGGGATACCAGGTCCGAAGCCGCCTGATTGGCGCGCACCACATGACCAACCTCCTGGCAGCGGCCGGAGCGGCGTATGCCGCGGGGGTTCCGGGGGAGCGGATCGCGGCTTCCCTCAGCACCCAGACGGCAGCCAGCCGGTGGCGGATGGAACGCACGGAACGCCCGGATGGCGTCACCATCATCAACGATGCCTACAACGCCAACCCCGAATCGATGCGGGCAGCCCTGCGGACGCTGGCCGACCTCGGCCGCGGCCGCCGCACCTGGGCGGTGCTTGGGGCCATGCTGGAACTGGGGTCCGACTCCATCCGCGAGCACATGGCCGTCGGCACGCAGGTGGTCAGGCTCAACATCTCCCGCCTCGTCGTCGTCGGCCGCGAAGCGCGTTCGCTCTACGTCTCGGCAGTCAACGAAGGCTCCTGGGGCGACGAATGCGTCTTCACCGAGTCCGCGGACGAGGCCTACGAACTCCTGCAAAAAGAGCTTGAACCCGGCGACCTGGTCCTCTTCAAGTCCTCCAACAGTGTTGGGCTGAGGCATTTAGGGGATCGGATAGCATTACCTCCACAAACCCAAGCAACCGCCAATGAAGGGAGCGAGTCGCTGTGATTGCACTGCTCATCGGCGCTGGCCTGGCCCTGCTGTTTGCATTGGTGGGAACTCCGCTGTTCATCCGTCTCCTCGTCCGGAAGAGCTACGGCCAGTTCATCCGCGACGACGGCCCCACATCGCACCACACCAAGCGCGGCACCCCGACCATGGGCGGCACAGTGGTCGTGTTTGCGGTGCTGCTGAGCTACGCGCTGACCCACCTCATCATGTGGATGATGAACCCGCGCTCACCCGGCCCCTCCGCCTCCGCTTTGCTGCTCCTTTTCCTGATGGTGGGAATGGGCCTGGTGGGGTTCCTGGACGACTTCATCAAAATCTCGAAGCAGCGCAGCCTTGGCCTCGATGCCAAGGCAAAGCTGGTACTCCAGGCCGCCGTCGGCATCATCTTTGCCATCATGGCGTTGAACTTTCCGGATGAGAACGGACTGACGCCGGCCTCCACGCAGATTTCCCTGGTGCGCGACATCCCCTGGCTGAACCTGGCCTTCGGCGGAACCGTCCTCGGCGCCATTCTGTTCGTCCTGTGGTCCAACCTGATCGTCACCGCGGCCACCAACGGCGTGAACCTGACCGACGGCCTGGACGGGCTCGCGGCCGGAGCCTCGGTCATGGTGTTCGGTGCCTACACGCTGATGGGAATCTGGCAGAGCAACCAGGCCTGCGGCTCTCCGCGGCAGGCCGGTGGCGGCTGCTACACCGTCCGGGACCCGCTGGACCTGGCCCTCCTTGCAGCCATCCTGAGCGCAGCGCTGGTGGGCTTCCTGTGGTGGAACACCTCGCCGGCCAAGATCTTTATGGGAGACACCGGTTCGCTGGCCATCGGCGGCGCGGTGGCCGGTTTCGCCATCCTGTCCCGGACCGAACTCCTGCTCGCCTTCATCGGCGGCCTCTTCGTCCTCATCACGCTTTCGGTGATCATCCAGGTGGGCTACTTCAAGGTCACCAAGGGCAAGCGTTTCTTCAAAATGGCGCCGCTACAGCACCACTTTGAACTCAAGGGCTGGGCGGAAGTCACCGTTGTGGTCCGGTTCTGGATCCTCGGCGGACTCTTCGTCGCCGCGGGCCTCGGTATCTTCTACGCAGAATGGGTGGTCCTGCTGTGAGCAGCCCTATACCTTCGCCGCTGGCAACCTCACCCCGGCTCGAGAGCCTGGTGAGCTGGGACTCGGACTGGACCGGACTCCGGGTGGTCGTGACGGGAATCGGGGTCTCCGGGTTCGCCGCCGCCGACACCCTGATTGAGCTTGGCGCCCGGGTGGTGGTGGTTGACGCCGCCACCAGCCCGATAGCCCAAGCCCAGGCGGACACCCTGAAAATCGTTGGTGCCGTGGACGTCCTCCTCGGCGAGGACGCCGTGCACTCCATGCCGAAGATCGACGGGCAGAAGCCGGAACTCATTGTGACCTCCCCGGGCTGGCGCCCGGACCAGGCCCTGCTGGCGTTGGCTGCGCGGACCCACATCCCCGTATGGGGCGATGTGGAACTCGCCTGGCGGGTGCGGGAGCGCAAGGGCCGCAAGACCGCGGACTGGCTCACCATCACCGGGACGAACGGAAAGACCACAACGGTGGGCCTGACCGAATCCATGCTGCAGGCCGCCGGACTCAAAGCCATTGCCGTCGGCAACGTGGGAACACCCATCCTGGACGCCCTGCGCGACCCGGTGGAGTACGACGTCCTGGCCGTGGAACTTTCGAGTTTCCAGCTACACTGGAGCCACTCCGTCTCACCGGTCGCCAGCGTCTGCCTCAACGTAGCCGAGGACCACGTGGACTGGCACGGCTCCTACACTTCGTACCTGGCCGACAAGGCGAAGGTCTACGAACGGACGCAGAAGGCGTGCATCTACAACGCCGAGCAGATCGAAACCGAACGCATGGTGGAAAATGCGGATGTCGTGGAAGGCTGCCGGGCGGTGGGCTTCACCACCGTGACGCCCGCCATCAGCATGCTCGGAGTGGTTGAAGGCCTCCTGGTGGACCGTGCCTTCATCCCCGGGCGCAAGGACAGTGCTGCCGAGCTTGCCGCCATGGCGGACCTCGGACCCGTGGCACCGCGCCACATGGTGGCGAACGCCCTGGCCGCGGCAGCCCTGGTCCGTGCCTACGATGTGGAGCCGCAGGCGGTGCGCCAGGGACTGAAGGACTACATCCCGGGGGACCATCGCATCCAGCTCGTGTCCCGCCACAACGACGTGCTGTGGATCAACGACTCCAAAGCCACGAACCCGCACGCCGCCGCGGCATCGCTCTCGGCCTTCAGCAACGTCATCTGGATAGCCGGCGGGCTTTCCAAGGGCGTGAGCTACGACGCGCTGGTGCAGGAACACGCGCCGAGGCTTAAAGCCGTCGTACTGATCGGAGCGGATACCACTGCGCTCTCGGAGGCACTCAAGCGACACGCACCCGATGTCCCGGTCATCGGACGCACCAAGGGCGACACTGAAAATGTGCAGTCTGCCGAAAGGGCCGATGCCGGCACAGTGCCCTCGCCGATCTACGGGGAAACCGTGATGGCCCAGGCCGTTGCCGCAGCGGCGCAGCTGGCCTCTCCCGGGGACACTGTGCTCATGGCCCCGGCGGCTGCTTCCATGGATCAGTTCTCTTCCTACGCTCACCGTGGGGACGCCTTCATTGAAGCTGTCCGCGGGCTCGTGGAAGGGCAGGCTCAGACCGGCGAGGAGTAACAATGGTCAGCACGCCCACCCGTGCCCCGGCTGCCAGGCAGCGGGGCGCAGCCCGGCCCCCGGCGACGTCGCAGACCGCCAAAGCGGCGGGCTCCAAGCCCAAGGGCCAGGTTCCCGGGACTGCCGGGAAGGGCCGGGTGCCGCCACTGGCGAAACTCCGCGGCTGGCACCGGAGCTTCTGGGCAAAGCTGGAAGGCACCGGGAAGTCACGCAACGGTTCCACCTACTACCTCATCCTCGGCTCGACCCTCGCGCTCACCGCCATCGGGATCATGATGGTGCTGTCCGCATCCAGCGTTGAGGCCATTGCCGCCGGCGAGTCCCCGTACACGGCCGCGCTGAAGCAGGGCATGTTCGCCGCCATCGGTGTTTTCCTGATGTTCGTGCTTTCGCGCGTGAATGTCGTCTGGCTCAAGCGGCTCGCCTGGCCGGGAATCGCTGGGGCCTACGTGCTGCTGGTCCTCGTGCTCCTGATCGGTACCAGCACAAACGGCAACCAGAACTGGATCGAATTCGGCGGCATCACCTTCCAACCGTCGGAGGCGGCCAAGCTCGCCCTGGCGCTCTGGATGGCCACCGTCCTTGCGGTCAAGGCCAAACTGCTCCACCGCTGGCAGCACGTGGTGGTTCCGGTCCTTCCCATAGCTGCCGGCATCATCGGCCTGGTCCTCGCCGGGAACGACCTCGGCACCGGCATGATCATCATGATGATCATGGCCGCCGCGCTGTTCTTTGCCGGGGTTCCGCTGTACATGTTCGGCATCGCTGCCTTGGTCGCCGTGGTCGGGGCCGGATTCATGGCCGTGACCAGTTCAAACCGGATGTGCCGCATCACGTCCTGGTGGACCGGAAACTCCTGTGGTGAAGGCATGGACGCGAACTACCAGTCCACCAACGGGCTGTACGGACTGGCGTCCGGCGGCTGGCTGGGCGTCGGCCTGGGCCAGAGCAGGCAGAAGTACAGCTGGATCCCCGAAGCCCACAACGACTTCATCTTCGCGATCATCGGCGAGGAACTGGGACTCGTGGGCACCGTCGTCGTCCTGGTTCTCTTCGCCATCCTCGGAGCCGCCATTTACCGGGTGGTGGTGGCGCAGGAAGACCTGTTCCACCGCGTCCTCGCCGGCACCATCATGGTATGGCTCCTGGGCCAGGCCACCGTCAACATGTCCGTGGTCACCGGCCTCGTGCCAGTCATCGGCGTACCCCTTCCCTTCATTTCCTACGGCGGTTCGGCCCTGCTGATGTCGCTGTGCGCCGTCGGCGTAGTGTTGTCGTTGGCACGGGAACAAATGGCGCCAAGCGTCCAGCCCAAGCGGCTGCTCAAGTTCCGCACCAAGGGCCCACGCCCGCACTCCACACGAAAGCGTAAATAGCACTTAATGAATGCCGAGTCTTTGTCAGTAGTCCTCGCCGGCGGCGGAACGGCGGGGCATATCAGTCCCCTCCTGGCCATTGCGGCCGCGTTGCGGGAGATGCGCCCGGGGGTGCGCCTCCTGGCCGTGGGCACGCCGAGCGGGATGGAGACAAGGCTCGTTCCCGCGGCGGGCCTTGAACTGGCCACGATCAGCCGTGTGCCGTTTCCGCGTAAGCCGTCCCTCGACCTGCTGCGGCTCCCGGGACGGCTGGCCGGAGCGGTCAGGCAGGCCGGAAAAATCCTCGACGACGCCGAAGCGGACGTCCTGGTCGGCGTCGGCGGCTACGTGTGCACACCGCTCTACCTTGCTGCCTGGCGGCGCAAAATCCCGATCGTCATCCATGAGGCCAACACGCGGGCCGGCCTGGCCAACAAAGTAGGCGCCCGTTTCAGCCGCCACGTTGCCGTGGCCTTCGCCGGCACGAAACTCCGCGGGGCCAGGCACGTTGGCATGCCGATGCGCAGGGAAGTCTCCGGGCTGGACCGCGCCGGCGCGAGGCACGCGGCGCGTGAACTGCTGGGGTTGGACCAGGACAGGCCGGCACTCATTGTCACCGGCGGCTCATCCGGTGCCCAGAGCATCAACCGAACGATCGCTGCCTCCTTGGACGCGCTGGCCGGGGCAGGCGTGCAGACCCTGCACATCACCGGAAAAGGCAAGACAGTCCTCGACGCCGACGGCAAGCCCCTCGCAGCGGATGGTTACCGCCAGGTTGAGTATGTTGACGGCATGGAGAACATCTACGCCGCCGCCGACCTCCTGCTGGGGCGTGCCGGCGCTGCCACTGTCTGCGAAACCGCGGCCGTGGGAGTTCCGGCCGTATTCGTTCCGCTGCCGATAGGCAACGGGGAACAGGCCCTCAACGCCGCCGGCCCCGTAGCGGCGGGCGGGGCGCTGCTCGTGGACGACAAATCGTTCACACCCGAATGGGTCAGCAAAAAGATCATCCCGCTGTTGTCCGATCCTGCCCGGCTGGCCACGATGGCGTCGAAGGCCGAAGCCCTGGGTATCCGTACCGCCGATCGCCAAATGGCCGATCTTGTCCTGGAAGCAGCAAGCAAATGACCACATCCAACGCCGGCTCCGGTACGCGGAGCCAGGAATCCCTTGGCCGCGTGCACTTCATTGGCATTGGCGGCGTAGGCATGTCCGCCGTCGCAAGGATCATGGTGTCACGCGGTGTCCCGGTGACGGGCTCCGACGCCAAGGACCTTCCCGTCATGGCCGACCTGGCTGCCGCCGGCGCGGGCATCTTCGTGGGTTATGAAGCCGGAAACCTGGGGGCCGCCCAGACGGTCGTGGCCGGCTCGGCGATCCGTGCCGACAATCCCGAACTCCAGGCCGCGCACGCCGCCGGGCTTCCCGTGCTCCACCGCTCGGAGGCGCTGGCGGCAACTATGGAGGACGACCGCGTGGTCACGGTGGCCGGAACACACGGGAAATCAACCACGACGTCGATGATCGCGGTCCTGCTGCAGGGTGCCGGCCAGGATCCCACTTTCGCCATCGGTGCCAACGTCCCGGCGCTGGGCGTGAATGCCGCCAGCGGCACCTCGGATATCTTTGTCGCCGAGGCTGACGAATCCGACGGATCGTTCCTCAACTACCGTCCGCGGATTGCGGTGGTCACCAACGTTGAACCTGACCATCTTGACTACTACGGCACCGCCGAAGCCGTGTATGCCTCGTTTGACCGCTTCACCGAACTTCTGCCGGCCGACGGCGTCCTCGTGGCCTGCGCCGATGATTCCGGTGCCCGTGCACTCGCCGAGCGAACCAGGGCCCGGGGCAACACCAGGGTGGTCCTGTACGGCACCGCCGAGGATGCGCAGCTGCGGCTGCACGACGGCGGACCCGGTGACGTGTGGGTGTCCACGCCTGCGGGAAAGTTTGCGCTGGAGCTCCAGGTCCCCGGCCGGCACAACGCACTCAATGCCGCGGCAGCGTTCGCCGTGGCGCTGGAACTCGGTGTCCCGCCCGAAACGGCCTCGGCTGCCCTGGCGCATTTCTCCGGTGCCTCCCGCCGATTTGAATTCAAGGGGGAGGGCAGGGGCGTCCGGGTCTACGACGATTACGCGCACCACCCCACAGAGGTTCGGGCTGCGCTGGCCGCGGCGCGGTCCGTGGCCGGGAATCACAAAGTCCACGTGCTGTTCCAGCCGCACCTGTTTTCCCGCACGCGCGAGTTCGCGGCCGAATTCGCGGACGCGCTCAACACCGCAGACACCGCCCTGGTCCTGGACATCTATCCGGCCCGCGAGGACCCGATTCCGGGAGTCAGCAGCCAACTGATCGGGGACAGGCTTTCCGACGGCGGGCGGCTCGTTTCGGCGCAGGACGCGGTGCGCGCCGTTGTGGCGGACGCGGCCCCCGGCGATATTGTGCTCACGGCAGGTGCCGGCGACGTCACCGCGTATGGCCCGCTGATCGTGGAGGCCCTGCTGGCAGAGGCACCCGGTGGCTAGCACCCGCCGGCCAAGCTACAGGACTGGCGGCCCGGCCTCGAAAGGCAAAGCCGCTCCGGGCAGCGGACGCCCGGATGTGATCTCCGCATCCAAGGCAGCACCTGCGGCCGAAGCCGCGGCTCCTGCCGCGCCGGACAACGTGCTGTCCTTCCCGGAGCCCAAAGGCAAGCGGCTCCGGCGCAACATCATCGTTGCTGCGTGCATCGTTACGGCGCTGGTGGCCGGTCTGCTGGCAGCAGCCGTCTACTCGCCCGTGTTTGCCGTTCAGGCAGTTTCGGTGGACGGCACCAGGATGCTGACGCCCGAACAGGTGCAGGATGCGCTGGAACCGCTGCAGGGCAAGCCGCTGCCCCAGGTACACGACGACGAAGTGAGGCAGCTGCTGCAGCCCCTCGTCCAGGTGAAGGAAGTAACCACTGAAGCGCGGCCGCCGTCGGTCCTGGTGGTCCACATCCGAGAACGCACGCCGGTTGCCCTGGTGAAGCAAGGGGAAGTCTTCCAGCTGGTTGACGTCGATGGGGTACAGCTGGGCACCACCCAGGATCCCGCCAGCATCCAGCTGCCGGTGATCGACGGCGGGGCTGGAGTCATTGGCAAGGATCTGTTCAAAGCCATCACCGCGGTGCTTGCCGCGCTGCCCGCGGATGTGCTGGCCAAGCTGTCCGATGCCTCCGCGAAGTCCGCTGACGCCGTCGAACTCAAACTGGTGGACGGGCAGACAATCGTCTGGGGCAACGCGGGGGAGAGGGAGCTCAAGGCGAAGGTTCTCGAAGCCCTGCTGAAGGCGCCCGCGGACCCGAAATACCCGGTGCAGGTCTACGATGTCAGCGTGCCGCGGCATCCCGTGACACGATAGTGGTCGAACTCCCGGCATCAGCCTCGGGACGAGCATTCAGGCGTGCTGTGAAACCAGCCGGCCGGCGGCCGGTGTACGCGGCGATTTCCGCTCCATTTAGCGGGTATTCCCACGACACGCGGAGCAGGTCATTGAATGTCTCAGGCATAGGAAATAGCGTCACAACATGAGTTACTTGACATAACTATAACCCTCAAGTCGAAGGTTAAGGTTAGTACTTTCAAGCCCGACTCCATCAGTTTTCGCAATAGGACACGAACAAGGGACACGTAACGTGGCAGCTCCGCAGAATTACTTGGCCGTCATCAAGGTCGTCGGCATCGGCGGCGGTGGCGTGAACGCAGTCAACCGCATGATCGAAGTCGGTCTCCGCGGTGTCGAATTCATCGCAATTAACACCGATGCCCAGGCTCTGCTCATGAGCGACGCCGACGTCAAACTTGACGTCGGCCGCGAGCTGACGCGTGGCCTCGGTGCCGGCGCGAATCCGGAGGTCGGCAAGCAGGCCGCCGAGGATCACGCCGACGAAATCGAAGAGGTCCTGCGCGGCGCTGACATGGTCTTTGTGACGGCCGGCGAAGGCGGCGGCACCGGAACCGGCGGCGCGCCCGTGGTGGCCCGCATCGCCCGTTCGCTCGGCGCCCTGACCATCGGAGTGGTCACCCGCCCGTTCACCTTCGAGGGCCGGCGCCGTGCCGGGTCCGCCGAGGCGGGCATCGACGCCCTCCGCGACGAAGTGGACACGCTTATCGTGATCCCCAACGACCGTCTGCTCTCCATCAGCGACCGCAATGTCTCCGTCCTGGATGCGTTCCGCTCCGCTGACCAGGTCCTGCTGTCCGGTGTCCAGGGCATCACCGACCTGATCACCACCCCGGGCCTGATCAACCTCGACTTCGCGGACGTCAAGTCCGTGATGCAGGGTGCGGGTTCCGCGCTGATGGGTATCGGCTCGGCGCGGGGAGAAGACCGCGCCGTCAAGGCCGCGGAACTCGCGATCGCCTCGCCCCTCCTGGAAGCATCGATCGACGGCGCCCACGGCGTCCTCCTGTCCATCCAGGGCGGCTCCGACCTGGGCCTCTTCGAGATCAACGAAGCGGCCCGCCTGGTCCAGGAAGTTGCCCACCCGGAAGCCAACATCATCTTCGGCGCCGTCATCGACGACGCCCTCGGTGACGAGGCACGCGTGACCGTGATCGCAGCGGGCTTCGATGATGTCAAGGCAACGTCGCCGTCCATGGACCAGTCATTGCCGCAGGCCGCCCCCCAGCGTCCCGCTGCTCCTGCTTCAGCACCTGCTCCCGCGCAGGCGCCGGCACAGCACGTCCAGCCGGTCCACGCCGGTATCGGGGCTTCGGGCCTGAGCAACTGGGGCCAGCAGCGGCCCTCGGCCGTCCCCGCCGACTCGGGCTTCGACGTCGACCTTCCTTCGGTAGTGGAGCCGGACCTGTCCGGCAGCCGCTCGGATGACCTGGATGTCCCCGACTTCCTGAAGTAGGGATCGGCTGGACATTTTGTCAGCTAGTCAGTTAGCGGTGTTTTGATTGTTTGTGTGGCGAACCGAGGTCCGGCCTGGCGTGTGGGTGGCATTCACTAATGCCCAGGCCGGAAACCTGGCCCTCCATGTGGGGGATGATCCGGCGGCAGTGCGCCGCCGGCGGGAACTCCTTGAAGCCGAGGTTGGCCTTTCAGCAGGCGGCTTCCAGTTCATGAACCAGGTCCACGGCAATGCCGTGGCCTACATTGGCACAGCCGCAGGCAGCCCCATCGCAGGCGGCCCCGCCGGCGGTGGTCCCACAGCCGGCGGTCCCACGGCGGACGCCATGGTCTCCGCCGGGCGTCCCCTCGCGGTGATGGTGGCGGACTGCGTTCCTGTTGTCCTTGCCGGGACAACATCCGGGGGACAGCCGGTCCTGGGCGTGGCCCATGCAGGCCGGCCGGGCGTCGCCAGTGGTGTGATCCCCGCAACCCTGGTGCGCATGCGGGCCGAAGGGGCCGAGGACATTAGGGCCTGGATCGGTCCGTCGATCTGCGGATCCTGCTACGAGGTGCCGGAAGGCATGCGTGCGGACGTGGCGGCGGCCGTTCCCGCAACCTGGGCCACTACCTCGTGGGGCACTCCCGGACTCGACCTCCCCGCCGGGGCGCGCAGCCAGCTGGAAGCCGCGGGCGTCACAGTGGAATACTCCGGGCCGTGCACCCTCGAAAGCGAAGACCTGTTCTCTTACCGCGGCAACCCGGAGACCGGCCGGTTCGCCGGGCTGGTGTGGACCAATGAGTGAGCGTCATGACGTGACGGCGCCAAACGACCCCCGCCTGATCGAACTACGGGAGCGTCTTGGCATAGTCCGGACCAGGATTGCCGCCGCCACGGAAGCCGCCGGCCGGCAGGGGAACCTGCCGGAGCTGATCGTTGTGACCAAATTCCACCCTGCTGATGATGTGCGGCGGCTGGCAGCCCTGGGCGTTGCCGACGTGGGGGAGAACAGGGACCAGGAAGCGTCAGACAAAGCCGCCCGGCTCAGCGCCCTGGGGCTGCGCTGGCATTTTGTCGGCCAGCTGCAGAGCAACAAGGCCAAGTCCGTGGTGCGGTACGCCCACGCCATCCATTCCGTGGACAGGCCGCAGCTGGCATCAGCCCTCGCCCGCTCCATTGCCACGGAGCAGGAGAGCACCGGCCGGGGCCCGCTTGAATGCTTCATCCAGGTGAGCCTGGATGACGACGCCGGCAGCCACCGGGGCGGCGCGAGCCGCTTGGATGTTCCGGCACTGGCTGACCAGCTGGCCGGGTCGCCGGGGCTCGTGCTTGCCGGCCTGATGGCAGTGGCTCCGCTCGGTTCCGATCCGGATGCGGCCTTCGGCAGGCTGGCCGAAATTTCGGCCCGGCTCCTCGAGGACCACCCCTCCGCTTCGGGGATTTCCGCAGGCATGAGTCAGGACCTTGAAGCCGCCGTCAGGGCAGGGGCGACACACCTGAGAATTGGCTCCGATATATTGGGTTCGCGTCCTGCGTTGCGGTAGCGTCAAAGCATTGGAAGAGAATGGCGGGGATTCCAATGCTGTCAAGTCAACTCAGCGGCCCGCTTACGGACACGATTAGGAGTCGACCATGGCTGGCGCTCTGCGCAAGACAATGATCTATCTTGGGCTCGCCGATGGCGATGAACACTACGAGTCTGAGCACCACACACCGCATAGGGACGAGGACGATTCAATGGAGCATGACCGCGAGGAACGCCGGGCACCGGCGCCCGTGCGCGAGGTCGCCCGGGAAACTCCGACTCCACACGCCGCCGAAGAGGAATATCGCGCACCTGTGACACCTATCAAGCGCGCGGCCTCGAGCCGCGAAGAGACCACCGGACTCCGCCAGATCACCACGATCCACCCGCGGTCCTACAATGATGCCAAGCTGATCGGCGAAAGCTTCCGCGACGGCATCCCCGTTATCATGAACGTTACGGACATGGGAGAGGCCGACGCCAAGCGTTTGGTCGATTTCTCGGCCGGCTTGGTGTTCGGCCTTCGCGGCAGCATCGAACGGGTCACGAACAAGGTGTTCCTGCTGTCGCCGTCGTACGTAGAGGTCATCGGTGACGACAAGAAGGTCAGCGAGACCCAGGCCAGTTTCTTCAACCAGAGCTAGCACGGGACTTCCGCGGATGCCAGGCAGGACACCTGTCTGGCATCTGTGCTGAAATAGATATGAACGTCAACAGGACACTGCGGTATCCGGAATGAACATGGAGATATGAGTTAAGTCATGGGAATTGTTTTCGGACTTGTCTATATCGCTTTGTTATTCGTATTTGTGGCATTGATCATCCGTTTGGTCTTCGACTGGGTGCAGATGTTTGCACGTGAGTGGAGGCCGCGGGGCGCCGCCCTGGTGACTGCCCACACTGTCTACTCCGTCACAGATCCGCCCCTGAAGGTGCTGAGGCGTCTCATTCCGCCCCTGCGGCTTGGCGGCATTTCGCTGGATCTCGGGTTTTTGCTGTTGTTCATCGCTATCAGCGTGGCTATGGCAATCGTGAAGTCTTTCGCGTAATTTTCAATACAGCTTGCGGCGCAGTCACAGGGCGGGAAACCGTCACCCACAGCATCGCTTAGAAACTCCGGTTTGACACCTCAGTGTTGAATTAGAGGAACCAGACCATATTTAGGTACCGTAGTTTTGACGGCCGGAAGGCCTACTGACTAACTAGACCAACGAGGTGACCAGATGGCTTTGACGCCAGAAGACGTTGTCAACAAGCGCTTTCAGCCGACCAAGTTCCGCGAAGGCTACGACCAGGACGAAGTTGACGACTTCCTGGACGAAATCGTCGTCGAACTGCGCCGCCTGAACCAGGAGAACGACGAGCTTCGCAAGAAGCTTGCCGAGGGTGGCTCCGGCACGCCTGCCAGCTCCGCGGTAGCGGCGCCGGTAGTGGAAAAGGTCCCCGCACCGGTCAAGGCCGAAAAGGACGACTCCCGGGCCAAGGCCGAAGCCGAAGCCAAGGCCGCCGCTGAGGCCAAGAAGAAGGCTTCCGAGCCGGCAACCGCGGTTGCGGCAGTTCCCGCCCCGGCTACTCCGGCCGTGGCCAACCCGACTGCCGAGTCGGCTGCCGGCCTCCTCGCCATGGCACAGCAGATGCACGACAAGCACGTGGCTGACGGCCAGCAGCAGAAGGATAAGATCATCGCCGAGGCGCAGATCGAAGCCAGCAGCCTGGTCAACGACGCGCAGGAGAAGTCCCGCAAGATCCTCGGTGCCCTGGAACAGCAGCGGTCCGTCCTGGAGCGCAAGGTGGAGCAGCTTCGCGGCTTCGAGCGCGACTACCGCTCACGCCTGAAGGCATACATCGAAGGCCAGCTCCGCGACCTGGATGCCCGCGGCTCCGTGGCAGCCCCTGAGGTTGGCGACGGCAGCCCCGCCGTTTAGCAAGTATTCTGAAAGCCGGTGGCTGAGGACTCCTCGGCCGCCGGCTTTTGCCATTAACCGCCGCCGGTGCAATCACCGGCCGGCCTGAGCACCTTCCCTCCGGTTCCCGGACCGGCTCCTGAATGAAAGCTTTATGACAGACGAAACAGCACCTGCCGCAGCGCAGCCGACACCGACGCAAGCCCGGCCGCGAAAGGCGGTCCTGCTGACGCTCTTCGCCGGCTTCGCTGTTTTCGCCTACGTCTTCGATCAGCTCACCAAACTGTGGGTCACCAGCACCATGGTGGAGGGCGAGCGGATACCGGTGCTGCCGCCGCTGCTGCACTGGTACTACATCCGGAACTCGGGTGCCGCGTTTTCCATCGGCGAGAACGTAACTTGGGTGTTCACGATCATCATGGCCGGCGTTTCGATTGCCATTCTCTTCCAGTTGCGAAAACTCGGCTCTGCCTGGTGGGCCCTTGCCCTTGGCCTGCTCCTTGGCGGCGCGCTGGGAAACCTCACGGACCGGCTGTTCCGCGAACCGTCGTTCGCCATGGGCCATGTGGTGGACTTCATCCAGCTGCCCAATTTTGCGATCTTCAATATCGCCGATTCGGCTGTCGTTTCTTCAGTCGTGATCATCTGCCTCCTGACGCTCCGGGGCATTACCCTGGACGGTTCACGGCTCCAGAAGCCGACGGAGGACCACAATGCCTGAGCGGCTCACCGTTCCTGAAGACCTGGCCGGGACACGCGTCGATGCGGGGCTGGCCAGGCTGATGGGCATCTCGCGATCACAGGCGGCAACACTGATCGCCGAAGGCAACGTCAGCTCCGGGGGCAAAGCCGTGGGCAAGTCCTTGAAGCTCGCCCCCGGCACCGTGCTGGATGTCGTTGTTCCCGAACGGCGGGACCCCCTGGAAGTCGTGGAGGAAGTTGTGGAAGGCCTTAAGGTACTGCTGGACGACGAAGACTTCGTGGTCATCGATAAGCCAGTGGGTGTGGCCGCGCATCCGTCCCCGGGCTGGGTGGGACCCACAGTTGTGGGCGGCCTCGCCGGTCTTGGTTACCGGATTTCGACGTCGGGCGCCCCCGAACGTGCCGGCATTGTCCACCGCCTCGACGTCGGCACGTCCGGGGTCATGGTGGTGGCCAAGTCCGAACGTGCGTATACGGCGCTCAAGCGGGCCTTCAAGGACCGCACGGTGGACAAGGTGTACCACGCAGTGGTCCAGGGCCTCCCGGACCCCCTCGCGGGCACCATCGATGCGCCCATCGGCCGCCACCCGGGTCATGATTGGCGTTTCGCCGTCCTCGAGGATGGCCGCGACTCCGTGACCCACTACGAAGTCCTGGAAGCCTTCGGCAAGGCCTCCCTCGTGGAGGTGCACCTGGAAACGGGCCGGACGCACCAGATCCGCGTTCACTTCTCCGCCCTGCGCCACCCCTGCGCCGGAGATCTGACGTACGGGGCGGACCCGCGCCTGGCCGCCACGCTGGGCCTGACCCGGCAGTGGCTGCATGCCAGGCAGCTGGGCTTCGACAGTCCCCGGACCGGGGAACGGGTGACCGTGACCAGCGAATACCCGCAGGACCTGGCCTACGCACTGGAGATTCTTTCCTCCGGGCAGGCCTGAGCCTGAACTGTCGCCGGTCGGCACTAGAATGGTCCGGTGACTTCCAGCAACGACTCGTTTGTCCATCTCCACAACCACACCGAGTACTCGATGCTGGACGGCGCCGCCCGGCTTGGGGAGCTCTTCGATGAAACCGAGCGGCTGGGCATGCCCGCCCTGGCCACCACTGACCACGGCTACCTCTTCGGCGCATTCGATTTCTGGAAGAGGGCCACGGACAAGGGCATCAGGCCGATCATCGGTGTCGAAGCCTATGTGACTCCCGGAACCGCCCGCGGTGACAAGAGCCGCGTCCGATGGGGCGAGGAAAGCCAGCGCAAGGACGACGTCTCCGGCGGTGGTTCCTACACGCACATGACGCTGCTGAGCTATAACAACGTGGGCATGCGGAACCTGTTCCGTGCCTCTTCGATCGCTTCGTTGGACTCGGTCTTCGGCAAATGGCCCCGGCTGGACCGGGAGCTGCTGAACACCTACTCGGAAGGTCTCATCGCCACCACCGGCTGCCCGTCCGGTGAGGTCCAGACCCGGCTGCGGCTCGGCCAGTACCGCGAGGCGCTGGAGGCCGCTGCAGAATTCCGGGACATCTTCGGCGCGGAAAACTATTTCTGCGAGCTCATGGACCATGGCCTGGACATTGAGCGGCGGGTCACGGGCGATCTGCTGCGCCTGGCCAAGGAGCTCAACCTGCCGCTGGTGGCCACCAACGACCTGCACTACACCCATGAGCACGACGCGAAGGCGCACGAGGCCCTGCTGGCCATCCAGTCGGGTTCCACGCTCCTGGAGCCCACCTACGACAACGGCGGTTCGCGCTTTGCCTTCTCCGGCAGCGGCTACTACCTGAAGTCACCGCAGGAAATGCGCGAACTTTTCCGCGACCACCCGGAGGCGTGCGACAACACCCTGCTGATCGCCGAGCGCTGCGAGGTTTCGTTCAACACCGGTGCCAACTACATGCCCCGGTTCCCCTGCCCGGAGGGGGAGGACGAAACATCCTGGCTGGTCAAGGAAGTCGACAAGGGACTCCACTACCGCTACCCCCAGGGCATCCCTGACAAGGTCCGCAAGCAGGCCGACTATGAGCTGGAAGTCATCACCTCCATGGGCTTCCCGGGCTACTTCCTGGTGGTTGCCGACTTCATCAACTGGGCCAAGAACAACGGCATCCGGGTAGGCCCCGGACGTGGCTCCGGTGCAGGCTCCATGGTGGCGTACGCCATGCGAATCACCGACCTTGATCCGCTGCACCACGGCCTGATCTTCGAGCGCTTCCTGAACCCGGACCGCGTCTCCATGCCTGACTTCGACGTCGACTTCGATGACCGGCGCCGCTCCGAAGTGATCGACTACGTGACCCGGAAGTACGGCGACGAACGCGTCGCCATGATCGTCACCTACGGCACCATCAAGACCAAGCAGGCCCTCAAGGACTCCTCGCGCGTGCTGGGCTACCCGTTCAGCATGGGTGAGACGCTGACCAAGGCACTGCCCCCGGCGGTCATGGCCAAGGACATTCCGCTGGCCGACATTCAGAACAAGGACGCCAAGCGGTACAGCGAAGCCGGTGACTTCCGCCAACTGATCAGCACCGATCCGGAGGCCGCCAAGGTTTTCGAAACGGCCTTGGGCATCGAGGGCCTGAAGCGGCAATGGGGCGTGCACGCCGCCGGTGTCATCATGTCCTCGGACCCCATCATCGACGTGATTCCGATCATGCGCCGCTTCCAGGACGGCCAGGTCATCACCCAGTTCGACTATCCGACGTCCGAAGGCCTCGGCCTGATCAAGATGGACTTCCTCGGCCTTCGAAACCTGACGATCATTTCGGATGCCCTGGAAAACATCAAAATGAACCGCGGCGTCGACCTGGACCTCGAAACGCTGGCCCTGGACGACACGGCATCCTATGAGCTCCTGGCCAGGGGAGACACGCTGGGGGTGTTCCAGCTCGACGGCGGACCCATGCGCTCCCTCCTCAAGCTCATGAAGCCTGACAACTTCGAAGACATCTCCGCAGTGCTCGCCCTGTACCGGCCCGGTCCCATGGGCGCCAACGCGCATACGGACTACGCGCTCCGCAAGAACAAGATCCAGGAAGTCATCCCGATCCACCCGGAGCTCGAGGAGCCGCTCTCCGAGATCCTCGGCGGGACCTACGGCCTGATCGTGTACCAGGAGCAGGTCATGGCCGTGGCCCAGAAGCTCGCCGGCTATACCCTCGGCCAGGCGGACATCCTCCGCCGCGCCATGGGCAAGAAGAAGAAGTCCGAGCTGGACAAGCAGTTCGCCGGGTTCTCGCAGGGTATGCAGGACAACGGCTACTCCATGGCCGCCGTCAAGACCCTTTGGGACATCCTGCTGCCGTTCTCGGACTACGCCTTCAACAAGGCGCACTCGGCCGCCTACGGGGTGATCTCCTACTGGACGGCGTACCTGAAGGCACACTATGCACCGGAGTACATGGCGGCCCTGCTGACCTCGGTGGGCGACGACAAGGACAAGTCGGCCATCTACCTCAACGAGTGCCGGCGCATGGGCATCACGGTGCTGCCGCCCGACGTCAATGAGTCAGCCCTCAACTTCACCCCTGTCGGCAACGACATCCGCTTCGGTATGGGCGCCATCCGCAACGTCGGTGTGAACGCCGTCGAAGCCATGGTGGCGGCGCGCGAAAAAGAAGGCGCCTACACATCCTTCAAGGACTACCTCATGAAGGTCCCCGCGGTGGTCTGCAACAAGCGCACGATTGAATCCCTGATCAAAGCAGGCGCGTTCGACTCCCTGAACCACCACCGGCGGGCCCTGGCCATGATCCACGAAGAAGCCATCGACTCCGTGATCACGCTCAAGCGGAACGAGGCGATCGGCCAGTTCGACCTCTTTGCCGGCTTCGAAGAAGCCGAATCCGAGGCGTCCCTGAGCATCGAGATTCCCGACCTTCCCGAGTGGGAGAAGAAGGACAAACTCTCCTTCGAACGCGACATGCTCGGGCTCTATGTTTCCGACCATCCCCTGCAGGGACTCGAAGGGCTCCTGAGCCAGCATGCCGACCAGTCCATCACCTCGATCATTGCGGAGGACGGCCCGCACGACGGCGCCATCATCACCATTGCGGGCATGATCACCTCACTGAGCCGACGGATCGCCAAAGCCAGCGGCAACGCCTACGCCCGGGCGGAGATCGAAGACCTCGGCGGCTCCATGGAGGTCATGTTCTTCGGCCAGGTGTACGGCCCCATCGCGTCCGTGCTTGCTGAAGACCTGATCGTCGTGGTCAAGGGCCGCCTGCAGCGCCGCGACGACGGCGCGGTCACGCTGAACTGCATGGAACTGTCCGTACCGGACCTCAGCGAGGGACTGAACGGGCCCCTGGTCATCACGATGCAGACGCACAAGGCCACCGAGGCGGTGGTGACGGAGCTCGGTGATGTGCTGCGGACGCACCGCGGCAATTCGGAGGTCAGGCTGCACCTGCAGGGCGATACCCGGGTGGAAGTCATGGGCCTGCCGGTGCACCTGAGGGTCAACCCCAGCCCGTCACTTTTTGGCGACCTGAAGGTGCTGCTGGGCCCGACCTGCCTGGACAACTGAGGCGGCCGGCCCCGGGCACAGGGGCCGGCCCGCGGTACTTTTGAGCTGGGCTCATCGGGTGCCCGGCACTGGCAGTGCCTAGATTTCGTAGTCGAGCGGGACGGGCTGGCTGTAGGAGCCCGAGTGGTAGAGCAGCGGCGAGCCGTCCTCGCCCACCTGGCCCTCCACGACCTCCACTACTACAACGGCGTTGTTCTCAAAGGACAGGCGCATCTGGATCTTGCCGATCAGCCATCCGGCTACGTCTTTGAGGATGGGCACGTCGTGCGGTCCGAGCTCCCAGTGGTCGCCCTCGAAGCGGTTCCTGGTGCGGGCAAATCGGTCAGCGAGTTCCTGGTTCTCCAGCCCGAGCATATGGACGCCGATGTGCGTGGTGTTGGCCACTGCCGGCCATGAACTGGAGCTGCGGGCCATGTTGAAAGTGAAGCGCGGCGGCTGCGCGGAAAGCGATGCCACGGAGGTGGCCGTGAATCCGTACGGGACGCCGTTGTAGTTCACCGTGATAATTGCCACGCCGGCCGCATGCCGGCGGAACATCTCCTTGAACGTGCCTTCGAAGGCTGCGTTGTCTGAGGTCACTGTGATCTAACTCCCTGCTGAAAACTGTTCTGGTTGCGTCCTGCATGCCAGCGTATGGGCGCGCCTTGGGGTGGCCGTCACTTGTTTACCCGCCGCGTCATTTCTTTAAGTGCGGTGAACGTTTGTTAATGTTTGTTTCATGACACAGCCATCAGGCAACGGCCCGATTCCGCAGAATCCGAAGTATTCCGGGACTGCCGGCGGCCCACCCGCCTATGGTGAACTTTACCGCGCTGACGGGGATACGGATTCCGCTGGCGGCAGCCATGCCCCCTTCGCCGGCGGGGGATCCGACCCCGGAGACCGAAAAGCGGCTGCGTGGCGACGGCCCGCAATCATCGCTGCGGCCGGTATTCCGGTGGGACTTCTATGGTGGCTGCTGGCACCGGGCGGCCTGAACCTGTTGACCCGCGACCCCGCCCTTGCCACCGGCACGAATGCCGAAGGGTGGCTGCCCCGGGACCTGGTCCTCGGGGGCCTGTTCCTGCTGGCCGGCTGCCTGACAGGATTCCTCCTCAACGGGAGACGGACCGGCGCTCCGGCACCCGGAACCGTGGTTCTCGCTGTCATTGGCGGGGCGCTTGGTGCGGTTATCGCCTGGCAGGCCGGCGTCCTGGCGGGCCAATGGTGGGGACCGGCCGAGGATACTGCCCCGAACGCGAGTATTGCCTTCTCCCTCCGTTCGTTCGCCGTCCTGGCGGTCTGGCCCGCAGCCGTGGCCATCTCAGTGTTTGTGGCCAACCTGCTCAGCCTCCTGGGCAAGCCGCCGGTACAGGACAGCTAGCTAGCCCTCCGCTTAGCGGACTCCTCCTGTCCGGAGCCTCCCCGCCCGTACTTAACACTGAAACAATGCGCTCCCTGCTGCACGTAAAATGGGCGGGTGACCATTTCTCCGGACAGCCCCGCACAGACCACCACGCCGGCCATCACTTTCCGCACCATTGATTTGCGCGGCCAGCGGCTCTCCCTGGCCGGGCTCCGCGCGGCTGTTCCGCGCGCGCGGCACCAGACAATGGCGGACGCCGAACAGAAGGTCTCGGACATCATCTCGGCCGTCCGTTCCCGGGGCTTCGCTGCGCTGAGCGAGCTCGCGAAGACGTTCGACGGCGTCGAGCAGGAACACCCGCGCGTGCCTGCAGCGGCACTGCAAACAGCACTGGAGAATCTGGACCCCGCAGTGCGGGCCGCCCTGGAAGAATCGATCAATCGCGCGCGCAGGTTCGCCGACAGCCAGCGGCCGGCAAACATCGACGTCGAACTGGGCGAAGGCGCCGTCGTCAGCCAGAACTGGGTGCCGGTGGGTCGCGTGGGGCTGTATGTCCCCGGCGGCCTTGCGGTCTACCCGTCTTCAGTCATCATGAACGTTGTCCCCGCTCTGGCCGCCGGTGTTGCATCCATCGCCTTGGCGTCGCCACCCCAGAAGGATTTTGGCGGGCTCCCGCACCCCACCATCCTGGCTGCTGCGGCCCTGCTGGACATCGAGGAGGTGTACGCCATCGGAGGGGCCCAGGCCATCGCAGCCTTCGCCTACGGCGTACCCGCGGATGACCCGGAGGCGGCCCTTGATCCGGTGGATGTGGTCACCGGACCGGGCAACATTTTTGTCGCCACGGCCAAGCGGCTCGTGAAGGGTGTGGTCGGGATCGATTCCGAGGCAGGCACCACGGAAATCGCCATCCTAGCGGACGGCGGAGCCCGCCCGTCCCTGGTTGCGGCCGACCTCATCAGCCAGGCTGAACACGATCCGAAGGCGGCATCGGTCCTCATCACCGATTCCGAGGCCCTCGCCGGGGCCGT
Source organism: Arthrobacter oryzae (assembly GCF_031454875.1). Taxonomy (GTDB): domain Bacteria; phylum Actinomycetota; class Actinomycetes; order Actinomycetales; family Micrococcaceae; genus Arthrobacter; species Arthrobacter oryzae_D. The sequence goes on from NZ_JAVDRQ010000015.1 coordinate 88,306, forward strand.
CCGCGCGGAGCTCGAACTGCAGGCGGGACTGACCAAGCACTCCGACCGGGTGCGCGAGGCGTTGTCGGGACCGCAGTCGGGCGTGGTGATGGTGGACGACCTGGAACAGGGTATCGCGGCCTGTGATGCCTACGCCGCGGAGCACCTCGAGATCATGACGGCGGATGCCCCGGCAGTCGCGGCCCGCATCCGCAACGCGGGCGCGATCTTCGTAGGGGATTACAGCCCGGTGAGCCTGGGCGACTACTGCGCCGGCTCCAACCACGTGCTGCCCACCAGCGGCACGGCTGCTTTCTCCTCCGGCCTCAACGTCACCACCTTCCTGCGCGCCATTCAGGTGGTCAACTACAGTAAATCCGCTCTCGAAAAGGTCAGCGGACACATCGTCAGCCTCTCCGGCGCAGAGGACCTGCCGGCGCACGGCGAGGCCGTGACGGCGCGGTTCGCTGATGCACCCTAACCACTACATGTGGTAATTACAGGCTTGTTATTCAGCTACATGTAGTCGTAAACTGAGGGTGGAAGAATGTATTCCGGCCGGTTCAATTTCGATGTGTGAAGTTCGATCTGTGAAGTTCGGCCCGTGAAGTTCGGCTCAGGGAAGGAAGCAACGTGTATTGTCCGTTTTGCCGCAACCCTGATTCCCGCGTGGTGGACAGCCGGATGGCCGACGACGGATCCGCCATTCGACGCCGCCGCCAGTGCCCGGAATGCGGCCGCCGGTTCACGACGGTGGAAACCACCAGCCTGTCGGTCATCAAGCGGTCCGGCGTCGGCGAACCGTTCAGCCGGAGCAAGGTGATCAACGGTGTCCGGAAAGCCTGCCAGGGAAGGCCCGTGACCGAAGACGACCTTGCCATGCTGGCGCAGGAGGTCGAAGAAACCATCCGGGCCTCCGGCGCTGCCGAAATTGACGCGCACGAGGTTGGCCTCGCCATTCTCAGCCCGCTCCAGAAACTCGACGAAGTCGCCTACCTCCGCTTTGCGAGTGTGTACCAGGCCTTCGAATCCCTTGAGGACTTCGAGACTGCCATCTCCATCCTTCGCCATGAAGCGGAAGTTGAGGCGAAGGCAGCCAAGGGCCAGAACTCCGAGAAGAGCCCGCTCTAGACTCCGGTGGTGGCAGCGGAGGGGAAGCCGAAGCCACCACCGGCACCAACTCCCGGGAAACGGACTTCGTCAGCGTCCGCCCGAAACGGGGAGCACGGCTCCGGTCACGTAGCCTGCTTCAGCTGACAACAGCCACATCACCGCAGCCGCCACCTCGTCGGGTTCGGCGCCACGGCCCATGGGGATTGTCGGATTCAGCCGCTGCACCCGGTCCGGCATGCCGGCCGCTGCGTGCAGTCCGGTGTTGGTGCTGCCGGGCGCCACGCAGTTGACCCGGATTCCCTGTGACGCAACTTCCGAGGCCAGGCCCACGGTCAGTACATCAACGGCTCCCTTGGACGCGGCGTAATGCGCCCACGTGCCCGGAGACCCCGCCTTCGTGGCGGTGGACGAAATGTTCACGATGGACCCGCCGGGTCCGCCCGTTCCGCTGCCGAGTCTGCGCACGGCTTCCTGGCAGACAAAAATGACGCCGGAGACGTTGACGTCCAGGACTCGGCGGACAGTGTCCGGAGGCACGTCAACGAGGTCGCCGATGAGGTTGCCCGTAATGCCGGCATTGTTGATGACGGCGGTGACCGGGCCCAAGCTGGCGGCCCGGTCAAACATCTGTCCAACCGCGGCGGGATCGCTGACATCCGCCCGGTGCGGGAGCGCAACCCCGCCGTTATCGCGGATATCCTGCACCACGGACGCCGCACCGGCAGCGTCCGAGGAATAGTTCACCAGCACGGCGTACCCGGCCGCCGCCGCGCGCAGGGCTATGGCGGCGCCGATTCCGCGGCTTGCCCCGGTGACAATGGCAACGCCCCTATCGCCGGCAACCACGGAAGCGGCGTCCCCCTACTTGGCCAGTTTGTGCGTCAGTGCAACCTCAATCGCGGCGCCCACAATCCCGGCGTCGTTCTTGAGCTCGGCCGGCACAATCGGGGTGCGAAGCTTCATGTGCGGCAGGTACTCGTCGGCGCGCTTGGAGATGCCGCCGCCCACGATGAACAGTTCGGGGGAGAAGAGGAACTCAACGTGCGAGAAGTAGCGCTGCAGGAGCACGCTGTATTCGGCCCAGCTCAGGCCGTCCCGCTCACGGGCCACCGCGGATGCCTTGCTTTCGGCATCGAAACCGTCAATCTCGAGGTGCCCGAGTTCGGCGTTCGGGACCAGTTTGCCGTTGAAGATGAAGGCGGAGCCAATGCCCGTCCCAAGCGTGATCACGAGCACTGTGCCGGAGACGCCCTCGCCGGCGCCGTAACGGGCTTCGGCCAGGCCGGCGGCATCGGCGTCGTTGATCACTTCAACGGGGCGGCCCAGGCGCTTCGTCAGCAGGGCATCGATGTCCGTGTTGAGCCAGGACTTGTCCACGTTGGCGGCAGAGTGCACCACGCCGTGCTGGATGATGCCCGGGAAGGTCACACCGATCGGGGAATCCACGGCAGGAGCGTCAGGCCGTGCGTTGAGCTCCTCGACAACCGCGGCCACGGTTTCGGCAACGGACTCCGGGGTGGCCGGCTGCGGGGTGGGGACGCGGAAGCGGTCGCCAACGAGCTTGCCCTTCTTGAGGTCGACTATGCCGCCCTTGATTCCGGTGCCGCCGATGTCAATACCGATCAGCGGGGCGTTCTTGGTTGACTTGTCGTCCTTCTTGGCCAATGTGATTCCGTTCGTGGCTGGTGTCGGGCAATGGGCATAACGGTAAAGAAAGCCGGCGGGCGGCCGGGAGATCAGGGCAGCGTAAGGATTTCGGCGCCCGACTCGGTGACGAGCAGGGTGTGCTCGAACTGGGCCGTGCGCTTGCGGTCCCGAGTTACCACGGTCCAGTCGTCAGCCCACATGTCCCACTCGACGGTCCCCAGCGTCAGCATCGGTTCAATGGTGAACACCATGCCTGTTTCAATGACCGTGTTGTACGCGGGAGCGGCGTCGTAGTGCGGAATGATCAGGCCGGTGTGAAACGCTTCGCCAACACCGTGGCCGGTGAAATCCCGGACAACACCGTAGCCGAAACGCTTGGCATAGGACTGGATGGCGCGGCCGATGACGTTGATTTCCCGCCCGGGAGCAACGGCTTTGATGGCGCGGTTGAGCGATTCCCGGGTGCGCTCCACGAGAAGCCGGGACTCCTCGTCGACGTCACCCACCAGGAACGTGAAGTTAGTGTCCCCGTGGACGCCGCCGATGAAGGCGGTGATGTCGATGTTGAGGATGTCGCCGTCCTGGACCACCGTGCTGTCCGGTATGCCGTGGCAGATCACTTCGTTCAGGGAGGAGCAGAGTGATTTGGGAAAGCCCCGGTAGCCGAGGGTTGAAGGATAGGCGTTGTGGTCGAGCAGGAACTCGTGGCCGACCCTGTCGAGCTGGTCCGTCGTTACGCCGGGCCGGATGTGTTTGCCTACCTCCACGATGGCCTGGGCGGCGATCCGGCTTGCGATCCTGATTTTCTCGATGGTCTCGGCGGACTTCACCTCCGAGCCGGTGAACTTCTCCGGACCGGGCTTGCCCACGTACTCGGGGCGGGGAATTGATGCCGGGACCGGCAGTTGCGGGCTGACGGTTCCAGGGACAAGCGTGCCGGTGGGTGCAGTCGAGGCAAGAGAAGGCATAGATTGATCATATAAGGCGGCATGGAAGCCCATGTAACGGAAAGCCGCTTCGGAACCCGATGGAGCTTTACGTTACGTGGATCACTCTCAGCGGGCAGGGAGCCTGCAGAATGCGAGGAGCAGCGATGACCGAGTACTGGTACAACGTCAAAACCCACGAGGTGGAGGAAGACGCCATGTCCGACTGGACCCAGCTGATCGGACCGTACAAGACGCGCGCCGAAGCCGAGCATGCGCTGGAGAAGGTCAAAGCACGCAACGAAGCCTGGGAAAAGGGCGACGAGGACTAGGCTGCGGCCAGCGCCGCCGTCCCCGCTAAGCCCGCCAGCCGGGTCCCTTGTCACCCTCTTCTAACCGGGGAGCGGCTGGAACCGGTTAGAACGAGTGCTCGGGCCCGGGGAACTGGCCAGTCCGGACGTCGTCGCCATAGGCCTTCGCCGCGCTGCTCAGGGACGTGCGCAGATCGGCGTACTGCTTGACGAACTTTGCCATCTTGCCGCCGCGGAGCCCGGCCATGTCCTGCCAGACCAGCACCTGGCCCGTGGTGGTGTTGCCTGCCCCGATACCGACGGTTGGAACGGAGATGGCGGCGTCGACGGCCGCGGCGGTGGCGGCCGGGACCATCTCCATCAGGACGCTGAAAGCGCCGGCGTCAGCAAGAGCCACGGCGTCGTCGATGAGGCGCTGGGCGTCATCTCCGCGGCCCTGGACCCGGTAACCGCCCAGTGAATGCTCGCTCTGGGGCGTGAAGCCGATATGCGCCATGACCGGAATGCCGGCCTGGACCATCGCCCGGACGGTGTCCGCATAGAATCTGCCGCCCTCAATCTTGACGGCGTGCGCAAGGCCTTCCTTGAGGAAACGGACGCCGGTGGCCACTGCCTGCTCGGCTGAAACCTCGTAGCTTCCGAAGGGAAGGTCCGCCACCACCAGGGCCCGCTTGGCCGACCGTGCCACGGCACGGCACAGCGGAAGCAGTTCGTCCACGGTGACCGGGAGGCTTGTTTCGTTGCCGAAGACGTTGTTGGAGGCGGAGTCGCCGACCAGGAGCACCTCGATGCCCGCTTCGTCGAAGATCTCGGCCGTGTACTGCTCGTAAGCAGTGAGCATGGCAAAGTGCTCACCGTTTGCCTTGGCCTGCTGCAGGTGGTGGATCCGGATTCGGGCCACCGGCTTCCGGGCGGTTTCCGGTGTTGTTGCGGTCGGGTGGCCGGGGCCGTTGCCGTACGGAGCAGGTACTTCAGCGGACGTGCTGGAATCGGAACTGTTGCTTGTGGCCATGGCAAGAGCGTAATGCGGTACTGTGCGTCCTAGCTACCGGACGGCCTGCCCCGGCCGGTGAATCGCGTCACAAAACGGCGTCCCGGCAGTGCCTCGAAGGGCGGCGCCCGGGCAATTGCCCGGCGCGCGGCGCGACTGTGCGTGTTAACGCTGTGTTACGCGGACCTCCGGCTCCAGCATTCAGCGCCAATGCTTAGTACAGTGAAACGTGAGCTGCCGCCGGCTCTATGGAATACGGACCCGGGGCATCAAATCGTTGATCCGGAGAAGAGGCCATAATGGACCGCCAGCAAGAGTTTGTCCTGCGGACGATCGAAGAGCGCGACGTGCGGTTCGTGCGTCTTTGGTTCACGGATGTCGTGGGTTCACTCAAGTCTGTTGCGCTGGCCCCGGCCGAAGTCGAAGGCGCCTTCGAAGAGGGCCTGGGCTTCGACGGCTCCGCCATCGAGGGCCTGGCCCGCGTGTTCGAATCGGACATGCTGGCGCAGCCGGATCCCTCGACGTTCCAGATCCTGCCGTGGCGCGGGGAAACGGAACAGACCTCGCGCATGTACTGCGACATTCTGACGCCCGACGGCGAGCCCTCAGCTGCGGACCCGCGCAATGTCCTCAAGCGCACCCTCGCCAAGGCCGCGGACATGGGATTCACCTGCTACACGCATCCCGAAATCGAGTTCTACCTGCTGAAGTCGCAGGAGCCGGGCCCCGACGGTTCACCCATCCCCGTCGACGAGGGCGGCTACTTCGACCACGTCCCGGGCGGTGTTGCGCAGGATTTCCGGCGCACCGCGGTGACGATGCTGGAGTCCGTGGGCATCTCCGTCGAGTTCAGCCACCACGAGGCCGGTCCCGGCCAGAACGAAATCGACCTCCGGTACGCGGACGCCCTGCAGACCGCGGACAACATCATGACGTTCCGCACCGTCATCAAGGAAGTGGCCCTGCAGCAAGGCACGTACGCCACCTTCATGCCCAAACCGTTCACGGCCCACCCGGGCTCCGGCATGCACACGCACTTCTCCCTCTTCGAAGGCGACACCAACGCCTTCTACGAAGCCGGCGCGGAGTTCCAGCTGTCCAAGACCGCCAAGCAGTTCATCGCGGGCATCCTCAAGCACGCGCCCGAATTCACGGCCGTCACCAACCAGTTCGTGAACTCCTACAAGCGGCTCTGGGGCGGCGGCGAAGCACCCAGCTACCTGAGCTGGGGCCACAACAACCGCTCCGCACTGGTACGCGTTCCCCTGTACAAGCCGGGCAAGGGCCAGTCCGCGCGCATCGAGTACCGCGGCATTGACTCCGCTGCCAACCCCTACCTTGCCTACGCCGTACTGCTCGGTGCCGGGCTGAAGGGCATCGAGGAAGGCTACGAGATTCCCGCCGCAGCCGAGGACGACATCTGGTCGCTCAGCTCGGCCGAGCGCCGCGCCATGGGCCACGATCCGCTGCCCGCCAGCCTGCACGACGCGATCAGGGCCATGGAGGATTCCGAGCTCATGCCGCAGATCCTCGGTGAGCAGGTCTTCGAATACTTCCTGCGCAACAAGCGCGCGGAATGGCAGGACTACCGTCTCCAGGTGACGCCCTACGAGCTGCAGCGTAATCTCGGCATCCTCTAGGACGCAGCGGTGAGCCTCGCCCGTCGCCTGATCTCCGCCGGTTTCAGTGACCTGGACAAGGGGGAGCGGTTCCTCGCTGCCCGGGAACTGGAAGGAATCGATCAGGAGGCCCTGTTCGCGGGCTTCCACCTCGCCGCCAGTCCGGATACCGCGCTGCAGTCGCTGGTGCGCCTGATTGAAAAGCATCCCGACCTCCGGAAACTGGCAGCAGCGGACATCGATATCAGCGAGCCGCTGTACCGTGTGCTCGGGGCGTCGGAGGCCTTGGGTGAATTCCTGATCCGCCATCCCGAGCACCTCGACGCCTTCGATGTGGTGGCCAGCCCGGAGCCGGTTCCTGCCGACGCCGGGGAACTCCGCGCCCACCTCCTGCGGTCCGTGCAGGCCGACCCAAAGGCGCGCAGGCCTGTGGCGGGGCTGTCCGGCCCGGATGCCTACGTGGCGCTGCGGACCGCGTACCGGCGCGGTGTGGTGGACCTGGCCGTCAAGGACCTGTGTGCCGCTGATCCCCTGGATTTCATGCCCGCGGCAGGGGCCGAACTGGCGGACCTCGCCGGCGCGGCGATCGAGGCGGCGCTGGCCGTTTCCAGGGCGGAAGCGGCCGAGCAGTTCTCGGCGTCGGACGTCGCCCAGGTGGGCCTTGCCGTCATCGGCATGGGCAAGTGCGGTGCCCGCGAACTTAACTACATTTCCGACGTCGACGTCATCTACGTGATCGAAGCGGACGAACTCGATGATGCCCGCGCCAACACCATCGGGACGGCCCTGGCCACGGGTATTTCCAGGGCCATCATGTCCATCGGCCGGGAACCGGGCCTGTGGGAAGTTGATGCGAACCTGCGCCCTGAAGGCAAGTCCGGGCCGTTGGTGCGGACGCTGGCATCCCATCAGAGCTACTACGCTCGGTGGGCAGAAAGCTGGGAATTCCAGGCACTCCTGAAGGCCCGGACCATCGCGGGTGATGCAGACCTGGGCGCCCGTTACGAGGCGGCCGTGCTGCCCCTGATCTGGGGTTCGGCGAACCGGGAAGGGTTCGTGGAATCGGTGCAGGCCATGCGCCGCCGCGTCACGGACAACATTCCCGCGGATGAGGAACAGCGCCAGATCAAGCTGGGCCGCGGCGGCCTGCGGGACGTCGAATTCACCGTCCAGCTGTTGCAGCTGGTGCACGGAAAAGCCGACGAATCGCTGCGCCAGCGGGACACCACCTCGGCGATTGCCGCGCTCTCCGCCGGCGGCTACATCGGTCGGACGGACGCCGCCGAGTTCGACCACGCCTACCGGTACCTGCGACTCCTGGAGCACAGGATCCAGCTTTTCCAGCTGCGGCGTACGCACCTGATGCCGGTCAGGGAGGAAGCCCTTCGTGCCCTCGCAAAGGCAGTGCTGGGCCCGTTCGCGCGCGAACGGCCGCACCCCGATGCGCTCCTGGCTGCCTGGCAGAAGACAAAGCGGTCCGTTCGAGAACTGCACGAGCGCATCTTCTACCGGCCGCTGCTGAACACCGCCGCCAAGCTGAGCAGCGAAGATGCACGGCTGACGCCGGAGGCTGCCCAAGGGCGACTGGCCGCGTTGGGCTACCTGGATCCGCAGGGGGCCATGCGCCACATCGAGGCGCTTACTGCCGGCGTGAGCCGGCGGGCGGCGCTGCAGCGCCAGCTTCTGCCCATCCTGCTGGGGTGGCTCGCCGACGGCGTGGATCCCGACGCCGGGCTGCTGGGTTTCCGCCGCGTCAGCGAGGCGCTGGGAACAACGCACTGGTACCTGGGGATGCTGCGCGACTCGACGGCCGCCGCCGAGCGGCTGTGCCACGTGCTCTCCAACTCCCGGCTGATCGCGGACCTCCTTGAGGTTTCCCCGGAATCCGTGGCCTGGCTGGGAACCGACAAGGAACTGGCACCGCTGGAATTCGAGGCGCAGTGGCTGGAAATCACCTCGAAAATGTCACGGCACGAAAACCCCGAGAGCGCCATGCGGCTCATCCGGCTGATCCGGCGCCGGGAAATCCTCAGGGTCGCCATTGCGGACAGCGCCGGCCTGCTCGACCAGGACCGGGTGGGGGCTGCCCTCGCAGACACGGACAGGGCAGCCATCCTGGGCGCCCTGCGGGTAGCCGAAGGAATCGTGGCCGCGTCAGGCCCGCTGAAAACACGCGTGCTGGTGGTTGCCATGGGCCGCCAAGGCGGCAGGGAGATCGGCTACGGCTCCGACGCGGACGTGATGTACGTATACCGCGGCCTGCCCGGCGTTCCGGAGGAAGAGGCGCAGAACCAGGCCGCCCAGATCGTCGGCCACATTTCGAACCTGCTGACCCAGCCGCTGAAGCCTGCGATCCGCGCCGAGCGCGTGCTGATGGTGGACGCCGACCTGCGGCCCGAAGGCAAGAGCGGGGCCATGGTGCGGTCCCTGGATTCGTACGCAGAGTATTACCGGCGGTGGTCGCTCGTCTGGGAAGCACAGGCACTCCTGCGGGCACTGCCCATCGCAGGGGACGACGACCTTGCTGCCGACTTCGTGGAGCTGATCGATCCCATCCGGTATCCGGCGGAACTCTCGGAGAAGGATGTCCGGGAAATCCGGCGCGTCAAAGCCAGGGTCGAATCCGAACGGCTACCCCGTGGAGCGGATCCCGCACGGCACCTCAAGCTGGGCCGCGGCGGCTTGAGCGACGTCGAATGGCTCGTCCAGCTGCTGCAGCTGCAGCATGCGGGCAAGCACCCTGAACTGCGGACCACCTCCACCGTCCCGGCGCTGGAAGCCGCAGCCTCCCTGGGCTTCCTGGAGCCTGACGAGGCCGCGCTGCTGCTGCAGGCATGGCGGCTGGCAAGCCGCATCAGGTCGGCCAACGTGATTTGGACCGGCCGCGCCTCAGACCTGCTGCCGTCTTCCCGCCGGGACCTGGAAGCCGTGGCCCGCTGGTGCGGCTACCAGCCGGGCAACGCGGCGGCGCTCGAAGAAGACTACCTGCGGCTCAGCAGGCGGGCCCGTGCGGTTTTCGATCGGGTGTTTTACGGCCAGTAGCCGGGTTCGGTGCGGCTGCGGGGCAGGTTACGGGGGCGTGCCAGGGGCTGACACGCGCCGGAGCCGATGCTAGTTTGAGCGCATGGCCACGCAACTCTTTCTGAATCTTCCCGTCAAAGACCTTGATCGGTCGGTCGAGTTCTTCACCGCGCTCGGCTTTTCCTTCAACCCCGACTTCACCGATGAAAATGCCACCTGCATGATCGTTAACGACGGCGCCTTCGTCATGCTGCTGGTGGAAAGCTACTTCAAGACGTTCATTTCGAAGGGCATTGCGGACACCGGCAGCAATGCCGAGGCCATCGTGGCTTTCTCCGTTGACAGCCGCGAGGCTGTCGACGACACGATGCGCAAAGCCCTGGCCGCTGGAGGCACCCCGTCCCAGGAAGCCCAGGACTACGGCTTTATGTATAACCACAGCTTCCAGGACCCGGACGGCCATCTCTGGGAAGTCTTCTGGATGGACCCTGCCGGCCCGCCCGCTGAGGCTTCGGCGCCGTAAAGCCACCCGTCCCAACCGCCGCCTGCTGAACCAAGGCACGACGCCGGCTGTCACCTTCCCAGGTGACAGCCGGCGTCGTTGTTTCTCGGTAGGCTCAATCCATGTCCGATTCCGTATGGCTCATCGCCCTGAAGAGGCTCGACGACGACGCAAGGTCCGTCAAACTCGGCGAAGTCGCGGAATTGGGCCTCGCTGAGGGACAGCAGGACTTCGCGGGGGATCCGCTGCGCATGATGCTCGTGGCTCTGGAAGAGGACTCACGGTTTCCCTATGTGGTGGACTCCGGCGGAGAAGCCGTCGGTGTGTTCACGCTTCAACGCGGCGCTGCGTCCCTGGCCGGATGGCACGACGACGACTCGGTCTGGCTTTTGCGGGGATTTCTCATCGACCGCAAGCACCAAGGCCGGGGCTTGGGCACCCTGGCCGCTGCGGCCGCCGTCCGTGAAGCGGCAAAACTCACCGAGAGGCTGGGCGGGGGAGAGGCCGGCGTCGTGCTTTCCGTAAACGATCGCAACCCGGCCGGTCAGGCCGTTTACCGTAAGGCGGGATTCGTGGACCGCGGAGAGTACCTCGGCGGCGACGCCGGACCCCAGCGGACGATGTTCCGGGCCTTCTGAGCGCGAGCTTGCTCCCATGTCGGTCAGCCAGCCGCGGCGTCCGGCACCCTCAGCATTTTTGTGCTGTATGGGGTTGCTGTGACTGGAGGGGCCCATGCTATCTTTAGTGCATCCTGAATGCATCTGTGATAATGGGGAACACTGAATGTCATACGCAAGACACGGCGGAGCGGGCTCTTTTCACCACTCGGCCGCGCGCGCAGACATCGACGTTTTCGTAATCTCCTCCGTGACATTCAGCACAGTCGGCACGATCAGCGCCAGGACCGCCGCGACTTTTTCCGGCCTCCGGTTCGCCAATATGCGGGGCGCCGGCGCCTAGCCTCCACGGGTCCGTGAATCCAGCCTGCCCCGGCGCGCTGGCGATGCCGAAACGATTCCGGGATTTCGGCAAGAACACGGACGGCACCGGAAGTGGGAGACCCCCTGCAGGGTTCCGCCCATGTTTTCCAAGCCCTTCATCACGAAAGTCGCCATGCACCTCTTCCAGCGAGCCGCTGCCCTCTTCGCCGCTTTGTTCCTTTCGTCAGCCATGCTGGCGAGCCTCCCGGTTGCACCGGCCCTGGCCGCAACTGCCCCATCTCCCGGGACCGTTCCCATCGAGGAGGTGGAAGGCACTCCGCATGCCGCCCACGCTTCGGAGACCGCAGTTGCCCCACTTCCGAAGGGCCGGGAACTCGGCACCGAGGCCCTGGAACTTCAAGGAGCCGCCGGTCTCTCGCGGACCGGTGACATCAAGGTGGCCCTGGTAACGGTGCAGTTGGCGGACAAGAGCGCGGCGGAAACCAGCGCGATTTCCCTGGATGCGGCTAAGAACGGGATCACGGCTTCGAGCAACTATTGGAAGGCAATGTCCAATAACAGGCTCTCCATGTCTGTGGCCTCTGTACGAACGGGCTTCAAGTCCTCGGCGACCTCCGGCCAGGACTACTACACCATCACCAACACGGTGACCCGTGAACTGGGCTGGGTCAGCAGTCCTTACACCGCTTTGGTGATCTACGTTCCGGTTCCCACCCTTTCCTGGGGCGCCCTGGGCTTCGGGGCCAGCAGTGACGGTACCAGCGGGCGCATTTTGATGCCCCTGCCGAGCAAGTTCACGAACAACGTGGTCGCCCACGAGTTCGGACACGTTCTTGGCCTCATGCACGCCGACAGCCTCCAGTGCGGCAGCGGCATCGCCGACGTCGGCCCGAGCCTGACCGGGGGATTTGCCGACACGTCCTGCAGTATCCGCGAATATGGAGACACCACTGACCTGATGGGTGCCGCGCAGTACAGCCTTCCGGCCATCAGCTCCAGCTTCTGGGACCGCGGGGGATTCGGCCGCGGAGACGAGATCTTCAACGCCGGCTTGGCTTCAGGCGTCAAGAAATACACGCTGAAGGCCTGGGCGGGCAGCGAAGCAAACCGTGCCGTGAAGTTCACCGATCCGAAGAGCAAAGAGGTCTACTACCTGGAGCTGCGCTTGCCCGTCGGCTACGACGCTGCAACCGCCGTCAGCGGCAACCGGGGCGTCAAGATTGTCCAGTCTGGAGGAGCCACCTCAGCAAGTTCGCTGATCCTGATGCCCTCAACCCTCCCTTTCTCCGGTTACTACGCCTCCAACCAGACCTGGCAGGCCGGCCAGACCTTCACCACCTATACGGGTACGAGGGTGACGGTCGACTACGTAACGAGCACCTCAGCAGGCATCACCATCAACGCCTCGCCGTTCATTGACGCATACCAGTCAGCATTCCAGACCCAGATTGACTGGATGTACTACAGCCAACTGTCCACCGGCTGGGCGGACGGCACGTACCGGCCGTTTGCGACGATGTCCCGGGAGGCTATGGCCGCCTTTATGTACCGGCTCGCGGGCAACCCCGAATTCACGCCGCCCGCGGTGTCACCGTTTATCGACGTGCCCACCTCTCACGACTTCTACCGCCCGATTGCGTGGATGAACCGCACCGAACTTTCCACAGGCTGGGCGGACCATACCTACCGGCCGTATGAATCCATCACCCGCGAAGCGATGTCAGCCTTTCTCAACCGGTATGCGGCAAAGCTCTGCCGCATCGCAGACGCCAACATTGCCGGGCCGGCCGTATCGCCATTCGTGGACATGACGCCCGCGAGCGGCTTCTATCGGGAGATCTCCTGGATGAAGCACGCCGAGATTTCCACTGGCTGGGCGGACGGCACCTACCGTCCGGCCGACGCCGTCACGCGTGAGCAGATGGCGGCCTTCATCTACCGGCTCGACGGCTACGTGGCCGCCAATGGCGGGTGCGTGGCCTAACAACCGGCAAAGAAAAGCCCGCCTGTGCTGTCGAAGCAGCACAGGCGGGCTTTATCTGGGGACTAAACGCGGTTTAGGCCGGGTGTCTGACTAGACACGCCATCGGTGTAGCCCTGACCGTCTCGGGCGTTGAGGGCTGGAGTCAGCTCAACGGGCCGTGCGGGGCCTTTCTAATGTCTTGCTGGTGTTCTACGGTGGGTCTATGAGGCTGAACGTGACCTATAAAGGCGGCGAGAAGGACGGAACGTCGGATCTTCGCGAAGCGCCGGAGTTCCCGATTGAACTTCCAGGGGGAAGGTACGTTCTGACCTTCAGGCACGCACTGCGGGACTCGGGGCCAACGGAGGCCTTGGCAGCATGGGTGCCCCATGAGGTGCCAGAGTGAGTAAAGCAAGGGGCGCTTCACGATGCCAGGCCTGCGGGTCAACAGCCAGCCGTGCTCGGGGAGCGGTTGAATGCGCGGACTGCACAGCAGGCCTAGCGGATCCAAGCTAAAAAAGCCGGCCCCAGGTGTTTGAACCTGGGGCCGGCCTTTGCTGTAACTAAATTGCGGGACTGTGTGCGAATTATGCCCGCTTCAGCCGCATGAACTGACTAGACGCCGTAGTAGAGCTCGAACTCGTAGGGGTTCGGGCGCAGCGACAGCGGGCGGATCTCGTTCTCGTACTTGTACTCGATCCAGGTGTCGATCAGGTCCTGGGTGAACACACCGCCGGCCTGGAGGAACTCGTTGTCCTCGGCCAGTGCGTCCAATGCTTCCTCGAGCGTGCCCGGAGCCTTGGGGATGTCCTTTGCTTCCTCGGCCGGGAGCTCGTAGAGGTCCTTGTCGATGGGAGCCGGCGGTTCGATGCGGTTGCGGATGCCGTCAATGCCGGCCATCAGCTGGGCAGCGAATGCCAGGTACGGGTTCGAGGAGGGGTCCGGAGCGCGGAATTCGATGCGCTTGGCCTTCGGGTTGGAACCCGTGATGGGGATGCGGATACCGGCGGAGCGGTTGCCCTGCGAGTAAACCATGTTGACGGGAGCCTCGAAGCCCTTGACCAGGCGGCGGTAGGAGTTAACCGTCGGGTTGGTGAAGGCGAGCACGGCGGAGGAGTGCTTCAGCAGGCCGCCGATGTACCAGCGGGCCATGTCGGACAGGCCTGCGTAACCCTTTTCGTCGTAGAACAGCGGCTCGCCGCCGTTCCAGAGCGACTGGTGGCAGTGCATGCCCGAGCCGTTGTCGCCGAAGACGGGCTTCGGCATGAAGGTGACCGACTTGCCCCAGGCGTCAGCGGTGTTCTTGATGACGTACTTGAACTTCTGCAGGTCATCAGCCGCGTGGGTCAGCGTGGTGAACTTGTAGTTGATCTCGGCCTGGCCGGCGGAACCGACCTCGTGGTGGCTGCGCTCGACCTCAAGGCCGGCCTCGTCCAGAGCGACACACATGGCGTCGCGCAGGTCGGCCTGCTTGTCGGTGGGGGAAACCGGGAAGTAGCCGCCCTTGACGGGGGTCTTGTAGCCCAGGTTTCCGCCTTCTTCTTCGCGACCGGTGTTCCAGTGGGCTTCTTCGGAGTCGATCTTGTAGAAGCTGCCCTGCGGGGAGGACTGGTACTGGACGTTGTCGAACACGAAGAACTCGGCCTCGGGAGCGAAGAATGCGGTGTCCGCAATGCCGGTGGAGGCGAGGTAGGCTTCAGCCTTCTCGGCTACGCCGCGGGGGTCGCGGTGGTAGGGGTCACCGGTGCGGGGGTTCACGATGGAGAAGTTCAGCGCGAGGGTCTTCTCCATGCGGAACGTGTCGAGGAACGCCGTGGTGACGTCCGGGATGAGCTGCATGTCGGACTCGGCGATGCCCTGGAAACCGCGGATGGAGGAACCGTCAAAGAGCTGGCCATTGATGAAGAAGTCTGCATCGACGCTCTTGGCCGGCACATTGAAGTGCTGCTGCACGCCAGGAAGATCGGTGAAGCGGATATCGACGAATTTAATATCTTCGTCCTTGATGAACTTGAGGACTTCGTCCGCAGTCTTAAACATCTATGCTCCTTACGCATAAGTAATAACTGGCTGGAAAGCCATATGGTCCAGCGCAATCCGAAGGCGCGAAAACACAAAAGTGTCCCCGCTCCCAGCTCGCTAGCAACTGTTACCACCCTAGGGACACGGGGTTTCCCGTCCGTGTCCGCTTTGTTTCCGGCAGGTTACATAACCGCCTGATATGTAAACGCTATACGGTGTCCACACTGTGGTCCATCCGCATCCAGAGTGTGAACTTCAACCGAACTGCGCACAGGGCTTCGAACAAACTACTTCTCGGCAGAGTGACCTGTGATCTTCCCGCAGAAGATAGTCTTGATCCGTGGTTGATCGCAAAGACATAGGTTCGTGGCTCAGTGGTCCGGACACTTCCGGCATTTCCAGATACCCCGGGGAGCGGCTCGGCCTGCCCGAGGCGGGACCGGGCTCCATGGCACGCGCGGGGCGCCGGATCCTTGCCATCTGCATCGACTGGGCCCTGGCGCTCCTGATCAGCAATTTCGCCTTTGGCGGCGACCCGTGGGCGACCCTGGCCGTGTTCGCGGTTGAGCAGGTCCTGCTGATCGGAACCCTCGGCTACAGCATCGGCCACCGCCTGGTTGGAATCCACGTTGTGCGCCTGGGCGGCGCTCCGGCGGGGCCCTTGGCAGCACTTGTCCGCGCCGTGCTCCTGTGCCTGGTCATTCCGGCGGTCATCTTTGACCCGGATCACCGGGGCCTGCACGACAAGGCAATGAACACCATTCTCGTCCGGATGTAGCCCCTGCCTGATATGGCCTGGCCCGGATGTAGCCGGGCCCGAGATAGCGGAACTGCAGGCAGGATCCGGTCAGACGCTGGCGCTCTCGCGTTCCCGGTCCGCCGGGTGCCCGCTGGCGGCCGGGGTGAGATATCCGCGCTTGCCCGCCCAGCGTTCGAACAGGACCGTGGCGAACGGAAATACCGCGGAGAGCCCTGCGAAGAACGCCACCAGGAAAGGCCACCGCTGCAGCCGCCACAGGGCCAGCGCCGCCACGCCATAGGCGATGAACAGTGCCCCATGAACCGGGCCGGCAATCTCCACGCCCAACTCCGAGGTCCGGGCTATCCACTTGAAGTACATTCCGGTCAGGAGGGCAGCCCAGCTGAACGCTTCGGCGACGGCGAGTATCCGAAAGAGGCGGACGACGGCAGATTTTGAGGGCAGTTTCACGGTTCTCCGTTTTCGCTCATGGCAATGGCTCGTGGCAATGACCCGTGACAGTGGTCGACGGGTGGTGATGACGGGGTGATGGTCGCAAAGCAAACGCCCCGGTTGCCGGCCGGATGGCCGGACGCCGGGGCGTTGATGGTGCTGTTAGCGGCCGCGTGCTGCTTTGCGGTCCGGCCGGGCTTTGTAGGGATCAATTCCCTTGGGGATGGGGAGACGGTTTCCCAGCGAGGAAATGCGCTTGGATACCGCGCTCACCTCGAGCTTGGTGAGTTCCTTGTCCAGCTTGTTCATCTTCTTGGCGACCTGGCTGATCGGAGTCTGCCCTTCGCCGCGGCCGGTCTCGATCACGTGCACCGTGACGTTGGGCAGGATACGCGCCAGGCGCTTGCGTTCGGCATCGACCAACGGACGGACCCGGTGGGTGGGTCCTTCGGAGACCAGGACGACGCCGGGACGGCCGATGGCGCGGAAAACGGCGTCCTGGGTGCGGGGGTTGACCGCAACCGGCTGGTCTTCAGTGATCCAGCCGCGCTTCAGGGTGCCCAGGGCAGCCCCGGACGCGCCGGGCTGGTTTTCAATCTGGGCAAAGGCCGCACGCTCAGCGCGCCGCGAGAGGATCAGGGTGGCGGCCAGAAGACCCAGCGGGATGCCGATGATCAGGCCCGTGATCCAGTTTTCGAGAAGGTAGCCCACCAGGAAGCTGACCGCGATGACGCCCAGGAACGCCAGCAGCATCATCCAGACGACCATGGGGTCGTGGCGCCGCGTCATCTGGAAGACTTCGTTGATCTGCTTCAGCCTGCTGGGCTTCTTGACCTTGGCTTCCTTCGGCTTGCGAGAGAAGAGGCCACGCTTCGGAGCGTCGGAGGCTGCCGGAGTCGGTTTGCTGGAATCAGGGGAATTCGCCATAGTGCCTTAATTCTACGTGATTTATGCCTGAGGGCCGGACGTCGGAGTGCTCCGGTTCCGGCCCTCAGGCACGTTTGTTATGAAAGGCGTTAGGAGTGCGCCGCGAGCAGGGAGCTTGCTTCCTGGCGGGTGGTGCCGGAGGACTCGATGTGTGCGAGTTCGGCGGGGATTTCCCAGCCCTTCTTCCGCATTGCGGTGGCCCAGAGCCGGCCGGCGCGGTAGGAGGAACGGACCAGCGGACCGGACATGACGCCGAGGAAGCCGATTTCCTCGGCCTCGGTGGCGAGGTCGACGAATTCCTGCGGTTTGACCCAGCGGTCCACCGGAAGGTGCCGCTCGGAGGGGCGCAGGTACTGGGTGATGGTGATCAGGTCGCAGCCGGCGGCGTGCAGGTCCTTCAGTGCCTCGGAGATTTCCTCGCGGGTCTCGCC
>NZ_JAVDRQ010000016.1:0-104494 GCF_031454875.1 Arthrobacter oryzae
GCCCTTACTTTCTCGTACCGGGACACGGGTGCGTGGCACCGTAACTGCACGTATTTGGGGTGCCGCGGCGGGGCTAGTGCCGGTATAAACGCGGGGGGGCCGGTCACCTGAGGTGACCGGCCGCCGTCGTATGCGGTGCTTTTATTACTTGGCTGCTTCGAGCAGCTCGGCGCGGACCGTCCTGGTGGCCGCGACGAGGTTGCGCAGGGACTCTTCGGTCTCGGCGTAGCCGCGGGTCTTCAGGCCGCAGTCCGGGTTGACCCAGAGCTGGCGGGACGGAACGTGCTTGACGGCGGTGCTGAGCAGCTCGGTGACTTCCTGCTCGCCCGGGACGCGCGGCGAGTGGATGTCGTAGACGCCCGGGCCGACGCCGCGGCCGAAGCCGTGGGACTCGAGGTCGTGGACAACCTCCATGCGTGAACGCGCGGCCTCGATGGAGGTGACGTCAGCGTCCAGTCCGTCGATGGCGTCGATGATGGCGCCGAATTCGGAGTAGCACAGGTGCGTGTGGATCTGGGTGGCGTCAGCCGCACCGGCGGTGGACAGTCGGAACGAGTTGACTGACCAGTCCAGGTAGGAGGCCTGGTCGGCCTTGCGCAGCGGCAGGAGCTCGCGCAGGGCGGGCTCGTCCACCTGGATGACCTTGATGCCGGCGGCTTCGAGGTCGGCGATCTCGTCGCGCAGGGCCAAGCCAACCTGGTTCGCGGTCTCGCCCAGCGGCTGGTCGTCGCGGACGAAGGACCAGGCCAGGATCGTGACAGGACCGGTGAGCATGCCCTTCATCGGCTTGTTGGTCAGGGACTGTGCGTACTTGGCCCATTCAACCGTGATGGGGGCGCTGCGGGTGACGTCGCCCCAGAGGATGGACGGACGCGTGCAGCGGGAGCCATAGGACTGCACCCAGCCGTGGACCGTGACGTCGAAGCCTTCGAGGTTCTCGGCGAAGTACTGGACCATGTCGTTGCGCTCGGGCTCGCCGTGCACCAGGACGTCGTAGCCGAGCTCTTCCTGCAGCTCCACGACGCGCTTGATCTCGTCCTTCATGAGCTTCTCGTACTGCTCGTTGGTGAGGTCGCCCTTGTTGTTGCGGGCACGGGCCGAGCGGATTTCGGAGGTCTGCGGGAACGAGCCGATGGTGGTGGTGGGCAGCGGCGGCAGGTGCAGGGCCTCTTCCTGTGCGGCTTCGCGGACCGAGTACTCGGAGCGGTTGAAGTCGGCCGGGGTCAGGGCTGCGGTCCGGGCCCGGACGTCGGCGCGCTGGACGCCCTCGGCGGCGGCGCGGGAGGCGATGACGCGGGAAGCCTCGTCGATGGCCGGCTGTACGGCGGCGGCGTCGGTCAGAACGCCGGCCAGGGTGACAACTTCCACTGCCTTCTGGTCGGCGAAGGCCAGCCAGCTGCGGAGCTGCGCGGACAGCTGTGCCTCCTCCTCGACGTCGTGCGGGACGTGCTGGGTGGACGTGGAGGTGCTGACGGCCAGCTTGGCGACGGACTTCTTCAGCTCGGCGATCTTGTCCGCAGACGCGGCGAGGTCGTTGCGCCAGATGTTGTGGCCGTCCACGACGCCGGCAACCAGGGTCTTGCTGCCCAGCGCGGCGAGTGCTGCTGCGGAGGGGACAGCGCCCTTGAAGACGTCGATGTGCAGGGCGTCGATGTTGGTGGCCGCGAGGGTGCCGAGCTGGCCGTTCAGTGCACCGTACGGGGTGGAAACGAACAGCTGCGGGCGACGGGCAGCCGCGGACAGGACCTCGTAGGAGCGGGCAACCGCTGCCTGGATCTCCTGTTCCGGGGTGTCCTGGTCCACCACGAGGGCGGGCTCGTCCAGCTGGACCCAGCTGGCGCCGGCGGCGGCGAGCTTCTCCAGCAGCGCGGTGTAGACCGGCAGGACGTCCTCGAGGCGGGAGAGCGGGCTGAAGCCGGCCGGGGCGTCGTCGGAAGCCTTGCTCAGCAGCAGGAAGGTGACCGGGCCCACGATGTACGGGCGGGTCTCCACACCGTTGGCGAGGGCGTATTCGAATTCTTCAACGATGCGGTTGGAGGCCAGCGTGAAGTTGGTTTCGGGGCCGATTTCCGGCACAAGGTAGTGGTAGTTGGTGTCGAACCACTTGGTCATTTCCAGCGGCTGCTGGTCCTTGGTTCCGCGGGCCAGGGTGAAGTAGCCGTCGATGTCCAGCTGACCCTCGGCGTTGAGGAGGTTGCCGAAACGGGCCGGGACGGCGCCGAGGTGGGCGGCGGCGTCGAGCACCTGGTCGTAGTAGGAGAAGGTCCCCGGAACGGCTGCGGCTTCGGTCAGGCCCAGGCCCTGCAGGCGCTTTGCGGTGCCCAGCTGGATCTCCTTGGCGGCCGCGTCAAGCGCGGCGGCGTCGATCTTGCCGGCCCAGTAGGCTTCGACGGCCTTCTTCAGCTCACGGCGGCGGCCGATGCGCGGGTAGCCCAGGATCGAGGCGGACGGGAACGGAGTGGTCACGGCCTGGGTGTTCTGCTCAGTCATGTGAAATTCCTTGGATGTGTTGGTAAAAATCATGGGTGATTGCTGTTCGAATGCGATGGTGCCGACGCTAAAGGCGCCAGCGCTGAAAAGTGCGGCGGCAAAGGTGCGGCGGTTTCGGGCGGTTAGGAAGCGCGGAGGCGCTCTCAGCTCGCCATTTCCTGATGGCGGCGGGCAATGGCGCTGAGCCGGCTCGCCGGACGGGCCGGCCGCGGCAGGGCCAGCTTGTCCAGGACCTCCAGCGCACAGGCATGTTCGTTGAAGGTGTACAGGTGGATTCCCGGTGCACCGGCGTCCAGGGCGGCGTTGGCCAGGTCCACCGTGGCGCGGACGCCGATCAGGCGGCGTTCCGCGTCGGTGTCCGCGGCAGCCAGTCGTGCCATCAGTTCCGGGGCGGGTTCGACGCCGGTCAGCTCACCCAGGCGGGTCAGCCGGCGCACGCTGGTCAACGGCATGACGCCCGGAATGATCGGGATCGTCACCCCGGCCCGGCGTGCCCTCGTGATGAGGTCGGCGTATTGCTCGGTCTGGAAGAACACCTGGGTGATGGCGAAGTCGGCGCCGGAGCGCTGCTTGGCAAGCAGCACCTCGACGTCGTGGGCCTCAGTGGGTGATTCCGGGTGCCGGGTGGGATACGCGGCCACGCCGACGGCCACCTTGCCGGCGCACAGCAGGGCCGAACGGCGCTGCTCCACACGGCGGATCAGCTCAATGAGATCCTGTGCGTAACGCAGGGAGCCCCTGGCGGGGGTCCCGCCGTCCTTGGGCTGGTCACCGCGGAGCGCCAGGATGCCCCGGACGCCGACGTCGAGCAGTTCACCGATGATCTCGGACAGCTCCTGCGGGGTGTTGCCCACACACGTCAGGTGTGCCAGCGGGCGGAGCGTCGTCTCCAGCAGGAGCCGGTTAATGAGTTCGACGGCGGTGTCCCGGTTGGAGCCGCTGGCGCCGTACGTCACGGACACGTAGTCCGGATCCGTGGATTCCAGCTCGCGGATGGTGGTCCAAAGCGATTCGGCGGCAGCCGGGGAGCGCGGCGGGAACAGCTCATAGGAGAGGGCCACCGGGGCAGTCTCGGAGAGGTTCGGGTGTGTGTCAATGAGGCTAGGTGGAGACATTTGCGTCCTTGGCTTTGAGCCATTGGCGGCAGCTGCGCCTCAGTCCATGGGACCTCGGAAACGCCTCACCGTCAATGAATTTGAGTTTGGGGAACACGGAATGAACTCCGGCAGGGCGCAGCCGCGACTGTTACGCCTGACAAGAAGTTTTCCGTGAGCAAATGTCAGGCCCACATGGGGGCACCCACACCCTCCTTGCGGCCGCGGGGCGGCACATCCAACGCGGAGGATCGCTGACACGTTACGTCGGTAACTTGTATAAGACTCTAGGGCCGCGCCCCGGAGCGTTCAAGCTGGCCGCCGAATTAAGACGCACCTTTACGCCCTGTTGCGTCACGGCATAGAACATTCTTCGCCCAGAAACCCCAAATCGACGAGCGCCCCGGGATCCATCTGCGGACTGCCCGCCGATTCCGGTCTTTCCGGTCCCCGGCTACCAGGGTTTTTCGGCCCCGGTTTCGGAGTCGCTTCCGTTCAAATATTCGTCCCGCTGCCGGCCGTCGTTCCGCTCGCGCTGCGCGGACTTGGCCGACTCCTCCAGCTTGTCCAGCTGGCTCTGCTGCGGTTCGGGGTCGGGCTGCGGCTGCTCATCGGCGCCATCGCCGGGTTGGGCTTCAGGGCTTGCCAGCTTGTCCGCTTTCGACTGCAGCCGCTGTTCGGCCTCCCGCAGCCCGTCCCCTTCACCATCGGCCCCGTTGGCGCCGTCCTGGCTGCCTTCCGCGCTGAAGCACCCGGGCGGGGCGGCCTTGACCACGGCCAGGCCGTCGTCATAGAGTTTGGCGGCCTCCGGGCCGGCACCCCCGGGCTCAACAGCCTGGTCAGCCAGCCGTTCGATGCTCAGGACGAGGTTGACGCGTACCTTGCACTCATCGGACGGCGGCGCGTCAGCGAGGGATGCCTCGAAGAGTGCGCGGGCGCCGGCATAGTCCGCGCTCAGCACCAGCGCATCGCCAGCGGCAAAGGGCGCCTTGTGCCGTTCCACGATATTCGCGACCCCCAGCCCGGATGCCGCAGACGCGACGGAAGCCTGGTCGCCGCTGCCGAAGGCCCCGGCAGCCTGGCCGCCCAGATAGCCGACGCTCAACAGCTTGACTGCGAGCGCCACGGCAGCCAGCACGGGCACAGCGGACACCAGCAGCAGGCGGTGCCGTAGCTGCAATCCCTGATGCGGCCTTACCCGGTACGGCTTCCCCTGCTGCGGCGGCGTGGGCGGGAACGGTTCCCCGTTCATACGCGGACCTCCTCCTTCGAAGGTTTGAGCTGCCTTAGCTGCCGCAGCACCTTGAGGCTCTCCCAGAGGGCAAGGACGAACGCGGCCAGTGCCGGCGCCCAGTAGAGTTCCACGCGGCCCTCGAGGGACTCGGACGTTTCCTTCAACGCTCCGGGCCTGGCCGCCTGCATCATCGGGTCCACCGAATCCCCTGACGCGCGATGCACGTACGGCACACCGAGTTGCGCTGCGATCTCCTGCAGGGCGGTCTCGTCAATTCGGGACACGGCATCGCCGGCGTTTCCGCCGCTGCGGTCTTGGATGTAATCGGTGCCCGCGGCAGACGAGTAGTTGGCTTTCTCCTTCATGCGGCCGCCCTGCGCGGTGCCATAACCAAGCACTGCGCCGCCGTTTACCAGGGCAGCATCCACACGCATTGGTTCAGGGGCCCTACCGCTGGTCTGCTCGCCGTCGCCGAGGTAGTAGACGATCCTGGCCCGCTCAGGGTGGCTGTCCCGGGCTGCCTTCAGCCGTTCGTTAAGCACCGTCCGGGCAACCGTCACACTGCTCCCCGTGGAATACACGGTGACCTGGGGCTCCAGGACAGCGGTCAGGGTTTCCAGCGCGGAGGCATCCGTGGTCAGCGGCATCCGGACGACGGCCTGGGAGTCGAATGTGATCAGGGAAAACCTGGCTCCCGCGAGCTCCCCGGCTATGGCCATGATGTCCTTCCGCACGCCGTCGAGCCGGGGGCTGCCGTTCCCGTAGTCCTCGGCTGCGATGCTGCTGGTGGTGTCCACGACAAAAAAGACGTTCAGGTCGGCGGCGGCGGTCCGGACGCTGCCGCCGGAGACACCGGGCCGGAGGGCAGCCAACAGCAGCAGGGCTACAAGTCCCGCAGGCAGTAATGAACTCCGGAGTCCGTTGCGGGCTCCGGCCCGGACGGCGGTCCACGACGTGAAAACGACGACGGAGACAAGAACGGGCAGCATGACCCACCAGGGCCAGATCGGCTGGAAGGTCATGGCCTCAGCCTCCAGGATGCGCCGGCCAGCACCAGACCGGAAAGCAAGGCGATTCCCAGCGGGACCTCGGCGCGGTCCGCTACGGCCGCCTGCGGGGCCGCCTTGAAGGCCGTGGCCTCCGTGGACTGGACTTTGCGGATGATGTCCTGCACAGCTTCCGGGCTGTCCAGCGGGTAGTACGCCCCGCCCGTCCCTTCGGCAGCGGTCCGCAGCTGGGCGCCGGGCTGTTCCCTGTCCGTCCCGTAGTCGTAGTCTCCGGGGTTGAGGGCATAGACGCGGACCTCATTCTCCTTGGCCAGCACCGCCGCTTCCTCGAGGGTGAAGATGGGATCGCCCGAGACGAAATTGTCGGTCGCCAGGATCACGGAACGCGACCGTTCCGCCGTGCCGGCCGTTCCTGCCTCCGCACCGCCCTCGGCTGCTGGGAAGCCCTGCACGCAGGAGGCCAGCCCGTCACCGATCAGCGAGGAGCCGGCGCCGTTCCAGGTGCCGTCCAGGAAGCCGGAGCTGCCGGATGCCCCGTCGAACGCTTCTTTGGCAACCGCAAGCTGTTCCTGTACGTAGTCATAGTCATCCGTCAGCGGAAAGACCTGCACGGCGCTGCTGTCGAAGACAGTCAGGCCGATCCGTTCGCCGTCGAATCCCTGTGCCAGCCGGGCGAAGACTTCCACTACTGCCGCGTCGGCGCTGCTCATGGATCCGGACGCGTCGAGGCACAGGACGATGTCGCGGTTGCGCTGCTCGGGGCTTACAGTGCTGCGCTCCGCCGGGCGTGCTGCCGCCACCACTGCCGCTGCCATCAGAACTCCCCCGGAGACCGCGGCAACGGTGAGCCAGCGGCGGTGTCGGCGGACCGCGGCCTGGTACTCGGGCAGCTCGGTGAGCCGGTGGCCGTGCGCCACAGGTCTCCGGACGGAACCGCCACTCTCCCGCTTCCGGGCCACCCAGTAGGTCACGACGGCGACGGCTAGGGCCGCCGGAATCATCCACCAGAAGATCAGTTCCATGTCCTCACCACTTCCCGGGCCGTTTCCGCAGCGGCCGCGACGGAGCTGTGGGGTTCGGTGTCCCGGGGTTCAGTGTCCCGGGGTTCCGGGCCGAATTCCGCCGGATAGAGCCTCCTGATGGCCGCCGCAGCCGCCGGAATGCCCTGCCGGTGAAGTTCAGCGAGGGTCATGCGCGGAGCGTCGATCCCGGCAATGTCGCGGACAAAGTTCCTGATGAGCAGGCTCAGCTCCTGGTGCGAGGCGCGCGCCGACAACCGTCCGGCTTCGGCGTCGTCTGCCACCGCATCGATGCGGCGCAGGTAGTCCAGCTTGAGGCTGGAAGGATCCCACTGCGGCCCGAACGGAGCGGCAGGCACCGCACGCCTCCGTTGCCGGGTGCTCAGGAAAACGAAGGCGAGCCAGGCGGCCACGAGGAACAGCAGGCCCAGGCCGGCCCAGGGCAACCACGCGCTGTACGTCAGCGGTGCATAGAAGCCCGAATCATTTTCCACGGCGGTGCCGTTCCAACAGGGTGAACACGGCAGGCATCACGTCATGGCTGCTGCCCGCGTGGACGTGGGCAATGCCCAGTCGGCGCAGCACGGCCTCCCGGGCGGCGTCGCGCTGTCCCTGCGCCGCTGTGTAGGCACGGATGACCGCCTCTGACGCAGCCAGCCGGCCGGGAAGGAGGCGGGAGTCCGCGACGTCGTAACGGTCGGCGGGTTGGATGGCAGCAGCGTCCTGTAGCCCTGCCGCCTGTGACACGGGTTCCCGTAACCTGTCAGTGCCGGTCCCGGCCAGCTGCGCGTCCCGGACCGTCAGCCAAAGCACCTCGTGCTGGGCCCGGAGCCGGCGAAGTAGCCGCTCCATCCCGGCGTCGGGCACCAGTTCATCGGCCACGACAAAGAGCAGCATGCGCTGACCGTAGTTGCGTGCCACATAGGACAGCTGTTCGACGATACTGCTGCGGGGCGAGGTCAGGGCCGTCCCCCCGTCGACAGTCCGCAAAAGCCGTTCGAGGTGGGCCTCACCGGCCTTTGCGGGCAAGGAACGGGTGCCCGTGGCGTCACCGCAGACCAGGCCGACGACGTCGCCGTGGCGCTGGGCAAGGTACCCGACCACGCCCAGAGCCATGACGGCTATGTCCTTCTTTTCCTCGCCGCCAAGCGCGGAGGCGGCCATGTTGCGGCCGGTATCGGTGATCAGCAGCACGGTCTGCCGTCGCACCGCAACATAACGCTTGATGAGCGGGGATCCGTGCCGGGCGGACGCCTTCCAGTCGATGTCGCGGACTTCGTCTCCGGGGATGTAGGCCCTCAGGTCGTCAAAGTCCAGGCTGCGGCCCTTGAAGACCGAACCGTACTCGCCATCGAGCATTCCCCGGGCCTTGCGATGGGCGAAGATCGACATCTTCGATTTCACCCGGGTCAGGAGGCTGGACATACGGGCGCGCTCAGGGGGTCTGGACGGATGCCACGATGGCATCGATGACGGTCTCGACGGGAACCTGCTCCGCCACGGCTTCGAAGCCAAGGATGATCCTGTGCCGGAGCACACGGTGTGCCAGCGCCTTCACGTCCTCGGGGATCACGTGGTCGCGGCCGTTCAGGAGGGCCACGGCGCGGGCGGCCTGGCTGAAGGCGATGCTGGCGCGAGGGCTGGCACCGAATTCGATGAAGCCCGCCAGGCGGGCGTCGATGTACTGGGCTGCGTTGCGGGTGACGAACACCAGCCCCACGATGTACCTGACGATCGCCGGGTCGATGTAGACGCGCTTGACCAGTTCCTGCACCTCCGAGACGGCCTCCAGCGAAGCGGCGGCGGCAGGGCGCTGTTCGTCGGTAAAGACGCCGGAATCGATCCGGCGGATGATCTCTGCCTCTTCCGCCGGAGTGGGGTAGTCCAGGACGTCCTTGAGCATAAAACGGTCCATCTGTGCCTCGGGGAGCAGGTAAGTGCCCTCCTGCTCGATGGGGTTCTGGGTGGCCAGCACCAGGAACGGGGTCGGCAGGCGGTGCACCACCCCACCGATGGACGTCTGACGTTCCTGCATCGCTTCGAGCATGGCGCTCTGTGTTTTGGCGCTGGAGCGGTTGATCTCGTCCAGGAGCACGATGTTGGCATGGACCGGACCAAGCTGCGTGACGAATGTCCCCTTGGCCGCATCGTAGATCTGCGTGCCGACGATGTCGCTGGGCAGCAGGTCCGGGGTGCACTGGATCCTTCGGAATTCCGCGCTGACGGACTCCGCCACGGTCTGCGCGGCGGTGGTCTTCGCCAGCCCGGGGACGCTTTCGAGCAGGATGTGCCCGCCCGTCATGAGTCCCACCAGCAGCGATTCACGGAGCCTGGCCTGCCCCACGACCTTCGCGTCGAAGCTGCGCGAGATGTTGGCCATGACCTGCTGTGCCCGGGCCAATTCCGCCGCTTCGATCCGGACGGCGGCCGTAGTCTGAAGCACTGAAGAGTCCCCCTGGTTGCTGTTCATGACCGGCCGCTGCTGCTGCCGGTTTGCGTGGAGGTCGCAAGCGTCCGCCACGGGCCATACTATCCAAGCCGCGGACGGGGGTTTCCACAATGGGGACCCCTCCCCATGGGGGCCGGGCGGGACTATCCTGATGTGATGATCCAGCTTCCAGCCAGTTACCAGGAGTATCTCGCCGGCAAGAGCGAGAGTTTCATCAACACCATCCGGCCGATTCTCATGCAGTCGGCGGCGGACCAGTTGCATGGTGTGCGGGTCGTTTACAACCCCGGCTCCACCGGCCACCAGGCGCACCTGGACGACGCGATCCCGTTCGGAACCGTGGTCGAAGACATCGACTGACAGGTTAGCCCTTCATCGCCCCGGACAGCGCAAACGATCCCGCGGATCCGCGCGCCACCAGCACGTAGAGGACCAGGACCGGAACCGAATACAGGATCGAGAACGCGGCCAGCTGGCCGTAGGCTATTGCGCCGTGCTGTCCGAAGAAGCTGAAGATCGAAACGGACGCGGGCTGCTTGGACGGGGACAGCAGCAGTACGAAGGGCACAAAGAAGTTGCCCCAGGTCTGGATGAACACAAAGATGAACACCACTCCCAGGCCCTGGCGCATGAGCGGCAGCACCACCGTGCGCAGCGCCGTGAGCCCGGAAGCTCCGTCCACCCACGCGGCTTCCTCCAGCGAAACAGGCACCGCGTCCATGAAATTCTTGGTCATCCAGATGGCCATGGGCAGGGCTGTTGCCGCCAGGAAGAAGACCGTGGCAGGCATCGAATCCAGCAGCCGCAGCTGGACGAACAGGCCGTAGACGGGAACCATGATGGCTGTCACCGGGAGGCAGGTGCCGCACAGGATTGAATACAGGAACGGCCGGTGGAACCGCGACTCGAAACGGGACAGCGGGTAGGCGGCCAGCACGGCAGCCACCAGTGTCACCGTTGCCGTCCCGGCTGAGAGCAGCAGGCTGTTCCAGAGCGGCCTGATCAGCAGCTCCGGAGTGAGTACGGCAGCAAAGTTGGTGAGCGAGGCACTGGCCGGCAGCTCTGTCTGGTACCCGGCCTTCGTGTCCAGCGAGGCGAAAATCAGCCACAGCAACGGCAGCACGAAGCAGGCACCGATCAGGAGCAGGGCCGCGTCCGCCGGGGCCCGGGCACGGCGCCGCCCCGGTGAGGTCACTCCCCCGTACGGTGCCCTCCTGGCGGCCCGTTCCGCCGTCGTCATCTCCTGTCCCCCTTGAGCAGCCGGACGTAGGCGATCCCGAATACCAGGCCCAGGACAATGAGCACCGAGGCGATGGCCGTACCGTAGCCGATGTCGCCGAACTTGAAGGCTTCCTGGTAGGCCAGGACCGGCAACGTGGTACTGGCGTTGGACGGCCCGCCGGCTGTCATCACCCAGATCAGCGTGAACACCGCCAGCGTCTGCAGGGTGACGAGCATCAGGTTCGTGGCGATGCTGGATTTGATCAGTGGAAGGGTGATGAACACCAGGCGCTGCCAACCCGATGCGCCGTCCATGAGGGCGGCCTCGGAAATGTCGCGGGGCACCTCGGCCAGGGCCGCCCGGTACACCAGCATGGAGAACGCGGTGCCGCGCCAGATGTTGGCCAGCACCACGGCCACCATGGGGAACGCATAGAGCCAGTCGGCACCCGCCAGCCCTGCACCGCCCAGCAGCTGGTTCAGTGTCCCGTCCTTGCTGAAATACGCGTAGGCGGCGAAAGCGGCAACGATCTCGGGAAGGACCCAGGCCGCCACCACGGCCGTGCCCACCACGGCGGACACCGTCCTGCGGGCGCGGGTCATGAGACCGGCGATGAGCAGTCCCAGCAGGTTCTGGCCCACAATCGCGGAAGCTACGACAAAGATCATCGTCAGAACCACCGCAGCCGGGAACGCCGCGTCGCTAAACAGGCGCGCGTAGTTCTCAAGGCCCGTCCAGGCCGGATTCCTGGCGTTGCGGCCAGTAAGGGCGGCGTTCGTGAACGACGCGTGGAAGGACCAAAGGACAGGCGCCGCCAGGAAAAGGAGGATCAGCAGGACGGACGGCACCATCGGCAGCAGCCGGAGCTGCTGCCGGACATCTTTGCGTGGAGCCATGCGCTACTTCTGCAGGACCTTGGCGTCACCCACCTGGTCCTTGACTGTCTTGTCGTACTGCGCGGCCGCCTCCTGCGGCGAGAGGGCACCGGTGATCACGGCTTCCGTGGCAACCTGCACCGCGGCGGAGATCCGCGGGTAGTCGGCTGTGGCAGGCCGGTAATGGGTGACGGCGACCAGTTCGGACACGTCCTTCACGAACGGGTTGGCGGCCAGGTAGTCGGGTTCGGAGGCCACGTCCGTGCGTACCGCAATCTGGGAACTGGCCACGGTGAACGACAGCGAGTTCTTCTTATTCATTGCCTCGGTGAGGAACTTGAACGCCAGGTCCGGATTCTTGGAGTCCGCCCCGACGGCCAGGGTCCAGCCGCCGGACATGCTAACGCCGCCCGGCTCCTGCCCCCGCTGCGTGGGGAACCTTGCAACACCCATGTCCTCCGTGTAGCCGGCCCATTCGTAGCTGCCGCCCTTCTGCCAGAACGACGGCGTGTAGGACCCTTCAACGGTGGCCCCCATTTTGCCCTGCGGCAGCCATTCGCCGAAGACCTTCTTCCAGACGTTGGCATCAAGTGCCTCGGCCGGGGTGACAGCCAGTTTTTCGTCGTAGAGGGTCTTCAGGAAGGCCAGCGAATCCGTGAATCCCTGCGAGCCGACGACCCATTTCTTCTCCTGCTGGTCATACAGTTCGGTGTCAGTGCCGTAGAGAAGCTCGTAGAAGCTCTGCATGACGGTGCCTTCACCGGTGGCTTTGCCGGCATACATGTTGAACGGGACAAGGTCCGGGTCTGCGGCCTTCATTTTGCGCGCGGCCTCGAGGATGTCGTCCCAGCTCCGGGGCTGCCATGGAACGGCAATGCCGGCTTTCTCCAGGACTTTTTTGTTGTACCAGATGGCACGGGTGTCAGTTCCGAGGGGCACGGCGTAGATGCCGCCGTCGTCTCCGGTGCCGGCAGCTTTGGCCGCATCGTTGAACAGCTTCCAGTCGTCCCATTTCTCAAGGTAGCCGTCCAGTTTCAGGAGGTATCCGGCGTCGACGTCGGACCTCACTTTGAACGTGTCCTCGTAAAAGACGTCCGGGGCGGTCTCCGCCGATCTGAGGGCCAGCGACAGCTTGGTGCCGTAATCGTCGTCGTTGGCCTCGATGGGCTGCAGCTCCACGGTGGTGCCCTGGTTGGCAGCTTCGAAGTCCTTCTTCGCGTCCTTGAACAGGGTGTCGAGGGCAGAAAACGAATCGGTTTTTTGGTAGACGATCTTCAAGGTCCGGTTTTCGGCCGCCGGCTGTTCCGCGGAACAGGCCGCGGTTGCCAGCAGGGCTGCCGCGGATAACAGCGCGACAAGAATGCTGGCCGGTCGCAATTTGGCCGGGCCCGATAAGCCAGGGCGGTATTTGGCAGGCGGAAATGTGGCAGGGCGGTGCATGACGCTCCTATCTTCGAGCGGCTGCAGCCCCCAATAATCTCCAGCTGGCCCCAGCCTGTATGCAATTTCAGGTTAATACTGGCCACTGACACCGCAGCGCCCGCCGGCCTCAGCCTTCCAGCAGCAGCCGCTGTGCGCGCGGAGCCAACGTATGCTCGAGCACCAGGCATGCCGCCCCGATGGCACCCACGTCCTCTCCCACGCCGGTGCCGACAACTTCGGTGCCGTGAATCTGGCGGGCCGCGCTGTTCTCGGCCAGCAGCTGCGGCACGCGGTCCAGGTACCTCCGCGAAAGGAGCGTCCAGAACGGGCCTCCGAACACCACCCTCTCGACGTCGAGGGTGTTGGTGACGACGGCGACCGCCCGGGCAACGAGGACGGCGGACTGGTCAATGATCTCCCCGGCCTTGCTGTTGCCGGCGTCGGCTGCCTCGCACAGTTTCGCGAAGCTTTCCTGGACCGCCGGAGCTCCGGAGGGGTGGCGTGCCACTTCCAGCACCCCGGCAGCTTCGGCCTGCGCCACCAGGACCTGCGGAATACACGAGGACTTCACGCATCCCCTCAGCCCGCAGTCGCAGGGTGCGCCGTCAGGGTCCACAATGATGTGCCCTATTTCGCCGGCGTTCCCCGAGGTGCCGCGAACCACTTCGTCGTTCAGCACGATGCCGCAGCCGATGCCGGTTCCCATGTACATGAAAACGAAGCTGCCCGAGCCGCTGGGTCCGCCCGCCCACGTTTCGGCGACGGCGGCGCTGGTGACGTCCTTATCCACGAGGGTGGACAGGCCGGTAGCCTCCGCGAGGGCGTCGCGAAGCGGCACACGGTCCCAGCCGAGCAGCAGCGGCGGATCCACCACCGTGCCCTCTTCCAGGTTGATGGGGCCCGGGGCAGCCACGCCCAGGCCGGCAATCTTGTCCGGATCGACGCCGGAGGCGGCCACGAGGTCCTTGATCTCGGCCGCAATGGTGGCGATGACGCCGTCGGGGTCGCTGGCGCCGGGGGTGTTGATCCGTGAATGCCTGACGACGGCCCCCACGAGGTCGAGCACCACGAAGGTGGTAACGGCGGGATCGAGGTGGACGCCCACGGCGTACATTCCCGCGGGGTTAAGCCTGAGGATGGTGCGCGGCTTGCCGGGACCGCTTCCTTCCTTGCCGGCTTCGACGATAAGGTTCTGGTCGAGCAGGCGCCTCGAGATGTTGGAAATCGTTTGCGGGGAAAGCCCAACGATCTGGGCGAGTTCCACCCGGCTGAGGCCGCCGGAGGACCGCCGGATGGCATCCAGGATCACCGTGAGATTGAAGTCCCCCATCCGGGGCAAATTTGTTCCGCGCCTCGGCGATGGCGTGCGGATCTCAGTCACGAATTCCCCTAAACTTCTTCGGTTATGCACTACTGATGCTTGAATCGTACGTTACCTGCGGGCGTGGCGGTACGCTCACACGCTGACTTCTGAAACGGCGGTTTCCCTGCCGTTACGGTCCATCATCCGGCCCGCACCCGCGCGTCGGCAGCATTAGGCGTGCGGGGAGCGCGCGGTGCTGACCGCAACCGTGAACTTGGCATTCCTGCCGGCCACACGGGTCGGGCCGACGAGCCGTTCCAGGGCCGGAAGGTACTGCAGGTGGCTGTTATAGACGGTCCACAGTTCTCCACCCGGTGCCAGTACCCTTCCGGCGGCATGGAACATCTTGAGCCCCGCTCCGGCATGGACGCTGGCCCCCAGGTGAAAGGGCGGATTCAGCAGAATGAGCCCGGCGCTTCCGTCCGGCAACGAATCCATGGCGTCGTCCTGGAGGACAGTGATCCGCCCCGCCAGTCCATTGGCTTCTGCTGTTGCCCGGGCGGAGTCGACGGCGGCCGCCGACTGGTCTGTCGCAGTGATTTGGGAGGCCGGATGGCTTCTGGCATACATGGCGGCCAAAATACCGGTTCCGCACCCCAAATCCACCACGTTCTCAGCTGATGGCATGTCGGGCAGGAACCTCAGCAGGAATCGTGTCCCGATATCGAGCTTGGTGCCGGCGAACACCGCGCCGCGCGCGCAGACCGTGAGGTCCAGTTCGGTGTTGGGGTCAGCGACCGGAAACGGCGGCGGTCCCGTCACAGGCCGGGGGTTCCGGGCTATCAGAACCCTGGATTTGTGCCGGGCCAATTGAGGCTGGACGTCGTTGAAGTGGCGCAGCAGGACGGAGTTCATGCCCAGGCTCATGTGCTTTATCCGGCCGCCGGCCAGCAGGACGGTGCGGGGTGCCGCATAGCGGGCCACGGCGTCGGCCACTTCCTCCAGCTCCGCGAGCGTTTTCGGCAGCTGCAGCAGCACCACGTCGGCGCCCTCGAAGAGGGCAGCACCGAGCGGCAGCTGCTCAAAACCGGCGTCGACGTTGAGAGCCGCGGCGTTGTTTCGGAGCGCCCGCTCCCCTGTGATGAGGTCCTGGTGGACCCGCACATTCCTGACGCCGCAGGCGGACAGCGCCCCGAGCGTCAGTGCACCATACCGATCCCCGACTACAGCGATGCGGCTGTCCGGGGTCAGCAGTTCCAACGCGGTTTGGAGGAGCAGCTTATCCGTGGCGTCCCAGGCCTGCAGGTTGGGGGCTTCAACATCCGGGAACCGGCGAAGGCCCGAGAGGACTGATTCCAAGCTGTTTTCCGCCACGTGCAAGCTGCCGCCTTCTCTGTCCATCGTCGATCCGCTGACCGGGAAGATTCACCGGGCGAAAAGCTACCCAGTAAACCTACCGCGAAACGGCCCGGTCCGCGGTCGGCGGCACCGCTGCCGGGACGCCGCTGTCAAGCATCCTCAGGATGCCGGCCACAGCCGCCCGGCCTGCGCGATTAGCGCCGATG
This sequence comes from Arthrobacter oryzae, assembly GCF_031454875.1. Lineage (GTDB taxonomy): Bacteria > Actinomycetota > Actinomycetes > Actinomycetales > Micrococcaceae > Arthrobacter > Arthrobacter oryzae_D. Next base: position 15,681 of record NZ_JAVDRQ010000016.1, read on the forward strand.
GTGGACGACGACGGCCCGTAGCCCACGAGGTGAACGCGCTCCTCTGCAGCCACTTGCGTGCCGTCCATGGCGATTCCGCCGCCGGCGCCCCGGAGGTGCAGCGGGGCCAGGTGTTCCAGCTCGGCCCGGAAACCGGTGGCCCAAAGAATGACATCGGCCGCCAGGAAACTTCCGTCGGCCAGCCGGACTCCGAGGGGTTCGATCGCGGTAAACATTGCCCGCCGGTCGAGGGCGCCGCGCGCTGCAGCCGCCCGCAGGGCGGGGGTCCAAATCAGCCCGGTCACCGAAACCACGCTCTGCGGGGGAAGCCCCTGCCGGACCCGCTCTTCAACGAGGGCGACGGCGTCGTGCCCCGCCTTACGGTCAAAGGCGGCGTCGCGCCATACAGGCTCCCGTCGGGTGAACCAGCTTGTGGAGGTCACCTGGGATATTTCGTCAAGCAGGCCGACGGCGGAAATACCGCCGCCCACCACGATCACGTGCAGTCCGCGGAACTCCTCGGCAGCCACGTAGTCGGCCACATGAAGCTGCCTTCCCCGGAACGTGGACTGGCCGGGGTAGATAGGCCAGAACGGCCTGGTCCAGGTGCCTGTGGCATTGATGACAGCGCGTGCGGACCAGCTGCCGGCCGAGGTCTCAATCCTTAGCCTCCCGGAGGGGCTGTTGTCCTCGCGGAATACTGAGCGCACTTTCACGGGCCGCACGATGTTCAGCGCGAGTCCGTCCTCGTAATCCCCGAAATAGCGGGAGAGGAACCCTGAACTGGGCTCGGCCGGGTCGACGTCCGGCTTGGGAATGCCTGGCAGGTCGCTGATCCCGTTCACAGTTGCCATCCGGAGGCTTTGCCAGCGGTGGCGCCATGCTCCGCCGGGTCCGGCCTCAGCGTCCAGCACAACATATGAACGGGGCGGTTCCTCCGCGGCATTGGCTGTCGCTGGAGCCTTGGCTGTGGCGGAGGCAGGAACGACGCCACGCCGCTGCAGGTGATAGGCCGCTGACAGGCCGGCCTGCCCGGCACCGATCACCACCACATCCGCGGTTTGCGGTTCCGTTGCCCGCAGTTCCGTTCCCTGCGGTTCCTTCAGCTGGGCGTCAGCGATTTCCGGTCCCCCGTCCTAGACCTTCTTGACCACGCTGGATTTGAGCTGCATGGGGCCAACGCCGTCCACTTTGCAATCAATGTCGTGGTCCCCCACGCCGTCCATCAGCCGGATACCGCGGACTTTCGTCCCGACTTTGATTACGGTGGAGCTTCCCTTGATCTTGAGGTCTCTGATTACTGTCACCGTGTCACCGTCGGCCAGCACGTTTCCCACGGCGTCCCTGGTCACCGCTTCCGGTGCCTCTGCAGCTTCCGTGGTTTCGGCGGACCACTCGTGGGCGCACTCCGGGCACACCAGCAGCGCCCCCATCTCATAGGTGTACTCGCACGAGCATGAAGGGCAAGGGGGAAGGGAGTCGTTCACCATCCCATATTAGTCGAGCCGACATCACCAGCGGCGAAGGCGTTAAACAGCGGAAGCCGCCCGATCGGGCGGCTTCCGCTGTTTGAATCCGGTGGAGCTGAGGGGACTCGAACCCCTGACCCCCTGCATGCCATGCAGGTGCGCTACCAGCTGCGCCACAGCCCCAAACTCTTGCTTCTTTCGGAGCGATCTCCGTAAGCAACTTGATTATCTTAAACCACAATCGTGTAAGACGCCAATCGGGCAGAGACGGTTGGCGACGCCGTCGGCAGCTCCCGCCTGTACCGGCACGGGAGGTGCGTGACAACAAAAAAGTCCGCCGGAATCTTTCGATTCCGGCGGACCATTCGGTGGAGCTGAGGGGACTCGAACCCCTGACCCCCTGCATGCCATGCAGGTGCGCTACCAGCTGCGCCACAGCCCCGAATTTTCATTGCTCCGGCACCTTCAGCTTTCACTGCCGGGCCCGGCACTTCGTCCGGAACTCTCCGAAGCAACTCAAATATCTTAGAACAGCCGTTCCGAAAATTCCAAATCGGGCATATTCGGGCGGCAGGCTCCGCCTTACTCGCTGTCTGAGGAAACAGCCGCCTTGGCCGAAGTGTCGTCACCGAGCTGGAGGTCCACTACGGGGCAGTCCTTCCACAGACGCTCGAGGGCGTAGAACACACGGTCTTCCTCATGCTGGACGTGGATGACAACGTCGGAGTAGTCCAGCAGGACCCAGCGTCCGCCGGAGCGGCCTTCGCGGCGAACAGGACGGAGGTCCTGCTTGCCCAGTTCCTCTTCGATGCCGTCAACGATGGCGTTGACCTGACGCTCACTGGGCGCCGAGGCGATCAGGAAGACGTCGGCCAGGGCCAACCGCTCGCTGACGTCCAGGGCAACAATGTCCTGGGCTATTTTGTCCGCAGCAGCACGCGCTGCTACGCGGGCTGTGGCGATGGATGTTTGGGTTGCAGTCACGGGACTCCTTGTAGTGGTTTAAAGCTATGTATGTTCCGACGCCGGTGGTGTCTGCGTCACAGTGACGGGGAGGACAGCACCGTTGGCGACGCGCCGGAACGTTGAAATCAGGGCGCCAGGCCGCTGATGATCATGGTGACGCCGGCAATCAGCGCGACAATCCCCAAAGCGAGTACGCCCAGCTGCAGGAGCCGGATACGGTGCGCCCGGCCCAAGCCGGCAGTGACGGCATCAAGCGGTTCCAGGCCGTAGGCGGAATTGGCGGCCACACGTGGCCTGTCGACGAAATTTTCGCCGGATTCCGCAGCCCAGGGCTCACCGGACGCTGTTGCCGCTACCTGCGTGGCCGCGGGATCTGTTGCTGCCTGTGCTGCTGCTTCGGCTCGCGCCAGCACACCGGCCCGGCCCGTCACGGGCCCGCCGTTCCGCTGTCTGGACGCTCCGGATTTGCGTGTTCCCTTGGTGCTTGGCGGCTGCAACCGTGGGCCGGGGTTGGTGACTACCGGCACGTAGGACGTTGCCGGTTTTTTCATCACCGGGCGGTCAATCCCGGGAACCTTCTCGAACTCCAAGGGAGTTACCATCGCAAGGTTGCTGACAGCTGACGGCTCGGTTTTTGGATGTGCAGGCTGGCTGGCCTGCTCGGCGAGCTTCTGCTTGGCCATGGCCCGTTTGTTCAGGACGGCGGCACGCTCTGCCAGGGCGATCTGCTCGGCGAGGATTTCCGGATCCACCGCTTCAGGATCCGTCGCCGCGATGTGCTCCATCTTGGCAATCTGGTTCCTGGCCTGTTCGGCGATGAGGGAACGTGCTGCGAGAGCCTGCTCCACGGTCATTCCGTCGGGGAGCCGGCTGTCCGGATTTGCATGGGCCACGCCGGCCTGCGGCTGTTTGGCCCGCGGCTGACCGGCCTGAGCGGCCTGTGCCTGCGGGTTTCCTGCCTGCGGCGGCGGCGCCGGCTGCGCCGGTTGAACGGTCCGCTGTGCGGAGGTGCGGGCAGGCGGAACGATGAGGTTCGCAGCCGTGGCCGGTGCGGCCTCGGCCTGGAGCTGCTGGAGGCGAAGCTGGCGCCGGGTCGGCTGGCCGCCACCTGACAGGCGCTCTTCCTTTTCCGCCAGTTCCTTGATGGTGCGCAGGGCAGCACGGTCGCGCGCCCTGCTCTGCGAGGACCGCTCGGAACCGGTCGACGGCCGGACGGAATCCACCGGGCCTGGAGCCACGCGTCGGATCCGGCCGGTCCCGGCACCCGGGTGGCCCGCGCCGGCACCCGAACCGGTTTCGCCGGGCTGCGACCCGGGCTGTGTACCGGCACCGGATTTCTTCGCGGCCTCGGGCTTGTCAGGGGCCTCGCCGCGGGCCGGAGCGGGCGTCACGGGTGCTTTCGAGGCAGGGGGAACCGGACGCGGAGCCGAGGGCTCCGTATCCTGGCGTGATTCCGCGCGCTCATCTCTGGCCTGCCGCAATTCACGACGGCTGCGGAGGGGAGGCTGTTCCTGGCTCATCTAAAAACTCACTCGGTACTGGCTGGTTCGTGTAACTCGGTAAGTGCGGCGCTGTAGTCCGGGCCGGACCGCCCGGCGTACAGGCCGTATTTCGCAATATACTGGACCACCCCGTCGGGTACGAGGTACCAGACGGGATTGCCTGCCGCGACGCGGGCCCTGCAGTCCGTGGAAGAGATGGCCATGGCCGGCACTTCCAGCAGGCTGACGTCCTTCCTGCCCATCCCGTCGAGGACGTGCCCCGGACGGGTCACACCGACAAAATGCGCCAATGACCACAGTTCGTCGATGTTCTTCCAGGACAGGATCTGCGCCATGGCATCCGCGCCGGTGATGAAGAAAAGGTCCGCATCCGGCCGTTGCGTCCGGAGGTCCCGCAGGGTGTCTATGGTGTACGTGGGACCGGGACGGTCCACATCCACGCGGCTGACCGTAAAACGCGGGTTGGAGGCGGTGGCGATCACCGTCATAAGGTAACGGTGTTCGGGCTCACTGACCTGCTTGTGCGTTTTTTGCCACGGCTGGCCGGTGGGGACAAACACCACTTCGTCGAGGCCGAACTTCGCCGCGACCTCGCTGGCCGCGACAAGGTGGCCGTGATGAATGGGATCAAAGGTGCCACCCATCACACCCAAACGCAGGCGGCGCTTGGCGCCGCGCCGCTTCAGGACGGCAGTAATGTTAGTGGCCCTGGCCGTGATCGTGCTTGTTCGGGTGCTGGCGGTGCGGGTCCGAGTGCTCATCGACGGCTTCGTGCCGGTTACCCAGGTTGCTGTAGGACAGCGTCACGAACATCAGGACGAGCATGATCGCAAAAATCACCACACCGAAGACCCACGGCTCGGCCCACAACGGAGCCAGTTCTTCATGTTCGGCGACGGACGCGCCCACCTGCTGCAGCAGCATTTTCTCCCCTAAAGAGTTCACACAATGACGACGGCGGTTCTTCCCGCCGTTCCGGACTTCTGTTCCATGTTACAGCGTTGCTAGCTGCGGATCTGGCCCTCGCCTTGGACTATCCACTTGGTGGTGGTCAGCTCGGTCAGCCCCATGGGGCCGCGCGCGTGGAGCTTCTGGGTGGAAATGCCCACCTCGGCGCCCAGCCCCAGTTCCCCGCCGTCCGTGAACCTGGTGGAGGCGTTAACGATGACCGCCGCCGAGTCGATTTCGGAGATGAAGCGTTCCGCGTTGGCAAGGTCGTTGGTGATGATGGCCTCCGTGTGGCCGGTGGACCAGCTGCGGATGTGCTGCACTGCCTCATCGAGGTTGTCCACCATGGCAACGGCGAGGTCCAGGTCCATGTACTCGGTGGCCCAGTCCTCGTCGGTGGCGGGAACGGATTCCACCGACGCGGGCAGGGCGTCGCGCACCCTCGCGTCGGTGTGCAGGGTGACGCCGGCCTTCCGAAGGGCCGCGGCGACGGCGGGAAGCACAGTGGACCTGGAGTGCACCAGGAGGGTCTCCACCGTATTGCAGACGCTGGGCCGCTGCGTCTTGGCGTTGAGGAGGATGTCCACGGCCATGTCTTCAGTGGCAGATTCGTCGATGAAGATATGGACGTTGCCTTCGCCGGTTTCGATGACGGGGACGGACGAGTTGGTGACGACCGTCTGGATGAGGTCCCGGCCGCCGCGCGGAATCAGGACGTCCACCCGGCCGCGGGCGCGCATCAGGACGTTGGCGCCTTCGCGGCCGAACTGGTCAACGGTCTGGACGGCGTCTGCCGGCAGGCCGACCGAATCAAGTGCCTCGCGGAGGACCCTGATGAGGGCCTCGTTGGTGGCTGCCGCGGCGGTGCCGCCGCGCAGGATGACGGCGTTTCCGCTCTTCAGCGCCAAACCGGCGATATCCACCGTCACGTTGGGACGGGCTTCGTAAATAGCGGCAACCACGCCCATGGGAACGTTGATCTGGCGCAGTCGCAGGCCGTTGGGGAGCGTCTGTCCGCGGACCACGTTTCCTACCGGGTCCGGCAGGCCGGCAAGGTTCTCCAGCGCCGCTGCCAGGGCCTCGATCCGCGTGTCGTTCAGCGTCAGCCGGTCAAGCAGGGCGGCAGACGTTCCGTTGGCGCGGCCTGCCTCGACGTCCTTCGCGTTGGCGGCCAGGATCTGGGTCTTGCTGTGGAGCAGGGCAGCGCCGATCGCGCGAAGGCCCTTGTCCTTCCAGGCCCGGTTTGCGCGCGCCATGCTGCGGGCAGCGTGGCGCGACCGGTCGGCGATGGCGTACACGGCGGCCTCGACGTCAGCCGGGGACAGCTGGGCATTCTCCGGCGTGGCAGATGCCTCCGTGGAGTCGTTGGATTTCTCAGCGGCTTGGTGAATCAGTGCCTCAGTCATCATTCAAGTCTAGGCGAACCGGCCCGCTAGACCAGAACCAGGTCGTCAACGTGAACAACCTCACGGTCGAAACCGCGCCCAAGGGACTCCCCCAGTTCCACCGTGGAACGCCCCAGCATTTGCGGCAGTTCATCGGCTGAATAGTTGACCAGGCCGCGGGCAATCACGGTACCGTCGGGCGCGACCATTTCGACGGCGTCACCCGATTCAAAGTGGCCTTCAACGGACGTAATACCGGCCGGGAGCAGCGAGGTGCGGTTATCACGGACGGCCTTGACGGCGCCGTCGTCGAGGATCAGGCGGCCCTGCACGTGTGCCAGGTGGGCGAGCCACATCATGCGCACGGACTTGCGGCCGCTGTTGACCGAGAACCAGGTTCCCACGTCTTCGCCGGCCAGGGCGGCCGCCGCGTTCGCCGTTGAGGTGACAAGGGCGGGAATGCCCGAATCGGCTGCCATCGTGGCGGCCTCGACCTTGGTTTGCATGCCGCCGGTGCCGACGCCGGCCTTGCCGGGGCTGCCGATGTTCACGCCCTCCAGGTCCTGGGGGCCGTCAACCTGCGGGATCCGCTTGGCGCCCTTGGCGGGCGGACCGTCGTACAGGGAGTCGACGTCGGAAAGCAGCACCAGTGCATCGGCGCGGACCAGGTGGGCCACAAGTGCCGAGAGCCGGTCGTTGTCGCCGAAGCGGATCTTGTGGGTGGCGACGGTGTCATTCTCGTTGACCACGGGGACCACGCCCAAGTTCAGCAGGCGGTTCAATGCCCGGAACGCGTTCTGGTGGTGGCTGCGCCGCATGAGGTCATCCGCGGTCAGCAGCACCTGGCTTACCGTCACGCCGTGCGCTGCGAAGGCATGGGTGTAGCGGGCCATCAGGAGCCCCTGCCCCACGCTGGCAGCGGCCTGCTGGGTGGCGAGGTCGCGCGGGCGCTTCACCAGGCCAAGCGGGGCGAGGCCCGCCGAGATGGCGCCGGAGGAAACAAGGATGATCTCCGTGCCGGCGTTGCACTTTGCGGCCAGCGCATCCGACAGCTCGATCAGCGCCTCTTCGGAGATTCCACCCTTGATGCTGGTGAGCGACGACGATCCGACCTTGACTACGATGCGGCGGGCCCTCGCGAGCATGCTGCGGTCGTCGGTCCTGGGTTCCTCGATGACAATTGCGGAATTATCGGTCACGTGTGGGGGTTCACTCCTCATTCTCGGTGGTCAGTCCGCTTTCCTTGAGCGGCCGTGCGGCACGGCGCCCGCTGACTGATTCAGTCCAAATGCCGGCTTTGCGTTCGGCTTCAAGCTCGGCGCGGGCCGCTGCCTTGGCGTCCCGGCGCTCCTGCTGTTCGTCGCGCTTCTGCCCGCGGGTGGGGCGGTCGCCGATATCGGCGAAGCGGACGTCGGTGCCACGCGGAGCGGCGAGCAGCTCGGCTCCTGCCATCATGGTGGGCTCCCAGTCGAACACCACGCCGTCGTCTTCACCGATAACCACGGTGTCACCCGGCTTGGCGCCCTGCTTGAACAGCTCGTTTTCCACACCCAGTTTGGCGAGGCGGTCGGCGAGGTAGCCAATGGCTTCCTCGTTGGTGAAGTCGGTCTGCTTGACCCAGCGCACGGGCTTGTCGCCCAACACGCGGAACAGCGGCTCGAGGTTCTTCTCTTCGCGGCGGATCTTGAAGCCGGTTTCGTTGACTGCCCGTGGGCGCAGCACAGGTGCGTGCACCTTGGGCGGCGTGGCAGCCACGGCGTCCCGGGCGGCCTTGACGATCTCGGCCATCGCAAAGCCCAGCTGTCGCAGGCCCTCATGGCTCGTTGCGGAAATCTCGAACACACGGTAGCCGCGGGACTCAAGCTCGGGCCGGACGAAGTCGGCCATGTCCTTGCCGTCCGGCAAATCGACCTTGTTCAGCGCCACCAGCCGGGGGCGGTGGTTCAGCGGGACAACCTCGCCGTCGGAGCCTGCATAGCTCATGTCCACCGCGTACTTCTCGAGTTCGGCTTCGATGATGGCGAGGTCGGAGAGCGGATCCCGGTCAGATTCCAACGTACCGCAATCCAAAACATGAACCAAAGCTGCGCAGCGCTCCACGTGCCGCAGGAAGTGGTGGCCCAGGCCCTTGCCTTCGCTGGCCCCTTCGATGAGCCCGGGGACGTCGGCGATGGTGAAGCGGACGTCGCCGGCCTGCACCACGCCCAAGTTGGGAATCAGGGTGGTGAAGGGGTAGTCGGCAATTTTGGGGCGTGCCGCGGACATGGCGGCGATGAGGCTCGATTTACCTGCGGACGGGAAGCCCACGAGGGCGATGTCCGCAATGGACTTCAGCTCCAGGACGATGTCGCTGGATTCGCCTTCGATGCCGAGCAGGGCGAAGCCCGGTGCGCGGCGCTTCTGCGAGGAAAGCGCGGCGTTGCCCAGTCCGCCGGGACCGCCGGCGGCAGCGACGAACTCGGTGCCTTCGCCGACGAGGTCGGCCAGGACGCGGCCGTCCTTGGTCTTGACTACGGTGCCTTCCGGAACGGGAAGGATCAGCGTTTCGCCGTTTTTCCCGCCGCGCCAGTCGCCCATGCCGGGTCCGCCGTTGGTGGCGTGGCGGTGCGGTGCGTGGTGGTAATCCAGCAGCGTGGTGGTCTGGGGGTCAACGCGCAGGATGACGTCGCCGCCGTCACCGCCGTTGCCGCCGTCGGGACCGCCAAGGGGCTTGAACTTTTCGCGGTGGACGGAGACACAGCCGTGACCGCCGGTACCGCCGGATACGTGCAGTACTACCCGGTCTACAAAGCTCGCCACGTGAATCTCCTCTGTGCTTAACCTGACCGTCTTGGACGCCCAAATTGATTGTAATGCGGTTAAAAGAACAGTGGAGCGGGCCATCATGGCCCGCTCCACCGGTTTAGATCTTGTTGTTACTCTGCAGCTGCAGCAGCAACGATGTTCACGACTCGACGTCCGCGGCGGGTGCCGAATTCGACGGCGCCCGGGGTCAGGGCGAACAGGGTGTCGTCGCCGCCACGGCCTACGCCGGCGCCCGGGTGGAAGTGGGTGCCACGCTGGCGGACGATGATCTCGCCTGCGGAAACTACCTGGCCGCCGAAGCGCTTGACGCCGAGGTACTGGGCGTTGGAGTCACGACCGTTGCGAGTGGAGCTCGCGCCTTTTTTATGTGCCATTTGAAATGCCTGCCTTAAAAATTCTGGGGAATCTGCTGAAAACCTGAAAAGTAACGGAAGGTTACTTGATACCGGTGATCTTGACCTTGGTCAGTTCCTGACGGTGACCCTGGCGCTTCTTGTACCCGGTCTTGTTCTTGAACTTCTGGATGACGATCTTCGGACCACGAAGGTCCTGAAGGATCTCAGCCGTAACCGTTACCTTGGCCAGGTCCGCAGCGGCAGACGTGACTTTGTCACCGTCTACCAGGAGCAGTGCGGGCAACTCAATGGTGCTGCCGGCTCCACCGGGGACGCGGTTCAGGGTAACGAAGTCTCCAACGGAAACCTTCTCTTGGCGGCCGCCTGCGCGGACAATCGCGTACACCACTGGGGAACTCACTTCTCTCGACGTTTATTACTAGATTTGCGTGCGGAACCTGGGTCCAATTGTTTGGCCTGGCTCACGCTGTGCCTCAACGCCGGTGGATTCCCCGGGGGAACCCATGAGTTATCCCACGAACTATTCCGTTTGTAATTCCAAACGGACTGATCCGGGGTCATAACCCAAGTGTTGGCGTAAGCACCGAAGATCTAGAATACGCTAATTTTGCCTTCGGCCGCAAATGAGGCTGGCTCCGGGGGTAGTACGTGATAGGCGCCACTCCGTGTAATACGGACTGCCACTGCAACGACTTCCGGAACCGTGCCCCACTATCCTACCGGCTTCGGGAGGCTTTCCGGTTCAGCGTGCAGGCGCGGCGCGTCGAAGAACTCCACCTCGTAACGGCACGATTGCCGGAAGGCCAGCCGCATGGCCTGCCGTTCCGTTTCCGAGGCCGCGCGGGCGGCGGCGTCGGCGATCCGCACGGCCTGTCTGGTGGCTGCGGCGAAGTCCTCGTCCGCATACGTCCGCAGCCAGTCGGCGTAGGGATGGCCCGACGGCGATCCGTCCGCCAGGAACTGCCCGTGCAGCGTCTCCCCCACTTCGGCATACAGCCAGAAGCACGGGAGCACCGCGGCAACGAGCACCCCGTAGCTGCCGGAAACAGACGAGGCCAGCAGGTGGTCCACATAGGACTTGGTCACCGGGCCCAGGGTGGAGTCCACGGTACGGGTACTCAGCCATGTTCTGTGCAGTTCCGATTCGACTTCAAGGCATTGCTGCGCCGATCGTGCCCAGAACAGTTGCTCGGCCTCGGTGGGGGCAATCGCGGAGGCGCGGGACAGCACCCTGGAGTAGCCGTTCAGGTAGATGGCGTCCTGGGCAAGGTAATAGGCAAAATGCTGTTCCGTGAGGGAACCGTCGGCCAGTGCGCGGATGAAGTCCAGCGCGTAGATGTCGTCCAGGTCCGGCCCGGCGTCCTGCCGGAGTACCGCAGCGAACTGGCCTTCCGCCGGCTCGGCCGCATTACCGGGTGCCAAATGATGAAAGTGGTGGACCGGGCCGTTGCCGGTTCCCACGTCCAGCGCATCGGACTCCCGAAGTGCCCCCTGAAGCCACGGCTTGACCGCACGCAAGGACGCCTCCCAGTCCCCCAGCCTTGCCTGTGCGGTGGCCATGGCCGACGAGAGGGAACACCCGGTTCCGTGGCTGTTCCGGGTGGCGATCCGCTCACCGTCAACCACCACCACATCCTGGGCCAGCAGCCCTTCGGTGTTGACTAGTGCGTCCGGGCACTCTCCGCCGTCGAGATGCCCGCCCTTGACGAGCACGGTGGTGCCTGCCTGGGCGGCGAGCCGCTTGCCCTGGGCGAGTGCCGCCTCCCAGTCGACTGCGAGGGGTTCATTGAGGAGCATCGCCAGTTCCGCGAGGTTCGGCGTGATCAGGTCGGCGAGTGGCAGGAGCTCCCGCAGTTCCGCTTCGGCGGCTTCCTGCAGGAGCCGGTCCCCGCTGGTGGCCACCATAACGGGATCCAGAACCACGACGGCGGGACGGGCCTCGGCCAGCCAGCTGCGGACGGCGGCAATCACCGCGGAGTCGCCGAGCATGCCGATCTTGACGGCGTCGATGCTGATGTCGTCACTGATGGCCTCAAGCTGGGCGGTCAGGAAGTCCCCCGGGGGTACATGGACGGCCCGGACGCCGTGGGTGTTCTGCGCCGTCAGGGCGGTAATGGCGGCCATGCCGTACCCGCCGTTGGCGGCGATGCTTTTGAGGTCTGCCTGGATCCCCGCCCCTCCGGACGGGTCCGATCCGGCGATGGCCAGCACCCGCGGCGTAGCGCGCAGGGTGGAATGCGCAGTTGAAACGGCCGCAGCGGAAGCCGGGGTGGGCAGGAATGATGAAGCCAAAGGAGACATCCCTTCGCCGGTGCTAACCGGACAGGTTCAACGGGTGTGGATCTCAGCCGGCCCTGTGCGCGGCACCCCGTGTCAGTCCCCTAGCCTAGCTGTTTCCTTTAACGAACTCGCGGGTACGGCCCGAACCGGCGTATTACTACGCCGCTTCGGACCGCACCCGCGATAACAGTCAGCTGGTGTGATTAGAGCTCGGAGGCCGGTACTCCCACACCAAGGATGATCGGTTCGTTGGCCGGGGCCTTTGCCGGGGCGTCCTTTGCTGCCGCCTCCGGAGCCTTCGCCTCGTGGCTGTGGCCTGACGCGGCGACCGGAGCGGTCTCGTGGTGTTCCACAGACGTTTCGTTCGCTGCACCCTGGGCACGGCTCGCGCTGCGGTTACGGCGCGGACGTCGCGCCCGGCCCTGCACCGCAGTGTGGTCCGTGTAGTCGGCTTCAGCAGCCTGCGCTACCGGTGCCCGGGTTGCCGGAACCCGTACTGCCGGCGCCTCGGCTGCGGGGGCGTGTACCTCCGGAACCTGCTGCTCAGCCGGGGAGCCCGGTGCTGCCGGGCTGTCGGCCGCCGGCTCGCCGAGGTGAGCGAACGCCTCGGCCAGGCGGTCCAGGGTCAGGGCCGCACCGCTGGCCGGCGTTTCCCCTGCGTGCTCAACGAACGGCAGCGCAACCTTCTCGCCGCCGAAGGTCAGGACAGCCGCGGGCCGCCCTGCGGCGGCGGCTTCGCCTTCCGACACCTTGGCCGGGCGAACCGTCGGCAAGGACGGGGTTGGCGTGTGCTGCGTGGCAGCGGGCTGCGCCGGGGTTGCCTGCGCTGCAGGTGCCTGCCCGGTTGCCGGGGCGGCGGCAGCCGCAGCGGGGGCGGCGTGGCCGATTTCGGCGTCGTGCAGGTGGGCGGCGTGGGCCGCTGCAGCGATGTTGGCCAGCGCCACTCGGGTAGCTTCAGCCTTGGCATGGCGCTCGGCGTCGGTGGGTTCGTGATGAACAGCGGCCGGGGTCAGCGGAGCGGCCTCGGGAGCCTGCCCGCCCTTTCCGCGACGGCGGCTCTTGCGCTCCGTGCGGACAGGCGGCTGTGCTTCCGTCCGCTGGACGTGGTGCTCGGCGGCAACGGTATTGGCGCGGCGGTGCTCCACGGGCTCGTCGTGGGTGACGATGCCGCGGCCGGCGCAGGCCTCGCACTGCTCCCCGAAGACCTCCAGGAGCCCGGTGCCCATCCGCTTGCGGGTCATCTGCACAAGGCCCAGCGAGGTCACTTCAGCAACCTGGTGCTTGGTCCTGTCACGTCCCAGGCATTCCACCATGCGGCGCAGCACCAGGTCGCGGTTGGATTCCAGCACCATGTCGATGAAGTCGATGACGATGATGCCGCCGATATCCCGCAGGCGCAGCTGGCGCACCACTTCCTCGGCAGCTTCCAGGTTGTTCTTGGTGACGGTTTCCTCGAGGTTGCCGCCGCTGCCGGTGAACTTGCCGGTGTTCACGTCCACCACGGTCATGGCTTCGGTGCGGTCGATGACCAGGGAACCGCCGGACGGCAGGAACACCTTCCGGTCCAGGGCCTTGTGGATCTGCTCATCAATCCGCCAGGCCGAGAAGATGTCCTGGTCCTTGGTCCACTTTTCGAGCCGGCCCACCAGGTCCGGAGCCACATACGTGACATAGGCCTCGATGGTGTCCCAGGCTTCTTCGCCCGAGACGATCAGCTTGGAGAAGTCCTCGTTGAAGACGTCGCGGACCACCTTGATGGTGAGGTCCGGTTCGCCGTAGAGCAGCTCGGGGGCGAGGATCTTGGTGGAGGTTGCCTGGCCTTCGATGCCTTCCCACTGGGCACGCAGGCGGTTGATGTCGTGCGTCAACTCTTCCTCGGAAGCGCCCTCGGCAGCGGTGCGGACAATCACGCCGGCATCTTCCGGCAGGCGGTCCTTGAGGATCCGCTTGAGGCGGTTGCGTTCGACGTCGGGCAGCTTGCGGGAGATTCCGGTCATGGAGCCGCCGGGAACGTACACGAGGTAACGGCCGGGCAGGGAGATCTGGCTGGTCAGGCGTGCGCCCTTGTGGCCCACCGGGTCCTTGGTGACCTGGACCAGCACGGAGTCGCCGGACTTCAGTGCGTTCTCGATCCGGCGCTGCTTGCCTTCGAGGTTGACCACATCCCAGTTGACTTCACCGGCGTACAGCACGGCGTTCCGGCCGCGTCCGATGTCCACGAAGGCGGCTTCCATGGACGGCAGCACGTTCTGGACCTTGCCCAGGTAGACGTTGCCGATCAGGGAATCCTGCTGGGTCTTGGACACGAAGTGCTCTGCCAGGACGCCGTCTTCGAGGACGCCGATCTGGATTCTGTCGTCGCGCTGGCGGACAATCATTTGCCGGTCCACGGATTCACGGCGGGCTAGGAACTCGGCCTCGGTGATGACGGTGCGGCGGCGGCCCGTGTCGCGGGATTCGCGGCGGCGCTGCTTCTTGGCTTCAAGCCGGGTGGAGCCCTTGACGGACGTGACGCGGTTGTTGACCGGTGCCTCGCTGATGGCGCGGGGCGCGCGGACGCGGGTCACGGTGTTGGGCGGGTCGTCGTCTCCCCCGCCGGTGAGCTCAAGGTCCTGGTCGCCACGGCGGCGGCGACGACGGCGGCGGGAGGTCACGCCGTCGTCCGTGGTCCGGGTGGACTCCTCATCGGCGTCCTCGTCAGCGGCGCCCTCGGCGTCTTCGGCCTCGCCGGTGGCTTCGCGGTCACTCACGCGGCTGCGTCCGCGGCGTCCGCGGCTGCGGCGGCGACGGCGGCCGGCGGCGTCAACATCGCCGTCGTCGTCCGTTTCTTCCTCTTCAGTTTCCTCGACTGCCGCGGCGGGCGTCGCGGCGGGGCGGACCACGGTGCTCAGGTCGGGTGCCTGGAAGATCATCGAGGTGACCGAGCCGGGTTCCAGGAACAGCGCGCCCACCGGGCTGCCGGCTTCTGCAGTTGCGGGCTTTTCCGGCTCGGCGGCTGCTGCTTCCTCCGGAGCTGCTGCTTCAGCGACGGGCGCGGCTTCCTCGGCGGGCGCAGGCTCAGCGACCGGAGCGGACTCAGCAGCGGGCTCAGCGGACGGTGCGGGCTCGGCGGCGGGCTCAGCAGCCGGCTGGGCCTCTACGGCTTTCGCGGGGGCTTTGGCACGGGAGGCGCGGCGGCGGACGGGCTTTTCAACGGCGGCGGCCTCAACGGGAGCTTCGTCCGCGGCGGCAGCCGGAGCGGCAGCAACGGGAGCGGAATCCACCTCAGCGGCGGTGTCCTCAGCGAAGACCGGGAGCGGTTCGGCGGGCTCGACTTTCTTGCGTGAACGGCTGCGGCGTGCCGGCGGCTTTTCCTCAGCGGCGATACCGGCCGCTGCGGCCTCCGCCGGAGCTGCCTCCGGTTCGGCTTCCGCCTTGGGGGCGGCCTTGCGCCTTGTCCGGGTGGCCCTCTTGGGCGCTTCGGGTGCTGCCGCCTCTTCGCTGGCAGCGGCTTCTTCATTAACGGCTAGAACTTGGTCATTATCCATATGTGGCGACACTCCTGCCCCTGACGTACCGCCACATCCGGCACCCATTGGGGCACATATTGTCAAAACCCGCAGGCGTTGACAGAAGTCAATTGGATACCCTCAGGTTCGCACCGGCAGTGGGGTGCGGCAGCCCTGGAGGGCCGGCGACGCCGTTCTGAAACCCGTTGTTCCTCAAGCCACAACCAGGTGCCGTCCAATGGAATTGCGGGAAAGCCGGGATCTATCGTGGATCCGGAGCGTGCCCTGCTCATCATTGGCGGTCTTACAAACGAGCCACCGGACCGGAATCCGAATGTGGATCGTATTCCAGCCAGCTTCATTCTCTCATACGCTCGGTCAATCGGGCGGGAAGCAGGGCCGGTCCGGCCACAATCAGGGCACGTTCGGCCGGAGTCTGTGCAGCCCTTCCAGCCTCCGGCGTTACAATCAGGGCGAGGAGCCCTCGAGAAAAAGGACGCAACATCCCATGCCCAGCATCTCCAATTCCACGCAGGACGACATGGTTGACGGTAGCCTCCGCGAGCGTGCAAAGACGCAGGAAGGCCTGCCTCCCATGACCAGGGACAAACCGTTCGGATGGCTCCTGGTGATCACCGGCATCGTCGGCTGGCTTGCCTCAGGCGCCCTCGTCCTGGAAAAGCTCGAGGTCCTCAAGGATCCGAACCACGTCACGGCCTGCGACATCAATCCGTGGGTCTCGTGCGGCGCTGTCATGCAGACCTGGCAGAGCTCGGTCTTCGGCTTCCCCAACATGTTCATTGGCATCGTGGCGTTCGCCGTCATCATCACCACGGGCATGGCTGTCCTTTCCGGGGCAAGGTTTGCCCGCTGGTACTGGCTTGGCCTCCAGGCCGGTGTGACGCTGGGCTTCGCGTTCGTGGTGTGGCTGTGGTCGCAGGCCCTGTATTCCATCCACATCCTCTGCCCGTTCTGCATGGTGGTCTGGGCAGCGATGATCCCGCTCTTCGTGTGGGTCACGGTCCGGAATATCTCGCATGGAGTGATCAAGGTTCCCGCCGGCCCGGCCAAGATCGTGGGCGACTCCGGCTGGATCGTCACGGCCCTGCTTTACGTGGCCGTCATCGCCACCATCTTCTTCGCCTTCATCCAGGTGTTCATCGGGACCTCCGGGTACTAAAGCGCGAACGTACACTTCCGGCCCGTCCCCGCGGCGCAAAAAGGCGCGAGCGTACAGTTGAGGCCCCCGTTTCCATAGGAAAAGGGGGCCTCAACTGTACGCTCGCGCTTAAGGGAGGGTGCTTAGTCCTGGAACCAGATCTTGATCTCGCGTTCTGCGGACTCGACCGAGTCCGAACCGTGCACCAGGTTCTGCTGGACCTTCAGGCCCCAGTCGCGGCCGAAGTCACCGCGGATGGTGCCGGGCGCCGCCGTCGTCGGGTCCGTGGTGCCGGCGAGGGAACGGAAGCCCTCGATGACGCGGTGGCCCTCGAAGATCGCGGCAACAACGGGTCCGCTGAGCATGAACTCCACGAGCGGCTCGTAGAAGGGCTTGCCCACATGCTCCTCGTAGTGCTGCTCCAGCAGTTCGCGGCTGGCGTCGACCTTCTTGAGCTCGGTGAGGTTGTAGCCCTTGGCTTCAATCCGGCCAAGGATGGCGCCGGTCAGGTTGCGGGTTACGCCGTCGGGCTTGATCAGGACGAGGGTGCGCTCAATGCTCACAGCTGCTCCAATGTGGTTGGTGGGGTTTGGGATTAGTCTAGTTGGTTTCGCCGTCGGGGTGGGCCGCTTCCCACTCCGCCTGTTCGCGTTCGCGCTGGGCGGCCTCGCGGTCGATCCGGATGCCGGTCCTGATCCCGTACCACCAGGCCACGGCAAAGAGGAGCCCCACCACGAACATCATCGGCTCAATGAACCCGGTGAAGATCAGGACGAGCTGCAGGATCCAGCCCAGTGCCACACCCCAGGGCCTGGACAGCACGGCGCAGGTCAGCACGAGCACCAGGCTCAGGACGATGCCCACCGACAGAATCACTGCAGGCGGGAACTCGTCGCGCCGGAGTCCAAAGACCGCCAGCGTGGCGAAGAACGCGACGAACCCTTCGAGCACCAGGACCGTGGAGGCGAACATGACTTTGGTGGAGCGGCGCTTCTTGGGCATGCCCGGCCGCCACTCCCGCTGCGCCTTTGTGAGTCGAGCCATGGTCAGGCGCCGGCCTTTCCGAGCAGGATCCGGGCCTCTGCCACGAGCGTGATGGAGCCGGTCACCAGGACGCCGCCGGCGAGGTCCTCATTGGCTTCGGCATGCTCCACGGCCCATTCCAAGGCGTCGTCGAGTTTTTCGGCAACGTGGATGTTGTCTTCGCCGAAGCCCAGGTCCAGCGCAAGTTCGGCGAGGTCCTCGGCCGGTACCGCCCGGGGCGAGTTGGACTGGGTGAAACAGTATTCCGCTGCGAGGTCGCCCAGGGATTCCTTGAGCTGACGGAGAATCTCCTCGGCGTCTTTCTCCTTCAGGACACCAACAACCACTACCAGTTTGGTGAAGCTGAAGGCTTCATGGATGGCCTCGGCCGAAACCCGGATCCCCTCGGGGTTATGGGCGGCATCCACGATGATGGTCGGGGCAGTCCGGAGGACCTCCAGCCGGCCGGGCGACGTGACCGAAGCAAACGCTTCCTGGAGGACTTCGGCGTCAAGCGCCTTCTCCCCGCCGAAGAACGCCTCAAGCGCAGCAATGGCGACGGCGGCGTTCTCCGCCTGGTGGGCTCCGTGCAGGGGCACGAGCAATTCCTCGTACCGTCCGGCAAGGCCCTGGATGGTAACCACTTGGCCGCCGACGGCAACGGTCCGCGACTCGACGCCGAATTCCACGCCTTCGAAGCGGTAGGGCGCCTGGACTTCCCGTGCTTTTTCCAGCAGGACCTGGGCGGCGCCGACGGGCTGCGCGGCGCTGACCAGGAAGCCCCCGGGCTTGATGATGCCCGCCTTTTCGTAGGCAATCTCTTCCGTGGTGTCGCCGAGCAGGTCGGTGTGGTCCAGCGAGATGGGCGTGACCACGGCAACCTGGCCGTCACCGACGTTCGTGGCATCGGTGATGCCGCCCAGGCCCACCTCCATCACGGCCACGTTGACCGGCTGGTCGGCAAAGACGGCGAACGCCAGAATGGTGAGGCATTCGAAGTACGTCAGCCGGGGCTGGCCCTCGGCCTCAAGCTCGCCGTCCACGATCTGCAGGTACGGCCGGATCTCGTCCCAGATCCGGACGAAGGTCTCATCCGATACCGGTGCGCCGTCGATGCTGATCCGCTCGGTCACCTTGGACAGGTGCGGGCTCGTGTACCTTCCGGTGCTCAGCCCGTGGGCCCGGAGCCCGGACTCGATCATCCGCGCCGTGGACGTCTTGCCGTTGGTGCCGGTGACATGGATGATCGGGAACGCCTTGTTGGGTTCCCCCAGCACGTCCATGGCCCGGAACAGCGGCGCGAGGCGCGGTTCCATCTTGTTTTCCGGCGCCCGGCCCAGCAGCTCGGCGTAGACGCTCTCTACGGAAAATTCGTCTGTCATTGCTTAGGCCTCTACTTTTTCAACGCTGATCTGCGGTTCTGCGGAATCTGCCGCAACGGTGCCCAAGTCCACTGTCAGGGTTTCGGTCCTGATGAGTCCGGCATTGGCTTCCAGTGCGTCGATGACGTTCTGCGCGGCGGTCACGGTGGTGCGGATCCGGTCGCTCACATTGAGGCCGGCATCCTTTCGGGCCTGCTGGATGGCACGGACCATGTCCCGGGCCAGGCCTTCGGCTTCCAGTTCGGGCGTGACCTCGGTGTTGAGGACCACAAAGCCGCCGCCGGGCAGTACCGCAGCGGCCCGTGCGCCGGCTCCCTCCGCGGCTTCCGCCACGACTGTTTCCAGCGTGTATTCCTGCGGTTCGAGGTCGAGCCCGCCCGCAGTCACAACGCCGGCCTCCGAAACGGACCAGTCGCCGGACTTGGCGCCCTTGATGGCCTGCTGGACGTTCTTGCCCAGGCGCGGTCCGGCGGCACGTGCATTGACCACGAGCTTCTGCTCGATGCCGAACTCCTCCGGGGAGGCGCTCTCGGCGTCCAGCAGCCGGACGGAGCGCAGGTTCAGTTCATCGGCGACGACGGCGGCGAAGCCTCCCAGCGCATCCGCGCCGGGTGCCACAACGGTGAGCTCCTGCAGCGGCAGGCGGACGCGGAGGTTCGCCGCCTTGCGCAGCGAGGAGCCGGTGGAGCAGATCTGCTGCACGCGGTCCATCGCCTCGACGAGTTCCGGGTTGGCCGGGAAGAGGTCAGCGTCCGGCCAGTCGGCCAGGTGCACGGAGCGCCCGCCGGTGAGGCCGCGCCAGATCTCCTCGGAGACCAGTGGCAGCAGCGACGCGGCCACCCGGGAGACGGTCTCCAGTGCGGTGTAGAGCGCGTCAAACGCGTCGACGCTTTCGTCAAAGAAGCGCTGGCGGCTGCGGCGGACGTACCAGTTGGTGAGCATGTCCAGGTAGCTGCGAAGTTCGTCGCAGGCACCGGAGATGTCGTAGCTGTCCAGCTGGGCTGTCATGTTGCGGACCAAATCCCCGGTGTTGGCCAGGAGGTACTGGTCCAGCGTGTCGGCGTACCCGTCGTAGCGCAGCTTGGCGTCGTAGCCGCTACCGCCAGACGCGGCGTTGGTGTACAGCGTGAAGAAGCTGTACACGTTCCACAGCGGCAGGATGACCTGGCGGACGCCGTCGCGGATGCCCTGCTCGGTGACCACAAGGTTGCCGCCGCGCAGGATGGGGCTGGACATCAGGAACCAGCGCATGGCGTCGGAGCCGTCACGGTCCAGGACCTCGGAGACGTCCGGGTAGTTGCGCAGGCTCTTGGACATCTTCTGCCCGTCCGAGCCGAGCACGATGCCGTGGCTGATGACGTTGCGGAAGGCCGGCCGGTCGAACAGCGCCGTGGACAGGATGTGGAGCATGTAGAACCAGCCGCGGGTCTGCCCGATGTACTCGACGATGAAGTCTGCCGGGTTGTGGGTGTCGAACCATTCCTCGTTCTGGAACGGGTAGTGGACCTGGCCGTACGGCATGGAGCCGGAATCGAACCAGACGTCCAGGACGTCCTCGACGCGGCGCATCACGGACTGGCCCTCTTCCGGGGTGCGGGGGTCGTCGGGGTTGGGGCGGGTCAGTTCATCGATGAACGGCCGGTGCAGGTCAACCTGCCCGTCCTTGTTCAGCGGGAGCCGCCCGAAGTCCGCCTCGATCTCGGCGAGCGAGCCGTAGACGTCGGTGCGCGGGTATTCGGGGTCGCTGGACTGCCACACCGGGATGGGGCTGCCCCAGTAGCGGTTGCGGCTGATGGACCAGTCGCGGGCGTTGGCCAGCCACTTGCCGAACTGGCCGTCCTTGACGTTGCCGGGGATCCAGTTGATCTCCTGGTTCAGCTCGGACATGCGGTCCTTGAACTTGGTGACCTCCACGTACCAGGAGGACACCGCGCGGTAGATCAGCGGGTTGCGGCAACGCCAGCAGTGCGGGTAGCTGTGCTCGTAACTGGCCTGCCGGACCAGGCGGCCGTGCGCGCGGAGAACCTGGGTGATGGGCTTGTTGGCCTCGAACACCTGCAGGCCGACGATGTCGTGCAGGTCGCCGTGCGAGAACAGCGGCAGGAACTTCGCGCCTTCGTCGACGGACAGGACTACCGGGATGCCGGCCTCTTCACAGACCTTCTGGTCGTCTTCACCGTAGGCAGGCGCCTGGTGGACGATGCCGGTGCCGTCGGTGGTGGTGACGTAGTCGGCCACGAGGAAGCGCCAGGCGTTCTCCGTGCCGAACTTCTCGGCATCGCTGAAGTCGGTCCAGAGCGGCTGGTACTGCAGCCCTGCCAGTTCGGCACCGGTGTAGGTGGCGGTTACCGCGGCCTCGGCGGCTTCGACGCCGGCGGTGCCGTCGCCGTAGCCCAGGTCCTTGGCGTAGGTGCCCAGCAGGTCGGCGGCGAGCAGGAAGCTGCCCGAGACAGGGGCCTCCGGGGATGCCGCCTTGATGCCGTTGGGGCCGGCGGGCAGCACGGCGTACGTGATTGAAGGCCCGACGGCGAGCGCCAGGTTGGTGGGCAGCGTCCAGGGCGTGGTGGTCCAGGCGAGCGCCTGCACGCCGGCGAGCTGCCTGGACAGCTCCGACTCCCCTGCCGTGATGGGGAACGTGACGGTGACGGTCTGGTCCTGGCGGTTCTTGTAGACGTCGTCGTCCATGCGCAGTTCATGGTTGGACAGCGGCGTCTCGTCCTTCCAGCAGTACGGCAGGACCCGGTAGCCGTTGTAGGTCAGGCCCTTCTCGTGCAGCTGCTTGAAGGCCCAGAGCACGGACTCCATGTACTCGACGTTGAGCGTCTTGTAGTCGTTGTCGAAGTCCACCCAGCGGGCCTGGCGGGTGACGTAGCTCTTCCACTCGTCCGCGTATTTCATGACGGATGCGCGGCAGGCGTCGTTGAACTTGTCGATGCCCATGGCCTCGATCTGGGTCTTGTCCGTCATCCCCAGCTGCTTCATGGCTTCCAGCTCGGCGGGGAGGCCGTGGGTGTCCCACCCGAAGCGGCGCTCGACGCGGCGGCCGCGCTGCGTCTGGTAGCGGCCCACCAGGTCCTTGGCGTAGCCGGTCAGCAGGTGGCCGTAGTGCGGCAGCCCATTGGCGAAGGGAGGGCCGTCGTAGAAGACGAACTCGTTGCTGCCGGGTTCACCGCCGGGCGTATCTGCGCTGCGCTGGTCGATGCTCGCCTGGAAGGTGCCGTCCTGGTCCCAGTACTTGAGGATCCGTTCTTCGACCTCCGGAAACTTCACGGAGGCAGACACGCCAGAGGTGTTGGAAGCAGACGTAGTGGAACCGGAGCCTGACAGTGCGGCAGAGGCCTTGGGGTAATGAGTCATCTCGACATCCTGGGTTGAGCTAGTGAACAAGTGGATCATTCAGGATGCGAGGACGGCCCGTACGCTGTTTTGCAACAGCACCGGCACCGCGGTACCACCTCACTTACCGTCGCCGGTCCCCTGCGAAAGGGGAGCACCGGCGTCGGCCGCTCATTGCTGCTGTGACGGGCTTACCCGTCCGGGTCTACTGGTCCGGGTTCCTGCGCCGCAGGGCCCGGAGGTTCTTCCGGAAGCTCACCGGTGATGGCCGGGTCAAAGCTGATACTCGATTCTACCCAGAAAACTGCATGAAACTGCACGTAACTACACTTAGCTGCACGTAACTGCGCATCCCTGCCGCCGGGTTTCCTGAAGAACACTGCATAGACTCGGGCCCATGACCATCTCCACACCGGTTTCCGCCGCCGCCGGCCGTCAGCAACGCCGCCGGTCCGTCGTGTGGCCGGTCCTCGCCGCACTGGTTTCCTTGCCGGTGGCGGTCCTGTCCCTGTTCCGTGCCGTTCCGGTTGAGTGGCCCACCGTCGTCGTTCAGCTGCTGTCCTTCACTCCTTGGCTGGTGATCCCGGCCGGCACCGCGTTGCTTCTGGCCGTTGTTGGCCGACGTAGGTGGCTGGTCTGGCTCACGGCTGCCCTGCTGGGGGTCCAGCTCTTGTGGCTGTTCCCGCTGGACCACGGCCGCAGCACTTCCGATGCCGGTACGCAGGCAGTGCCGCTGACGGTCATGAACATCAATTCGGAATTCGGCCAGGCCGATGCGGCGGAGATTGTCCGGCTGGTGCGGGAGAACGGCGTCGCTCTGTTGACGGTCCAGGAACATTCCCGGGGGCTCGAAGACAGGCTGGCGGCCGCCGGGCTGTCCGCTTTGCTGCCGAACAGGATCAGCGACCCCACGGACGACGGCGGCGGCAGCGCCGTCTATTCGGCGCACCGCATGGAGGCTGTCGGCGTTGTGCCGGACACGCCATTCCAGATGCCGGTGGTCCGGGTCAGCGTTGAAGGTTCGGGAACGACGGCGGTCCTCGAGGTGGCGAACGTCCATGCGCTGCCGCCGGTTGACGTCCGCGTTGGCCAGTGGCGCAGCGACCTGGCCGCCGTGGCCGGCCTGGCCGCGCGTCCGGGCAACCGGCTGCTCATCGGCGACTTCAATGCCACCTACGACCACGCCGAGTTCCGTGAACTCCTCGACGGCGGCCCTGATGGCCGGAAAATGGTGGATGTGGGGATGGCCGCCGGCATGCGGCTCGTGCCTACCTGGCCGATGGAGGGACCCCTGCTGCCCGGGATTGCCATCGACCACGTGGTAACCAGCCCGGGCATCGCCGGTTCCGGGTACGCGGTTCAGCGCATCCCCGGAACGGACCATGCAGCAGTCCGGGCGACGCTCGCCGTCCCGGCGGGCTGACGCCTGCTCAGGCCTGCTTGCGGATGAGCTTGTAGTTTGCGGCCTGAGCAACCGGCCGGATCACGATCTGGTCCAGGTTGACGTGGTGCGGTGCTGTGACGGCGTAGCGGACCACGTCGGCGACATCATCAGCCGTGAGCGGCTTCTCGACACCCTGGTAGACCTTGCCGGCAGCCTCCTGGTCCCCCAGCCTGTTGAGGGCGAACTCCTCGGTGTGGACCAGGCCCGGAGCAACCTCGATGACACGCAGGTTGTGTTCCACCTCTTCGAGCCGCAGCGCGCCGGTCATGGCGTGCTG
Organism: Arthrobacter oryzae; assembly: GCF_031454875.1. GTDB lineage: Bacteria > Actinomycetota > Actinomycetes > Actinomycetales > Micrococcaceae > Arthrobacter > Arthrobacter oryzae_D. Next base: position 39,480 of record NZ_JAVDRQ010000016.1, read on the forward strand.
CGCGAACTTGGCCGCGTTGTAGCCGCCGCCGCCCTCATACGCGGAAAGTCCCGCCGTCGAGGTCAGGTTCAGCACAGTTCCCTCCCCGCAGGCACGGAGCATGGGCAAGAAGGCGCGGGTCAGTTTCATGGTGCCCAGGACGTTCACTTCGAACATCCATGCCCAGTCGTCCGTCTTGGCATCCGCGATCCGGTCCGCGCCGCGGGCCCCGCCGGCAATGTTGATGAGGGTGTCAATGCCGCCGGCCTGCGTCACTTCGGCAAGCAGACGTTCCACGTCCGCGTCATCGGCGATGTCCGCCGGCACGGCCGTGGCTCCGGTTTCCGCTGCCAGTGCTGCCAGGCGGTCAGCGCGGCGTGCCACGGCAAAGACCCTCCACCCTTCGGCCCTCAGCGCGCGGACCGTGGCCTCGCCAATTCCCGTGCTGGCTCCCGTAACTACTGCTGCCTTCGTTTGCTGTACCTCAGTCATGGCACCACCCTAGCGTCGGAGGAACTCCAGCAGCACACGGGCGTGGTTGACCTCGGGGTCCCTGGCGCCATAGAGCAACGTGACGCGCGGGTGCTTCGCCGCCAGTTCCCGCAGCGTGGCCACGGCCGGGTTGTTCTCGAGTTCGGCCTCATATTGGTCGCGGAAATCCGCGAAACGTTCCTTCATGTGGGCGAATTCGGTCCGCAGCGGGGCTGACGGTGCAATGTCCTTGAGCCAGAGATCCAGCCGGGCCCGTTCCTTGCTGACGCCGCGCGGCCAGAGCCGGTCCACCAGAACCCGGAAACCGTCGCCGTCAGCCGGTTCATCGTAGATGCGTTTGGTCACCAACCTGGGGGCTGCGTTGTCCATACCGGGATGCTACGGCAGGGGGCCGCGCAGGCGATGGAAGAGATCATGAAACAATTGCTCCATGGCTGAAGACAAACAGGGTACAGACACGCCCACCACTGCCCCTATCAACGTTCCGGACAAGCCCGCCCTGGAGGGGCTGGAAGCTGCGCTGACGCAGCGCTGGCTTGACGAAGGGACCTACAAGTTCAACCGGGAGACCACCAGGGAGCAGGTCTACTCGATCGACACTCCCCCGCCCACGGCATCGGGCTCCCTGCACGTGGGGCACATGTTCTCCTACACCCAGACCGATGTCCTGGCGCGCTACCAGCGCATGACCGGCAAGAACGTCTTCTACCCGATGGGCTGGGACGACAACGGCCTGCCCACCGAACGCCGCGTCCAGAACTACTACGGCGTTCGCTGCGATCCGGCAATTTCCTACGACGCCGCCTACCGCCCGCCGGCAGAGCCCGCCAAAAACCAGCGCGACTTCGACGTCATCTCCCGCCGCAACTTCATCGAACTCTGCGAGGAGCTCGCCGTCGAGGACGAGAAGGTCTTCGAGAACCTCTTCCAGACGCTGGGCCTCTCCGTCGACTGGGACCTGACCTACCGCACCATCGACGACAAGTCCCGGGCCATTTCCCAGCGCGCCTTCCTGGCCAACCTCGCAGCAGGCGACGCCTACATGGCCGAAGCCCCCACGCTGTGGGACGTCACGTTCCGCACCGCCGTGGCCCAGGCCGAACTCGAGGACCGCGAAGTTGCCGGCGCCTACTACCGCTACCCGTTCTTCACCGAGGCCGGCGAAAAGATCTACGTCGAGACCACCCGCCCGGAACTGCTGGCCGCCTGTGCCGCCCTGGTGGCGAACCCCGACGACGAGCGGTACCAGCCGCTGTTCGGCAAGAAGGTCACCTCTCCCCTGTTCGGCGTTGAGGTGGAGGTCAAGGCGCACCACCTCGCCAAGGCGGACAAGGGCTCCGGCATCGCCATGGTCTGCACCTTCGGCGACCTGACCGACGTCACCTGGTGGCGCGAACTCCAGCTGCCCACCCGCGCGATCGTGGGCCGCGACGGCCGCATCATCGGTGAGACGCCGGACTGGATCACCACTGAAGAAGGCCGCGCCGCCTTCGAGGCGATCGCCGGCAAGACGGTCTTCAGCGCCAAGGAAGCGGTGGTGGAGCAGCTCTCCGCCACTGGACTCCTCGACGGCGAGCCCAAAAAGATCATGCACCCGGTCAACTTCTTCGAGAAGGGCGACAAGCCCCTCGAAGTGGTGACCTCGCGCCAGTGGTACATCCGCAACGGCGGCCGTGACGAGGACCGGCGCGAACGCCTGATCGGCCGGGGCAACGAGATCGAGTTCCACCCGGCCTTCATGCGGTCACGCTACGAGAACTGGATCTCCGGACTGAACGGCGACTGGCTCGTGTCCCGCCAGCGCTTCTTCGGTGTGCCCGTACCGGTCTGGTACCCGCTCGATGCAGACGGCAACCCCGACTACGACGCCCCGATCCTGCCCTCGGATCAGCAGCTCCCGGTCGACCCGGCCGCCGATGCGGCTCCCGGCTACGAAGAAGCCCAGCGCGATGCGCCCGGCGGCTTCACCGGTGACGCCGACGTGCTCGACACCTGGGCCACGTCCTCGCTGACACCGCAGATCGTGGGCGGCTGGAGCACCGACGAGGCGCTCTTTGCCAAGGTTTTCCCGTTTGACGTTCGCCCGCAGGCCCACGACATCATCCGCACGTGGCTGTTTTCCACCGCGGTACGCGCCGACGCGCTGCAGGACACGGCACCGTGGAAGCACGCGGCCATCTCCGGCTGGATCCTGGATCCGGACCGCAAGAAGATGTCCAAGTCCAAGGGCAACGTGATTGTCCCGACCGACGTCCTCAACGAGTACGGCTCGGACGCGGTGCGCTACTGGGCGGCCTCGGCCAAGCTCGGCGCGGACACCGCCTACGAAATCGCCCAGATGAAAATCGGCCGCCGCCTGGCCATCAAGCTCCTCAACGCCTCGAAGTTCGTCCTGAACCTTGGCGCCACGGAGAACTCCGTGGTTTCCGCGGATCTGTCCGGGGTCACCAACCCGTTGGACCGGGCGGTACTGGCGCAGCTCTCGGATGTCGTGGCGCAGGCCACCAAGGCCTTCGCCAACTACGATTACGCCCGCGCCCTGCAGATCAGCGAAAGCTTCTTCTGGCAGTTCACCGACGATTACGTGGAGCTCATCAAGGACCGCGCTTACGGCGCCGCCGGCGAGGCAGAGCAGGCTTCCGTGCTGGCGGCCCTGGCCACGAGCCTGGATACCCTGCTGAGGCTGTTCGCGCCCTTCCTGCCCTTCGCCACCGAAGAGGTCTGGGGCTGGTGGCGCAGCGGATCGGTGCACCGCGCCGAGTGGCCGGCGCCGCTGGAGGTCTCCGACGGCGACACCACCATGCTTGCGACCGTCGGGGTTGCGCTGAGCGGCATCCGCAAGGCGAAGTCCGAGGCCAAGGTCAAGCAGCGCACTGAGGTACTGTCTGCGACGATTACGGCCACGGAGTCACTCACTACGCAGCTGAAGGCCGGCCTTGCGGACCTGAAGGCGGCCTCCAACGCACGCGAGCTGACCCTCGTGGCAGGCGAGGGCGAACTCACCGTCAGCGGTGTTGTGCTCGCCCAGCCGGAGGACGCGCCCAGCGCCTAGGCCCAGCCGGTCCGCCAGGACCCCTCCACAACACGAAGCCCCATCAGCGTCCTGCTGGTGGGGCTTCCGTTTTTGGGGCTCCTGTTTTTTGGGCTCCTGTTTTTGGGCAAAGGGGAAGCCCCATCAGCGTATTGCCGTTGGTGGGGCTTCGACTTTTCGATTGTCTCGTGACGTCTGTGACAATCTGGCGGAATCCTCGGAAATTTCAGGTCTTCCTACCTCGTCACTGGTAGCCAGCTTCTGACTTTGCCGAAGGCTGCGTCAGATGCGTGTCACTGAATCTTTGGTTTCCGTGTCCCTCTTCTTTCGAAGTGGGTAAGAACTATTGTTGTCCCACCCACGGGGATCCGCAAGAGTCTCGGAAGAACTACAAGCTAGTAATTCTCTCGGGCCGAAGCGGCTGTCCCCCCCCCGGGGGCAGTCAGTTGAATTCGGGGCGCTCGGTGCGGCTGCGCTTGATCTCGAAGAAATGCGGGTATTCGGCCAGTGTGACAGCGGCGTCCCACAGGCGGCCGGCTTCCTCGCCCCGGGGAATCCGTGTCAGTACCGGACCAAAAAACGCCGTGCCGTTGAAGGCCACTACCGGCGTTCCCACGTCCTGCCCCACGAGGGAGATGCCCTCTTCGTGGCTGGCGCGAAGCTGCTCGTCGAAGGCGTCCGAGGACGCTTCGGCCGCGAGCCCGGCCGGGAGGCCGCACTCGGCCAGGGCCTTGCTGATCACGACGCCGAAGTCCTTCTCGCCGGCGTTATGGATCAGGCTGCCCATGGCGTCATACAGGGGCTTGATGACCTGGTCGCCGTGCTGCTCCCGGGCGGCGATGATGACGCGGACGGGGCCCCACGCCTTGTCCATCATTTCGCGGTAGCCCGGGTCTAGCTCGCGTCCCTCATTCAGGACGGCGAGGCTCATGACATGCCATTCGGTGTCGATGTTCCGGACTTCCTCCACTTCGCCCACCCAGCGGGATGTAATCCAGGCGAAAGGGCACAGAGGGTCGAACCAGAAGTCGGCTTTGCTCGCGGTGGTTTCAGGCACGGAAATCTCCTCGTAAAAGTCATCAGGGCGTGCGCGCGTCGGGCACACATCTACCAAGAGCGACGAACTAAGCGGATTTATTCCGGCGCTTCGCCACAACATCGTGGGCGATCATGGTGGGCTGGGACTTCTTCGCCACGACGTCGGCGGTGATAACAACGCTGGCGATGTCGTCCCGGCTGGGAAGGTCGAACATGACCGGCAGCAGGACTTCCTCCATGATGGCGCGGAGTCCGCGGGCGCCGGTGCCCCGCTCGAGTGCCTGGTCAGCAATCATGTCCAGCGCGGCGTCGTCGAACAGCAGTTCGACGCCATCGAGCTGGAACATCTTCTGGTACTGCTTCACCAGCGCATTCTTGGGCGTGGAGAGAATCTGGATCAATGCGGGCCGGTCCAGGTTCGAGACCGTGGTGATGACGGGAAGCCGGCCGATGAATTCGGGGATCAGCCCAAACTTGAGCAGGTCCTCCGGCATGACCTCACCGTAGGAATCGGAGTTGTTCTTGACTTCGTTGAGCGGGGCGCCGAAGCCGATGCCCTTGCGGCCGGACCGGGAGCCAATGATGTCCTCGAGCCCCGCGAACGCTCCGGCAACAATGAACAGCACGTTGGTGGTGTCGATCTGGATGAATTCCTGGTGGGGGTGCTTCCGCCCGCCCTGCGGGGGAACCGAGGCCACGGTGCCTTCCAGGATCTTCAGCAGCGCCTGCTGAACGCCTTCACCGGAGACATCCCGGGTGATGGAAGGGTTCTCGCTCTTGCGGGAGATCTTGTCGATCTCGTCAATGTAGATGATGCCCTGTTCGGCCTTCTTGACGTCGTAGTCAGCGGCCTGAATGAGCTTCAGGAGGATGTTTTCGACGTCCTCGCCAACGTACCCGGCCTCGGTCAGTGCCGTGGCGTCAGCGACAGCGAACGGAACGTTGAGGCGCCTGGCCAGGGTCTGGGCGAGGTAGGTCTTGCCGCAACCGGTGGGGCCGATCAGGAGGATGTTCGATTTGGCGATCTCGACGTCGTCGTGATGGACGCCTTCGGCGAGGCTGCCGCTCTTCGGAGCGTGGCCGGCCTGGATCCGCTTGTAGTGGTTGTAAACCGCGACGGCGAGTGAGCGCTTGGCCGGCTCCTGGCCGATGACGTATTCCTGCAGGAAGTCGAAGATCTCGCGCGGCTTGGGCAGTTCGAAGCTGCCGAGGTCCGCTACTTCCGCGAGCTCCTCTTCAATGATCTCGTTGCAGAGTTCAATGCACTCGTCGCAGATGTAGACCCCGGGCCCGGCAATGAGCTTTCGCACCTGCTTTTGGCTCTTTCCGCAGAAAGAGCACTTCAGCAGATCCGTGCTCTCGCCAATCCGAGCCATATGTGAACCCCTTAGTATCTTGCTGCTACTGCAGCACTGCACCGGTTGCTGGAATCACGGTGGGTCCGGAAGGTCCGGCCGTGACATGTTCCACTCTAGGTCACATTCGGCCTGAGGGGTGGAACCTTACGCGTTGAAAACGAAAGCCGGTGCGGTCCATTTTGGATGAACCGCACCGGCTCCGCGTGTCGTGCCAGTTACCTGGCGATCGCCTGCGGTTTGATCTTGCGGGAATCAAGGACCTGATCGATGAGGCCGTAGGACTGTGCCTCGGCGGCCGTCAGGATCTTGTCACGCTCGATGTCATTGTTGACCTGCTCGGAGGTCCGGCCGGAGTGCTTGGCCAGCGTGTCTTCGAGCCAGGAGCGCATCCGCATGACCTCGGCAGCCTGGATCTCAAGGTCCGAAGCCTGGCCGCCCTGGCCGCCGGACAGGGCCGGCTGGTGGATCAGCACGCGTGCGTTGGGCAGTGCCAGCCGCTTGCCCGGTGTACCGGCTGCGAGCAGGACGGCCGCGGCGCTTGCCGCCTGGCCCAGGCACACAGTCTGGATCTCGGGACGGATGTACTGCATGGTGTCGTAGATGGCCGTCATGGCCGTAAAGGAGCCGCCCGGGGAGTTGATGTACAGCGTGATGTCGCGGTCCGGGTCCGTGGACTCCAGCACCAGGAGCTGCGCCATGACGTCGTCAGCGGAGGCGTCGTCCACCTGGACACCGAGGAAGATGATCCGGTCCTCGAAGAGCTTGGTGTACGGGTCCTGGCGCTTGAAGCCGTACGGCGTGCGCTCCTCGAACTGCGGGAGGACGTAACGGCTGGTGGGCAGGTTCCCGGCAGACGATCCGAAATTGTAGTTCATGTTCATTTCTCCTGGAATCAATTCTGTCTTTGTGCCGGTTAGTTTTCCGAGCCGCTGGCGTTTTGTGTACCGCCGCCGCCGGCCACAGACCCCGCGTGCGCGGCGATCTTGTCGAAGAAGCCGTAGTCGAGGGCTTCGGAAGCCGTAAACCACTTGTCGCGGTCGTTGTCCTTGAGGATGGTGTCGACCGTCTGGCCGGTCTGGTCGGCAGTGAGTTCCGCCATGACCTTCTTCATGTGCAGGATGAGCTCGGCCTGGATCTTGATGTCCGAAGCCGTGCCGCCGATGCCGCCGGACGGCTGGTGCATCAGGATGCGGGCGTTCGGGGTGGCGTAGCGCTTGCCCTTGGTGCCCGAGGACAGCAGGAACTGGCCCATTGAGGCTGCCAGGCCGGTGGCGACCGTCACGACGTCGTTCGGGATGAACTGCATGGTGTCGTAGATGGCCATGCCGGCGGTAACGGAACCGCCCGGAGAGTTGATGTAGAGGTAGATGTCCTTATCGGGGTTCTCCGCTGACAGCAGCAGCAGCTGCGAGCAAATCGCGTTGGCGTTTTCATCGCGGACCTCGGAACCGAGCCAGATGATGCGCTCTTTCAGCAGGCGGTTGTAGATGTAGTTGTCCTGGGCTGCCGGATCGACAGTTGCCATCCGGGGGGTCCCTGCTTGCTGTGACATATGTACTTACCTCTCGCTGGCGACGGTGACGTCACTGGACGACATCACTGAAAATCACTACTTGGACACTAACCGGTTTCGCGGCCGTTTTGTTCTCCCGCATCGCACTGTTCGCTGACGGCGCACGATTGCCGCAATGGCGCCGGCCCGCGGCGATTCCGGGCTCAACTCCGGGCTTAACGGGGAAGCCCCCGGATCAGGGATCCGGGGGCTTCCGTGCAGTGCTCGTCAGGGCAATGCGGGTTAGAACTTCACTGCTGCGGGGTCGTCGCTCGGAGCGGCTTCCTCAGCGGCGGCTTCGCTGTCAACGGCGGGAGCCTCTTCGGCTTCAGCGGCAGCAGCTTCTTCGCCACCGGGGCGGACGAAGTCGCTCAGGTCGACTTTGTTGCCCTCGGAGTCGGTAACCTCGGCCTGGCCCAGGACTACGGCCAGGGCCTTGCGGCGGCGGACCTCGGAAACCATCATGGGAACCTGGCCGGACTGATCAATGATCTGGGCGAACTGGTTCGGGTCCATGCCGTACTGGCTGGCAGTGGTCACGATGTAGTCGATCAGCTCGTTCTGGCTGACACCGACCTCTTCCTTGTCAGCGATGGCGTCAAGGATGATCTCGTTCTGGAAGGCGCGCTCGGTGTTGGCCTTGACCTCGGCGCGGTGCTCCTCGGTGTCGTGCTCGCCTTCACCGTGGGAGTTCTCGGCCTTGAAGTGCTGCTCCAGCTGCTCGTCAACAACCGACGCGGGAACGGGAACCTCAACAAGCTCAACGAGCTTGTCCAGAACCTTGTCACGTGCCTCGACGCCCTGCTCGACGACCTTGGAGTCGGCAGCCTGCTTGGCGAGGTCCGCGCGCAGTTCGGTCAGCGTGTCGAACTCGGATGCCAACTGGGCGAAGTCGTCGTCGGCCTCGGGAAGCTCGCGCTCCTTGACGGACTTGACCACTACCTTGACCTGGGCCGCTTCGCCGGCGTGGTCGCCGCCTACGAGGGTGGTCTCGAAGATGGCGTCCTCGTCGGCGCTGAGGCCGGTGACAGCCTCGTCGAGGCCTTCGAGCATGGTGCCGGCGCCAACCTGGTAGGACAGGCCCGCAGCGGAGTCAACTTCCGCGCCGTCGATCGAGGCGGTGATGTCGATCGTCAGGAAGTCGCCGTCGGCGGCCGGACGGTCCACGGACTTCAGCGTGCCGAAGCGGCCACGGAGTTCGTCGAGCGCCTTGTCAACATCTGCTTCGGAGGACTCGGCAGCGGCAACCTCAACCTTGATACCGGCGTAGTCCGGCAGTTCGATCTCGGGCCGGATGTCAACTTCAGCGTGGAACTTGAGTTCACCGTCGGTGGCCGTGGGGTCCGGAACCTCGGTGATTTCGACCTCGGGACGGCTCAGCGGGCGGATGCCGGTTTCCTGGACAGCTTCCTGGTACCAGCCGTTGAGGCCTTCGTTGATGGCGGTCTCCAGCACGTAGCCGCGGCCAACGCGCTGGTCGATCAGCTTTGCGGGGACCTTGCCCTTGCGGAAGCCAGGGACCTGGATCTGCGAAGCAACAGTCTTGTATGCCTCTTCGATGCTGGGCTTCAATTCCTCAAAGGGGACCTCAACATTGAGCTTGACCCGCGTGGGGGTGAGGTTCTCGACAGCGCTCTTCACAGTCTAAGTACTCCTGGTTTTTGTGGGATGGGGTTCTGCAAACGCAACGATCTGACAAGCTGCAGAGTCGGGGTGACAGGATTTGAACCTGCGACTTCCTGCTCCCAAAGCAGGCGCTCTAGCCAAGCTGAGCTACACCCCGTAAGTGCACAGAACAGTCTACGGTCATATCGGCCGGATATGCACATTTGACACCGGGGCCCTGAATTAGGTTTAGTTATATCCGGCTCGAGCAGCCGACCGGAAGAAATGCGGTAGCCGCCGCATCTCCACGGGGACGTAGCTTAATGGTAAAGCCTCAGTCTTCCAAACTGATTACGCGGGTTCGATTCCCGTCGTCCCCTCCACGACAGTTCCGCAAGGACACACGCAGAACAACAGAAAAGCCCCTCCTCGGAGGGGCTTTTCGTGTGTCTAGGCCACTTGCTGGCATACCGGGCACCAATAGAGTTTGCGTGCTCCGAGGTCGGTCAGCGCCACAGCCGTTCCGCAGTCGCGGCAGTCGAGGCCGTGCCGCCGGTATACGAAGTGCGACTCCTCCGGCGCCGGCAGTCCGGCCGCAGGATCCGTCCAGTAGCTCGGGGGTGTGGTGATGATCCGGCCGTCGCGGACGCCGTCGGACATCATGGCGACGGTGTCCTCCCACAGTTCTCCCGCTGCCTCCGCGTCCAGTGACCGGCCGGACAGCCAGGGATCAAGTCCCTGGCGGAACAGCAGTTCGGCACGGTAGACGTTCCCGACGCCGGCAATCACCTTCTGGTCCATCAGCAGCGCGGCGAGTGGCGTCCTCCGTGCCCGCACGCCGGCGACAAAACCTTCCTTGTCCCCGGCAAGGTTCCGCAGGGGGTCCGGACCCAGCCGGGCCAGGACGGCGTCCGCCTCCGCTTCGGTGATGGCATGGCATGTGGTGGCACCCCGGAGATCCGCCCAGCCGTGGGTGCCGGCAAGCCGGACACGGACGGCACCGACGGGCGCAGGAGGTCCCGAGTACTCTGAAGCGCCGTCGGCTGACCCGCCGGTGCCGGATGCCGCGATGCCCGGAGCGCCGTCGTCGAACACTTCCCGCTCCCCCACCTTCCGGGGCGCGCCGATGCTGGAAGCGCCGCGGAACGTGGCGTCTCCGCCGAAGTCCCAGGCGCCGTAAAGACCCAGGTGAACGTGCAGGACGAGTCCGTGGTCGAACTGCAGGAACAGGTGCTTGCCGTGGGCCACCGTGCCCGCGAGGGTGCGGCCGTCCAGCAGCGCCGCGCCGTCGGTAAACCTGCCCTGCGGACTGGAAACAGCGAGGCGCTGGCCGGAAAATACGTCCGAAAACTGGCGTGCCAGCCGGTGGACCGAATGCCCCTCCGGCACTAGGCGATGACCTCGCCGGTGGTCTCGTAGGCAGCGATCTTGCCGATGCGGCGGACGTGGCGTTCATCGTTGCTGAAGGGCTCCTGCAGGAACGCCTCGATGATCTCCGTTGCTTCGTCCACGCTGTGCTGGCGGCCGCCGACGGCAACCACGTTGGCGTCGTTGTGCTCGCGGGCGAGCGTTGCGGTGGACAGGTTCCAGGCCAGTGCAGCCCGGACGCCCTTGACCTTGTTGGCGGCAATCTGCTCGCCGTTGCCCGAGCCGCCGAGGACAATGCCCAGGGCGTTTACTCCTGCGGCCTGGTCCGCCACGACGGCCAGCGCCGCGTTAATGCAGAAGGAGGGGTAGTCGTCCAGGGCGTCGTAGACCTTGGGTCCGTGGTCCACCACGTTGTAGCCCTTGGCCGTGAGGTGGGCTACCAGGTGGGCGCTGAGTTCCATACCTGCGTGGTCAGTGGCGATGTGGACGCGCGGAAAGTCGGAAGATGTGGTCACGGCAATGTCCGTTCAGTCGTAAGCACCGGTAGGCTTCCGGGCTGCTTCGGGGGTCGGGTCCAAGCGTACTAGGACGCAGGCGTCAGGCGCCCGCCGTGAACACTCTGCGGACCTCAGGACTGCGGCGGGCGCTTCTCCCCGCGGGCCCTCGCGGCCACCCGGGAGAGGACAGCGGCCACCCGTTCGGCGGAGTCGGTGCTGCCGCCGCTGACGGCCACCTTCTTGCCGTCCGCACGGTTCACGACGACAGCCGGGCCGCTGCTGACCAGCATGGCGGTGGTTCCGCCGTGGTGCCGGTAGCCCCATCCGCCGTAATCTGCTGCCCGGACGTCCGCGGGAGAGGCCGAGGAAATGGCCGCTGCCGGCACCTCCATCACGCGGACGAATCCTGCGACGAAGACCCGCAGCCCGCTCCGGTCGACGATGACCCGGGCGAAGAGGAACGCTGCTGCCAACACGGCGAGCACCACCAGCAGGGCACTCAGCCACGGGACGGCGATGGAGATCAGGGCGGCCGGGAAAAGCGAGGCAACGCCAAGCATCACGAACACCGAACTGCGGGCGTGCACCCACAGCCGCACGGAATCGGTGGCCAGTTCGGGATCGAGTTCGCGCTCCAGCGCCTCCTGCAGGGCGCGATCATCGTCCACGGACCACTGTTCGTCGGCTTTGAAGACGAACCCGACGATGACGCCGAGGGCCAGGGCCGCCCCGCTCCCGAGGGCGATCACCGTCACGTCGACCTGCGCCTCGCGGACGTCGGTGATGCCCGCCTGGCCCACCAGGATTGCAGCCAGTGCCGTGGTGACAAAGAGGCTGATGCTCAGGCCGGCGCCCATCATGATGCGCCGCATCACAGCGGGCCGGCTCAAGGGCACGGCCTGTCCCAACGCCAGCCAGCCCACCACCGCGATGATCAGGCCGCCGAACGTCACGAAGGTGGAGAACGGCGCAAATCCGGCCGGGCCGGTGCCGGACCACTGGACCGCCATGGGATCCGGCACGTCCGGCCGGATCAAAAGTGAGCACACGACGAATGCGGCCGCCAGCAGCACAGGGAATCCCGCCGCGAACCGTAGTGCCTTTGCATCCACCGACTCCCTGAACTTTCCCATACCTCAACGCTACTCCGCGCCAACGCCGTGTGATCCACCTAACTTGCCAACGGGCAATGAAGTGAAAGAATAATTTCACAGTGCCGGCAATGACCGTTGCCGGCCGGCAACCGCAAACCTTTCTGGAGGCCCCACCTTGCCAGGTATGAACCTGACGCGCGCCGAAGCCCGTGAACGCGCCGATCTCATCTCCGTTGAGTCCTACGACGTCAGCCTGGACCTGACGCGGGGTGAGAAGGTCTTCGGATCCACCACCGCCGTGAAATTCAGCGCACGCCCGGGCTCCTCCACCTTTATCGATGCGGTAACCCACAAGGTTCACAGCGTGATGCTCAACGGCATCGAACTGGATCCCGCGGAGGTGTCCGACGGCATCCGCATCCAGCTCCCTGACCTCGCCGCGGAAAACAACCTGCTGGTGGTGGCCGAGGCACCGTATATGAACACCGGCGAAGGCCTGCACCGGTTCGTGGATCCGGTGGACAACGAGGTGTACCTGTACACGCAGTTCGAGGTTCCCGACTCGCGGCGGATGTTCGCCGTGTTCGAGCAGCCCGACCTCAAGGCCAGCTTTACGTTCACGGTGACTGCGCCGTCGCACTGGGACGTGGTGTCCAACTCCCCCACGCCCGTCCCCATCGAAACCATTCCCGGTGAGGGCGGCGGCGCACGCTCCGTCTGGGAGTTTCCCCCCACTCCCCGGCTTTCCTCGTATGTCACCGCTCTGGTGGCCGGCCCGTACCAGTCGGTGCGCAGCGAGGTGAAGTGCGCTGACGGAAGGGTGGTCCCGCTGGGGGTGTTCGCGCGGAAGTCGCTCATGCAGTACCTCGATGCGGACAACATCTTCGAACTCACCCGCCAGGGGTTCGAGTTCTTCGAGGCGCAGTTCGGGTGCCCGTATCCGTTCGAGAAATATGACCAGCTCTTCGTCCCCGAGTTCAATGCCGGCGCGATGGAGAACGCCGGTGCCGTCACAATCCTGGAAGGCTACGTATTCCGCGGCAAAGTCACGGGCGCGCAGATCGAACGCCGGGCCATCACTGTGCTGCACGAACTCGCGCACATGTGGTTCGGCGATCTCGTGACGATGCGCTGGTGGAACGACTTGTGGCTCAACGAATCGTTCGCCGAGTACATGTCCCACCTGGCGGCGGTGGAGAACACCGAGTTTGACCACGCCTGGACGACGTTTGCCTCCGTGGAGAAGTCGTGGGCGTACCGCCAGGACCAGCTGCCCACCACGCACCCCATCTTTGCCGAGATCAACGACCTGCAGGACGTGGAGGTGAACTTCGACGGAATCACCTACGCCAAGGGCGCCTCGGTGCTGCGCCAACTGGTTGCCTGGGTCGGGCCGGAGCAGTTCATGTCCGGCGTCCGTGAGTATTTCAGCAAGCATGCGTGGCAGAACACCGAGCTCAGCGACCTCATGGTGGAGCTGGAGAAGGCCAGCGGCCGCGACCTGGACCAGTGGGGGCGGCTCTGGCTGGAGACCGCAGGGGTCAATACGCTCACGCCCGACGTTGCCGTGGATTCCGCGGGCCAGATCACTTCCTTCACCATCGTGCAGTCGGCAGTTGCCGAGCAGCCCACCCTCCGGCCGCACCGTCTGGCCGTCGGCTTCTACAACATCACCGACGGACGGCTTGTCCGCGTGCACCGCGAAGAACTGGACGTCGACGGCGAACGCACCGATGTGCCTGCCGTGCACGGACTGCAGCAGCCGGACCTGATCCTGCTCAACGACGACGATCTCGCCTACGCCAAGGTCCGCCTGGATGCGAAGTCGCTGGCCACCGCCACGGCCCACCTGAAGGACTTCCACGAGAGCCTGCCGCGGACGCTTGTCTGGGGCTCCGCCTGGGACGCCGCCCGCGACGGGGAATCACCTGCCCGCGGCTACGTCGAGCTGATCCTGGCCAACATCGCCTCCGAGTCGGATTCCTCCGTGATCCTTGTCCAGCTCCGCCAGCTGGCCACAACGCTCACCTACTACGTTGCCGAAGAACACCGGGAAAAGACGTCCGCGGCAGCCGCGGACACGCTCTGGGACCTTGCCGGCGCAGTTCCGGCAGGGTCGGATGCGCAGCTCCAGTTCGTGAAGTCGTACGCCCTGCTGGCACGCACTGACAGCCAGCTGGATACCGTATCGGGGCTGCTGGACGGCTCGGCCACGCTGGACGGGCTCACGGTCGACCAGGACCTCCGGTGGGAGCTGCTCGCCTCGCTGGTGGCCGGCGGACGGGCCGGCCAGGAACGGATCGATGCCGAACTCGAGGGGGACAACACGGCCAACGGCCAGAACGCGGCAGCACTGGCCGCGGCGGCCATTCCCACGGCCGAGGCGAAGGCTGCCGCCTGGGAGTCGATCGTGGTCAAGGGTGAATTCTCCAATGCGCTGCAGGCCTCCGCGGTGGCAGGCTTCACGCGCGTGCTGGATCCGGCACTGCTGGCGCCGTACACGGAGAAGTACTTCGACGCCGTTCCCGGCATCGTTGCCAACCGCACCCATGCACTCGCCCAGCAGATCGTCGTCGGGCTTTACCCGTCACTGCAGACAACCCAGGAAACGGTGGACCGGACCGACGAGTTCCTGGCCGCCCTGCCGGAGGACAGCGCCGCCCTGCGGCGCATGATGCTGGAAAACCGCGACGGCGTGGCCCGCGCGCTCCGGGCACGCCAGGCCGACGTCGGGTAGCGCCCGCAATTGCCCGACCGATCCGGAACCCCGGAGCTGCCCGCCGCAGCTCCGGGGTTCCGGCGTTTGCCCTTACCGGACGTTGGCCGTTACTAGAATTGCCGCATGAGCCTTGATGAGCACCGCTATGCCGTGACGGTCCGCTGGACCGGAAACCGTGGCGAGGGAACGTCGACGTACCGCGGGTACTCCCGCGACCACGACGTCGACATCCCCGGACTTCCCACGCTCAAGGGCTCCGCGGATCCGACGTTCCATGGAGACAGGGCCCGGCATAACCCTGAACAGCTGCTGCTGACCGCCTTGTCGCAGTGCCACATGCTCTCCTTCCTCCACATGGCCGTCAAGCATGGCGTGGTGGTGACGGCCTACGAGGACCGCGCCGAAGGCCTGATGCGGACCAACCGCGACGGCAGCGGCCAGTTCGAGTCCGTCACGCTCCGACCCCAGGTCACTGTTGCGGCGGCTGTGGACGCCGCGCTCATGGAACGGCTGCATGTAGAGGCAAACAAGGTCTGCTTCATTGCCCGCAGCGTCAACTTTCCCGTGCTGCATGCACCCACCACGGTTGGCCCGGGCGCCTGACCGGGGCTACCGGCCAAGGCTGCCGGCCGGCGGCGCTGCCCTTACGAGGACGTCCCCGCGGCCTGGAATTCGGCCACTAGCCGCTTCTCCGTTTCTTCGCTGAGCCCGGCCTTCCGCGCCCGGTCCAGGCCGCGGCCGCGTTCGTCGTCGAGCGTGTCCCGCAGGGTTTCCTGCCATGGCCGGAAGGTGAGGCCGGCTGCGATGGCAGCAGCGTTGGAACGTGCGGCAAAACCATCATGTCCCGGCGGGAGCCACAGGGGCAGCGAGTCTTTGCCTGCCCAATAGGCGATCCCCCGGGCAACCAGCCAGTCCTCCGACACCGTGATGGATCGGCCATCATAGCCTGCGAGGCGCATGGATTCGTCCAGGTAGTCCCTGAACGGTACGACACTTCCCACCGCGTTCAGGGGGCCGGTAATCTTCAGTGCTGCCGCTTTCAGAATCCAGGCCGCCAGGTCCCGGACGTCGATGATCTGGGTAGCACTCCCGCCGATGTCCGGAACGAGAACCGGTCCCGCGCCCCGGGAATACCGGGCCGGCCAATAGCCGTAGCGGTCAGTGCCGTCGCCGGGCCCGCCGATCAGCCCGGCCCGGCAGAGGTGGGCCTTCGTGCCGGCCAAGGCTACGGCGCGCTGCTCGATGGCCGACTTTGCCTCACCGTAGTTTTCCGGTGCGAAGGCGATGCCCGGTGCAAGGGGCGGCAGCAACGCTGCACTCTCGTCCTCACCGGGCACTGAGTGGTCGGCGTACACGGAGCAGCTGGACACCGTGGTCCAGTGCGCCGCAGCCGGGGCCAGGAGTTCCAGCGCGTCCCTGGCCTGCTCCGGATCACGGGTCACATCTATGACGGCGTCCCAGTTCCCGGCCGCCTCTTCGTAGGCCTGCATACCCTGGGTGCGGTCGGCCTTCAGCCAGACGGTGCCGTCCGGCGGAGTGGCGGCGGACCCGCGGGCGAGGCAGGTCACAGTGTGTCCGGCGGCAAGCGCCTGCCGGGCGATTTCGGCGGACAGGAAGGCGGTACCGCCAAGGATCAGGATGCGCATGTGGCCACGCTACGGCGCTAGTGTTGAAGGTGAACAGAGTGTTATGCGCCCGGCGAACGTCCGGCAACCTCCGGCAGACGCCGGTCAGCAATAAGGAGTACCCCTGCCGATGTACAGCATGTTGTCGATCACCCCACCTGCCGTCCCGGACGTTTCCGGAATCAACGCCGCCGGAATTGTGATCAGCATCGGGGTTGGCGTTGGAGTGTGGCTCGCGGCCACCTTCGTGATTGCCGGAATCACCAAGAGCGTTGCCGCCGGCACCTCATTCTTCAAGAAGCCCCACTTCAAGTGGGTCGCCCCGGCCCTGCGCGCCTTGGACCACGAGCGCCGCGTCCTGCGGGCCAAGACCATCGGCTCGCTGCTGAACAGCGTGGCCAGCGTCCTCATCGCCGTCATCACCATCATGTATGTCCTCAAGAACCTGGATGTGGACATCGCACCGCTGCTGACCAGCGTGGGTATCCTGGGTGTCGCCATCGGTTTCGGCGCCCAGCAGCTCATCCGCGACTTCCTGGCCGGCATCTTCATCACGATCGAGGACCAGTACGGGATCGGCGATGTCATTGAGACCAGCGAAGTGGTGGGAACGGTGGAGTCCATGGGCCTCCGCATCACCCGCGTCCGGTCGGAGGACGGGGCCATCTGGTACCTGCGCAACGGCGAAATCCTGCGCGTGGGCAACCGCTCCCAAGGCAACTACGTGGCACCGGTGGACGACGCCGCGGACGTACCCGACCATGATTCGGCACCCCAACAGAAGGCCGGAGAGTAACCATGAGCACGCCAAATCCTGAGCAGAGCCAGCCGAAAATGCTGATGCAGAACGATCCCTTCACCCAGCCCGGCTACACGGACAACTTCTATGACGCCGTGGGCGGCCACGAGACTTTTGTGAAGCTTATTGACGTCTTCTACGACGGCGTGGCCACGGACCCGCTGCTCCGGCCGATGTATCCGGAAGAGGACCTGGGACCGGCCAAGAGGCGTTTCCTGATGTTCCTCGAGCAGTACTGGGGCGGTCCCACCACGTACGGCGAAGAACGCGGCCATCCGCGGCTGCGCATGCGCCACATGCCTTTCCGGGTCACCCCCGAGGCCAAGGACCGGTGGCTGCACCACATGCGCACGGCAGTGGACGCGCTGGAACTGCCGCCGCTCTACGAAGGCACGTTGTGGGACTACATGGAGCGTGCTGCGCTGTCCATGGTGAACAGCCCCTCCGACGCCTAAGACCTGGCCTGGCCGCAGGCGTGCCTGTCAGAGGCCCAGGCCGGCACCCGTGCGGGCAAGGACGTGGCCGCGGCTGCCGCTGAGCCGGAACCAGCGCCCGGCCCGGTAGAGCTTCTGCTCGTCCCCGCCCAGGAACCCCAGCGTCAGGGCCGCGAAGGCAGCGCCCGCCGGGAGTCCGCCGCTGCCGGGCAGTTCACGGCCCCAGACGGCGGCGCGGGCGTTGTTGACGATCAGGGCACCCGGTTTGTCCGGAACGATGCCCGCCACTTCGGTGATGCCCGCTTCCGCGGCGGACCGCAGGTCGGCATCGGCCAGCGAGCCAACGGGTTCCCAGCCGGACCTCGGCGCGCTGACGCCGGCCCACGACTCGGTGACTGTTGTGGGCGGAACGGGCAGTTCGACGTCGTTCTCCCCCGCGCGGGCGAGCCGGTCCAGCACCGCCGAGAGCGGGACTGTGACGTCGGCCGACGCCGGCTCGGCCAGCGCCATGGTCCGCAGGCCAAGGATAGTGGGCGTGGACTCGCCGAGCAGCCGCGGCCTGAGCACGCACACATAGGCGGCAAGCACGGAGCCGGACGCCTGAAGCCGGATGGCGCCGTCATCAATTGCCTTGGCACGCGTGACGTAGGTTCGGAGATCGGCCAGATCACGCGGATCGGCGAAGCGGAAGGACTGGGTTAAGACATCAGACACATTAAGGACTCTACCGGCTGAGCCGCGGTTGAGGAGCGCCGGGGCGACGTCTAGAGTCAAACCATGACTGAAGCGGAAGCCGGATTACAGGCGTTGCCCCTGGAGGACCCCACAACCTCGCTCATTGAACTCCTGGATCTCGGCGAGCTTGAGGGTGCCCGGACCGACGAGGACATCTTCATGGGACCGTCCCAGCGCCAGCCCCGGCAGCGCGTCTTTGGCGGACAGGTCCTGGCGCAATCGCTCATCGCGGCCAACCGGACCGTTGACTCGGCCCGGAGTGTTCATTCGATGCACGGCTACTTCCTGCGCCCGGGCGACGCCAACAAGCCCATCACGTTCGGCGTCCAGCGGTTGCGCGACGGGCGTTCCTTCTCGGCCCGTCGCGTGCACGCGTACCAGGACGGAACGCCGATTCTCTCCATGATTGCCTCCTTCCAGGAGGAAGACGAGGGAATCGACCATCAGTCCGCGTTCCCCGACGGCATCCCGGATCCCGAGTCGCTGCCCAGCACCGCAGACCTCCTGGGCAAGTTCGACCACCCGGTGGCACGGCACTGGGCCTACGAACGTCCCTTCGATATCCGCCACGTGGACCCGCCATTGTACGTTTCGGCCAAGGGCGAGAGGGAAGCCCGCAACGCCGTCTGGATGAAGACCTTCGGGCCGATGCCGGACGATGCCAACACGCACCGCGCAGCACTGGCCTACGCCAGCGATTACACGCTGCTGGAATCCATCCTGCGCAAACACGGACTCAGCTGGATCACTCCCGGCATGAGCGTGGCAAGCCTCGACCACGCAATGTGGTGGCACCGGCCCGTGCGTGTCGACGAATGGCTGCTGTACGTGCAGGAATCGCCGAGCGCCCAGGGTGCCCGAGGCCTTGCCACCGGCAAGATTTTCAGCCGGGACGGCCAGCACGTCGCCTCTGTGGCCCAGGAAGGCATGGTCAGGGTGCCGACCGACCTGAAGAACAAGGTTGTGGGTGCCTTCCAGACGAAAGTCCTCCAGCATCAGCTGCGCAAGTCGGACAAGGACTAGCACGCGCCTGCCGGTGCACGGCAGGCATGGCAGCAACTGCCGTCAAAGAACAGCAAAAGGCCGGCTTCCCTTCGGGGAAACCGGCCTTTCTGCATAACCGCGGTGGCTTCGGGGCCTAGTCGCGGGTCAGGCGGCGGTGCGTGACGCGGTGCGGCTTGGCAGCATCGGGGCCTAGGCGCTCCACTTTGTTCTCTTCGTACGACTCGAAGTTTCCTTCAAACCAGTACCACTTCGAGGGGTTTTCCTCGTCACCTTCGTAGGCCAGGATGTGGGTGGCCACCCGGTCCAGGAACCAGCGGTCGTGGGACACGACGACGGCGCAGCCGGGGAATTCCAACAGCGCATTTTCGAGGCTGCTGAGCGTCTCGACGTCCAGGTCGTTGGTCGGTTCGTCAAGGAGCAGCAGGTTGCCGCCCTGCTTGAGGGTCAGGGCCAGGTTCAGGCGGTTACGCTCACCACCGGAGAGGACACCGGCCTTCTTCTGCTGGTCCGGTCCCTTGAACCCGAAGGCCGCGACGTAGGCACGGGACGGCATTTCGACGTGGCCCACCTGGATGTAGTCCAGGCCGTCCGAGACGACCTCCCACAGGGACTTGTTGGGGTCGATGCCTCCGCGGCTCTGGTCCGCGTAGGAGATCTTGACCGAATCACCGATCTTCAGGTCACCGCCGTCGAGCGGCTCCAGGCCGACGATCGTCTTGAACAGGGTGGTCTTGCCGACGCCGTTGGGGCCGATGACGCCCACGATGCCGTTGCGGGGAAGCGTGAAGGACAGTCCGTCAATGAGGGTGCGGTCCTCGAAGCCCTTCTGCAGGTTCTTGGCTTCGAGCACCAGGCCGCCGAGGCGGGGTCCCGGCGGGATCTGAATCTCTTCGAAGTCGAGCTTCCGGGTACGGTCCGCCTCTGCGGCCATTTCCTCGTAGCGGGCCAGACGGGCTTTGGACTTGGTCTGCCGGCCCTTGGCGTTGGAGCGGACCCACTCGAGTTCCTCGGTGAGGCGCTTGGCCTGCTTGGCGTCCTTCTTGCCCTGGATTTCAAGGCGGGCGCGCTTCTTCTCAAGGTACGTGGAGTAGTTGCCCTCGTACGGGTAGAGGTGGCCGCGGTCCACTTCGGCGATCCATTCGGCAACGTGGTCCAGGAAGTACCGGTCGTGGGTAACGGCGAGCACGGCGCCGGCGTAGCTGGAGAGGTGCTGTTCCAGCCACAGCACGCTTTCGGCGTCAAGGTGGTTGGTGGGCTCGTCCAACAGCAGGAGGTCCGGCTTCTGCAGCAGGAGCTTGCACAGCGCTACGCGGCGGCGTTCACCACCGGAGAGGAGGGTGACATCGGCATCGGCCGGCGGGCAACGGAGGGCATCCATGGCCTGCTCGAGCTGGGAGTCGAGGTCCCACGCGTCGGCCGCGTCAATGGCTTCCTGAAGCTGGCCCATTTCCTCCAGGAGGGAGTCGTAGTCCGCGTCGGGGTTGGCCATTTCCTCGGAGATCGCGTTGAAGCGCTGGATCTTCCCGTAAATCTCGCCGACGCCTTCCTGGACGTTGCCCAGGACGGTCTTCTCCTCATTCAGCGGCGGCTCCTGCAGCAGGATGCCCACGGTGTAGCCGGGGCTGAGCCGTGCCTCACCGTTGGAGGGAGTGTCCAGGCCAGCCATGATCTTGAGGATGGTGGACTTACCGGCACCGTTGGGGCCAACAACACCAATCTTGGCCCCCGGGAAGAAGGACATGCTTACGTCGTCAAGAATAAGTTTTTCGCCAACGGCCTTACGGGCCTTGGTCATTGTGTAGATAAATTCCGCCATGGTTCCAAATCTAGTGGGTCGGCGGGGTTAACTCACATTCGCGGCCTGCGTTTAGGCGAGACAGCAGCGTCCGGACCGGACAGCCAGCCGAAAGGGAGAGGCTGGAACGTGGGTACCCGATCCAGGCTAACCGCCGACAAAGCACTTTCCGGTCGCCAACACCGGAAGAACGGTGACTACGACATTTCCGTCGCGGATCTGGCCGATAACGCAGTCCTTGCCCTGCAGCGCAGCAGCCTCGATGGCATCGACTTCCAGCCCGGTGGGCGTGCGGCTGGCCGAGACCTGCAACGAACCTGCGGGGATTCCTGCGCCGGTCAGGGCCGCGGTCAGCTGTTCCTGGCCGGGCTTGGGATTGGCGGCGGCGACTCCCTGGAGGGCATTGCCCACGGTTTCACTGAGCCTCGCGGTTGCCGGGTCCGGTTCGGGCTGCACTGTGGCGGGAGCCTCAGCCGACGCGGCGGTAGCCGACGATGTTGGCTGCGGGGACTGCGATTCCGAGGCAGCTGCCGCAGCCTCCGATGACGGAGCCGAAGATCCCGGATCCGCTCCCGTGCAACCGGCGATGCCGGCGACGAGCACAGATGCAGCAATCACCAATGCGCATGCTTGGGAAACGGGCCGCCGGTTTGCGGGCCGCCGATTTCCGGAGTGCGGCTTTCGGGACTGGCTGTTTGAGGGTTGCTGGTTCTCGGACTGGCGGATTCCGGACTGGCGCCGGGGTGTCTCTGCTCGGATCACCTTGCCATTCTGCCATGCGGCACCGCGGGGGAACGGTGCCGCACTCGGGCATCAGCGGGACATGTTCAGGCGGCGGCGCCGGTAAGTTCCCCGGTTTCCGAATCGAGTTGCAGGACGTCTCCGTTATCGTCCTCAAAGATCTCTCCGGCGGCGGGGTCACCGTTTTCGTCCTCCTCCCCGCGATCCCGGGCGTCATCAGGCTCTTCAGCGTCGGGCACGATGCCGTCCTGCGAACCTGGGGCGGAGCCTTGCTGACCCTGTCCCGTGCCGGGCTGGGCTGTGTTTCCCGCCGTGCGGGTGAAGTTGGCGGAACCCCACATGAGGTCATGGCCGACGGACTCGGCGTCGATCTCGGCAACGTGGTAAATCCGGCCGTCCTTTTCCCAGCTCCGCATTTTGAGCCGGCCCACGATAATGACGCGCTGGCCCTTCTTGATGCTGCAGCCCATGTTGCCGGCAAGCTGTCGGTAGCCCTGCACGGTGAACCAGTTGGTATTGCCGTCGACCCACGTGCTTGATGCGCGGTCATACCGCCGGTCCGTGGAACCGAGCCGAAATGACGCGGTTGCGACTCCCCCGGGCGTGGTGGAAGTCCTGATCTCCGTGGCGACGAAGCCCCGGACAGTGATGGTGTCAGTCATCTTGGTGTCCTGTCTCGAATGTTGGTGCCTTAGCAGGCACCTTCAGCTTCACGCCGTAGGGGCTCCGGAGCGAGGTCCGTGTTCCGTATGTGCAAAACCCGGGACGAACCGCGATTGTGGGGGATGAGTCAAAACGCTGCAAACGGGCTGACTGGCCGAAAGCGCAGGGCACTGTAAACTTTTCTAGGCGCCGCCGGAATGGTCCGGCCTCGCTAACGTGCCCCAGTAGCTCAGGGGATAGAGCAGCGGCCTTCTAATCCGCCGGTCGGGGGTTCGATTCCCTCCTGGGGCACAAAATGGGAAGCGGCTCCCGCCTGCGCAAACGCAAGGGGGAGCCGCTTCCGCTTTTTCATGCGGGCACGCAGGCACCCGGACACCCCGGGCACGCAGACACCCCGGGCACCCCAGCGAGGGGTGTTACCGACTTACTGGTATTCGACCACCGCACTTCTCCATGGCTTTTACGCTAAGCATGCTTATGATTTTAGTGTGGCGCCGACTCATTTGAAGTGGCGTCGGCGCCACATCTGCCGCCACGGCGGATCACCTCGGAGAGGATGGACCGAATGACTCAGCACTCGCACGACGACGATCCGAACGGGACAGCCCCAACACCGGCGCCAATTCAACCCGGCAATACGGAGCGGCCGATGCAACCCGGAAACGCGGAGCGTCCGCTACAGCCTGGCCCGGCCGCTGCTCCGCCTGCGACCGAGGAACGGCGCGTGACACGCGCCGGCATGGTCTGGGCGGCCGTGGCCACCGCATTGGCGGTGATGGTTCTGCTCATCGTCTTTATCCTGCAGAACCAGGACTATGTGCAGGTCAGGTTCTTCGGACTGGAGGGAGCTGTTCCCCTGGGGATTGCGCTGTTCATCGCCGCCGTGGGCGGTGGCATCCTGGTGGCCGTTGCGGGCGCAGCCAGAATAATCCAGCTGCGGGCGGCTGCCCATCGGAGGAAGGTCCTGGCGCAGCGCGCCCGCTAGAGATGCGCCTGGAGACGCACCTTGAGCCAGGGTTTGGCCGGCAGGCGCCGGCCGCGGATCCGGCCCGCTGCGTCACCTGTGATCCGCACCGCCGGGGTGCCCTTCGGGAGTATCATCCATCTCTGCAATTTCGGGCTCTATTGTTGCGGCCAGGTCGCTGTCGACGGAATCCCTCGCGGCCTCGTCCATGGGCCGTGACGTACCGTCGTCGCCGCGCGCGGTGCCGTTTCCGTCTGGAGTCTCTGTCATGAGGCCAAGCTAAACCTGTTCCAGGTGCTTGTCGAGGCTCCGCACGGGTCGAACCTTAGCGTTCCAAGAGCTCCTTCAGGTTTCCCAGGACCATCTCCCAGAGCTTTGCAGACTCCTCCGCCTCCGAATCGCTCTTGTTGTTGCCTTGCGTGATGGTGACCTGGGTGCCTTCCGGCTTCTCGTCAAGCCGGTATTCCACGGTGTGGTAGTTTTCCGGCACGTCCGGCAGCCCCGTCAGCGGGCTGTAATGCGTGATGCGAAGCACTTCCTGGTGCCGGTTTTCCAGCACGATGCCCTTGTCTTCGTAGCTCTTGCCTTTCCACTCCCCGGCGAAAGTCACAGGGTCACCTTCCCGCCAGGTGGTGGTCACATTCGTCCCGAGGAAATACTGTTTGACAATCTCCGGGTCAGTGAGCGCCTTCCATACCCGGTTCCGCGGGGCTTCAACGAGGACGGACGCCTCCGCGTCCTTGATCTGATTGTTCATCTGTGTGCCTCCTTCGCCCGACAATACGCCCCACGGGCGGCGCTGTTAAGGGAACGTGCGACGGCCCGGCACCGATGCTCGGCGCGGGCCGCCGCAAGTGGGCTCGAGACGTCAGGCGTACGGCAGGACGAGGTCCGCGTAACGCTCCTTCATGGTCGCCAGGACACTGTCGCCGTCGGCGTCCCAAATTTCCTGATTGAAAATTTCCACTTCGATGTCGCCGGTGTAGCCGGCATCACGGACCCAGGTGCCGATGGTCGCGAAGTCGATGACGCCGTCGCCCATCATGCCCCGGGACAGCAGTGCGTCGGCCGCGATGGGCAGGTTGAAGTCGCACACCTGATAGGAGGCGAGTCGGTTCTCCCGGCCGGCCCGTTGGATCTGCGCCTGCAGCTCCGGGTCCCACCACACGTGGAAGGTGTCGACGGCGACGCCCACCGCCTTCGCGTCGTACGGTGCCGCCAGGTCCAATGCCTGGCCGAGGGTCGAGATCAGGGCGCGGTCGGCGGCGTACATCGGGTGCAGCGGCTCCAGCACCAGCCGGACGCCGTTCTCGACGGCGAACGGAACCAGGTCGGCGAGGCGGTCGGCGACGCGCCGGCGGGCAGCCACCACGTCCTTCTCCCCCGGCGCGAGTCCGCCGACCACCAGGAACAGTTCCCGCGTATCCAGAGCCACGGCTTCCAGGATGGCTGCGCGGTTGTCGGCGAGCGCCGCGGCCTGTCCCTCGGCGTCGGGCGCCGTGAGGAAACCGCCGCGGCACAGTGAGGATACCCGCAGGCCGGCATCCCTGATGAGCTTGGCTGCCTTGTCCACGCCGGCTTCGTGCACGCGGTCACGCCACGGGCCAATCGCGGGGATACCGGCACGGGCGCAGCCGTCGACAGCCTCGGCCAGGGTCCATTTCTTGGTTGTGGCGCTGTTGAGGGAAAGTCGTGAAAAAGGGGACGGTCCGGAATTCAATGTCATACTCCTACTCCGTTGATGCGGAGGTAGTCCGACATCCGGAACGCGGCCAGCGCAGGGTCTTTCAGCAGTCCGGCCTGGTCGGCCAGTTCAAAGGTCTTCGCCAGGTGCACCACGGAGCGGCCCGAGTGGAGTCCGCCCACCATCTGGAAGCCCGGCTGCTTGCCGTTGAGCCAGGACATGAACGCGATGCCGGTTTTGTAGTAGAACGTGGGGGCGCTGAAAATGTGTTTGCCCAGTTCGCGGGTGGAGTCCAGGACGGCGCGGGCCTTGACGGCGTCGCCGGCATCGTAGCTTTGCAGCGCCGCCGATGCTGCCGGGTAGATGGCCGCGAAGATGCCCAGCAGGGCATCCGAGTGGTGTGCGCCGTCGCCGTCGATCAGTTCCGGGTAGTTGAAGTCGTCACCGGTGTAGAGGCGGACGCCGTCGGGCAGCGCCGCCCGGAGCGCGACTTCATGCGAAGCGTCGAGGAGTGAAACCTTGACCCCGTCCACCTTGTCCGCGTGCTCGCGGATCAGGGAGAGGAACGTGTCAGTGGCCGTGGAAACGTCGTCGGAGCCCCAGTAGCCGGCCAGCGCGGGATCGAACATGGTTCCGAGCCAGTGCAGAATGACGGGCTGGTCCGCTTCCTGCAGCAGCGTCGAGTAGACGTGCAGGTAGTCATCCGGCCCGCTGGCAACCTTCGCCAGGGCCCGTGAGGCCATCAGGATGACCTTGGGACCGGCCTCGGACACGACGGCGACCTGCTCGCGGTAGGCGTCGAGGACAGCCTGGATGCCGGCGGCGCCTGCCGGCAGCGTGGCCGGATCCAGCTGGTCGGTGCCGGCGCCGCAGGACACCAGGTCGCGGACGGATTTTCCTGCCGTGGCGGCACTACGGGAGGAGACCACCGAAGCGGCCTCCACTCCGGTGCGCTTGATCAGCTGCTGGGTGGCAGCCCAGTCCAGGCCCATGCCGCGCTGGGCGGTGTCCATAGCGTCGGCCACACCAAGGCCGTAGGACCAGAGCTCGTGCCGGTACGCCATGGTGGCGTCCCAGTCGAGCCGGGCAGGGGCGCCGGGGGTGTTGTCGGCGGTGACCTCAGGAATCACGTGGGCGGCGGCGTAGGCGTGACGCGAGGTGATGGGGGCGGCGGGCCGGGACCAGGCGGGGGCGGACTGAAGCCGGTATTCGCGGGTCCCGCCGTCGTCTGTGGGGAGGATCAGCGATGTCATTAGAGTGTGATCTCCGGGATGTCGATGGTGCGGCGTTCGTCGTTGGACTGCAGGCCGAGCTCGGCGAGCTGCACGCCGCGGGCGGCGGAGAGCAGGCCGAAGCGGTGTTCGCGGCCGGCAACAACGTCGCGCAGGAACTCTTCCCACTGCAGCTTGAAGCCGTTGTCCAGCTCGGCGTTCGCGGGGACTTCCTGCCACTGGCTGCGGAAGGATTCCGTGACGGGCAGGTCCGGGTTCCAGACCGGCTTGGGCGTGTGGGCGCGCTGCTGGGCAACGCACTTGTTCAGGCCGGCAACGGCGGATCCGTGTGTGCCGTCGATCTGGAATTCAACCAGCTCGTCGCGGTAGACGCGGACGGCCCAGGAGGAGTTGATCTGGCCGATGACCGGCTCGCCCGCCGGCGTTTCCAGTTCGAAGATGCCGTAGGAGGCGTCGTCGGCGGTGGCCGTGTATTCCTTGCCCGCTTCGTCCCAACGTGCCGGGATGTGGGTGGCGGTCTTGGCGTTGACGCTCCTGACCTTGCCGATGATGCCTTCGAGGACATAGTTCCAGTGGCAGAACATGTCCGTGGTCATTCCGCCGCCGTCTTCCTTGCGGTAGTTCCAGGACGGGCGCTGCGCCGCCTGCACGTCGCCCTCGAATACCCAGTAGCCGAATTCGCCGCGGATGGACAGGATGCGGCCGAAGAAGCCTTCGTCAACCAGGCGGCGCAGCTTGACCAGGCCGGGGAGGTACAGCTTGTCGTGCACAACGCCGGCGGTGACGCCGGCTTCCTTCCCGATGCGGGCCAGTTCGATGGCTTCCTCGAGGGTTTCGGCCGTGGGCTTCTCGGTGAAGATGTGCTTGCCGGCCAGCATGGCCTTCTTCAGGGTGGCGGCGCGGAGGCTGGTCATGGAGGCATCGAAGATGATGTCCACGGTGGGGTCGTTGATCACGGAGTCGAGGTCCGTGGTCCATTCCGCCACCTTGTGGAGTTCGGCGAGTTCACGGATCTTGGCTTCGTTGCGTCCGACCAGGATGGGTTCGACCTGTACCTTGGTGCCGTCCTCAAGGGTGAAGCCGCCGGCGTCGCGGATGGGGAGGATGGAGCGCAGCAGGTGCTGGCGGTAGCCCATCCGGCCGGTGATGCCGTTCATGGCGATACGGATCGTCCTTGTTTCGAAACCCATGTGTCCTCCACAGTTCGTAGCTTGGTTTGTGATCGGGAAAGCGCATTCCCACTGCAATCATGATGCATCTTCCTGTCCCGGATGGCAAGCGCTTTCCCGAAACTCGGTCAGACTGCCATAATGGCCAGTACGCGCATGTTGGCTGAACAGGAGATATCGGTGGCTGCAAGTACCCTCACCGAGGTGGCACGACTGGCCGGGGTTTCGCCGGCAACTGCCTCACGGGTCCTCAACGGGTCCGCCCGCAAGCCGGGCCCGGGCGTGTCCGAGCGGGTGCGGCAGGCAGCTGAAGCCCTCGGCTACATTCCCAATGCCCAGGCCCAGGCGCTGGCAAAATCCAGTTCGGGACTCGTGGGCCTGATTGTGCACGACATTGCGGATCCCTATTTCTCCGCCATAGCCCGCGGCGTGCAGGAGGTGGCCCGCGAGCAGCACAAGATGGTACTGCTGGCCACCACGGGCGGAACTCCGGCGGATGAGAAGGAAGCCGTGGCCGCTTTCGCTGCCCGGCGGGCGGATGCCATTGTCATTGCCGGCTCCCGGTCCCGCCGGCCGGAGGACGACAAGGGCAATGCTGAACTTGCCGCCGAACTGGACCGCTACTGCCGCAACGGCGGCCACGTAGGCGTCGTGGGGCAGGCAATCGTCGGTGCCGGAGCGCTGGACGGATACCATCTGGTGGAAGTTCCGAACGAGGAGCTGGCTGCGGAACTCGCCGGGAACCTCGCGGCCGGCCATTCGGGTGAATTCGTGATCATCGGCGGCCCGGAGGGACTGATCACCTCCGATGACCGGATCCGCGGTTTCCAGTCAGGCCTTGCCGCGGCCGGCCGTCCGGCCGCGGAAGTGCTCCGGGCATCCTTCAACCGCGCCGGCGGCTACCAGGCGGGACTCGAGCTGGCCCGGCGGATCCGGGAGGCCCGTGCGTCCGGAGCGTCGCAAGAGGGCAAACGGCCAGGCCTGTGCATCTTCGCAGCCAACGATGTCATGGCCATCGGCGCCGCGGCGGCGCTTCGTTCCGAGGGATTCAGAATCCCCCGCGACGCCCTGATCGCCGGGTTCGACGACATCGAGACCCTGCGGGACTTCCGCCCGGGACTCTCGACGGTCCGCCTTCCGCTCGAGGAAATCGGCCGCCTTGCCACACTGAGCACCGTGGGTACCGAAACCGCCGATCGAGGGGACGGCCACGACGACGGCGGTCGCACCGTTACGGGACAGGTGACCCTCAGGCGGAGCACCGAGTGGGCACCCTGACCGGCAACCGCACGATGCCGCCCGGCCTCAGTATCACCGCGGCCAAAGGGGAAGCGCGTGGGGAGTCCCCTGCCATGCTGGTCCTTCCCGGCGGCGGCTACGAACGGCACGCCGACCACGAAGCCGAACCGGTGGCTGAATGGCTGGCCTCGCTGGGCATCCATGCCTTCGTGCTGCGTTACAGGGTGGCTCCGCACCGCCACCCTGCGCCCCTGCAGGATGCAAAGGCAGCGCTCACCTGGATCCGGAGCGGCCGGCACGGACTCCCAGTCGACGACTCGAGGGTGGGTGTCCTCGGGTTTTCCGCCGGCGGTCACCTTGCGGCCACGCTCGCGGCAGGAGTGGCCTCTGGCGAGGCGTCGCTCGATGTACCGGGCTCGCGGCCCGACCTGTCCATCCTGTGCTATCCGGTGCTGTCCTTCGAAACTGCGGTGCACCAGGGAAGCATCGATAACCTGCTCGGTGCCTCGCCATCCAAGGAGGTACTGACGGGACTGTCTGCCGAGCTGACGGTCACCGGCCACACTCCCCCGGCCTTCATCTGGCACACTTTTGACGACGCGTCCGTTGATGTTGAACACAGCCTGCGGTACGCCCTCGCTCTGCGCCACGCTGCCGTGCCCGCCGAACTGCATGTGTTTCCGCGCGGCCGGCACGGGCTGGGGCTTGCGGCCGGGGTTCCCGGAGTGGAGCGGTGGACGGAGCTGTGCGCCGAGTGGCTTGCGGGGCACGGCTGGCGTGCTGCTGTCGCCGGCTCGTGAGAGCAGCCGTTCCGTCGCAGGAGGCAACCGGTCTAGCCTGTTGCCATGACCGCCAAGCGACCTGACAGTCCTGCCCCCGCGACCGCAGCGCCCGTGACCGCAGCGCCGGTGACCACTGCGCCGGCCGAATGGCCCGAGGTCGAACGGCTCTTCGGGGTGCGCGGCGAACCGTCGCGCTGCTGGTGCAGGTTCTTCGCCCTGACCGGGCAGGAATGGAATGATTCCGCTCCCAAGGACCGCAAAAACCAACTGCGGGAAAAGTTCGACGCCGGTGCCCCGGCGCCGGGGGTCCTCGCCTTCAGGGACGGACAGCCGGTGGGCTGGTGCGCCGTCGAACCCCGTGACTGCTACCCCAGGATCCTGCGCTCGCAGGTCCTGAAAGCGGCAGGTCCGGCCGCGTCCAGCCGTCCCGGCGACGGACCTGAGGTGCCCGTCTGGTCGGTGAGCTGCTTCGTCGTCGCAGCGGGGCACCGCCGCAGCGGTGTGGCTGCAGCGCTGCTGCACGCCGCCGTCGGCCACGCGCTAGCTCACGGCGCCGGCATCGTGGAAGGCTACCCGGTGAATCCTGAGCTGCGGCCGAAGGCGGGCCCCGCCGACCTCTACCAGGGAACGCTGAAGCTGTTCCTGGCCGCCGGCTTCGAGGTGGTCAGTGATGCGGTGCCCGGCCGGGCGGTGGTCCGGCTCGTGGCCCGGTCCTGAACGGACAGTCCTGAATGCCCGGCAGTACGGACCCCAAAAATCTAACCGGACGGTGTCAGGCGGAACGGGGCGGCCAGGACAGAGCGCAGGGAGCTTCCGGCCGCGCCCTGCATGGCCGCGGACTGGCCGAGCTCCGAGACCGCCACCCTTGAGGGACTGACAACGCCGGGCGCGTAGTCGGCCAGGCTCCGCACCACAGCGGGGGCGATCCAGGGCCCCATCTGGGTGAAGTGGCCCCCGAGCACGACGGCGGACAGGTTCATCAGGCGCGCCGTGGACGCTGCCGCAATGCCCAGGTAACGGCCGGCCCGGGCGACGGCTGAAACAGCGGCCGCTTCCCCGGAGGCGAGCTGTTCGCCGAGCATCGCGAGCCGCACGGATGGCGATCCCGGCGGGATGCCGGCTTCGGAGAAGATGGCCTCCTGCCCTGCGTACGTTTCAAGGCAGCCATGGCCGCCGCACGAGCACTCGGGGCCGGACGGTTCCACCACCATGTGGCCCACCTCGCCGGCCTGTCCCAAAGGTCCGGCGAACAGTTCGGACCCGATCACCAGGCCACCACCGACACCCACCTCACCGGAGACAAAGAGGTAGTCGTGGAAATCCAGGCCGTGCCCGTACCAAAGCTCGCCCAATGCCGCGCAGTTGGCTTCGTTGTGCAGCACCGTGCCGAACGGTGCGTCGGGAAGAAGCCGGTCAAGCTGCAGGGCAACCCCGCGCCAGTGCAGGTTGGGGGCGCTGGCAACAGTCCCCGACGCCGAATCCACAAGCCCGGGCACTGCCAGCCCGCCGCCAAGAATCACCGTGCCGGCCGCGGACGCCTCGGCAGCAACCTCGCTGACCAGCCCGGCCAGCAGCGCCATAACGGCTTCGGGCGGCTGGCCGCGGTTGCCGCTTTCCAGTGTCCTGTGGATCCGCAGTGTCCCGCCGAGGTCCAGGAGCCCGGCGGAAATATAGTCAACATTGATTTCCATGCCCACGACGCCGCGGCGGCTGTTGAGCTCCAGGCCCACTCCCGGGCGGCCGCGTTCGCCGTCGCGGGTGGTTCCGGATTCCGCCACCAGCCCGGCGTCCACGAGATCCGCCACGAGGCTGGACACCGAGGCCTTGGTCAGGCCGGTCCGGGCGGCCAAATCGGCACGCGTGGGACGCACGTCCGGATCAGTGCGCGCCTCCGCCAGGGATGCCAGGACCCGCACCAGGTTTCCGCGGCGGACGTCCTCCACCCGGCCGGGCGCGGGACGGCCCGCGCCGCCGTCGGCATTTTTTTCCAGAGACATTTCCGCTGCCTTCATCATTGACCTAAGTCAATCATGGCGCATATAGTTCAGATTGAAAACTAAATGCTTAGCCGGCCGTCGCAGCGGTGGCCGGTCGCTCTGATTTCCTACTTTCAACCTCTGAACCAAGGACGCTTCATGACTCTTCAGCCCACCCCTGCAGACCGCTTCACCTTTGGCCTTTGGACCGTCGGCTGGACCGGCGCGGATCCTTTCGGCGTCGCAACGCGCCCGGCCCTGGACCCAGTCGAGGCTGTCCATAAGCTCAGCGAGCTTGGCGCCTACGGCATCACTTTCCACGACAACGACCTGGTCCCCTTCGATGCCACGTCCTCCGAGCGCGACCTGATCCTGAAGAACTTCAAGGCAGCCCTCGCCGAGACCGGCCTGAAGACGCCGATGGTCACCACGAACCTTTTCAGCCACCCGGTCTTCAAAGACGGCGGCTTCACCTCCAACGACCGCTCCGTCCGCCGGTTCGCACTCAGCAAGGTCCTGCAGAACATCGACCTCGCAGCCGAACTGGGCGCCGAAACGTTCGTCATGTGGGGCGGACGCGAGGGCAGCGAATATGACGGCTCCAAGGACCTCTCGGCTGCCCTGGACCGCATGAAGGAGGGCGTGGACACGGCCGCGGCGTACATCAAGGACAAGGGCTACGGCCTGCGCATCGCACTCGAACCCAAGCCCAACGAACCCCGCGGCGACATCTTCCTGCCCACTGTGGGACATGGACTGGCCTTCATCGCCCAACTCGAACACGGCGACATCGTGGGGCTCAACCCGGAAACCGGCCACGAGCAGATGGCCGGGCTCAACTTCACCCACGGCATCGCCCAGGCGCTGTGGGCGGGCAAGCTCTTCCACATCGACCTCAACGGCCAGCGCGGCATCAAGTACGACCAGGACCTCGTCTTCGGCCACGGCGACCTGACCAGCGCATTCTTCACGGTTGACCTCCTCGAAAACGGATTCCCGAACGGCGGCCCCAAGTATGACGGCCCGCGGCACTTTGACTACAAGCCTTCGCGCACCGACGGCTACGACGGTGTCTGGGATTCCGCGAAGTCCAACATGGCCATGTACCTGCTCCTCAAGGAACGCGCCCTCGCCTTCCGCGCCGACCCGGATGTCCAGGAGGCCCTGAAGACCTCCGGCGTGTTCGAACTCGGCGAGCCCACGCTCGCCGCTGGAGAGACCGCAGCGGATCTGCTGGCTGACGCGTCCGCCTTCGCGGACTTCGACGCCGATGCGGCAGCACAGCGCTCGTTCGCCTTTGTCCGCCTCAACCAACTGGCCATCGAGCACCTGCTCGGCGCCCGCTAGGCTCGCTTTACCCACCCAACACATATCCGCTGCCGCCGGATCCGGACTCCCGGGTCCGGCGGCAACCTTGCAGAAAGTAACCGCCATGCCGCTGGTCGCAGGAATCGACAGCTCCACGCAGTCATGCAAGGTGGTGATCCGCGACGCAGGCACAGGCATGCTGGTCCGCCAGGGGCGCGCGGCCCACCCCGACGGCAGCGAGATCCACCCAGACCACTGGTGGACCGCACTCCAGGAGGCCATCGCCCAGGCCGGCGGGCTCGACGACGTCGCCGCCGTATCCGTTGGCGGCCAGCAGCACGGCATGGTGTGCCTGGATTCCTCCGGCGCGGTGGTCCGCCCGGCGCTGCTGTGGAACGACACACGCTCCGCCGGCGACGCGGACCGTCTCATCGCAGACGCGGGTGACGGCGACACCGAGGCCGGCGCCGCCTTCTGGGCGGAGTCAACCGGAACGGTCCCTGTGGCATCGCTGACCATCACCAAACTTCGCTGGCTGGCGCGGGAGGAACCGGACAAAGCGCGCCGAGTCGCGGCCGTCTGCCTCCCGCACGACTGGCTGAGCTGGCGGCTGGCCGGTCATGGCGCGGGAACAGGCCCCTCGTCGCTGCAGCTGCTTCGGACGGACAGGTCCGATGCGTCGGGCACAGGCTATTTCTCCACGACTTCAGGGACCTACCTTCCGGAGATCCTGGCGAAGGTACTGGGCCACGTGCCGGTACTTCCCGCCGTCGCCGGTCCCCTGGAAGCCGCTGGCAAGACGCCGGCCGGTGCGCTCATCGGCCCGGGAGCCGGCGACAACGCTGCTGCCGCACTCGGTGTCGACGCGCGCCCTGGCGACGTTGTGGTGTCGCTGGGTACGTCAGGGACGGTTTTCGCCGTCTCGGAGACCCCGGCCGCTGACGCAACGGGACTCGTCGCCGGATTTGCAGATGCCACGGGCAACTTCCTCCCGCTGGCCTGTACGCTGAACGCCACCCGGATCTTCGACTCCACCGCTGCGCTCCTTGGCGTGACCCTCGCCGGGCTCACCGAATTGGCCCTCGACGCCTCGGCCGGATCGGGCGGCCTCACGCTCGTGCCCTATTTCGAGGGCGAGCGCACGCCGAACCTGCCGCACGCCACGGGCTCCCTCCACGGGGCTACCCTTGCCAGCTACACCCGTTCCAACCTGGCCCGGGCCGCCATTGAGGGCGTGCTCTGCTCCCTCGCGGACGGCCTGGCTGCCTTGCAGGCTCAGGGTGTCAGGACCGGGCGGATTGTCCTGGTGGGAGGCGGGGCGCAGTCCGCGGCCGTGCAGCAGATTGCCGCCTCCATTTTCGCGCTCCCCGTGGTGGTGCCTGAGCCGGGGGAATACGTGGCCGACGGCGCCGCCCGCCAGGCAGCGGCCGTCCTCACGGGACGGTGGCCGGAGTGGGATTCGGCCCGGATCGAAGTGACTCCGCCCGGCGGCGGGTCCCCGGACGTCCTCGCCCAGTACCGGCGGTATGCGCGGGCCTACCTCACCGACTGAGCGCCCGGATGGTCCAGCTGGCCTTGTGGGACTCCCCCGGTGCCAGCCGGATCACCCCGGTACCGCTGTTGAAGGCATCCGGCGGGCACGTCATGGGCTCCACCGCGAGGCCCAGCCGGGACGGCCCCACGGGCTTGTCCGCGGTATGGATCTGCAGCCACGGCCACGACGAATCCCACTCCAACTCAACGCCGGAGCCGGACGGGTCGTAGGCCCGAACCGCGGCAAGACCGTCAGCACCGGGCATCAGTCCCGTAAAGGCGTGGTCGATTTCCACGGTGCCCAGGACCTTTTCTGCCCTGAAGTCAAAGGCATGGCCCTCGACCCCGGCCATGCCCTGGGGCAGCAGCCGGTCGGCGGAGACCTCCATGAATTCGCTTGCCGGGATCTGCACGGTCCACTCGTCGAGCGGGGCCGGCCCGGCCACAAGGTACGGATGGGGGCAGACGCCGTAGGGCGCCACTTCCGAGCCTATGTTCTCGGCGCGTACGGTGCAGTGCAGCCCGTCGGTCCGCAGCTCGTATTCAACGGAAACGTCAAGGCGCCCCGGATACCCGTCGCCAGGCTCGACGCGGGCGCCAAGTCGGACGGACGACGCGGTCCGCTCCCGAAGCTCCCACACGGCACCGAACACCAGTCCGTGCAGGGCGGTCCCCCGTTCCTCCTCGTTGACCACGGCCTGGAAATCCCCGCCGTCGAAGCTGTAGCGGCCGTCGGCCAGCCGGTTCGGCCACGGTGCGCAGATCACACCGCGGTAGTCCGGGATTCCGCCGTCGGCCCCGAAGCTGATCACCAGATCCCGGCCTTCGTGGCGAAGTTCGCGAAGGGCTCCTCCCCTGGCAGTTGCGATGGCAGTGTAGGGGCCGAAACTGATCTGGTGCTCGGTGGCGGTCATGTGGGGTCCGTTACTGGCTAGAGAGGTTGTTAGCGCTAACTATCCTATTTCCATTGGCCGTAAATTCCCAGTCGCATCGCGGCCGGAGGCCGGCAACCCCGCGGGCGGCTCCTGAGTATGGACGTGCACTCCGGGGCCTTGCACGGGGACCCGTGGACCTCTTGTGGCTATGGTTGCTCCATGGGACACCGTGACCTGCTGGCCGCCATCCGGGCCAGGCTCGCCGACTCTGCCGACCCGGCGCGTGCCGCCGGCGCGCAGGCCTACCTGAAATCGGCCATGCCGCAGCTGGGCGTGCGTGTGCCCGAGGTGCGAAGGATCGTCAAAGCCGAGGCCGCAGCCGCGCCGTTCACCTCTGCCGATGAGCTGAGGTGCGCCGTGCTGGAGCTGTTCCGGACGGCGACCTACCGGGAGGAACGGTACGCCGCGATAGACCTGACGGCCTCGCGTCTTGTGAGGACGGACCTGGCGATGTTGCCTGTCTATGAGGAAATCATCCGCACCGGAGCGTGGTGGGACCTGGTAGATGGGGTGGAGGACCGGTTGGGCCGGCTGCTGCAGGCGCACCGGAGCGTGCTGACGCCAGTCCTGCTGCAGTGGAGCAAGGACCCGGATTTCTGGATCAGGAGGTCGTCCATCACGGCCCAGCTGGGCGCAAAAGCCAACACCGACACCGGACTTCTGGCCGCTGTTATCGAGGCCAACCTGGCGGACCGGGAGTTCTTCATCCGCAAGGCGATCGGCTGGGCCTTGCGCGAATACGCAAAAACCGATCCGGCGTGGGTCAGGCAGTTCACTGCGGCGCACGGGGACGCCCTCAGCCCGTTGTCACGCCGCGAGGCGCTCAGGAACCTGCCTGCCGGGGACTGATTTGCGGGACTAAAAGCCGCAATCGCCCGGATCCGTCAGATGCCCGGACTTGGTCAGATGACCGGGCGCGTGGTCACCGGCTCGTCCGGCTTGCTGAACAGCTGCTTCGTTTTGGGATCCAGGAAGATCAGGTACAGCGCGAACATCAGGGCGATGATAGCCGCGGCGTTGCGGGCAAGGGCCAGGGGAAGGCCCAGGTCCTCGGTCTGCAGGTACGGGAAAACCTCCAGCTGGTCTGAGATGGCGTAGACCATAAAGAAGGACACGATGAAGTAGAGCGCCTTCACCTGCCAGTCGTCCCGGATACCGGTGACGGCAAACAGCGGGATAAGCCACACCACGTACCAGGACTGGATCATCGGCGCGAGCAGCACCACTGCCGCGAACGCCAGGGTGAGCCGGCGCATCAGCCGGTCATGGTCGCCGCGGAAGATCTGCCAGGCGACGATTCCAACGGCGAGCAGCTTGCCGGCGTCGTAAACCCATTTGGCCAGCCCCCAGCCGTCCAACCCGAAGGCATTGGAAATGGACGCCACCACGAGGCCGAGCAGGCCAACCGGTGCGTACCAGATCCAGATGCTGCCGGGTGCGGACAGCCCGTTCACCCAGCCGAAGCCGAAGCCGTTCACCAGGCTCATGCCGTACAGGATTGCCAGGCTGATGCCTGCAGTGAGTCCCCAGAACACGAATTTCCGCGGCCAGCCTGCGTTCTTACCGGCCCAGAGAAGCCCGATGAACGGCAGGAACACGATGGTGATCGGTTTGACGGAGATCGAAAGCGTCACCAGCACCAGCCCGAACACCACGCGCCGCGTAGCGCAGTAGTAGAGGCCGGCCAGCGCCAGCCCGATCATCAGGGCGTCGTTGTGGACGCTGGCGATGAAGTTGGTGAGGAAGAGCGGATTGGCTGCGGTCAGCCACAGTGCGCGGTGCGGATTCACGCCGTGCAGCTCGGCCAGTTTGGGGACATAGACAATGCACAGCACCACCCCAACGAGCGCCGCCAGCCGGAAGAGCATGACGCTGGCTTCCGGGTGCACGTTGGTGGTCCACACCACGAGTTGTTCAATCCACAGGAACAGCTGGCCGTACGGTACCGGCGCTTCCGTCCACATCTTGTCGGCGCCGAGCTGGAAATAGTTGGACAGGGCGGAGATGCCGTTTTCGTAGGGGTTGAAGCCTTCGACCATAAGGCGGCCCTGCCCGATGTAGGCGTAGACGTCCCGGCTGAAGAGAGGCACGGAGAACATCATGGGCAGCCCCCACAACACCACCGCCTGCAGGGTGGCCCTGCGGGCACCTGCTCCCCAGACCCGGACACGCTGGCCGAGGCGAAGCCAGGCACGGACCAGGAGCATGCCGCCCACGGCCAGCAACACGATGGAAAGTGCAACGCCGAGGGCTTCGGTGCGCATCCAGATGAACAGCGACAGGCGCCGAAGTTCGGAGACGGGGGCGAGCCAGCCGACCCCCAGCGAGCCGATTGCCATGAACATGGAACCTGCGAACCCCGACAGGAGGGGCGAGAGGGCGTTGTCCACTTCAGCCGCGACCGGCCGCGGTAACGTACCGGCAGCCACATTTCCCGCCGCAGGTACAGGCGCCGTCATCTCAGGATCGTCCAATCTGTTGTGGGGCATATTTCACCCGGTGGCAGCCGGCCGGGCCGACGGAAGCGGGGCCGCGGCGGTGAAAAAAGGGCATCGCCACGTACCCGAAATCCTAGCATCGGACAGCTCAACAGCCGCGAAACGGTAGGCTGGGCGGGTGCC
Organism: Arthrobacter oryzae; assembly: GCF_031454875.1. GTDB lineage: Bacteria > Actinomycetota > Actinomycetes > Actinomycetales > Micrococcaceae > Arthrobacter > Arthrobacter oryzae_D. The sequence continues at coordinate 77,453 of NZ_JAVDRQ010000016.1, forward strand.
TATAACTAACGAACGCATTGTCTGGATCGACTGCGAGATGACCGGCCTGGACCCCAAGAACGACGCCCTCATTGAGGTTGCCGCCTTGGTGACGGACTCCGAACTGAACATTCTTGGCGAGGGCGTCGACGTCGTCATCCGCCCGGATGAAGCCGCGCTGGCCCAGATGAACGACTTCGTCCGGGACATGCATACCCGCTCGGGCCTGCTCGAAGAGCTTCCTCACGGGAAGACCATGGCCGAAGCAGAGGCCGTGATCATGGAATACATCGCGAAATGGGTTCCGGACCCCCGCAAGGCCCCGCTGGGCGGCAACTCCGTGGGCACGGACCGCGTGTTCCTCGCCCGGGACATGCCCGCCGTGGTGGAGCACCTGCACTACCGCGTCATTGACGTCAGCACCATCAAGGAACTTTCACGGCGCTGGTTCGCCCGCGCCTACTTCCAGGCTCCGGCCAAGCACGGCGGCCACCGCGCGCTCGGGGACATCAAGGATTCCATCGATGAGCTGCGGTATTACCGCGAGGCAATTTTTGTCCCGGCGCCGGGTCCGGACAGCGCCACCGCCCAGCGCATTTCGAAGTCCGTCATGGCCTCTGCCGGGACCCTCGCGGAGTCGTCGGAAAAGTAGGGCGGAAAAGTAATCTGCGCCACGTTTGAGGGAATTTTTCGCAAAAGCGGCAAAAGTGGCAAAAACACCTCCGCGGAGCAGGTAAGCTATATGACGTTGCCTTCCAAGACAGCCGGATAGCCGGACGGTCTCGCAGGGCACATGGTGGGCGTAGCTCAGTTGGCAGAGCGCCTGGTTGTGGTCCAGGAGGTCGCGGGTTCAACCCCCGTCGCTCACCCTCATGAAGGGCAGGATTTTCCGCCCTTACGTAAAGGCCGCACCGGTTATCCGGTGCGGCCTTTAGTTGTTTTCCTGGAATGTCCAAGGCACCGCCGGTCACTGCGGGCAGGACTGTTCCCGGATCTGATCCCGCACTGCACCAAAGGAACAACCTGACATGACCGTTCTGCCGATCACCATCTGGGGCGAGCCGGTTCTGCACCGCCGGGCCGCCGAAGTTGAAGTCTTCGACGACGAACTCCGCTCGCTCATCGCCGACATGTTCGAGACGAACGACGCCGCGAACGGAGTGGGGCTGGCCGCACCCCAGGTAGGCGTGGGCAAACGCATCTTTGTGTACAAGTTCGCCAATGACGACGGCGTTCCCCCTGCCGGCGTCCTGGTGAACCCGGTGCTTACCCTGTCCAAGGTTTCCGGGGCCCTTCCGGATCCGGATGAGGAAGTGGAGGGCTGCCTGTCGTTTCCCGGCGGCCAGTATCCCCTGAAGCGTGCTGAGTGGGCGCGGGTGCAGGGCTTTGACGGTGACGGGAACCCGGTGGACTTTGAAGCCACGGACTGGTTCGCCCGGATCATTCAGCATGAGTTCGACCACCTGGACGGCAAGCTCTATGTGAACCGGCTGATGGACCGCTACGCCCGGAAGGCCATGAAGCAGGCCAAAAGGAGCGGCTGGGGAGTTCCCGGCCTGACGTGGCTGCCCGGCGTCGACCCCGATCCGTTCGGGCACTGAGCCGCGAACCCGCCAGTCGGACGGTCAGTGGGTTGCCGGGCGCCGCGGGCACCCCCGCTGCGCCACCCCCGCTCCCCCGGCCCGCTTTCCCGGGCCCTAGGGCGGAACGACCGTTCGCTGCTGCGGACATGATGCCAGCACGCGCTTCATGGCATCCTTCTCCGCCGGAGTGACCCACAGCTTGTAGGCGGCTTTAACGGAGATCTGGCGGGCTACGTAGTGGCACCTGAAGGCCTTGTTCTTCGGCAACCAGCTGGCCGCGTCTGAAGCGCTCTTTTCCTGGTTGGCCGGGCCGTCGGCGGCAATGAGGTTAACGGGATCGTTGGCGAGGTTTTGGCGCTGTTGCGGCGTCAGCTGCCGGGCCCCCTTCTGCCAGGCATCCCCCAGCGCCACCACATGGTCGATCTGGACGGCCTTGCTGCTCTCGGCTCCCCTGGTGAACGTCACCACCGCTCCGGTGTACGGCTCGTGGAACTGGCCGGCCGCCACGCGGCAGCGCGATCCTTCGGTGAACTGCACGCCGCCCAAGTCGCGCCGCAGGATGTCGTTGCGGGTGTCGCAGCCGTTACGGTCCACATCCATCCAGGCCTGGCCGAATGCCGTGCGATCGTAGTTGTCGTTGGCCGCCCGGCCCTTGACCTCAAGGGTATCCAGCGCTGCTGCAGCACTGCCTTCGGGCACAGCCCGGACCGGGAGAACCGGTTTCATCCACGACGGGTCCAGTACGGGAACGTCGCTGGGACCGGTGACCGGCGGCTCGGCTGCTGCGAACTGTCCGGCGGTGAAAAACCAGCAAACTGCGGAAACCAGCCCCACGGCCAGCACAACCAGGATTGCCCAAGCCTGCCGGGAGCGGCGCCGGGCACGGCGGTAAGCCGTCCAGCTGATGGTCATGGCTGCTGCGTCCGGTGGCGGTATTTATGCACGCGAAAAGACTAGGCGCTGGCACCGACAACCAGGCCGATATCCACAGTGTGGAGGAGCGGTTACTGCTCCTTGATCACACGCTTGAGGTCTTCGGTGGCGATGTCCAGCAGGTCCTCGAGCTGTTTGACCCTGGATTCCGGAATCTCTCCCGCAGCATGCGCCGCACGCGCCTGCTCAAACAGACGGGTGGCTTCCTTATGGTTCTTACGCGCTACGTCGAGGGCGTGTTCCAGCGTGGTTTCATGTTCGAGAGTCGATTCCTGTTCCATGACACCATTCTGTGTCGGTTTCCCGGCTGATGCCAGAGCACCCGCCGGGAAACCTCAGACCCGAGCTGCCGGTCGGTTAGACCGCTGCGATCGCTGCCAGCGCGGCGGCCGGCTCCTTGACGGGGAATGACGGCGGGTTGACCCCTGCCATTTCCTCCATCACGCGGACCACCTGGCAGCTGTAGCCGAACTCGTTGTCGTACCAGACGTAGAGGACCAGGTTCTTGTCATTGGAGATGGTGGCGAGGCCATCAACAATTCCGGCGCGGCGTGAACCGACGAAGTCGGTGGAGACGACCTCGGGCGAATCGATGTAGTCGATCTGCTTGCGCAGGTCCGAGTGGAGCGACATCTGGCGCAGGAAGTCGTTGACCTCGTCCTTGGTGGTGCCGTGCTCCAGGCTCAGGTTCAGGATGGCCAGGGACACATCCGGGGTGGGAACGCGGATGGAGCTGCCGGTGAGCTTGCCCAGGAGTTCGGGCAGGGCCTTGGCCACGGCCTTGGCTGCACCCGTTTCGGTGATCACCATGTTGAGCGCTGCAGAACGTCCGCGGCGGTCACCCTTGTGGAAGTTGTCAATCAGGTTCTGGTCATTGGTGAAGGAGTGGACCGTCTCGACGTGGCCGTGGACCACGCCGAACTTGTCGTTGATGGCCTTCAGGACCGGGGTGATGGCGTTGGTGGTGCAGGACGCGGCCGTGACGATCTTGTCCGAATCCAGGATGGTGCCGTGGTTGATGCCGTGCACGATGTTCTTCAGTTCGCCCTTGCCCGGTGCCGTGAGCAGGACACGCGAAACGCCCTTGCTCAGGAGGTGCTGGGACAGGCCGTCGACGTCGCGCCAGCGTCCGGTGTTGTCCACCACGAGCGCATCCTTGATGCCGTAGGCCGTGTAATCCACCGTGGACGGGTTGTCCGAGTAGATGACCTGGACCTGCACGCCGTTGGCCGTGATGGTGTTGTTCTCGGTATCGACCTTGATGGTGCCCTCGAACGAGCCGTGGACGGAGTCGCGGCGAAGCAGGCTGGCCCGCTTGGCGAGGTCGTTGTCCGAGCCGCGGCGGACCACGATGGCGCGAAGCCGGAGGCCGTGACCGCCACCGGCCTTTTCGATCAGGAGGCGCGCCAGCAGGCGGCCGATGCGGCCAAAGCCGTACAGCACGACGTCGGTGCTGGTGCGGTCATCGCCGCCCCGCTTGCCCACGATGTCGGCAAGTTCGGCGCGCAGGAATTCATCCAGGCTGGCGCCATTGGCCTCGGTCTTGTACTTCTGGTTCAGGCGGGCAATGTCGATTGCCGCCGCGCCAAGTTCCAGCCCGGCGAGGGCATCCAGCAGCGGGGCCGTCTCTTCCAGGAGCAGCTCGTCCTTGCTCATCCGACGCGCAAAGCGGTGCGCCTTCAGGATGTTCATGGTGGACTTGTTGATCAGGCTGCGGCCGTGGATTGAGGTCACCACGTTGTTCTCGCGGTACAGCCGGCCGATCACCGGGATCATGGCCTCGGCGAGCGCCTCCCGGCCCATCCACGTATCAAGACAAGAATCTGACGTCTGGCTCACAGAACTACCTTCCTTGGGTCAACCACATACGTCTTCGTATGCGGATGTCGGCCACCGGAGGTATTCCGGGGCACAGGCATCGGCGGGGATTCGGTCCACCCCGGACACCTTCGAGAAGCGCAAAGAAAAAACCGCCGGCTGCGAACGCAGACCCGGCGGCAGAACTTCTACGTTCGCTATCCATTCTAGGGCCGCGCTGCCTCCTCCACCGCCCCGAAAAGCGTGAAGTCACTCACACAGGCCGACCCGGCCCGTCGGCTCGCGAGCCGACGGGCCGCGTTGCCGGCTAACCCGCCGAAGGTTGGTGGTGGATGGGTTGACCGATACGCCGGGTTCTGTGTTCCTGCCCCGTTGCCGGTGCGGGAATAGCGGCCATCCATCTACGAACGCCGTTGCCGACGCCCTCCAGCGGCCTACCCGGACACTCGGGCGAGCAGCCCTCGAACGTGCCCTGTCTGGCCTTGCTCCGGGTGGGGTTTACCTAGCCTTCCCGGTCACCCGGGAAGCTGGTGGTCTCTTACACCACCGTTTCACCCTTACCTGCTTCGTGCCGCTTTCAAAACCGGCGCGACGCAGGCGGTCTGTTCTCTGTGGCACTGGCCTGCGGGTTACCCCGAGTGGGCGTTACCCACCACCCTGCTCTGCGGAGCCCGGACGTTCCTCGAGCCACTTGCGTGACGCGCGGCCGCCTGGTCAACCCATCCGCATTTCATTCTACGGGCAGTAGCGGTCCGTTCCGTCCGGTGGGGATCGGGCCCTGCCGTCCTGACGATCCGTTTTCCGTTCCTCCTGCCCGCGCTATCCGCCTATGATCGGCCCATGGGATCCCCTGGAATTTCCCGCCGCCGGCTGCTGGGCCTCGGCGGTGCCGCCGCGGCCGCTTCCTTGGCGGCCTGCGCCGCCGGGACCACCTCGGACCCCGCCGGGGCCGTGTCCATGAGCACCGGAAGCTTCACCTTACAGTTCCGCCCGGAGACCGCCACCGGCTGGTCCCTGGCCGTCCCGGAATCGGCCGGCTCCTCAGGGGCGCCGGGCGCTGCCGCCTCCGGGAACTCCCCCGTGGCGGTTTTCCTGCACGGGACAGGTGCCGGCCACCGCATGATCTTCGAGGACCTCCGCGCGGCCGATGTTCTGTCACAGCACATATCCGGCGGCGCCACGCCGTTCGCGATCGCGGCTGTGGATGGCGGCGAGAGCTGGTGGCACCGCCGCGCAAGCGGCACGGACACACAGGCCATGGTGGTGGAGGAATTCATCCCCTTACTGGCCGAGCAGGGCCTCGATACCGGCCGGCTCGCCGTCTTCGGCCTGTCAATGGGCGGATTCGGAGCACTGCTCCTCGCCTGACTACGTGAGCGGCCTGCCCGGGGACCATGAGGGCGGATTCCAGGACGGCGGCCATGACAGCGGCTATTGGCGCTCCATCCTCCCGGATGTCTTCTCGTTCCTTGGCCGGAATCTGGCCTGACGCCGCTGCCGGCATCACCGCAGCCCCCGCGTTTTGCGCGCGCCGGTAAGATCGTACGGTGCTGATTCTGCTGCCGCCGTCCGAAGGCAAGACCCCCGCTCCCACCGGTGACGCCGTCGACTGGACCGCCCTGAGCTTTCCCGCTTTGAACACGTACCGCGCGAAGGTGCTGGAGGCGCTGGGAGATGTCAGCGCGCACCGCGACGCCCTCGCGCTGCTGGGGGTCGGCGCCTCGCTGAGTGCCGACGTCGAACGCAACACCCGGCTGCATACGGAACCGGCGGCGCCGGCGCACCAGGTCTACTCCGGGGTCCTGTACGACGCACTCGACTACCAGTCCCTGACGGCCGCACAGCGCCGAAAGGCGGATGAGTCGGTACTGGTCATTTCCGCCCTCTGGGGCGCCATCCGCTTTGCCGACCGGGTGCCCGCCTACCGGCTGTCGATGGGGACGTCGCTGCCCGACGTCGGCCGCCTTGCCTCGTTCTGGAAGCCGCAGATTTCGGACGCTCTGGCGGCCGAAACCGAAGGGGAGCTGTTGGTGGACTGCCGCTCCAGCACTTACGCCGCCGCCTGGGCACCCCCGCCGGCGCAGACCGCAGCCGTCAATGTTTTCACGGAGGTCAACGGCGTCCGCAAGGTGGTCAGCCACTTCGCCAAGCACACCCGCGGCGAACTGGCCCGCCACCTGCTGACGCGCCGGGGCACCGCTCCCCGCACTCCCGCCCAGCTGCTCAAGGCGGCCCGGGAAAAATGGGACGCCGAGCTGGTCGAAGGCACGGCGCGCAAAGCGCACGCCCTGAACATCATCCTGCCCAACTAACTCGCAATTAACGTCGTCATTCGCGCTTTCACGACGCTAACTGCCAGCTACTTGGGGATGCTTAGGCCCACTCCGCCGAACGGACCAGGATGCACCCGGAGTCCGGGCAAAATACGACGTCGTCCTCGGCTGCTGCCTTGATCTCTGCAAGGTCGCCGGGGCTGAGCTGCATCCCGGAGCCTTCGGACTTGCCGTGGAACAGCCTGGCCGCACCGACTCCGCGCTTGGCGAGAGTCTTCTCATAGACGGCAAGCAGGGCCGCATCGAGGCCAGCGGCGAACTCCGAGCGTTTGCCGGCCACCTCTGCCGCCTCGGCGGCGATCTCGGCCAGGGCCGTGTCCAGCTCGGCCCGGATCACGGCAAAGGAGCCCTGGACGTCGTCCACGATCTTCTGCTGGGCCGCCTGGCGTTCGCGGAGCCCTTCGAGGCGCTCCATGACTTCGAGTTCAACATCCTCGAGGGCGGAGCGGCGCTTGTTGAGCGAGGCGATGTCGCTCTGCAGGGCCACGAGGTCCTTGGACAGGCCGGTGCCGCTGTTGAGCCGCGCCTCATCCCGTTCGATCCGGGAGGCTACCTGCTCAACGTCTGCTTCCGAGCGCTTGAGCTCGGCTTCGGCGTCGTGCACGGCCATTTTCGCGGCCCCGAGTTCGCCGTTCGCCACGGAGAGCGCAGCTTCAAGGTCGCTGATCCGGGGATCGCTCTCGATGGTCCGGCGGCGGTTGGACAGGGACTTGAGCCTGGCGTCGAGTCCCTGCAATTCGAGCAATTTCAACTGTTCCGCCGGTGCTGCCTTGGCCACTATTACCTCCGCTTGTTCCTACCGGCCGAAGCCGGGCACCGGATCGGCGCAGTTTAGACTCTAGCGCCTAGCATGCTCCCCTGCCTCGATACGCTCACCCGGCGGCCCCGGGCACGCCAGGCTTAGCCCGGAGTCAGAATGAAGTCCCACGGATCACTGTTGGTGGTGCTGACGCGGATGTCGACGTCGTGGCCCTGGTCGCTGAGGACATTTCCCAGTGCGTCGGCCGCAGCGGGCAGCCACAGCCATTCGCTGGCGAAGTGCGAAACGTCGATGAGGTACGGCCTGTCGTTCACGGCATTCTCGCGGGCCTCGGACGCCGGGTGGTGGCGAAGGTCCGCCGTCACGAAGATATCGGCGTTGCTTGCCCGCACCTCGTTAAACAGGGAGTCTCCGGCGCCGCCGCAGACGGCAACGCGCCGGACCAGCCCGTCCTTGTCACCGGACACCCGGACGCCTCCCGCCACGGAGGGCAGGATGCCGTAGACGCGGGCGGCGAAGTCCCCCAGCGTCATGACGTCCTCAAGGTCCCCTACCCGGCCGATTCCTTCTTCGGGCAGCCCGTTGGGGGCGGGCGTAAGGGGAACAACGTCATGCAGGCCCAGGGCGTCGGCCAGGACATCAGAGACGCCGCCGACGGCGGAGTCACCGTTGGTGTGGACAGTCAGCAGTCCGGTTCCGGATTCGATGAGGCGGTGGACCGCTTTGCCTTTCGCCGTCGTCGCCGCCACTGATGTGACTCCCTTGAGCAGCAGCGGATGGTGCGTGATCAGAAGTTCAGCACCCCATTCGATGGCTTCCTCAATGACGTCGAGGGTGGGATCAACCGCGAACATGATCCTGCTGACCTCGGCTGACGGATGGCCTGCCACCAGGCCCACCTCGTCCCATTCCTCGGCGAGGGACTCCGGCCAGAGCTCTTCGACCGCCAGCAGGATCTGGCCGAGCGTGGGGGCATCGGAGGATTCGGCCGCTTCAGTGGACTCCGCACCGGCGTTATCGGCAGTGGTAGGGGCGTCGTCTGCAACGTCGGTGTTCACAGGTTCCATAACCTCATTTTTACCCTATCCGTGGGCTTCGCCCGCACGTGTAACAGTCTCGTAAGGTGGTGGGGGGAATCATCAGCGCGCTTCAACCATTGAAGAGGACATGAAAACTTTTGTGCTTGGCGGAGGCTGCTTCTGGTGCCTTGACGCCGTCTACCAAAAAACCAAAGGTGTCACATCGGTCATTTCGGGCTACACCGGCGGCCATGACCGCCATCCGGACTATTACTCGGTCTGCTCAGGCACCACGGGCCATGCCGAAGTGGTGGCCGTGAGCTTCGATGAGGACGTTATCCCCGCCGAGATCATCCTGGACATGTTCTTCGCCCTCCACGATCCCACAACGCTCAACCGGCAGGGATACGACGTCGGCACCCAGTACCGCTCGTCCATGTTCTACGAGACCACCGAGGAAAAGATCCTCTTCGAAGAGGCCATCGAACGGAACCAGGAACTGTGGGCACACCCGATCGTCACCGAGGTCAGCCGGCTGCCCGTGTTCCACGTGGCGGAGGATTTCCACCAGGACTACTACGCCAAGCATCCGGAACAGGGCTATTGCCAGGTGATCATCAACCCGAAACTGGCCAAGGCGCGGAAATATTACTCTGCATGGCTTAATGCTTAGCAGCGTTCCGGCACCCCTCGTTAGGCTGACCTCAGTATTCGCTGTTCAGAGAACTCTTCAGAGATAGGCACAAATACATGGCACGGATCTACGACGACGTCACCCAGCTTGTCGGCGGCACTCCGCTGGTCAGGCTCAACCGCCTGACCGAGGGCCTGGACGCCCAGGTGGCCGTCAAGCTTGAGTTCTACAACCCGGCCAACAGCGTCAAGGACCGCATCGGCGTCGCCATTGTTGATGCCGCGGAGAAGTCCGGCGCCCTCAAGCCCGGCGGAACCATCGTCGAAGGAACCTCCGGCAACACGGGCATCGCCCTGGCCATGGTGGGTGCCGCCCGCGGCTACAAGGTCATCCTGACCATGCCCGAGACCATGTCCACGGAACGCCGTGTCATGCTGCGTGCCTTCGGCGCGGAGATCGTGCTGACCCCGGGCTCCGAAGGCATGCGTGGCGCCGTGGAGAAGGCCCAGGAAATTGTGGCCAACACGGAGAATTCCATCTGGGCCCAGCAGTTCGCCAACGAAGCCAACCCGGAAATCCACCGGACCACCACTGCCGAGGAAATCTGGACCGACACCGACGGCAAGGTGGACATCTTCGTCGCCGGCATCGGCACCGGCGGCACCGTGACCGGCGTCGGCCAGGTCCTGAAGGAACGCAACCCGAACGTCCAGATTGTCGCCATCGAACCGAAGGATTCCGCAATCCTTAACGGCGGCGCTCCGGGCCCGCACAAGATCCAGGGCATCGGCGCCAACTTCATTCCCGAAATCCTGGACACCAACGTCTACGACGAAGTCCTCGACGCCACCCTGGAGGACTCGGTCCGCGTGGCCCGTGACCTCGGAATCAAGGAAGGCATCCTGGGCGGCATCTCCTCCGGCGCGATCGTCTGGGGAGCCCTCGAGCTCGCAAAGCGTCCGGAGAACGCCGGCAAGCTGATCGTCGCGGTTGTCTGCGACTTCGGTGAGCGTTACATCTCCACCGTGCTCTATGACGACATCCGAGGCTAAGTCTTAGCCCGCCATTCACTGTTTCCTGTAGAAAGGTCTTTGTGAGCTTTTTCGCAAGACTTAAGGAAGACCTCGACGCCGCCCGGTCGCATGACCCGGCGGCTCGAGGTTCTTTTGAGAACTTCTTTGCCTACTCCGGCCTCCACGCCATCTGGGCGCACCGCCTCACGCATAAGCTCTGGCAGAATCCCTCGCTCCGCTTCCCGGCCCGCCTGATTTCGCAGCTGGCCCGGTTCCTGACCGGAATCGAGATCCACCCGGGCGCAACCATCGGCAAACGCTTCTTCATCGATCACGGCATGGGCGTGGTCATCGGTGAGACGGCGGAAATCGGTGAGGACGTGATGATCTACCACGGCGTAACCCTCGGTGGACGGTCCCTGGCCAAGGTCAAGCGGCACCCCACCATCGGAGACAGGGTAACCATCGGCGCCGGTGCCAAGGTCCTGGGTCCCATCACCATCGGACGCGACAGCGCCGTGGGGGCCAACGCCGTCGTGGTCAAGGACGCCCCGCCGGAATCCATCATCACCGGAATCCCGGGAACGTGGCGCCACCGCGATGCCCAGCGCGAAACCAAGCCTGCAGTGGACCCGGCCGAGTACTACATCGAGTATCGTATCTAGCGGCCCACCCGCTGGTAGACGGCCCAGAAAACCGCATCGAACACACGGTCCGGCAGCAGCCGGCGCAGTGTCACGATGGCGCGGGCGCCCTTGCCGACGGGATAACGCGTCTTCGGCCGGGCGGCCATGGCGGCGTGGACGATGGCATCCGCGACGACTTCCGGATGCGTCGACCTGTCGCTACCTGCCGTGGAGGCCAGCGCCGCCGCGACAATTTTCGCTTGGTCCCGGTAGGGTCCATGCCCGGACGTTGCCAGCAGGCTCTCGCCGGAAATGCCGCCCCATTCCGTCTGGGTGCCTGCCGGTTCGATGATTGACACCTTGATGCCGTGGGGCTTGAGTTCCAGGCGCAGGGAGTCGCTGAGCCCCTCAACTGCGAACTTCGTGGCGTGGTACCACGAGCCGAGGGGCTCGTACATCTTGCCGCCAATGGAGGACACGTTGATGATCCTCCCCTGCGCCGCTGCACGCATGGCGGGAAGTACCAGCTGGGTCATGCGTGCCAGGCCGAAGACATTGACGTCGAACTGCCGCCGTCCTTCCGCCGGTTCCACCTCTTCCAGGGACCCGTAAGATCCGTAGCCGGCGTTGTTGACGAGGACATCGATCCTGCCGTGAGCTTCGAGGATCGTAGCCACGGCAGCTGCCATTGATGCCTCATCCGTGACATCCAGCTCCAGCACCTCCACGCCGGATGCTTTCAGCGGTTCCATCTTCGCGACCCGTCGGGCCCCGGCATACACAGTGAACCCGTGCTCGCTGAGCTTTCTGGCGGCCTCGAACCCGATGCCGGCGGATGCACCGGTGACTAACGCGACTGGCTGGGACATGTGCAGCACTCCTTGCTAACGGCAGGCATCGGAAACTCGGCCTGTTAACGCCAACGGCCGGCGCTTCCCAGAGTATCCGGGAAGCACCGGCCGTTGATGTCACCGTTGGTGTGAGCCGTGCGGCGTGGAAGCTAGTGGGTGTCTACTGCCTCGATTTCGGACTTGTCCTCGCCCCACAGGGTGTGGAAGGTGCCTTCGGCGTCAACGCGGCCGTAGGTGTGGGCACCGAAGAGGTCGCGCTGGCCCTGGATCAGGGCGGCAGCCACGCGCTTGCGGCGCAGGCCGTCGTAGTAGGCCAGCGAGGAGGAGAACACCGGCACCGGGATGCCGAGCTGAACAGCGGTCGCAACAACGCGGCGCCAGGCCGGAAGTGCGTCAGCGATGGCCTTGGTGAAGGCCGGTGCGAAGAGCAGGTTGGCCGGCTTCTCTTCAGCGGCGTAGGCCTTGGTGATGTCCTTGAGGAGTTCTGCACGGATGATGCAGCCTGCGCGCCACAGCGAGGCAATCTCGTCCAGCTTGAGGTCCCAGCCGTATTCCTTGGCGGAGGACGTCAGCATGTCCATGCCCTGGGCGTAGGAAACCAGCTTGGAGGCGTACAGGGCCTGGCGGACGTCCTCGACAAAAGTCTCGGGGACCTCCACGGCAGCTTCCCCGCCGGCCAGCAGCTCCTGGCCCAGCTTGCGCTGCTCGGCCTGGGAGGACAGTCCACGGGCGAAAACGGACTCCGCGATGCCGGAAACCGGCGAGCCGAGCTCGAGCGCCGAGATGACCGTCCAGCGTCCGGTGCCCTTCTGGCCTGCGGCGTCAACCACAACGTCCACAAACGGTTTGCCGGTCTTGGCGTCGACGTGGCCCAGGACCTCGGCGGAGATTTCGATCAGGAACGAGGACAGCTCGCCCTTGTTCCATTCGGTGAAGATCTTGGACTGCTCTGCGGGCTCGATGCCGGCACCCGAACGGAGGAGGTCGAACGCTTCACCGATGACCTGCATGTCGGCGTATTCGATGCCGTTGTGGACCATCTTGACGAAGTGACCGGCGCCGTCGGTGCCAACCCAGGCGCAGCAGGGCTCGCCGTCGACCTTTGCGGCGATCTTTTCGAGCAGCGGGCCCAGAGCGTCGTAGGACTCCTTGGAGCCGCCGGGCATGATGGACGGGCCGTTGAGCGCGCCTTCTTCGCCGCCGGAAACACCGACGCCCACGAAGTGGAGGTCCTTCTTGGCCAGGGCGGCTTCGCGGCGGCGGGTGTCCTCGTAGTGCGAGTTGCCGGCGTCGATGATGATGTCGCCTGCCTCCAGCAGGGGCTCCAGCTGCTCGATCACGGAGTCAACCGGCTTGCCGGCCTTGACCATGATGAGTACGCGGCGGGGCTTTTCCAGGGAATTGACAAGCTCCTGGAGGGTTTCGGTACGCACGAAGTCGCCGTCGTGTCCGTGCTTTTCCAGCAGCGCGTCAGTCTTCTCAACAGACCTGTTGTGCAGGGCAACGGTGAAGCCGTTACGGGCCAGGTTGCGGGCGAGGTTGGCCCCCATCACCGCAAGGCCGGTGACACCGATGTGTGCTGACATCAAAACTCCAATTCATTTCTGTGCAACGTGTGCATTCTGTTCCGCACTTCCTGCGGAACACGCTTTAAGAACCAGTGGCTGTCAATAAACCATATGTATTTCCGCGGACAACGGGAAAGTAGCGCCCACGTTTTGGAAGGCGGCGCGTCATAAAACAGTCTATGATGCCGCCAAGGTCCACCCGACGCGGAGGCCGCCCGGACGCCGGAACGGATTGGACCGCACCGGACGGACGCTCCGGCCCGATTATGCTTACCACTATGTCAACCAGCCTCCATCACCGCGCCATCGAACACCTGGGAACCCGTATCGTGAGCGGCGCCCTGCCCACTGGCCATGTGATGCTGGCTGAGCAGCTCGAGGAAGAGCTGAAGGTATCCCGCTCCGTGGTGCGCGAGGCGGTCCGCGTCCTGCAGTCCCTTGGCCTCGTGGAGACCATCAAGCGGGTGGGAATCCGGGTGCTTCCGGCCAACCGCTGGAATCCGTTCGATCCGCTTGTTATCCGGTGGCGCCTGGCCGGCGAAGGCCGCGGCGCCCAGCTCAGGTCCCTCGCGGAGCTGCGCTCCGCCGTCGAACCCGTCGCGGCCGAACTGGCTGCCGCCAACGCGCCACAGGACCTCCGGAAGGAGCTGCTGGACGTGTCGCTCGCCATGCGCGACGCCGGCCACGCCGGCAACGTGCCGGAGTTCCTGCAGCTGGACATCCACTTCCATTCCCTGCTCCTCACCGGTTCCGGCAATGAAATGTTCGCCAACCTCGTGGGTCAGGTGGCCGAAACCCTGACCGGCCGGACTGTCCACGGCCTCATGCCGGACCACCCGCGCGAGACCGCACTGCAGTGGCATGTGGACGTGGCGGAGGCCATTGTCGCAGGCGATACGGCCGGTGCCCGGGAGGCCTCCAGCCGGATCATGCGCGAGACGATTACCGAAATGGAGGCCAGCTGGCGGGACCAGCCCAGGGTCTTCGTTCCACTGCCGCAGGCCTGACCCGCCAGGCTGCCGTACGCCGGCCAACGGCCGGCCGGCGAGGGTGGTTGCGGGCAGTGTCCCTACTGCCCCGGCCCCGGTTCCGGGCGGAAGTCCAAAAGGACTTTGCCGGATTCGGCTGAGTTCCGGGCCACGTCGAAGGCTTCGAGTCCGCGGTGCAGGGGGAAGTCGTGGGTGATGACGGGGTCCACGAACAGTGTGCCGTCGGCCAGGGCTGCCAGGACCTGGTCGATTTCGGTGTTGAAGCGGAAGGAGCCCAGCAGTTCCAGTTCCCGGGTGATGGCCAGGGAGATCAGCACAGGCTGCGGGCCGGAGGGCAGCAGCCCGACCATCACCACTTTCCCTCCGCGGACGGCGCCTTTGATCGCGGAGGCCAGGCCGTGGTGGCTGCCGGAGGATTCGATGACCACGTCCGCCTCGACCGCGGCGATGGCCTCGGCATCATCGCCTGTGAGGACCTCGTCGGCGCCGACGGCCCGGGCGATTTCCAGCGGCCGGGGGTGCATGTCCACGGCCACGATCCGGGCCGCGCCGGCGCGTTTGAGCACGGCCACGGCCAGGGCGCCGATGGGTCCGGACCCGATCACCAGGGCCGTTTTCCCTTTGACGTTCCCGGCGCGGGCCACCGCATGCCAGGCCACCGCTGCCGGCTCGGCCAGGGCCGCTCTCCGCAGGGACAGGCCCGCCGGCAGGGCACGGAGCATCCGGGCCGGCAGGGTCGCGTACCGGCTGAACGCGCCGTCGGTGTGCGGGAACCGGGCGGCGCTGCCCAGGTACGTGCAGCCCGGGGAGAGGTTGGGCCGGTCCTCCGGGTACCGGGCAGCGCCGGGGCCGGGGGTGGCCGGATGCACCGCGACCGGGGTCCCGGCGACCGGTCCGGTGCCGTCCGCCGCGGCCTGCAGCACGGTGCCGACGATTTCGTGGCCCAGGACCAGCGGAGCCTTCAGGACCGATTCACCGGCGGCCCCGTGCAGCCAGTAATGCAGGTCAGAGCCGCAGATCCCGCCGAACGCGATTTCCACCACCGCCTCACCGGGAGCCGGGGCCTTCACCGGCACGTCCTCGATCCGGAGGTCCCCGGCGGCGTGGGCCACCACCGCGGCCGAGGTCATAGGGAGTTCCTGGATGCCGGGCATCAGACCACCACCGTCATGCCGCCATCGATGAAAATGGTCTGGCCGTTCACGAAGTCGGACCCGTCCGAGGCCAGCCACACCGCCGGGCCGGCCAGGTCCTGCACCGTGCCCCACCGGTGGGCCGGGGTCCGGCCCAGGATCCAGGCATTGAACTGTTCATCATCGACCAGGTTCTGCGTCATTTCGGTGTGGATGTAGCCCGGGGCGATGCCGTTGATCTGCAGCCCGGACCCGGCCCATTCCGCGGTCATCGCCCGGGTCAGGTTCCGCAGCCCGCCCTTGGCCGCAATATACGGAGCGATGGTGGGCCGGGCCAGGTCGGTCTGCACCGAACAGATGTTGATGATCTTCCCGTGCCCGCGCGGGATCATGTGCCGGGCCGCTTCCCGCCCCACCAGGAACGCGCTGGTCAGGTCCGTGGAGATCACCCGCTCCCAATCGGCGACGTCCAGATCCAGCATCGGCACGCGGTGCTGGATGCCGGCGTTGTTCACCAGGATCTCCAGCGGCCCGACGTTTTCTTCCACCCACGCCACGCCCCGGGCGGCCTCGGTGTCCTTCGTGACATCGAACGCGCAGCTGTGCACCCGCCCCGGCGGGTAATCCCCCGCCATCACAGCTTCAGCGGCCTTCAGCCGTTCGGGATTAATCCCGTTCAGCACCACCGTCGCGCCCGCATCCGCCAGCGCCCGCGCCAGCGCATTACCGATCCCCCGGCTCGAACCCGTCACCAGGGCAACCCGCCCCGTCAGGTCAAAAAGTGCACTCATTGTTTCCTGTTCCTCAATTGGTCTTGACTGCTGGACGGGGCTGCGGTTGCGACTGTGCCGTTGCTGAGATTCGAGATGGTTTGCCGGACTGCAGCGAGATCGAGGTCCCCCAGCCCCTGCCGCTTCAGTTCCGCATAAAGTTCGACGCCCGCCGTCGCCATGGGTACGGAGGCATCTACCGCCTCGGCGCTTTCCAGGACGAAGGAAAGATCCTTGTGCATAAACTTTGCCGGCCCGGTGGGCGCGTAGTCCTTGGCGGCGAGGCGCGGCCCAACGAATTCCAGCACACGACTGCCCGCCAACCCGCCGGACAGCACCTCATACAGCGCACCGACATCCATCCCGGAGCGTTCGGCGAGTTCCGCTGCTTCCGCCAGCGCCGCCGTCGTGGTTCCCACGATCAGCTGGTTGCACGCCTTGGCCAACGAGCCCGACCCCAGGGGACCCAATAGCCGCACCGTGCCGCCCATGGCGTTGAACAGCGGAAGGAGGCGCTGAAATTCGTCTGCCTCCGCCCCAACCATGATGGCCAGGCTTCCGACGCTGGCGCCGTCGGTGCCGCCGCTGACCGGTGCATCAACGACGACGGCGTTGCCATGGCTCGCGTCGGATACCCGTGCCCCGAAGTCCCGCACGGCTGCCGGGGACACGCTGCTCATCACCACGACGGCGGTACCCGGGCGGGGAGGGCTTTCGGACCAGCTTGCCAGGAGCCCGGCCGCCGCTTCCTCTATGTAGGACAGATCCGGGAGCATGAAAACAATGGCCGGTTCGTCGCGCAGGGCGTCAACGCCGGTAGCGCGCTCACCGCCGCGGGCAACAAAATCGTCCAGGGCGGGAGCTGACCTGTTCCAGCCGGTGATGGACCAGCCGACCTTGAGCAGGTTGGCCGCCATGTGGCCGCCCATCAGCCCCAGCCCGACGAAACCGGCCCTCTTTTCACGCAAATAGTCGTTCAAATCGTGGTCTGTCCGGACATCCATCGACAGGGGCACCTCACTTCATCGTGGTTAATGGAGGGGAATCTGTTCAATATCCTAGCCTCCATTCAGTATGATGAACACTATGACGACTAAAACCACTGTCGCAATCGCCGTCCCGCTCGAAGCTGAGCTGGTTGAGCGTATCCGCGCCGTAGATCCCGCCGTGTCCGTCCTCTATGAGCCCGACCTTCTCCCGCCCGAACGGTTCCCCGCCGATCACGCCGGCGATCCGGACTTCAGGCGCAGCCCGGAACAGGAGGACCGCTACTGGGACATGCTGAACAAGGCCGACGTTCTGTATGGCTTCCCCAACGAGAATCCTGCCGGGCTTGCCCGCATCGCCGGAAGCAATCCCCGACTCCAGTGGATCCACGCAATGGCGGCAGGCGCCGGCGGAGCGGTCAAGGCCTCGGGCCTGGACCAGGAAACGCTGCAGAAATTCAAAGTCACCACCTCGGCCGGAGTGCACGCGCTGCCGCTGGCGGAGTTCGCCGCCCTTGGTATCCTCAACGGCTTCAAGCGCAGCGCCGAGCTCGCCGTGGACCAGGCCGCCAAGGTCTGGCCGGAACTGCGCACTCCGACGCGCCTGGTGAACGGCTCCACCCTGGTGGTAACCGGCCTCGGCGAGATCGGACTCGAAACAGCCCGCATCGCCCGGGCGCTCGGTATGAAGGTGAGCGGCACCAAACGGAACGTTGAGCCGATCGAGGGCATCGAAGAGGTTGCCGGCAACGACGGCCTGGCCGGACTGCTCGCCTCTGCGGACGCCGTCGTGAACACCTTGCCCGGCACGCCATACACGGAGAAGCTGTTCAACCGCGAGGTGTTCGCGGCCATGAAGCCGGGAACGGTTTTCGTCAATGTGGGCCGTGGCACCGTGGTGGACGAGGACGCCCTGCTGGAGGCGCTCAACAACGGCCAAGTGGGTTATGCCTGCCTCGACGTGTTCGCCGTCGAACCCCTGCCGCATGACAGCCCGCTCTGGAACCACCCCAAGGTCATGGTGTCGCCGCACACCTCGGCCCTGAGCGCGGCGGAGAACCGGCTGATCGCCGAACGCTTCAGCAGCAACCTGCGCACGTTCCTCGACGGCGGGGAACTCCCCCACCTCGTGGACACAGTGCATTTCTACTAAACCCGACTAATCCGGAGTCCGCGGGACCTCGCGGCACACCTTCGGTAAAAGGGCGGCCTCTCCAAAAACGGAGGGGCCGCCCTTTTCGTGGGTCCGGGGACTAGTGCCGCCTTGCTCTCGCAACGTCGGCGGCACTCTCTGCCTGCCCGCGGGCCGCCAGTCCTGCCACCACACCATCGATGTCTGCGTCCGGCCGGTTCTGGCTGAGCTTGGTCTTCGCCTCGATCCTGGTGATCACCAGTTCCAGCCCCACGATGGCGCGCAACTGCCCTGAGATGTAGCGTTCCGGCGCATCGTCCACGCTCCACGAGTGACCGAGTCCTGCTTCGTTGGCATCGGTCAGCCGCCTGACCTGACTGGCCAGCCAGACCGGGTCGTCGTGGATCACCAGGTTGCCGTATACATGCGCCGTGGAGTAGTTCCAGGTGGGCACAACGCGCCCGTGTTCGGCCTTCGAGGCGTACCAGGACGGCGAGACGTAGGCATCCGCGCCCTGAATGATGGCAAGTGCTTCTCCGATCACCGGCTCGGACCACTGCGCATTGTTGCGGGCAACGTGGGTATGCAGGGCACCGTGTTCGCCAATCGACGGATCGAAAACGAACGGCAGGAGCGTGGCGAGCAGCCCCTGCGGGGACATGGTGACCAGATTGGCCGCGGCCGGGCGGGCGAGGAGGTCGCTGATCGCGTCGGGTCCGGCGGCGAAGTGGGCTGGTGTGTACATAGTGCTAATCCTTTATGGGCTGGAGAATTTTGTGGCGGGAATGGCCTCCGGTTTGGCGACCGGAGCAGCAGCGGGAGGTGCGGCGGCCGGGGCGGCCGGCTTGAACCGGACCCGCACGGCGGTGCCGGCGCAGGCGATGACGGCGAGGGCGCCGATGACCGTGCTCCAGGTCAGGGACTCGCCCAGCAGGAGGCCTGCCCAGCAGATGCTCAGCACCGGCTGGACCAGCTGGATCTGGCTGACCTGGGCCATGGGGCCGATGGCCAGGCCCCGATACCAGGCGAAGAAGCCCAGGAACATGCTCACCACACCGAGGTAGGCGAACGCCGCCCACTGGACGGGAGTGGCTGACGGCGACTGCTGGGCCATGGAGAGCGTCGTCAGAAGCACCATCAGCGGCGCTGCCAGCACCAATGCCCAGGACACGGTCTGCCAGGGGCCGAGCTCGCGGGCCAGCAGGCCGCCCTCCGCGTAGCCGACGGCGGCTGCCACCACCGCACCAACGAGCAGCAGGTCCGCAAAGTGCAGCTGACCGAATCCCCCGGCTTGCATGGAGGCGAAGACGATGGCAGCCAGCGCGCCCGCACCGGTGATAAGCCAGAACGCCCGGGGTGGACGCTCGCGTCCCCTCAGGACAGCGGCTGTCGCCGTCGCGGCCGGGAGCAGGGCGATCACCACCGCACCGTGGCTGGCCCGGGTCGTGGTGAGCGCAAAGGACGTCAGCAACGGAAATCCAATCACGACGCCGGCGGCCACCACCGCAAGCCGGGCCCACTGCACGCCGCGAGGAAAGCGCTGGCGGGTGAGTGCAAGGGCAAAGCCAGCGAGGACCGCGGCCACGACGGCCCGGCCGGACCCGATGAACAGCGGCGGGAGCCCCGCGACGGCGACCTTGGTGAAGGGAACCGTGAAGGAGAAGGCCGCTACTCCGAGAAGCCCGAACCACAGCCCGGACTGACCACGGGCCAGTACCACTGGGCGAATCTGGATAGTAGCGCTACTATTGTCTCTCATGAACAACGATAGCAGTTCCCGTATCGCGACGCGACTGCGGCAATGGATCGCTCAGGCCGCACCCGGATCAAGGCTGCCGTCCACACGGTCCTTGGTGGCCGAGTACCAGGCCAGTCCGGTGACCGTGCAAAAGGCACTGCAGGCCCTCACTGCGCAGGGGCTGATCGAGAGCCGGCCCGGCGTCGGGACCTTCGTCCGCGCCGTCCGGACTGCGCGCCCCTCGGACTACGGCTGGCAGACGGCGGCCCTGCGGTCGCCATTGACACCGCTTCCGTCGGCCTCCAGCACCATGCGCGACGTCGCGAACAACGCCATCGCCTTCCACTCGGGCTACCCGGACCGCGAACTCCTGCCCGAGCGCCTCGTCCGGGCGGCACTCACACGCGCAGCCCGGGGCGACGCGGCGCTGTCCCGTCCGCCCGCAGCGGGCCTGCCGGAACTGCAATCGTGGTTCGCGCACGAGCTCGGCACTTCGACACCAGCCGGAACCACACCGCCGAACCCGAGTGACGTCGTCGTACTGCCGGGAAGCCAGAGCGGGCTCAGCTCCATCTTCAGCGCCCTCGCGGGCCGCGGACAGCCGCTGCTGATGGAATCACCGACCTACTGGGGCGCCATCCTGGCGGCCGCGCAGGCCGGGGTCCGCGTTGTCCCGGTGCCCAGCGGACCGGACGGCCCGGACATTGCGGAACTGGCCCGGGCCTTTGACGAAACGGGTGCGCGACTGTTCTATGCCCAACCGAATTACGCGAACCCCACCGGTGCGCAGTGGGCCGCAGGGCGGGGGGAAGAGGTGCTGGATGTGGTGCGCGCGAAGGGTGCGTTCCTGGTGGAGGACGACTGGGCGCACGACTTCGGCATCACCACGAGCCCCGTGCCCGTCGCCTCCCGGGACGATTCCGGCCACGTGGTGTACCTTCGGTCCCTGACCAAGAGCGTGTCCCCGGCCATCCGCATCGCCGCCGTCATCGCACGCGGCCCGGCACGTGAGCGCATCCTCGCGGACCGGGCAGCCGAGTCGATGTATGTCAGTGGCCTGCTCCAGGCCGCAGCGCTCGACGTCGTGACGCAGCCCGGGTGGCAGACGCACCTGCGCAGCCTCCGCCACCAGCTCCAGTCGCGCCGCGACCTCCTGGTCACCAGCATGCGCGAGCACGCTCCGCAGGCGCACATCGAGCAGGTCCCTAAGGGGGGCCTGAACCTCTGGGCGCGTCTTCCCGACGGCACGGATCTGGAACGGCTGACCCGCGACTGCGAAAGCGCCGGGGTCATCATCGCCGCCGGGCGGGAGTGGTTCCCGGCAGAACCCGCGGGCGCGTTCATCCGCCTCAACTACTCGGGGTCCAACCCGGGCGCCTTCCCGGAAGGCGCCCGGATCATCGGCCAGGCACTGGAACGCAACACTTAGGAACCGGGCAGGGACTGGCTGGCAGGGCGGACCGGCCGCATCGGACGGCAGGGGCGGGCGGGTCCCAGCGCAGCAAAGGCTGCGGCCCCCTCTGCAGAGGGAGCCACAGCCTTGCTGCCGAGTGCAGTCCGGGTGTTGCAGGCGGCGCTAGCTTGCGTCCTCCGTGAGGAGGAGGTCCCGGCCCACAGTCTCCGGAGTGAAGAACGTTGTGGCAAACGAGATGAGCGCCAAAACCAGCGAGTAGATGGCCAGCACCAGCCAGGAGTGATCTGTTGCCGCCAGGAGCGACGCGCCCACCAGCGGAACAAGTCCGCCGGCCATGACGGCGGAGAGTTCACGGCTCATGGCAACACCGGTGAAGCGGTACTGGGAACCGAAGAGCTCCGGCAGGAGCGGGCACTGCGGGCCAAGCATGGACTGGACGCCGATCGCGATGCCAACCACCATGACCACCCAGACAAGGGTTACGTTGCCCAGCGTCACCAGGTAGAACGCGGGGAGTGCGATGAGGGCCTGGAACAGTGCACCGTAACGGTACACCGGCACCCGTCCGAACCGGTCCGAAAGCGCCCCGAAGGTGACCACCATGACGGCGGCGAAGCCGGCGGCAATGAGCAGGCCTACGGGACCGATGAACTTGTCGCCGGGGAAGACACCGTCCTTCGCTGCCAGGAAGGCAATCAGGAGGGCTGAGTAGATCGAGGAGTTGCCGTTCTCACCCATGCGCAGGCCGATGCCAATCAGCACGTTCTTCTTGGAGTGCTTCCACAGCTGGCCGATGGGGTTCTTGACCACATTCTTGTGCTTCTCCAGCTCCTGGAAGACCGGCGTTTCCTTGAGGCGGAGCCGGATGAAGATGGCCACCGCGATCAGGAGGATGCTGGCCAGGAACGGCACACGCCACAGCCAGCCCTCGAGGACGGCCTTGTCAGCCATGGCAATCAGGGCAAAGGTGCCGGCGCCGAGGAGCGTGCCCAGCTGGATGCCGACAAACGGCAGGGAAGCGAAGAATCCACGACGGCGGCGCGGCGCGACTTCCGAAATCAAGGTGGTGGCACCTGCCTGCTCAGCACCGGCGCCGAGGCCCTGGAGGATGCGCAGCGTGACGAGGAGGACCGCGCCCAGCATTCCCGCCTGCTCGAACGTCGGCAGCAGGCCGATCGCGAAGCTCGCCGTGCCCATCAGGCCGATCGTAAGGATCAGGACCATTTTGCGTCCGAACCTATCACCGATATAGCCGAAAATGACTCCGCCGAACGGGCGGGCGGCGAACCCCACGCCATAGGTGGCGAACGATGCGATCAGCGCGCCGTCCTCGCCGAGCGGCTTGAAAAAGAGCGGGCCGAAAATGAGGGCCGAGGCCAGGCCGTAAATGTAGAAGTCGTAGTACTCCAGAGCGGAGCCTACGGAGCTGGCAAGAGTTGCCCTCCGCAGTTGTTCCGGTTCGACGACGGCGTCGTCCACATCGGCAAGCGGTGAATTAGTACGAGTTGTCACTAGCACTCCCTTAAGAACACTCCAGACCCCCGTTGGTCTGGTGGGATAGCGGCCACCCCTGCGGCGTGGATCACTATATTGAACAGAGTACAGCACGCTGAACCAATCGCCAATGAAGAAATACGATTTATTTTCGCGCGAACCAGTGCCACCCCGTTGTGCCCGTTCAGGAAGCGGCCCTAGCCCATGGGATTGCCCAGGGAGCGGGCCAATTCCCTCAGTTCCTTCACCATCATTGCGCCCTGCTCCGCGGAATAGGTGGCCTTCAGGGCAGTGACGGACAGCCCCAGGCTCGGGCCGTGGGCTCCCCTGGTGGGGACGGAGACCGCCAAGCAGACAACACCGGTGGTGGACTCCTCGTCCTCGAAGGCATACCCCTGCTCCCGGATGGCAGGCAGCTGCTTCTTGAAGTCGGCGCCGGTCCGAAGCGATTTCGGCGTCAGTACCGGAAGTTCCGCATCATCGGGGAACATCTCCTCGATGTCATGGTCGTGCAGCCGGGCGATCAGCGCTTTGCCAACGGCGCACAGCGACACCGGCATCTTGTCGCCAATGTTGGACGTCAGTCTGACAGCCGGGTGCCCTTCATAGCGGGCAAGGTAGATGACATTGGCGCCGTCCAGCATGGCGATGCGGACTGTTTCGCCGGACAGCGTGGGGGCCTGCTCGCAGAAGCGGTAGAACTCCTGGACCTCGTCCAGCCGGCTGAGGTAGGCGGCGCCGAGCTCCACGAGTTTGCGTCCGAGGGTGAAGTCTGCGCCCTGGCGGTTGATCAGCCGGGCCTCTTCAAGGGCCAGCAGGAGATTCGACGTTGACGATTTGGGGATGCCGAGTTCCCTCGAAAGGTCACTCAACGTGAGCCTGCCGCTCGAGGAGGCGGCCAGCGCCTCCAACACGGCGGCGGCACGCGTTACAGCCGGCGCAGGGGACGCACTGCCCAGTCCGTCAGAGGTGCGGGGAGCTCGGGAATCGGCCATGATTCTCCTTCAGGTAAAGCGCGTCCGTTAAAAGCGCCGCTTAAGTCACAGTTGTGTTCATTCAGCTGAACAGTAACCATCATAATGTGTGGCCGCCGGATCCGCCTGGTCAGCGGCTGACCGCTGCCCTCGGGTTTCGGGCCGGCAGCCCGGCAACCAGCGAAGAGCCACGGCGTGTCCTCCCGAATGTTTCACATTTCGAAAAATTCACTGTATATTCATTTCAAGCCTTCCACCGCGGCATCCCCCAATAGCCGCGGTGGAAGGCTTTTCCAATTTCCCGGGGCCTTGCCGTTTTCGGGACCCGGGGATCACGCGGCATCCGCAACCGCCTCCCGCAGCCGCCAGCCTCCTCCGAGTCCGTCGCGGATCAGTTCCATGGTGGTGAGGGCGGAGTCGGCGTTCCTGCCGAGCCGCGCCTGGACCCGCCACACCTCAATGTCCACTCTTCCGAGGCCCTTCGGCATCCTCCGTTCGGCCTCCCACCAACTGACCCGTTCAAACCAGCGGACCGGCTCCGCGCCGATGGTCCATTCCCGTCCGCCGCGGACAAGGGCGAGCGGTTGGCCGTCCGGGGCCATCCTCATCAAGACGTGTTCCATGCCCGCAACACTAGGGACGGGGTCGGACATTTTTGGTCACCGGCAGCAAACACAAAAAACCCCGCCCTTGCCGACCTTTATGGCCTGCAATGACGGGGTTTGGTGGTGGGTCCTACCGGGATCGAACCGATGACATCCACGGTGTAAACGTGGCGCTCTACCAGCTGAGCTAAAGACCCAAACCGTGATTTCGGCGCCTCAGCGCTTCAACCAACGAACAGCAACTGTACCGGATGAAACCGGCAGAACGCCAATCGGCGCCCGCCCCCGGGCTGCGGTGAGTCGCACATCACAGGTCCGGCAGTTCGCGGGCAAGCCAGGTGAGCGATTCGCTGACGCCGGCTTCCAGCTTAATGGTTGCCAAATCGTCGCCCCGGGTGGCTCCCCTGTTAATGATCACCACCGGTTTCTCCTGCCGGGCGGCGTGCCGGACGAAGCGGAGTCCGCTCATCACGGTCAGTGAGGATCCGGCAACAACAAGGGCGCCGGCATCGTCAACCATGGCGTAGGAGCGTTCGACGCGGTCCTTGGGAACATTCTCGCCAAAATACACAAAGTCCGGCTTGAGCGTCCCCCCGCACGCCGGGCAGTGCGCCACAACGAAACTGCGGATAAGGGCTGAGTCCTCCACCGTTGCGTCGGCGTCGGGTGCCATCTCCACCACACCGTCCGCCAGGGCCTGTTCGAGGAATCCGGGGTTCAGTTCTTCCAGCAACCCGGCCAGCAGCGTCCTCGTATACCGCCGCGCGCAGGCAAGGCAGGCCACGCGGTCGAAACGGCCGTGAAGGTCGACCACATTTACGCTGCCGGCGTCCTCGTGGAGCCGGTCCACATTTTGGGTAATGAGGCCGGTCAGCAGGCCGCGTTGCTCCAGCCTGGCCGCCGCCGTGTGGCCGTCGTTCGGATCGGCACGCCGCAGGTGGGACCAGCCGATGTGGTTGCGGGCCCAGTAGCGTTGCCGGTTGTCCTGGTGGCCGATGAACTCCTGATAGGTCATGGGCGCCCGTGGTGCGGCACCGGGTCCCCGGTAGTCCGGGATGCCCGAGTCTGTACTGAGGCCGGCGCCGGTGAGGAGGGCGAAGCGCCTTCCCGCCAAGGCGTCCCGGATGCCCCGAAGAACTCCAAGCTGGTCAGGTGCAGGAGCGGCGGCGCTGACCGGTGGCAGGCTGGCGAAACCAGTCATGCCTAACCCGGGGCGCCGCTCACTCATTCCGTCAGCTCCCGCCGAGCTCCGCAAGGGCGGCACGGTATCCTGCCAAGTCACGGGCTTGGCCGCGGGGATTCACCACGACGTAACGGATGATGCCGTCAGCATCGATGATGAAGGTTCCACGCTTCGCCATCCCGGTGTCGGGATCGAAGACTCCGTACAGGGATGCCGCTCCGCCGTGCGGCCAGAAGTCCGCCAGCAGGTCAAAGCCGTAGCCTTCCTGTTCGGCGTAGGCACGCAGTGTGAACTTGCTGTCAACGGAAACGGCGAGGACGGTGGCGTTAGCATCCTCGAACAGCGCAAGGTTGTCCCGGATTTCACAGAGCTCCCCGGTACATATCCCGGAAAAGGCAAACGGATAAAAAACGACGACGACGTTGCGCCCCCGAAGTTCCGACAGCCGGACGGGCTCGCCGTACTGATTGACAAGTTCAAAGTCGGGCGCAGTGTCGCCGATTTCCGGAATTACGCTGACCGCATCGGCGGTCTGTACCGGCGGTGGGGTCACTTGTTCTTCCTGGTGACCAGGCGCGTGGCGCTCCAGTCCTTGGATACACCCGGCGATGTCGTTAGGTGCAGCCCCGCTGTGGGCGCAGCTTCCTGGATCTCTGCAGGGGACACGTAACCGGGCCTCCCCGACTTTGGCGTCAGTACCCAGACCACACCGTTCTCACTCAGGGTGGTCAGTGAATCCATGAGCGTGTCCACCAGGTCCCCGTCGCCGTCGCGCCACCAGAATATGACGGCGTCGACTACGTCGTGGTCGTCTTCATCAAGGAGTTCCGAGCCCGTGAGGTCTTCAATATCGTCACGCAAGTCGAAGTCGACGTCGTCGTCGTAACCGAACTCCTGAATCAGATCCCCGTTTTTGAAACCCAATTTTTCCGCCACATTTACCGAAGTGGCGGCGTCGGCCTCGCTCACGTGTTCCTCCAATGCTTAGTCATTTTCATAAATCTAGTGATTTCCATTACTACAAGCCAACACCCTTTGTGCCTGCTCTTCAAGCTGTTGCCCCCGCGATCCCACTTATTCTGCGTCACACCAAGGGCTGGCGTCCGTCCGCACAGGCGGCTTTCCGTCACACAACCAGTATGACGTCAAATGCGACGGGGCCGTCAGGCGGCGGCTACGCATCGGATAGCTCTCACAGCTAGAGTGGCTGATGACGACTATGCCGGCGGGGCGATCGCCCTGGATTTATACGGTCATAGACGTGGTAGGACCCTGCCCGGCGCACATGACCGGGCTGTTGTAACCGATACGTCGCACACGTCGCGTTCACGCCAGGCAGCTACCCTGCCGGACCTGAGGGCGCCGATGCATGCGCGCAAAGAGAGGTTGGACGTGGCTGCAGGAGAAGATACCTCCCATATCCTCAGCGGGTTGACTAACCAGCTGCCTGATCGTGATCCGGAAGAGACCGCCGAATGGATTGAGTCCCTGGATACGCTGATCAGGG
>NZ_JAVDRQ010000017.1:0-103778 GCF_031454875.1 Arthrobacter oryzae
CCCTGATCAGCGTATCCAGGGACTCAATCCATTCGGCGGTCTCTTCCGGATCACGATCAGGCAGCTGGTTAGTCAACCCGCTGAGGATATGGGAGCTATCTTCTCCTGCAGCCACGGCAGCCTCTTTTCATCTTTGAATGTCTGGGCTTTAGTTTTCATATTGTGAGAAAACATTCTTGCCATTCGAGATTATGCAGAAGTCCGCGAGTGGTCAAGGTGACGACATGGAGCGGGTCCGTCCGGCGCGGGTCCGAGGCTGCGGACCGATTATGACCGTCGGCCGCCGCCAAAACTGCTTGACCCGAGGTGATCCACGTCATAGAGTTATTCCACTCTTCAAAACCTAATTTCCGCTATATGGAATTAGTCGTCGGAAGCGCAGACTTCCCGCCACACCCATCCCCTAGAACTGGAGATCCAGATGCAGACGACCCCATCAGTCGGCGTCGAAACGGCTCCCGCCCCGACAGAGTTGTCGGGCCAGCCGGTCCATCCCGCCACGGGCGTTGAAGCCCTGTGTGAAACAGCAAGCGCCGCAGCCGGGCGCACCATCAGCCCCAGCCTCTACAACATCGACCTTGCCCCGACGAAGCGGGAAGGCCGACGCTGGACCAGCTACAGCATCTTCACCCTGTGGGCCAACGACGTCCACAGCCTCGGAAACTATGCCTTCGCCATCGGGCTGTTCGCGCTCGGGCTGGGCGGCTGGCAAATCCTCCTGGCCCTCGGCGTCGGGGCCATCCTGCTGTTCGCCCTGCTGAGCTTCTCTGGCTTCATGGGCGTGAAGACCGGCGTACCGTTCCCCGTCATGAGCCGGATCAGCTTCGGCATCAGGGGAGCCCAGATCGCCAGCCTCCTCCGCGGCGCCGTGGCGGTGGCCTGGTTCGGCATCCAGACCTACCTCGCGTCAGTGGTGCTTCGCGTCATGCTCGTGGCCATGGTCCCTTCGCTCCACGAGATGGACACCAACTCCATCCTCGGCCTCTCCACGCTGGGCTGGGCCGCGTTTGTGTTCCTCTGGATCGTCCAGCTGGTCATCGTCAGCTTCGGCATGGAAATGATCCGCAAGTACGAGGCCTTCGCCGGCCCCATCATCCTGGTGACCATGGCGGCCATCGCCGTCTGGATCTTCGTGGAAGCCGGCGGCTCCATTGCCTGGGCTTCGGATAACGCCCTCGAAGGCGCGGACATGTGGCGCACCATCTTCGCCGGCGGCGCGCTCTGGGTGGCCATCTACGGAACCTTCGTCCTGAACTTCTGCGACTTCACCCGGTCCGCCGTCTCCAAGAAGGCAGTGGTGCGCGGCAACTTCTGGGGCATCCCCATCAACATGCTCCTCTTCGGCGCAATTGTGGTGGTCATGGCCGGCGGCCAGTTCAAGATCAACGGCACCGTCATCCAGAGCCCGTCCGACATCGTCCAGACCATTCCGAACACGCTGTTCCTGGTCCTGGCCTGCCTCGCGCTCCTCATCCTGACCATCGCCGTGAACCTGATGGCCAACTTCGTGGCTCCCGTCTACGCCCTGACCAACCTCTTCCCGAAGCACCTGAACTTCCGCAAGGCGGCCTGGGTCAGCGGCACCATCGGGCTCATCATCCTGCCGTGGAACCTGTACAACAATCCGCTCGTGATCGTGTACTTCCTGGGCGGTCTCGGGGCGCTGCTCGGCCCGCTGTTCGGCGTCGTCATGGCCGACTACTGGCTGCTGCGGCGCGGCAAGGTCAACGTCATTGAGCTGTACTCGGAAGACCCCGCCGGAGCCTACTACTACAAGAAGGGCTTCAACCCCAGGGCAATCATCGCGCTGGTTCCGGCAGCAGCCGTCGCGCTCCTGATTGCGTTCGTTCCCGCGATGGAGGCCGCAGCCCCGTTCGCGTGGTTCTTCGCGGCCGGCATCGCCGCGGTGGTGTACTACTTCATCGCGGACCGCTCGCAGCGGCTCGAAGACGTCGACGGCGAATCAATCGCCGTGGCGAGCACGCACTGACCGCCCGCCCCCGAAACGGAAGACATCATCATGCGCATCCTTGTCGCCAACGTCAACACCACGCAGTCCATGACCGATTCCATCGCCGCCCAGGCGCGGTCCGCCGCCGCCCCGGGCACTGAGATCATCGGGATCACGCCGCGGTTCGGAGCGGACTCCTGCGAAGGCAACTTCGAGAGCTACCTCGCAGCGATCGCCGTCATGGACGCCGTGGTCAACTACCCGGAACCGTTCGACGCCGTCATCCAGGCCGGTTACGGCGAGCACGGCCGCGAAGGGCTGCAGGAACTCCTGGACGTTCCCGTCGTCGATATCACCGAGGCCGCCGCCTCGACGGCCATGTTCCTGGGCCACAAATACTCCGTGGTCACCACCCTGGACCGGGCGGTTCCGCTCATCGAGGACCGGCTGAAGCTGGCCGGCCTCGATGCGCGGTGTGCGTCTGTACGCGCCAGCGGCATGGCCGTACTGGAGCTGGAAGAAGAACCGGAGCGGGCCGTTGAGGCGATCATCGAACAGGCGCTGGTTGCCGTCCGCGAGGACAAGGCCGAGGTCATTGTCCTGGGCTGCGGCGGCATGGCCGGGCTGGACGAGGAGATCCGCAAGCGTGCCGGTGTCCCTGTCGTGGACGGAGTCGCGGCGGCCGTCACCATCGCCGAATCCCTCGTGCGGCTGGGACTGTCCACGTCCAAAGTTCGGACTTTCGCCACTCCGCGGCCCAAGACAGTCATAGGCTGGCCCATAACGGCAGCGGAAGTGCCCGCTGCCCGGTAGCCTGGGCCTCGGCAGCCCGGCCCTCAACGCAAGGAGCGACGAATGACTGCAACCCACCGGCCCGTACCACCCCACCGGCCGGGACCGGTCGCCGTCGTGACCGGTGCAGGTTCCGGGATCGGCAGGGCGGTGGCGCGGCTTATGCTGGCCGACGGGTACCGCGTGGTGCTGGCCGGCCGCCGCGAGGCTCCGCTGCTGGAGTCCGCGGCCGGCCACCGCCAGGCGCTGACGGTGCCCTGCGACGTGACAGTGCCCGACGACGTCGAGCGCCTTTTCGCTGCAGCCCTCGGGAAATGGGGAAGGGTTGACGTCCTGTTCAACAACGCCGGCGTCTTCGGCCCGGCCGCATCGGTCGATGAAATCGGCCTGGATGACTGGAACACGGTGGTGGCGGTGAACCTCACCGGCTCCATGCTCTGCGCCGCCGCGGCCGTACGGGCCATGAAAGCGCAGGAGCCGCAGGGCGGCCGGATCATCAACAACGGGTCCATTGCAGCACATTCACCGCGGCCCCGGACAGTGGCTTACACAGTCACCAAGCACGCCATGACGGGCCTGACCAAGAGCATCGAGCTGGACGGCCGGGAATTTGGCATTACGTGCGGCCAGATCGATATCGGCAACACGGCCACGGACATTATGGGCACCATCGGCGTCGATTCCGGTGCCCTGCAGGCTGACGGCAGCCGCAGGGTGGAGCCCACGTTCCCGGTGCAGGACGCCGCGCGTGCCGTACTCCTGATGGCAGGAATGCCGCCGTCGGCAAGCGTGGGATCGGTGGTGATCACGGCCGCCGGCATGCCGTTCATCGGCCGGGGCTGACAAAGGGGAATACGCACCTTTCCGCTATGGAGGCGGGCGTCCGCATCGGGGTTTCCCGGCGCAGGCGTCCGTTTCTATGGCGGTTTTTTGTGCACGGAAATTCTGTGCATTTTTCCGCATTGTGAAAATCTAATTTCCTCTTGCGGAATAATGTGAGGGGGGTTACTTTTGAAACAGACCCCGATCTCCGGGGCTGTTCCCGATTGATAGGTACAGATCAATGAAGATCCCAGATTCCGCGGCGCTGAAGGCGAGTTCGGCGCCGTCGAAGAAGAAGCCCCTGTATAGGTCGCTCTTCTTCCAAATTCTGATCGCCGTCGTGGCAGGTGTTCTTATCGGACATTTCTGGCCGAACCTCGGCTCACAACTGAGGCCGCTCGGTGATGGCTTCATCCAGCTCATCAAAATGATCATCGCGCCGCTGATTTTCCTGGTGATCGTCACCGGCATCTCGGCCGTAGGCGACGTCAAGGCGGTCGGAAGGGTCGGAGTCAAAGCCCTTCTGTACTTCACCGCGGCCACGCTTTTCGCACTGGTCTTCGGCCTCATCGTAGGCAACATCGTCCAGCCCGGTGCCGGGCTGAACATTGATCCGAGCACTCTGTCCCAGGAGGCCCTGGACGCCAAAACCGGCCATGCCGCCCCCAAGGACGCCGCTGCATTCATCCTGGACGTCATCCCCACCAGCGTCATCGGCGCCTTCGCGAACAACAGCCTCCTGCAGGTCCTGTTCTTCTCGGTGTTCTTCGGCGCGGCCATTGTGGTCATCGGACGCGAGCGCTGCATGCCGGTCATCAGCCTCATGGAGACCGTCCTGGAGCTCATCTTCAAGATCATGTCCTGGATTATGAAAGTGGCCCCGATCGGTGCTTTCGGCGCCATGGCCTTCATCATCGGCCAGTATGGACTGGACACGCTGAGCACCTACGCGCTGCTCATAGCAGCCTGCTACGGCGCGGCCATTGTCTTCATCGGCCTGCTCTTCCTCGTGGCCTGGGGCTTTGCCCGGGTGCCGCTCTGGCACTTCCTGAAGTACACCCGCGAGGAGTTCCTGCTGGCGCTCGGCACCGCCTCCACCGAGGCCGTCATGCCGCGCATCATGACCAAACTCACCAACGCCGGCTGCTCACGCGCCACCACCGGCCTGGTTGTCCCCACGGGCTATTCGTTCAACCTCGACGGCGCCGCGATCTACCTTTCTATCTCCCTGCTCTTCCTGGCGCAGGCATTCGGCCACAACCTGGACCTCGGCCAGCAGCTGGCGGCGCTCGGCGTCCTGCTCCTGACCTCCAAGGGCATGGCCGGTGTGCCCGGCTCCTCGTTCCTGGCGCTGTCCGCCACCGCGGCCGCCCTCGGAATCTTCCCGGTAGCCGGCGTGGCCCTGCTCCTGGGCGCTGACCGCCTGATGGATTCCATGCGGGTTGTGGTCAACCTGCTGGGCAACTGCGTGGCCACGTTCGTGGTCTCCAAGTGGGAGGGCCAGTTCGACCGCAGCGTTATGGTCCGTGCCTTCCGGGGTGAAATCACCAACCACGACTCGGCCATCATGCTCGGCGTCGAGGATGACTTCGAGGACCAGGAGCTCGCCCGGATCAGCGGCGGCGAAGCGCCCTCGCCCAAATTCCGCGGCGGTCCCAACCCCGAGGACATCCCGGGGTTCCAAATGAGCCGGCCCGCAGGCGCCCACGCAGGGCCGCCGGAGCGCAGCTCGGCCGCCATCAACCACGAATAGCGGCAGCACAGCCACTCAGAACCAAAAAGGAACGCAGCCCCGCCCCGGTCACTTCGGGAGCGGGGCTGCGCCGTGACCCTGCCGGGATCAACCAGGCTCGGCCGCCTGAGTTTTGTCGAGGTATATGGGCGCAAAAGGTCACCGAAGGCCTTTGATCCGGACAAACTCCGGAAGGCGGACCGGGGCTTACAGCGGGAGCAGCTCCGACAGGTCCGCCCGCAGTCCTGATGCCGCCACTTTGCCGGAGGCGACGGCGTCTGACCAGCTCAAGCGGCCGGTGACCATCGCCAGCCAGGTGGCGGCGTCGCACTCGATGACGTTCGGGGGAGTCCCGCGGGTATGGCGCGGACCCTCCACGCACTGCGTGACGCCGAACGGCGGAACCCGCACTTCCACCGAGTTGCCCGGCGCCCGCGCGGTGACCTCCTCCAGGGTGTAGCGCACCGCCGTCGCGGTCACCGCCCGCGGGACCCCGGACACAGAAGGGCCCGACGCCGGAACGTCCGACGCCGGAACGCCGGCTTCCAGCCAGGCGGCCAGCGCGGCGCGGCCTTCTTCGATGCCAATGCGACGGCGTGAAACTGCCAAGGTTCGAGGTCCTTCCAAAAAACAGGCCGTTCCGGAACGGCGGTCCGGATTCAGCAGGAAACAGTCAGTCCAGCAGTGCCGAGACGGCGTGGCCCAGCCGGATCTTGCCCACGGGCCGTCCCCCGCCGAGTACGGGCTCCACCACTTTTTCCAGGACGCTGGAGACGCCCGGAATGTCCACGGCGCCGGAGGCGGCGAGCAGGGTGAGGCCCACCAGGGTCGTGGCGCGAAGGTTTCCATCCAGGACCTTGATGGCCACGGACACGCCCGTGGTGGTGGCCATGGCCAGCACGCCTTCGGCGCCGATCTTGGCGATGATCTCCAGTTCGTCCATCACGATGGTGTTGGGCTCGCCCTTGCCCTGGACTGCCCACGGGTAGTCGAGCATGGAGGTGGCGATGGTGGCAGCGCGCGCGTTGGAATTCTTGTCGCCGGGAGCCTTGGCCAGCCGCGAGTAGGCCCGGGCCAGGCCCGTCAGGGAAATGGCCGCCACGGGAGCGCCGCAGCCGTCGATGCCCAGGTGCGCAATCCGTTCGCCGGAGTACTCCTCGATCGCGGACCGGACGCGCTGCTGCAGCGGATGGTTGGGCTCAAGGTAGCTGTGGATGTCCCAGCCGTTCTCGGTGCAGGCCCACAGGAAAGCGGCGTGCTTTCCCGAGCAGTTGAACGCGAGCTTGGACCTGCCCTGCTCGGACCGGATGAGCCAGTGGCGGGCGTTCTCGTCCTGCGGCCAGGCGGACGGGCACTGCAGCTGCTCTTCCTTGACGCCGGCGGCCTTGAGCATTCCCTCCACCACATCCATGTGGTCCAGCGACCCGGTGTGGCTGGCGCAGGCCAAAGCAACCTGGGCGCCGCGCAGCGGGACACCGGCCTGCATGGCCGCCAGTGCCTGCAGCGGCTTCAGCGCCGAGCGGGCGTAGATGGGGGTGGTGATGTCGCCGAGCTGCGTGACCACTGTCCCGTCGGCGGCAAGAACCACGGCTGAGCCGATGTGCCGGGATTCGACGAAACCGCTTCGTTCCACGACTGCCAGTTCGACGGCGGACTCCACGGTGAATGTGGCATGCGGATTTTCTGGCATGGCTAAAGTCTATGGTGCGGGTGCCGGAAAGCCGGGCAATCCGGGGCCATGGCCGGCTATTGCACCGTGACCATGACCGACTGCCAGCCGGAGGCGCCGTCCGGCACGGGATCGGCACGCTTGTCTGTCTGGACCTCGCCGGTGCCATCAGTGGCGCGGGCCTTGATGTAGTGCGGCCCCGGGGTGGCATCCCATTCAAACGACCACTGGCGCCACGTCACCACGGAAGCCTCCGTGGACAGCACCGCTTCGGTCCAGGGGCCGTTGTCGATCTGCACTTCCACCTTGGTGATGCCGCGGGTTTGCGCCCAGGCGGTGCCGCCGATCGCCACCCTGCCGGCGGGGACCTGTGCGAAGGACTTCGGCACCTCCACCCGTGCCATGGTCTTGATGGGGCCGCGCTCGGACCAGCCGCGGTCCGTCCAGTACGCCTTGCTGTCCGCGAAGCGGGTGACCTCCAGGTCCACAACCCACTTGGTGGCGGACACAAAGCCGTACAGGCCCGGGACCACCATCCGCACGGGATAGCCGTGTTCCAGCGGCAGCGGCTCGCCGTTCATGCCGATCGCCAGCATGGCGTCACGGTCGTCCTGCAGCACCTCGAGCGGGGTCGAGGCGCTGAAACCGTCCTCGGAGGTGGACAGCACCATGTCGGCGCCTTCGGTGGGGCGAGCCATCCTGAGTACCTCGCGGAGGGGGAGGCCCAGCCACTTGGCGTTGCCGGCCAGGCTGCCGCCCACAGGGTTGGAGACACAGGTGAGGGTCACATGCGATTCGATCAGTTCGGCGTCGAGCAGGTCCTGGAACGTCAGGGTGACTTCCTGCTCCACCATGCCGTGCACCCGGAGTTCCCAGTCCTCGGCGTTGATTTCGGGCACGCTCAATGCGGTGTCGATCCGGTAGAACTCGCTATTCGGCGTAATCCACGGCGTGACGCCCGGCGCAGCGGACTGGACGCCGGCCGGGACGGCGGGGGCAGCCTTGGCAGGTGACGGAAGCTGCAGCGATTCCCGGGCCCGGGCAGTGTTGCTCCGCGCCGCGCTCAGCAGCCGGCCTCCGGTGGCAGCGATGGCCGCCGCCGCGGCTGTGATGCCGGTGGCGGCAAAGAAGGCGCGGCGCGTTGTGGCCGGACGGTCGGTGCCCTTGGCCGCCACATCGGCGGCGGCAGCGGGCCACGTGCGCAGCCGCCACAGCCTCGTCATCAGCAGCCGCAGCACCACCAGCCCGCCAACGCTGCCGATCAGGGAGGGCACTGCGTCCAGCGGGTCAACGCCGGCGCGGGTGACCACGCTGGCAACAATGACGGCACCCATCAGGAGCACGCCGGCAACGCCCAGCGCCCACTTCCGGTACGCCACCACCCCCAGCACACAGGCGAGCAGGAAGATGGTCAGGCCCATGCCCGCAAACAGCGCCGCCTTGTCATTGGTGCCGAACGTGGCGATGGCAAAGTCCTTCAGCCAGGGCGGCGTGAAGTCGATAAAGGTGGATCCGAGGGCAATCAGCGGCGTTGCCCGCGCCGTGAAGAAGGCGCCGATCAGTTCCGCAACGGAAAGGACGACGGCGGCCGCGGCCACGCCTGCCAGCGCGGCCAGCGCAGTAGGACCTTTGAGCCAGTTCGTAAGCTTCTTCATGCCCGGGGTTCGTAGCTGCCGGGCCAAAGGATTGATCGGGGCAGGTCACGGCTTAGGACCGGACCGGGTGCACAAAGTACCCTTGGAGACTGTGAAGGTACTCGTCATTGGCCCTGGTGGCCGCGAACACGCCATTGTCCGTTCCCTGCTTGCAGACCCCAACGTTTCGGAAGTCCACGCGGCTCCGGGCAACGCGGGCATCGGCAAACTGGTCCCCACGCATGCCATCGACGCCAACGACCCCGACGCCGTTGCCGCCCTGGCCGCCAAGCTTACGGTGGACCTGGTGGTGGTTGGTCCCGAGGCGCCCCTGGCGGCCGGAGTGTCCGACGCCGTCCGTGCAGCCGGGATCCCGGTGTTCGGCCCCAGCAAGGCAGCCGCCCAGCTTGAGGCGTCCAAGGCCTTCGCCAAGCAGGTCATGGCCGAGGCCGGCGTGCCCACCGCGATGGCGCGCGTCGCCAGCAACGCCGAGGAAGCCGCCGACGCGCTGGACACCTTCGGCGCCCCCTACGTGGTCAAGGACGACGGCCTCGCTGCGGGCAAGGGCGTTGTAGTCACCAACAACCGGGACGAAGCCCTGGCGCACGCCCAGACCTGCTTCGACGTGGGCGGCTCCGTGGTGATCGAGGAGTTCCTGGACGGTCCCGAGGTTTCCGTGTTCGTCCTGTGCGACGGCCGCAACACCGTGGCGCTCTCCCCGGCGCAGGATTTCAAGCGCATCTATGACAACGACGAGGGCCCCAACACCGGCGGCATGGGCGCCTACACCCCGCTGGAATGGGCCCCGGAAGGCCTGGTCCAGGAGGTCATTGACCGTGTAGCCCAGCCCACCGTCAATGAGATGGCGCACCGCGGCACCCCGTTCGTCGGCGTGCTGTTCGTTGGCCTTGCCCTGACCAAGCGCGGCACCCGCGTCATCGAGTTCAACGTCCGCTTCGGAGATCCCGAAACCCAGGCCGTCCTGGCCCGGCTCAAGACCCCGCTCGGCTCGCTGCTGCTGGCAGCCGCCAAGGGCGAACTGGACAAGGCCGAAGAGCTGCGCTGGTCCAAGGACACCGCAGTCGCCGTCGTGGTCGCCTCCGAGAACTACCCGGACACCCCGCGGACCGGGGACCGCATCCGCGGGCTCAAGAAGGTCGACGAGCTGGAAGGCGTGCACGTGATCCACGCCGGCACCAAGCTGGACGAGGAAGGCAAGGTGGTCTCCGCCGGCGGCCGCGTGCTCGCCGTGGTGGCGCTGGGAACCGACCTTGTGGAGGCCCGGGAACGGGCGTACGACGGCGTGGAGCTGGTGCAGCTTGAAGGCGGACAGTTCCGCACCGATATCGGGCGCAAGGCGGCGCGCGGCGAGATCAAAGTGGCGGCCACCAACGGATCCGTCACCGGAACGCTGCCCGTGACGAAAGCAAAGGCATAGCATGACGGAGAATTCCCAGCAGGACGCAGCCCCCAAGGCGGGCCTGGACACCGAAACGCTGGACCTGCCGGGCTGGCGCCACGTCTACTCCGGGAAGGTGCGGGACCTGTACGTTCCCGCGGACGATTCCCTCACGGAGCAGTTCGGCCAGGACTGCGTCCTGGTGGTGGCCAGTGACCGCATCAGCGCCTACGACCACGTGCTGTCGAGCGAGATCCCGGACAAGGGCCGCATCCTCACCCAGCTCAGCCTGTGGTGGTTCGGCCAGCTGGACGTGGAGCATCACGTGCTGGCATCGACCGTGCAGGACGGGGTTCCCGCTGCGGTCGAAGGCCGCGCCATGATCTGCAAGAAGCTGGATATGTTCCCGGTGGAATGCATCGCCCGCGGGTACCTCACCGGCTCCGGACTCCTGGAGTACCAGGTGTCCCGCACCGTGTGCAGCATTCCGCTGCCGGAGGGCCTGGTGGACGGTTCGCGCCTGGACGAGGCCATCTTCACGCCGTCCGCCAAGGCGGAGGTGGGGGAGCACGACGAAAACATCACCTACGACGCCGTGGTGGGGCTCGTGGGCGACGACGTTGCCGCGCGCCTGCGTGAGCTGACACTGAAGATCTACACCAGGGCGGAGGAAATCGCCCGTGAACGCGGCATCATTCTCGCTGACACCAAGGTGGAGTTCGGCTTCGACGTGGCCACCGGCGTCATCACCCTGGGTGATGAGGTCCTGACCCCTGACTCCTCGCGGTTCTGGGATGCGGCAACGTACGAGCCGGGCAAGTCCCAGCCGTCCTACGACAAGCAGTATGTCCGCGACTGGCTAACGTCCCCCGAATCCGGCTGGGACCGGTCCTCGGACGTACCCCCGCCTGCGTTGCCGGCGGACGTGGTGAGCCGCACGCGCGGCCGTTATGTTGAGGCGTACGAAAAGCTCACCGGGCTCAAGTTCGCTTAGGGAATTTGCCGAACGGACGTGCCTGAGGGGCGTTCCTAGCTGGCCTCTGCCGCGGCTTCGGCCGCGGCAGCGCGCCGCTGGGCCAGCTTGATCTCCAGCACGGCGTCCATGGCCTGCTGCACCCGGTCCGAGGCGCCGGCGGCACTGAACTCCTTCTGGGCCTCCTCGAGGAGCACCAAGGCTTCGTCGGACTCCCCGGCGGCCTTGAGCGACTTCCCCAGCAGGAGCGATACTTCGCCTGCGGTGTGGCGGGCAAGGGCCTTGCGCTCGGCATGGATCTCGCGCAGTTTCTCCACGGCTGCGGGGATGTCACCGGTGAGGTAGAGCCAGCGCGCGCGGATGAACGCCACTTCGAGCTGGTCGGTTTT
Organism: Arthrobacter oryzae; assembly: GCF_031454875.1. Classification (GTDB taxonomy): domain Bacteria; phylum Actinomycetota; class Actinomycetes; order Actinomycetales; family Micrococcaceae; genus Arthrobacter; species Arthrobacter oryzae_D. The sequence goes on from NZ_JAVDRQ010000017.1 coordinate 11,362, forward strand.
GTTTCCGCCGACGATGGACAGGGCCAGTTCGGCGCGTTCGATCGCGGAGAGGGTTTCCGGTTCCACGATGCCGGACGAGAGCCGCACCGCGGCGGAGGCTTTGTTGAAGCGGGCCCAGAGTTCGATGTCATTGGCCGGCGAGAGCAGTTTGGCCGCCCGCTCGTGGTACTTGATGCCCTCGGGATAGTCATGCCGCATGAAGGCCACGTTGCCGATCACCCAGGCCACTTCGCCTGCGAGCTGCGAGATGGACTGGTCGTCCATCTGGTCGTTCATTGCCTGGCAGTAGGTCCAGGCTTCGTCCAGCCGGCCGCTTTCGGCCAGGGCGCCGATCAGCGCGCGCAGGGCACCGATGATCAGCGTTGACCCCTTCGGCAGCTGGGAGCACAGCTCAACGGCCTTTTGGGCATGCTCGACGGCGGTGGCCAGCTGCCCCTGCCCATGGCACACAGCAGCGAGCATCTGCCGGGCGCGCACTCCCAGGCCGGCGGACTCGGTGGCCATGGGGTGCTCAAGGAGGTGCAGCATGATGTTCTGGCATTCCTGCAGCTGGCCCTGCTTCATGAGGCATTCCGCCTGCATGTAGGTCATGTTCCACCAGGCGCTGGTGTTCTTGCCCTCGAGGGCTATCTGGGCGGCTGTGGCTGCGTGGGCCGCCGCGAGCGGGTAGTCACGAAGGTCCCAGGCCTGGCGTGCATAGAGACCGGCCAGTACGTACTCGGCATCGCTGACTGAGATGGGCTGGCTCCAGGCTTCCAACGCTTTGGGGGCAAGCTCGAGCCGGCGTGCTAACTCTTCTATAACATCGGCGGTTGGTTCACGCCGACCTGTTTCCAAGAGGGAGATATAGCTGGGAGAATAGAGGTCCTTTCCCAGTTCTGCTTGCGTCAACCCACGTTCGAGTCGTTCGGCGCGGAGCTTCTCCCCGAATCCGTTCCCCACGGGTTTCCTCCTTATTCCGGACAGTCTTTGTACCAAATGCTTGACAGTCTCTGTGGAAAACATTTTACAATGTATGTCAACAAGGGCAGTGCTGACTTTGTAACGAATCCGACTCGTATTGAGGAAACCTAATGTTGAAGAAGATCGCAGCCGCCGCCGCTTTGGCTGGCGCACTGGCGTTTTCAGCCGCGGCCCCCGCAGTGTTGTCTGCAGGTCCCGTTGGCAACTGGGTGGATCAGCTGGGAAGCACAAGCACCACCGCCATTGGCAACTGGCCCGATCCGATGCAGGCTATCGGCAACTGGCCGGACCCCATGTCTTTCCAGGCTTCCATCGGCAACTGGCCGGACCCGATGTAGACGGCTGATGCACCTCCCGCAAGGGACCGCAGGCTCCGGGACATGCGCGAACCATGTCCCGGAGCTCTTTTTTAATCAAAACGACGCCAGGGAGTGTCATGAAGCGCCGGGAACCCGATGACAGCCTCTGACGCCTGAGACGAGAGGCGTCATGGCAAAGCAAAGAGGGCCTTCCGAATGGAAGACCCTCTTTGCGTTTGGTCGGGATGACAGGATTTGAACCTGCGACCTCTTCGTCCCGAACGAAGCGCGCTACCAAGCTGCGCTACATCCCGATCCGCTGCAAAAGCAACTTTACAAGAATAGCGGATGCTTGCCCCGGATGCGAAATCGGGGCCAAAATTGCTCCCGGCTAGCGCTTTCGCACCACCCTGGGCGTGGCCTCGGCGGGCAGCCGCTGCGCCAGGACAGGGAGGGCAGCAGCCCTGCCGCGTTCAACGTGTGCCGTGGCCAGGGCCGCCGCGAGGGCGGACTGGCCGGCGGCTATGGCCTTGACAAGTTCCTCGTGTTCCTTCCACATTCCGGGGGTGTCCCGTTCCGGTGTCAGCCGGAACAGCCAGCGGACCCGTCCGTTCATCAGGCTGGTCAGCCGCTGCAGCAGCAGGTGGTCCGCAAGCAGGACAATCTCCTCGTGCAGGTCCGAGTTGCGGCCTGATGACTGTTCACCGGGAATCCCTCCCCGCGCATATTCCAAGGCTTCCAGCAGCCGGCCCGGGTCGGCTCCCGCGGCCACCCGGCGGGCGGCGCAGCCGGCGGCCAGGGGTTCGAGCTGGAGCCGCAGGTCAAATACTTCCTCCGCGTCGCGAAGCGTGAAGGTATGGACCACGGCGCCGCGCCGGGGCTCGGTTGCGATGAAGCCTTCCGCTTCAAGGAGCGGGAGGGCCTCGCGCAAGGGGATACGGGATACTTCGAACTCCGAGGCAAGTTCGCGTTCGTTCAGTTTGCCGCCCGCGGGAATCTGCCCTGAGATGATCCGTTCCCGGAGGATCTCTGCCACGTGTTCGGACAGGGACCCCGAGGCCAGGGCGGGGACTGCGGATTCCATCTTTTTGCTCCTCCGGGCTACGGGTTTCCCTAGCGGATTCCCATAGCGTAGTTCACTATACGAGCGAGTCCTTCCAGGCCCCGTGCAGCTGCGCGAACCGGCCGCCCCCGCCGATCAGTTCCTCGGGGGTGCCGTCCTCCACGACGCGTCCGTTATGGACCACCAGGACGCGGTCCGCAGTCTCCACCGTGGACAGGCGGTGGGCGATGATCAGGGCGGTACGCCCGACGTCGTGCCCCGCCACACCCGCCAGGAGGCCGGCGAGGCCGTGCTGGACCAGGCGCTCCGAGGGGATGTCCAGGGAGGACGTGGCCTCGTCCAGAATCAGCACTGCGGGGCGGGCCAGGAAGGCCCTGGCAAAGCTGATGAGCTGGCGCTGGCCGGCAGAAACACGGCCGCCGCGCTTGTTCACCTCGGTGTCGAATCCTTCCGGCAATTCCATGATGAAGTCATGGGCGCCCACCGCCCGCGCCGCTTCCTCGATTTCCTCGCGGGACGCTTCCGGACGGCCCAGTGCAATGTTGTCTGCCACGGACCCGCTGAACAGGAAGGCCTCCTGGGTGACCATCACCACGTTCCGCCGCAGGTCCGGCGTGGTGAGGCTACGGAGGTCCACGCCGTCGAGTGTCACCGACCCCTCGGACACATCGTAGAAGCGGGCGATCAGCTTGGCCAGGGTGGACTTGCCGGCCCCCGTCTGACCCACCAGGGCCACAATCTGCCCGGCCGGAATGTGCAGGTCCAGCGTCGGAATGATCACCGGGCCGTCGCCGTACCGGAATTCCACCGCGTGGAAGTCGATGGTGCCACGGGCGTCGCGGAGCGCTACGGGGTTCTTGGGGGGCCTGACCGTGGGAACCTCCTCGAGGAGGCCGGAGACCTTTTCCAAGGCCGCCTGTGCGCTCTGGAAGGAGTTGTAGAACATGGCCATCTGGTCCACGGGCTGGAAGAAGCGCTTGGTGGACAGGATCAGAGCCAGCAGCACTCCGACGGCGAGCTCGCCGCCCAGCACCCGGAACCCGCCGAAGAGCAGCACCACAGCGACGCAGACGTTGCCGATCAGCACCAGCCCCGGCTGGAAGACACCGTTGAGGTTGATCGACCGGACGGTGACCTTGCGGTAGTCCTCGGCCAGTTCCCCGTAGCGGGCTGCGTTTGCGCGCTCCTTGCGGAAGGCCTTGACCGCCCGGATGCCCGTCATGGTTTCCACGAAGTGCATAATCAGCCGTGCGGACACCACGCGGGATTCGCGGAACGCGATCTGGGAGTGCTTCTGGTACCAGCGGGCCAGGAAGTACATCGGAACACCCGCCGCCAGCACGATGAAGCCGCTGCGCCAGTCCAGGGCGAAGACCGTAATTACGGTGAACACCATAAAGAGCATCCCCGAAACCAGCGAGCTGACGCCGGAGTCCAGGAGTTCACGCAGGGCCTCGAGGTCCGAGGTCTGCCGAGCAATGATGCGGCCGGAGGTGTACTTCTCATGGAATTCAAGGCTGAGCCGCTGCGTATGCCGGAAGACGCGGACGCGCAGATCCAGCAGCATCGCCTGGCTCAGGTTCGCCGTCGACGTGACGTACAGGGCGGTGAGGCCGGCAGTGGCAACCGCCGCGGCGAGGTAGGCGGCGCCGGTGAGCACCAGCGGCACGTTGTTCCCGGCACGGAGCGCCGGCAGGGCGTGATCGATGCCGAAGGCAATCAGCGCCGGTCCGGCCACCCTGGCGGCCTGCGAGAGGACCACCATGGTGATGGTGAGCCAGAACCGCAGCCGGACGGGCCGGATCAGGGACCAGAGCAGGGCGAGCGACCGCCGTCGGACGGCCTTGCTTTCGCTTTTGGTCAGGTGGGCGTTGTCCTCGTTGGCGGTGCCGAACGTTGCGGTGCTCATCGGGAGATCTCCTCGGACTCATCGCTTAACTCTGAGAGGTCCGACAGTTCGGAATCCAGGTCCCGGGGCTCCGTTTCCAGGCTGGCGATCACGTAGCGGTAATGCTCGTTCTGCCCCAGCAGTTGCGCATGGGTCCCGACGGCGGTGATCCTGCCTTCCTCGAGCAGCGCCACCCGGTCGGCCAGCGCCACGGTGGATGGCCGGTGGGCAACGATCAGGGTGGTGGTGTCGGCGAGGACTTCGCGGAGGCGGGCTTCGACGAGCTCTTCGGTGTTGACGTCCAGGGCGGACAGCGGATCATCCAGCACCAGCACCTTGGGCTTGGCAGCGATGGCCCGGGCCAGGGCGATGCGCTGCCGCTGGCCGCCCGAGAGGCTGAGTCCCTCCTCGCCGATCAGCGTGTCCAGGCCGTCGGGGAGCGAGTAGGCAAAGTGTGCCTGCGCAACATCGAGGGCTTCCTCCAGTGTTTCCTGGCTCCGGTCTCCGGCGCCGAGCAGGACGTTGTCGCGGACGGAACTGGAAAACAGGGTGGTGTCTTCGAAGGCCACGCCCACCATCGTACGAAGTTCCTCCACAGAGAACTCGCGCAGGTCAATGCCGTCGATAGTGATGGAACCTGCGGTGACGTCGTAAAGGCGGGGGACCAGCTGGAGCAGCGCGCTCTTGCCGCTGCCGGTGATGCCCACCAGGGCCATGGTTTCGCCGGGGCGGATGTCCAGGCTGACATCCTTGAGGATCGGTTTGTCCGGGGCGTCCTCAAACGCGAACGTCGCCGCGTTGAAGCTGAGGGCGCCCGCCAGCCGTGCGGGTGCCCGGGACCGCTCCGGACTGGTGATGGTGTTGGCCGCGTCCATCACCTCGAAGTGCCGGTCGATGGCTGACTTAGCGGTCAGGGCCATGGCCAGCAGCATGCCGCTGAACTCCACGGGCGCCGCGACCACGGCTGCGGTGGCGAAGAACGCCACGAGGGCGCCGATGCTGAGCTGGCCATCCGCGGCCAACATGATGCCCACCACCAGTCCGGTGCCGAGCGCGAGTTCCGGCAGCAGGGTGACCACCATACTGAAGATGGCCTGGTGCTTGGCTTTGGCGATCTCGGTCCGCCGAAGTTCCTCGGCCTGCCCGTTGAAATTCTCCAGGGCCTCGCGGCTGCGGCCGAACGCCTTCAGCACCCGGATGCCGTGCACGGACTCCTCCACGGTGGTGGCGAGGTCTCCGGCCTGGTCCTGGCTTCGGCGGGCCACCTTGCTGAACCGGGTCCGGAACCGGAATCCGTAGATCATGATGGGCACGGCGGCGGCCAGGAAGATCAGTGCCAGCTGCCAGCTCATGGAAAACATCGCGACGACGCCGATCAGCGCCGTCAGGGTGGTCACCACCAGCATGATGGCGCCGAACGCCATCCAGCGCCGCAGGAAGTTCAGGTCCGTCATCGCCCGGGACAGCAGCTGACCGGAGCCCCAGCGGTCGTGGAAGGACACCGTCAGGTCCTGGAGATGGCGGTACAGCGATACCCGCATGCGTGTTTCCACGGTGGTTGCCGGGTTGATGACGAACTGCCGGCGGAGCGCAACCAGACCGGCTTCGGCGATGCCCAGGCCCAGGATGATCAGCGAGGCGATCCAGACTGCCTCCGTCGCGCCGCCCGGCTGGAGGGAGTCATTGATGAGGACCCGAAGCACCTGCGGGATGGTCAAAGCCACGATGCTGGCCAGGAGTGCGCACAGAAGTCCCATGACCAGCCGGGGGATGATCGGTTTTACGTGGGGATAGAGTCGGCTGATTGACGTGAAGAATGGAGTCTGCTTGGCCATGCCCGCTTCTTAAAGCTCAACTGCGAATGTAGTTTCCTTTAGCAACTACCTTAGGCCATGCCGTGACACGGTTCACAGGATTCCGGGCGGTCCGGGGATCTTGCCCAGTCATTGCGTTTCGCAATACTCCGCGGCTGCTCGAGCCGATCCCATTGGTGGGCCCGGGCTCGGCCACCGCCGCGTCAGCGTGCGGTCAACGTCAGCAGCACGGCCTCGGGCCGGCAGGCGATGCGTACGGGGGCGAAGCGTGAGGTGCCGATCCCGCCGGACACGTTTACCGGCGTCGTGCTTCCATTGCTTTCCCAGTCGTTGAGGCCCTTGGCACGCCACGTGGGGATGTCGCAGTTGGCAACCAGGGCGCCGAAGCCGGGCACGCAGATCTGGCCGCCGTGGGTGTGGCCGGCCAGCAGCAGGTCCGCGCCGTCCTCCGTGAAATGGTCCAGCACGCGCTGGTAGGGGGCGTGGACCACAGCCACCCGAAGGTGCGGCGTGGTGTCCTGGCCCCTGGTGCCGCGGGGCCAGCCGGCGTACCGCTCCAGGCCCAGGTGGGGATCGTCCACACCGGAGAAGTCGAAGCGCAGGCCGTTCAGCACCACAGACTGGTTGCGGTTGGTCAGATCCACCCAGCCGGACATCCCGAAGTTGGAGCGCAGCCGGGGCCAGTCCAGCACCACCGGCTTCGGCTGGGCCTTTGAGGGACCACGGAGGTACGACGCCGGGTTCTTGAGTTTGGGCGCGAAGTAGTCATTCGATCCCGGCACGAACACGCCCGGAAATTCCAGCAGCGGCGCCAGGGCCTTCAGGAGCGGGTCAATTCCGTTGACGTGGCTGAGGTTGTCGCCGGTGTTGACCACCAGGTCCGGTTCCAGTTCCGCCAGCGAGGACAGCCACTGCGCCTTCCGGTCCTGCCCCGGGACAAAATGGATGTCACTCAGGTGCAGGATGCGGAAAGGACCGAAACCGGCGGGGAGGATGGGCACGGTTTCCTCGCGGAGTACGAACTGGTTCTTTTCCCACAGCCCGTAGCCCGCCGCTGCGAGTCCCGCGGCCGCCCCGGCAGCGGCGGTGACGGCAAAGCCGCGCCCGATCCCGCGGACGCGGCTTGCCAGCGACGTTGTGTCCCCCATCGGTGCGCTACCCGTTTCCGTTGCCGTTGCCGTTGCCCTTGCTGGGCGCCGGTGCGGGGGTGGAGGGTGCCGGGGCGGGCGCCGAATTCTGCGTGGACGGTGTGGTCTGCCGCGTGGTGGGTGCCCCGCCGACCAGGTTGGCCGGCGGCGCGGTGAACGGGTTGGTTCCGTACGCCGGGGCCACCTGGGACATGAAGTTGGAGAACATCGGGCCGGCGATCATGTAGCCGTCGATGCCCTTGTAGAACTTGCCGTTGATGGTGACGTTCTGGCCGGCACGCTTCTGGTCACCGAGGGGATCTCCGAACCAGGCCGCGGTGGCCAGGCCGGTGGTGTGGCCCACCACCCAGGTGGAGCCGTTGTTGTTGGAGGTACCGGTCTTTGCCGCGATGGGGAAGCTGGTCTTGGTGGAGATCCGGGGCTGGATGAGTGAACCGGATCCCTGGTTGAGCACTTCCTGGAGCGCGTAGTTCACACCGCGCGCCACCTCCGGCTTAATGGCGTCCCGGCAGTTGGTGGACTGGGCGGGCAGCTGGGCGCCGGTCTGGTCCGTCACGGAGGTGATGGCGATCGGAGCGCAGTATTTGCCGTCATTGGAGAAGGTGGCGAACGCGCTGGCCATGGTCAGCGGCGACGTCTGCGTGGAGCCGAGCAGGTTAGCCAGGGTGAACATGTTGATCTTCGGCTGCGCCTCGACGACCTTGCCGGTGTCATCCCGCTTGGGCAGCCCGGAGTGCAATCCCACGGCGTCGACAATCTTCTGGATGCCGCAGAAGTCCAGTTGGGCGGCAGAAGCGAACGTGATGGTGTTGATCGAGTTGTAGAGGCCCTGCAGCACCGACATTGAACGGTAATAGCCCTCCTCGGCGTTCTGCAGGTCATCTGCGGCGCCGAGGCCCACCTCCGCAGAGTTGTACGCACCGGTGGTCACGCCGCAGCTGTTCCGGAACTGGTAGCTCAGCGGGTACTTTCGCACGGCCCCGTTGACCACGGTGTTCATGGATTTGCCCTCGTTGAGCCACTCCGCGAACGTGAACGGCTTCATGGTGGAACCGGGCTGGAATCCGCCCAGGCCGTTGAGGTCGTTGCCGTCCGCATCGAGGGTGTCCACGTTGAAGTTCTGTTCGGCCTGGAATTTGCCGTCAGCGGGCAGCCACACCGTGTTTTGGGCCATGTTGGTGATCTTGCCGGTGTTCGGCTGGACCGACACCATGGATGCGCCCCACTTGTCCGGGTTCGCGCCTGCAGCGCCATCCACCTGGGCCTGCGCTGCGTTCTGGGCGTTCGGATCAAGGGTGGTGGTGATGGTCAGGCCGCCGCGGAAGATCTTGCGTTCGCGCTCATTGGCGTCGGCGCCGTAGGCGGGATCGTTCAGCAGCAGGTGCAGGACGTAGTCACAGAAGTACGGGGCCGTGGAGGCGTAGGCACAACCCTGGCGGGCGGGGGTGACTTTGGTTTCCACCGGCGTGGCCACTGCCGCCTCATAGTCGGCCTGGTTGATCTTGCCCTGGGTGTACATGGCGTTCAGCACCTGGTCGCGGCGGTTCTTCGCGTTGTCCGGGTTGTTGATGGGGTCATAGAAGGACGGGCTGTTCACCACACCGGCCAGCAGCGCGGCCTGGGGGAGCGTGAGGTCCTTGGCTGCGGAGCTGAAGAAGAACTTGGACGCGGCTTCGATGCCGTAGGCGTCCCGGTTGAAGAACACGATGTTGAGGTAGCCCTCAAGGATCTGCTCCTTGGTGAACTTCTTCTCCAGGGCGATGGCCAGCTTCATCTCGCGGAGTTTGTCTCCCACGCCCTTGTTGACGCCGTTGAGCTTGATGTCCTCAGTGTTGCCTTCGGCTTCGAGCGAGGCGTTGATGACGTTGTTCACATACTGCTGCGTGATGGTGGACGCGCCCTGCTTGTTGCCGCGGGCCGTGCTGACCAGCGCACGCATGATGCCCGTGGTGTCCACGCCGCCGTGCTCATAGAAGCGGCTGTCCTCGATGGCGATCACTGCGTCCTTGATGTATGGCGACATCTGGTCCAGTGAAACGCGCGTGCGGTTTTCGGCGTAGAGGTTGGCGATCAGGCTGCCGTCAGCGGCAAGGATCTTGGTGGACTGGCTGGGCGGGTCCACCTGCAGCTCCGCCGGCAGCGTGTCGAAGAACTCGATGGAACCGCTGGCTGTGCTGCCGGAAACAGCTGCCGCAGGGACCAGCAGGCCTGCTACCAGGACACCACAAATCGCGCTCACGCCAAGGAAAGCAAAGATCTTTCCGAGGGTGGTGGCCGTGTCGAATAAAGGGTTCTTACCAGTCGCCATGTTTTCCACTTTACCGGCAAGGACTAGTCTTTAGCTCATGACCAAATGGGAGTACGCCACGATTCCGCTCATTATTCACGCCACAAAGCAGATCCTGGACCAATGGGGAGAGGACGGCTGGGAGCTCGTCCAGGTCGTCACCGGTCCTGACGGCAACGGCCTCGTTGCCTACCTGAAGAGGGAGAAGCAGTAGTTATGACAAGCCCTGCAGGCACGGCGCCGGAAACCCCGGCCCCCGCCGAAAACCCGGTCTCCGGTGCGGAAAACGGAGCGCCGGCATCCGCCGTCGAACAGCGGTTGGCCGAGCTGGGACTGGTCCTTCCGGAGGTCGCGGCCCCGGTCGCTGCCTACGTCCCGGCCGTCATCTCCGGCAACCATGTTTACACCTCCGGACAGCTGCCCTTTATTAACGGCAAACTCGAAGCTACGGGCAAGGTGTCCACCGGTACCGAGGGCTTCGCCGACGAACCCACTGTGTCTCCCGAAGACGCCAAGCGCTTCGCTGCCGTTTGCGCCGTCAACGCCCTTGCCGCGGTGAAAAGCGTGATCGGCGACCTCGATCGGATCACCCGGATCGTCAAGGTGGTTGGCTTTGTCTCCTCCGATCCGTCCTTCACCGGTCAGCCGGGAGTTATCAACGGCGCCTCGGAGCTCCTCGGCAAGGTCCTCGGCGACGCCGGCCAGCATGCCCGCTCTGCCGTCGGCGTGTCGGTCCTGCCGCTGGACTCGCCGGTGGAAGTCGAACTGATCGCCGAATTCAGCTAAAGGCCGGTCACTTCCCTTGCCCCAGTTAGCCCGTCGCCTGTTCGTGCTGCCTCCCGATCTCGAGGGGGCAGCACGAAGCTGGCTCGAACACGGCGAGCGGACACCACGTGCCGCCAGCCTCGCCTCCTCCGTCGTCCTGCTGCGCGATGCGCCCACAGGACTGGAAACCTGGCTGGGCTACCGTCCGGGTAATTCCCCGCTCGGTGTGCTCGCCTTTCCCGGCGGCTCACTCGATGCGTCCGACGACGACGCCGTCGGCTGGCTAGGCCCCACAGCGCAGCATTGGGCGGAACAGATGGGAACGGACGACGTCGGGCTGGCGCGCCGGCACGTGGTGGGCGCCATCCGTGAACTTTTCGAGGAAACAGGCGTCCTGCTGGCCGGTCCGGACCTCTCCACCACCGTGGAAGCCACTTCCACTCCCGAATGGATGCGCGCCCGCGAGGCTGTGGCCAACCAGGAGAAGTCCTTTACGGACGTCCTGGCCAAGCGCGGCCTGTCCATCCGCACCGACCTGCTCAAACCGCTGGTCAACTGGCTCAGCCCTGACTTCACCCACCGCCGCTTCAACACCCGCTACTTCGCCGCTACCGTGCCCGTGAACCAGCAGCCAACCCTGTTGGCGAGCAAGGGCGTGTGGGGCCGCTGGGTCTGTGCCAGCAAGGTCATCGCCGATCGCGACACCACCGCCCTGGGCGACGAAGTGGGCCAGGAAAACACCGTCGGCCTGAAACTCGGCCAACTGCTGGTGCCCGGCTCCGAAATCATGCTCGAGAAAATGGCAGCCGCCAACGGCTGCATCGCGTACCTGAGCTACAAGCGCAAGGCCCACGTATATCAGCCGAAGCTGGTCGAAGAAGACGGCACCCTCATGCTCGAGGTCGAAGCGGCCAAGACGGTCGCCGGGGAACCCCAGCGGGAGCGCTAGCCTCTCTTCTCTCCGGGCTGGATCCGGTGGCGCCTGTGGTCGCGACGCTCTCTCAGTTGTTGTCGCGTTTTCCGCGACGCTCTCTCAGTTCCCGTCGGTTTCTGAACGATCCTCTCCCGGTTCTTTCAGTCTCGACTGCCCGGAGCCGAAGAAGAGCTCCGGAAAAGCCGCAGGAAGTGAGAGAGCGTGTCCGGAAAAGCCGCTGGAAGCGGGAGAGCGTGTCCGGAAAAGCCGCTGGAAGTGGGAGAGCGTCCGTGGGTTTAGAACTCAATTAAATGCAGAAGGCCGGCTCCGTACTTGCGGACCGGCCTTCTGTTTGCGCTGTAAGGGTGTAGCGGGGGCTAGCGGGAGCGCTGGCGGAGCCGCTGCATGTCCAGGATCACGACGGCGCGGGCTTCGAGGCGGAGCCAGCCGCGCTGCACGAATTCGGCCAGGGCCTTGTTCACGGTTTCGCGGGACGCGCCCACCAGCTGGGCCAGTTCTTCCTGGGTGAGCTCGTGTGCCACCAGGACGCCGTCGGTTGCCGGGCGGCCGAAGCGGTCGGCCAGGTCCAGCAGTGCCTTGGCAACGCGGCCCGGGACGTCGGAGAACACGAGGTCCGACAGGGAGTCGTTGGTGCGGCGCAGGCGGCGGGCCAGGGCCTGCAGGAGCTGGGCCGAGACCTCGGGACGGGTACGCAGCAGGGCGTTGAGGCTTTCGTTCTTCAGGCCGGCGAGGCGGGTCTCCGAGACGGCAGTTGCCGTGGCGGTACGCGGGCTCGGGTCAAACAGTGCCATTTCGCCGAAGAGCTCGCCCGGGCCGAGGATGGCCAGCAGGGACTCGCGTCCGTCCGGGGACGTGCGGCCAAGCTTCACCTTGCCGGAGACGATGAAGTAGAGCTGATCACCCTGGTCGCCTTCACGGAAAACCGATGCTCCGCGTGACAGGTCCACCTCTGTGAGTTCGTCCGTGAGCAGACGGAATGCTTCGTCGTCGAGCGTGGCAAATAGGGGTGCGCGGCGCAATACCTCGATGTCCATGAAATCTCCTGAGTAAATGTGTCGGCTGGGGCGCTTCAGCCATTGTTTCAGAATTTTGAAGCTTCTGTGACGTACTTGGCACGTGAAACGCCTGAAACGGGGCGCCGGGAGCCCTTCAAGGGCCGGATTCGCATCCGGGACGTGGCCTGTGGAAGGGGTGTGGAGCTTTTCCAAGGCATTCCGAGTGCGTCTTGCGGTATCGCCCCGGTCCGCCGGTCATCGGGAAACTGTCAGGGTTCGCCACTAGAATTGGGGCTTACCTGTTTTGTAAGGAGCCCGTGTGTTCGGCTTGACCATCCTGGACCTGGCGTTGATCCTGACGTTGCTGTCCTACCTGATCTACGGCCTTCGCAACGGCTTCCTGGTGACGCTTGGCGGCATTGCCGGTTTTGTTGTGGGCGCCTTGGCCGCGTTCGTGTCCGTGCCCATCGTCAGCAACCTGGTGGAGGACAGCGGTTGGAGGCTCACCGCGATCGTGGCCAGCGCCGTCGTACTTATTGTCCTGGGGCATGCGCTGGGGACCATGATTGGCCGCAAAATCCGCAGCGCCGTGCGGATCCAGCCGTTGCGGGCCATGGACCGCGTGGTGGGCGGCGGCGTCAACGTAGTGGTGGCCGCACTGGTCATGTCGATGCTGGCCTTCAGCATCAGCGCGCTGGGCGTCCCGTTTGTGTCCCAGCAACTGGCGGAGTCCAAGGTCATCCGCTTCATCGACGGCCTCACGCCCGTGCCGGTGAAGACGGCAGTGGCGCAGTTGCGCTCCACGGTGATCGGTGACGGCATTCCCACCCTCATCGAGGGACTCGGCCAGGGGCAGCAGGTGGCCATTCCCAACGCGAGCACCGACACGCCGGCCCTGAACCGGGCGGGGGAATCGGTCCTGAAAATTGCCGGTACTGCGTACCAATGCGGCCAGAACCAAACCGGGAGCGGCTTTGTGGTCTCGCCGGGGCGCGTTGTGACCAACGCCCATGTGGTCGCGGGCGTGTCGCAGCCGGTGGTGGAGATTCCCGGCGGCGGAGCAATGCCTGGCCGGGTGGTCTACTTCGACAGCCAGCGCGACCTCGCTGTCCTCGCGGTTGACGGTCTGCCAACGTCACCGCTCCAGCTCAGTGCCGACCTTCCGGCGGGCAGTCCGGCCGCTTTCGCCGGCTACCCGCACGGCGGGCCGTTCCAGTCCAAACCGGCAACAGTGCAGGACATCACCTCCGTCCTCGTCCCGGACATCTATGGCAGCAGTCCGTCACCCGAAGACGTTTACCGGCTTGCCGGCGATGTCCAGCCGGGCAACTCGGGCGGGCCGCTTCTGACCACCGAAGGCCTGGTTGCCGGTGTGATCTTCGCCAAGGCCACCTCGGATGCCGACATGGGTTTCGCCATCACCATGGACGATCTTGGACCGGTCGCAGCGCAGGCGCCGGACCTGAGCAATGCCGTATCGTCGGGGCAGTGTATCCAGAAGTAGCGGTGCATCCAGAGGCAACACCGCTGTCCCCGGCAGGACACCGCTGCCCGCTGTACGGCTGCCGCGCCTAGAGCCACTCCAGGGTTTGGCCGTGCGGACCGGCAATGGCCACAGGAACTCCGTCCTGAAGCAGGAGGAAGCGGCCCCGCAGCCGGGCATCGTCCATTTCCGGCACCACCACGGAGCCGTCCGCCTGGGCGATTACCGTATGGCCCTCGTTGGAGAGCCAATGGCAGCCGCGCTCCGCGGCAAGCCTGCCGATCTTGGCCCGGAAGGCTCGCCGCCCGGAGGAGCCCACGTAGGCCATCACGGCGCTGTGGAACACCACCAGGGCAGCCTCGGAAGGTGCCTTCGCGGCCAAGGCAACAAGCCGTTCGTTCAGGTCACCCGCCACCAGGAGCGGCGGGTCCTGCTGCGCGATGGCTATGGCTTGCCGCAGCCGCTCACGGCGAAAGTCCTGCTCGGGCCAGATGAGGGCCTCCAGCCAGCCGACGTCATCGGGATCGTTGATATCAAGGGGATTCAGGTCGATCCCCGCCCGCCAGACCACCGCTGGAAGTTCGGTGGGTAGCGGAACGGCGCCTTCCACTGTGCACCGAAGCACCGGCGGGCCGGCCGCCGCTGACTGGGCATCGGGGTCCGGAGCCAGCCGAGTGACGGTCGTGCCGTCGTCGTATTCGTAGGCGTATTTGTCGGGAAACAGCGCCAGACCGGCGGAGGCCCCCACCTCGATCAGGGCCAGCGGACGGCCTTCCGCGGCGGCGATGCGGGCGAGGGACGGCAGCAGCGTGGCGCAGCGGCCGGCTTCGTTGGTCTGGGTGGCGCGGGAATGCACAATCCGGGAGACGTCGTTCCAGCGGGCCAGCAGGAACTCCCGGAATTCGCCGAACGGGCTGATTTCGGCGCCGAGGAAACGTGCGGCCGCCAGGATCAGCAGGGGCTGGCGCTTTTTGTGCGGCCACTGCTCAATGCGGCGGATCAGCTCGGGATCGTCGGCGATTCCCAGTGACCATTCGGCGTAGCAGGGGGAGGAACCTGGCGCATCAACAGTGCCGAAGTTCCGGTACCAGTCCGCGGTGCCCGCCCTCCCCGCACTGGCGGGTGGCATCTCAGGCCTTGCCGGCGTTCAGCTCCGCGAGGTATTCGACGGCGAACCGGTAGCCCATGACCCCGGCACCGGCGATCACGGCCTTGCTGATATCCGAAAGGTAGGAGTGGTGGCGGAATTCCTCGCGGGCGTGCACGTTGGTGATGTGGACCTCCACCGTCGGCACCTGAACTGCGGAGATGGCATCGCGGATGGCCACCGACGTGTGCGTGTATGCCCCGGCGTTGAGGACGATGCCGATCGCCGTGCCCCGGGCGGCGTGAATTGCGTCAACCAGCGCACCCTCGTGGTTGGACTGGAAGCATTCGACCTCCACGCCGTGGGCCGCACCGGCGTCCTTGGCGAGCTGTTCGACGTCGGCCAGGGTTGCCGTGCCGTACTTTTCCGGCTCGCGGGTACCGAGCAGGTTCAGGTTGGGCCCGTTGAGGACAAGGATGGTGCCGCGGCCGGCGTCGGTGGCGGGGGAGGCTTCAGTCATGTGTGCCAATCTATCGCTTTGCGTGCCGCGCGCGCTGTTCTTTACGGTCGGCTGACGGCCATCCTGGCGATGCGGCTCAAAGCCACCGCACAGACCGGAAGGTAAGGACCCGACGCCGGTGAAACCGGCGGTCCGGCAGTTCCCGAGCCTCTGGCCACCCGATGTGGAGGTGCCTAGACTTGAAGGACCATCGTGCGGAGCTCCCGTACCGGTCAGCTCGCGCGAAAAGCCCGATCTGGAGAGAGCGTCATCATGCGCTGCAAAAATGTGGATTCAGGAAAAGCACTTCGCCGTGCCGCTGTGGGACTGGTGGCCCTCGCAGCACTATTCGTACCGGCACCCGCGGCGTCTGCCGGACCTCCGCCAGGCGGCGGTCGCGACAAAGTCATTGAGCTTCCGGGGGCCTCATCCGCCGAGGGTATTGCCGAAGGCAAGGGCACTACGTTCTTTGCCGGGGACCTGTTCAAAGGGGACATTTTCCGCGGTGACATCCGCCGCGGGACCGCTCGGCTCTACATCGACGTACCTGACGGCCGGATGGCTGTTGGCATGAAAGTTGACGTTGAGAACGACCTGCTCTTCGTGGCCGGCGGCCCCAACGGACAGGCCTATGTCTACGACACCGATACGCGAAAATCCGTGGCCACCTACCAGCTGACCGCGGACCCTGCCTTCATCAACGATGTCGCAGTCACGGACGACGGGGCCTGGTTTACCAACTCCATGAAGGGCGAGCTGTACTTTGTCCCCGTGGATCGCCACGGCAAGCCGGGCGATGAGGTCAGGACGCTCACGCTGACCGGCCCGGCTGCAGAGACTCCCGCCGACTTCAACCTGAACGGCATCGCGGCCGTCCGGGGCGGGCGGACCCTCATCCTGGCGCATTCAGCGAACGGAGCCCTGTACACGGTGGAGCCGGGCTCCGGTGACACCGCCGACAGCGCAAAGATCAGGGGTGCCAGCCTGCCCTATGTGGACGGCATAGTGGTGAAGGGGAACACCCTCTGGGCTGTGCAGAACATGCTCAACCAGGTCAGCCGCGTTCGGCTCGACTCCCGACTGGATTCGTTTGAGGTCCGGGACGTCATCACCAGCCCTGACTTCCAGATCCCGACGACGGCGGCCGTGTTCGGTGACACGCTCGCTGCGGTCAATGCGAAATTCGGCATTGCCGGGGCCAGCAAATACGAAGTGGTCCTGGTGGACGCCCGCTAGTTGGGTTTGAGGAAGCCAGTCGAGTTTGGGGACAGAAGAGTCTGCCGGCCGGGTGGCTACCCGGCCGGCAGACTGCGTGTGATGCGGCGGCCTACGGACGGTTTATCTATGCTGCCGTGAAGCGGAGGAGCACCGCGTGCTCCGGGTTGAGGATGGGCATCGGAAGGCCCACCTCGGCCAGGAACCGGCCGTTGGCTACTGCTCCGGCGGCCAGCCACGCCGGCGGCTGCACCTGCGTGAAGTTGTGCGCATAGTCGGCGTCGCCCGGCGCCGGGAAGATGGCCTCCACACGGTAGTTGCCCTCCGGTTCGAGCCCCGGCACGGCGATGCGTCCCGGCTGCTCGGCAAAAGCAGTCCTGGTGCTGACCAGGGTGAACAGGGCGGCAGTTTCACCCGGTGCCGCGGGACGCTGCGAAACCACGCCATGGAACATCAGCGAATCGTCGGCCACGTCCGCGTGGACCATCCGGCCGGAGTGGATGAGACCGCGGTGCTCCTTGTAGATGCCGATGAAACGCTTGAGCTCTTCCCGCTCGGCGCCGTGGACCTGGCGGACGTCCCATTCCAGGCCGAAGTGGCCGAAAAGGGCCGTGAGGGCGCGGAACGAAACGTCGTGTGTGCGGGCTGTGGTGTGGGACGTGGTGGGGCCGATGTGGCCGCCCACCAGCTCCGGCGGCACCACCAGGCCGGTCCAGCGCTGGATTGTCTGGCGTTCCAGGGCGTCGTTGCAGTCCGAGCCCCAGATCCGGTCTGTCCGTTCCAGGATGCCCAGGTCCACGCGTGCCCCGCCGGAGGAGCAGCTTTCAATCTCGACGCCCGGGTGGGCCTTCTTTAGTTCGTCGAACAGCCGGTAGGCGGCCAAGGTCTGTTCGTGGACGGAGGAACGCCCGGCGTGGCCGTGCTCGGTCAGGTCCCGGTTCTGGTCCCACTTCAGGTAGCTGACATTGTTCTCGCGGAGTAGGGCGTCGATGCGGTCAAAGATGTACTGCCAGGCCTCGGGGTTGACCAGGTCGATGATGTGCTGGTGGCGCCACGTCAGCGGCAGCCGGCCGCCGTCCTTGTGCGACAGCGCGGCGGGGCCGACGATCCACTCCGGATGGGCGCGGGCGATGTCGGAGTCCAGGTTGATCATCTCCGGCTCGACCCAGAGGCCGAACTCCATGCCCCGGGAGGTGACGGCGTCGATCAGCGGGGTCAGGCCGTCGGGCCACAGGCCCTCGTCGACGTACCAGTCGCCCAGTCCGGCCTGGTCGTTCCGGCGGCCGCGGAACCAGCCGTCGTCGAGGACGAAGCGCTCCACGCCCAGGTCCGCTGCGGAGTCTGCCAGTTCGATCAGCGTGTCGAGATTATGGTTGAAATAGACGGCTTCCCAGACATTCAGCACCACCGGGCGGGCCTTGCCGGATCCGGCCTTGCCTGCTCCTGTCTTGGCTGAAGCCGCCGGCAGCACGTGGTGCGGACGGCTCCGGAACCAGCTGTAGAAGGCTTCGCTGATGCCGTCCAGGCCGCGGTCCGAGTATGCCGCGAAAAGCGCGGGAGTGGTGTAGCTGGCGTTCGGCTGGAGCACGACTTCGGCCGGGCCCAGCAACTCGGAGCCGCCGATCATGGTGCGCCCGTCTGCAATGCTGTCCGCGAACTGTTCGTGGTTGCCGCTCCAGGCAAGGTGAGTGGCCCAGACTTTGCCGTGGCGGTTGCTGAAGCCTGCCGTGCCGGCGGCCAGCAGCAGGGAGGAGTCGTGGCCGGTGCGTCCGTGCCGGCCGGTCCGCACCCAGGTGCCCTGCTGGATGGCCCGGCGCTGCGGGTGGCGTTCACGGCACCAGCGGCCGGTCAGGTCAAGGAGTTCGACTGCGTCAGGAGCCACCGGTAGCACGGTGGCCAGTTCGTCGAGCTGGAAGGGTGATATGCCGGTGTTGGTGACGGTGTGGCGCATTTCCAGCAGCCCGCCATCGTGCAGTTGCAGCGTGGATTGCACGGTGATGCCGGCGTCCGGATCGGACTGGACGATCACGGCAGAATTCCCGACGGCGGTACTTGCGCCGGCGTTTACGGCGGCGACGCGGAGGCGGACGGAGAAGTCGTAGCCGGGGGCGCCGTCGGCGATGCGGTGTCCGCGGAGGGCCGGACGTCCGCGCCAGCTGGAGGATGCCTGCGGCAGCAGTCCGGCAGGGACGGTGGCATCGATGGCGGAGTGGGGGACCGGTTCGCCGAGGATGGCCAGATCGGGCAGTGAAGCGCCCAGATCGGCGCCCCAGTGAATGACCTCGGCCTCCCCGCTGTCGAAGCTGATCACCAGGCTGGTGCCGGCGGAGCGGAGGTGCAGGGGCTTCATAGGGGTTCTCTTTCGTTGTGGCGGTAAGCGTACTGCGACGCTGCCCGTGAATTTCGTATGCGTGTGGGGGATGGGGTGCCCGGATGCCGCCGCCGCGAGGAGAAGCGGCGGCATCCGGAGCTGTGGCTGCGACCACTTACGCAGCCACTACAGGTGCGGTCTACTTGAAGAGATCGTTCACCTGGTTGTTGGCTTCGGTCAAGGAGCTGGCAGGCTTTTTGCCGGAGACCACGGCGTCCATTGCAGGCTCCATGATGCCCTTGACCTTGGCAGTATTGTCAGTGATGGGGTAGAGGAAAGTGGTTTCGTTCTTGACGTGCTCGGTGAATGCAGTCACGTCAACACCCTTGGCCTTGAACGCCTCCGCAGCCTTGTCGGAAGATGCCTTGAGTGCGGGGAAGACGACAGCCTTGGACGCAACCACATCCTGGCAGGGAGCCGAGGCAAGGTACTCGACCCACTTGATGGCCGCGTCCTTCTTCTTGGTCCCGGCCCAGATCGAATCGGCCAGGCCGTTGAACATCGACGCCCGTTTGCCTTCCGGACCCGTCGGGGTCGGGGCGATGCCTACCTCGACGCCCTTGTACCCTGTGTACTGGCCGACCATCCATGAGCCGTGGGCGTTGATGGCCGATTTGCCCGCCGCGAAGGTGTCGGCCATGGCCGCACCGACAGTGGTTTCCAGCTTGGGCATGTAGCCCTTGGCAGCCAGTCCGGCGAACCAGTCCATGCTTTCCTGGAACTTGGGGTCGTCGTAGTTGTAGTGGGTGCCCCACGGGTTCTTATCCGTGTGGGACCAGCCCGTGGTGTTGGTGAGGTAGCTCCACTCGGTCTGGCCGGACGAGTCGCCGCCGCCGTTGAGGCCCAGGCCGTAGACGTCGACGTTGTTCTTGTCGAAGCCGGCCTCATCCCCGCGTTTGCCGTTCTTGTCAACGGTCAGGTGGGCGATGACCTTCTCGTACGTGCCGCCGTCCTGCGCGTTCCAGGTGAGGTTCTTCATCTGTTCCTCGGTGACACCGGCGCTTGTGAGCATGGCCTTGTTGTAGAAGAGCCCGATGGTGTCCCAATCCTTCGGCAGGCCGTAGCGCTTGCCGTCCTGGCCCACCCAGAGGTCCGCAAGGCCGTCGTTGTAGGCGGCCAGGTCGACATTGTCCTTTTCGACGGCATCGTCAATGGGAAGCAGCTGCTTGTTCTCGGCAAGCTCGCCGTAGCGTCCGAGGTGGTTGGTGAAGACGTCTGGGGCAGTGCCGCCGACGAACCCGTTCGTGAGTGTGCTCCAGTAGTCGTCCCACCCGCGCTGGGTGATCTTGACCTTGATGTCCGGGTTGGCCTTGGTGAAGTCATCGGCGCACTGCTGGTACGCGGGAAGCTGGTTGGCGTCCCAAAGCCAATAGCTGAGCTCGCCCTTGGCTGATTCTGCAGAGGATCCTGAGCCGCCACAGGCGGAGAGGGAGAGCGCGATGGCTGCCGCGACGGCGACGGTGCCGAGGGATTTCTTCATGATTTTCTTTCCGTTGGGGATGGAGGGAATGAGCGAAGGGGTGGAGGCGGGGAGCCTATTTGATGCCGGAGAAACCGATGGAGTTGACGATCTTCTTGCCGAAGGCGGCGAAGAGAATCAGGACGGGCAGTGCCGAAACCAGGGTTGCGGCCATGAGGCCGGACCAGTCGGGTGCTCCCTGCGGGGACTGCGACTTGAAGACGCCGAGCCCCACCTGCAGGACCCGTACGTCGTCCTGCGAACCGACCAGCAGGGGCCAGAAGTATTCGTTCCACTGGCCGATGAAGGTCAGCAGCGCAAGCGTGGCCAGGGGTGCCGCGGCGTTGGGGAGGACAATCTGGAAGAAGATGCGCAGGTGCTTGGCGCCGTCGAGCATGGCCGCCTCTTCGACCTCGCGGGACATGTTCAGGAAGAACTGCCGGAGGAAGAAGATGGCGAACGGGGTCATGAAGATGTACGGCAGGACCATGCCGAGCATCGTGTTGAGCAGGTCCAGGTTCTTGATCAACAGGAAGTTGGGCAGGGCCGTGAAGATCGGCGGGACCAGCATGGTGCCCAGGAACAGGCTGAACACCACGTTCCGGCCCTTCCAGCGCAGCCGGGCAAAGGCGTAGGCAGCCATCGCACTGAAGAACACGGCCCCGGCAGTGGTGATGGAGGAGAAGATGATGGAGTTCCGCAGGTAGAGCCAGAAGTCGATGGCGGCACCGGAACCGCCTTCTGCGACGGCGTCGGCCGGGCTCTGCAGCCCGAACACCCGCATAAACGCGCCAAAGGTGAATTCCGCGGGAAGCAGACTGGCCGAGTTGGAAGCCAGCGCCGAGTTGGTGGACAGCGCCGTGCGCAGCACCCACAGGAACGGGACGACGGAGACCGCGATGGCCAGGGCAATGAGGGCCCAGGCGCCCGCGCGGCGGGCGTTGAAAGGACGACGGCGGCGGGTTTGGGCCGGCAACGGTGCGCGGCTGGTGGTGGTGGTCATGCGGGGCTCCTAGTCCAGGTCCGACTCGTTGCCCTTGAGGAACTTCATCTGGATGAAGGCCACGAGGGCGAGGATGAGGAAGAGAATGACGGCGATTGCAGATCCGTAGCCGAAGTCCGACTCGGTGAAGGCGCGCTGGTAGATGTAGTACTGGATGACGCGGGTGGCGTTGACCGGGCCGCCCTGTGTCGTTACGGAAACGGTGTCGAAGACCTGGAAGGAACCGATCACCGTTACGACGAGGACGAGGACCAGCACCGGCCGCAGCAGTGGAATGGTGATCTTGCGGAAGGTCTGGAACGGTGAAGCGCCGTCGAGTTTGGCTACTTCATAGATGTGGCCCGGGATGGCCTGCATGCCGGCGAAGATAAGCAGGGCGGTGTAGCCCATGTGGCGCCAGGTGTTGATCACGGCCTGGGTGGGGATGGCCCACTCCTCGCTTCCAAAGAACGCGACGCGGGGGAGGCCGGCCCATTCGATGAACTGGTTGACGACGCCGATCTGATAGTCGAGCATCCAGAACCAGAGCAGTGCCGCGATGACGTTTGACATCATCCAGGGCAGCAGCAGGGCGCCGCGGATGAGGGTGGACTTCGCGACCTTGTGCATTAGGAGGGCCAGGCCCAGGGCCAGAGCGGTCTGGAGGACGATGTTGAGGAAGACGTACTGGCCCGTGACGGCCAGGGAATTCCAGAAGAGCGGGTCCTTGGCGATCGCCGTGTAATTGTCCATCCCCACCCATTCCGGGTCTCCGAGGATGTTGTACTCCGTGAAGCTCAGGTACACGCCGCGGATGGTTGGGACAACGTAGAAAAAGATGAACCCGATCATGGCCGGGGCGATGAAGAAGAGTGCGATCTTGATGTCGCCGAACCGGCGTAGGCCGCCGTGCGGCTTTTGAGCTCCTGACCGGAGCGGAGCAGTACTCGCGTGCTTGGTAAGGGTGGTCATCTTCGACCCTTTCCTGACTGTGATGTGGGTAACAACTGGTTAGAAATCTACACGAGTAGATTTGGGTAGGCAAGTTAATTCTCTTAGTAACATTGAAAGTTGCTTCTTGATCTTCTCAAATCGTTGACTCGAGTAGATTGCGGTGCAAGACTCTCAGCAAGCCCATTTAGGGCCAATTCGCGCCCGGACCTGCGGGCAGCCAGGGAAAGGTAAACAATGACGTTTTCTATCGGAGTCGTCGGCGTCGGACAGTTCGGCGGCCACTTTGCCCACCTCTTCAAGCTCCACCCGGGAGTGAGCGAGGTTTACGTCGTCGACGAGCGGCCGGAACGCGCCGCCGCGGCGTTGGAGCGCTGGGGGCTTGACGGCACCAAGGCGAGTTTCGAGGAGCTCCTGGCGTCCGACGTCGACGCCGTCGCCATTTTCACGCAGCGCTGGACCCACGGGCCGCTGGTGGAGCAGGCGCTGCGTGCCGGCAAGCATGTTTACTCGGCTGTTCCCATGGCGGTTTCCGAAGAGGAGATCGAGCGCATCATCGAAGCCGTGAAGGAAACCGGCCTGGTCTACGCCATGGGTGAGACCAGCTACTACAACCCGGCCACCGTCTATGCCCGTAACCAGCATGCCGCCGGGAAGTTCGGCAGGATCTTCTACAGCGAAGGCGACTATGTCCACGACATGGACCTCGGCTTCTATGACGCCTATCAGTACAGCGGCGGAGAAGCCTGGAAGGCGACGGCGAGCTACCCGCCTATGCTGTACCCCACCCACGCAATCGGGGGTGTCCTGGGTGCGCTGCCGTCCCACGCGGTCAGCGTCAGTTGCATCGGCGTCAAGGACGACCGCGAGGACGGTGTCTTCGACAAGGAAGTCAGCATGTTCGGCAACGACTTCTCCAACGCCACCGCGCTCTTTGAGCTGAACGATGGCGGCGCCATGCGCACTAATGAGATGCGCCGCGTTGGCTACCCGTCCCACATCCGTGAGTCCCGGTTCCGCTTCTTCGGCACCGAGGCCAGCTTCGAGCAACTCGCCAAGGTCACGGTGTGGCAGGACAAGGAGAATGTCCATGACATCTCTGAACAGGTGGAGACCAGGCCCAGCATCCCGCTCGATGACCCCTCGCTCGCGGACGTTGCACCGGAACTGCGTGATGCCTTCATCTCCGGCCTCGCCCCTGTGCATGACCGCGAACGCCTGCCCGAGGAATTCCGCGGCGCCCCGAACGGACACGAGGGAAGCCACCAGTTCCTGGTGGACGACTTCGTGACTGCGGTCAACGAAGGAATGCTCCCTCCGGTCAACGCCTGGGTCGCCGCGCGGTTCACCCTTCCCGGGATAGTGGCCCATGCCTCTGCCCAGCAGGACGGCGAACGCCTGCCCATCCGCGATTTTGGCGACGCTCCGCGGGCTACATAGCTAGCATGTACTCCATGACCACTTCCGCAACGCATACGCCCCGAGGCCCGGTAACCCGCAAGGATGTTGCCCGCTACGCAGGCGTGAGCACGGCCGTGGTCAGTTATGTTGTCAACGGCGGTCCCAAGCGGGTGGCGCCAGCTACGGAAGCAAAGGTCCAGGACGCGATCCGCGTCCTGGGCTACCGCCCCAACGCCGCCGCGCGCGCACTGAAACTGGGGTCCAGCGAAACCATCGGCCTGATCATTCCGGACAACAGCAACCCGTTCTTCTCGTTGCTGGCACACGCGGTGGAAGACGCAGCCGGCGAACTTGGCTACGCTTTGTTCCTCACCAACTCCGACGGCAACCTTGCCAAGGAACGCCGGCACATCCGCAATCTGGCCGCCCGCCAGGTGGACGGGGTCGTGCTGGCGAGCGTCCTCTCCGAACCCGACCTTGCGGATCTGGAATCGGCGGAGATTTCATCGGTCCTGCTCAGCCACAGCGAAAGAACGGCCGGCGTCACCAGCGTCGGCGTGGATCTCGCCGGGGGTGCCCGCGCCGCCGTGGAGCACCTGATCGGGCATGGCCATACCAATATCGGACTCGCCATGGGTACCACCACGGCCAACGAAGCTGATGATCGCGAACAGGGCTGGCTGCAGGCCCTCAAAGCCGCCGGCCTCCCTGAGGGCCCGATCGCGCGCAGCGCCTTCACCCGGGATGGAGGCTACGCTGCAGGCAAACGCCTCCTGGCGTCAGGCCACCGCCCCACCGCCATTTTCGCGAGTTCGGACATGCAGGCGGTGGGCATTCTCCGGGCCCTCCATGAAGCCGGCCTCTCGGTGCCCGGGGACATTGCCCTGGCCGCGTTCGACGGTTCGGTGGAGGCTGAATATTCATGGCCTCCGTTGACCACCGTAGAGCAGCCGGTGCGCGATATGGCTGACGCCGCGGTGCGGGCTCTGGTCGGAGCCGGACGCGGCGAGCCGCCACGTCACCACGTCTTCCCCACCCGGCTGCTGGTCAGGCAGTCCTGCGGCTGCCCGTAGCAGCAGGGCGGTAAACGGCGTAGCGCCGGGCCTACCCGGCGCTGACGATCCGCAGCCGGCTGACGCTTTCCTCCAGGAGGCGCCGCGCATCCCCGCTGAGGCCTGCGTCGCTGATCACTTCGTCGGCCTCCTCGAATTCCGCGATGGTGCTCATCCCCTGTGTTCCCCACTTGGTGTGGTCGGCCAGCACCACCACCTTGCGTGAAGCGGCCACGAACGCCTTGTCCGTCTCGGCCTCGAGCAGGTTGGGAGTGGTGAACCCGGCATCGGGATCCATGCCGTGCACGCCCAGGAACAGCAGGTCCAGGTGCAGCTGCTTGAGCGCCGCCGTCGCGATCGGCCCCACCAGCGCGTCCGACGGCGTGCGCTCGCCGCCGATCAGGATCACCGTGGAGCCGAAACGTCCCGCACCGGAGGACGAACCGTGATGGAAGAGATCGGCAATGCGGATCGAGTTGGTCACCACCGTGATGCGCGGGCCGTTGACCAGTTCCTTAGCCAGCGCCCAGGTGGTGGTTCCGGCGCCCAGCCCGACGGCCATGCCCTCATGGACCAGGGAAGCCGCTTCCAGCGCAATGGCCCTTTTCTCGGCTGTTAGCTGCGTGGACTTCTGCTCGAAGCCGGGTTCATGGGTACTGGCATCGCCGGGGAGCTTGGCACCGCCATGGATCCGTTCCACCCGGCCGCCCTCCTCGAGCAGCTCGATGTCCCGCCGGACGGTCATCAGCGACACGCCCAGCTGCTGGGCGAGGTCCGAGACACGGACCACCCTTTCGCGCTGGACGGCGTCCACAATTGCCTGATGGCGTGCTGCGGGAAGCATGGAGTTCCTTTCGGGCTGCGGCTCGGGGGAGGCTGTCCCCGTCAGAGTCCATCATGGTCTACCCCTTGCTGGAACCAAGAGTCAGCCCTGCAACAAACTGCCGTTGCAGGAGCAGGTAGATCACCAGCGTGGGGATGACGGTTATGACGGCGCCGGCGGCCAGGAGGTTGTAGTTGTTCAGGAACTGGCCTTGGAGGTTGTTGATGGCGGTGGTGATCGGGAGCCGGTTGCCGCTCTGGATGAAGATCAGCGGCCAGAAGTAGTCGTTGTAGATGAAGATGACCTGCAGGGTGCCGAGGGCGGCAAACGCGGGCCGGCACAGCGGCATGATGATCTCCCGATACTGCCGCCAGATGCCGGCGCCGTCCACCAGGGCGGCCTCGGTCAGGTCGGCGGAGAGCGCCTTCATGTAGTTGGACAGGACGAAGGTGCAGAAACCCATCTGGAAGGCCGTGTTGACGGCGATCACCACGATGTACGTATTCAGCATGTTGCCGGAATCGCTGAAGGAATACGGCACCTCGAAGTGCTTTGCCATTTCGAACAGCGGGGCGGCCAGGACCTGCGGCGGCAGCAGGTTGCCGGCCGTGAACATGATGAGCAGGGTGATGTTGAACTTCCAGCTCACGCGGCTCACGGCGAACGCCATCAGGGATGCCAGGAACAGGGTCAGCAGCACGGCCGGAACCGTAATGATCACGGAGTTCCAGAAGTACGTGGAAAATCCGCCCTGCGTCCAGGCTTGGGCGAAGTTGTTGAAGTTGAAGTCACCGGCCACGCTGAAATAGCCGTGCTCGTTGGTGGACGCGACCGGACGGAGGGCGGTGAACAGCGACCAGCCCAGCGGGATCAGCCACATGACGGCCATGACGGTGAGGAAGATATGGGTGCCGTAGTGGCGTTTGGGTCGGCTGCCGGAGCGAAGTCCCGCAACATTATCTTTCCCGCCGGCGCGACTGCCGCCCCGGGCGGTGGTGGTGGTGCTCATGCTTTGCCCTCCTTGCCGAAGGTGCGGCTCAGGTAGAAAACGATGGGGACGAGGGAAATGACCAGCAGCACCACGGCCAGCGCCGAGCCGACGCCGATCACCTGGCCTTCGCCCACCAGGTTCTGGATCACCAGGGCGCTGAGCATCTCCAGGCCGTTGGTGCCGCGGTTGATGACGTAGACAACGTCAAAGGCGCGCAGGGATTCGATGATGGTGATGACCACAATCACGATGTTGATGGGGCGCATGGCGGGAAAGACCACCCGGAAGAAGGTCTGGAAGCCGTTGGCGCCATCGATGGCCGCGGCCTCCTTGAGGCTGGGGTCCACACCCTTGAGCCCTGCCAGGTAGAGGAGCATGACGTACCCGGCGTGCCGCCACGTGGCAGCGATCATCGCCGCCCAGATATTGACGGAGGAATCCCCGAACCAGTCCACGGCCTGCGGCGTCCCGGCAGTGCCGAGGAGGAAGTTCAGCAGCCCGTTGTCGCGTTGGTAGAAGAGTTGCCAGATGATGCCGATGAGGGCCAGCGAGAGCATGACCGGTGCAAAGAAAATGCTCTGGTAAATCTTGCTGCCGCGGATGTTCTGGTCCAGCAGGACGGCCAGCAGCAGGCCCAGTGGTGTGGCCACCAGGGCCAGGAACACGAGCCACAGCAGGTTGTGCTGCACCGCTGGCCAGAACGGCGGGTAGTCCTGCGTGACGTACTGGTAGTTGTCCAGGCCCGCCGGGCGGATGCCGCCAAGGTCCAGGCCGTTCCACCGGGTAAAACTGAGGCCCACCGACATCAGCGTCGGCAGCCACACGAGCGTCAGCTCGATCAGGGTGGGAATGCCCACCATCAGCGACAGGACAAGCTTGTCGCGTCCGGACAGGCGGCGGACCCGCCCGCCTTTGGTACGCCTGGTTCTAGCCCGCCTCGCGGTAGCGCCTTCGGGCTCCCTTGCTTCGGGCGGAACCAGTTCTCTTGCGGTGCTGCTCATAAAGTTTTCCCTCGCTTGGTCCGGATGCAGGGAAGGCACGACGACGGCGGCAGGCGGTGCCGCCGTCGTCGTTCCTTCCTGCCTGGTCGGCTGTGATGCGGGGCCCACCAGGCTGGAACTACTGGGCTGGAACTACTGCGCGGCGTAAAGCGTCTTGGCCTGGCTTTCGAGGTTCTTGACGTCCACCTTGCCGTCCTTGATGAAGCTCTGCAGTGCCGGGATCATCACGTTGTTCGCCATAGCCGGCAGGGCGTCACGGTCGAAGAACTGGCTGATGTGTTTGGCGTTCGCGATGGTGTCTGCGCACGTCTTATTGAGCGGGGTGAACTTGGACATGTCCGCGCCCTTGGCCGTGGCGATATTCGACGCGTCCACCGCGGCGTACGCGTCCTGCGCTTCCGCCGTTCCGAGGTACGCCAGGAAGTCGCGGGCAGCCTTGTTCTCGCCGCCCTTCTTGGACAGCAGGAGGCCGTCGATCGGAGCCTCGACCGAGTCCCGGCCTTCCATGGCGATCTCCGGGAAGGCGAAGAACCCGATGTCCGCCAGGACAGCGGGATCAGTGAACTGCTGGGTCACGAAGGAGCCCAGCAGGTACATTCCTGTCTTCTTGGCCTCCAGCGCCTTGGCGGCATCCTGCCATGTCTGGCCGAGGGCTGCCGGGTCCTGGAAGGGGAGCAGCTCGGCCCACGTGTCAAAAACGGCGCTGACCTTTTGCTGGTCCCAGGATTCCTTGTGGGCGCACAGGTCCACGTGGAACTGATAGCCGTTGAGCCGCATGTTGATGTAGTCGAAGGTGCCCATGGCCGGCCAGCCGTCCTTGTCCGCAAAGCCGATGGGAATGATGCCGTCGGCCTTCATCTTCGTGGCCAGGGCCTTAAGCGCGTCGAAGGTTTCGGGAACTTCGTACCCTCTCTCCGCCCAGAGGCTCTTCCGGTAGAAGAATCCCCACGGGTAGTTGTAGTTGGGTACGAAGTACATCTTGCCGTCGGGACCGGTGGAGGCTTTTTTCAGCGCCTCGGAGTAGTTGCCTCCGATGCTCTCCCAGACGTCGTCGATGGGGGCAAGGAGTCCTTTCTCCGCGTAGTACTGCATGCGGTAGCCGGCGAACCAGGTGAAGGTGTCGTCCGGGGAGCCCTGCAGGTAGGAGTTGATCTTGTTCTGGAAATCGTTGTGCGGCACCACATTGGTGGTGACTTTCTTGCCTGTCTTGGCGGTGAATGCGTCGGTAACAGCCTGATACGCCCGCTTGGGGACATCGTCCGAGGACCCCGAACCAAACGTCAGGCCAGGGGAGTCGGAGCCTGTGGCCGACGGCCCGCTGCCGCCGGTGCAGGCTGCGAGGAACGGGATGCCGGCCAGGCCCGCCGCTCCGACGCCGACGGTCTTAAGGATGGTCCGCCTGCTCGGATACGGGACTGCCGACGCATCAAACTGTGCTGCCATGTTCTCTCCCTTGAAAAAAGCCGCTTGTGAGACACCTCACATTCCCGACTATAACCTCTCAAAAGAGAACAGGAAAGAACGGGAAACAACATCTTTGCCGGAGCAGGCGTTTGAATCGTCGCAAAAAGAAGCGGCCCCGTCTTCCCGTCGTGAAACGGGAAAAACGGGGCCGTTCGGATGTGCACGGAGCTGTTGCGGGCGGAGCCGTCCGGCCGCCCGTGCCTGTTACTTTTTGAGCGACTGCGCGATCTGGGCCATGACGGTGTTGTCTGCCAGGGTGGTGGCGTCGCCCACTTCGCGGCCTTCGGCCACGTCCTTCAGCAGGCGTCGCATGATCTTGCCGGAGCGGGTCTTCGGCAGTTCCGGGACCACCAGAATGGTCTTGGGCTTGGCGATGGGCCCGATCTCCTTGCCCACGTGGTTCCGGAGTTCCTGGACGATCTGGTCCCCGGTGTCCACGGCGTCTTCGCGGAGGATCACGAACGCGACGACGGCCTGGCCGGTGGTCTCGTCGGCGGCGCCCACGACGGCAGCCTCGGCCACGGCCGGGTGGCTCACCAGGGCGGATTCGATTTCCGCGGTGGAGAGCCGGTGGCCGGAGATGTTCATGACGTCGTCTACACGGCCCAGGAGCCAGACGTCGCCGTCGTCGTCCTTCTTGGCGCCGTCACCGGCGAAGTACATGGTCTCGAAGCGGGACCAGTAGGTCTCCTTGAACCGTTCCGGGTCGCCCCAGATGCCCCGGAGCATGGCCGGCCAGGGTTCGCGGATCACCAGGAAGCCGCCGTGGCCGTTGGGCACGGACTCGCCGGCTTCGTCGACGACGTCCACGGCGATGCCGGGCAGCGGGACCTGGGCGGAGCCGGGTTTGGTGGCGGTGACGCCGGGCAGCGGGGCGATCATCTGGGCGCCGGTTTCGGTCTGCCACCAGGTGTCCACGATCGGTGCCGGGTTGCCCTTTTTCTCGCCGTTCTTGCCGGCGTTGGCGCCGATGACGTCGCGGTACCACATCCAGGCTTCGGGGTTGATGGGTTCGCCCACGGAGCCCAGGACCCGGATGGAGGAGAGATCGAACTTGGCCGGGATCTCCTTGCCCCACTTCATGAACGTGCGGATCGCAGTGGGTGCGGTGTAGAGGATGGAGACCCTGTATTTTTCGATGATTTCCCACCAGCGGCCCTGGTGCGGGGAATCCGGGGTGCCTTCGTACATGACCTGGGTGGCGCCGTTGATCAGCGGGGCGTAGGCGACGTAGGAGTGTCCGGTGACCCAGCCGACGTCGGCCGTGCACCAGTAGACGTCCGTTTCGGGGTGCAGGTCGAACACGGCCTTGTGGGTGTAGGCGGTCTGGGTGAGGTAGCCGCCGGTGGTGTGCAGGATGCCCTTGGGCTTGCCGGTGGTGCCGGAGGTGTAGAGGATGAACAGCGGGTGTTCGGAGTCGTGGCCCACGGCCGTGTGCTCCGGGGAGGCCGCCTCGACGGTGTCGGCCCACCAGTGGTCCCGGCCCTCGTGCCAGTTGACGTCCTGGCCGTTGCGCTTGACCACCACCACGTTCTGGACGGTGTGTCCGGACTGGGCCAGGGCTTCGTCAACCGCTGGCTTCAGGGCGCTGGGCTTGCCGCGGCGGTAGGTGCCGTCGGCGGTGACCACCAGTTTGGCCTCGGCGTCGTCGATCCGAGACCGCAGGGCGTCCGCGGAGAAGCCGCCGAACACCACGGAGTGAATGGCGCCGATCCGGGCGCAGGCCAGCAGGGTGATGACGGCCTCGGGAATCATGGGCAGGTAGACGGCCACCCGGTCACCCTTGGCCACGCCGAGGGACTCGAAGGCGTTCGCGGCCCTCTTCACCTCGTCGGTGAGCTGCGCGTACGTGTAGGAGCGGCTGTCCCCGGGTTCGCCCTCGAAATAGATGGCCACCCGGTCCCCGAGACCGTTCTCCACGTGACGGTCCAGGGCGTTGTAGGCGGCGTTGACCTCGCCGCCGACGAACCACTTGGCGAAGGGAGGGTTGGACCAGTCCAGAGTTTGGGTGAAGTCCTTGCTCCAGGTGAGCATTTCACGGGCCTGCCGGGCCCAGAAAGCGGGCCGGTCGGCGTCGGCCTCCGCGTAGTCTGCGGCGGTGACCACCGCGTTCGCGGCGAAGTCTTGGGAGGGAGCGAACTTCCGATTCTCGTGCGAGAGGTTCTCGAAGGCGTCGCCGTTCCCGGCCTGGCCAGCGTTGGCTGCGGCTCCGTTTGCGCCGGTGGCGGTTCCGGCAACGCCGGTGGGGGACTGTTTGGCCGGCACTTCGGCGTGGGCAGCGGTGGCCGTGGAGCTGGGTGTGTCCTGGGACATGGTGAACCTCATCATTCATCGATCCTTTGCTGCGCGGGACACGCCGTCACCGTGCCGCAGCCGTGCCGCGTGCGCGGCGTCGGGCAGCGGCTGATCACGGCTGTACCGCAAAGAGCTGTTCCGAAATACACACTAATGCCTGCCCCGCGCCGCACGTGTGCCCGGTCACATAGTGAGCCGTGAGCGGCGCATATTAAGCGGCGAATGGTTCCCGCGGCGGAGAGCTGGCACCTCTGGTGCGGGGGCTGCGAGTCCGTCAGACTGACTGAACGACTCGAGATGGCCGGGTTGCCGTGCCAGCTGCGACGCGCCATGATCCGGCGGGCTGCACACTTGCCCTGAAAGGCTGGATCCGCGGGTCCTAACGGAATACGTTCACCCGGCAAACAGGCGCATGTGCTAGGCAAATTCCGCCTGCAATCCCGCGCGCCCGCCTCCGGCCCGTCAGCTAGTGATCAGCCAAGCACTTGGCTAGGCTGAGATGGAGTTGTGACATCCAATGGAGGCGACGGGACCGCTTGCGGTCCTGTTCTTGCCTGCCGTTAGGAGGCGCTGTCCAGGGCGCCGCCGTGCTAAGGAGAACAGAATGAACCAGCAAAGCCATGGGCAGCATAAGGCCGCCCATCAGCATCCCGGTCAGACGACCGGCCCGGCAAGCTCCGGCAAACCGGCAAGCACGGACGGGCCAAAGCCCGCGGGAAGCCGACTGACAGCCAAGAAGAATGAAACGGTCCTTGGCCCGTTCACCATCCGCGACCTCACCGTCTTCGGATCAACGCTGATTATGTTTGTAGGATCGCTGATCCCGATGTTCGCTTCACGGTACAACCTGTGGAACCTGGGCAGTCTCTTCTTCCTGGGCCTGGGAATCATCCTGCCGCTCGTCGTGACCGCTCTCTTCGTGGCGCGCCGCCTCACGCCGACGTCAAAGCTGAGGATCGGGTCACTTTCCATTGACCAGTTCGCGTCCGTGGTAGCGTCCTTTGCCCTCGCCTTCTTCTTCCTGGCCACTGCCGAGACCTATGAGCCGGCCGTACTGGTGTCGCTGATCGGATCCTTGGGGCTTTTTGCCGCCACTGTCCTGGCGCGCTTCATTCCCTTCTTCGCCGGCGATTTCCTGGACCGTGCCGAGGCGCCTGCACACGTCGTGGCCCGTGAATCCGCTGTGCCGTTCCGCAAGCCCAGCGCCCCGAAGGAGCCCAAACCCGCGAAGGAACCGGGCTCCGGCTCCGGTACGCTGGCCGGCTGGGGCAAGAGACTGACGTCTGGCAGTGCAGCAAGCAGTGCAGCAGGTGGTGCAGCCGCGGCAGGCGGCACGGCAGCCGGAGCGTCCCTGAACGGCGACCGCCCGCATGCAGGAACTGCGACCGGCACGGCCCCCTATGGGGAGCAGCACGGGGCTTCGCAGCACGGGGCCACGCAGCATGGGGCAACGCAATACGGCGCTGGCCAGCAGGCTACCGGCCAATACGGTTCCGCCCAGCAGAGCTGGGCCCAGCCCGATTCGGCACACGGGCGTGCCACCCTGCAGGATGAGGCAACACCGGCCGCTCCCGCCGCCGGATCCGGGAACGTAACCACGGGGAACGCGGCCACCGCAGCTGCAGCCGCCGGGACCACCGGCGCGGCAGCCGCAGGCGCGGGTGGGACGGCCGCAAGCCGCGGAACCGACGCCGCCCCCGCCACCCAGGCCGCCGACGTCGTACCGGCAGCAGCGGAACGGACACAGGCCGCCGCCGTACCCACCGCCTCGGGCGCGACCCAGGGATCGGACGTCCCCTCCGCCGCAGCCGGCCACGGGATTGCCAGCGGTCCTGCCACCGGCGCGATGCCCGCCGCGTCGGCGCCGGCAGAGACCATGCTGCACCCGCAGGTGACGTCACAGGAGCCCATCGGCGCCACCGTGGACCCGTCCAGCCGCCCCGAGGAGCATGAGGAACAGCCGGTCCACGAGGCGTTCTGGTTCGCCGTCGCCCAGCCCCGCACCGCTGTCGATGAACGGACGGGTATGCCGGCCTTCGTGATCGAACCCGGCGGCTGGGTCCTTGCACTCGAAGACCGTGGACACGAATTCCTGGTCCAGCACACTGACGGACGGGTAGGCGTCCTGCGCGACCTCAGCAACATCGAGCGCGGCTAGCCGGCCCCCGATGGCCAACCAATCCGGCACTCCGAAGCCGGGAAGCATCACACCGCTGGCGTCCGGGGAATCCATGCTGGCGCTGAAGCGCCGCGCCCGCAGGATCAACCGGGCGCTCGCGGAGCTCTACCCGTATGCGCACGCCGAGCTGGACTTCCGCAGCCCGTTCGAGCTGCTGGTGGCGACGGTGCTCTCCGCGCAGACCACCGACGTGGTGGTCAACCAGATCACGCCGATGCTGTTCACCCGATATCCGGATGCCCGGAGCATGGCCGAGGCTGATCCGGCCGACCTCGAAGTGATCCTCAAGCCCACCGGGTTCTTCCGCGCGAAGGCGAGGAACGTGATGGCGCTGTGCAACCGGCTCGTGGACGAGTACGACGGCGAGGTGCCGCCCCGGCTGCAGGATCTGGTGACGCTTCCCGGAGTGGGGCGCAAGACCGCCAACGTTGTGTTGGGCAACGCCTTCGGTATCCCGGGAATCACCGTGGACACGCACTTTGGCCGGCTGTCGCGGCGCTTCGGCTGGACGGAATCGGATGATCCGGTGCGCGTCGAGGCGGACGTGGCCGAGCTGTTCGAACCGAGGGACTGGACCATGCTGTCGCATCGGGTGGTGTTCCACGGGCGCCGCGTCTGCCATTCACGCAAGCCCGCGTGCGGTGCGTGCGCCGTGGCCACGTGGTGCCCCAGCTACGGGGCGGGGGAGACGGATCCGGACAAGGCGCGGAAGCTGCTCAAGTACGAGCTCGCTCCTGGGCAGGAAGCCCTCCTGGCGCAACTGCTGGCGGAAACACACCGCGCCGCGGAAATCCGGATGGAATCACAAAAGCGGGAGCCATGACCGCCCGCCAGGATCTCATCGAGCTTATCGCCGCCATCGAAGCCGGAACAGGACCGGCCCGCAATCCGTACTGGCGCGAGCTGACTGTGGACGACACAGTGGCCCGCAAGGCAGCCGTGCTGATGCTGTTCGGTGCGCTGGACAAGGTGCCTGCGGCTTCCGGAAAGCGGCTCGCCCCGGCTGATCTCGACGTTCTTTTGCTGGAGCGGGCCCACACCCTGGATGATCATCCCGGCCAGGTGGCGTTCCCCGGTGGGGGAATCGATCCCGGTGAATCGCCCATCGAAGCGGCCCTCCGTGAAGCAGAGGAGGAAACAGGGCTGGATTCGGCCGGCGTGGAGGTTTTGGGAGCCATGCCGCAGCTGGCACTGCCCCGCGGAAACTTCCTGGTGACGCCGGTTCTTGCCTGGTGGCGTTCGCCGTCGCCGGTCCGCGTTGTGGACTACGGCGAATCCGCCCAAGTGTTCCGGATCCCGGTGCGGGACCTGCTGGATCCCGACAACCGGGTCATGGCTAAAGTCAGCCGCGCCGGCCAGACCTTCCTTAGCCCAGCGTTTGTGGTGAACAAGGTGGTGGTCTGGGGTTTCACCGGAATGGTCCTGAATGAACTTTTTGATCACCTGGGCTGGGCGGTTCCGTGGGACCGGTCCCGGCTGCACCAGATTGATGTGTGACTTCCAGGTTGATTGTGCTCGCGGGTTATCCGGGCGCCAGTTCGCGCCGGGAGCGGTTCACTACAAGTCCCGTCGCTGCGTTCTCACGGACGGCATTAATGCCCGCGACGACGCCCTTCAGCGTCTTGAACCGTGGCGAAACCGCCACTAGTGTGCCGTCTTCGGCGGTAAGTCGGAAGTAGAAAGCGTCTTCCTCGGTACTAACAATTTCAAATGTGCCAGCCACTCTGTGGTGCCTCCCCAAAAATCCATGCGTCATTGCATCGGCCGGTCCTTCTCGGTGCTGCACTGCCACTGCTGCAGAACCGGCTAATTGAGCTTAACCGGGAGGTGAGGCAGTTCACAAAGCTACCCGTGGGTACGTTACAGAGCGCGTCTTACAGGGCCTATTTCGCCTTGTCATAGGAATCAACAACGGCCACGCTCACCGGAAATTCCACCGGAATCGGGCCGAACAGCAGGTCCTTGGCAGCGGCGGCCGCCGCCTCGATCGCTGTGACGCAGTCATCCACCGACCCATCGGGGCAGTGGATCATGACTTCGTCGTGCAGGAAAAACACCAGCTCGCCGGCTGGTTCGCCCGCTGACCGCATGGCGCGGAGCCGCCGTCGTAATTCCGCCAGCCAGCAGGCCGCCCAGTCAGCAGCGGACCCCTGGACCACGAAGTTGCGGGTGAACCGGCCGCGGGAGCGGGCAATCGCATCTGCCCGCCGCTGTTCGTCGGCGGTGGTGGACTTCTGGCTTTGCCGCCAGCGGTCCGAAGGCGGCGGACTGCTGCGGCCCAGCCGTGAGGTGACGGTGCCGCCGGCTTCGCCGTCGCGGGCGGCCTGCTCCACGTAGCCGACGGCGCGCGGATAGGTACGGGTCAGCTGCGGCATGAGCCGGCCTGCTTCGCCGGAGGTGGCGCCGTACATGGCGCCCAGTAGCGCGATCTTGGCCTTGCCGCGGTCGCCGCCGAAACCCTTGGCGGCAATGCCGGCGTACAGATCCTGGTCGCGGGCGGCCTCGGCCATGATGGCGTCCTGGGCCAGGGCCACCAGGACCCGCGGCTCAAGCTGGGAAGCGTCAGCCACGATGAGTTTGTGGCCGGGATCTGCGTGCACTGCGCCGCGGATCTGGCGGGGAATCTGCAGGGCCCCGCCGCCGCGTGAGGCCCAGCGCCCCGACACGACGCCGCCTACGACGTATTCGGGCTGGAAGCGGCCGTTCTTCACCCAGGCATCCAGCCACGCCCACCCGTTCGCAGTGTGCAGCCGCGAGAGTTTCTTGTACGCCAGCAGTGGCTCGATGGCCGGATGGCTGGACTCCTTCAGCTCCCATTGCCGGGTCGATTTCACCTCGATGCCGTTCCGGTGCAGAGCACGCATCAGCTCCTGCGGCGAGTCCGGGTTCAGGCTTGGCGAGTTCAGGAGCCGGCGGAGTTCGGTGTTCAGCGCCTCGAGCTTGGCGGGCCGGTGACCAATGGAAGGGCGGGGACCCAGGTAGTCCACAAGGATCTGTTCGTGCAGTTCTTCGCGCCAGGGCACTCCGGTGTGCTGCATCTCCGCGGCGATCATGGCTCCGGCGGACTCCGCGGCAAGAAGCAGTTGGAGCCGCTGCCTGCGGTTCGCATCCGAGCTGACCTGTCGCAGGGCTTCCTGCTGGGCGGCGTACTCGTTGCGCAGCTCCTCCGCCGAGTGCTTGGGCGTGCGGCTGAATCCGGAATCTTCGAACAGTGCTCCCTGGTGTTCCGGCTGGGGCGGTGGCTGGAGGCTTCGGGGCGGTTGCTGCACCTCGTCGTCCTGCGTGAGCTTCTCCGCGTTCCGGGCGTATGCAGTGTGGGCCGCAAACTCCGAATGTGCCAGGATGGCGCCGCAGAGCATGAGGTCGTAGCAGCGTTCCAGTTCGACGCCGGCGTTCAGCAGCGCCGGATACCAGTCCTGCGTGCGGCGCCAGATCCAGCGCGGACGCCGCTTTTCGAGTTCGCGGACGACGCCGGCCAGCTCGCCGGCGCTGATCAGGCGAGGTTCCGGGTTCGCAGCAGCAGGTGTTCCGTCCGCGGCGAGCTCTTGTAGGGCTGCGCCGTCGGGGCGGGCGGACAGCAGCAGATACATAGCCCTAATTCTGCCTTGTGCTCGCCCCCGGGTTGCACCGCATGCCGGCAATTGCGGACAGTCAGCGTCCGCATAGGGTTCGGCCAGGCCACTGCCCCTCCACAAGCCCCGGACGGCGCTGTTGTCCACATGGCGTGTCTGCTCTCTGTCGCGACAACTGGGTACTGGGCACAGTGTCAGGATGAGCAGGCAACATCTCCAGAAACCCGCCCCGGAAGTCAGCGGTCCCGGCCTTGTGACGGAGTTCGGCATAGCTTCCCGGCCAGACGCCGCCGCGGCTTCCGGTGCAGGCGCAGGGCCTCCGGAACCGGCCACGGCGGCGCGCCGTGCAGCGCGCGCCGCTGCCCGCGCCGCACCGCCCGGGAGCGAAGGTCCTGCTGCCCGGGGAAACCACGCCGGGGCACGCGGGACAGCGCGGGACGGCGGCGGGGGCGGCAGGGCTGGGCGGGACGGTGCCGCGCGGGACAGGGTCGGGCGGGACGCGGCCGGACCGGACGCTGCCGGGCGCCCATGGCGCGGGCGGCAAACGCCCGCACAGCAATCACCAGGCGCACCGCCCGGTGCGGGCAGTGCGCCGGGCCGCCCCAGTTCCCCGTCCGGGGATTCCTCGCTGGGGCCACGGGCTCCGGGCGCATGGCTTCCGGCCGAGTCCGCGGAAACGCTCCTGGTGACGGGCTTTGACTTCCTGCGCGGCGAGGTTGAGCGGATCGTCGCAGCAGCCGGCGGCCAGCTTCGAGTGGTGGCTGATGCCATGGAAGCCGCTCCCTTCTGGGACACTGCAGCCGTCGTCCTTGTGGGCAGCGATATCCGCGAACTGCCGCCCCGGCGCCGGGCACCTGCCGTTCTCGTGGGTTTGGGCGGCGAGGGAGACAGTCTCTGGCACCTCGCCGCGGCAATGGGAGCCGAACGAGTGGCAGTACTGCCCGATGCTGCCGCGTGGCTGGCTGAATACCTGAACCGATCCCGGTCACCGGAAGCCGGAGGGCTTGTTCTGGGCGTGACCGGCGGGTGCGGTGGCGCCGGAGCAACAACCGCCGCCATCTGGATCGCCCAGTCAGCCGCGGAGTGGGGAGCCAAGGTTCTGCTCATCGACGGAGATCCCTGGGGCGGGGGCCTTGAGCTGGCGCTGGCAGCCGAGGAGTCTCCCGGGCTGCGCTGGACTGACCTTTCGGAGGCGAGCGGGAGCATCGACCCGGAACAGCTGTCCGACGCACTCCCGGTAGCGGGCGGGTTCTCCTTCCTGTCCTGGCCGGGCAGCCGCGAACGCCAGCCCGGCGTGGAGGCTGCCACGGTGGGCGGTGTTCTTGACGCTGCCCGGCGGGGCTACGAACTGGTCGTGGTGGACATCGGGCGGGGAACGGAGCCGCTGCGGACGTTCGCGTGGGATTGTGACCGCATCCTTGTGGTGGCGCCTGCGCAGCTCAAGGCCGCTGTTGCCTCGGCCAGGCTGCTGCAGGAGCTACCTCCGGTGGAGACGGCGCTGGTGATCAGGGGCAAGGCCGGTGCCGTCCTTGACGGGCCCCTGATCGCCGAATCCGTGGGGCTGCCGCTGCAGGGACTCGTCCCGGAGGTACGGGGCACTGCCAGTGCCACGGAACTCGGCCGCTTGCTGGAAATGGGACGCCGACGCACCGTACGCCGATTCGCGGCATCAGTCCTGGAGTTGCTTGGCGGTGAGCTTCCATGACCGCGTCTCCGCAGCCGACGGGGCTGTCGCGCTTTCCCAGCCCCGGCGGAAGCTCCAGGCGACGCCCGAACCGTGCCGTGGATGCAGGGCTGCTGGAATCTGTCCGGGAATCGGTAATGGCCGACTCCGGACCGGTGACCCCGTCCCGGGTGGCCGCAGCGGTGCAGGCTACCGGCAAACTCCTGGGGACGGCAGGTTCCCTGGCCGCGGTCGAGCGGATCAGCGCGGAGCTTAACGGCTTGGGACCTCTCCAGGTCCTGATGCGGGATCCGTCGGTCACCGACATCTTCGTCAACGCCCCGGATTCCGTCTGGTTGGACCGCGGCAACGGCCTGGAGCTTACGGCGGTGTCGTTTTCATCAGAAGGGGAGGTCCGCGCCCTGGCGTCCCGGCTCGTGGCGGCAGGCGGGCGGCGCCTGGACGACGGTTCTCCGTGCGTGGACGTCAGGCTCGAGGCCGGGTATCGGATCCACGCTGTCCTCCCGCCCATTTCGACGGCAGGGACCCTTTTGAGCGTCCGAATCCGCCGGCCTGAGGTATTCACGCTGGACGAACTTCGGGACGGCGGCATGTTCGGCAGCCTGGTGCAGGACGTGCTCGAGCGGATGGTTTCCCGGCGGCTGAGCTTCCTGATCAGCGGGGCCACCGGATCAGGCAAGACCACCCTGCTTTCCACGCTGCTGGGGCTGAGCCACCCCGGTGAACGACTCGTACTGATAGAGGATGCCTCCGAACTGAACCCTGTCCATCCGCACGTCGTGTCGCTTGAATCGAGGCACGGAAACCTCGAGGGCGGCGGTGGTGTTGACCTTGCCGAGCTGGTCCGCCAGGCCCTCCGGATGAGGCCCGACCGGCTGGTGGTGGGGGAGTGCCGCGGAGCCGAAGTCCGGGAACTGCTCACGGCCATGAACACCGGGCACACCGGAGGAGGCGGCACCATCCAT
Source organism: Arthrobacter oryzae (assembly GCF_031454875.1). Taxonomy (GTDB): domain Bacteria; phylum Actinomycetota; class Actinomycetes; order Actinomycetales; family Micrococcaceae; genus Arthrobacter; species Arthrobacter oryzae_D. Next base: position 50,992 of record NZ_JAVDRQ010000017.1, read on the forward strand.
GCCAACACAGCAGCTGCCGTACCGGCGCGGCTCACGGCACTGGGCGCCCTCGCCGGGATGGGCCAGGACGCCATGCGGCTGCAGGTCGCCAGCGCCCTGGACGTCGTGGTGCACGTTGAACGGGACCGCGCCGGACGTCACGTGGCATGCATCGGCGTCGTCGAGGACCGCCCCCACGGACTCGAAGTGTCAGCGGCCGTGACGGTGCAGGCGGGTATCCTCAGTCTGGGTCCGGCGTGGCCAGGGTTGGCCCTGAGGCTCGGCCTGGATGATTCCGGGCCGGCCGACGGGGTTGCCGGGCCGTCACCCGGGGGAGCCGGGCCAGCCGTGGGGAGATCTGAGCTGCGGCGGCCGAGGCCAGGAGCAGGCACATGATGGCTCTACTGATTGCCGCACTGGCTATCGCTGCGTGGCTGGCACTGCGGCCTCCCGGCGGCCGGTCAGGCAGGATCCGCAATATCCTGGACAGCAGTCACTCAGGGCATTCGGGCCGGGGCAGCAGCAGAGGTCCCGGCCCAGGCAGCCGCAACGGCGGCGACGATCGGCGGGATACGCCCGGGGTGCGGAAGGCACCCCACGGGGCAGATTGGCGGCCAAACTGGCGCGTGAAACGGCCAGGGACGGCCGGCCAGCGCTCCGCCTCCGTACCGATGACGGTTGTTGTCCAGCAGTTGGCCGCACTGCTCAAAGGCGGTCGTACGCCTTTGCGGCTGTGGGATGAACTGTGGCTGGTTTACGCCGCGAAGGAGGACATCGGCGGTGAAGGTGGACCGGGACTCACACCGGCTTCTCTGTCCTTGGTATCGGTGGCCCGGGCAGCTGCCATGCGGGGATCGCCGGTAGCGGACGCCATCCGAGCGGCGTCTGCCGCCGCCTTCTCAGGGCGACAAAATCGGGAACGACGGATCTGGGGCGAGCTTGCCGCCTGTTTCGATATTGCTGCCGCGAGCGGCTGCCCGCTGGCGGATGTCCTGACCCGTTTGGCCGCACAGCTTGAGGTGGAGGACGACGCCGACGCCGCCCGTCAGACGGCCTTGGCCGGGCCGAAGGCCACCGTCACGCTCCTCACCTGGCTGCCGCTTCTGGGTCTGGGGCTAGGGGTCGCACTGGGCGTGGATCCGCTGTCCATCCTGCTCGGCACTCCGTTCGGCGTGGCCGCGCTCGCAGCGGGCATGGTCCTCACAGTCGTCGGCAGGATTTGGTCAGCAAAGCTTGTCCGCTCTGCCGTTGGAACATCATGACGGCGGAATGGGTGCCGTCAGTCTTCTTTGCACTAGTACTGGCGGCCGCTTCGACGCTGGCGTTGACCGGCCGTGGCGGCGCGCGCAGAAGGCTCCGCAGGCAGCATCAGTTGCGTGCGGGCGGAAGAAGGAACGGCGACGGCGGAACTGGAGACCGGCCGGACTTGCAGGCCTATGAGGGTCTGCGTGACACGGCCATGATGCTGGAACTGATTGGAGCGATGCTGGACGCCGGTTCGGGGATCGGACGCGCCCTGGAGCTCGTGGCGGCATCAGCGGCACCGGAGTATCACCGGTCCCTGCGCCCTGTTGTGTCTGCCCTTGCCATTGGGGCCGACTGGGAAACGGCCTGGCGCAGTTCAGAGGCCCGGACACCCGAGCTGCTGATCCTGCGACAGGCACTGGGGTTCGCCGCCCTGACAGGGGCGCCATCGTCCGCCATTCTCTACGCCCAGGCTGCCAGGTTGCGACGCGAGCGCTTCCGGGCGGCGGAGAAGCGGGCCGCCGCCCTCGGCGTCAGGCTGGTGGTCCCGCTCGGCCTGTGTTCGCTGCCCGCCTTCATCTGTCTGGGCGTAGTGCCGGTGTTGCTCGCGATGCTCCCGTCCGGAGCCTGATCGGGGTCCTTGTGCGTCCCTGCAACGGCATCCAAGTGCTCCTCCACAGCCAGGACTTCGAGGCCTTTTCCACTTAGCCAAACTTCTGCCTTATCCGCGTTCGCCGGAGCCGGGAGAGTCGAATCAGCCGGCAACTCAGCCGGAAAACCAATGAAAGGAACTGCCATGTCAACCACGTTCAATCACCGTCCGTACGCCCAGCCGGAGAACTCAGGCCTCGCCGGATCGGAAGAAGCGGAGGTCCGGGAAATCTACCCCGGGGCCAGGGCCGCGGCCCCGGTTTCGGCCCCGGGGCGCCGAGGGCTGATGGCATCCGAGCTGGGAATGGCCACCGCAGAATATGCCATCGCCACCTTGGCGGCCGTCGGCTTTGCCGGGATTCTGGTGTTCATTCTCCGCAGCGATGAAGTCCGTGGCTTCCTGCTGAACCTGATCCGGACGGCGCTGGCGTTGCCATGACGCAGGCTGCGCAGCGCGGGGCGTCCGATGGGAAGGGGCTCCGGGGTTCGGGGAAGGACCATGGAGCTGTTACCGCCGAATTCGCGGTGGCGCTGCCGGCCGTCCTGCTCCTGCTGGCCCTGCTGCTCGCTGGCTCAGCAGCCGGGATCACCCAGCTCCGGTTCGAAGAAGCGGCACGGGCGGGCGCAAGGGCGCTGGCCCGAGGCGAGGATGCCGGAGCAGTGGACGGTATAGTCCGGCAACTCGCCGGCGCCTCCGCGTCGGTGTCGGTCGGGGCCGAAGGCGAATGGCTCAGCGTCACGGTGTCCGGCAGGGTCTCCGGTCCTGTCGGGTCGGTAGTCCCCTGGACGCTGTCCGCCCGGGCTATGGCGCGGGGCGAAACTGCCGAAGCAGCTGCCAGCCGTCTCTCAGCGCGGTGGCCCGCACCCACCCGGGACCATCGTCCGGAAGCCTCAGCGTCATGACCGGACAGCGGACTCCGGAGCCGGGACATTCCGAACCGGGCACTCGGGAGCAGCGGATACAAAAACCGCGGCATTCGCTGCCGAGGGCTCCGGAGCCGGGGAACCTGAACCCGGGGAACGCGGAGCCAAGAAATCTGAAACGTCCGGGCCCTCAGGGCCTTCCCGGCCGGTCGCCTGAGCGCGGATCCGGAACGATACTCGCCGCCGGGCTCGGGATGGTGGTGATGGTGGCCATGGCGTTGATGCTCCTGCTGGCCCAATCAGCAGTGATGGCGTCCAGGGCCGCCGCGGCCGCCGACCTCGCGGCGCTGGCCGCCGCGGACGCGCTGCGCGGGATCAGTCCCGGTGTGCCGTGCTCGGTTGCTGCCGATGTCGCGGGCCGGCAAGGCGCAAAGATAGTCAGCTGCACAGAGGGAGGAGGCGAAACTGTGGAGATCCGGACGGAGCTCCTGAACCGCAGCATGTTCGGCGCGGCCACCGGCCATGCCAGGGCCGGTCCGCCACCATGACCCGCCACCGTGACGTCCGAGTTCCCGGCGGGCCGGCGGGCCTGCGGGCGTGGGAGCCATGCGGGCTTCGGCGAGCCCGCCGGCCCCCGCGTCCGCGGTTGCCGGTCGCCGGCGGCGAGTGAGCGACCGAGATCAGAAGCGGCGTCCGCGGTTGCCGTACGCCGGCGGCGAGTGAGCGACCGAGATCAGAAGCCGCGTCCGCGGTTGCCGATCGCTGGTGGCGAGTGAATCAAACGGGGTTAGGAAGAAGGCGGGCTGACCGGAATCACAACGGAGCTGCGTGCTCTTCCGGCTGCCTCGTCCGCCCCGCAGGAGTCGGCTGGGGTTCGCGCAGTTGCTCTGTGGCGTCTTTCAGCAGCACGTCGATAAGGGTGATCGCGGCGGCTTTGTCCAGGGGGTTGTTCTTGTTGCCACATTTGGGCGACTGAACGCAGGACGGGCAGCCGGCATCGCACTCGCAGGCCGCGATGGCATCACGCGTCGCCGACAGCCACACTTTGGCTTTGTCGAAGCCGCGCTCGGCAAAACCGGCGCCGCCGGGGTGCCCGTCGTACACGAAGATCGTGGGCACCCCCGTGTCGGCGTGGATAGCGGTGGACACTCCGCCGATGTCCCAGCGGTCGCTTGACGCCACAAGCGGAAGCAGCCCGATGGCGGCGTGTTCGGCTGCATGCAGTGCGCCGGGGAACTGGGCTTCGATCAGCCCGGCCCCGGTCAGGGAACGGTTATCCACCACAAACCAGACAGCCTTCGTGAACAGGTCCCGTGCCCCGAGTTCCAGCGGTTCCTCACCCAGGATTTCATTCGAAATCAGCGCCTTGCGCTGGAAGGAGACCACCTGTGTTGTCACTTTCACGTCCCCGAAGTGGACGGCAACGTCGCCCCACTGAGCCGTGCGCTGCGTCTCCAGGACTTCGATCTGGGTCACGTCACGGGCTGTGGTGTAGTAGTCGGGGTTGGCGCGGCGCACCATCACGCAGTGGTCCTGCTCGTTCAGGTCTTCCACCACATAGCTGTCGCCCTGATGCACGTACACGGCACCCGTGTGGGCCTGGTAATGCGTTTGGGGTGAGTCCATCGTTCCGAGCAGGGAGCCGGTCTCGGCGTCGACGATGCTCACCGGGCCGCCGCCGTCGGCCCTCAGATTCACCATGGCCGCCGCGCTCTGCGGATGGGTCCAGAACCAGCCGGCCGGGCGTTTGCGGAGGTAGCCCTGGGAGACCAGCTGGTCCAGCAGTTTCTCCGCTGAGGGTCCGAACAGCTCCAGCTCCGCATAACCCAGGGGCAGCTCAGCCGCGGCGGCGCACAGATGCGGCCCCAGCACGTACGGATTGGAGGGATCGAACACCGTGGCTTCTACGGACACATCAAAGATGGCCTCCGGATGGTTTACGAGGTAGGTGTCGAGCGGATCGTCACTGGCTACGAATGCGGCGATGGCATCCTGCCCGGCGCGTCCCGCCCGGCCGATCTGCTGGAAGAGGGAAGCCCTGGTGCCGGGCCATCCTGCAACCAGGACGGCGTCGAGGCCGGAGATGTCGATGCCGAGTTCGAGGGCGGAGGTGCTGGAGACCCCCAGCAGTTCCCCGGAGCGCAGGGCTTTCTCCAGGGCGCGGCGCTCCTCGGGCAGGTACCCGGAACGGTAGGCCGCCACGCGCTGCGGAAGGCTGGGATCCACCTCGTCCAGGAGCCGTTTGGTGATGGCGGAAATGGTCTCGGCCCCGCGCCGGGACTTGATGAATGCAATGGTCCGGATTCGGGAGGAGACCAGATTGGCCAGGAGGTCCGCGGTCTCCGCAACTGCGGTCCTGCGTTCTTTGGCGCCGTTCTCGCCCCGCAGTTCCGTGAGGGCCGGCTCCCAGAACGCCACGGTGGTGGAGCCGTGCGGCGAGGAATCCTCGGACACGGCCCGGACGGGTGCACCGATGAGCCGGCCGAAGGACGTGCCCGGTTCGGAGGCCGTTGCCGAGGCCGCGATGAACACCGGGCCGGGCTGGGAGGTATTGGCGCTGTAGTACGCGCAGATGCGCCGCAGCCGTCGCATCAGGTTGGCCACGTGGGATCCGAAGACGCCGCGGTAGCTGTGGGCCTCGTCCACAATGACGTACTTGAGCCGGCGGAAGAAGCTGGCCCACCAGGCGTGGTTGGGCAGGATGCCGAAGTGCAGCATGTCGGGGTTGGCCAGGATGACGTTGGCGTGGTCCCGGATCCAGCGTCGCGACGCGGGGTCGGTATCGCCGTCGTATGTTTCCGCCCTGACAGTCGGGAGCCTCAGCGAGCGGATAGCGGCAAGCTGATCGGCGGCCAGGGCCTTGGTGGGGGAGAGATAAAGGGCCACGGCGCCGTCGTCGTGGATTTTTCCCGGCTCGGAAAGGACCCGCAGCTCGGAGCGGTGGATCGCGTCCAGCGCGGGCAGCTGATAGGCCAGCGACTTGCCGGAGGCGGTCCCCGTGGCGATCACTACATGCTCGCCACCGTGGGCAAAGTTCGCTGCCTGAATCTGGTGACGGTACGGTTCATGGATTCCCAGGGAACCGTAGGCCTTGACGAGATCGGGGTGGGTCCATTCCGGCCACGGCTCGTTCACGGCCTGCCGGGCAGGAATGATGCGCACATGACGCAGCTGCTCCGGGTCCGGGCCACGGCCCAGCAGCGGAATCAGGGAGTCATGGAGGTTCACCACAATATTGTTTCATCCGGGCCCAAATCGCCCGGCACCCGCAATGCCGTCGGTGGATGGGCGTCAGCTGACGGAAAGGTCAGCGCCCTCTTCCGACGCGGACAACATCAGCACGTGGCACAGGGTTGTCCAGCCCAGGTGGGAGTACAGCTTCTGTCCGTCCAGCGATGCCAGCAACAGGCCGTTTACCACGTCGTGCTCGAAGGCCTGCGCCGCCAAGGCCTTCATGATGAAGCTTCCCAGCCCACGCCGTTGATAGTCGGGTTCGGTGACGATCTTGTCGAAAACGGCAGTACGACCCACCACGAACACGCGACCGCTCACCGCCACCGATTCGCCGGCGTGCACTACGGCATGGTGGACGCCGTCCTTCGTGAACGTGCTCAGTTTCAGGTCATCGTCCGACAGCCACGGATCTTCGGAGTCCTGCGTCTCCATGTCCACGATCATCATGGTTTGGGAAGCGGAGGTGACGTTCAGGCCCTGCTGCTGGGCCAGGTACGTATATCGCGCGACGTCATTGGTGAGGACGGTGAGGATCCGTGCCGGGGCTTCAGCCGTTTTCGCTGCAAGTTCAGCGAATTCAGTGTCCGAGGGATCGTGGGCGAAATATTCCCATTCCTTGGTGGTGTCCGCCCGCAGCGCGGCCGGGAAGCGGCCTTCTGTCCGCGTCTCGTAGCCGCGGCAACCGGCCCATCCGGTCACCCAGATCTCGACGAGGCGGGTGATGTCTTCAACCATGGCGTCTGGACTCATGTGACGAGAGTATTCCAGCCATGCCACAAGCAACAGGGGTAGGGTCCGGGAAGTGGGCTTGCTTATTGAATTGTGACCCGGGCCGGCGGCTGCGGCCAAGGTCCCGGTCCCGGCATCTGGTTCCGGCACCTGAAGGACCAAGTACCCTTAAATGTGGCTTTGAACCGAATTGTTCTCTTTTACGGCTTTACTCCGATCTCCGACCCCGACGCCGTGCGCCTGTGGCAGCGCGCCCTTTGCGAGAAGCTCGGCCTGACCGGACGCATCCTTATCTCGAAGGACGGCATCAACGCGACCGTCGGCGGCGAGCTGAACGCCGTCAAGCAGTACGTGAAGACAACACGCGAGTACAAGGGCTTCCATGGCATTGACGTCAAATGGTCCGACGGCGGAGCAGAGGACTTCCCGCGGCTCAGCGTCAAGGTGCGCGATGAGGTTGTCTCCTTCGGTGCCCCCGGGGAGCTTAGGGTGGACGCAAACGGCGTTGTCGGCGGAGGAACGCATCTCAAGCCCGAAGAGCTTCACCAACTGGTGGACGCCAAGAAGGAGAGCGGCGAGGACGTGGTGTTCTTCGACGGCCGCAACGCGTTCGAAGCCCAGATCGGCAAGTTCAGGGATGCGATCGTCCCGGACGTGGCTACCACGCACGATTTCATCAAGGAACTCGACTCGGGCAAATACGATTCCCTCAAGGACAAACCGGTGGTCACCTACTGCACCGGCGGCATCCGCTGTGAAGTGCTCTCCAGCCTCATGGTGAACCGCGGGTTCAAAGAGGTTTACCAGCTCGACGGCGGGATCGTCCGCTACGGCGAAACGTTCAAGGATCAGGGCCTCTGGGAAGGCTCGCTCTACGTCTTCGATAAGCGCATGCACCTCGAATTCAGTGAGGATGCCAAGACCATCGGCGAGTGTGTGCGCTGTACGGCCCCCACCAGCAAGTTCGAGAACTGCTCCAACCCCAGCTGCCGCACGCTCACGCTGTACTGTGCGGAGTGCGCCTCCAGCCCCGAGACTCTCCGCTGCCCCGAAGGCTGCGCCGCCTAGTTCAGGTTCCCTGGCTCCTCGGGGTCTCGCCCGGGGTTATGCGTCCGGTCCGGCACCGGACCCACGCGGCAGCCATGTCATTCAGATCCGGCTCACCCGGTAGGCGAAGTTCGCGGCGGACTGGGCGGCCACTTCCATGCTGAGCACGGAGTCCTCGGACACATGGATCACGTTCACCCTGGATGTGCCGCACCGCAGGCTCAGGTCCACCAGCGCAAACTCGCCGTCACGCACGGTGAAGGACACTCTGCGGGCGCTCTTGCAGGCCAGGGTCAGCGAGTAGGTTCCGCTGGGCAGATGCCCGGTGCTTTCGTGGCGTGTGGTGCCCGCCTTCAGCAGGCCGAAACCCGTGTGGAAAACCTGGCCGGCCGTCTCGGGGAGTACCTGTTCCACCCAGGCGTCGAGTTCCGCACCGGACACCGGCAGGTTCCGCCGCGGGTCCTGCGGCAGCGCCGCGTCCGTGAAGGTCGGGGCGGTAGCGCTTGGCAGCGGCCCGCGGCCGTCGTCGTACACATACTCGCAGCCGCTCAGCGCCGCCCCTGCGGCCAGCAGACCGGAAAGCACGACGGCGGCCGCCGCGGCCGTCCGCCGTGGCACCAGGGGTGCCTGCACGGTGTGCATACTCTGACTTTAGGCCTGCCGCCATCCTCAAACCAGAGCACGCCTCGGCAGCTTTCCTGGCCACTGAGGGCTGTATGTCGGAAGGAAATCGGTCAGGGCTGAGCAGAGGAAGAAGCTGCTGCGTCGCTGATACGCATCACACCACCAGCGGCCCGCAGGTGACCGTCCCCTACCGCCACCAGGCGGACAGTCAGGGGTCCCGGCCGGAGCTCAACGTCGCGGCTGAATACTTCGGCGCAGGGAGTGGTGAATTCCAGTAGTGCGTTGCTGGAAGGGGACCTGACCGACAGCGTGGCATGGGGCGAACCGATGCAGACGGCGGTGATTTTGTAGGTGGCCGTCTCGGTCACGCTGGTTGTGAATTCCAACCCGCCCTCGCTGTTTCCCTGCCCGCTGATTCCCCCGGCAGCTCCGCCCAGACCGATGGGCACCTCCACCAGGGCCAGTTCCAGAGCGGCCATGTTGCGGCCCAGTTCGGCTTCACGTTCCGGATCCACGGATGGCAGCGGCACCGCTGAGGCCACGCCGCTGCCCGTCCGGCTGGCGCCGCGTGACGGGTCCGCCCCGACGTCGTCCGCGTATTCACAGCCGGCCAGGCCGGCGACCATCAGGGTACCGGCCAGCAGCAAAACTGCGCGGTTTGGTGCCCGGTCCGCCATTACTGCCCGCTCCCGGCAGCTGGCAGCAGGCTGTACGCGGCCTGGAGGGGATGGTTGTTCGAGTCCACCATGACCATGACACCCTCGGGGCCCACCGGAAAGTCGGCCGAAAAGGGCCTGCCGCAGGGAAGGCTGCTGCCCTGGAACAGATCCTCACCCTTGGGTCGGAGAACGGTGACGTCCACCGTGGCCCGTCCCTCGCAGACGAACGTGAAGGTCAGTGTTCCCGGCTCCGCCGGAGGGCCGGAATGATGCCAATTTCCTGCCCACGGATAGCCCCGGAACTCACCGGCCTGCACAGGTCCGAGTTCTCCGGCCGCCCAGGCTGTTGTTTCGGCGGCCGAGGGGCCGCGGGGCGCCGGATCCGGATCCAGCTTGACGCCTGTGAAGACGTACGGCGAGTCGGCCGGCGGCACAACTTCAGCGCTGATCCTGCCGCCCTTGTGGTCCAGGTACACCACTTTGCCCATTCCGCACCGGAACGACGTGCGTTCCGGCTCAGCGTTCCCCAGGCGCACCACCAGTTCGGCCCCCGCCGCCGCAACGCAGGCCGCCGTCAGGAAGTATTCGCCGGTGGGGACCTCCTCGGTCCACGAGGCCGCACCCCCTGAGGCGTAGGGCAGCCCGTTCCCGTCCGGGGGGCCCAGAACTTCCGCCAGCGCGTCGATATAATCCTGTGGGTCCTGTGGGTCCGACCGGTTGGGCGGCGTGCCCCGGTTGTCAGTGCTGGTGCTGGGGCTGGCGCTGGACGGCGGGCCGGACGCTGCGTCCCTCGGCGTGTCAACGTCGGTGCTGTATTCGCAGCCGCCCAGGCCCGCACCGAGTACGCACAGAACCGGCACAACCGCAGCGACGCGAACTATCCGCTTCCCCCAAAGAGCTGACATGTCCCTGAGCATACGCACCGCCGCCCACGGCGCAAGTCACAGCTAGCTTCCTGCCGCCAGATGATAGGCGTACAGGAGCGGAGCGTCCACGCTGGACGCGCTGATCTGCACGGTGCCGGCGGCAGGAACGGTGATTCTGGCGCGCTCGCGGCTGCCGTTGCAGGCGGCCCCGGCTTCCGCAATCTTGCTGCCGCCCGAGGTCACGGTAAAGAAGGCCTTGCCCCCGCCGTCGCACGTCATTGTGAGCGTGTAGGTCCCCGCCGGAACGTCGGCCGCGTCCTTCACCAGCGGCTCGCGGTTGAGGATCTTGCCGGCATCCTCAAGCACGGTTCCACTGGCCGTGGGCAGCGCCGTGGCCTTCCACTCCGGGACGTCGGCGTTTCCGATGGAAACCGCTGAGGAGCAGGCCGAGGCGGCCACTATGAGGCAGCTGCCTGCAACTGTTGTGCCGACGATGTGCCTCAGCGGAATCAGCCGTTGCGGCGCGAATAAACGTGAAAGCATACGTCCAACTTACCGGCTGGAGCCCGTGGGCTCGGACGCGTGCTTTGGCGCCCGGAGGCCTCCGGAAAAGGCTGGCCGGCTATCAGTTCCATGGGGCCACGGTGGGCCGTGGTGCACCGGCAAGGACCGGAGCCGCGACCTTCCGCAGCAGGGCTCGCCACAGCGGTGCAGCTACACGAGCTCATCCAGACGGCGCCAGAATGCTGCCCGGATGGCCTTGCGGATGTCCTGGAGGTCCGTCTTGGCTTCGCCGATCTTCGCGGCACAGTCCTTGATGAGCACCCGGTCAATGGTCGGCGGGAGGAGCGGCCGCTCGGCCAGGAGCTCGTTGAGTTCGCGCTGGGTGACGCTGCCGTGCCAGTTGTCCGCCAGGCTGACAGCCACCGCTTCTGCACTTTCCACCAGGTCGAACCAGGGGCTCTGGGCCGCCGGGGCCCCGGTTTCGGTCGAATACACAGGCTCGCGGCGAACGGAGCCGGCGTTCGGCACCGGCCGCACGTCCGGCTGGACGCGCCTGGGGCCCGGACTGGGCACCGGCCTCCCTCCCGTGCCGGCCGGACCTGCCGTGCCGGCTGGACCTGCCGTGCCGGCTGGACCTGCCGTGCCGGTTGCGGGAGGGGCGGGGGGACCGGCCGTCCCCGAAGCTTCGGACGCGCCGCCGGACAGGGCGCCGGCATTGGACGAGCCGGCTGCCGACGCTGCCCCTGCCGCAACCGGACCCGAACCCGCACCGGCACTTGCACGAATACCGGAACCGGCGCCTGCCATACCGGGGAGGGCACCCGGGCGGGGGACCGGACGCGGCCCAGGAACTGAACTGTGACCGTTGGCCACGATACTGCCCGCAACCGGCGGGGCGGCGTACGCCGCCACGTCAGCCTCAGTGGGAAAATCAGCAGCCGCTCCGGCGGCACCGGCCCGGTCGGCGGCGTCGCCAGCCGCTTCCCCCGGTTCCGCGATGGCCCAAGCCGTCATCGGCGCAGCCTTGGCAAAGCAGCGGTCCAGGAGCGACTGCGGCAGCGTGGCGATGTCGTCAACCTGCAGCGCCAGGTGCTCCGCTACCGCGGTGACTCCCAGCCGGTGACCCTGGTTTTCGATCCCCAGCAGCACCACCTTCATGCCGAGGTCCTGGGCTGCTTCCACCGCCTCGGCCAAGTCGTCGTCGCCGGACAGCAGGTAGGCGACGTCGGCCGAACGGTTCCGGGCGACACCCACCAGGTCCAGCCCGAGCTTGAGGTCAACGCCCTTCTGCTCGCCGTTGTAGGACATGCGCCCCAGCCGGACCTTGACTCCGGGAAGGAGGCCGATCCGCTTGTGTTCGTCACTGAAAAGGCCGTCCTTGGCGGCGTCATACCAATACATCCGCAGCAGGTCCCGGCTGTCCCGGTCGCTCACAAAATCCTGGATTCCGTCCACCAGGCTCTTGTACTGGACGGAAAACGCCGAACGCAGTGAGTTCCCGGTGACCCGCAGCCCGCCCGTGGCCAGGAGGAACCCTGCGTCAACGAAGATCACACTTTTGCGGCTCATGCTCAGAAGCATAAGTGGTGCAGCCGACAATCCGGCCGCAGACGGGTCACAGCATGGCCACCACAACTGGCGCCCTCCTGATAACCCAGCCAACCCGCCGCCCGAAAACTCAGCATGGAGGGCGGCGCTGGAACCATAGACTTGCACGGTGACTGAAACACCTATGCACTTCACGGCCGGCAACACTCCCGACGCCCCCCGCAGCGACCTCCCGGAGCTGCTGTCCGCCCTCGCCAGGGACCTGCGCAACGCCGGATACACCGTGGACGGTGTGGCAGAGCTGCTCGGTGAGTCCGCCAACGCTGCCCTCGGCCGCGATCAGCTCATCCCGGCGTTGATTGCCACCGAAGCCGCCGAGAAGGGTGACCGGCACGCCGCGGCGCTTGCCGCCGTCGTACGCCTTTGGCTGCTGGCTGTGCCCCAGCGCGCTGACGTGCTCGACGCCGCCCTTCCGGAGATCCGCACGGAGGGCCTCCTGGCGCTGGGGCTGGTCGAAGCGGCCGAGACCGGTTCTGATCCGGATGTGGTCAGGGCGAAGGCCGACCTGCGGCCGTACGGCTGGAGCGGTGACGCCACAGGTGACGCCACAACTGACACGGACGGCAGCGGCGGCGCCGACCTCTGGGTAGCCAGCGACCTCGCGGCGCACCAGCAGCCCGGTGTCCTCCGCCACGACCATGTCCTGGGGATCGGACAGGCCTCCACCACCCTGGTGCGGACCACGATCCGCCGGCCCGTGGCGAGGGCACTGGACCTGGGCACCGGCTGCGGCATCCAGTCCTTCCATCTGCTGCACCACGCGGAGCACGTGACAGCCACGGACATCTCCGCCCGCGCGCTGGCCTTTACCCGTTTCAACCTGCTCCTGAACGCCGAGGCACTGCACATCGATCCGGCCAGCCCCGAAAGCCGGGTCAGCCTGAGGCTGGGCTCGCTGCTGGAACCTGTGGCCGGCGAGACTTTCGACCTCGTGGTCTCCAACCCGCCGTTCGTCATCACGCCCCGGAGCCTCGGCGAGGCTGCCGCGGACCAGTTCACGTACCGCGACGGCGGCCTGCCTGGCGACGATATCGTCGCCTCGCTGGTCCGGGCACTGCCGTCGGTCCTCGCTCCGGCCGGAACAGCCCAGCTCCTGGGCAACTGGGAGGTCGCAGCGGGAACGTCCTGGTCGGAACGGCCGCAAAGCTGGGCCGGTCCGGATGTGGATGCCTGGTTCATCCAGCGCGAACTGGTGGGGCCGGAACAGTACGCCGAGACGTGGCTGCAGGACGCGTCCGAAGCCCGCGACCGTCAGCACTACCAGGATGCCTACGCCGCCTACCTTGACGACTTCGCCTCGCGGAACGTGACGGGGATCGGCTTCGGCATGATCTACCTGCGGCACCCAGCAGACGGCGCCCGGCCAGTCATCAGCCGGTTCGAGGAAATTACGTATCCCATCGAACAGCCCGTGGGCCCGCATCTGGGCGCAGCGGTGGAGCGGGCCGACTGGCTGGCTGCCAACGAGCTGCACGACGCGCACCTGCTGGTGGCAGAGGACGTCACCGAGGAACGGCATCAGCGGCCGGGAGCGGAACACCCTGGCGTGATCCTGCTGCGACAGGGCGCCGGGCTCCGCCGCACGAACCTGCTGAGCACTGAGCTGGCAGGTTTCGTGTCAGCGTGCGACGGCGACCTGTCCGTCGGGCAGATCATCGGCGCCCTCGAAGCGCTGCTGGGTGGGGGAGACGGGTTTGACGGGGACGCATTCCGTGGCGGGCTTCTCGCCGAGGTGCGGAACCTGGTCCGCGACGGATTCCTGCTGCCGGCCTGAACCGGGAGCCGCGTCGCCCGAAACCGCCGTGCCCGCTGGACTGTCCCCCTCGGGGCGGGGCCCCGCGGGGCTGGCCGCCGCGGCGCCGCTGGGAGCGGGGCCGTCCGGGTCATCGGTGTCGGAACCAGTTTGGCCGGCATCGCCCGGGCGGGCCGGTGCCAGGTCCTGGGAACCGAATCGCAATAACACGGTGATGGCGATGGCCAGCGAAACAACCGCGCCGGTTCCGCCGATCAGCAGGAAGCCGGAGCGGACGGGCAGCAGCGCGCCCAGGAGCCCGCCGAGGGCCAACGCCGCAATGGTGACCGCCCGGGTGAGGCCTCCGATCATGGACATTGCCTGGCCCCGGCCTTCTTCGGGGATCCGGAGGATCACGATCGCCCCGAAGCACGCGTTGAGGACGCCGCAGGAGACTCCCATCCCGGTGTAGGCGACAAACATTATGCCCATGCTCGGCACCAGCCCGATGCAGGCCAGAACCGCAGACGTCAGTGCCATGGATCCCAGCAGGATGCGGAGCCGGGCCGGGGGAGTTTTGATCAGGCCGGCCAAGGCGGCCCCGGCAGACATTCCCAGGGCAAAAGCGGCAACGAGCAGGCCGTATTGCGTTTCCGAGGCGCCCATCTCGCCCCGGACCAGGAACACCTCAAGGACGTTGGTCGCTTCCCCCACGGCAATGAAAAACAGGGCGCCGATCACCAGCGCCCACACCAGGCGGTCCCGCCGGATAAGTCTGAGCCCGTCCATCAGGGCGGGCCGGTTCCGGCCCGCGAGATCGGACGCTGTTCCCCTGCGCGTCCGGATGAGGAGGGCACCCAGCCCCATGGCGACATAGCAGGCGCTCGCCACGGAAAACACCAGTACAGATCCGCCCCAGCCGCTCAGCAGCCCTCCCGCCGCAGGTCCGGCCATCCCGGCGATCATGATGGTCGCCTGCATGGTGCCGACCGCGCGGGGTGTCCGCTCCTCACCGACGATCCGGGGCAACAGCGCCTGCCATGTGGGCCCTGCCACCGCCTGGCAGGCGTTGAGCACGAGAGTGAGCGTGAAGAGCGCGGAAATGTAGTTCTCCAGGTAGTGCATGCTCAGGCCCATGCCTGCCACGGCGGCGGCGCTGCCGGCGGAAGCCGCCGTCGCGAGCATCCGGGAATCCCGGGTGTCCGCCAGCCTGCCGGCCCACGGGGCGAGGACCACCAGCGGCAGGGCGGAACACAGAAGATAGAGGGCAACCAGCCAGGAGCCCGCCAAGTGAACCGTTCCGGCCGCGTCAGCCGCCTGCAAATGCAGCATCACGCTGACAAGAACCGCCCCCATGCCGGCGGCAGCCAGGAAGCGGGCGCTGCTTGCCAAAAGGAAGTCCCGGTTTCGCCAGAGCGGTGCATTTTCGCGAAGTAAGGCAGGCGATTGCCCGGACGAGTCCCCCATGTCCGCGAAACTACTCCCCGCCCCATAAGAATGTCAAGCGTTTCTTTCAGAGTTGGCCGATGATCGATAGAATAGAGGAGTGAACGCAGAAACTCCCGAGATGGAGCCAACCGCGCAAGAGGGCGCCAAACGCAGGGTGCGGCCGGAGAAGAAGGTGGAGATAACCGATCCGAAGGCCATCCGCGCGCTTGCCCATGCGGCACGGCTCGAAGTGATCTCGGAGCTGTATTCCACGCAGGTCAGCCGGACTGCCACGGAGCTTGCCGCGCAGACAGGCCTGACCCCGAGCGCCATGAGCTATCACCTGCGCGCCCTGCAGAAGTGGGGCATCGTGGAACCCGCGGCCACCGCAGGCGATGCACGGGAACGGCGATGGCGCGCTGCCGGGTCGGAGTTCACCATCAATTCCGGCGGGGGAGTGGCCAGCCCCGAGTTTGCCGTCCTCGACCTGGAGCTGGATGCCTTCAGGCGCAGGGTCAGTGCGTACGCCAAAGTTAGGGACCAGCGCAGGAAGGACAGTGAGCTGACCGAATCCACGGGCCTCGTGGTGCTGTCCAGCAACCTGCTGTACCTCACCCCGGCACAGCGCTCGGAACTGACCGCGAAGGTCTTTGGACTGCTCAAGGAATACGAGCTTGAAGATCCGGACCACGTCCCTGAAGGGGCTGAACGCATGGCCACAATGTGGTCCTTGATTCCGGACGACCGTAAGTGATTCCCGGCACCTGTTTTCCACATGAATGCGCATCATCCTCCAAAATATGGTGAACTAGGCGAGTATGGGCTCATCTGCCCGAGCCAACCTTTTTCTGTAGGAGCACCGTGCCAAGCAAGGCCAAAACCGGCAAGAAACTCGTGATTGTGGAGTCTCCGGCCAAGAGCAAGACCATCGCCAAGTACTTGGGCGAGGGCTTCATCGTTGAGGCCTCCATCGGTCACATCCGCGATCTGCCGCAGCCTTCGGAACTGCCCGCCGAGCTCAAGAAAACCTCCATCGGCAAGTTCGCCGTCGACATCGAAAACGACTTCAAGCCGTACTACGTGGTGTCCCCGGACAAGAAGAAAAAGGTGACTGAGCTCAAGGCGGCGCTCAAAGACGCCGACGAACTTTACCTCGCAACCGATGGGGACCGCGAGGGCGAAGCCATCGCGTGGCACCTGCTGGAAGTGCTCAAGCCCAAGGTTCCGGTGTACCGGATGACGTTCGGCGAAATCACCAAGGAAGCCATCCAGCGTGCCATGGGCAACCTGCGCGACGTGGATTCGGCGCTGGTGGACGCCCAGGAGACCCGCCGCGTCCTGGACCGCCTGTACGGCTACGAAATCTCCCCCGTCCTGTGGCGCAAGGTGGCGCGCGGCCTGTCCGCCGGCCGAGTCCAGTCCGTGGTCACCCGCATGGTGGTGGACCGCGAACGCGAACGCATGGCATTCAAGGCGGCCTCCTACTGGGACCTCACGGGCCAGTTCGGCGCAGACGCCGGCTCCTTCAAGGCCAAGCTGGCAGCCGTTGACGGTGCCAAGGTGGCCAGCGGCCGTGACTTCAACGACGACGGCGTCCTCACCTCGCGCAATGTCGCGCACCTGAACGAGGAACTCGCCACTTCCCTCGCGGCGGGGCTGCAGGACGCGGAGTTCCGCGTCCGCTCCGTCGACACCAAGCCGTACACCCGCCGGCCGGCCGCCCCGTTCACCACCTCGACTCTGCAGCAGGAAGCCGGGCGAAAGCTGCGGTTCTCCTCCAAGAGCACCATGCAGGTGGCCCAGCGCCTTTACGAAAACGGCTACATCACCTATATGCGTACGGACTCGTCCGCGCTGAGTGACGAAGCCGTGACGGCTGCCCGCCGTCAGGCCTCGGAACTGTACGGCCCGGAGTACGTGCCGCAGTCGCCCCGCGTCTACACCAGCAAGGCAGCCAACGCGCAGGAAGCCCACGAGGCCATCCGCCCCGCTGGTGACTCCTTCCGCACCCCCGCGCAGGTCGCCAAGCAGCTTTCCGGCGACGAATTCCGGCTCTACGAGCTCATCTGGAAGCGCACCGTCGCCTCCCAGATGGGTGACGCCAAGGGATCCACGGCCACCATCCGCCTCGGCGCTGTGGCTGTGGGTGGCACGGCTGACGGCAAGGACGCGGAGTTCTCGGCCTCCGGCACCGTCATCACCTTCCCCGGCTTCCTCGCCGCGTACGAAGAAGGCAAGGACGAAAGCCGCGGCGACGACGATTCCGAGGAAGCCCGCCGCCTCCCGAACGTGGCCAAGGGCGATTCCCTCACCGCCGCGGACATCATCGCCGTGGGCCACGAGACTTCGCCGCCGCCGCGCTACACGGAAGCGTCGCTGACGGCCGAGCTGGAAAAGAAGGGCATCGGACGCCCGTCCACGTATGCCTCCACCATCTCCACCATCCAGGACCGCGGCTATGTGCGTAAGCAGGGCTCCGCGCTGGTGCCGAGCTGGATCGCCTTCTCGGTGATCCGGTTGCTGGAGCAGCACTTCCATGACTACGTGGACTACGAGTTCACCGCAGACATGGAAGGTGATCTGGACAAGATCGCCAACGGCCAGGCCGTTGGCGCCGCCTGGCTCAAGCACTTCTACTACGGTGAAGACGCAGACCCCGGGCTGCTGAGCATCGTGAACAACCTTGGCGAAATCGACGCCCGGGAGATCAACTCGGTGCCCATTGCCGAAGGCATCACGCTGCGGGTCGGCAAGTTCGGCCCGTACCTTGAAAGCACCGTCCCCACGGTGGACCCGAAGACCGGTGAGGTTGTTGAGTCCGCCCGCGCCAACGTCCCCGAGGACCTGGCACCGGATGAGCTCACGGCTGCCAAGGCCATCGAGCTGATGGAGACCGCCGCTCCGGAAGAACGCGTCCTCGGCGAGGATCCGCACACGGGCCACACGGTTGTGGCGAAGAACGGCCGCTACGGCGCCTACGTCACGGAGATCATTCCGGAGATGACCGAGGAGCAGCTGGCCAACCAGCCGGTGGAGTACTACAAGAACGGCAAGCCCAAGCCGCCGAAGAAGCCCGTCAAGGCCAAGCCCCGCACGGGTTCGCTGTTCGCGTCGATGACCGTTGATTCCATCACCCTTGATGAGGCGCTGCAGCTCATGAGCCTTCCGAGGGTCCTGGGCCAGGATGCCGAGGGGAACCCGATCACGGTGCAGAACGGCCGCTTTGGCCCGTACCTGAAGAAGGGCACGGACTCGCGCTCCATCGGCTCCGAAGAGGAGATCTTTACCATCACGCTGGAGCAGGCGCTGGAGATCTACTCGCAGCCCAAGCAGCGCGGTGCCCGTGCCGCCGTCCCGCCGCTCGCCGAGTTCGGTCCGGACCCTGTTTCGGAGAAGAACATCGTGGTGAAGGAAGGCCGCTTCGGCCCGTACATCACGGACGGCATCACCAACATCACCGTTCCCCGTGCCACGTCCCTCGAGGAACTGACCCGGGAACAGGCCGTGGAACTGCTGGCGGAGAAGCGTGCGAAGGGCCCGGCCAAGCGTCCCGCCGCCCGCAAGGCCCCGGCAAAGAAGAAGGCAGCCGCCAAGAAGTAACGGGAGGCCCCGGATGGGATGAATCCTCCCCACCGTCTCCCTAACCTCGCAGGCTCGGTTAGGGAACCCCGGACGGTGTGGGCCCAGGCGTGCTCGCTCGTTCGCCCCATCGTCTCCCTTGCCTCGCAAGCTCGGCCAGGGAACCCGGACGGTGTGGGCCCACGCCTGACGTCCCGCCTGCCGGATTCTTCCCATCCGGCAGGCGGATGGTGATAGGAATTGCGCCCCGCCCGGGAAACGTGGTCGAGTAGATGTATGACTGAACAGCCTGCACCCGCGGAAATCCAGCCCCTGAACGACCTCGAAGAGAAGCTCGCCACAGGTGACCACCCGGATGCCAACCCGGTGGACGTCATCCTGTCCTTCCTCAACAACGAGGTCTACATCATCAGCTCTGACGCCCTCGAAGGCGAAGACGCGCAGGTCGAACCTCTGGTGCTGTCCAACGCCGAGGGCAAGCCCGTGCTGGCCGTGTTCTCGCACCCCAGCCGCGTGGACCAGCAGTTCCTTGACGCGGCCCCCAACGTCCTGGGCACCCAGGGCGCCGCCATTATCGGCAACCTTGGCGACGACCTCGGTATGGTGATCAATCCCGGCAGCGCGTTCGGCTTTGAAATCGACCCCGAGGGCGTGGCCAACATCCGGCGCGACTTCAAGCGCGCGGACCAGCCTTCCGACGGTTCCGACGAAGCAGCAGCCGAGTAACAGCAGCTGTAATCCCGACCCGGACAAGCGAGCCGCCGACGCATTTGCGTCGGCGGCTCGCTATCGGTGAATAATGGCAGAATGCGTCTAGGCGTCCTCGACATCGGTTCAAACACTGTCCACCTGCTCCTGGTTGATGCGCATCCCGGCGCGCGGCCGGTGCCCTTCGCCTCACATAAACGCCCGCTCTCGCTGGTGCAGTTCCTCGATGCCGAGGGAAACATCAACGACGCCGGCCAGCATGAACTCATCGAATTCGTCCTCGAAGCGTGGGAGTTCGCTGCCAAACACAAAGCCCAGGATCTGCTGGCATTCTGTACATCCGCCATCCGCGAAGCCACCAACGGGCCCGCCGTGCTGGCCCGGGTCAAGCACGAAACCACCGTCACGCTCCAGGAGCTCACCGGCAGCGAGGAAGCGTCCATGACGTTCTTTGCCGTCCGGCGCTGGTACGGCTGGGGTGCCGGCCCCATCCTGAACCTCGACATCGGCGGCGGTTCGTTCGAAATGGCGCTGGGCCAGGACGAGCTGCCGGAGCTGGCCACCTCCGTTCCGCTGGGGGCGAGCCGCCTGACCCGGGACTGGCTGGACGAGGATCCGCCCTCGGCGAAGAGCGTCAAGGAACTCCGGCGCTACATCCGGGCAACCCTCAAACCTGCCGTCCGGAGCTTCAACGAGCTGGGCAGGGCCAACGTGGTGGCCGGGACATCCAAGACCTTCCGTTCGCTGGCCCGGATTGCAGGGGCGGCGCCCAGCGTGGCCGGACCGTACGTCAAGCGCGAACTGGGTGCAACGGACCTTGGCATCTGGGCGCAGCGGATTTCGGCCATGAAAACGGAGGACAGGCTGCACCTCCCGGGCGTTTCCGAAGCCCGCGCCAACCAGCTCCTAGCGGGAGCGCTCGTGGCTGAGGCGGCCTTGGAGCTTTTCGAATTCAAGAAGGTCAAGATCTGCCCCTGGGCGCTGCGCGAGGGACTCATCCTTCGCCGGCTGGACCAGTTGATCTTCGAGGGACCCCTTGAGCCGGCATCGCACACCGCGCTTCCGCCGGTTGCTGCCGCCCCGGCTACGTCCGGCACCGCCGCGGTACCGGCCCCGGCAACCGCAGCGGCCCCGGCCCCGGCCGCCGTCTCGACCTCCGTCTCCGACATCCCGGCCCCGGCCGCCGTCGCCGACATCCCGGCCCCTGCCGCCGCCTCAGGCGGGAGGGCCGACTGAGATGAGCGACGGCGTTGAACTTTCCCCTGAAGAGAACCCCACGATCCCGGTGGCGCTGTCCAGCTCCTCTGTCTACCCGCTCAGCGTGCACGATGCTTTTGCCGTGGCGCAGGACCTTGGTTTTGACGGGGTGGAAGTGATGGTCACCAACAATGCCACCAGCCAGAGCCCGCATTCCCTCCTGGAGCTCAGCCACCGCTACCGGCAGCCGATCGTCTCCATTCATGCGCCCACGCTGCTGCTGACCCAAAAGGTGTGGGGATCGGCCTGGAACAAGATCGAAATGTCCTGCCGGATGGCCAGGGAAGTGGGATGCGGCACCGTGGTGGTCCACCCGCCGTTCCGCTGGCAGACCAACTATGCGGAGAATTTTCCCGCCGGCATCCGCCAGCTCGCCGACATGTACCAGGTGCGGATCGCTGTCGAAAACATGTACCCGTGGCGGGTGCGCGGCCGGGAAACCGTTGCCTACCTGCCGCACTGGGACCCTCTGGGGCAGGATTACGACGACGTCACGTGGGACTTCTCGCACGCCGCCACCGCGGGGGTCAACAGCGTGGAGGCCATAAAGGCCCTGGGCAGCAAACTCCGGCACATCCACCTGACGGACGGGTCCGGCTCCGGGCGGGATGAACATCTGATTCCCGGGCGCGGCAACCAGGGCTGCGCCGAGGCCCTGCAGCACCTGGCCGGCAGCGGATTCGACGGCGTGGTGGTGGCGGAGATCTCCACCCGGCGGGCGAAGTTTGCGGGGGAGCGCGAGCAGTGGCTGAACGAAACACTGAGGTTTGCCCGGCAGCACCTCAGCCGCCCGCTGGTCGGTGCGAGGGACACCTAGGCAAGGTATCGCGGGAAACATGCCTCGGGTGTCGACGAAAGTGTCAACGTTGGGTGTCGATACGGGCAGGGCCCGTTCGTATAGAAGGTGAGACGCCGGCACCCGGCCGGCCGAATCCTCAAGGAGGAAACCCAAATGTCACAGTACCTGCTCAGCATCTACCAGCCCGACGGTCCCGCACCGGATGCGGAGTTCCTGGAGCCCATCATGCGCGACCTGGAACGCCTCAACCACGAGATGAAGGCGGCCGGCGCCTGGGTGTTCGCCGCCGGACTCCATCCCGCGGATACCGCCACCGTCCTGCGAAAAGAAGGGGACGACGTGCTCATCACGGACGGGCCCTTCACCGAGGGCAAGGAACACCTCGGCGGGTTCACCGTCATAGATGTCGATGACCTCGACGCCGCACTTGATTGGGGACGCAGGCTGGCGAAAATCGTCACTTTGCCGGTCGAAGTCCGCCCCGTCCAGCACTAGGCGTTCGGGCGCACCCGAATGACCGGACCCGGTTCCGCGGGCGATTCCTCAGCTGAGATATCCCGCATCTTCCGCAGGGAGTACGGCCGCGCCGTGGCAGTCCTGGTCCGCGTTTTCGGCAACATCGACATCGCCGAGGACGCAGTCCAGGACGCCTTCACCGCGGCGGTACAGCGCTGGCCGTCCGCCGGCATCCCGCCCAGCCCGGCGGGATGGATCATCACCACCGCCCGGAACCGGGCCATCGACCGGCTCCGGCGGGACGCCGCCGGACACGACAAGTATGCCCAGGCCGCCCTGCTCCACTCCCGCACGGGAGAGGCCTCCGGCATGGCGCCCGAGGACTGCTGCGGGATGAGCCGGCGGAGGAGGCTGAGATGCGCGATGACACGCTGCGTCTGATCTTCACGTGCTGCCACCCGGCCCTCGGAACCCCCGCGCGAGTGGCGCTGACCCTCAGGCTCCTTGGCGGGCTGACCACCGATGAGATCGCCCGGGCTTTCCTGGTACCCGAATCAACCATGGCCCAACGGCTGGTCCGGGCCAAGGCGAAAATCCGGGATGCCCGGATTCCCTACCGTGTGCCCACCGGCGCGGAGCTGCCGGAACGTTTGACGGCCGTGCTCGCCGTCGTCTACCTCATCTTCAACGAGGGCTACAGCGCGAGCTCCGGCGGGGCGCTGATCCGGGAAGAGCTCTGTGCGGAGGCGGTCCGGCTGGCGCGGCTCCTTGTTTCGCTCATGCCGGACGAATCCGAAGCCCAGGGGCTTCTTGCCTTGCTGCTTTTGATTGAGGCCCGGCGCGCGGCCAGGCTGACGCACGACGGCGGTCTGGTGCTGTTGGCGGACCAGGACCGGCGGCTGTGGAACAGGGAGCTCATCGCCGAGGGCCAGTCCATCGTGCGGCAATGCCTTCGCAGGAACCGGCCGGGACCGTACCAGGTCCAGGCCGCCATCAACGCGGTCCACAGCGACTCCGCGTCAGCCGAAGCAACGGACTGGGAGCAGATCCTGGCGCTGTACGATCAGCTCCTGCAGTTCTCACCCGGTCCCGTGGTGGCGCTCAACCGGGCAGTGGCCGTTGCCGAAGTGCATGGTCCGGCAGAGGCCCTCGGGCTGGTGGAGGGGCTGGACCTGGCAGGCTACGGGCTTTTCCACGCCGTACGGGCGGACCTTCTTCGGCGCCTGGGCCGCGTCCGGGAAGCGAGGGTTGCGTACCGTGACGCCCTGGGACTGGCAGGAAACGCGGCTGAGCGGCGCTTCCTCGAGGGGCGGCTCCACGAGCTGCCTGATGGGGACTGAGCCCAAAAGCCTGGCTTAAAGCGAAAACGCCGGGCGGTCCTGCCGAAGGAATTGGGGGAACCCTTCGGCAGCCGCCCGGCGCCGCGCCGGTTCCGTGGAACCGGCTGTCATCACTCGCACCGGTGAGGCACTTTCCAAGCTACAGAGGCAGTTTGGGTGTTCCAGCAAATTTCCCTGTGCGTAGGCTGGCAATACCCGGCGATGTCTTAGGCAAGCGCTAAAAAGCGAAAGCACCGCTTAAAAGCGAAAGCACCGGCGGCCGTGGCAGGAAAATGGGGGAAACCTGCTGTGGACCACCGGTGCCGGGCAAACATCCCCATGCTTGCCTCATCACTCGCACCCTCAATGAGGTAAGTACTACGGTAGGGGCGCACTTTGTGAGGAAGCTGCGGCAAGCATGTGAGCCACCTGTGAATGGGGCCCGCGCCGCCCCCCGCCCACGGCGGCCGCGGGTCCAGAGAGCAAACCCCGGATGCGACAACCCGGGCCGAACTGCAATGATGGACCAATGAGCAACCGAATCGCATTCCTTGGCTGTGGATCCATGAACGAGGCCATCATGAGCGGCATGCTGGAGGCAGGAACGGACCCGGCTGACATCGTGGCGACCGTCCGGCGTGCGGAGCGTGCGGCCGAACTTGCCCAACGCCATCACGGCATTACGGCCATCGCAGGCGAAGAGGAGCCGGACAACAACAAGCAGGCGGCCACCGGCTCCGACGTCGTGATCCTCGGCGTCAAGCCTGTGGGAATCACCGATCTGGCGCGGGAGATCAGCGGTTCATTGTCCCCGAAGACCATCGTTCTCAGCGTGGCCGCCGCGGTGTCCATCGCACAGCTTGAGGCGGCCCTGCCGGCCGGCCAGCCGGTGATCCGCACCATGCCGAACACTCCCTCCAAACTGGGGCGGGGCGTCGTGTCCGTATCCCCGGGAACCAGCTGCTCGGCCGAGCAGCTGCAGCTGGCCAAGGACATCCTCAGGGGTGCCGGGACAGTGGTGGAGGTGCCCGAGGAGCAGGTGGATGCCCTGTCAGCCATCAGCGGGTCGGGGCCTGCCTATGCCTTCTACCTGGCCGAGGCGATGGCAGCCGCCGGCGTCGAACTCGGGCTTGATCCTGATTTGTCACTGCTGCTGGCCCGGGAAACCGTGGCGGGCGCCGGCCTCATGCTGGCAGAGCCCGGGGCGGACCCGTCCACCCTGCGGAAGGCCGTGACCAGCCCGAACGGCACCACCGAACGCGCCATTGCCACGTTCGACGAGCGCGGCATGCCGGCGATCATCGCCGACGGCGCCCGCGCTGCGGCAGCCCGCGCAGCCGAGATCACCACCCAGCTCGCGTAACCGGGTCGCCCCTGCTGGGTTTTTTGTCCGGATACTGAGGCCAAAACGGGGGTTCCGAGTCTCTATCCGGACAAAAACTACGGCCCGGACAAAACTACGGCCGGGCGGCGAACCGTTCCAGCAGGTCCACGTGCCCGGACACAATCAGCATGTCCCGGGAGGACACCTTGGTTTCCGGCCGTGCGTAGGTGAAGTCCTCGCCGGGTGATTTCACGCCAACAATGGTGACGCCGTACTTGGACCGGACCTTGGATTCGTCCAGGGTAAACCCGACAGTCTCCCGGGGCGGGTACATCTTCACGATCGCGTAGTCGTCGTCGAACTCGATGAAGTCCAGCATCCGCCCGGACACCAGGTGCGCGGCACGAACACCGGCGTCGGCCTCCGGGTAGATCACATGGTTGGCGCCGATCCGGGAGAGGATCTTGCCGTGTGACGGGGTGATGGCCTTGACCCAGAGGTGCTGGATCCCGAGGTCCACCAGGTTTACGGTGATCAGCACCGACGACTCGATGGAGGTGCCCACCCCCACGACGGCGGAGCTGAACTCCTGCGCGCCGAGCTGTCGCAGGGCGTCGATGTTGGTGGCATCGGCCTCGACCACGTGGGTGAGCACCGGGGCCCACTTCTGCACCAGGGTGCGGTCGCGCTCGATTGCCAGAACTTCGCGCCCCTGCTTGACCAGCTGTTCGGCCGTGGACGAGCCGAAGCGGCCCAGCCCGATCACCAGCACGGGGGCGTTGTGGGCGGGGCGGTTTACGGCGCCTGAGGAATCAGCCAATGATGGGCCTCTCTTCCGGGTAGTGGTACAGCTGGCTGCGCTGGCGGAGGGCCAGGGCAGCGGCGAGGGTAACGGTGCCCACGCGGCCGGCAAACATCAGCGCGGACAGGACATAAACGCCCGACGGCGGGAGTTCAGCACTGAGGTTGGTGCTGAGGCCCACGGTGGCGAAGGCTGAGATGGTCTCGAACAGCACCCGGTCCAGGGAAGCGCCGCTGATGTGCAGCAGCATGAAGGCTGAAACGGAAACCAGCGTGGCGCCGGCTACGATCACGGAGATGGCCACCCGCATGGTTCCCTGCGGAATGGTGCGGCCGTAGACCTTCACATCGGCGTCGCCCCGGGCTTCGGCCACGATGGCCAGGAACATCACGGCAATGGTGGTCACCTTGATGCCGCCGGCCGTGGACGCCGAGCCGCCGCCGGCGAACATGAGCGCATCGGTGAGGAGCATGGTGGTGGATTCCATGTGGTTCTGGTCCACCAGGTTGAAACCGCCGGACCGGGTCATGACGGAGGCGAATAGCGAGTGCGTAATTTTGTCGCCGACGTCCATGGACCCGATGGTCCGCATGTTTTCCCACTCCATCAGCCCCCACAGCA
Organism: Arthrobacter oryzae; assembly: GCF_031454875.1. Classification (GTDB taxonomy): domain Bacteria; phylum Actinomycetota; class Actinomycetes; order Actinomycetales; family Micrococcaceae; genus Arthrobacter; species Arthrobacter oryzae_D. The sequence continues at coordinate 77,027 of NZ_JAVDRQ010000017.1, forward strand.
CGGTTCCGGCCACCAGGAGGATGAACGACACCTGGATGGTCAGCTTGGTGTGCAGGTTCCATTTCTTCCAGTTCAGCCCGTTCTGCTGCAGCACCATCACCACCGGAAAGCCGAGGCTGCCCAGGAAGACACCGAGCATCAGCGGGATCAGGATCCACAGGTCCGTCTCGTAGGGAACGATGCCGTCCGAGTGCGGGGTGAAACCGGCGTTGTTGAAGGCGGAGATCGAATAGAACACGCCGTGCCAGACCGACTGGGGGAAGCTTTCGCCCAGCGTCAGGAACCGGGGGATGAGGGCAATCGCGAGGATGGCTTCGATGACCACTGAGGTGGTGATGACGATCCGCAGCAGGGTGCCCACTTCACCCAGGCGGCCGGCGTTGTTCATGGCTTCCTGCGCGATCAGCTTGCCGCGCACGCCGAGCTTCTTGCTGACCATGAGTGCCAGCAGCGAAGCCAAAGTCAGAGTGCCCAGGCCGCCCACGAAAATGCCGATCAGGATGACCAGCTGGCCGAAGAAGGACCAGTGCACAGCGGTGGATACGACAGTCAGGCCGGTGACGCAGACTGCGGACACGGCGGTGAAGAGGGCCTGGTGCAGCGGGGTGAAGTCGCCGGTGGCGGAAGACGCCGGGAGGGACAGGAGCGCTGTGAAGACGAGGATGACGACACCGAACGCAGTCAGTGCCAGCCGTGCCGGCGACGTGTTGGCGATATTGTCGATGAAGTCGCGGATGCCGGTGAAGATCCACAGGCCTTCACGCTCCGGCATGCCGGGATGCCAGTTAGCCGGGCTCTTGGACCTCGGCTGGCTTTGCGTCATGTGCGGCTTTTCCTCGGTTGAAACTGCTTCCTTCAGTAGTAAACCACTATATTCCGCGCGATGACCGGGAATATCGGCTACCAGGCTCGGGTAGCCTGTCCTTGATGACATTCCTGCCCGGACTCGCTCAGCCCGCCCTGCCAACGACGGTGGTGTGGGACATGGCCATGACTGCGTACAACTTCGGCTACGGGCACCCGATGGCCCCGGAGCGCATGGAGCTCACTGCACGCCTGGCCCAAAGCCTGGGCCTGCTGGACTTGGGGCACGTCACCGTGGCTGCCCCGGACGTGGCCGGCGACGACGAGCTGTGCACCGTTCACAGCCCCGAGTTTGTGGCGGCAGTCCGGCGCGTCAGCTTGAACCCCGACGTCCCCGACCCGGAGCGCGGCCTCGGCACGGAGGACGACCCCGCTTTCTCGGGGATGCACGAGGCAAGTGCCCGGCTTGCGGGCGGTTCACTGCTGGCGGCCCGTGCGATCCTGGACGGCAGCGCCGTTCGGGCAGTAAATTTCGGCGGCGGCATGCATCACGCGTCCCGGGACCACGCCAGCGGCTTTTGCATTTATAACGACGCCGCCCTGGCCATCCGGAAACTGCTCGACGGCGGTGTGCAGCGGGTGGCATATATCGACGTCGACGCCCACCACGGGGACGGGACGCAGAGTATCTTCTGGGATGATCCCCGGGTCCTCACCATCTCCCTGCACGAGACCGGGCTGACGCTGTTCCCCGGTACGGGCTTCGCCAACGAGATCGGCGGCCCCAACGCGCAGGGCAGCGCGGTCAACGTGGCCCTGCCCTCAGGAACGGGTGACGCCGGTTGGCTGCGCGCGTTCCATGCGGTGGTGCCGCAGCTGATCGGCGCGTTCGAACCCGAGGTGATCGTCAGCCAGCACGGCTGCGACTCGCACCGGCTGGATCCCCTTACGCACCTCAACATCAGTGTGGACGGCCAGCGCGAAGCAGCCACCGCCGTCGGGAATCTTGCTGCCCGCTACTGCGGCAACCGCTGGATTGCCACGGGCGGTGGCGGCTACAACGTGATCGGCGTGGTGCCGCGCTCCTGGAGCCACCTGATTGCGGTCGCCGCCGGCCGGCCGGTACCGCTCCGCACCCCGGTTCCCGAGGACTGGCGGCAGTATGTCCAGGACAAGTACGGTGTGTCCGCGCCCGAGCTCATGGGCGACGACGTGGACCTGTGGTGGCGTTCGTGGGAGGTCGGCTTCGATCCCAATGACGAAGTGGACCGCTCGGTGATGGCCACGCGCAAGGAAGTGTTTCCGCTGTACGGCCTGGACCCCTGGTTCGACTAAGTCCCGGTTTGAATAGTTCCTGGTTCGGCCAGGTCCTGGTCCCGGGTTGGGCTAGGCGAGCGGCTTCTCCGTCTGGAACACCACTCCCGCGGCGCCGATGAGCCAGCCCAGCAGGGACAGTGCGAAGGCGCCGATCAGGTCCGTGGACGCGGTTCCCTTGAACAGCCAGAGCACCAGAACAAGCAGTCCCATCACCATGTAGACCACTACCGCCGCCACGATCCGCCCGGACAGCCGGGCGGTGACTTCGGCGGCATTGACGGCAACGCCAGTGTCCGCGTCGCCGGGTTGGAGGTCACGGCGGGTTTCTTCGTCGCGGCGGACCTCGGCAATAGTGAAGCCCAGGGCGGACGCCGTCAGTGAACTCAGCGACGTGGCCAGCACCCCCGCAGCGGTGACCAGCGCCCCGTTCAGCGGCGGTGCGACCGTCCTGCCGTCCGGGACCCAGAACCCCACGCGCAGCAGCACGGAGCCCCAGACCGCCACGAACAGGCCCAGGAACACAAAAGCGATGATGTTGAACAGCTGCTGGCGCAGGAAATCCATGGCCACCCACCCCTCATGTTTGTGCGGCCGCAGCCGGACAGCCCGGGGCAACCGTGAGTCCGTTCTAGCACCGCGGCTGGTAGGGGGCAATGGCCTTTGTGCGCGGGGCGAAATAGTGGATGCCATCCGGCGTATATGTCGCTAGGGTGGATCACATGGTGACAGACGACGTATTTGCCGTCATTGCTGAGGCAACCCGGCGTGACATTCTGGTATCCCTCCGCTCGGGGGACAAAGCAGTGGGGGAGCTGGTACAGGAACTGGATGCCAGCCAGCCCACCATCTCCAAACATTTGAAGGTGCTCCGCGAAGCCGACCTCGTCAGCATGCGCGCCCAGGGCCAGAAGCGCTACTACGCGCTGAACCCCAAACCGCTGGCGGGCGTCGCCAGCTGGCTGGAAACGTTCGACGTCGGCCCGCGTGCCGCCGTCGTCAGCCCACCGGCCGCCAGTTCGCCAGCCGCCCGCATCCTGGAGGAAAAAACCGGGCAGGCTGCCGAGCCCGCGGCGCCGTCGCCCGTACCCGCCGCTGGCGGCGCGGTCCGCCCGGCTGCCGCTGACGTGCCAGGGCTTTCCGCGGGCGGGCAGCTGAGCCCGGCCGTCGCCATCCCGGTGGCCACCGCCGGGGACGACTCAGTGCCGCAGCAGATCGGCCGCACCGTGGGCCGGGCTGCCACGAAGGCCGCCGACCTCATCGCCAACCTGCCGAAGTTCGGCCGCAAAAAGTAGCCCTCAAACCCAACTAGGTAGCAGCAGGTGTCGTTTTGAGCCCTCAAAACGACACCTGCTGCTACCTGGCTGGGCAGGGCGGCGTCGAGTCTCCGATGGCTGCCGGTCCCCCCAATGGTGATCGGCAACTGCAAAGAAGTGCGTTCACGGACCCGGCGTCCACCCGAATCGGGTCGGCACGGGAGGGCGGGCCGTCTGGTCCGAGATGTGGGACGTCGCAGCGCTTTCCCGCACAGCCTCGACACCTTCCACCGCGGCGGAAATGTCGGGATAAGTCCGGGAGAGGGCCAGCACCGTCCCGTTCCCGTCAACAAGCCGTACGAGGAACCCTCCATCGTCGACGCGGACGATCTCAAACGTACCGGGCGTTGAGCGCCAGGGAAGTTCATCGACGGGAACGGCAGCGGGCCCCGCAGGCGCCGGGACAAGTGGGCGATCCCGGTACACGTGTGCACCTATAGCGGCGGAGGGCAGATCCGGGGAAGACTTCGGCATGGTAGCTCCACAATGAGGTTCCAATGGCCGCGTCCTGACCTCGTCTGACTATACGCCCCCAAGACAGCGCCGGGACGTGGGGACCGGCGCATGGGACAGCGCGACAGGCCATTGCTGCGCCGTCGCAGCCGCTCAGCTGTCGGCAGGGAAGAGCCTCGGCGCGACAAGTTCCCCGCTGCTGGCAAGGTGTTCGGCAATATCCCGGAGTTTGATATTGGATCTGGAGCTGGCCCGGGTGAGGAGGAGGAAGGCCTGCTCCGCGGTGAGCTTGTATCGCTCCATCAGGATGCCTTCCGCCTGTCCAATCAGCTGCCGGGAAACCAGCGCTTCGCCGAGCTGATTGATTTTCTGGGAGCCCGCGAAAGCAACGGCGGCGTGCGCGGCAACAAGGAGGCCGACCTGCTCGGATTCGCTGTCGAAGGCATTCGGGTCGGCCCCGTAGAGGTTCAGCGCGCCGAGCCGATCACCTTCAACAAACAACTGGAACGAAAGCATGCTCCGTGCCCCGAGTTTCACGGCGCCCTGAGAGAATTCGGGCCAGCGGTCCTCCCGGCTGAGGTCTGGAACACGAACCACACGGTCCCGGTAAGCCGCGTCCAGGCACGGCCCTTGCCCTGTGGAGCTCTGCAGGGCATCGACACGCCGGGCCAGATCCCCCGACGCGACTTCGGAATCAATCTTCCTCCGGCCCGTGACGAGGCTAATGGAGGCATGCGCGGTACCCGGGATCAGGTCCAGGGCAGCCTGGACGATGCCGGACAGGACGGCATGGACATCATCGTCCTGCTGCAGCTCCCGTGCGAGCTCACTGAGCTGGGCAGCCAGCCCGGACCTGACACGGCCGTTTCCCTGCCCGGTGTTGCTTACCTCTGGTCGGTTCACGCCCATCGCTGGCCTCCGCTGCTCCGTGTGATTCCACAGCGCCCCGCTTTCAGGCATGACATCCGTCGGTGCGCGAAGGCAGATAGCGGTGTGAAAATCTCCTCATTTACAGGGTAGGCCACATCCTTCGAACGAGCCCGGCGGTTCCGGCCGGCCTACTTGCCGAGGATCCGAACGTGGTCGGGGGTGAGCTCGGAGAGTTTGCTCACGCCCAGCAGCGCCATGGTGCGCGTCATGTCCTTCGCCAGGATCTGGATGGCCCGGTCCACACCGGCCCGGCCGCCGGCCATGAGGCCGTACAGGTAGGCGCGGCCGATCAGCGTGAAGTCGGCGCCCAGGGCCAGGGCGGCGATGATGTCCGCTCCGCTCATGATGCCAGTGTCCAGCATGATGGCGGCCTCGGACTTGTCTTTGGTGAAGGCTTCCTTGACGTCGGGCAGCAGGTGGAACGGGATGGGGGCGCGGTCCAGCTGGCGTCCGCCGTGGTTGGAGAGCACCACGCCGTCGGCGCCGTGGTCCACTACCTTGCGGGCGTCGTCCACGGTCTGGATGCCCTTGACCACCAGCTTGCCCTTCCAGGTTTCGCGCAGCCAGTCCAGGTCCTCGAACGTCAGGGTGGGGTCGAACATGGAGTTGATCAGGTCAGCCACCGTGCCGGTGTACCGCGAGAGCGACGCGAAGGTCAGCGGCTCGTGGGTGAGGAAGTTGAACCACCAGGCCGGGCGGTAGGACGCGTCCAGCACGGTCTTGAGCGTGAGGGCCGGCGGGATGGTCATGCCATTGCGGACGTCCCGGAGGCGGGCGCCGGCGACGGCGGTGTCCACGGTGACCATCAGGGTGTCGTTGCCTGCCTTCGCGGCGCGGTCGATCAGTTCGAGGGAGCGGTCGCGGTCCGTCCACAGGTAGAGCTGGAACCAGTTGCGGCCGTTGGGTGCGGCCTCGGCCACATCCTCGATCGACGCGGTGCCCATGGTGGAGAGCGTGTACGGAATTCCGCCGGCCTCGGCGGCCTGGGATCCGGCATACTCGCCTTCGGACTGCATCATCCGGGTGAAGCCGGTGGGTGCGATGCCGACCGGCAGCCGCGACGGCTTGCCCAGGATGTCAGTGCTCAGGTCGATACTGGAGACATTTCGGAGGATACCCGGCCGAAACTCGATGTCCAGGAAGGCTTCGCGGGCCCGGCGCAGGGTGATCTCGGCTTCCGCGGCGCCGTCCGTGTAGTCGAAGGGCGCCTGCGGGGTGCGGCGCTTGGCCAAGTCCCGCAGCTCCCAGATGGTGCTGGCACGCTGCAGCTTCGCGGCGCGGCTGAACTCGGGCTTCTTGAACTGCATGAGCGGGGCCAGGTCGGAGTACTTCGGCACACGGCGCTTCAGGGCAGCAGGCACAGCGGCGGCTGCCCGGTTCACTGCGCCGGTCAGCGAGGCACCGGCCGGGGAGCCTGAGGGTGCGGTGCCGGTGGTGCCGGGCACGTCGGTCGCGTCGGGTGCCGGCGTGGTCTCCGGGTTGTTGGGCTGGATGGTGTGCGTCATTGCTGCCTCCGGGGCATAGGGCTGTGGTGGCTCTGGAAAGGGCGGTTCAGAACAGGAGAGGTTCTGTGGTCTAACCACACTCTAAAGGATGTGGTCCAACCACATCAAGTACCATTGGCACATGCGTACCCACCAATTGGTCCTGCAGTGGATCGAAAACCAGCTGTCGACCGGCGAGTTGGCCCTGGGTGGCCGGCTGCCAGCGGAGCGCACGCTGGCCGAGCAGCTGCAGGTCTCGCGCACGTCCGTCCGGGAGGCGATCCGGGTCCTCGAGGCCATGGGCGTGGTGCGCGCGGGGGTGGGTTCGGGGCCTGAAGCCGGCACCGTGGTGATCGCGGACCCGACGGCGGCGCTCGGCTCGGCGCTGCGCCTGCACGTGGCTACGTCGCACCTGCCCGTGGCGGATATCGTGCAGACGCGGATCCTGCTGGAGTCCTGGGCCGTAGCCCGTGCCCGCACGGACTCCCCGGCGCTGGCCGAGGCGGCCGCGCTGCTGGAAAAGATGGAGGCATGCCCGGATACGGACGAATTCCTGGCGCTCGACGTCCGCTTCCACCTTGCCCTCGCCGAAGCTGCCGGGAATGCCGTGGTCAGTGCCATGATGGGCTCGCTGCGGGAGGCCATCCAAAGCTATGCCGGCAAGCTCACGGCCAACCTTCCTGACTGGGATGCCACCGCCGCCCGCCTCCGCGCAGAGCACCGCGAAATCCTGGCAGCCATCCACAAGCACGACGGCGGCACGGCCGCCGGGCTGGTGGCAGCCCACATCGAGGGGTACTACAAAGAAGCCGGGCTGGGTCCGAGGGATTCGGACCCAGCCCGGCAGTAGCCATAGGAAGGGGAGCCAGCAGGAAGGCGAGTTAGCGCAGTTCGATCTCCAGCACCTGGAAATCGTCTGCCGCGTGCCGGCCCACCAGCAGCCGGAACGTGCCCTGCTCGAACTGCCACCCGCCGTCGTAGTGCCCGAAGGCCTTCGCCGGAATGCGGACTTCCACGCTGTCCGTTCCGGCCGGGGCCAGGTGCGTCCCGGCAAAGCCGGCGAGCCAGCGGACCGGGCGCTCCACGGCAGACTCCGGGCGGTCGAGGTACACCTGGACCACTTCGCGGCCGGTCCGGGGGCCGGTGTTGCGGACCGGAACGTGCACCACCACGTCCTGTCCGGCCGGAACCGACTGCGGTGCGTGGGCGGTCCCCAGTTCGAACGTGGTGTAGCCCAGTCCGAAACCGAACGGCAGGGCCGGGGCCGCTCCGCCTTCGGCTTCCTGCTTCAGCCACGCCCGGTAGCCCACGTGGATCCCCTCGGAATAGACCACCTTGCCGTCAACGGGAGTGGTGTTGAGCACCGGCACGTCGGCCAGTGCGGCGGGCCAGGTAGTGGGAAGGCGACCGCCCGGCTCCTCGGCACCCAGCAGGATGTCGGCGATGGCGCTGCCGAATTCCTGGCCGCCGAACCAGCCCAGCAGCACAGCGCCCACTTTGTCGAGCCAGGGCATCAGCACCGGCGAACCGGAGTTCACCACCACCACGGTGCGCGGGTTCACCGCGGCCACAGCCTCCACCAGCCGGTTCTGCAGGCCCGGAAGATCAAGGTCCTTGCGGTCGAATCCTTCGGACTCGATGGCCGCGTTCGTTCCCACCACGACCACTGCGACATCCGCGGTGCGTGCTGCTTCAACGGCGGCGTCGATCTCCGCCTGGGGATCGGCGACCACCGTTTCCTCGCCCAGCAGGATGGCGGTGAACGGGATGACCTGCTGCTTCGGCAGCTGGTATTCGGCCTCGATCCGCACGCTCTGACCGGCCGCGGTCTCGATGGCGTGGACGGTCTTGGGCGGATCGAACAGTGCAGCGCCGAGGACGTCCGTGTCATCCTCGAGCTCGCTGTTGAACACCTCCGCGCCGTCGAGGGTGAGGCGGATCTGCCCGACGGTCCCGATGCCCAGGTGGTGGACGCCAGCCGTCTCGGCAGTCCAGTCGGCCTGCATCCGGATGGCCGCGGCGCCGTCGGGGATGCCCACGCCGAACCAGATCAGGTGCGAGGCGAGGCGGTCCTCGCCGGAAATCTCGGAACCGTCCCCGGCGAGGAACGTGACCCGGATCCCCGGAACGCCGGACACAGGGTTGCGCAGTGAGTTACGGGGGAACGCCTGCAGTCCCTCGGCCACCTTGGCGCCGCGCACATAGGTGACGTCGACGTCGTCGGGCAGTGCCTGCCGCAGCCCTTCCAGCGGCGAGACGGTGTACTTGGGCATCACGGTGGCACTGCCGCCGCCCTGGGTGCGTGCTTCCTCGGCGTTGTGGCCGATCACGGCCACGCTGCCCAGCTTGGCGGCCTCAAGCGGCAGGATGCCGTCTTCGTTGCGGACCAGCACTGCGCCGCGGACAGCCACTTCACGGGCGACGGCGGCGCCGTTCAGTTGCGCGGGAAGCTCTGTCACGGCCGGGGTGAATCCCTCGAGCGAGCCCACGCGCGCTGCCAGCCGCAGGATCCGGATGGCTTTCGCCAGGATGGCGTCCCGGCTGACCCGGCCGTCGTTCACGGCGGCCAGCAGCTTGGGTCCCCAGTGGCCCCCAGGGCCCGGCATTTCCAGGTCCTGGTGGGCGTTGGCCGCATCCACGGACCGGACGCCGGTCCAGTCCGACACCACCACGCCGTCAAAGCCCCATTCCGTGGACAGCGGGGTTTCAAGCAGCTTGTTTTCGCTGGCCGTGGTCCCGTTGATGGAGTTGTAGGAGCTCATTACCAGCCACGCGCGGGCCTCAGTGATGGCGTCCTCGAAGGCCGCCAGGTAGAGCTCGCGCAGGGGGCGCTCGTCCACCACGGAATCCGCGGTGAACCGGTCCGTCTCGGCCTCGTTGGCCAGGTAGTGCTTGGGGGTGGCGCCGATGCCCATGGACTGCACTCCGGACACGTACCCGGCGGCCATGGTTGCCGTGAGCCGCGGATCCTCGCTCATGCATTCGAAATGGCGGCCGCCCAGCGGAGAGCGGTGCAGGTTGATGGTGGGGCCGAGGACGGCGTGCACACCCTTGCGGCGCGCTTCCTGTCCCAGGACCCGGCCGTAGCGGCGGGCCGTTTCAATGCTCCAGGTGGCGGACAAAGCGGACGACGACGGCAGGGAGACGGAGTCGTGGCGCTCGTCGAAGTCTTCGCCGCGGACGCCGGACGGCCCGTCAGACATCACCACGCGGCGCAGCCCGATTTCAGGGATGGCATGCGTGGCCCAGACGTCCGCTCCGGTCAGCAGCTGGACCTGCTGCTCGAGGGTGAGGCTTTGGGCGAGTTCGCGGATCCGTGCCTCGGCGTCAGGGGAATCCGGGGCCGGGGCCGATACAGCCGGTGAGAGTGCGGGGTTCATTTACTTGACTCCTTTGATGCGGATGACGAGGATGGCGCCGATGATGCCGACTGCTGCGCCGCCGAGGAACAGGGCGGGGTAACCGCCGAAGGCAATGACCGGGAAGGCGACGGCTGGGACCAGGGACTGGGGCAGTGCCTGGGCGATGTTGAAGACACCAAAGGTCTTGGCGTTCTCTGACTGGTTTCCGGGCAGGAGGTCGGCAATGAGGGCGACGTCCACGGCGCCGAAGCAACCGAGGCCGAGCCCGGCGATCGCCTGGCCCACAAGGACCTGGTCGGTGGTGCTGCTGGTGGCGATGACGATGAGGCCCACCATCATGATCAGCGCCGAGGCGATGACCATGCCCTTTCGCTTGCCGATGCGGTCACTGATCCACCCGCCGGCAAGGCTCGTGGCAACCGTGCCGGCCGAGCTGACCAGGGTGGCCTGGAACACCAGGCTGGTTACCTCGGTTTCAGCTACGTGGAGGTGGTCGGTGAAGAAATACGGCAGGTACAGCAGCCCGGCGCAGTAGCCGATGTAGACCATGAACTTGGTGAGCCAGGCCCAGCCCAGTCCGGGGTAGGTGCGGGGGTTGAAATAGAACGAACCCAGGATCTCCTTGAGGTTCAGCGGGGCCGGCTTTTCGGTCAGGACCCGGTCCTTGAACGTGAAGGCAAAGGCAATCGCCACGGCGGTGCCAACCACGCCGGGCACCACGGCCATCTGCAGGGCGTTGTCGAAAAGCTGCGCGAAGAAGGCTGCTGCGACCAGTCCCACGGGAAGCGTCATGCCGATCAGCCCGGACAGGCGCCCGCGCTCTGCCGGAGCGGCCTGGTCGGGGAGTGTTGCCACCAGTGCCGCGAGGGCGGCATTGAAGCCGAGCTGAGCAACGACCCAGGCAATCAGGACCGTGGCGACGTTGGTACCGGAACCCAGCAGGAAGAGCGAGGCCAGACCCACGAGGGAACCGCCGACGATCCAGGGCTTGCGCATGCCGAACCGTGACATGGTGCGGTCGCTGAGCCTGCCAAAGAACGGGTTGGCGAGCAGGGCCACCATGGCGCCGACGCCGGCCACGAGGCTCAGCGCCCCTGCCCGGGTGTCCGGTGTGGTGATTTCGGAAACCTTGATAGCGAGCACCACGAGGGCCGGCGCCAGCACGGCCATCCACAGGCCTGCGCTCGCGATGGGCATGCCGATCACATAGGCGCGGGGAGCCTTGGCCGGTGCCCCGCCCGGTGCCGCCGGCGTCGTGCCTGAAAGGGTGCCGCTTGCGGCGCTTGACAGGGCGGCTGCTGGCGTACTGCTGTTGGGGGTTCCGCTGGCCGGAGAAGCAGCGGAATCCTGGGGAATGGTCTTGACGGCCACATTGCCTCCTGACGAAAAGTGACCCTCCGTTGGGTCCTGACAATGATGGTAGCGACAAAAACCGAGTCTGACTAGATTTTTGCAAGACAAAGTGAAATACACTGACTCAATGTCATCGTCGAAGCCACGCGGCCAGTACGCAAAGGGAGCGGAGCGCCGCGAACAGATCATCCAGACGGCCACTGATGTTTTTGCCACGGAGGGCTTCGAGGGCACGGCGCTGAAGCGCGTGGCCGAGCTCGTAGGGGTCAAGGAAGCAACCCTGTTCCACTACTTCCGCGGCAAACAGGAGCTCCTCACCGCGGTCCTCGCGGAAAGGGACCGGCGCAGCCTTGCGGTGGGCGACCAGGCGGAAGTGGGCCTTCGGCTGATGGCGCCGATCGCCGAACGGAACCGCGAGGAGCCAGGGCTGACCACGCTTTATGCCGTCGCGTCGGCCACCGCAAATGACCCCGGTCATGATTCGCACCCCTATTTCCAGGAGCGCTACGCCCTGGTGGTGGAAGAGCTGGCCGAGGACATCATGCGCCGCCAGGAGGCCGGCGAGGTGCGGCGGGATGTGCCCGCGAAGAAGCTGGCGCGGCTGGTGGTGGCCGCATTTGACGGCCTCCAGCTGCAGTGGCTTTACGACAAGGATGTTGACATGGCGGACGGCCTGACGCAGCTCATCGACGTCCTGTTGGCCCCGCCCGCGCGCTAAGGCTTCGCGGGTCCCGTGCTGCTGCGGCCTTCCAGCCGGGGCTGGAACACCGTTGGCCCTTGGGCGACTGCGTCGGAGGGAACGTTGCGGATCAGGTCCCGCATCCGGTGCCACGCCTGCTGGCCCAGTTCGGTGATGGGAACCGCTGCCGTGGTGAGCGTCGGGGTGGTGTACCGGGCAAACGGGATGTCGTCGAAGCCGGTTACTGAAATGTCCTCCGGGACCCGGATGCCGCGTTCGTGGAGTCCGCTGAGCAGCCCCATGGCCACAAGGTCGTTGAAGGCCAGGACGCCGGTTGCTCCGCTCGCAAGGACGGCATCCACTGACTCGTGCCCCACCTCGAAGGTGGAACCGCCGTCGAGCATCTGGAGGTCAATCTCCGGGTGGGCGGCCGTGAACTTCTCCAGCCCCAGGAGGCGCAGGCCGTTCGACGCACTCCGCTCGGGGCCGGCCAGGAAAGCGAGCTTCGTGTGGCCCAGGCCCACGAGGTGCTCCGCGAGTTCCTGGATGCCCTGGCCGTAGTCCACCATGAGGCTCGGCGCGCGCGTGTCCATGGTGGTGCGGTTGATCAGCACCATGGGATGCAGTGACGGCGCGAGCTCCTCCAGTTCGGCGTCGCTCATGCGCGGCGCGCACAGCACCAGGCCGTCACAGCGGCGGCGAGCCTCGCCGGCGAGGATGGCTTCCTCGCTGGAAACCTCGGAGGAATCGGCGATCAGGACGCGGTAGCCATCCTGGGCCGCAGCCATGCTGAGGCCGCGGAGGATGGCCTGGAACGTGGGGTTGGAGAGGTCCGGGACCACAATGCCGATGGTGTCTGTCTTGCCGAGCGCCAGGCTGCGGCCCACCGGGTTCGGCTGGTAGTTCAGCTCGGTGGCTGCTGCCCGGACCCGGGCGGCAATGGTGGCGTCAACGGTGAAGTTGCCGTTCATGACACGCGACACCGTCGCGTGCGAAACACCAGCCTTGAGTGCGACGTCGGCAATGCCGATCCGCCGTGTGGTAGCTCTCCTGCCCATGGGGCCCCTTTCCGGGCTTCTTCGACTCCTCCCGCCCGGTCTGCCGTTCAGGTCTTCCCGTTCGGGCAGATGGTTGACGTGACCGCCAGAGTCTTGATACAAAGCTTATAACGCTCCGAGAAAACGCTTTCTCATAATTCTCACCGCACTCCTCCCGGCCGTCAAGCGGCCAGCGTTCCTGCCTTCCGAAAGGGTTACACCGCCATGGGCAACACAGCCAACACCGTCAATCCGGGCAGCGCCGTCGCACCCGACGACGCAACTGTCGATGACAGAACCGCCGACGAGGCCACTGCCGACGCCGCCCGCTCCGCGAACCCCGCCCGCAAGGCACGCATCGCCCTGATCGGCACCGGCGGCCGTTCCGAGATGTACATCCGCGCAATCTTCGGCAAGCACTCGGACACCGCCGAGCTAGTGGCTTTCTCCGACGTCAACCCCGGCCGCGTGGAGTTTTACCAGAAGCTCATCCAGGAATTGGGGGCACCCGGTCCTGTTGCGGCCTTTGATCCCGCCGAACTCACCGCCTTCATCCGCGACAACGATATTGACCGCGTCGTGGTGACCACGCCCGACTACACGCACGCCGACTACATCGTGGAAGGCCTTGAAGCCGGCGCTGACGTGGTGGTGGAGAAGCCGCTGACCATCGATGCGGAAGGATGCCGCCGCATCACCAAAGCCGTTGAGGAAACGGGCCGGAACGTCGTGGTCACCTTCAATTACCGCTACTCACCGCGCAACAGCGCCCTGAAGGAGATCATCCAGAGCGGCGTGATCGGCAAGGTCACGTCCATCGACTTCAGCTGGGTCCTGGACACGGTCCATGGCGCAGACTACTTCCGCCGCTGGCACCGCGAAAAGAAGAACTCCGGCGGCCTGCTGATCCACAAGGCATCCCACCACTTCGACCTGGTCAACTGGTGGATCGACGACGTCCCGGAGCGGGTTTTCGCCTCCGGCGGCCTGAGGTTCTACGGCGACAGGAACGCCGCCGAGCGCGGGCTCGGCCCGCGTCCGGAGCGGGGCACTCCCGACGCCGGTGCTTCCGCCGCCGGAACCGGCACCGCCGAAAGGGACCCCTTCGCGCTGGACCTGCGTGAGGACGAGCGGCTCAAGGCCCTCTTCCTGGACAACGAGCACTTCGACGGATACCGCCGGGACCAGGACGTGTTCACGGCAGGCATCACCATCGAGGACAACCTGGCGCTCGTGGTCGACTACCAGGGCGGCCCCACGCTGAGCTACTCGCTCAACGCCCACAGCCCGTGGGAAGGCTACCGCGTAGCAGTCAACGGCACCGAAGGCCGGGCGGAACTCGAAGTCGTTGAACGTGCGGCCGTGGTGCACAGCACCGACAAGAAGACCGTGGTGGACCCCTCGGCAACGCCGGTCGAAGAGGAGGACGCGGTCCGGCGCAACGGCGAACGCCTGGTGGTCCAGCGGCACTGGGAGCCTGCCTACGAGGTGCCGATCGTCAACGGCGAAGGCGGCCATGGCGGCGGCGACGAACTCCTCCTGTCCGATCTTTTCAACGGCCCCGGCGAGGACCCCCTGGGACGGCCCTCCGGATACCTGGACGGACTGCGCTCCGTGTCCGTCGGCATCGCGGGCAACGCCTCCCTGGAATCCGGGCTTCCCGTCCGTACCGCGGACCTGGACCTCGGCGCCGACCTCCGCCGCGGCGCCTAGCCGGCGGCCGACAACCTAAGGAAACAACATGAGCAGGATTTTTGTGACCGGCGGCTCCGGCCGGCTGGGACGAAGTGTCGTGGCCGGCCTCGCCGGCGCAGGCCACTATGTCATCTCGGTGGACCGCGACGCCGTTCCCCCGGCCCAGCTGCCCGGCGGCGTCGAGCAGCGCACTGCCGACCTTCTGGCGCCGGGAGAGGCGGAACGCCTCCTTCGCGATACAGCGCCCGACGCCGTCGTCCACCTTGCCGCGATCGCCGTACCGTTCAGCGCACCGGAAGACGTCATCCTCAGCACCAACACAAGGCTGGCCTACGCCGTCATCAGCGCAGCGACTGAATTGCGCATCGGCAAGATCATCACGGCAAGCAGCCCCACTGTGCTGGGGTACGGCTCGCCCGCGGGCTGGCTGCCGGAGAGCTTCCCGGTGGACGAGGAAACCACGCCCCGGCCCTGGAACGCCTATGCATTGTCCAAGCTCATCGCCGAACAGACCGTGCAGATGTTCGCGGCCGCTCAGGGAGATGCCATCCGCTACGCGGCCTTCCGCCCCTGCTATGTGATTTCGCCGGAGGAGTGGGCGGGTGCGCTCACCCAGCAGGGCCACACAGTCCGCGAACGGCTGGCCGATCCGGCCCTGTCCGCACCCGCACTCTTCAACTATGTGGATGCGCGCGACGTGGCGGACTTCCTGGACCTGCTGCTGGCCAAGATGGACACCATCCCCAACGGCCAGACCTTTTTCGTGGGGGCCGCCGACGCGCTGGCTACAGTTTCGCTTGCCGAGCTGATGCCGCGGTTCCTGCCCGGCAGCGCCCAACTTGCCGCCGGGCTGACGGGCACCAGCCCGGCATTCTCGATCACCAAGGCCCGGGAGCTCCTCGGCTGGCAACCCACGCGAAGCTGGCGGACCGAACTGAAGACTGAAAGCACCCTCAATGACGAGACCCCTGCCGCGCTGGTCGCGGCCGGCACAGGATCCAAGGAGACCCCATGAAATTCGACGGCGTACTGTTCTTCCCTGTCACACCGTTCACCCCGGAAGGCACTGTTGACGTGGAGCTCCTCAAGGAGCACATCGGCTCGAGGCTCCCGTTCGGACCCGGCGGCGTGTTCCCCGCCTGCGGCACCGGTGAGTTCCACGCCCTGAGCATCGACGAGGTGCGCACCGTTGTGACGGTCGCCGTCGAGGTTGTGGCAGGCAAGGTGCCGGTGGTCGCCGGTGCCGGCGGCCCGCTCGGCCATGCCCTCGCCGCTGCCCGGGTGGCCGAGGAAGCGGGAGCCGACGCACTGCTGGTCCTGCCGCCGTACCTCGTCACCGGCCCCACCGACGGCCTGGTGGCCTACATCGAGGCCGTGGCCGCGGCCAGCAGCCTGCCGGTGATCGTCTACCACCGGGGGAACGCCAAGTACACGGCCGCCTCCATGGCGCGCCTGGCCGCCAACCCCAAAGTGATCGGGTTCAAGGACGGCCTCGGCGACGTGGGCCTGGCCCAGGAGATCGTCACCGCCATCGCCGCCAGCGGACGCGAGGATTTCCTGCTCTTCAACGGCCTGCTCACGGCAGAACTGACCCAGGGTGCCTACCGGGGCCTGGGCATCCCGCTCTACTCCTCGGCTGCGTTCGCCATGGCTCCCGAGATCGCCAAGGCCTACTACGACGCCTACATCTCCGGTGACGAGGAGCGCCGGCACGCTCTGCTGGAGGGTTTCTACGCGCCGCTGGTCCGCCTCCGCGACCAGACACCGGGCTTCGGCGTCTCCCTCATCAAGGCCGGACTCCGGCTGGGCGGCCTGCCGGTGGGCCCCGTGCGCGCACCGCTGGTTGACCCCTCCGACGAGCAGCTGGTTCAGCTCAAGGCCATCCTGGCCAGGGGCTACGAGCTGGCGGGCCGCTAATGAGTGTGCCCGTCGACGAAGCGGTCCGGACCGCACCCCTCATTACGGGTCTGTCCACCCGGCTCCTGACGGTTCCGCTGCGGCGCAGCTGGGGTGCGGAAGCGCCGGAGAACCACGTGATCGTCACCGAGATCCAAACGGACGACGGCGGGACGGGCCACGGGTTCTCCTGGACCCCCACCATCGGCCCGCAGGCGGTCAAGGCGCTCCTGGACTTCGACATCGCGCCTTTCATTGCCGGGCTTGCTGCGCACCCCGAAACGGTGTGGGACCAGCTGTGGAAGCGGCTGCACGAGGCCGGCGGCGGGGGACTCACCACCATCGCCATCGCCGGCGTCGACCTTGCCCTGTGGGATCTTCAGGCACGCCAGGCCGGGAGCTCGGTGAGCGGGCTGCTGGGCCAGCGCCAGGATTCCGTGGAGGTATACGGTTCCGGCGTTAACCTGCACTATTCCCTCGAGGAACTGGTGGCCCAGGCGGAACGCTGGGTGGCGGCCGGGCACCATGCCGTCAAAATCAAGGTGGGCAAACCGGACATCCGGGAAGACGCGGAACGCGTTGCCGCCGTCCGGCAGGTCCTGGGGCCAAACCGGAAGCTCATGATCGATGCCAACCAGCGCTGGGACCTGCCCGCCACCTTCCGTGCCTTGGACGTGCTGGGGGAGTACGGCCTCGACTGGCTCGAGGAACCCCTCCGGGCGGATGACCTTTGGGCGTACAGCAGGCTGCGGCAACAATCCCCGGTGCCCATCGCCCTGGGCGAGAACCTGCACAACATCTACCGCTTCCGCGATTTCGTCGAGGCGGGAGCCGTGGACATCATCCAGCCCAACATCATCCGCGTCGGCGGCATCACGCCCTTCCGGCGCATCGTGGAACTGGCCCGCGCACACAGCATCAGAGTCATGCCGCACCTGCTGCCGGAACTTTCCGGCCAGCTCGCGCTGACCATGGCCGAACCCACCCTGGTGGAGGACGTCGAGGACGCGTCCTTCGAACAGCTGGGGGTGCTGGACGCACCGTCGCCCGTGCGGGTCAGCAACAGCCGGCTCACCCTTACCGGCCGGCCGGGACTGGGTTTCGACTTCAGCGGGTCATCCGCCGACAACCAGAACAGGAAGCCACTGTGACAACAGCAACCCTCGAACTTACCGCCCTGACGGCAGCTGCCGCCCGGGCGGCCAAAGCCGCCGCAGCCGCGTCCGACGCCGAACGTGCCGGATGGCTCCATGCCGTCGCCGATGCCCTGGACGCCAATGTGACGGAACTGGTGGCCATCGCCGAAGCGGAAACCCGGCTGGGAACGGCACGGCTTACCGGTGAGGTGGCGCGCACCAGCGGACAGCTGCGGCTCTTCGCCACGGTGATCACCGAAGGGTCCTACCTCGAAGCGGTGATCGACCATGCAGACCCGTCGGCCACCCCGCCGAAGCCTGACCTGCGGCGGCTGCTAAAGCCGATCGGGCCGGTGGCTGTCTTCTCGGCGTCGAACTTTCCCTTCGCCTTCTCGGTGGCCGGCGGGGACACGGCATCGGCGCTCGCCGTCGGCTGTTCCGTGATTGTGAAGGCGCACTCCGGCCACCTCAGGCTTTCAGAGCGGACGGCGGAAATCGTCACAGAGGCACTGGCAGCCGCGGGCGCCCCGGAAGGCCTGTTCGCCCTCGTCAGCGGCCGGGACGCCGGCACGGCGCTGGTGCAGGATCCGGCTATCAAGGCCGTTGGCTTCACCGGGTCCATTCCCGGCGGCCGGGCGCTGTTCGACCTTGCCGTCTCCCGGCCCGATCCCATCCCGTTCTACGGTGAGCTCGGCAGCCTCAATCCCGTCGTGATCACGGCCGGCGCGTCGCAGACCCGGGCGGTTGAGCTGGCCGCAGGCCTCGCAGGGTCCTTCACCCTTGGCGCCGGGCAGTTCTGCACCAAGCCGGGACTGGTCTTCATTCCGGCCGGCACCGACTTCCCGGCCATGCTCGCGGAGGCGGTCAAGGACAAGGCCGCGGTGCCCATGCTCACGGAGCGTATTGCCGAGGCCTACCCGGACGGTTTGCGGAGCGTCGCGACCCTGACGGATGCTTTCGGCGTGGCCGCCGTCGATGTGATCAGCGGTTCGGTTGAGCAGGACGCGGCAACGGACGGTGCGGCGCCGGTCATCTTCAGGACGACGGCCGCCAACGTGCTGGAGCGCCCGGAGGAACTGCTGGAGGAATGCTTCGGTCCCACCACGCTGCTGATCGAGTATTCGGACCCGAACCAGCTGAGCGAGGCGCTTGCACTGGTGCCCGGCAGCCTGACCGCCACTGTCCATGCACAGCCCGACGAGGACGTTTCGGGACTCGTGGAACAGCTTGCCGGCCTGGCCGGACGCGTGCTGTTCGACGGCTGGCCTACCGGTGTGGCCGTGAACTGGGCCCAGCAGCACGGTGGTCCGTACCCTGCCACCACGTCGCTGTTCACCTCGGTGGGGGCGACGGCGGTGCGGCGCTACCAGCGCCCGGTAGCCTACCAGGACGCTCCCGAAACGGTGCTGCATCCTGCCCTGCAGGAAGCGAACCCGCTGGGCATTCCGCGCCGCATTGATGGTGTGCTGGTGCTGCCCTAGTTCGGCCCTGGTCCGGCCGCGTGCGTAAGCGACACAGGAACATCATCCTCCGGAAACGTCGCTGCAACCTTGCTGGAGGATGCTGATCTCAGTTGATGGCCGGCCTCACCTGAAGCCGGATTTCAGCGGATAAAGCGCCAGGGGAGGGGCTCATCGTGGATGCAGGCGGGAAATCAAACGTACGGACGTGTGAGGAGTTGTCGGCAGGTGAGGAAATCGAGGCCTGGCACAAAGGCAGGCTGTTCCACCGGGGCCGGGTGACCGAGACGATTCCGTCCACGGACCTGTTCTGGATCGTGGACTCACGAACGGGGGCGCGCAAGCTGCTGGACGTGGAGGCCCTGGAGATTGTCAGGGTGGAAAAGATCATCCCGGCTGAAACTGTCCGGGTTGAACCCCACGTTGTGTGGTTCTCCTCGGCCTGACGCGTGCCGGACGGCCGCATCAGGCCGGGGAGAAGCCAACGCCTGGCGTGACTTCACCCGCCATTAGCTCGCCACGCGGTGACTGCCTAGTGGCTGAGCGCGGAGGGGTCGAGGTGGCTGATGCCCTCCGGCGTAATCCGCAGGACCCGCGCCGTGGAGATGTCATAGAACAGCCCCACGACGTGCACGCGTCCGGACTGCAATGCTTCCTGAAGGCCGGGGTGGCGCTGGAGCCTGTCCAGCTGGACCGCAACGTTCACCATTGCCAACTGGTCCACGGCGCCGAACCCGGCGTCGGCTGCTGCCGCCTGGACCCTGTGGCCTTCGCGGAAGGCGGCCAGGCTCGGACGAGCGTGGTCGAGCCAGACATCGATGGCGCCGCGCGGCTCGGCCTCGGCACCCGCACTGTCCGGGTCGGCCCACAGCGCGGTCATGGCACCGCAACCCGAGTGCCCGCAGACCACGATGGATTCCACGGACAGCTCGCTGACGGCGAACTCCAGGGCTGCCTCAATGGACGCGTCGCGGCCGGTGTCGCCCACCACGTTTCCCACGTTCCGGACGGTGAACAGATCGCCGGGGCCGCTGCTGGTGATCAGGTTTGGCACCACGCGAGAATCCGAGCAGGCAACGAACAGGGTGCCCGGATCCTGGAACGAGGACAGCTCCTGGACATGCGGTCGCACCAGGTGGGCGTTCCGCCGGTGGTAGTTGTCCACGCCGGTCAGCACGGAGCGCAGCGGCGCGGGGACCTCCGGGCCGGCAGGGGCATGGCCGCCGGCAGCGTGCCCGCCGAGGATCCGCCGCTGCCAGCTCCGCCACGGGGCGAATCCGCTCCGCAACGCGGAGCGCGAGCTGCCGCGGCTCGGCGGACCGGCCTGGGCATCGTGGAGCGTGGCAGTTCCGCTTTCCTCGATGATCACCGTGCCGCCGTTGACTACATGCCGGTTGCGCCAGGCGTCCAGGGTGTCGTGGACGGGATGGTCGAGGAAGTCCACCTCCAGCTCAACAGTGACGTGCGCGCCGGCAGGGACCGAAGCCAGCACAGTGCTGAGGCGCGGGAGTGAAAGGAAGCTGCAGGATCCGTCGATGACAACGCGCCAGCGGTTCCCGCCGTCGGTTCCGACGGGCTCCGCGTGGATGCTGGCCCGAGCCACACGCCAGACGACCAGCGCAACGGCGAGGACCAGGCCGGTGAGGACTCCGGCGAGCAGGTTGACGAACACCACGCAGAACAGCGTCACTCCGTAGACCGTCAGGTCCCCGGTCCGGCGGGCCGTCCTGATGTCGGCTGTCCGGACCAGGCGCGAGCCGATCACAATCAGCAGGCCGGCGAGGACCGCCTGGGGAATGAGCTGGATCAGGCCCGCCAGCAGCAGCGAGAAAACCAGCACCCATACGCCGTGCAGTATGGCCGACTTGCGTGTACGCGCGCCGGCCTCCAGATTGGTGGCGCTCCGGACGATCACGCCGGTGACGGGCAGGCCGCCCAGCATCCCGGAGGTCACGTTGGCTGCACCCTGCCCCATGAGTTCACGGTTGAAGTCGGTCCGCTGTCCGTGGTGCATCTTGTCCACGGCCACCGCGGAGAGCAGGGATTCAACGCTGGCGATCAGTGCAATGGTCACAACGCCAAGGACCACTGCGGTCCAGTTCCCGTCGGGGAGCTCGGGCAGGGCAATCGCGCCCAGCAGCGACCCGTCGAAGCTGATGCGGTCCACATTGAAGGGCAGCGAGAGCGCAGTGGCTGCGATGACTGCAACGAGGGGGCCGGGAATCCGGCGGACAGCAGCGGGAAGGTGCTTCCACCCAAGGAGGAGGGCGATGACGACGGCGCCCAGGACTGCCGCGGCGATGTCGGCGCCGAAGATGCTGGCCGGGAACGCGGTGATGTTTTCCCAGGCTTCACTGGCGGACTCTGCGCCGAGCATCACGTGGACCTGCTGCAGCACAATGGTGATGCCGATGCCCGCCAGCATGGCGTGGACCACTACCGGTGCGATCGCCAGGGCAACGCGGCCCACCTTGGCCAGCCCCAGCAGGGCCTGAAGCACGCCGGCCGCAGCAGTGATGGCGCAGGTGACAGGCCAGCCGAACTGTTCGATCAGGCCGGCCACGATGACGGTCAGGCCGGCGGCGGGTCCGCTGACCTGCAGCGGCGAACCGCCCAGCGAGCCGGCCACGATTCCGCCGACGGCCGCCGCGATCAGGCCGGCCATGACAGGGGCGCCCGACGCAGCTGCGATGCCGAGCGACAGGGGTACGGCCACGAGGAACACCACCAGCGAGGCCGGCAGGTCCCATCGGAGTCCGTCGGTCAGGAACGACTTGATGGTTTTGGGCCCGTGTGGTTCCGGCAGGGCCTGCCGGCCCGGGACGGGGTCCTTGTCAGTGCGGGCAGGGTCAGTGCGGGCAGGCGGGTCCGTTTTGGCGGGTGCTGATGGCATTGCAGTCCTTCGCTGGTACGTCGCGGTCCCGTGCCACGCTATGGACGCCCCGGTTCAGCCCGCAAGGGGACCGACGGTGAGATAAAACACGCGAAAAATTCGCTCGACGCCACGTAACGGTGGCTCAACAAACCGATTGCTGCGGAATGCGGGGCCATTCATTTCCCTGAGGCCGGGAGCCTGCGGGACCCCACCGAATCCGACTCGGGTTTCAAGTCAAATCCATTCGATGGGGCATCGAATCAGCCATCAAGGACGGAAAAACTGGCAACGGTTTTCCACGAAAGTGCCCACCGGTCTATACCAGTGACGCCGTATTGCGAGGACAATTTGGGGCGCGTTCCCTGCTGTGCAACTGCTGGGAAGCGAGCCTCACAGCTGCAGCGTCACGGGCCGGGCGATGCCGTTCACTGCGGCGGTTGGCCAGCGGGGATCCACAGTGAGCACGATAATGCCCGCCTCCGTCAGCTGCACTGTGTCCTCGATCTTCACCCCCGGGCCTGAGGGGTTCCAAGTGAAGGTCTGGTTGCGGACCACGGTGTCGTCCGTGGCGGGCGTTGCCCGGGGATCACGGCCCGCATACCCGGCCGGCCCGCCCTGGTGGTGGAGGGTCCATTGGCCCGCGCCGAAGCCGTGCCGGGAATATGCTTCCTGGATTTCCGCGAAAATGCCGTCAAGCCGGGCGCCGGGAACCGTTGCGTCAAAGATGTCCGCTTCCACGGCGGCAATCCGGGCTTCGGCGTCGCGCTCGGCCGGGCTGCCGGCGTCGAACCGCACCCAGCGGGTCACGTTGGCCACGAGCCCGTTGCGCCGCGCGCACACCACTGCCATGGCCCGCCGTCCGATCGGCGCATGGGTGGGCAGCGGATGCCGGAACTCGCTGCGGCCGGCGCCGTTGCAGAGGAGGACCAGCGGCTCGGCTCCTATTGCCACGATGCGGGCTGCCAGGGCAGAGGCCAACGCGAACTCCGTGGTTTCCGGTGTTGCCCCGGACAGGACGTCGGTCATCGCGGCAGCGGCCTCGGCGCAGAGCCTGGCGTATCGGGCGCTTTCGCCCGGGAGGAATTGTTGGCGGGCGGCCCGGAGCTCTGCGGTAACCTCTGCCTCCGGCAGCGGGTTTCCGTTGGGGGCGAGCATGGCTGCGGCGGCATGCAGCTGTCCGTGCCAGGGCACCGTGTGAAGGGCGACGCCGTCGGGCAGTTCCTCTGCCGCTATCCGCGCCGCCTCGTTGCTGAACGTGACCAGGTGGTCCCCGTCACGGTCAACCAGCATGGCCGCGATGGGGTCGCCGGCGAGGCTGATGTGGACCCGGCTGCCGTCCAGGTACCAGGTCAGCGCCGTGTTGGTGGTCAGCAGCAGCGATTCCCGGCCAGCGGCCTCCAGGATGTCCAGGACGCGCCGCCGTTTGACGGCGCGGTCGGCCGGGTTGCCCGGTGCGGTTCGTTCTACTGCTGCGGCTTCCAGTTCCTGCCGTGCCTGCTGGGTAGCGGTGTTCATAAGGATTCCCCCAATGTATTGATGAGCTGTTCGATGTCGCCGGTGGACAGGAGGCCGTCGGCCACCAGCACCGTGACGGTTCGGTGAAGCGGGCTGGCGTGGCTGGCTGTTGCTTCCTGCTCCCACGCCAGGGAGAGTCCGACGCCGGGATACCCGGCCACGCGGACGAACCAGGGATCGCCGGGCTGCTTTGCGCCGGCGCCGGCCAGGAAGGCACCGGGCAGGAAGACCAAAGTGGCCGGACCGCCGTCGGACTCTCCACCCCTGAAGGTGCCGGACCACGCCAGCCATGGTGCCGCGGGGGAGGGGAGGGTTCCATGCACAGCGTCCTCTCCGTCCGCGGACGCGGTCGACACCGCGGCTCCGTGGACCGCAGGCAGGCGCCAGAAGAAGCCGCCATAGCCGCCCTGCGGACGGCCGTTCGAGCCCGGACTGCCGAGTCTGACCGGGTCCGGACCGGACGGGGTGAGTTCGAAGTCGAGGGTCAGCCGCCACGTGGAGGCGTCTACGGCGGCCCAACTCCATGTCCGGCGTTCGTTGAGGAGGGGCGATGCGTCCGGCGCCAGCCAGCTCAGGGTTTCGGTCTGCGAGCCATCGCCGTTTTCCACTGCGCGCGTGACGATTCGTCCGTGGTCCTTCCGCCAGACGTAGCCGCCGGCGTCGCGGGTGTAGGTCCGTCCGCCCCAGAAATTCACGCCGTCCACGTCCTGGATGGCAATTCCCACACCAAGGTGCCACACGTGGTCCTCCGGAAGATGGTCGGTCACCACGGTGCCGGCGAGGCTGCTGACCGGATGCAGGTACGGGCGGGGCGACGACGTGGGTGCTATCCGGCTGCCGTCTGCCGGCTTCGCCACTACTTTCCCGTTTACCGTGAACGGAGTCTGAGCGCCGACGTCGGGCAGTTCACCGGGCAGTTCCGCCGTCAGTTCACCGGGCAGGTCACGGGCCCAGGGCACGCCGAGTTCCGCAAAGGTGGCCTGCGCCGCCGCGGCCCGGCGCATGTGCTGGCGGATGCCGTGGACAACGGGGTGGGCGTCGTCGCCTTCGCCTGCCCAGGTGATGTGCCGCGCGTCAATGGCGCGCGGCTGCTCAGCTGTCCGAATGGCTTCCAGCACCTTCATGAAGGCACCGTTGCCTGCCAGCGGACTCAACAGTCCGTCTTCCCCGCCCGGGGAACGGCGACAAGCGAGGAGGTTTTCCAGCAGATCCGTACGGCCGAACATCTCGGTGCGCTCGCCGTCGGGCGTGGTGACCGTCAGCCGGTCCTCGGTGTAGAAGAATTCGGCGCGCCCCAGCATGCCGTGGACAGTGACCGAGGGTGCGGTCTGTTCATCGGCACACAGCGTCAGGGCGCACAGCAGGACGGTGCCGTGAGCGGTCCGTACGCGGATCACCGACGTGTCGTCGCTTTCGGTGGGGTGGGCCCGGTAGAGGTCCGTTTCCACGGATGCGACATCCGTGGCCAGCGAGGCACCGGCGATTTTCAGCCCGGTGGCCACGGCATGCGCCAGGGCGTTGGTGGCCACTCCGTCCACGACGTCGGTTCCGTCCAGGCTGCGTTTTCCCGCCCATCGCGAGCGCTTGAAGTATCCCGTGGTGCGCACCCAGGTGCCCACGGCGCTGACACCGCGGACCTCGCCGATTTCGCCGGACGCCACCACGCGCTCGAGAGCCGGCAGGGCATGGGAGCCGAGGCTTTGGAAACCCACCTGGACCAGCCGGCCCGACTGCTGGGCGGCGGAGAGCACGGCGTCGAACTGGGCCAGGGATGCCATAGGCGGCTTCTCAACGTAGACGTCAGCGCCGGCGGCGATTGCGGCGAGTGCCAGCGGCGCATGGGTCTGGATGGGTGTGGCCAGGATGACGACGTCCGGCGCCGGACCGGCGGCCAGGAGCTCCGCCAAGGAGGGGAACGTCGTTACTCCGTCAGGCAGAGTGCCATCCGCCGGTGGGCGGGGGTCCGCAACCGCTACGAGCTCCACGAGGCCCAGCTCGGCCAGTCGGGCCAGGTTGTCGAGATGGCGTGCGCCGTAGCCGTGGGCGCCCACGAGGGCAACCCGCTGTGCCGGGCCGGTACGTGCTGAGCCGGTTGCTGTCTGTTCCTGCCGGCTGGCGGAGTGGGTGCTGAAAGTGTCGGCTGTCATGAGGGTCCGTTCTGGCGTGCGAAGACCTGGCGAGCTGGGGAGAGGGATTCGAGGAGGAAGCCGGCGGCTTCCTCCTGCATGTCGGTGGTGAAGGCGTGACCGCCCGGCCGGAAGCTGCCGGTGTAGCGGCCGGATGCATTTTGCGCACGGAGCAGGGCATCGGCGTCGCGCATTCCGTCTTCCGGGAACAGTTCGTCAGCGAGCGCGTACTGCACCAGGAAGCGGTCCGCCGTCGAACGGGCAGCGAGCTCGGGATAGTCGCCCAGCCGCGATAGGCCCGGGGTTTGCAGGAGCCACGAATGGGCGTCCACGTACGACGGGAACAGAGAGCGGTACGTGGTCATCATGCAAGTGACCACGAAACTGCGGACGAGTGGGCTGAGGGCGGCCAGCATCAGGGACCGGCCGCCTCCTCCGGAGAAGCCGACTGTGCCCAGCCGGGCGGCATCCACGCCCGTGAGACCCGAAAGGACGCGGAGGGCCGCGAGGTCGTCGTGCGCCACCATTCCGGCGAAGCTCGTGCCCAGGAGCCCGGCTGCTTTCGCAACAGTGTCCTCGTGCGCTGCCGCCGCGGCGTCATACAGGTCCGCTTCGGAAGGTACGACGCCGGCCTCCCGCCAGAGTGCCTTGCGGCCGTTGACGACGGCGGCCGTCCGCCAAGGGGGCGTGTCCAGGTCGAACCGGCGGCTGCCCCAGGAGAAGGCGTCGTGGGCAAGGACGGCGAAACCCCGGGACGCGAGCCAGGTGGCGAAGGGGCGGCCACCGTAGAGGTTCTGTTGGAGGGCCGATATTTGTATGCCGGAATCTACCAGGCGTGGATCCACCAGGCGTTCGGCGCCGACTGACTTGATACCGGCGTGGCAGTGGAGCGCCAGGATCCCCGGCAAGGGGCCGGCGGGGCCGGCTGGGCGTAGGAACCAGGCGCGGGTGCGTGGACCGAAGCCCAACTGCCAGCTGACCCGTGAAGTAGTGACGCCGTCGTGCGTCTCCTCCGACTCCAGCGCAACTGACCCCAGCACAAGGCCGGAGTTGGCCGCGGCGGCGGGAACACCGAGGGCATCCGCCAGTTCCTGCCCCGCCGGGGAGTCCGCGATGTGGCGCGGATGCCAGCGCAGGTAGGACGGCCAGTCCTCATAGCCGCCAATGGCGCTGGGCCGTGTCGGTGTGTCCGTAGGGCCGGGATCTCCGGTGCCCGTACTCTTGGTGCCCGGATCTTTAGCGTCCGGAACGCTGGTGCCCGGATCTTTAGCGTCCGGAACGCTGGTGCCCGGATCTTTAGCGTCCGGAACGCTGGTG
>NZ_JAVDRQ010000018.1:0-86554 GCF_031454875.1 Arthrobacter oryzae
GTGTCGAACGCCGTGTTCTCGAACTTCAGCTTCAGGCCCAGCTTCTTGGCCACCAGGCGCGCCAGGTCCGGGTTCACCCCGATCGGGGTGGAGTTATCCTCGGCCAGGAACGTCATCGGCGGGGAACTCAGATCCATCGCCACCGTCAGCTGACCCTTGGCCTTAAAGGACTCCGGCAACAGCGCCACCGCGGCAGCATCGGGCTGGACACCCTCGGAGACATCACGAGTGTTCTGCGTCTTCGGAATGTCCGCCCCCGACGTGCCCGTAGCCGCCCCGCCACAGCCACTCAGAGCCAACAGGACAACAAGCCCCGCAGCCGCCGTCTGGATCTTCATACAAGTCTTCATAATGCTTCCCTTCAAATGGCCTTCAGCGGCAGAGGCGCCCTGAAGCAGGTGCAGGCTTTGTGATGCCCTTCGGCATCCTCATGCCATGGGCGAGGCGTGGTCTCCGACGCTTCACGTGAGTTGTGATGTGCGACTCGTTCTGCAACACCAATAGAACCCTGAACACCGTCTGATGTCAACAGTAGAACAGTCCAAATTTCAACTGTTGAACAGTCTCCCCTTTGGACATTGGATCCTACCGGGCGCTTGCTTCGTGTAAGAGCAGGACGGCTTTGAACGGCGCCCTGACGACTGAGCCAGCGCACACGAGATGCCTGTCCAGGAATCGGCGAGGCTTCCTCGGCGTCAAAGGCTCGGACGCTGGGCTTTGCAGGATTGCCCGTCTTCTCGATCCTCAGCGGGGCGGAACCAGCGCGGAGCCGCTCGGACCAGGGCCTCCCGTGCCGGCCGGGACGTTGAGTGCGTTCACTGATACAGCGTTGAAGCGTCTTTAAAAAGCTAAAGGGCCTGAGCCCGGTGCAATACCGTGCTCAGGCCCGCGCAGCTAGCGCTCGTATCTATCCGGTCCGTCTCACTCCTCTAAACAGGTCTTGGCCTGTTGGCCCGGGTCAGAGACCCAGGTGCTTGTTCAGCTCGTCCAGGGACTTGACGGTGGTGATGTTGTAGCCATCGGCGAAGGGTTCAGCGCCACGGTCCAGCATGACAAGGTCCCGGAAACCCAGGTTGTACATCGGGATGTGGTCGTACAGCGGGTGCGAGGAGACGTGCAGGAAGTCCTCCGGCTTGGCGTTCAGGGTGTCCAGCATGTACTCAAACGCCTGGAGGCGCGGCTTGTAGGCCCCCGCCTGCTCGGCGGTAAACACTGCGTGCCACTCTGCGCCGACCTTGGGAATGCTGATATCCAGGAAGCTGTCGTCTGCGTTGGACAGAGCCACCAGCTTGTAGTTGTCGCCCTGGAGCTTCAGCGCAGCCGGCACGTCCTCGTGGGCAACAGCATTGCGTACAGCCTCAGCGAGCTCTGCGCCGGCACCGGTGGTCGGCCCAAGGCCAAACCGTTTGCATGCCCGGTCAAAGGCATCCTGAAGGATCTGCTCGTAGGGCTTGTAGTCGCCACTTACCTCGTCGAACCGGTACGCACGGAAAACCTTCTTGAACTCAGGCCACCGCTCTTCTGAAATGCGGCCATCGAGCAGGCGAACGGTGGTGGGATAGATGTTGAAGTTAATGAGCGTGCCGTAGACATCGTAAGAGATGTACTTCGGCCGGAAGTTCGTGCTTGCCATGATTATTCCGTTCCTTGTTTCTTGTATTTTTTTCGGGGGTTGGGACGATTGCTACGGCTCTTAGCTCAGAGCCAGTGACGTGAGTCGCGTGTCGGGTCGTATGAACCGGGCAGGGTTCATGAAACTGACGTCGGTGGCTGTTGTTCCGTTCAGCACGAGGTCTGCGGCAATTGCCCCCAATCCAGAAGCCATCTTGAAGCCGTGGCCGGAGAAGCCGGCCGCCACGACGACGCCTTCCATTCCGGGCACTGTGCCGAACAGCGCGGTCGTATCAGGTAGATGACCGTCCGCGCACGTGGCAACCCGCACCGGGTCCGGAATCAGTCCGGGAATGAATTCCCGGACCCATGCCCGGATGGTGTCCAAATGCTGCGGATCCCAAGTGGGAGGCTTTTCCATGGACTCAACCTCGTCCAGAAAGACGCTCGCGACGACTTTCACGGTCCAACCGTCAGCGCTAGGGAACCCGTAGAGCTGGGCGCTGTCCGACCTTCCGTTTTCCTCCGCCCTCCTGAGGAAGACCGGCATGCCTTCCCGGCAGAATGCAGCTGGATCCACAACGGGGAACCAGGTCAGGATCTGCGGCAGGACGGACAGGTGCACACCGAGTCCCTGGCACACTGCTCCCGCACCATTGCCCTGCGAGATGATCACCCGGGAGGCGATGATCTCTTCCTGATCGGTCCGTACGATGTACCGGTCACCGTACGGCTCCACGCTGTGCGCTTTCCGGTTTCCCAGGAATTGAGCGCCAAGCCGGGTGGCCTCCACGAGTGCGGCGGTCACGGCCTTCTCTGAATGCAGGTAGCCGCCCTCAGGGTCAAAGATTGTGACATCCATGTCCCTGATTACGTGTTCGGGGTACTTGGCCCTGGCCTCGTCGCCCCGGAGAACTTCGTACTCCAGGCCATTGTCTTTCCCTGCTGCAAGGAGCGATGCCAACCGCGGATTGTGCTCGTCGTAGATCGTGACAGCGCCCGTAGTGTTGAGCAGCCGCGTCCCGCTGATATTTTCCAGGTCACGCCACAGGTCCTGCGACCTTTGCAAAAGGGGTGTGTAATGCCCGCCTTCCGCGTAAACCTTGCGAAAAAGGCGCGATTCGCCAGCGTAGGCAGAGAAGGGGCCCGGGATCGAAAACCTGTCTACTCCAATGACCCGCTGACCACGGGAGGCGAGCTGCCAACTCGCCATGCTTCCTACAGAGCCCACTCCGACAACGACAACGTCCGTTTCGAGTGCAGTCATGCTGATACCTTGCCTTCGCTAATTGCACGCCGTTATCCCGATTCCCGGTTCGCCTCTGGAGAGCGTTACCTCGGCTGTGCCTACAGTCAGATCAGCGTACGACACAAGAAGACCCAGATTAATAGGGCATGAGAGAATGCATTGTTTCCAAAAACGAAAGAAGCAGTTATGGACCTTACATCGATCGACGATCTGGATTTCTTTGAACAGATTTCCCGTTCCCAGAGCCTTACTGAAGCTGCCAGGAATTGGGGAAAGTCGGTGTCAGCAGTGAGCAAACGCCTTACCGCCCTTGAGTCGCGGCTGGGGGTACCACTGGTCCGGCGCAGTACGCGTCGGCTCACCCTCACCGAAGAGGGGCAGCTCTATGCGACAGGCGCCTTGACCATCCTGCAGCAGAAAACCGATCTCGAAGAAGCGCTGTCTGTGCAGCATGGTGAGCTCAAGGGACGCATTACGGTGCATTCGAGCCTGGGGATTGGCCGCAAGCACATTGCGCCCCTGCTGGGGGAGTTCGTGCGGCAGCATCCGTTGATCCAGATAGATCTGGAACTTTCTCCGCTGCCTTTGAACATCTCGAGTACGAATTTCGACATCGCCATCCGTGTCGGAGGACTGTCCGACTCAAGGCTCAAGGCAAAACTCCTGGCACGGAACCGGAGGATTGTTTGCGCGGCGCCCAGCTACTTTGACAGCGCCCCGCCGCTGCAGACCATTAGAGACCTGGAGCGGCACAACTGCATCGTCCTGCGAGAAAACAATGGCGACTACTCACTGTGGCGCTTTGGCGAGAAGGAGCAGGAATACGTCGACGTCAAGGGAAGCATGATCAGTGACGACGGGGATGTGGTGACCGACTGGTGCATCCAAGGGCTCGGCTTGATCATGCGCTCCACGTGGCACGTCAACCCACTGATCCAGCAGGGAGTACTTCAGCAGGTCCTTCCGGACGTCCGTACGCCCAGCGCCGATATTTACGCCCTCTACCCCGCCACGGACAGGACACCACGCCGGATCACCGCGGCCATCGAGCATCTGCAGCAGGGCCTTGCGACGAGGATCGGTTCTTAACCGCGCAAGGCCGGCGCCCGGACCATGACGACGCCGAGCGTACCGGAACTGCTGGACGCCGGCCTGAGCCTGAGGGACTGCAGCGATGTTGGGGGCGGCTTCGAAACGCGAGTGCGATAGACGCGTACTCATCCAATAGAGTAGAATTGTCAACAATTCACGATTCATTGGAAGGAAAAATCATGCGTCCATACGTATACGTCCCTGCAGCTGAGGTTCAGGGCGAGCTCGAGCCCAACGGTTACCGCGCCGGCTACGACTCAGGCGACCCCAAGACGGCAATCCTGAAGTTCGACACCGAGGTCAAGACCGGCGTCTGGGAGTGCCAGCCCGGCGGCTGGGACATAACCCCTCGCGAGGACACCGAGCTCTGCTACATCGTGAGCGGCCGCGTGAGGGTCACTGACAACGGCTCCGGCAACGTCTACGAGGTCTCGGCGGGCGACGTCGTCGTGCAGCCCAAGGGCTGGACGGGTCGCTGGGAGGTCCTCGAGACCGTCCGTAAGGTCTACTGCCACGGCTTTGACTGAGCCGTCTCGACTCTGACACTCTCGACTTTCGGGCCGCATCCTCTTAGAGGGTGCGGCCCGCTCGCTTCTCCGGCACCGCAGCAGGATCAATTCAAAATATTGACCAGGCTCCAGCGCCCCGACGGGGCGGGTGATCTTTCACGTAACGGGCGGCGAATCCCGGACTTGCGATTGCTTCGCTGATCACGGTCGCCTTGGCCATTGCTGCTCCCTCTCGTCTGTCACTCGCTATTGCATCGTCCCGGTTCCGGGTTCGGATTGTTTGCGTTAGACGAAGGTATCAGACAAGAAACTCGAGACTAAGGGCACTTGAGACAATGCATTGTTTCCAAGAACGAAAGAAGCGGGGGTTCTTGAGTCCGTCGCCTGAGCGGGCTTCCCTGACTGTGCTGAATCAATCAGGTCCAGCAGCCTGGTGTGCACGGCGCCAGGGCGATGGCTGTGTGGTCCACGGCAGCTATAGGTTTCGCGTCTGGGTGGCCCGGTGGGGACCATGCATGCTCGTCAAATGTGCTTCTTTCATCCTTGGAAACAATGCCTTGTCCAAAGTGCCGATATCCCGCATCTTCTTGTTTGGTACGTTCGTTTGACTGAAACAAAGCGAACCCAAGACAGGGTCGACGCATTAACGGGTAACAAGGAGAAACTATGGTCAAGGCGACCATCATGAGCGATGCAACAACCGCAAGCCCAGGGGAGCACAAGCCCAAGGAGACCGCGATCCAGGCCGGGCAAACCGAAGCGTCCTTCCGTCTTTGGAACAGGGACAGCCTGAAGACCGGTATCTGGGAGGTAACTCCGGGAGAGTTTAAGAGCACCCGTCCCGGCTACGACGAGATCTGCCAGATCCTGAGCGGCCGCGGAACCATTACCGAACCGGACGGCACCAGCTTCGACATCGGACCCGGTACCCTCTTCGTGACTCCGGCCGGCTGGGAGGGTCACTGGACCATCCACGAAACGGTCCGCAAAATGTGGGTCGTGGCGGATGTTCCCGCCGCTGCCGAATAGTCCCGGAAACCCAATAAAGCGAAACCTGGCGGGCAAGAGTCCTTAATCACGGTGGAGTGCTCCCCGGAAGTTGGACTGAGAAATCAGTCTCGACTCCCGGGGAGCATTTTTGTGCCGTCACGCGGACGACCTCCTGCTTCTTGCGTTCCTGGAAATATTGCATTCTCTTAAGTGCTGCTAATCAGCATCTTCTTGTGTCCTACGCTGAAAAATATGAACTTACCCTTGAACACCATCGCAATGCTGCACACGGTGCCTGGCCTGGTCACGGACATGGAAGCCAGGGCCAGGGACACGGTTCCCGGCCTCCGTGTCCTGCACTACGTGGACGAGTCATTGCTCCAGGACACCATTGCCCACGGAACAACGCCAGGACACGTTCGACGGCGGCTGGTCAACTATGCCCGCTACGCCGAGGAATCAGGTGCCCAGACATTGCTAGTCAGCTGCTCCTCCATCGGTGAAGCGGCAACCGCCGCCGCGGACTTCGTCTCCATCCCTGTCCTGCGCATCGACACTCCGATGGCCGACCTCGCCGTACTGTCCGGCGACAGGATCGGCGTACTCGCGACCCTGTCTGCGACCCTTGGGCCAACCACGCGGCTCGTCCAAGACTCAGCCAGGAGGCAGGACAGCACGCCCACCATCACCGCCAGAATTGTCGACGGCGCTTTCACCGCCCTGCGCGCTGGTGACCGGGCGATGCATGACAGGTTGGTGCTCGCCGCTTTCTCAGAACTGGCAGCGGAGTGCGACGTCGTCGTTCTCGCCCAGGCCTCCATGGCCCGGGTTGTTGAGCACACCCAGGACAAGTCGGGAGGGCCTACCGTCCTTGCTTCCCCCGACTTCGGGATGACCCAGCTCAGCACTGTTTTCCCTTCCAAAGACTCATAGATAACGTCGCTACCCGAGAAGGATCCGACTATGTCAAACACTGAAATGACAGCGAATGTCCCATGGCTGGGAGTTATAGCAGACGACTTCACCGGAGCCTCCGACGTGGCCGGCACTCTGGTGGGCGCCGGGATGCGGGTTGTGCAGACCTTCGGCATCCCCGACCCGTCGATGCAGCTGCACGATGTCGACTGCATAGTCGTTTCCCTGAAGACCCGCAGCGTTCCCGCCGCCGAGGCTGTAGAAGAGTCCCTGGCCGCGGCACGCACCCTTAGGTCCCGAGGCGTCCAGCAGCTGTACTTCAAATACTGCTCCACGTTCGACTCAACCCCGGAAGGCAACATCGGCCCGGTGGCCGACGCCCTGCGCAAAGAGTTCGTCCCGGCCGGCCAGATCACAGTCGTTGCTCCCGGAACCCCGGCCCTGCGGCGGACCGTGTACAACGGTGTGCTGTTTGCAGGCGTGGACCTGCTACAGGAATCATCCATGCGCAACCACCCGCTGACCCCGATGAGCGATTCGAACGTGCCAAGACTGCTCCAGGAACAAACCAAAAACCTCGTGGGCCATATCGGCTGCAACGTCATAGAAGCCGGTGCCCCCGCAGTTCAATCCCAGTTCCAGACCCTGAGCGACCAAGGTACCCAGTACGCCGTCGTTGATACCCTTACTGACAGCCACCTGGCAGTGCTGGGGTCTGCGGTGCTCGATCACCCGCTTGTCACCGGCGGATCGGGACTGGTCGGTGGGCTGGCGGCTGCCCGCGGATTCCGCGTCCACGCAGAAACGGCGAGCGCCGCGAGGCCAACGGGCCCGGCCGCCGTCGTCGCCGGCAGCTGCTCGGAGATGACGAACGTCCAGATCGACACTTTCCGGCAGGTCCGCCCCTGTTTCCTGGTTGACCCTGTGGCCATCGCCGAAGGGCACGACGTCGTCACCGAAGCCCTGCTGTTCGCGCGGGAACACCTTCCCGACGGCCCGATCCTGATCCACTCCACCGCCTCCCCGCAGGACGTCTCGCGAGCCCAGAAGGAACTCGGTCCGACCCTGGCCGCGGAAATAACCGAAGCCAGCCTTTCCACGATCGCCGAAGAGCTCGTCGGCCTGGGCTGCCGCCAACTTATCGTGGCCGGCGGAGAAACCTCCGGCGCCGTGGTCCGCAGGCTTGGCATCACCACAGCCCATGTGGGCAAGGAAGTCTCTCCCGGCGTGCCATGGCTGAAAACGGAAACCGACCCCGGGCTGTCCATCCTGCTCAAATCCGGAAACCTCGGAACACCGGGGCTCTTCCTTGACGCGTGGGACCACAACCGGTGACCGACATCGACAGCCGCAACGAGCTCGTCCGACTGGCCAGGTCCCTGCACCAAAGAGGACTGACCAGGGGAACATCCGGAAACCTCAGCGCACGGGTGGGGGGCGGAATGCTGGTCACCCCCACCAACGCCTCCCTGGGTGAACTCAGGACAGACGATCTGGCCATGGTCTCCGACACCGGTGAACACCTGTCCGGAGCCCGCCCGTCCAAAGAGGCATTCCTGCATCTGGCAATGTACCGGGCGAGGCCGCAGGACCATGCCGCGGTCCACCTGCATTCCCCCTACGCCACCGCCCTTTCATGCCTGGATGACCTGGAAGATGATGACGTTCTGCCGCCCTTGACGGCCTACTTTGTGATGAGGGTCGGACGGCTGGTCCGGTTGCCCTATTTCGCACCCGGAGACCAAGGATTGGGCGAGACGGCCCAAAAGGTCGCGGCTTGGAGCCATGCCCTGCTGCTGGCGAACCACGGACCGATCGTTTCCGCGCCTTCCCTCGCACAGGCTGTGGACGCTGTTGAGGAAGTAGAAGAAACAGCCCGGCTGTTTTTCCTCCTCCAAGGCCACGCGACCCGACCTCTCCAACCCGCCGAGGTCGCCCGACTCTCCGCAGCCCGCAGCTAGGAGCAGGGGCGCTTCGCCAAGGTGAACCGCACCAGAACCGCCTTGAAGCACACCGGCTTTCCGGCACCGCGCAGACTGGTTTCGGCCTGCCGGTCACACCGCCGCATTTTCAGGCGGCACCCGAGCCGTACGGACGCGTGATGGCCTCAAGGAAATGCCCGTCAGGATCCGCGAAGTAGACGCCGCGTCCGCCGTCGTTGTGGTTGATCTGCTGGGGGCGGGACCGTGCCGGGTCCGCCCAGTAGGGGACGCCCTGGGCCTGGATCCTTGCGAGGATTCCGTCCAAGTCCTCCTCGCTGACCAGGAAGGCGTAATGCTGCGGGGAGATGGGCCTGTCCGCCGTGGCGAAATCAAGGGCCACTCCTTGCTCGAGGGGCACCGTCATAAAAGACCACATGGCCTGGGGTTTCGGGAGTCCGAGCACGTTGGCCAGGAACTCCGCCGAACGTCGCTTATCCGTTGCGTAGACGATGGTGTGGTTGAAAGTGACCGTCATGGTGACCTCCTCGGGTGTTATGTCTCCCGGACGTTGCCGCTCGCCAGCCCGCAGCCTGTTCCAGCGAATCCCCGGCGATGACCAGATGATCGATACTGACGCCTAACTCAGGCCCCGGCGATTGGCAGCACCAGCATGTAGCCGGCCGGCATATTGCTGCTCCAGCGTCGGGGCTCGCGGACGACGAATTGCGTCGCCAACTGCTCGGGCGTGAGCAGGCTGTTGGGCGCAGGGGACGGTCCCCACTGCTCCCCGCCGTACGGGTAGAGCGGATCTTGCACGCGGATTCCGGTGACCGAGAACTCCGGGAACTGGTCGGGATCGCCGAGTGACTCAAAGCCGCTCATCACCGATACGTGGCGACCGCGCCACAGGACCAGCCCGACCGGCCGGTCCGTGTCGGCGATGGCACGTGCAGCGGTCTTCAGCGCTTCCTCATAGTTGGCAATGCTAACGACGGTGTACGGGCCCATCCCCACCTCGTTCAGCACCTGCGCCCAGCCCAAGGGGTTGGCGCCGTTGAACGAGTTGGACGACCTGGCCCGGGCCATCTCCCACAGCTCGCCCTGCTGGCCGGGATCGGCCCAGGTAGCGGTTCCCGTGTCGTCGATGAGGTTATGCATCATTTGGATGCTTGCCGCCACACACCACTCAAAGGTGTACTGCGGCACGTAGTCCCCCTCCTGGTAGAGGTTGAGGGCGAACGGCTGGGGGACAGGGGTCGGAGTGGGAACCGATGTGACTGTGGGGGATGGGGTGCGCTGAGGTGCGGCGACGTCGTCCCGTACGGCTGGCGGGGCAGAGGAGGTCTGGGCCGGTCGATCGGTGGCGGCCCCATCGAGTTTGACCGCGGGCGCGCAGCCCGCGAGGAAGGTCGCTACGATGACGAACCAGGTCAGAAGAAGACGGAGCTGGGCACCGATCATGGTCGCTCCAGTTTATCGCGACGCGGCGGGATTGCACCGTGCCGGGGACGGCTCCCATGAGCTTCACTGTCGGAACAAAAAGTACAAAAAATCATCGCTTCAGGGCTATCGTAGATTGTTGACAATCGCTACACTTGCGGTAGAACAACAAACCGAGGCCGGTACCACCAGGCCCCCTGAGTGAAGGAAATGTCATGAAGAAACGTCGCCCGGCTGCTTCGACTCTCGTTCTCGATGAACCATTGCGCACTGGTCACCATTGCCCAAAAACCGGATGGTGGTTAGCCGCTGGGGATCCGGGTGACGCGAGGTTCATCATCAGGGGAGAGGTGATGCCTGCCTTGAGCGGCACACCTGCGCTCTGGGTGCTGCGGGCGACAGCTGGCGGGATCCAAGGCCTGGGGCTCGAATCGGTGTTGCACCCAACTTCGTAAACGCAGTCCCAGTCGCTGCCGGCAATCATCCCGCTCTTGTGTTCGCCTGGGCCCCGACGGATGTAGGGACGAGATGCACCGCGAAGCCGTCTCATCGAGATCTGGAAGCCGGTCTCCGCCACCGTTCGGGACTCGCCGCCCGCGACCTCTCCCAAGCACTGGCCGGCGCACCGTGTGCGGTGTCAGGATTGAAGGCACGACACACGCACATGCCACAGAGGAGGCTCGTGGATGACTGACGGGACGTCAGCCGCACCCGAAACGGGATACGTAGCGGTGAACGGGCTTCAGATGTACTACGAGTTGCACGGCGACGGCGGCACTCCGCTGTTGCTCCTGCACGGCGGGCTCTTCGACATCGGGCTGCAGTTCGGCGCGCTGATCCCGAGTCTGTCGGCCGGGCGCCGTGTGATCGCGACGGACTTCCAGGGGCACGGACGCACCAACGACATCGATCGGCCGCTGGGCACTTCCGATTTGGCATCCGATGTCTTCGGGCTTCTTGAGCACCTCGGTGTTGAGAACGTCGACGTGTTCGGTTTTAGCGTCGGCGGTGCGGTCGCGCTGGACCTCGCGATCCACCACCCGGAACTCGTGCGCAAGCTCATCGTTTCGTCGGTGTCGTTCCGGCCAGAGGGTGATCGTGGCGGCAACGCGGAAGCGGTCGCGGAGATGACGGTGGACATGATCGCGGGAACTCCGATGGAGGAACGCTATTTGGCCGTGTCGCCACATCCCGATCGCGAGCACCTGCAGGGCCTGCTCGACAAGCTCTCACGCTACGGCGCGGGTGAAACCGGATGGAGCGACGACGAGATCCGCGGAATCGCCGCCCCGACGCTCTTCACGGTCGGCGACTGTGACATGGTCAAGCTTGACCACGCAGTGAAGTTCCTCCAACTGCGCGGGGGAGACGTGAACGGCGATTTCGAGGGCGTGCCCGCGTCGCAGCTCGCTGTGTTCCCGGGCACGACGCACTTCTTCGGGCTCGCGCGGACCGACCTCGTGCGCGAGGTCGTCATCACGTTCCTCGATGCACCCGCGCCAACCGGCTGGGCGGATCGGTGAGGTGCGCGGACGCAGCTGCGGCCCCCTTCCCGATCTTGCAGCGATATTAGGCCGGGCCTTTCGCACGGCTTGGGTTGATCGGCTTTGCGCTTTGGTCCGGAGAGCAAGTGGCATGCCGGTAAACGCCGCCCTTGAGGTGGAACTGAGCACGAACCGCAGCACTCACTAGGCGGCGGCTGAGGTGTGCATTCCAGGAAGTGGCGCCAGCACCCGGAGTTGCCGCGGGCCCGGGCACTGGCGCGCCTACCGTCGAGAGTTTGCTTCCAAAGGAAACGAGCCTCAGAACCAATGTAGGCTGGCACTCCAACCGCTGGCGTGAGTATGCGCTACCCGTTTGTTCCGCCATAGGCTCACTCCGCTACGTGTTCCACCGCTCCGGTGCAACGGCGTCGCGACCTCGTCCCGGGAGACGTCACCGATGGTTCTGCAGACAGGAGCGGAATAGGCGCACGGACGGTGGCTGCCGCCGCTAGACTGGGAGCCAATCACGAGCCGGGGGCGCCATGTCGAGGGGAATCTGCCTTGTCATTGAAGATGACCAGGACATTGCCGGTCTGATCAGCCTCATCCTGACGCGCGAAGGGTTTGACGTTCGGTCCGTGCGGACGGCTTCTGCCGCCCTCCACCAACTGAGGGCCCTCAAGCCGGCACTCATCACCCTGGACCTGGGGTTGCCGGACCTGGACGGGCTGCAGATCACCAAAGACCTCCGGGAACTCAGCCCGGCACCGCTGCTGATGATCACCGCACGCGCCTCCGCCGCCGACCAGTTCAACGGCATGGCCACCGGCGCTTCCGCCTACCTCATCAAGCCCTTTCATCCC
The DNA here is from genome assembly GCF_031454875.1 of Arthrobacter oryzae. Classification (GTDB taxonomy): domain Bacteria; phylum Actinomycetota; class Actinomycetes; order Actinomycetales; family Micrococcaceae; genus Arthrobacter; species Arthrobacter oryzae_D. The sequence goes on from NZ_JAVDRQ010000018.1 coordinate 12,076, forward strand.
GGCGAACTCAGGGACGCCGTCAGCAGGCTCTGCCCGGCACGAAGCTCCACGTAGCTTGGTGCCAGTCCGATCCATGCGGCGCGCGACCGCCAGTGCTCACCTTCTTTGCTCAGGAGGTCCTGTGGCCCTACTCCAACGGGGTGCCAATAAACAAGACTGAATCATGGGACAGCTTCAGGATATGAGTGCGGAAGAACCGGCATTGTCTGCCACCGCGGTTTTTGCCAGCCTCGCGGAGTTGCGGGACGCCCCCGGCTATAGCCCCAAGGCAATAGCCGAACGGCTCATAAACTCGATGGGCGCGGATGCTGCGGCGCCTTTGCTGGGCATCAAAGTCGAACTTCTGGACCGTTGGGCATCGGGCCAGGATGCCCCGAATGCCCACGGCCGCCTTCAGCTTGCGGATCTTGACGCCCTAGTAGGGCATCTCCACTGTGCGTTCACGCCGGCTCAGGCCATGGATTGGATGTGCAGCCCTAACGCGCAGCTGGGCTCCCGGCCGATCGATGTTTACCGCGTTCAAGGGTCGGCTCCGGTGATCGGCGCCATCCGGGCCCACGCGAAGGAAGCCTTCGGCTGATTGGTTTCTCGGTAGAGCTTCGCCTCCTACTTCGCGGATCCGGACGGTAACCGCTCGCTCCGAAGTGGTTGCCGGTCGGCTTTGTGAGCTTCGAGGTCCTCGAGTGACTTGCCCTTAGTGCCGGGGGACAGCAGGGTAGCCAGCGCCGAGACGAGGCAAATGCCGAACGTGGTGAGCCCGATGACCAAAGGAACGTTCGATGACCCGGGGGGAGCGACCGCCGTGAAAATGCTCGGGAAGAACGACGCGATCATAAGGCCGACGTTCTGCGACACCGCGAACCCCGTCACTCGGATCCGCATGGGGAACTGCTCCTGGAAGAACGTGGCGAACGTCGCGTTCCACATCTGGAAGAAGATTCCCTGCACGATCACGATGCACACAAAGACCAGCGGCAGGCTCCTCTGGTCGATGGCCCACAAGTATCCCCCCGCCAACAGGCCGCCACCGATGCCGCCGGCCACCATGAGCCCCCGCCGGCCAATCCTGTCGGACAGCGCGCCGAAGAGCGGGATTGTAACTACGGCAGCTACGTTAGCCACGAGGGTTACCCAGAGGAACTCGCTGCTGGAGAATCCGATGCCGTAGCCCTCTTGGGTCGCGTAGGACACGCCAAAGATGAGGGTCGCCATGCCGATCACGTTAGTGAAAGTCATGATGACACAGCGGACAAAGACCCAAGGGCGGGTGCGCAGGAGGTCAACCAGCGGGAACCGCGGCTTCGCCTTCCCGCTATCGGACTGCGCCAGGTACGCCGGCGGCTCCTGTACCCGACGACGGATGAGGTAGCCAGCCAGGATCACGAAGGCGCTAAGCAGGAACGGTATGCGCCAGCCCCAGGTCTCGAACTGTTCATCGGGAAGAAAAGCGGCCAGCGGAAGCAGTACGGCGGTGGCCAAGATGGAGCCTACCTGCGTTCCCTGAAGACTGAAGCTCGCGAAGAAGCCGCGCTTGGCATCAGGGGAGTGCTCAACGATCATTGCGCTGGCACCGCCGAGCTCGCCTGCTACCGCGAATCCCTGGATCAGGCGGAGGACCACCAGAAGGACGGGCGCGAGGATGCCGACCTGTCCGTACGTGGGCAGGAGTCCGACGGCGAAGGTCGCGAAGCCCATTAGCAGCATCGCGAAGACGAGCACGTGCTTGCGCCCGCGCCTGTCTCCATACGCGCCCAGGACGACAGCACCTACCGGACGGGAGAGGTAACCCACGGCATAGGTCGCTAGCGAGGCGATGATAGCGACGGTCGGGTTCTCGGACGGGAAGAAGATGGCGGGGAAGATGAGCGTCGCAGCCAACGAGTACAACGCGAAATCGTAGTACTCAAGTGCGCTTCCGATCCAACCGCTCATCGCGGCTTTCTTGGGGTCCCTCCGGCCGATGCTGGCTTCGAGGTCTGCGCGGAAATCCCCGGGGGTAGTGCTCATTCGATAAGATCCTTTGTCGTCATTGGCAAGGAACCGGAATTCCATTTTGCGGTGTGCTCCGGAGCATGATGGTGGAAGTGGCGGGAAAGCCCTTTCCGTTGAATCGATTCATTAATCATATGGGGTGATCCGCATTACGTCAACGTGGACGTCGGATTTCTAATCATCGCTCGCGTTCCGCCCTCGCAGAAGGGCGGAACGCGAGGGTGGCTGCCGGTATCCAACAGCCACCCTCGGCACCTCTATGTCCCAGGTCTACTTCAGCATCCAAACGTCGGTGGTGTAGTCCTGCCGGCCATCGGCTGGGGTGAAATCGGTGTGGACCCAGACCCGCAGGTAAGTGCGGCCGTTGTACTGGTAGGTCTTGACCCACACGCTCTTGGCCGCCCAGCTGTACTTGTAGGTGGCACTCTCCCATCCGCCGTTCTCGGCGTAGGTCCGTTTGGCACCCCAATCGCAGTCGGTCGGGTGGCATTTTCCGAACACCCGGATGGATCCCGCGGGATAGACGCAGTGGCCACTCGTATCGCATAATGCCTGGTCCGCGCAGCCCCAGTCGAGCTCCACTCTAGTGACTGAGTTGGTGTTCGGGTCGATGTTCTTCCAACTTCCATTAGCCTGGCTGGAACCGCTACACAGGGCCGTGGGCAGGTGCCGCCGTCAGCGTGCTGCCAATGAATACGAAGGCGAAGGAAGCAAGGATCACGGCTATGAGGGCGGCTGTGGCGGACCGGCCTGTCCTTTGCCGCAGGGTGTCTTTGAACATGGGGTTCTCCTGGTGTGGATGCGTGTGGTTTCGTTGGCCGGTTTGGTGTAGGGACCCGCTCCCGGCAGACCGTATGCCCTGCACCGTTCACTCACTCCTATGGTCCGTGGGGGCAGAGGTTGCGCGCTTCCGTGCCAGCACGGTTTCTTGGCCGTACCAAGAGAAGACAGCCCCCTTCCGGTGAAGCTAGCTGGTGGTCGTGGGTGCCTGGACAAGGCCAGCGCCTACATCCCACGGGTCGGTGCCGGCCTTGAGCGGGCTGAACGTTCCGGAAGCGATCACTTTGGCCTGCAGGAGTACCGGACTCAGCGGCCCCTGCGCAAGAAGCCGTTCCGCCCACAGGGCAGTCACGCCGGCCACGTGTGGTGTGGCCATGCTTGTCCCGCTGATGGTGTTGGTGCCGCCGTTGAGCCAAGCGCTGAAAACCCCGACTCCGGGACCGGCCACGGTCGCCATCGTATTGGAAAACGGCGCCACGCTGAGTCCGCCGCCGCCGTCGGCCAAGGCTGCCACTGACGTGATCCCGTATGCCGCGGCTGGCGGGGCAACGTTAATCTCGTAGGCGGGATTGCCGGTACGTCTGCTTTCGTTGCCGGCGGCCGCGATGACAACTGTGGTCTGAGCGACGGAGGCACGGGCGTTGAGAAGGTTTGCCAGCTGTTCGAAAAGCCGGATGTTCGCGCGGTAGCCTTCGAGGGCGATCGAGGTGGCAGCGGGGATGGACAGACCGTTCACCTGGACCAGCTCATCCACCCAGCCGGGAAAGTCCATCCCCAAGGACATGGAGATGACATGGGCACCGTTGTCGGCAGCCCACAGCATCGCCGTGGCAAGAATGTCGCTGCTGCCGCCGTTCGGGCCGCCGAGGACCTTGCCGATCAGGGCTTTCTCGATGCCGCGGGCGACGCCGATCCTCTGGCCCGCGAGGTCGCGGCCGAAGATCGTTCCCGCACAGTGCGTGCCGTGGCCGTTGTCGTCCTCGGCGCTGCCGGCGCCCGTGAAGTCCTTCGTGACAAGGTTAACGCCGGCGAAGGCCGGATGGTCGGCGTCGATGCCGGTGTCCAGGACCGAGACGGTCACCCCGGAGCCCGTGTAGGGAGAGGCATCTGCGCCCACGGCTTTGACGCCCCATGTCACGGCAGCGGACGGTGCAGCAGGTGCTGCCAGAGGTTCGATGAGTTTCATCGGCATCGCAGGGGCGAAGCCAAGGACCGTGGGATCATTTTGCAGGGCGTTGATGATATAACTTGAGGGGTTTTCGGTCCTCTCCACTGTCATTCCCGCTGCCCGTTCCGCCAAGTTCTGGGCAGCGGTGTTGAGCCCTCGGGCCGCCGGTCCGTCGAAGGGGTCGCGGGTGGCGTGCAGGGCAGGGGCGCGTAGAACGATCATTTTCTGCCTGAGTAGTTTGGGCATCTTGGGCTCCTTGGCCGCTTGAATTTCTCGAACTGGTGTGCCCGTCCGCTGACCGGCACCATAGCGGCTAGCCGTTATCGGCGCGTTACTGGTCCTGCGGAAATTTCCCGTGGGAAATGGAGCGAGAGAGCCGACCTCTGGAGCGAACTCTCTCTTCCCGCCCTTCGCGTAACAGATGTTGCTCCTGAATCCTATGGATGCTGGATATCACTCATATCTGCCTTCGGTGAATCTGCGGCTGGCGTCGGTCATTGACATCCCGCGCCCGACTGCGGAAAGTCGTTTCTAGATCTGTTCCAGCTCTTCAGACCCACGCTGGATTTGGGGGTACCCATGGGCAATGACGGCTATGGTTTTCAGTTGAGCCTGCTTCAATCTTGGCAGCTTCGTCTCGGCACTGACGTCGTGCATGTCGCAGCACGGCAACAGCGGCTCATCACTGCGCTAGCCATCAACGGCCCTCGGCTCCGAAGTTACCTGGTCGGTCTGTTGTGGCCGGAGTGTCCCGAGTCCAAGGCACTTGAGAGCCTTCGCGTCAGTATGCATCTGGTTTCGCGGCAAGTCCCTGGCCTCCTCGTAAACGGTGGTGCGGTGCTGTCGCTGAGTGATGGCGTTGACGTGGACCTGCACAGAGTCCGTGCCCAGATGCGTGAGTTGAGCCAATTTGGATTGAACGGAAACGTGGCCTCGTGTCTGCAGCAGTTGCGGACCGCAGAGTTGCTGCCGGGCTGGTATGAGGACTGGGTGCTCTTCGAACAGAGCAGGTTGCGGCAGGACCGGCTTCACGCATTTCAGACCATTGCTCGGCAGTCGCTAACGCGCTTTGACTCTGAGTCAGCTGTGGAGGCCTCCGAGGCGGCACTGGAAATTGAGCCACTCTATGAAAGTGCCGTCGCACTGCTGATTCGGGCTGAGAAGCAGCAGGGCAATTATGCTGCCGCGCTTCGGGCCTTCGAAAAATATCGAGCAAAGCTGAAGGAGGACATGGGGCTTATGCCTTCGGAGGCTATTCGGCGCCTTGTTGCGGACATTTGGTCACAGCCAGCCGCAAACGAATGAGGGAAGCCCCCTAGGCCTCGCCAGGAGGTCCTAGTTGGGCGGACAGCCACTGGCGCACTACGCTGACGACCTTGTCCGGATCAGCTGTTGAGAAAATGCTCGGTTCACCGCTAGGCGCTTGGTTATACGTAACCCTGGCGCGAAAAGCGGGCACCTGGTCAGGCTCTTGCCATGTGCGGATGACAAGCGTGCCCATGAAAGGCATCGCCTGGTCCGACTCATCGTCATCCGGGATACCCGACGGACGATCATCGCTGGTCATGGCCTTCACCCTTCTCTAATCAGCGATCACGCACGGGCGTGGTCGGTCGCGGACTGTACACTGCGCGTGCCCGCCTCGGCTGTCAGCCGAAAGCGAGTCCGGACCTTCCGCCATTTGCTGCCCCCGACAACCGGCGGGCCCGCTTGCCTCATCCTTCTGCACGTGAATCAGGAATCGGCTTGCGTTTGCTAAAGGTTTGGTCAAGATCGCCGGCAGGAAGGTTATCGAATTCGAGGTAATGCTGTGGTCGTCTCCGTAGGGTCGCGCCCGCGGTAACGCGGTAATAACGCCACAAGTGCTCGAATGGGTGAGGTCTCAGACGCTGTTTCCGATGGTGCTCAACAGGTGATGCCGCAAGCATTAGGAATTCGGTGCCACCCGTGGGTATTCAGGGATCACCCTCTCCGCGCGGGTGGTCCGCACCATAGACACCGGGTCGGGGAGAAGGCCGTGAAGGATCAAGAGGCTCGTCAGAGACTTTCCGAGAATATTGAGCAGCGGCAGTCGGCGATCAAGCTGTTCCTGCGACAGGAACGGCCTCGTCGGAACCGGCTGGCCACGACGAGCGTTGTCGGTAGCGCGCTGGCTGCGGGCTTCACCGCAGGCCCCGCTTTTGGCGGGACCAAGTTCGCTACGGGGATTCAGGGAGCGCTTACGTTGGAACAAAGCTCCATTGTTTGGCAGGCGCTCTGTCTTGCAGCGATGCTAATGTCCGTGGTGGCTGCTGTAGCGACGAACTTGGCTAACTCGCATTCAGTAGCCGCTAAGGTCAGCGCAGCTGAGGCGTGCAATGCGCAACTCGAGGGGCTGCAAACGGCGTTGAACTTCGGACGCCTGCCCTTGGAAGATGCCGTCCAGCTCTATCAGCAGTACACGACTCAAGTGGCGTTCGTGGATGATGCCGAGGCCACGAAAACCTCAGGGGTGTGACGGATCCTGCGTCCCTTGACCGAAATGGCGCATTAGAAGGATTTTTGACTTGGCATCCATCGCTTCCATCTGGGGTACACCACCATCGGTGTTATCCGGATTCTCCGCACGGTATTTTTGCGTCCTCCTCGAACGTCGGTTTCCGGCAACTGTCATGCAAGGGGTGGCTGGACCAATCAGCCGCCGCTTGTCCAAAAACAACTTATCCCGACGGTTCAGGTCAAATGATCGAAGTCTCCTCGCGCCCAAGCAGCGTGCCGTTGCGCCGAATCGTGCAGAACAGCCTTGGCCCCGGACGCGATGACGTTGTTGAAGTTGCCGTAGATTCGGTCGAACTTGAGCTTTCCCAGCTGCGCGGCGATTCGCAACGCCACCGCGCCCGAAAGAGGTAAATGATTCGGATAGCTGCGCATGAAGGAGATGGAACGGCGGTCTGGATTCGGATACACGCTGTCACCGGTCAGTAGAACTCCTCGACCGGCCGCTCCTGCAGCCCAATGCACTACCGCGCTGCCCGGGAAGTGCCCGCCGGTCTGGTGTAGTGCCAACCCCTCGGCGAGAGTGTGACTGCCGGACCAATACTTGATGGTCGGATCATGACGCCCTAGCCATTGCCGGTCTGCGTCCGCTACAAATACAGGAACGCCTCCGAGCCGATGCGACCATTCGACCTGCACACCAAACATGTGTGGATGGCTGGCGGCGATCGCCACGACCGGACCACGCTCGAGCACTGCCTTCACAGCACTGTCATCGACATATCCGACCGGATCCCACAGCAGCGACCCCTCGCGTGTCACAACAAGCTGGGCGGTCTGGCCGATCCCGACTTTTGGCTCCGTCTTGATCCCGATAAGTCCAGGCTCGTTCTGCTTGAACACTGTCTGCTGGCTCTCCTGCGCCAGACCGTCCAGGGTGAGCCACTTTTGTCCGTCCTCGGGCACATACTGCCGCTCATCGGTGCAGATCGGGCATAGCCCCGGGACAGGTTCGTCGCGTTCGACGGCGCAGGTGGCGCAGATCAGCATGGGGGGTTCCCTTCCCTTTGGCCGCAGGCTGGCCTGCCCAGACTATGGCACATGAAAGTCTGCTAGGAAGACTTTCCAGCCGGGGTGGCAACCCAGATGGTCCGGGTGGCGCGGGGTTCCAGCTCGATGTCGTCGGAGAACTGATCCAGCAGGTTTTTCACAGCGTCGCGGTCGTCCGCGGTCAGCGCCGCCAGGTGCAAGAAGCGCGCGAACCACTGCTGGGCGTACTCCCGTGCGGCCGGGGTCACGGGTGCCATGGTCGTCACCTCGGACTGGGTGACGCCGAACCCCGCGGCCTCGATGATCGGTGCCCAGTTGGGGTGGTCATTCCATCCCTCGGCGGCTGCAGCGGCGTTGCAGCGCCGCTCCAGCAGCGCTTCGCGCGGATTGCCCAGGAAGCGGGGCAGAGCCGCAAGCTCGACGACGACCAGGACCCCATCCGGCGCAAGTGCCCGGCGGATCCCGGATAGGAGCCGGGCGGGGTGGGCGACGTGGTGTAGCGAGGACGCTGCCCAAACCAAGTCAACCGGCGCCTCGGCCACCGTTTCCGCCGTGAGCGAGGGCCCGGCAAGCAAAGGGAAGCCGTCGTCGAGATCAGCCTCGACCACGGCGAAGCCCTGCTTGCGCAGCAGCTCGAGCATCTGCGGGTCGTTGTCGACGCACGTCACCGCGGCGTCAGGGTACCGCCTGCGCAACAGCCGGCTACCTGCGCCGGTGCCGGCACCGAGGTCAACGACGCTGCGAACAGCTGTTGTACCGGTAAAGTCCAGGACGGACGCGAGGTTGTCGCCGAAAACCTCGGCGTCGAGGTTGAGGATGCGGTGCTGGTCGTAACTGCCGGAGCGCTGGTGTGCCCGGTGGCCATGGTCCCGCGTCAAATCTTGCTGGTGATCCATGCCGGTCAGCTTTCTACTGTGGCCGCAGGGCCCAGGTCGGCGGCTTTGTGCCCGTCATCAAAGCCATGGCTTCGGTGATCCAGGACGACTTTAGCGACGGCGGCCTCCGAGGCGGCCGAGAACGGTCCGAAGTGCCCCTCAACGGCCCACCGGGTTTCCTCTTCGATGAGGTCGGCGTTGATCCTTGCGCCGGTCACGACACCCTCGGCGGCCGCAACGATCACTTGCGCCATTAGGTTGGAGACATTGCCCGCCGCATACACGCCGTGGACGTCTGTCGCACCCATATCGTCGGTCTCGATGAACCGTCCGGCGCCCGATGGGTGCAGCTGAGGACGCAGCCCGAGTGATTCCAGAAGCGCGGATCTGGCCTCCATCCGTGTTCCGACAGCCAGCGCCTGTACTTCGAACGCGGAACCCTGGCGAAGCGTGAGCCCTGTCAGGACACCGTCGACAGCGTCAACGGCGGACACGGCGCCGTCAACGACCGTTACGGACCGCGCGGCGAGCTTTTCCCACTCCTCGTCGGTGGGTTCCACCGCGTCGTTAAGGAACAGGGTGACATTACGGGACCATTGCCTGAACAACAGGGCCTGATGGACGGACAGCGGGCCTGTGCCAAGCACTCCAATCCGTTGCCCGCGGATTTCCCAGCCGTGGCAGTAGGGGCAGTGCACGACGCCCTTTCCCCATTGCTCCCGTAGCCCGGCGATGGGAGGCAGCTCGTCTGTTAGTCCGGTGGTGACCAGGAGGCGCCTGCCGAAGAACCGGCGGCCATCTGCGATTAACACCTCGAATCCTTCGGGGGTTTGCCGTGCCGAAACGGCCTCGCCGTCAATCACCGTTCCTCCGTAGGAGAGAACTTCGCGGCGGCCTACGGACAGGAGTTCCCGCGGGGCCATACCGTCCCTCGACAGAAAACCGTGTACACCCGCTGCGGCCGCGTTGCGCGGGGTTCCGGAATCGATGACCAGTACCGAGCGCAGCGCCCGGCCCAGCGTCGTGGCTGCGCTGAGTCCTGCCGCACCGCCGCCCACAATTACGGCGTCATAGCGTGTGGTATCCATACTGATGTGTCCTTCGTTGAGTCCCGGTCGTTCGCCGTCCAGAGTTCCTGGGCGGTAACACCAGCGTCCATCGCACGATCCATGATTGGCAAACAAAATTGCCGTTATGGCAAACTGGGCGGATGACAACTGACCTTGACGATGTTCTCGGAGCGGTCGGCCCCCGGCTTCGGACACTCCGTGCGGAACGGAACCTCACTCTCGGAGAGGTGTCCTCCGCATCAGGAGTCTCGGTCAGCACCCTTTCCCGCCTCGAATCCGGCCAGCGCAGGCCAAACCTCGAAATCCTGCTGCCCCTCGCGAGGTTGTACGGTGTTCCCCTTGATGACCTGGTGGGCGCCCCGCCCACCGGGGATCCCAGAATTCATCTCCGGCCCATCACCCATGGCGGCATGACGGCTGTTCCTCTCACGCGCCGCGCAGGCGGGTTACAGGCCTTTAAGATGGTGCTCGCCGGTGATGCCCGCGGAGCCGAGCCCGACCCCCGCGTTCACGAAGGCTACGAATGGCTCTACATCCTCAACGGACGGCTGCGTTTGGTGCTGGGTGACAAGGACTTTGAACTTCGCCCCGGTGAAGCCGCGGAATTCGACACCCACACGCCGCACTGGTTCGCCAGCGCTGACGGCAGGCCCGTCGAGTTCATTAGCCTGTTTGGGCAGCAGGGCGAGCGGATGCACGTGCGCGCCCGGCCCAAGCCCTCCTAGCCGCAGAACGTGTCTGAAATGGGCGGAGAGATTTGTGCCCGTCAGCTTCAGAGGACGCCGGCTGTGGAGACGAGCTGCGCCCGGCCCTCTTCGAGCCGGTATGTGAGGCCGACGACTGCGGTGGAATAATTGTCCACCGCCTCGAAAATCATCCGTGAGCTGTCCAGTAGCCGGCGCACGGTCTGCTTGACGTGTTCGACGACCATGTCGTTGACGTCCGTCTTGTCCTCACGCATCGACCTCAGCACCGACGGTGTGATCCGTTCAACTAGGTCGCGGATGTGGCCCTCGGGCGCCTCTCCTGTTTCCACGGCCTCTTTCGCGGCCGTGACGGCGCCGCAATCGTCGTGCCCGAGGACAACGATCAGCGGGACGTGGAGTACCGCGACCGCGTACTCGAGCGAGCCGAGAACGGCGTCGTCGATCACGTGCCCGGCTGTGCGGACGACGAAGACGTCGCCGAGGCCGACATCGAAGATGATCTCCGCGGCGAGACGGGAATCCGCACAGCCAAAGATGACCGCGAACGGATTTTGGGTGTTCACCAGCTCGCTGCGACGGGAGGCGTTCTGGTTCGGGTGCAGGGAATCACCCGTGACGAAACGCTCGTTGCCGTCAAGCAGTCGCTGCCATGCCTCGTACGTGCTGATTCTGTTGCTCACCTACGTACTTTATGGGGGAGGGCCGACCCGCAAAGGGAGGTACCGCCTCAGCGGCCGGAGAACGCGAGAAAGTCACGGGCCGAAAGGCCACCAGGACGACCTCTGTTCGATGCTATTTACCGCTCCGCTGTCATAGCTCCTGGTAGTAGTACAGCATCGGGTCGGTGCCGTCTGGTTCGGTGTTGCTGAACCCGCGTGCTTCATAGAAACGGCGTGCCTCTGTGTCCTCGCCATCGACGTTGATTTCCATCAGCGTGCCGCCACGATCCCGTACCAGGTCGCATGCGGCCCGCAGGAGTGCGCTGCCTAGACGATGCCCACGCAGGTCTGGACGGACGTAGAGCTCGTCGAGGATCGCGACCGGCCCTTCGTACCAGACATTGGGCCTGAAGCTCAGCACCGCAAGACCGTTCGCCGGCTCCCCAACAAGCAGCACCACGACGTCGTCGCCCGCCAAAAGCTTCCTCAGCCGTAACCTTAGCTCGTCAGGGCCAGGTGTCGGGGTCGAGAACTCGGTGTTGAAATCATGAAGCAGCTGGGCAACCACACCGGCATCGTCCGTCGTTGCACGACGCGGCCTCTCATCGGTTCCCGAATCATCAGGCGTCACGGCTTCATCATGCTCGCCAAGTGGGCCGGCGTCCAGCCGGATGCTCCATAGGCACAAGCAAGCACTCCACGATCCATTGCATCGGATCCTCCGACGTCTACTTTGGTGCATCACCAGCGACGTCGGCCTGGTCCGGTTCGCTCCGCTTAGCGGATTTCCTGGCGCCGCGTTGGCGGCGTGCCGATGGCCTGCGTTGGTGCTGGTGGAGTGCGAGCAGCGGAAACAGGAGGACCGAAAGCATTCCTGCTCCGACGAGGGCAGATGAGATTCCACCTGAGATGAGTCCCTCCTCCCGGCCAATCGATGTCACGGCGACGATAATCGGCAATCCTGTTGCTCCAAACAGAATGATGGCCAGTTTGTCTGCAGTGGTGGAGTTGCGGGGAGCGGCGAGCAATGACGGCAGGCCGCGGATGACGAGCAGGAGGAGCAAGAACAGTGGGACCAGCGCGAGGGCCGCCGGGCTGGCCGTCAGCGCGCGGAGGTCGAAATCTATGCCGGTGTCGATAAAGAAGATCGGCACCAGGAATCCGAAGGCGATGGCGTCGATTTTCGCCTCGATGACTTTCCGGTCCTTTTCGGGTGCACGTGCGATGGCAACCTTCCAGAGGACTCCAGCCGCGAATGCGCCCAGGAGCATGTCGAGCCCCAGCACCATGCTGAGCACCACGAGCACGGTGAGGATGAACATTATCGACCGGACGGCGAACTGGCCGCTGGTGTGGAGCGTCCTGGTGACCTGGGAGTGCAGCAGTGTGTGCCGCGCCCGGGAGGCCAGAAATATCGCCAGACCGGTCAGGAGGACAAACCCGAGAAGAACTGCTGTTGCCGGTCCCAGCTCCCTGCCACTAAAGAACAGCGAGATTGCAACCAGAGGACCAAACTCCCCGGCCGCACCCAGTGCGGTGACTGCGATACCCATCGGGGACTTCGATTCGCCGGCGTCCCGAAGGATAGGCAGCAGCGCGCCCAGAGCTGTGGAGCACAAGGCGACGCCGATGATTACTGCAGCCTCCAGAGTGGGAGCGAGGACAAGGCCGGCACCAAAGCCTGCCGCCAATGAGATGAGCCACCCGGCTGACGCCCTATTGAGGGGTCGGCCGCGGATCACGGCGAAATCAATCTCGTTGCCGGCTACGAAGAACAGCATGGCCAGCCCGAAATCGGCCAGCGTATCCGTGAACTCGGCAGATTGAATCCATCCCAACAGGCTGGGACCGAGCAGGATCCCGAGGACAATTTCGAAGACCACGATCGGCACCTTGATCACCCGATCAAGGAAACGGGCTGCAAGGGGCGCTGCGATGGCCAGCAACGCGATCAGGACTAATGACGTGGACAAGCCATGCATCGGCGGTACCTCCGGTAGCTCGGCTGCTTCGAAGGAAAAGTAATCCAAAGCTACCGCCGCCGCAGTTGTGGCGCCATAACAGACACCCGCCCAGATGCCATGTGGCCCGGCAGTTGGGCTACCGGACCGTGTTTGGTAGAGAATGCGGTCATGACCAATGACGATCTTCGGCCTGTCTACTTCCTCTCGGACAGCACAGGCATCACGGCGGAAACGCTCGGCAACACCTTGTTGACGCAGTTCCCCGCCAATAACTTTGACCGCATCACGGTTCCCTTCATCACCACCGTGGAACAGGCCAGGGCGGTGGTTGGCACGATAGATGAGCTGGCCGCCACCGGCTTGCGGCCGATTGTCTTTTCCACCGCTGTCAGCAGCGACATCCGCCAGACCCTGGGGACGTGCCAGGGGATCATCGTGGATCTCATCGGGACGCATGTGGGACAGCTGGAGCGGGCGCTCGGCTCGCCGGCCAGCGGCGAACCGGGCAGGGCGCATGGCCTCGGAAACGCGGAGCGGTATCAATCCCGGATGGCCGCGGTTGAGTACGCCATGGAACACGACGACGGCCAGAGCCTGCGCGCGCTGGAAAAGGCGCAGGTCATCCTGGTTGCTCCCTCCCGCTGCGGCAAAACGCCCACCACCATGTATCTGGCGCTGCAGCACGGGATTTTTGCCGCGAACTTCCCCTTGGTGGACGAGGACTTCGCGCGGGAGGGCCTGCCCAAGCCCCTGAGGCCTTTCGTTGAGAAGTGTTTCGGCCTCTCCTCCAACCCGCTGCGCCTGAGCCAGATCCGGACCGAACGGCGCCGTGGCTCACCTTATGCGTCGCTGCGCCAATGCGGCTTCGAGTTGCGCAGTGCCGAGCAGCTGTACGTTTCCCACCGGATTCCGTACCTGAATTCAGCCACGGTGTCCGTGGAGGAAATGGCTGCAACCATTCTGCAGCGCATGAATCTGAAGCATTAGGGAAAATTTTCACAAAGTGAGTGTGGCGCAGATCATGTGGAAACAGCGCCCGAGACCTGTCAGTGTGGACAGGATTCGCGCCCACCGACCGGCTATCGCCGCGAGCGGGGCGGCACATCTGCATGCCATCATCTGCAAAGGAGCAGCAACTATGACGACAGACATCCTGTGGTTCTCAGAACTCGGACTCAAAGATTTGGACCGAGTGGGCGGAAAGAACGCCTCCCTCGGCGAGATGGTGCAAAATCTGACCTCAGCCGGCGTCCAGGTCCCCGACGGCTTCGCTACGACAGCGGACGCTTACCGCACCTTCCTTGCAGAATCCGGCCTGGACCAGAAGATTGCCGACCGCCTGGTGGGCCTGGACACCGACGACGTGACGGCACTCGCCGCCGCCGGCCAGGAAATCCGGGCCCTCATGCGTGAGACGCCTTTCCTGCCCGACTTCGAAGCCCAAATCCGGAACTCCTACCACCAACTGGTGGAAAAGCACGGGAGCTCCGAGGACCTCTCCTGGGCCGTCCGCTCCAGCGCTACAGCGGAAGACCTGCCCGATGCCTCCTTCGCCGGGCAGCAGGAGACATTCCTGAACGTCCGCGGCATCGAGAACATCCTGCTCGCAATCAAGGACGTCTTCGCGTCCCTCTACAACGACCGGGCCATCGCCTACCGGGTGCACCACAAGTTTGAGCACGCCGAGGTGGCGCTCTCCGCCGGCGTCCAGCGGATGGTGCGTTCCGACGTCGGGGCCTCCGGCGTGATGTTCACCATGGACACCGAATCCGGGTTCCAGGACGCCGTGTTCGTCACGTCCTCCTACGGCCTGGGCGAGGCCGTCGTCCAGGGCGCAGTTAACCCGGACGAATTCTACGTCTACAAGCCCGCCCTGCAGGCGGGCCGCCCGGCCATCCTCAAGCGGGGACTGGGGGAGAAGGCGCTCCAGATGACGTACACGAGCAGCCGCGAAGTCGGGCACACCATCGACTTCGTACCGGTTGAGCCTTCGCTGCGGAACCGCTTCAGCCTCAGCGACGACGACGTCGAGCAGCTCGCCAGGCACGCCGTTGCCATCGAGAACCACTATGGCCGCCCGATGGACATCGAATGGGGCAAGGACGGGATCGACGGCGGCCTGTACATCCTGCAGGCCCGCCCGGAGACCGTGCAGTCCCGCCGTGCCGCCGGCAGCCTGAGCCGTTTCCGTCTCAATGGGGCTGGCCGGGTGCTCGTCGAGGGACGCGCCATCGGCCAGCGCATCGGTGCCGGCAGTGTCCGCATCCTCACCGCCATCGACCAAATGGCTGCGTTCAAGACCGGCGACGTCCTCGTGGCCGACATGACTGATCCGGACTGGGAACCGATCATGAAGCGTGCCTCCGCTATCGTGACCAACCGTGGCGGACGGACCTGCCATGCGGCCATCATTGCCCGGGAACTGGGGATTCCCGCCGTCGTCGGCACCGGGAATGCCACGGATGCACTTTCCGACGGACTCGAAGTGACTGTCTCCTGCGCAGACGGCGAGACCGGCACTATTTATGAGGGTCTCCTGGATTTCAGCGTCGAGGAAACCGAGATCACCCAGCTGCCCGAGGCGCCGGTCAAGGTCATGATGAATGTCGGTACCCCGGAACAGGCGTTCACGTTTGCGCAGCTGCCCAACCACGGCGTCGGCCTGGCGCGGCTGGAATTTATCATCAACCGCCAGATCGGCATCCACCCCAAGGCGTTGCTGAACCTCGACGACCAGCCGGCCGACGTGGCCGCCGAAATCCGGGACCGCATCGCCGCGTACAGCAGCCCTCGCGATTACTACATCAAGCGCCTGGCCGAAGGCGTGGCAACCATCGCGGCGGCCTTCGCGCCGGAGCCCGTGATTGTGCGCATGTCCGACTTCAAGTCCAACGAATACGCCAACCTGATCGGCGGACCCGCCTACGAGCCGCACGAAGAAAACCCGATGCTCGGATTCCGCGGCGCCTCACGGTACCTGGACCCGACCTTCAGGGACTGCTTCGACCTCGAGTGCGAGGCCCTGTCCTTTGTCCGCAACGAAATGGGGCTGACCAACGTCAAGCTGATGATTCCGTTCGTGCGGACCCTGGATGAGGCCCGCGGCGTCATCGACCTGCTGGCGGAGAACGGCCTGGTTCGCGGTGAGAACGGCCTCGAGGTGATCATGATGTGCGAGATTCCCTCCAACGCTCTGCTCGCCGACAACTTCCTGGACCACTTCGACGGATTCTCCATCGGCTCCAATGACATGACCCAGCTGGCCCTGGGCCTGGACCGGGATTCCGCGGTTGTCTCGGGCGGTTTCGATGAACGCGACCCCGCCGTCAAGAAGCTTCTGAGCATGGCCATCAAGGCCTGCAAGGCGCGCGGCAAGTACGTGGGCATCTGTGGCCAGGGGCCCAGCGACCACGAGGACTTCGCCGAGTGGCTGGTCGGGGAAGGCATCGATTCCGTTTCCCTGAACCCCGATACCGTGGTGGATACCTGGCTCCGACTCGCCGGCGCGGCAGGCGGCGCCGAGGTCGGTGCGGGAGTCGGCGCAGGGGCGAACTGATTTTCGGTTAGACCAGAGTGCCTGCCCGGGGTTACCCCGGGCAGGCACTCCTGTCTTAGCGGTCCAACGCCGCGGAAATGACTGCCGTCGGACCGTCATGTACCTCTAGTCCCCGGGAATGGGGACCTTCGCCAGCAGCACGCTGAGCTGGGTCCGGATGTCCTGAACAATCTCGTCGATGCCCAATGCGGCGTTCACGCTCGCCGCCATGCTGAGGAACATAATGGCGGTGACGATGCGGGCCGTCGTAGTGGCATCGTCCGCACCGTAAAGGTTGTCCCTGCAAAGGATGTCAGCGATGGCTTCCTCAGTTTGTGCGACGATGGACAGGGCTTCGCTGTGGCGTGGCTCCTCAGGATCACCGAAGACCATTTCCCGCAGGTAGGTGCGTCCGTTGTCGACCTGGACCCGGTTGCATTCCACGATGGGCCGCACAACCGCGAGGACAGCATCGAGGGTTCCCCGAATGGTTGCAGCATCAGCCCGCCCCTGCTGGAGCGCTTCGGCATAGTGGACGTTCTGCACGAGCAGGAGAAGTTCGCCTTTGGTCTTCGCGTAGAGAAACAACGTCCCGGTGCCGATGTCCGCCTTGTCGGCGATCTGCTGGGTCGTGACATCCTCGATGCCGTGTTCGGCCAAGAGTTCGCTGGCAGCGGCAGTGATGCGGTCGAGCTTTTGCTGCTTGTTCCGCTCGCGCCGTCCGACCGGCTGGGAGGCGAGAGACATGATGGACCTCCGGGGAATAGATTCTGACTGCACTCAGTTATGAGTGTAGTCATTACTGTGGTGGATTGAATTATCTTCGCTCATTCTCCCACGCTGCGGTGGAGCACCAGCGTCCGCCCTAGTCCGGTAGTGGCGCCGCAAACCATCGACGCAAAGCAGAAAGAAGAACCACCATGCCCTCACTCGACGGAGCAGTCGTCCTTGTCACCGGAGCCAACGGAGGGATCGGCACGCACTTTGTGCACGAAGCCCTCGCCAGGGGAGCCGCGAAGGTTTATGCCACCGCCCGCAAGCCCCGCACCTGGACCGACGAACGCATTGTTCCACTCACCCTGGACGTCACCGACGCCGCTTCCATCAGGTCGGCTGTGGAGGCAGCACCGGACGTGACCGTGCTGATCAACAACGCCGGCGCGTCGGTCTCCAGCCCCGGGATCCTCACCCACACGGATGAGGAGATCCGCAGGAACGTCGAGACGAACTTCCTCGGCCCGCTCTTCGTGGCCCGCGCGTTCGCTCCCGTCCTGTCGGCCAAGGACGAAGCGATGATCATCGACATCCACTCGGCCCTGAGCTGGTACGCCGTCGCCGGTATTTACAGTGCGACCAAAGCTGCCCTCTGGTCCGCAACCAACTCGCTCCGCCTGGAACTCGCCCCGGCCGGAGTTCACGTCGTCGGCGTCCACGTGGCGTACGTCGACACCGCGATGGCCGCACACGCCACCGACCCGAAGCTCGACCCGGCGGTGTTGGTCCGAACCGTGCTCGACGCGGCCGAGGCCGGAGCGTACGAGGTCCTCGCGGACGAAACATCCGCCCAGCTCAAGGCCGGGCTTAGCGCACCCCTCGAGGCGGTTTACCCGCAGTTGGTGGGCACGCGCTCGTAGGCGGGTGTGCCGTGGCGCCAGCACGCGTAAGTGTGGTGGCGCCATTGCTATCGGACGGCTATCGGAGGCACCCGAGGCCGCGGTGGCGCTGTTTGAGATCGGTTGGCGAGCCAGTACCGGCTCACGGCGAGGAGGGTCTGCGCCCGAAACCGAAAGGCCGACCCAGGGCAAAACCACAGGCTCCCGCGCAACCGCAACCGGAGCTGCAGCAGCTGCGCGGCGAGAACGAACGCCTGCGTGCAGAGGTGGCCTGCCTGGGAAAAGTACAGGCCTTGAGGGACGGGGAACAGCGCTAAAGGTCCGCGCTGTCATGGTTCTCAAGGCCGAGCATCGGTTGGAAGTTTTCCTGGACGTCGCGGGGCTGCCCCGGTCGACGTTCTTCGACCACCAGTCCCGCCGCCAAGCCCCGGATCCTCGGGCGCGTCCTTGAAGGCCGCTGTCACAGGGATTTTCGAGAAGAACCACGGCCGGTACGGGCACCGCCGGCTCCATATCGAACTGCTCAAGCAAGGATGGACGGTGGCCAAGAAGACCGTGCTGAGCCCCGTGCAATACCGTGCTCATGCCCTCGCGGCCTAGGCCCACAGATATTCTTCGTCTGGCTACCTCTCAGGGTGTCGCGGGCGTTCTTGCAGGAAGACGGTCAACCCGGATCCCGGAGAATCCGGGTTCACCAAGACATTCGTAATTCACGATGCCATAGGTGTTTGGTGGCCTCTTCGAGCTCCAACGGCCAAGTAGCGCCACACTTTTCTGCGAGCTTGCGCGCGCGGGCCAAATAGGCGCCTGCCAGCTTCTGCTGCGCTTCTCGAATGCTGAGTTCGCTGAGCCCAAACGCAGGAACTCCCTGCAGGCATTGCATCTGTTCGTCGCTCAAATGCTGCCCTATCCGCTTACTGATCGTCCCACTTTGAATCCCGTTCTCAGCTAGTAGCAAATTGACCAAGAGACGGTCGCGCATCATCGAAGTAGCCCGCGAAAGTGCAATGAGATCACCGCGGTGAACCGATGCGATCGTCTTGCCGAGGAAGTACAAGAAGATTTGGATATCTTGGGCGGGAAAGAACGCCTGGCCGCGAGGAGAGTGGGTGGTTGCTATGTCCTGAATTGGAGCACCGCGGGCAAGGAGCGTGCGGCGCGAGACCCCGGACGTGAAGTCACTTTCCGAGGAGTGAACATTCAGATCGATCTGTATCCAATCGGAAGTGAGGCAAATGAAGGAGCCCGACAGTCCAGGGATTGCATCCCCGAGGACGAGATGCACCTGCGAGGCGAGCCATTCGATCGCAGCGAAGTTCTCCGGTTGTATCACTGCTAGGTGAATGTCGATGTCGCTCCAGTCATCTGCCGATCCCTGCGCCAGCGAGCCCTCGAGCCAGACCGCCCGTATGCGTTCATCGTCGAGACACTTCTTCAATAGCATTCGCAGTGTGGGCCTCAGCCGCGGCGGCACATCCTCAAGCGTGGAATCCATACGCAGATTGTTTCATCAGTCCAAAAGCCATCTTCAATCTGACGGCTATAGGAGCATCGTCAGCGAGCTTCCACACAGAGAAGGCCCCATTCCAAGTGGAGGGGGCATTCTGGGACGAGCCGATCACTCGCCCTCTAAGTTGGAGTTCTCGCATAATTACGAGTCCAACTTCCGGGGACCAGTTCATGGCGCTCCGGCCTACTTTATTAGTTAGTGCCCTAGGAAGGCGACGGCGGCGGGGGAGAAGCTTGCGTGGAACTGGAAGATCCCGCCGTGGCCGGAGTCGGGGTAGATGATCAGCTCGGATCCCTTGATGCGCCGATGAAGGTCCTCAGAGAGGATCGATGGCACCATGCGGTCGTTATCGCCGTTAGCGATGAGCGTGGGTTGGGTGAGCTTCGAAAGGTCCGAGGGTGCGGAGCGGCCGAACTTCTGGATTGCCTTCAGCTGCTTCTGGAAAGCACTGGTGCTGATCGGTTTGTCGCGGTCAGCCGTGCGCTCCTGGAGTCGCCTGATGAACGCCTTCGCGGCAGGCTTGCCGGTGGCGTTGCGGTTGAAGAAGAGGAACTCTTTCGGGTCAGACCGCGTCAGTACAGCGCGGAGGATGTCCCGGTAGGTTGTGCCGACAACCTTGTCGATGTCATTGCCGCCACGCGGCCCGGTCCCGGTCAGCACGATCTTGCGGACCAGGTCAGGATGTTCCAGAGCCAGGTCCTGGGCGATCATGCCTCCGAGCGAGAAGGAGAAGACGTCGACCTTGTCGAACCCGAGGGCCTTGATGAACGTGTAGGCGTCGTCGGCCATTTCCTCGATGCTGCCGGGAACGTTGCCGGTGGAGGCGCCGACGCCGCGCTGGTCGAAGGTGATGACATGGCGGTTTTTCGCGATGGCGTCGATGATGCGAGGGTCCCAGTTGTCCAGGGTCGCAGCAAGGTGCACGAAGAACACGACGGGGATGCCGCCCTTGGGGCCAAGTTCCCGGTAGGCATAGGTGACGTCACCGGCGGCGAGGGTGCGGGTCGGTGCTTTCGCGTACGAGGTGACGACGGATTCGGTCGGGGCGGTGTTGCTCATGCTGGTTGTTCTCCCTGGTTGGCTTGGCGACGCATTGCCGACGGCTGGTCAGCGTGTAAGGGTGACGACGGCCTTGCCGCGGATGCCGCCGTCGGACAGGGACTGCAGCGCCTGCGGGGTCTGGTCGAAGTCAAAGACCTTTCCCACGACCGGGCGCAGCACGCCGTCGTCCACCAGGCCGGTGATCTGGCGCAACTGGTCGCCGCTGGCGCGCATAAAGAGGAACTCGTAAGTGACGCCGAGCTTCTTGGCCTGTTTGCGGATCCTGCTGCTGAGCCCCGCGACGGCCAGGCGGAGCACAGGGCTGAGGCCGGCTTTGCGCGCAAACGCCGGGTCGGGCGGACCGGAAATCCCGATCGCCTTCCCGCCGGGCTTCAGGACGCGCAGTGACTTCTCAAGGTTCTCCCCGCCGAGGCTGTCGAGCACCAGGTCGTACCCACTGAGGAGCTCCTCGAAGTCCTGCGTACGGTAGTTGATGACCGTATCCGCTCCGAGGTCGCGCACGAAGTCGGCATTGGAGGCGCTCGCGGTGGTTGCGACCGTGGCGCCGAGGTGCTTGGCGAGTTGTATTGCGATCGACCCGACCCCGCCTGCCCCGGCGTGAATAAGAACTTTCTGCCCCGGCTGCACGTTGCCCTGCTCAACGAGGGCCTGCCAGGCCGTGAGGGCCACCAGCGGCAGCGAGCCGGCCTCCTCCATGCTGGCCGATGAGGGCTTCAGCGCGAGGTCGGCCTCGGCCACGGCGATGCGCTCCGCGAACGTGCCGATGCGGTCCTTGTCGGGGCGGGCGTAGACCTCGTCGCCGGGCTTGAACCCGCGAACTTTCGCCCCGACACCGATGACTGTGCCGGCGACGTCATTGCCGAGGATCAGCTGAAGCCTGTAAGGCAGGATCTGCTTGAACTCGCCCAGGCGGATCTTCTCGTCCAACGGGTTGAGTCCCGCCGCCTGGACCTGCACGAGCACATCACTGTCACCGACCACCGGCTCGGCAACGTCCGCCTCCGCCAGCGGTTCCTTGTACTTGGTGACGACGAAAGCCCTCATGGCGCTCCTTCTGTGACGTGGGGTGATCCAAAAGCTGAACTCACTCAATTCTGAGTCCACTCAGAAATATTGTCAAGAGAGACCTTAGTGGATCCGACTGATTAGAACGCGTGGTTAGCCGGCCTTGGTGACGCGGGGGGCATATCCGCCGGTCCTGCGGCTGCTAATTGCGCCGGAGCCTGGGGGAACTGCCGGTATACCTAGGCGTTGCTCCGCGGAATCGATCGGCTGAGGCCGTCAAGAATGAGGTTTAGTCCGAAGTCGAATTCATCCCCGAAGTCATAACCGGGTTTGAGGACGTGTTCGACGGCGATCTCCACCATGTACGGGTATTCGCCGCCGGAAAAGCGCTCCATGATCGGGGCGGTGATCTCGGCGGCGGTGTCCCGGCCCTCAAACGGAAGGGCGGCTTCCTGGAGGGCGAATCCATAGATGTAGCTATCGAGCAGGGCATAGGCGTGGGCAGTCATCGGAACCGAAAAGCCGGCAGCCCTCAGCGTGCCCAGCGTCGCGTCGTGGTGGCGCAGGGTTGCTGCGCCGGGCGACGTGCGCGATTCCAGCAGTCCGACCGCCCACGGATGGCGCTTGAGCGCGGCTCGCATCGCATGCGCCCTCCGATGCATTTCGTCCCGCCAGTCGCCGGCGGGAGAGGGCAGCTCGATGTCGCTGAACACCAGGTCCACGATGCCATCCAGGATCTCGTCCTTGTTCGCCACGTAGTAGTAGAGCGACATGGGTTTGGTTCCCATGCTTTGCGCGAGCGAGCGGATGGTCAAAGCGGCAATTCCTGACTCATCAGCGAGATCCAGGGCGCACTCGAGCACCTTTTCCCGACTCAGTGAAAGTCGCTTCCGGGGCGCCGGCGGCGTAGTGCTCGACACTTAAACCTCCTTGGGCCATAGCGGTTCAGTACATCGTACGATACTCTTTTTAGTACGGTGTACGAATCACTGGAATCATCACTCAAATGTTTGAAAGGAACGGCCATGACCTCTGGTCAGCAAGCCAGGAAAACTCCTCGTTCGGACGGCCCCACCGTGGCGGAAGTCACGATGCGGGCCATCGTGCACGAGGCCTACGGCTCGGCCGATGTCCTGCACCTAGCGCATATTCCCACGCCGAAAATCGCAGACAAGGAGGTGCTTGTCCGGGTTCACGCGGCAGGACTGGACCGGGGGACCTGGCACGTCACCACGGGCCTGCCGTACGCGCTGCGGCTGGCCTATGGTATCCGCACCCCTAAGAACCCTGTCCCGGGGCTTGACCTGGCCGGCACAGTCGTAGCAGTCGGAGCGGCAGTGACCAGGTTTTCGATAGGGGACCATGTTTTCGGCGTCGGGAAAGGGCCCTTTGCTGAATACGCGGCGGCTCGCGAAAGCCAGCTCGCCCGCAAGCCGGCCAATGTCAGTTTCGTGCAGGCCTCGGTGGTTCCGGTGTCCGGTTGCACCGCCCTGCAGGCACTCCGCGCCGCAGGCAATTCCGTGCGGGGACAGAAAGTGCTGATCCTTGGCGCCTCGGGCGGAGTCGGAAGCTATGCAGTGCAGCTCGCCAAGGCAGCCGGTGCCGTGGTTACCGGCGTCTGCAGTACCGCCAAGATGGATCTGGTGCGCTCCCTCGGCGCCGACCACGTCATTGACTACACCACGCAGGACTTCGCCGACGGCACCGAACACTACGACCTGATCCTGGACATCGCCGGGAACCCCACCCTGTCCCGTCTCCGCCGGGCGCTCACCAGCACCGGCACGGCTGTGATTACCGGCGGCGAGGAAGGCGGGTCCTGGACGGGCAGCATGGACCGGCAGCTCCGAGCCCTGGCACTGTCCCCGTTCATCCCTCAACGGCTGACCATGGTCTTTGGCACCGAGGGCGCAGCGGACCTCGGGCACCTCGCCGGACTCCTGGAAGCGGGAACCCTGGTTCCGGCCATCGACCGGACCTACCCTTTGGAACAGGTTCCAGATGCAATGCGCTACTTCGACGCCGGCAAAACCCGCGGCAAAATCGCGATCACAATCTAGGCCTGCTCTCAGCTAAAACTGCCCAGGTACCAAGGCAGCCGGCAGTGGTGACCTCAGCTGCCGGGTGTACGTGCCTGCCTCCAGGGTCTGTGGGCAGGCCGGATGCTTGCCCCGCAACGGATCGAGGTCTAGCCTGAAGCTCGGGAGCACGGTTCCAGAAGAGGGCAGAAGCCTCCCTTTCAAAAGGACATAGTCAAATGTCGACCATCTCCGGTTCCTACCTCCCCGCCGGCATCCAAAGCCAGGATGGAGGCCGTCCGCTTTACCTCGGCCATTCCAAAGTCCCGAGGGTCGCGACCGCACTGCACCGACGCAGGCCTCAGCGCGCCTTGGAGGTGCTGCAACTTGGCGGTGTGTACGTCCACTGCGGCGAACCGATGCACGCCGCCGACTCCGGCCTGCGCAGTCTCGACGCACCCCTGACCACGGAGCAGATACACCCAGTTCCAAACGGAGCCTTGGAGGTTTATCTCTGCACCCGAGTGTTGCGCTGCAGTTGCGGATTTCAAATGGACGCACCCGAATAACCGCACGATGCCGAGTTCCGGGCTGACAGAAGTTTGGCGCAACATCGCCAACCGCTCTCCGCTATCCATGGTCCGCACTAACAACAGGAGGAAAAAATGGAAAAGGTTGAAGAAACCGTTGATGTCGCCGTTCCGGTACGCACGGCCTATAACCAGTGGACCCAGTTTGAGTCTTTTCCCGAGTTCATGTCCGGGGTGGAGTCCGTGACCCAGCTGACCGACACCACCAACCACTGGGTCACCAGGATCGCCGGCGTGGAGCGCGAATTCGACACGGAGATCGTCGACCAGGAGCCGGACGATCGGATCGCCTGGCGTAGCACCGACGGGAAGTCGCACGCCGGGATCATCAGGTTCACGCCGCTGGACGCCACTCACACCAGAGTCCGGGTCCATTTCGAATGGGCAGCGGAAACCTTCACCGAGAAAGCCGGTGCGGCCCTGAAGATCGACGAGATGCAGGTCAAAGCCGATCTGCGTAAATTCAAGGACTTCATCGAGTCCCGGGGAACCGAAACCGGCGGCTGGCGTGGCGAAGTCGAGGACAGCGGCCCGACCGGACAGCTCTAGAAACCTCGGGAAGGAGAATGCATGACCGGCCGTCGCCGCACCACGCACCGTTCAAACTCGGATGACAAACCGAAGAGGGTAACCGGGGTTGCCACCGGCGACGGGCCTGCACGTGCCGAAGAAGGGCGGGAGAACGAGTCGTTCGCAAAAGAGACCGACTCTGCCGAAGCCCACGAACCCGTCGACCCGGTAACTGATACGGTACCGGGCACTGACGAAGAGCCGAGCCGCTGATGAGTAGTTGGAAGAGTTTGCCGATTAGGCCGGGCGTCGCGGGGGCCGTTTACTGAGCAGCCAATAGGCTGCTGCACCCATGATTATGAAGCCGAGGACACCAACAATGATCAGTTGGCTCGAGATCCCGACAAGTACCAGCAGCATTCCGACTAACGCGGTCAGACCGGCGGCAATCGAAGAGACTGCGGGCCGGAAGCGGACCTTTCCGGTTTCCAGTTCCTGCGCCAGCTCAGGATCGTTCCTGGCAAGTTCCTGCTCCAGCGCGGCCAAGCGTTTGCGTTCTTCCTCCGAGAGGGACACGGCACCTCCTCGCCCACATTTTCAATGCTACTACCGGGGGACAACGGTGGTCCGGGCCCTTATGTCCTTCTGGAGCAAAGCAGGTCCTGGCGGCCTTGGACCGGTCTTATCGAAGAGTTGGAGGTCCTGCGCCCACGGTGTCGCCTCAGGTACGGTCGGCCTCGGAAAGGTCGTAGTCATCGTCGATGTGGAACAGTCGCCGGTCCCCGATGTGGTCTACCACCCAGATCATTTGACCATCAGCCGTCCGATCGTCCACCGTACCCCTGTGGTAAACAAAACCTCCGTGGCTTAACGCGACTGCATCTCCTGGCTCCAAAGATTTCCAAATGGAAACCCTGCGGCTTCGCATGCTGCCCGACACGGCAGTCGTGCCGTCAAAGCTGTCATTCCAGACCATTCTCATGCGGCCCGATCTCCTCACGACCTGCCGCGCTGGCATCAATGACTAGTGGGCGGCCATCCGAATATTTCCGATGTCAGTCTATCGTCGATTGTTGACAATTGCTAGGGTTGACCCCGCAGGAAAGTGACAACGCCCCCGGCACAGCATGGGCTGTGCCGGGGGCACCTGTCGTAACGATCGGGAATTTCCTAGGACGTGATTCCGGTGGCCTCCGGTGTTGGAGTGAGGTCCTCGACGGCTTTCTGCATATGGCGCTCGATGGCCTGCTGAAGTCCGCTCCGATTGCCGGCTTCAAGGAGGTCAAGGATGTTCCGGTGCTCCTGCACCAACGCATCAATGCGGGGGTATGCGACCTCAAGGCTGAGGATGCACATTCTGGATTCGGCGGCGAGTGTCTCGTATATCCGGATCAGGCGGGTGTTTTCAGTGCCTGATACGAAAGCGGTGTGAAATTGCATGTCGAGCCTGGCGATCGCCTGCCAGTCTGACGCGGCAACCTGCTTCGCCATGTCCTTGATGATCCCCTTGAGCTCCCGGCACGTATCGGCAACCTGCTCTTGGCCTGCATTCAGAAGAATATGGGCGGCAGCCAGTTCCACTGCCTCGCGCACCGCGTAGATCTCCTTGACATCTTCCGGTGAGAGCTCAAGCACGAAAACGCCGCGGTTGCGCTTGCTCACCAGGATGCCCTCCTGGCACAGCCGCTGCAGAGCTTCCCGGAGGGGACCCCTGGACGTGTTGAGCTGGCTCGCCAAAGCAGATTCGTTCACCTGCTGCCCGGGGCGGAAAACCCCTTGAACGATGAGCTCCCGGAGTTGGTCAGCGATCAGCTGCGCCGTGGGCCTGCCTTCCAGTACGAACATTTCCTCCGGTGCAGCCATTGACATCCCCTCATTTCGTGCTTCTGCAATGAATCTTTGGACCGGCATCAATGTGGAGTCCATGGCCGCGTCCGTTGGAACGGTGGGGGAGTGCAATAGCGTGACCCTCAAGTGCCGGACAATGCTCCCTTGTCCTCCAGCAATTCTGACATCATTTTGAAGAACTTTCCGCCGGCACCACGTTCTGCACGCCGTCGGGCAGTCAGAGAGCGTCGAGCGCTTCCGCGAGCCGAGAGATGCCCAGCTCCGTCCGCTCAGGGGTTTGCGAGGCAAAGCACAGCCGTAGGGCGTTGCCGAACTGTCCAGTCACGGAAAACGCGCGTCCGGGGATGAACGCCACACCCTTCTGTAGACCCAGGTCAAAGAGTTTCGACGTGTCGACGTGTTCACCAAATGTGAGCCACAGGAAGAATCCGCCTTCTGGATTCGTCCATGTCGCCCGTCCGCTGAAATGGGCCTCCAGCGACGTCTGCATCGCGCTCATCCGCGTGTGATACTCGCTGCGGAGCCGCACCAAGTGCGGCTCAAGGTTGCCGCGGCGGAGGAACTCGGCCGACAGAAGTTGATTGGGAACGTTCGTGCAGGTGTCCATCGTCTGTTTTGCATCAATGAGTTTCGCCACGATGGAGGGATCGGCGTCGACCCAGCCGACGCGCAGCCCGGGAGCGAGGATCTTGGAAAAAGTGCGGACGGAAAAGACGAGCGGATCCCCGCCGCCCAGTTCGCGAAATCCCGGGATGTGCCCGCCATCGAAACGCAACATGCCATAGGGGTCGTCATCGATAATGATGCTTCCCCATTCCTTGGCCAGGGCGAGCAGAAGCAGCCGGCGCTCCAGGGACATTGCCGTCCCGGTAGGGTTCTGAAAGTTCGGAATGACATAGATGGCCTTGGGCAGGCGCCCGGCTTTTTGTACCAATTCCGGCAATGCCTCAACCATCAGGCCGTCGTCGTCCGTTGGTGCTTCCATGATGTCCGCACCATAGGTCAGGAGCGTGGCGCTTCCGTTGGTGTAGGTCGGCGCCTCGACGATTACAAGGTCGCCCGGGTCAATAAACACCTTGCCCGCGAGGTCCAACCCCTGCATTCCTCCACTCGTGATGAGCAGCCGTTCGGCCGACGTGCGCTCGGGAGTCGATTCCAGGTATGCAAGGAGTTCGTCGCGGAGCGCGACTTCGCCTTCGGTTGCGCCGTAGGCGTAAGCTGCGGCCCCGGCATCGGCGAGAACGGAATCGTAGATCTGGCGGAAAGCATCAAAGGGAACCGCCTCTGCAGCCGGGCTCCCCATGGCGAAGCTGACAATATCGTGCGTCTGCCGCTGCAGCAGAGAGGTGCTTGAATCGATGATGGAACCAACGAGGCCCCTGGTGCGGGCTGCCCACGGGAGGCTCTGCGGCGACGCCGGGCTGTTCCCGATCGCATCGGTGGATTCAATGGGCGTTGCTTCAGTCACTGGAACGTGCCTAGCTGGACATGAACAGCAAGGAGGACCGAACCCAGTGCCAGGATTCCGGCGCAGATCTGCAACGGGACGTTGTCTTCGAACCTTCTCCGGCGGCAGTCGCGTGTTGCGGGCCACGGCAGACGCAGGACTGCGCTGGAGCTGGTCACGAGCCCAGCTGCGATCAGTACGATCAGGCTCAGCATTGCACCGCCCCCAGGTTCGATGTTCCGTCAGGGCTCTCGCTCCGGGGCACCCCCATGTCCTCAGTGGATTCGACGCCTTGCCGGCAAAGAGTGATGACGTCTCCGCGCCGCAGCGACGTCCATATGGATACACGACAGCGTTGTCGCATGTTGCCTGCCTTCCCGGTCCACAATGACCTGCAAAATCCCCTTCACAGCCTATCGTCGATTGTTGACAATTGCTAGGCCGAGCGAGCAGGAGGCCCTGGACAGCAGGTGCCGGGAAAGCTGGTTCGCGCCGGACCGCGGCAGTCAGGTCAGCGCTGGCTTTGTCATGCCATTGTGGCCGTGAGATCCTCGACGGCCTGCCGCAGGTGCTGTTTGATGGCGTGCAGGAGTCCCTTGCGGTCGCCTGCTTCCAGCAGATCCAGGAGGTTCTGATGCTCCTGGATCAGAACATCCGGCCGGGGGTAGGAAACTTCAAGGTTGAGTATGCACATTCTCGATTCGGCTGCCAGGGTCTGGTAGATCCGGATAAGGCGGGAATTTCCTGTGCCGGCAACGAAGGAGGAGTGGAACTGCATATCCAGTCGTGCAATGGCCTGCCAGTCTGACACGGCAACCTGCTTCGCCATGTCTTTGATGATTCCCTTCAGCACGTCGCAGGTGTCGTTGATCTTCTCTGTCCCGGCATCCATCAGGATGTTTGCGGCGGCTGATTCCACCGCCTCACGGACGGCGTAGATCTCCCTGATGTCGTCGGCGGAAAGCTCCAGGACGAACACTCCGCGGTTGCGATGGCTGACCAGGATCCCCTCCTGGCTTAAGCGCTGCAATGCTTCCCGGAGCGGGCCCCTGGACGTACGCAGCTGACCGGCGAGGGCGGATTCGTTGATCTGCTGTCCCGGACGGAAGGTCCCTTGGATGATCTGTTCCCGCAGCTGGTCGGCAATCAGCTGCGCCGTGGGCCGTCCCTCCAGGACAAACAGTCCTTCACTTGCCGCCATTGATTTCCCTCGTCTCACTCTCGGTCGAATTACGCATTATCTAGACAGTAAAGGACTCGTGTACTTCTCATCGGGCAATGCCTTCCGGGTCTGTCAACCGAACCGGTTTCGCTTTCCGGGGAAGCCTGGAGGATGCACGCGAGTATTTTTTCTCGAGCTGGGATTGCGGGTAGCTCAGGAGGAGTGTCATCACGAGGTACCAGAGGCTGGCGACGATCAGCAACGGGATGGTCTCGTAGGTACGGGCGTAGATGAGCTGGGCGCTTTGGAGCAGTTCCGCGACGCCAAGCACGCTGACCAGGGAGGTTTCCTTGAACATGCCGATCACCTGGTTGCCGGTGGCCGGAATGATGGAGGGCATGGCCTGGGGGATGATGACCTTGCGCATCTTCATCGCCCCGCTCATTCCCAGCGAGTCGGCGGCCTCTATCTGGCCCTTGCCCACGGCGGAGAAGCCTCCGCGGATGATCTCGGCCATGTAGGCGGCCTCGTTGAGGGTCAGACCGATCAGGGCTGCCGTGATGGGCGCCATCAGGGCATTGATGTCCACCGCTGTGCTGATGTCAGTGAACGGAATTCCGATGGTGAGGTTCGGGTACAGCGCGGCGATATTGAACCAGAAAATGAGCTGCACCAGAACGGGTGTCCCGCGGAACAGCGTGATGTAGACGCCCGCTGCTGCCGCAATCGGTTTGATGCTCGAGGACCGCATGATCGCCAGCACCAGGCCCAGAATCGTTCCGAAGAACATGCTCGCAACCGTGAGGAAGATGGTCAGCATCAGGCCCCGGAGAATTGTTTCGTGGGTGAAGTACCTGGCGACCACATGCCACTTGAAGTTGGGGTTTGTTGATACGGAAATAAGAATGCCCACGGCCAGCAGGCAACATACCACCCAGGCGACGTATTCAAACGTACTTCGGCGCCGTAGCCTCGGTTTGAGGGCTGGGTCCATCCCGCTCACGGTGTGTTCACGTCTGTTGCCACTGAAATTCAGCACGGCGTCCCCTAGTTGAGCTTTGCTTCGGTGATGGCGCCGGCCTCAAGGCCCCAGTTGGCGAGCGACTTCCTGTATTCGGGGCTGTCAAGAACGGACTGGACGGCCTTCTGGAGCGCCGGCGTCAGCGGCGAGCCCTTCTTCAGGCCGATGGCAACGATGTGATCCGAGCGCGTGTCCACCTGCGGAGTCAGAATCGTGAAAGTGTTCGGCTGCTGCTGGTCTGCCCAGACGAGCGAAACAGTGTCATAGAACACGCCGTCGACCCTCTTGGAGGACAACTGCGTGAGCGCCTCCTGGATATTGGGAAGCGTGACGCCGTTGATGGCTGGCTTGCCTTTGGAGACGCAGGTCCATTCAGAGACGTTCGGCAGATGCTTGAGCTGGGCATTCGACCCCTTCGTGACCGCAATGCTCCTGCCGCACATTTCATCGTTGCTGATCTTCAAGGGATTGCCTGCGCTCACGGCAACAGAAATCCCTCCATTGAAGTAATCGATCATATCCAGCACCTTCAGCCGCTCAGGGCTGGGGGCCATGGTAGTGGCAGTGAAGTCATAGCGGCCACCGTCAAGACCGGGAATGATGGTGTCGAAAGCCGTGTTCTCGAACCTCAGCTTCAGTCCAAGCTTCTTGGCAATGAGCCGTGCCATATCCGGGTTGAGGCCGATCGGCGTGCTGTTGTCATCGGCGAGGAAAGTGGTAGGTGGGTAATGCAGGTCCATGGCCACCGTCATTTCCCCCCTGTCCTTATAGGACTGAGGCAAGAGCTTGACCGCGGCCCCGTCCGGCTGGACGCCTTCCGAGATGTCAGCCGTATTTGATGTCTTCGAGCCCTCCCGTGCCGGATCACCGCTACTGCCGGCGCCGCATGCGCCGAGTACCAGCAGCACGGCTACTCCTGCAAGTGCACGCCGGGCTTTGCTTCCAGTCTTCATCGGTGTTCCCTAGGCGGAGGCGGTGCCGGAGCCGACTCCTGGGCGCACCGCCCTAATGTTCTTACCTAATAATGGAACCACCTCAGATCGCAGATCATCGACAATTTACAGAAGTTTTTTCGGTGTTTCTGTGGGCCTTTCCGCACACGCCGTGATCAGGGCATAAGAAAAGAGATGGCCGGGTCAACGGGACCTGGCCATCTCTTCACTCTGGATCCTGCAGGAAACGCCTAGGCGGAGATGCCGTTGTCCTGCCTCGTAACGGTGAGATCCTCAACAGCCTTTTGAAGGTGGCGTTTGACTGCCTGCTGCAGTCCCTTTCTGTCTTCTGCCTCGAGCAGGTCCAGCAGGTTCTGGTGTTCCTGGACGAGCACGTCCAGGCGGGGGTAGGCAACTTCCAGGCTGAGAATGCACATCCTTGTTTCTGCGGCGAGTGTCTCGTAAATCCGGATGAGGCGCGTATTCCCAGTGCCGGCGACGAAGGAGGTGTGGAATTGCATGTCCAACCGTGCGATGGCCTGCCAGTCCGACACGGCAACGTGCTTCGCCATATCCCGGATGATGTCCTTTAGCACCCGGCAGGTGTCACGGATAAGATCCTGCCCGGCATCCATCAGGGTCGTGGACGCGGCCAGCTCCACGGCTTCACGGACGGCGTAGATTTCCTTGACGTCGGCAGTCGAAAGTTCCGTGACAAAGACTCCGCGGTTGCGGTGGCTGACCAGGAGACCCTCCTGGCACAGGCGCTGCAGTGCTTCCCGAAGGGGACCCCTGGACGTACGAAACTGGCCGGCCACCGCGGACTCATTGATCTGCTGCCCCGGACGGAAGGCTCCCTGGACAATCTGTTCCCGCAGCTGATCGGCGATCAGCTGCGCCGTGGGCCTTCCCTCCAGGACAAAGAGTCCTTCTGGTGCCGCCATTGACATCCCCTCATTTCATCTTCGCTTACTGCACGCTCTAGACCGCTATTGCGGTGTACTTGGTCTCAAGGAATTCTTCGATGCCGATCTTGCCGCCTTCGCGTCCCAGGCCGGACTGCTTGATGCCGCCGAACGGTGCTGCAGGATTGGAAACAAGGCCGGTGTTCAGGCCGACCATGCCCACTTCCAGTTCGGCGGAAAAGCGGAGAGCTTTCTCCATGCTTTCGGTGAAGACGTATCCGACCAGGCCCCACTCGGTGTCATTGGCGAGGCGAAGCACCTCGTCCTCGCTGTCGAAGGCGGTGATGGCCGCGACCGGTCCGAAGATCTCGGTGCTCATCAGGTCCGCGTCCAGGGGCACGTCCGTCAGGACAGTGGGGGTGTAGAAGTAGCCCGGACCCTCGGGACGGCTTCCGCCGGTCAGGATCCGTGCACCCTTGGACACCGCGTCGGCCACGAGGCTTTCGACCTTGTCCAGGCCCTTCTGTTCGATCAGGGGGCCGACTTCGGTTCCTTCCAGGGCGCCGTTGCCTACCCGCAGTTCGGAGATCTTCTTGGCGAACTTCTCGCTGAATTCCCCGACGACGGAGCGGTGCACGAAGAAGCGGTTGGCCGCGGTGCAGGCTTCGCCCATATTGCGCATTTTGGCCTTCATGGCCCCGTCGACTGCCTTTTCGATATCCGCGTCGGCCAGAACGATGAAGGGGGCGTTTCCGCCCAGTTCCATCGAGGAGCGCATGACGTTGTCGGCCGCCTGGCGCAGCAGGATCTTGCCCACCCCGGTAGAGCCGGTGAAGCTGATCTTCCGGGCAATGCCGCTGCTGGTCCAGGTTCCAACGACGCTGGCGGCGTTGGCGGTGGTGACGACGTTCAGGACGCCGTCAGGAAGGCCTGCCTCCCGGAAGATCTGCACCAGGGCGAGGGACGTCAGCGGTGTCAGCTCCGCGGGCTTGAAGACCATGGTGCAGCCTGCGGCGACGGCGGGGGCGATCTTGCGGGCGCCCATGGCCAGCGGGAAGTTCCACGGGGTGACCAGCACGCACGGACCGATCGGTTCCTTGGTGATCATGATCCGGGTGTTGCCATCAACGGAGGTGGCGTGGTCTCCACCGATGCGGACGGCTTCTTCGGAGAACCAGCGGAGCATTTCGGCGCCGTAGGCCACCTCACCCTTTGCTTCGGCCAGGGGCTTGCCCATCTCGGCGGTCATGATCGCGGCGAGCCGGTCGGTGTTGGCAATGACCAGGTCAAAGGCGCGTCGCAGGATGTCGGCACGTTCGCGGGGTGTGGACTTGCCCCACGCTGCTTGGGCGCGACCGGCGGCCTCGATGGCTGCGCGGGCTTCCTCGGGGCCGCCATCGGCCACCTGGGCGATGATCTCATGGGTGGCCGGATTTTCCACCGGGAAAGTAGCGCCGCTGGCAGCCTCCTGCCAGACGCCGTCGATGAACAGGTCAGTGTGGAGGGTACTTGGGTCAAATGAAGAGCTCATGTCACGCTTTCAGGGATCGTAGGAAAGACTAGGAGGTGGCTGTCTTCAGCGCCTGGGTGAGCCTGGTCAGGCCGG
This sequence comes from Arthrobacter oryzae, assembly GCF_031454875.1. Classification (GTDB taxonomy): domain Bacteria; phylum Actinomycetota; class Actinomycetes; order Actinomycetales; family Micrococcaceae; genus Arthrobacter; species Arthrobacter oryzae_D. The sequence continues at coordinate 45,580 of NZ_JAVDRQ010000018.1, forward strand.
CCTGGATCTCGTCGCTGCTGACGTTGAGCGCCGGGATGACGCGGATGACGTTGCCGTGCGGGCCGCAGGTGAGGAGGAGCAGTTCTTCCTTGATCGCTGCCTGCTGGACAGCCAATGCGGTTCCGGCGTCCGGGGTGTTGTCCTCAGTGGTGAATTCGACGCCCTGCATGAGGCCGCGGCCGCGGACGTTGCCGATGCCGCTGAATTCTGTTTTGAGCTTGTCCAGCCCTGCGCGCAGCTCATCGCCGCGGAGCAGGGCGTTTTCGACCAGGTTCTCGCCTTCGATGACGCCCAGGGTCGCGACGCCGGCAGCGGCTGCGACGGCGTTTCCGCCGTAGGTACCGCCCTGTGAACCGGCCCATGCCTTGCCCATCAGTTCGGTGGAGGCGGCGATGGCAGAGATGGGGAAGCCGCTGGCCAGGCCCTTGGCAGTGATCACCACATCAGGGGTGATCCCTGCCCAGTCGTGACCCCAGAACTTGCCGGTCCGGCCGACGCCGGCCTGGACCTCGTCCAGGATCAGCACGATGCCGTGCCGGTCAGCGCGTTCCCGCAGGCCCTGCAGGAAGGCCGGGGGAGTGGGAATATACCCGCCGTCGCCCAGGACGGGTTCGATGATGAAACCGGCCGTGTCGCTTGGGCTGCTGATGGTGAGGAGGAGGTGGTCCAGTTCCTTCAGGGCGAAGGCGACGGCGGTTTCCTCATCCCAGCCGTACCGGTAGGTGTGCGGGAAGGGGGCGATGTGCACCCCGCCCATGAGGGGGGAGAAGCCTGAGCGGAACTTCGTGCCGGCGGTGGTGAGCGATGCGGCGCCCACGGTCCGGCCGTGGAAGCCGCCATGGAAGGAGATGATGTTGGGCCGGCCGGTGGCCATGCGGGCCAGGCGGACCGAAGCCTCCACTGCCTCGGAGCCGGACGTGGCGTAGAAGACGCTGTCCAGCCCCGAGGGCAGGAACTCTCCCAGTTTCTCGGTGAGCTCAAGCAGGGGCTTGTGCATCACAGTGGTGTACTGGGCATGGACAATCTTGCCCACCTGCTCGCGTGCTGCCGCTACGACGTCGGGGTGGCAGTGACCTGTGCTGGTTACACCGATTCCGGTGGTGAAATCAAGGTACTTTTTGCCGTCGGTCGCGTGGATCCAGCTGCCGAGGGCGTGGTCAACGACGACCGGAGTGGCCTGCTTGAGGAGGGGGCTGAGAGTTGCCATGGGCTTCATACTTTCTTAGAGAGTGTAGATTGTCAACAATAGGCGATGTTGAGCGAATCGGAAATGTGACTGCTTCTGTTAGTTCGACTTGAAGCGGCGGGGTCGCGCAAAATCGAGGCCGTCGAAGTTACGTTTGCCCAAGGCTTCGTGTGCGGCGATTTCGCCGTAGCCCGTGGCCATTTTGAAGCCCTGGCCGGAGAAGCCCGTGGCGAAGTAGATTTTGCTTCCTTCGTTCACGTGGCCGAGCAGGGGTTTCCCATCCGAGGTGAAGAGGTCCGGGAAGGCATCCGAGCGGACGATGTTTGGGAACAGCCCTGGGAAGAATTCGGTGACCGTCTCCATGGTTTCCGAGATTTCCGCGGATGTCAGGTCCCGGGGGACTGAGTCCGCCTGAGGTGTTGGTCTTCCCCGTCCGTCAAGCGTTGCCTTAACCGTCACGCCGTCGACGGCCGGTGCGCCGTACATGGAGCGGTCCCCGGAGATTCGGATGAAGACGGGAAACTTCTCCGGCGAGAACTCTGCTGCATCCCGGGCGACGAACCAGGTCAGGAAGACCCGTTTGGTCTGCGTTGCTGCCCTGAGGTAGTCGGGCATCAGCCGCTGGGACCAGCCGCCGGAGGCGACGATGACGTTCTCGAAGGTCCAGGTCTTCTCCCCGGAGGTGATGAGGACGCCGTCGGCGGTTTCGGTGATGCTGTCGATCGGGGTGTTGGTGTGGATGGTTGCGCCGTTAGCCTGGGCTGCGGCGACTGCCGCCGTGACCGCACGGTCGGTGCGCAGGGCGCCGGCGTGGGGGTCGTAGACGGCGATGTCGTCGGGGCGGAGGTTGTGCTGCGGGTAGCGTTCGGCCATCTCTTCGCGGCTGAGGATTTCGTGGTCCGCGCCGTTGAGCCGGGTGGTTTCCAGCAGGGCCGGAATGTAGGGGCCGTCTTTGGTTCCGATCGACAGTCCGCCGCAGCGGGTCAGGATGCTCTGGCCCGTCTCGGCTTCGAGCTCGGCCCAGAGATCCCGTGAACGCTCCAGGATGGGATAGAAGTCAGGCACTCCACGGTAAAGCATGCGGAAAAGCCGGGTGTCCCCGCCCACGGCACTGCGGGCATGAGCGGGTGCGTGGGCTTCGAATCCGGTGACGGAACCGGTCAGGTGGGAGGCCTGCCAGAGGGCCATGGATCCGATGCTGCCGAGGCCGATGACGGCGAGTTTTCCGTCCATGGTTAGAGGACCTGTTCGAGGAATGCCTGGGTGCGGGCTTCTTTGGGGTTGGTGAGGACTTCGCGGGCGTCGCCGCGTTCGATGACGTAGCCGTCGTCCATGAAGATCAGGGAGTCGGCCACTTCGCGGGCGAAGCCCATTTCGTGGGTGACGACGACCATGGTCATGCCTTTTTTGGCGAGCTGTTTCATGACGGCGAGGACTTCACCGACTTTTTCGGGGTCCAGGGCGGAGGTTGGTTCGTCGAAGAGCATGATCTCGGGGTCCATGGCCAGGGACCGGGCGATCGCGACGCGTTGCTGCTGGCCGCCGGAGAGCTGGGCGGGGTAGTAGTCCCCGAACCCGGCCAGGCCGACGCTGGCGAGCAGTTCGTGGGCCTGCTTCATGGCTTGTTTTTTGTCCTGGCCTTTGACCAGGACGGGTCCGGACATGATGTTTTCCTGTGCTGTCATGTTCGGGAAGAGGTTGAAGGACTGGAAGACCATGCCGACCCGGGTGCGCTGCTGGGCGAGTTTTTTGGGCGGCAGGGCGTGGTAGGCGGTGTCGGTTTCGTAGTAGCCGAAGTCTTCGCCGTTGACTTTCAGGACTCCGGAGTCCACGGTTTCCAGGCCGTTGATGCAGCGCAGGATGGTGGATTTGCCGGAGCCGGACGGTCCGATGATGCAGCAGATCTCGCCGCTGGCGATCTCGAGGTTGATGTCTTTGAGGACTGTTTTGGGTCCGAAGGACTTGCGGATTTTCTGGGCCAGGATCGTGCCGTCGTTGCTCATCGGAGGTTACCTTCTTCCGGTTCTGTCAGCACAACAACTTTTTTCGCTTTCCGGGGAAGCCGTGAGCTGGTGCGGGAGTATTTCTGTTCGAGCTTGGATTGCGGGTAGCTCAGCAGCAGGGTCATCACCAGGTACCAGAGGCAGGCCACGAGCAGCAGCGGGATGGTCTCGTAGGTGCGGGCGTAGATCAGCTGGGCGCTTTGGAGCAGTTCGGCCACACCGAGGACGCTGACCAGGGAGGTGCCTTTGAACATGCCGATGACCTGGTTGCCGGTCGCGGGGATGATCGAGGGCATCGCCTGGGGGATGATGACCTTGCGCATCCTGGTGCCGGAGCTCATCCCGAGGGAGTCTGCGGCCTCGATCTGGCCCTTGCCGACCGAGGAGAACCCGCCGCGGATGATCTCGGCCATGTAGGCGGCCTCGTTCAGGGTCAGCCCGACCAGGGCCGCGGTGATCGGTGCCATCAGGGCGTTCATGTCGATCGCGGTGCCGATGTTCGTGAACGGGATCCCGATGCTCAGGTTCGGGTAGAGGGCGGAGATGTTGAACCAGAAGATCAGCTGGACCAGGACAGGGGTGCCGCGGAACAGGGTGATGTAGATATTTGCGGCGATGGAAACCGGCTTCACGTGCGAGGAGCGCATGATTGCCAGGCCGAGTCCCAGCAGCGTTCCCAGGGTCATGCTCGCAACGGTGAGGAAGATCGTGAGCATCAGCCCACGGAGGATGGATTCATGTGTGAAGTACTGGGCAACCACACCCCATTTGAAGTTGGGGTTGGTCAAAACGGAGGTGAGGATCCCGATTCCGACGAGAATGCTGAGGACCCATCCCGCGTACTCTTTGGGAGTCCGAAGCCGAAGCCGCGGCTTGAGGGCTGCATCAATGCTACCCATCGTTGCTTTACTTTCTTTGCTAGTAGCTGTGACCATGGAGCGCCTCCTAGTTCAGCTTGGCGTCGGTGATGGCCCCGGAGTCGAGGCCCCAGGTCTCAAGGGACTTCTTGTATTCCGGGGTTTCCAGGACGGACTGGAGCGCTTTCTGGAACGCGGGTGTCAGCGGCGAGCCCTTCTTCAGGCCGACGGCGGTCAAATCGCTCGAGCCGACGTCGACCCGGCCCAGGATGGTGAAGGAGCCCGGCTGCTGCTTCTCTGCCCAGCCGAGAGCGGTTGTGTCGTAGAGGATGCCGTCGATCCGCTTGGAGTGCAGCTGGGTGAGGGCGTCCTGGATGTTGGGCAGCGTGACGCCGTTGATGGCCGGCTGTCCCTTGGAGGTGCAGGTCTGCTCGCTAAGGGTCGGGAGGCGCTTGAGCTGGCCGGTCGAGCCCTGGGTGACGGCGATGTTCTTCCCGCACAGGGTCTCGACGGTGAGGTTCTGCGGGTTCCCGGCGACCGCGGCCACGGAGTTGCCGGCCTTGAAGTAGTCGATCATGTCCAGGACCTTGAGTCGCTCTTCGGTCTTGGACATGGTCGTGGCGGTGAAGTCGAACCGGCCACCGTCCAGGCCCGGGACGATCGTGTCGAACTTCGTGTCCACGAACTTCAGCTTCAGGTCCAGCTTCTTCGCAATGAGGCGGGCGACGTCCGGGTTGAGCCCGATCGGGGTCTGGTTGTCCTCCGCAAGGAAGGTCGTCGGCGGGTAGTGCAGGTCCATCGCGACCGTGAGCTCGCCCTTGTCCTTGAAGGACTGCGGCAACAGTGCAACAGCAGCCGGATCAGCCTGGACGCCCTCCGAGATATCGGTGGTGTTGTTGGTCTTTGACTCAGATCCCGGCGTGCTGCTCGCCGCGCCCCCGCAGGCGCTCAACGCCAAGAGAACTGCCAAGCCTGCGGCTGCGGTCTGAACCTTGTTGATGGTCTTCATGGTGCTTCCCTTCGGGTGGTTTTGGCTGAACTGGACCGCCAAAACGAGTGCATATTTGGCAGGAACGCCCGGTCGGCATCCCCTTGCTTCGAGGCCGGGGCCTGGCATTTGTGTGTTGTGCTTCATGCCGGGTTGTGATCCGGATCTCCTCCGCATCTAAGCCAATGCAACCCCCTCGGAAGCAGATTGTCAACAATTGACGAAAAGAAAAATGATGGGTGAATGATGCCGGGAGGGGAAGTCCCCAAACTGTTGACAATTTACAATTTACGGCTCTAGAGTCGATGTATCGGGCAGCAGAGTCCCCTGCCACGGGGAAGAATCCAACCGGCTCTGCAGATGCCTTTGAACCACAACGAGACTCGGTATCCGAGCCTTCGACACAACTTCAAGAAACGGACGAATCATGGCAGACTCCACCCGGCCGAAGTACATCTCTTTTGATGTCTACGGCACACTGATCAACTTCGACATTGATCCCACCACGCGTCGCCTGCTTGATGGCCGCATCTCTGAGGAGCAGTGGCCTGCGTTCAAGAAGCAGTTCCGCGGGTACCGGTTCGACGAGGTCCTTGGCGACTACAAGCCTTACGAGGCTATCCTTCAGGATTCCTTTGACCGGGTGTGCAAGCGGTGGGGCATTGGGCCGACCGAAGGTGCCGGTGCAGCGTTCGCTGACGCGGTACGCGGCTGGGTTGCCCACGAGGATGTGCCGGCTCCGCTGAAGCTCATGGGCGACAACTACAAGCTGGTGGCCCTGTCCAACGCCGACGACAGCTTCCTGGACATCAGCATTCCCAAGCTCGGTGCAGAGTGGCACGCCGTGCTTACCGCTGAGCAGGCCCAGGCCTACAAGCCCCGCTACCAGGCCTTCGAGTACATGCTCGATACCCTGAACGCCAAGCCCGAGGACTTCCTGCACATCTCCTCGCACACCCGCTACGACGTGCACCCGATGCACGACATGGGCTTCCGCAACCTCTGGCTGCTGGACCGTGGCTATGACCCCATTGGCCCGGGCTACGACCTCAACATTGCCAAGTCCCTGGACGAGATCAACAAGCACCTCGGTCTCTAAACCGACGTCGAGGCGAAAGGTCAAACCGTGAAACTCATTCCTTACTGGCTGGATACAGCCGAAGCATCCGGAGACTACCGGCAGACACCGGTACCGGAGAACGTCGACGTCGCCATCATCGGCGCCGGATTTACCGGGCTGTCAGCGGCCCTGGAATTTGCCAAGCAAGGCGCGAGCGTTGCCGTTTTCGAACGCCACACCGTGGGGTGGGGCGCATCGGGCCGTAACGGGGGAATGGCGACGACCGGGTTGGCCATCAGCTTCAGCACCGCGGTCAAGCGCTACGGCGCCACCCGTGCGGTGGAGATGTTCCAGGAATACAACGACGCCATCGACACCATCGAGAAACTGGTGCATGAGAATGGCATCGACTGCGACTACAACCGTTTTGGGAAGCTCTCGCTGGCGTTCCACAAGTCCCACTACGAGGGCTTCCTGAAGTCGCAGGAGAAGCTGGCCAAACTGGCCAACCACCATGTCACCGTGATCCCCAAGTCCGAGATCCACAGTGAAATCGGCACGGACTTCTACCAGGGCGCAATGGTTGACCCTCTCGGAGCAGGGCTGCACGTGGGCAAGTTCGTCCACGGCCTGGCCGGAGTGGCTGTTGCCGCCGGAGCCGATATCTGCGAGAACGCTGCGGTGACCGAGCTGAAGAAGGTTTCGGGTACGGTGCACGATGTGCACACCACCCGCGGCATCACCAGGGCCAAGCAGGTCCTGGTCGCCACCAGCGGCTACACCGGCAACGTCACCCCGTGGCTGCAGCGCAGGGTCATCCCGGTGGGAAGTTTCATTATTGTCACTGACCCGCTGCCCGAAGACGTGGTCAACCGGATCCTGCCCAACCGCCGCCAGGCCTCGGACAGCAAGATGCTGACCTACTACTTCCGGATCACGCCGGACAACCGTCTGCTGTTCGGCGGCAGGGCCCGTTTTGCCCTGTCCAGCCCGGACTCGGACGTCAAGAGCGCCGAGATCCTGCGCAAGGCCATGCTCGAGCTCTTCCCGTACCTCTCCAACGCCAAGGTGGACTACATCTGGGGCGGGCTGGTGGACCTTTCGATGGACCAGATGGTCCACGCGGGCCAGCATGATGGCCTCTTCTACTCCCTCTGCTACAGCGGACACGGTGTCCAGATGGCCGCGCACATGGGCAAGCGGATGGCCCACTACATGGCCGGCGACAAGAGCGCCAATGTCTGGGAAGACCTGAAGAATCCGCCGGTCCCGGGCCACTTCGGTCCGCCCTGGTTCCTGCCCTTCATCGGCGCAGCGGCAAAAATCATCGACCGGGTCAAATAGGCAGGACAAGGGTTCATATGCTTTCATCAACGACTGCGGATCAAGCGCGCCCGAAAACAGCTGAAGAAACGGGTTACGGCCGGGCAAACGTGGCCAACCTTCCCGGCGGCGCCTTTTTTGAAGGCCAGTGGCAAACCACTGACATGACCCTGGAAATACGGGATCCTGAAGATGGCATCCTGCTTGGCCGGGTCTGCACCTCCACACCGCATGACGTGCGGCGCGCGATCGCGCACATTCATCGCCACCTCGAGGTCGATGAATGGCCGCTCCGTTCACGACGGGAAGCCCTGGAGAAAGCTGTTCAACTTCTGGGCGAAGAGTCTGGGCGGTTCTCAAAGATCATTGCGGCAGAAAGCAGCAAGACGATCGTCGAGGCGGAGCGTGAGGTGCGGCGTTGCAGGGAAACCCTGAGGCTTTCTGCCGCCGCTTCCAGCGAGCTCACGGGCGAGACGCTGGGCTTTGATGACAGCATGGCCGGCGGAAACAAGATCGGCTGGTACAGCCGTAAGCCGGTGGGGATCGTCGCGGCCATCACACCATTCAATGATCCCCTGAACCTCGTGGCACACAAGCTGGGTCCGGCCCTCATCGGAGGCAACGGCGTCGTGCTTAAGCCTTCCGGCCGGACCCCGCTGTCCGGGCTGGCACTGGTCCAGCTGCTGGTCGAGGCGGGTGTTCCGTCGGGACGTATTGCGGCGATCGTGTCCGGTCCGGGCGTTTCCGAAGCGCTGGTGACGGATCCGCAGGTGGATCTGATCTCCTTCACCGGCGGTCCGCAGACCGCGGACCGCATTGCCGCCGCGGCAGGTGCCAAGAAGATCATCTCCGAACTTGGCGGCAACAATGCCACGATTGTCTGCCCGGACGCTGACGCCGTCCAGGCAGCTGAAGCGATTGTGGCCGGAGCGTTCGGTGTTGCGGGCCAGAACTGCCTGTCCGTGCAGCGCGTGTACGTTCACATCTCGCTCTTCGACCAGGTCCTCGAACACGTCACCGCCGGCACCAAAGCTCTCAGGACCGGGTCCAAGCTCGACCGGAACACCGACGTCGGGCCGCTGATTTCCGAAGCTGAGGCCCGGCGGGTCGAGGAGTGGGTGGAGGAGGCGAAGGTTGCCGGAGCCACAGTCCACGCAGGCGGCAAACGCGCTAACGCCTACTACGAACCCACGGTGCTAAGCGATGTGCCCTCGGACTGCCGGGTGATCCGGGAGGAAGTCTTCGGGCCGGTCGTCAGCATCCTGCCCTTCATTGAAATCCAGGACGCAATTCGCGCAGCCAACGACTCCGAGTTCGGGCTCCAGGCCGGTGTCTTCACTGAATCCATCGACCTCGCCTTGGCCATAGCCGACAAGCTGCACGTGGGCGCCGTGGTGATCAACGAGACCAGCGATGTCCGGATCGACTCGATGCCCTTTGGCGGGTTCAAGAAGTCCGGCGTGGGGCGCGAAGGTGTCAAGCACGCCGTCCGCGAGATGACCGAACCCAAAAGCACCATCATCAAACTGGCCGGGCCAGCAACCCGCTGGCAGCAGCTGACGGGCACCTCAGAATGGAACGCATCATGACCATCCATAAAATCGCGGTGATCGCAGGCGACGGCATCGGCAAGGAAGTTGTCCCCGCAGCCCTCGAATGCCTTGAACGGATCGCCCAGCTCCATTCCCTGAACCTGGAGTTCACCGACTTTGACTGGGGATCGGACTACTACGGCCGGCACGGCCGGATGATGCCGGCTGACGGGCTGGAACAGCTCGCCAAGCACGACGCCATTTTCCTCGGCGCCGTGGGCTCTCCGGACGTCCCCGATGCCGAATCTCTTTGGGGGCTCCTGATCCCGATCCGCCGGGAATTCCAGCAGTACATCAACCTCCGTCCGGTGAAGACGCTCGACGGCGTGAAGTCGCCCCTGGCGTCCAAGGAACCGATCGATATCCTCATCGTGCGTGAAAACAACGAAGGGGAATACTCGGAGGTGGGCGGACGGATGTACCGCGGGCTGCCTCACGAAACCGCCGTTCAGGAAACAGTCTTCACCCGACTGGGAGTCTCACGCGCGGCCCACTTTGCGGCATCCCTCGCGTCGTCCCGCAAGGGCCGCCTGACCTCGGCCACCAAGAGCAACGGCATCATCCACACCATGCCGTTCTGGGACGAAGTGGTCGAGGAAACAACGCGGCTTTACCCTGATGTGACGCTCACCAGCGAGCTGGTGGACGCGTTGGCTGCGCACCTGGTCCTGAAGCCCTGGACTTTCGATGTCATCGTTGCCTCCAACCTGTTCGGAGACATACTTTCGGACCTGGGCAGCTCCGTCACCGGTTCCATCGGCGTTGCCCCCAGCGCCAACCTGAATCCCGAAGGTGACTTCCCGTCCCTCTTCGAGCCGGTGCACGGATCTGCGCCGGATATCGCGGGCAAGGGCCTGGCAAACCCGGTGGGCCAGATGTGGTCCGGCGCGATGATGCTGGAGCACCTGGGCCACCCGGAGGCTGCCGAGCACCTCCAGTTGGCGTTCGAGTGCGTCCTCCGGGAGGGCCTGGGCACCCGCGACGTCGGTGGCCCGTCGTCAACGTCGGAGTTCACCGCCGCGGTCCTCGCCGCGATCGACGTCCTTGATGCGGTTGGCGCCGGCGTGGCAGGCAAGCTGGCGGCGGCACCGGCGTCGGCATGACAGTCTCCGAACGCAAGCGGCCCGTCGTTGCCGCCCTGTACCGGGAGGCGCTGCCGCCGCGCCTGGCAGAGGTCGAGGAGCTCGCCGAGGTCAGGCTGACCAAGGCGGACGGTCTGGCGACGGCCATGGACGGCGCCGACGTGCTCTACCAGTGGCACTCCTTCTCACCGGCGCTCAAGGAGAACTGGGGTGCGGCCTCCTCCCTGAAGTGGATCCATGTCACGGCGGCGGGCGTCAGCCAGCTCCTTTTTGACGAGCTGATCCACAGTGATGTGACCTATACGAACTCCCGCGGAGTCCTCAGCACCGCCATCGCTGAGTTCGCGCTCGGCTTTGTCCTGGACATGGCCAAGGACTCCCAGGGCTCCTATCGGTTGCAGCAGCAACAACGCTGGCAGCATCGGATCACCCGCAAGATCCAGGGCCAGAGAACCCTCGTGGTGGGTACCGGGTCCATCGGCCGGGAGATTTCTCGTTTGTTCCGGGCCGTGGGCATGGAAGTAGACGGTGCCGGGAGGCAATCCCGTGCAGGGGACGGGGATTTCGACAAGATCCACTCGTCCCGTGAGCTCGCTGCAGTGGTTCACGACTACGACTACGTCGTGCTGGCAGCCCCCCTCACCACCGACACCACCGGACTTGTCGGCGCCGAAGTCCTCGCCGCAATGAAGCCTTCAGCGCGGCTCATCAACGTCGGACGCGGCCAGCTGGTGGATACCGCTGCGCTGACTGACGCGCTGAACTCAGGAACCATCGCAGGTGCGGCCCTGGACGTTGTCCACCCGGAACCCCTGCCGGAGGGGCACCCGCTGTGGAGCCTGGAGAACGTCATCATCACTCCGCACATGAGCGGCGACACCGAAGACTACCTCGATGACCTCGGCAAGCTCTTTGTGGAGAACCTGAAACGGTACTGCAACGGCGAACCCCTGGACAACGTCGTGGACAAGTCCCTCGGATTCGTCTCGGTTCCATGATCACTGATCCGTCACTGACGCGGCCCGGATCTTGCCACGACCTCCGGCTGCCGCGGGAGCCAAGACACCCGTGAAACTTAGGAGTAGAAGCTTGACCACTAGTGCCAAGGCCTACATCGCCCCATCAGCCACATCACCCCTCCGGCCGGGAACCATTGAACGGCGCGAGCTCGGCGCATTCGATGTACGGATAGCGATCAAATTCGTGGGGATCTGCCATTCCGACATCCACACAGCACGAGGTGACTGGGCGGGCGTCAGTTTCCCGGTGGTTGTCGGGCATGAGATTTCCGGCGTCGTCGAGGCTGTCGGTGCCAGGGTAACGGGCTATTCGCCGGGCGACCGGGTGGGGGTCGGCTGCTTCGTGGATTCCTGCCGTGAATGCCCGAACTGCCGAGCCGGTGAGGAACAGCACTGTTTGGCCGGTGCCACCAGCACCTACAACTCAGTGGGCCGGGACGGCCTGCCGACGGCCGGCGGCTACAGTACGAGCATCGTAGTGGACGAAAACTATGTCCTGCGGATACCTGAGGGCATATCGCTTGACGTTGCAGCCCCGCTGCTGTGCGCCGGCATCACTATGTACTCGCCGCTGCGCAATTGGGGCGTCGGCCGCGGGACGCGGGTGGCCATCATCGGCATGGGCGGGCTCGGACACATGGGCGTTAAGATCGCGGCCGCCCTGGGCGCCGAGGTCACGGTGCTCAGCCAGTCACTCAAGAAGCAGGAGGACGCGCTGCGTCTGGGGGCCGAAAGTTACTACGCCACGTCCGACCCCGTCACCTTCGATATCTTGAGAGGCTACTTCGACCTGATCATCAACACGGTCTCCGCCGATATCGACGTCGATGGGTTCCTTTCCCTGCTTGCTCTGGACGGCACGATGGTTCTCGTGGGGCTGCCTCCGAAGCCCCTGTCGCAACGTGCTTGGTCACTGGCCAGCTTCCGCCGAAGCCTGGCCGGTTCCAAAATGGGCGGCATCCGGCAGACGCAGGAAATGCTCCACTTCTGCGCTGCCCATGGACTCGGGGCAGAGGTGGAGGTCATTCCGGCGAGCAAGATCAACGACGCCTTTGACCGGGTCCTTGCAAGTGATGTCCGGTACCGCTTTGTCATCGATGCCGGGACATTCTGAGTTTCAAGAGTCCTGGGTTTCTCCCAGGAACGCCCGTTTCAGATGCGGGATGCCGTTGCTTGGCTAGGGCTTGCGACGAAGTCCTGCCTGCTCCACAAGCTCCGTCAGCCACGGGCGGTGCCCCTGGTGGAACACCATCCCCTCAGGCAAACCCTGGACCGTCGGAACGGAATTGACGATGTCGATAGTGATCCGGCCTCCTGCCATTGGCGCGTTGCTGATGTGAAGGTCGCCGTACGACTCCGGAAGTGCCGGATCCATCCAGAAGCCACCGCGCGAAACGTGGGTGTCGTACCGCATCATGCTGGTCACCAGCTGGATCGGCGTGGTGGCTGCCCATGCCTGCGGGGAGCAGGCCGTCGGATAGGGTACGGGTGCCGGCAGCTGCTCCCGGTCGAAGCCGCAGAACAGTTCCGGCAGCCGTCCATCCGAGAACTCTGCTGCTTCCAGGAGGGAGGTAGCGATACGTTGGGCCTCTGCGACAAATCCGTACCGCATGAGGCCGGCTGCGATGACCGCATTGTCGTGCGGCCAGACGGAACCATTGTGGTAGCTGGCCGGGTTGTACGCTCCCATGTCACTGGCGAGGGTTCGCACACCCCAGCCACTGAACATTTCCGGGGACATCAGCCGCTCCGCCACCAGCGGCGCCTTGTCCTCATCCACCAGGCCGACCCATAGGCAGTGCCCCATGTTGGAGGCGCAGGCGTCAACCTGCCGCTTCTGACCATCCAGGGCGATCGCGTAGTAACCGCGGTCCGGCATCCAGAACTGCTCGTTGAACTTTGCCTTCAGCCTCGCTGCACGATCGGCCATCTCAATGCCAAGAACCCTGTCACCGGCGTCGAAGGCCATCCAGGCGCGGGCCATGTAGGCGTCGTATACGTAGGCCTGGACCTCGCACAGCGCCAGGGGAGGTTCGGCCAATCGGCCGTCAGCGAAGTTAATGCCGTCCCAGGAGTCTTTCCAGCCCTGATTCAGGAGTCCCTGCGGGTTGAGGCGCTCATACTCCACGAACCCGTCACCGTCTTTGTCGCCGTAATCGCGAATCCATTCCAGTGCCCGATCCGCGTGGGGAAGCAGTGCGGCGATGGTGTCCTTGGCGAAGCCCCAGCGGCTCACCGAGCCGAGGACGATGACGAACAATGGAGTGGCGTCAACGCTGCCGTAGTAGACGGATTTTCCGCCCAGGGAGAGCCCGCTGGAGACGTCGAGGCGGACCTCGTGCAGTATTTTTCCGGGCTCTTCCTCACTCTTCGGGTCCACTACGCGGCCCTGGCGATCGGCCAATGTCTGCAGCGTGCCCAGGGCCAGGGACGGGTCCACGGGCATGGCCATTTCCGATGCCCACAGCGAGTCACGGCCGAACAGGGTCATGAACCAGGGGGCTCCGGCAGCCACCACAACACGATCCGGATGCACGGGGTCCTCAATGCGCAGGGCACCCAGATCCTCGTAGCTGCGCCGGAGCGTCCGTTCAACCGAGTGGTTTCCAATGTTTACAACGGGAATCTTCGCCACCCATTCCTGGTGCCGCCGGTCCCTGGGTGACAATTCGCCCCTGTCAGTGCGGACAAACGACGCCGGCGGAGGACTTGCTGCGTCGTTGCTCGGGACCGCGGTAAGAACGGTACTCCACTGGCTGTGCGGGGCGATTGATACGCGATACCTCAGGGTGCCTTCGGTGACCTCTGCTCCTGGTGCCTGGACCAGGATTCCCTTTCGGACGTCCTCCCATTCAGCCCGGATGGTCAGAGAATCGTCACCGGCTTCCCGCGTTTCCTGCCAATGACGCTGGAACCTGGCTTCCTTCACTTCGAAGAGATCAGCGAAGTCTGCCTCCAGCGTCACAGCTAAGTCACATTCGGCCGGCTCGGGGGAGTAGTTACGAAGAGTGATCTTTTCCTGGATGCCGGCACCCACTTCACGCAGCCGCTCCACGATGACCGGGCTGTCCGCATAGCCGTCCGAGCGCGGAACACGCCCCACAAAAAGAGCTCTGTAGGGTTCCTTGGTCTGCGCTGTCAGCGCCTCGATTGTCTGGCCATTAACGCTCAGATTCCAGCGGGAAAGAATTCGGGTGTCCTGGAAGAAGACTCCATGCGGATGCTCAGGATGAATGTCTCCATTCGGCAGGGAAATGCAAAAATTGGATCCTTCGACCAGGGTGACCGTCCCCGCGCCCAGCGGACCGGCCGCCGTGTCAGCATTCCATCCAGCCATGCAGGCCCCCTCAACTCATCAAGCCAAACACCGTAGGCAGAGTTCGGGTAGCGGGGCAGATCTCCGCTTCCTTCTACATTGTTGAAGGTACGCCGGTCCAGCGGACAGCACCAGAGAGGAACGCCGGGTTCCGTCCTCTCCGCGGCCAGGGACCACGGGAGCCGTACCCACGGGCCGGGAACAGTCGGGCCCTGCCATCCGCTGTACGGATACCAGCTATCCCGAATGCGTGATTCCCCGATACCCCAACGATTGCGACAGTGAGGGAAGTCACTTTTTGGCACCTGAACGGCGCCGATTCTCCGTGACCACCAAGAAGCAAAGGGAGATTCAATGGAGAATATTCAGCTCACGGGCGCTGCGATCAGGAACAGGGCGCCCGGTTCGGCGGCGTCGAGAACCGCGGGGCGGGTCCAGGCAACCCTCCTTGTTGCCGGCAGCTGCATGCCTGTGCTGGGGGCCGTCCTCCTGGCACCCATCCTCCCGACCCTAAACCAGGCGTTCGCAGACACCTCCGGCGTCGGCATCCTGGTGCCGCTCACCCTGACGCTGCCTGCGCTGTTCGTAGCCCTTTTCTCGCCGCTTGCGGGCTATGTTGCGGACCGGATAGGCCGGAAGCAACTGCTGGTCTTCGCCATGCTGGCCTACGCCGCCTTCGGGACGGCGCCGCTGTGGCTTTCCACCCTGGAATCGATTGCCCTGTCCCGGGTCGGGGTCGGAATCGCCGAAGCCGCGATCATGACCTGCTGCACCACCCTCATCACGGACTACTACACGGGCGAACAGCGGAACAGGTATCTGGGCCTTCAGACCATGGTCAGCGCGCTGGCGGCCACGGCCTTCTTCGCCCTCGGCGGCGCCCTGGGCAGCATCAGCTGGCGGACACCGTTCTGGCTCTATGCCGTCAGCGCAGTCATCGTCATCCCCATGGTCTTCAAACTCTGGGAACCGGCAAAGGACCAGCGCACGACGGCGGCCAAGACGCCTGTGCCATGGCGGCAGATCGGCGCGCCCGCCGCGGTGACGCTCTTCGGCGGGATCGTGTTCTACGCCCTCATTGTTCACTTGCCGTACGTCATCACCGAGCTCGGTGTCGGCGACGCCGCGCTCATCGGGCTCGCGGCAGCGATCGCCTCCCTCGCCACCGCGGCAGGCGCCATTTCATTCCGTTTCCTGGCGAAGCTGGGCACACGGAACCTGCTGGCATTCGCGTTCGGGCTGGCCGCCGTCGGACTCTTCCTGGTCTCCGTCGCGGGCAACGTGCCGCTGGCGATTGCGGGGGCGGTCATCGCGAGCGCAGGAACCGGTGTGCTGCTGCCCACCCTGCTGACGTGGGCGGTGAACGGCCTCGACTTCCACCAGCGCGGCCGTGGCACAGGAATCTGGACCGGGACGCTCTTCATCGGCCAGTTCATGACCCCGATCGTCCTCGGCGCGGCGGCCGCGGCACTGGGCAGCCTGGGCTTCGCCCTGGGTGCATTGGGCATCGCCTGCGCGGTGGCCCTGCTGGCCGTCCTTGTCCGAGGTCCCCGAATGGTGCCCGTCAGCCATTAGCCCGAGCCGCACGTGGATAACCTATGGGTATGAAGAACCTGGACCTGAACCTGTTGCCCCACCTGCAGGTCCTGCTCGAATTGAAGAACATCTCCCGGGCAGCGGAGCGCCTCCAGCTCAGCCAGCCCGCCACGAGTGCTGCAATGGCCCGGCTCCGGCGCCATTTCGACGACGAACTTTTGGTGCGGAACGGCCGGACCTACGACCTCACGCCCTTCGCGCAGTCGCTGGTCCCGCTGGTTGATGAAGCCATGCTTCACATCCAGCGGGCCACGCGCGTGCGGTCCGGTTTTGACCCAGCCTCCAGTGAGCGGGAGTTCGTCATCGCCGCCTCGGATTATGCGGCGGCGCTGATCGTGGGTCCGCTGCGCGGCATCCTGCGCCAGGAGGCCCCGGGCGTGTCAGTGGACTTCGTGCCCACCGCCGGTTCCGGGATCCATGGCCAGATGGCCGACTATTCGAAGATCGACCTGCTGGTGGGGCCCACCGGCTACCACATGCAGGGTGCCAGCAAGCAGGTGTTCCGTGACAGCTTCGTGGCCATTGCCGACGCCGCCAATCCGCTGCTCCAGCAGCCCCGGCTGACGTTGGAGGACCTGGCCTTGGTTCCCCACGCCGTCGGCTATTTCGGTGAGGGTATCAGCACCCCGGCAGACAAACTGTTCGAGTCGCGGGGCATCCAGCGCCGCGTGGCTGCCGTGGTGGCCGGGTTCCTGTCCTTGCCGCTCCTGGTCGAAGGGACGGACCTGGTGGCGATGGTCCCGCGGATGCTGGCGGCCCGGGCACAGCGCGGCGCGGACATCGTTGTGCTGGAATTCTCGGAAGGCACCGAAGCTTCCTTGGTGGAGGCCATGTATTGGCACCCCTCCCAGGCGGAGGACCCGGCCAGCGTGTGGCTGCGGGCCGTCGTCCAGCGCTCCTGCGCCAGGCTCCACGAACTCTTCCCTGTCAGTGCGCACCCCGTGACTATCCACGCGCGGGAGGCAGCGCAGACGTAGAATCGTGCTCACACCGAGCCGGGCAGCGACTCAGGCAACCCAAGGAGGACTTTCATGCGCAATGTAACCACCAGCCCCGAGGCAGCCGCCGCCGCACAGACCCTGTTCCGGGTAGGCCTCGGAGGGGTGCTCATCGCGCACGGATCCCAAAAACTTTTCGGCTGGTTCGGCGGGGGAGGCGTTGAAGGCACCAGCAAGGGCATGCACGCCATGGGGTTCCGCCCGGCAAAACCCAGCGCCGTCCTCGCTGGTGTCGGTGAAGCAGGAGCGGGGCTTGCCTTGGCCCTGGGGCTGGCCACCCCTGCCGCAGGTGCCGCTGCTGCCACCACGATGGGAGTCGCAGCCAGCGTCCACGCCCCGAACGGCTTCTTCGCCACCGAGGGCGGCCTGGAATACCCTGCGGTGCTGGGCCTTGCAGCAGCGGCGTTCACGATCGGCGGCTCAGGTCCCTTCTCCCTGGATGCACTTACCGGCCATGTCCTGGACCGGCCCTGGATGCGGATCACCGCTTTGGCCGTGATCCCCACAGCCATCGCCGTCCAGATTGCCCGCCGGCGCAAAGCCCTGGCCGCCGACGCTGTAGCCCCTGCCGAAGGCACCGCCGCCGAAGCAGGATGAACCTGTCCCTGTGACTATCCACGCGGCGGATACCACCTAGACCCAAGACGCCGTTCCCCTTCCGGCCCATCCCTGCGAAAGTCGAGGAAACACGCTTTCGGAAGGATCTCCCATGCCCGTCTCCAGCCCGCGCCTGGCCGGCAAGACCGCCGTCATCACCGGAACGGCCAGCGGCCAGGGCAGGGCTGCCGCGCTCGCCTTCGCCGCGGAAGGGGCCTTCGTGGTGGGCTGCGACATGGACGATGACGGCGCCGCGGCCACGGTTGCCTCGGTCACCGCCGCGGGTGGCCGGATGAGCAGCAGCCGGGTTGATCTGACGGACGCGGCAGCCGTGGCCGGGTGGGCGTCGGATGTCGCCGCGGAACACGGCCAAGTCCACGTCCTCTATGCCAACGCCGCCGTCACGCGGTTCGCCCCGGTGGAGGAACTCACCTTCGATGACTGGAAATGGAACATTGAACACGAGATGGACGTGGTGTTCCTGCCGGTCAAGTACTTCTGGCCGCAGCTCATCAAGGCGCCGAACGCGGCCATTGTGCTGGTGGGATCGACTGCAGGAGTCACCGGGTCCATGACCAACGGCCGGCTTGCCCACACCGCCACAAAGGGTGCCGTGGTGGCCATGACCAAACAGCTCGCGGCTGAGGGCGCCCCGCATGGGCTGCGCGTCAATGCCGTCAGCCCGGGCATGATCCGCACCGCGGCCACCGAGGGCAACCTGCTGGCAGCGGACCACCCCATGCGGACCATTGCAGGCAGCATCCCGCTGGGGCGGATCGGCGCGCCGGAAGAAGTCGCCAACTGCGCGCTGTTCCTGGCGTCGGATGAGGCGTCCTACGTGACGGGAGCAAACCTGATGGTCGACGGCGGCTGGTCGGCCGTGCTGCCAGGCTAGCGCAGGGCGTCGGAGACCGACTTGGCGCCGCCGTGGCCTGACTGGCCGCCGTCCACCGGGATCTCGGCGCCCGTCACGAAGGATGAGAGCGGGCTGAGGAGGAAGAGCACGACGCCGGCCACCTCCTCCACGCTTCCGGAGCGTCCCAGCGGGGTCTCCGCCAGGGTCGCCTGCCGGAACTCCGGCTTGGCGCCCGCCGTCATGGGAGTCTCTATAAAACCGGGATGGACGGTGTTGACCCGGATCCCGCGAGGTCCGAGTTCCATGGCTGCCACCTGGGAGAGCCCGCGCAGTGCCCACTTGCTCGCGGTGTAGGCCACCGGATAGTGCGCCGTCAGGCCGGCAACAGAGCCGACATTGACAATGGAAGCTCCGCTGCCCATCAAGGGCGCGAGCGACTGGATTCCCAACAGGCTGCCAGCCACGTTCACTTCGTAAACCTTCTGCAGATCCGCCACAGAGGCATCCAGGAGCCTGCTGCGCTGAGTGATCCCGGCATTGTTGACCAGCCCGTCCACCTGCCGGCCCTGCGACCGGATCCAGGAAGCGAGTCCGGACCAACCGGCCTCGTCACTGACGTCCAGCCGCCGGTATGTCAGCTCACCGTCCGATGCAGGGGACGCATCCGCCAGCCCGGCCGGGGCGTCGGCTGCCAGGTCAGTGGCGATGACCCGGGCCCCTGCCTCCGCCAGCAGCCGTGCTTCCGCCGCGCCCTGCCCCTGGCCTGCGCCGGTGACCACGACGGTCCGCCCTTTAAGCTGGAGCGAAACCACCCTAGACGCCGGAAGGAGCCGCAGCGGCAACCCGGTTACGGGGCCTCGGGCGGGCGGCCACATGGGTTACAGCCTCGCGCCTGGCGCCCACCATGTTCTCGATGGTGCCGATCCCTTCCACCGTCATCCGGACCACGTCGCCGGTTGCCAGGGGCGGGGGAGTCTTCGAACCGTTGCGGCCCCACAACTCGGCGAGGCAGCCGCTGCCGCAGGTGCCAGAGCCCAGGACGTCGCCGGGCCGCACCACCGAGTCCTGGGAGGCGTAAGACACGAGCTCGGCGAAGGGCCAGCCCATGTTGGACAGCAGGTCCTGCCCGATGTGTTCGCCGTTGACTTCGACGGCCATGGAGATCGGCAGGAAGCCCTCGGCATCGTGCCGGTCCTCGAACTCGTCCGCCGTGACAATCCACGGGCCCAGCGTGTTGGCGAAATCCTTGCCCTTGCACGGGCCCAGGCTGACCTTCATCTCCCGCCGCTGGAGGTCCCGCGCGGACCAGTCGTTGAGGATTGTGTAGCCGAAGATGTGCCTGTGCGCCTCCGCGGCGGTCAGGTTCCTGCCGTCGCTCCCGGGGACGCGGCCGACGACGGCGGCCACCTCCGTCTCAAAGTCCAGGTCCTCACAGCCCGCCGGAATACCGATCACCTCGCCCGTGCCGGTCACCGTGTGCGGGTTGGTGAAGTAGAACGTGGGCGCCTCGTACCACTCGGGCACCACGCCGGCCACGCCGTCGATGCTCTTCCGCACGCCTTCAACGTGTTCCTCGAACGCCACGAAGTCCCGGATGGTGGCGGGCACCAGCGGGGCGAGCAGCTGCACCTCCGTGAGCGGAACGGCAGGTGCGGAACCTACGGTTTCCCGGGCAACGCGCAGGGTTTCATCCAGTCCGGCGGCCAGCAGCGTCTGGACGCCCTGGCCGGCGGGCAGCGCGTAGCAGTGTCCGCCGTCCACAAAGCCGAACTGGGTCCCGCCGTCGTAATTCCAGCGTGCGATCTTGACCATGAGGGTGTTCCTTAAGCAGTGGGTCTGGCGGTCAGGGCGGCCGCTGCCATGATGCCCAGGGTGCGTGCGTTGCCGCCTAGAACCTGGGCCTCACCGTCGGACGACAGGCCGGCAGCCTGGACCTCGTCTACGGGAAGGTCGGAGCCCATGTCGAACGGGTAGTCCGAGCCCAGCAGCACCTGTTCGGGGCCCGCAGCAGCTACCAGGGTGCGGAGTTCCACGGCGCTGTGCACCAGGGAATCGAAGTACAGCTTTTTGAGATAGGACGACGGCGGCTGGGCGCAGCCGTGTGCCTCGGGCCGGACCTTCCATGCGTGGTCGGAGCGGCCAAGTTTCGTGGGCAGGTAGCCGCCGCCGTGCGCGGCCAGCACTTTCAACTCAGGGTGCCGGTCCAGGACGCCGCCGAAGATCAGGTGGGACAGGGCAACAGCATTCTCCGCGGGCTGGGAGACCGTGTTGGCGAGGTAGAAGAGGTCCAGCCGCTCATCCAGCGAGCAGCCGAAGGGGTGCAGGAACACCAGTGCGTCCAGTTCCTCCGCCCGGCTCCAGAACGGTTCCAGGCGCGGGTCGGAGAGTTCGACGGTGCTGTGCTCCGGATCGTTCGGGGTGGCGGCGAACGATCCGATTTCGACGCCGAGCAGTCCGCACTCCAGCACCGCGTGCTCCAGGGCTTCCACCATCAAGGCGGGGTGCTGGAGCGGGACCAGGCCCAGCCCATTGAGCCGCGTCGGGGCACGGTCAACGAACTCCCGCACGGCCTGGTTGGCCTGCTTCGCTACCTGCAGGGACAGCTCCTCGCCGGCGAAGTAGTAGAAGTGCGACGGCGACGGCGAGACCAGCTGCACGTCCACTCCCTGGGCATCCATGTCCGCGAGCCGGCGGTCCAGGTCCGTCAGTTGGGGCCGGCGCTCCTTGAGCATCCGGCCCGAAGCGGCCATCGATTCGGGTCCGTTACGCCGCACCTCCAGGGCCTGCTGGGCGGCGAAGCCCGCGGGGTCCGCCTCGGCCACCAGCTGCTGCAGGGCCGGAAGCAGGATATGGGCGTGGACGTCAACGGTGGGGGATTCGCTGGCGGGGATGTTCATGCCGGTTCCTTCACCAGGCTGGAGATTGAATGCATGAGGCCGGGCACGTTGGCATCCCGGACGCCGTCGAGCATCCACTGGCCCAACTGGACGGACGCGTCGACAACTGCCTTTGCCCTGTCCAGGCGGCGGTCGGTGAACTCTTTCCAGAGCGTCTCGGTAACGTCGTCGGCGCTGATCAGGAGTTCGGCCAGCACGGCCCCATCTTCCATCGCCATGGCCGCACCTTGGGCAATGGTGGGCGGGCAGCTGTGCGCGGCGTCGCCGATGATGACGCTGCGGCCGCGGTTCCAGGGCCCGTCCACCAGGTGCGTGGTGAACCAGGTGTAGTTAATGCGGGCACTGTGGTCCAGGTTGGCACGGATCTCGTTCCAGGGGCCGCCGTAGGCCGCGGCGAGTTCAGCCATGATGCGGGGGCCGTCCTCGTGCTTGCGATCCTGTGCCTTCTCCACGAGGTAGGCGTAGATGGTGTCCGGGCCGGTGGGGCAGTAGCCGGCGATGAAGCAGGGGCCGCCGTAGGTCAGGTCCGTGCGGACCACCTCTTCGGGCCGCTCCACGAAGGCGCGCCAGATGCCCATGCCGGTGGGCTGGGGTTCAACCTCGATGCCGATGGCCTTGCGGACGGCGGAGTGCAGGCCGTCGGCGCCGATGAGGAGGTCGTAGGTGGCGCTACCGCCGTCGGCGGTGCTCACGGTGACGGACCCGCCGTCGTCCGTTATGCCGTTGACCGTCTTGCCGTAGCTGATCCTGGCACCGGCCTCGAGGGCGCGCTCGCGCAGGATCTCGGTGAGGTCGGGGCGGTACATGCCCAAGGTGGCGGGGAGGTCATCACCACCCGTCCGGATGTCATCCAGGACGGCAATGACGGTGCCTGCGGGGTCGGGGGCGCGCAGGCCAAGGGTGCTGAACGCGTAGCCCTTCGCCTCGATCTGCTCCCAGACACCGAGCTGGCGGAGGACCCGCAGGGCGTTCCCCTGCAGGGTGATTCCGGATCCAAGGGTCTGCGGTTCGTCGGCCTTTTCCAGGATTTCGACCTTGACGCCGGCATCTGCCAGGAGGATGGCAGCGGTCAGTCCCGCGGCTCCCGCTCCGACGATTCCGACATTCTGTACTGCTGCCATCGTTGACTCCTTTGTATTGACGGCGTTGCTGCTGATTATGGTGCCCTTCGGGCCTGGTGTGAGCCAGCCGCAGGCTATCTGAGGGCGATGGGGTTGACGGGTGATCCCACGGCGCCGGTGATGGGAAGAGGTGCGGCGGTGAGCAGGAAGTCGTACCTGCCGTCCGCTGCGCATGCTTCCGCCAGGCCGTCCGGGTCCCACATCTCGCCCAGGAACAGCCCCAGGTTGGGGATGGCGATCTGGTGCAGGGGCTGGAAGGCGCCGTCGAACTCGTTCGGACGTACTTCGAAGCCCCAGGTGTCGGTGGCGATCCCGGCGATTTCGCTGCGGTGCAGCCAGGGCGCGGTAGTGAAGGACAAGCCCGGTGCCGCGCCGCCGGCGTAGTCGCCCCAGCCGTCACGGCGGACCCTGGTGTACTGCCCGGTGCGGATCACCACGATATCGCCCCGGCCCACCTTTGAGCTTGGCCCCTGCAGTTCGATGGTGCGCTCCAGGTGCTCCCGGGTGATGGCGAAACCGTCCGGCAGTTCGCCGTCGTTCCGTCCAAGTTCCGGCCCGAGGGCACGGCCAACGTTCAGCAGGACGCCGCGGGTGACGATCTTGGCGGCGGCAGTTTCGATGCCGGTCACCAGGTCACCTTCGGAGGTGACCACGTCGCCGGCGGCCCTGCCGTTCCAGGCCTTGCCCTGGTCGAAGATGTGGCCGAGGCCGTCCCACTGGGTGGAGCACTGCAGCGGCATGGCGATCACGTCGTCTGCACCCCCGAAGCCGTGCGGGAAGCCTTGGTTGCCGCGTTCGGCGTCCACTCCGGTGTCCGTCATGGTGTGGACCGGGTTGGTGCGGCGGCGCCAGCCCTTCTGCGGGCCGTTGGTGTCGAACGGCTGGGACAGCGAGAATGCCTCACCGGTCTTCACCAGTGCCGCGGCTTCGACCCGCTTGCCGGCGTCGATGAAGTTCAGGGTTCCCAGGACGTCGTCCCCGCCCCAGCGGCCCCAGTTGTTGTGGGCCGCGGCCATGGCGCGGATGCTGCCGAGCGGGTCTTCACGCCGGATCACCGGGGAATCGGTTGATTCCCCGGTGGCGGCGGTTGGCGCTGTGTCCTGGGTGGTCACTGGACTTCGTCCTTGCAGTGGATGAGCTGGGTGCCCAGTCCTGTGATGGTGCCTTCCATAGCGTCGCCGTCCTGCAGCAGCCGGCCCCAGTGCTGGCCGTTGCCGGCGGGGCTTCCGGTGAGCACCAGGTCGCCGGGGCGCAGCGGCATGATCTGGGAGGCTTCACTGACGAGCTTGGCCACGCCGAAGATCATGTCCTGCGTGGACTCGTCCTGCATGGCCTTGCCGTTGAGCTTCAGTGTCACCTGGACGTCCTGCGGGTCGCCGAAGAACTTGGCGGGCACCAGCAGCGGGCCGGTGGGCAGGAAGCCGGGGGCGTTTTTGGCGCGGTACCAGTCCGAGCCGATGGCCGGCATGTCCTTGCGGAAGACAAATTCACGGGTGGTGACGTCGTTGACCATGGTGTAGCCGAAGACGTAGTCCAGCGCTTCCTCGGGGGTGACGCGGAACGCGGTCCTGCCGATGACTGCGGCGAGTTCCAGCTCCCAGTCGTGGGACTTGCTGTAGGACGGGAGGGTGAGGTCGTCCGTGGCGGACGCGATCGCCGTCGGGAGGCCGATGAAGAAGTACGGCGTGCCCCGGCCTGCCCGCTTGTCCATCATGGCTGCCGTCTTGGCGCGCACCTTCTCTTCGTCTTCGCCCGGTTCGCGGTGCGCGGCGGCGAGGTCGATCACGTGCTTGCGGTAGTTCGCGCCGGTCTGCAGGACCTGGGCCGGCTCCACCGGGGCGAGGACATCAACGTCGGCAAGTGCCAGGCCGGCGTCCTGGCCGGCGGAGGCGGCGAGGGTGTCCAGCTGGGCTTCGTTGGTGTCCCAGTGCTCGATCAGGGAGTTGATGTCCCCGTCCAGCGGCAGGACCCGGTCACCCACCAGCAGGCCGGCGCGGGCTTTGCTGTCGCCGGCTTCCTGGAAGCGGATGAGGGCATATGTTGCTTCAGACATGGCGCGATCAGCCCCGTCCCTGCTTGGCGTAGGGGTTGAGGAGGGCTTCCTTCATCTCGGGGGAGGCGCCTTCTTCGGTGGCGGTGAAACCTTCGGCCGGGGGGAAGGATTCGGTCATGGAATGCGGCATGGCGCCGTTCTTGTAGAAGTTGTTGGAGCCCAGCGACGGCTTCCAGGTGTTGGCGTCCCAGTCCGGGACGTAGTTGCGGTAGCCGCCGGAGTTCAGTTCGACGCGCAGGCCGGACGGGTCGCGGAAGTAGAGGAAGTTCTGCTCGCCCACGCCGTGGATGGAGGGGCCGTATTCCATGGGGGTGCCGTTTTCCATCATGACGTCCGCGGTGCGGAGCAGGTCCTCGGTGGCGTCCACCCAGAAGGCGATGTGGTTGACGCGTCCGGCGCGGCTGGAGGTGTCCAGGACGACGCCGAGGTCGTGGGACTTTTCGTTGGTGGTGAGGACGGAGAAGACGGTGACGGGTGCTTCGTCCAGGTCAACGAAGGCCATGACGCGGAAGCCGAGGGCCTCGCTGTACCACTTGGCGAAGCCGCGGACGTCCGAGGATGCCACCGTGACGTGGTCCAGGAAGCGCGGTGCGGCGGCGTGGCTGCTGCGGCGTTCCGGCCGGTCCGGGTAGGTGGACTCGAAACCGGGCTCGGCAACGAACTTCTCCACTTCATAGAAGAGGCGCATGTGGTGGCCGTAGGCGCCGGTGAACTCGTAGGCCGTGCCGAAGCCGTGGCCGCCGGACGTCCAGGTTCCCTGCACGCCGGTTGCTTCGATGCGCTCGGCTGCGGCTTCCAGGGCCGCCTGGGAGTTGGTGCGCCAGGCCATCCGGCCCAGGGACGCTTCCGGTCCTTCCGTGATGACCAGGCTGTAGCGGTAGTAGTCGCCCCAGCAGCGCAGGTAGACGTTGCCGTCCACGCGGTCGATGATGCGCATGCCGAACTTTTCCTCGTAGAACCGTGCCGACGCTTCGACGTCGGGAGTGGTGATCTCGAGGTGGGCAAGATGGGAGAGGGGAGTTTCCACGTTGAAGTCCTTCTGAGTACTGGCTGCTTCTGGATTGCTGCAGGTCCTGTAACCACTGTGAACCAGCCCACGTATCCGGGGAAGCACAGTCTCCCTATGGCAGCTATCCGCGTCGCAAATAGTTGAGGGTGCTGCGGTGGCGCTGCAGACGACGTCGGAACACCAGCCAAATTCCGCCCGCCCGGGGCCCCCTTGATCTGTTACCCCATGCTCAGGCTGAGTATATTGGCACCATTGGATGCGCCACCGGACAGCGTGCTGGCAGGGAATTCAGATTCAGGCCCAGCGTGCGGTTGTTTGGGAAGTGAGGAGCAGGTGTCCCACGTCATTCCGCCGGGGGCCAGCCGGCGTCTGTATAACGAAGACCTCGCACCGGCCGAGCACCGCACGTGGGGTTTCTATTCGCTCTTTGCGATGTGGATGTCGGACATTCATTCGCTCGGCGGTTACACGTTCGCCGCGGGCCTTTTCGCTTTGGGCCTTGGCGCCTGGCAGGTGTTCCTTGCACTGGTGACGGGGATTGTCATCGTTTTTGTCCTGATGAACTTCTCCGGATACGCCGGCCAGAAGACAGGAGTTCCCTACCCCGTGCTCGCTCGGGTCTCGTTTGGAACGTTCGGGGCCAACCTGCCCGCGCTGCTTCGTGCGCTCGTTGCCATTGCCTGGTACGGCATTCAGACCTGGCTGGCCTCTCGCGCCGTCATCATCATCGCCCTGAAGATCTGGCCCGAACTGCAAGGCCTGACCGAGAACAACTTCCTGGGCGAATCCACGCTGGGCTGGTTGGCCTTCCTGTTGATGTGGTCGCTCCAGCTTCTCCTGCTACGAAACGGCATGGAGACCATCCGGAGGTTCCAGGACTGGGCCGGGCCGGCCGTCTGGGCGGTGATGGGCCTGTTGGTCGTGTACATCCTGGTCAATGCGGGGTGGAATCTCTCCCTCGACCTTCCGGGAGGCAATGCTGAGTGGGGCGTCACGCACGCCTTCTTTGCCGCGGTGGCCCTGACGGTCACGTACTTCTCCACCCTGATGCTCAATTTTTGCGATTTTTCCCGTTTCGCGCCCTCACGCAGGGCGGTGCGCACGGCGAACCTGTGGGGGCTTCCGGTGAACTTCATCGCCTTCTCCGTGGTCTCAGTCGTTGTCACCGCCGGAACGTTCAAGGTGTATGGGGAGTACATCTACGACCCGGTAGAGATCGTCGGGCGAATCGACAGCATCTGGGCGCTGCTGCTCGGCGCTGTCACCTTCGCTGTGGCAACGCTGGGGATCAATGTCGTGGCAAACTTCGTCTCGCCCGCCTACGACCTCGCGAACGTCTGGCCCGCGCGGATCGATTTCAGGCGCGGCGGCCTGATGGCCGCACTGATCGCACTGGTAATTACGCCTTGGAACCTCTTCAACAGCCCGGTTGTGATCAACCTTTTCCTCGGAGGGCTCGGAGCGCTGCTCGGGCCGCTGTTCGGGATCATCATGGTTGACTATTATGTTCTCCGCCGGCAGCACGTGCTGGTCCGGGACCTGTTCAGGGAGCAGGGGTACTACACGTATACCGGTGGCTGGAACCGAAAAGCGGTCATCTCGTTTCTCGTCTCTGCCATCCCGGCCGTGCTCTTCGCCTTGCTTCCCCTGCTGGGCGCCTTCTCAGCATTCTCCTGGTTCATCGGGGCAATCGTGGCGGCCGTGGTGCACTATTTCATCTCCCGCCACGACACGAGCCTGGCTGAATCGATCACCGCCGCCGCTGCTGAAGAAGCCGATCCGGGCGGCGCACCGTGGACGCAGGTCCGGCAGAGCCGGTGAACCCAGCCGCCCGGCCTATGCCCCGGAGCGAAACTCCGGGGCATACACCGGGATTGCTGATCACCCTACAAGGGCACGGGTATGGTCGTTAAGGAATATTCCGCGGGGGTCGAACTCGCGGCGGATCCGGATGAAAGTGTCCAGCCCGGGATAGAGGCGTTCCAAACGGCTACGGGTCATGAAGTGGATCTTGCCCCAGTGCGCGCGGGGCTCAAATTCCTGCAGCAGCGCATCAGCATCCCGGAAGAAGGGCCAGTAGTCCGTGCCAGGCTCGGTTGTCAGGGTGATGACGGTGGTGTCCCGCCCCTGGAACTGGGAAATGTAGGCTTCATCGGCTTTCACCCAGCGGACCTCAACGGGGTACTTCTGCTCGGGATGCCTGGTCCGGATCAGGTCCTGGATGGCCTCGACCGCGGCAAAGCCGTCCTCTCTGCGCACGAAGTACTCGAGTTCGTGGAACTGTGTGGTGAAGCCGCCCGGGTAGATGCGGTACGACCGGTCCAGCCGCGCGCCCTCCGTACGCGCAATATCACGCTCGTCCTGCAGCTGGGCGATGTTGTATCGCTTGGTGTAGCTCCGTCCTGCCATGCGCTGGCCGGGCGCTCCGGGTAGGTCCAGGAGTTCGCACGAATCATCCTCCGGACACCAGAGGAACGAGTAATGCCTGTTGGAGTCGATGTCCGTATCCCACGTCGACGCCGTTTCGGCCCAAGTGGGGTACGTAATCTCCTCCTGCAGGTAGTACCGGTCCTCGACCGCCAGTTCGACCTCCAGGAAGACTCCGAGCGTGCCCAGGGCCACCTGGGCCGCCCTGAGTTCGCGGAGCTGTCCCTCGCCGATTTCGACGATTTCGCCGTAGCCGTTGATCAGTTTGACCCAGCGGAGGCTTGACGAAAAGCTGCCCAGATCCTTGCCGGAGCCGTGCGTGCTGGTTGCGAGTGCTCCGGCGATCTGCTGCTTGTCGATGTCGCCCTGGTTACCCAGTGCCAGCCCCTGCTCCCACAGCTGATCGCCGAAGGCGTTGATGGTGGTGCCGGCCAAGGCCCGTGCGCGTCGGCGAGCAGGGTCGGTTCCCGTGATCGCCGACATCGCGGACATGTCCATCAGGACCCCGCCCGTCTGAACCAGCGGGGAGGACGAATGTCCTGAGCCGACCGCCCGCACAGGGAGGCCTTCGCGGATGGCGAAACGGACGGCGTCGAGCGCTTCCTGTTCAGTCCTGGGCCGGACGGTGAAAGCCGGCGTGGCGCTTTGGTTTCCGCCCCAGTTGGTCCAGGTTACGTCTGTCCCAAAGGGAGCGGAGGGTGTTGCGGCGCGCGCCGTGTTGCTGGGAAGGGCCGTGTTGCCGGGAATGTTCGCAGTGGTCATTGCTGAGCTCCGATGGCTGGTCTGAACGCTCATGCGCTGTGGTTGATCATGACGTGCTTGGTGCGGGAGTAGTCGTCCAAGGCGTAGAGCGAGAGGTCGCGGCCGTAGCCGGATCCCTTGAACCCGCCCCACGGTACCTCGCAGGCCAGCACCAGGTGCGCGTTGACCCAGACTGTTCCGAAATCGAGCTGCTTCGGAACGCTCAGCGACAGGCTGGAATCCTTGGTCCATACTGACGCGGACAGGCCGTACGGGCTCTCGTTGGCCCGGGTGACAGCTTCTTCAGTGGAACTGAACGTCTCCACCGTGACTACAGGCCCAAAGATCTCGTGCGTGGCGACGTGCGCTCCGGCCGGCACGTTGCTGATGACGGTGGGTTCGATGAAGTAGCCGGGACCTTCCAGGGCCGAACCGCCGATGGCCACGTTCAAGCCCGCAGCTCGGGCCTCGGCCAGGGATTCCTTGACCCGCTCGAAGTGCGGACGCGAAATCATGGGACCGATTTCCACGTCGTCGCCCGCTTCGGGAGCCCCGACCACCAGCGTGCTGACTTCGCGCACCAGGTGTTCGGTGAACTCCTCAGCCACTGACTCGTGCACGAGCACGCGGCAGGCAGCGCCGCAGTCCTGGCCTGCATTCCAGAAGCCGGCACTTCGCACTCCGGCGGCTGCCGCGCGGAGGTCAGCGTCAGGAAAGACAACCACCGGAGCCTTGCCGCCGAGTTCCAGATGGACGCGCTTGACCGACCTTGCCGCGGTCTCGGCAACGGCCTGTCCGCTGACGACGCTGCCGGTCAACGCGACGAGAGCAACATCGGGATGTTCCGCGAGCCGCTGTCCTACCGTCCGTCCTTGTCCCGTCACCACGTTGAGAATGCCATCGGGAATATGTCCGGCCGCGAGTTCCGCGAGCTTCAGCGTGGACAGCGGCGTCTGCTCGGAAGGCTTCAGGACGATGCTGTTTCCTGCAGCCAGGATGGGCGCGATCTTCCAGGCAGCCATCAGCAGCGGGTAGTTCCACGGGGTGATGACGCCGACCACGCCCACTGGTTCGCGGAGAATCACCGATGTGTGCCCGGTTGCGTAGTCGCCTCCGGCCATGGAGGTCAGCGTACGGGAAGCACCGGCCATGAAGCGGAAGGTATCAATGGTGCTTGAGACGTCGTCTTCCGCGACGGTCCGCGGCTTACCGGTGTTGGCTGACTCGATGCTTTCGAAGGCTTCCCGGTTGGCTTCGATGATGTTGGCGATCAGGTTCAGCACCTCGGAACGTTCCTTCGGGGTGGTGGCACCCCAGGACTTCTGGGCCGCCACGGCGGCTTCAACGGCAGAATCAACATCTGCGGTTGTGCCGGCCTGCACGGAGGCGATGACCTGCTCAGTGGTGGGATCCACGACGTCGATGACCTGGGTGGAGGAGCCCGGAACAAATGACCCGCCAATGAAGTGCCCGCCGGGAGGCAGAGGGAGGGGCAGTGCGGCCGCCGGGCTGTGATCTGCAGTGCTGCGATCCGCGGGGGACCGTCGGACGGTGAACTGTTCTGTGTTGGTGAGTGTCATGATATTTCGCCTTTGGTTTGGGCGCCGGTCGCGGCGTCGGGAGTGAATGTGGGGGGCGGGCGGCTGGCCCGTTGGAGTGCGGGCAATTGGCCCGCAGTGAGTCAAATCAGTTCAGCTGCGAGTTCGGGGGCCTGAAAGGGGGCGGCATCCGGCTTCTTGCGGAACACGCGTGCAGCAAAGTAGTACAGCGGAGCAACAACCACTAGCCCGACAATCCAGGAGATGTCCACGCCGCCCATCGCCGCGGCGAGCGGACCTGTGTAGACCGCCGTTGCGGAGAAGGGAACCTGGATCAGGGCGCCGGCCACGTAGGAGCCGATCGCGATCCAGTTGAACCGTCCATACACTCCGCCGTCGCGCTTGAAGAAGTCTTCAACCCGGTAGTCGCCGTGCCGGAGAAGGTAGTAGTCCACCAGGTTGATGGCCGTCCAGGGGACCAGGACGTACATCAGGAAGGAGAGGAAGTTCGTGTAGAAGAGGATGAAATTGTCCCGGGCGAACAGCGCGATCGTGACGGCGAGCGTGAAGAGGATCAGCGCTGCAACGCTTCGGGTTTTGGCATGAGGCAACCAGTTCGGCTTGAACGTCTGCCCGATGGTGAGGCTGCACAGGACGCCGCAGTAAAGGTTCATGGCGTTCGACGCTGCAACGCCGAGGCAGAAGATTCCGATGACGATCATGGTCCAGGGCTGGAGCAAGGCTCCCAGGCTGCCGACAAGCTCGACGTTCCCGGCATCGTTGCTCATGGACACCGCGAGGGTTCCCACCAGGGCACCCAGGATCATGGGGAACAGCGTTCCCAGCACGCAACCCGAGTAGGACGCCCAGAACGCCGGGGCCGAGCCGGTGCCCTGGGGCATGTAGCGGGAGTAGTCCGAGACGTAGGGGGCGTAGGCAAGCTGCCAGAGGGCGGATACGGAGATGGTGCCCATGAAGCCGACCCAGTTGAAGTTTCCCTGGTCCAGGAAGTTGGCCGGCAGCCCCTGAACGAACAGGATCCAGGCGAAGGCCAGCAGCAGCGCGACACCGGCCACGATGCTGAGGATTCGTGCATAGGCGTGAATGAGCCGGTAGCCGAAGATCGTGGCAATGACGCTGACGACGCCGATGATGATGATGCCGGCGTCAACACTGATGCCCGGACTGACTGCCGCCATTGCTTCCCCGCCAAAGACGAGGTTCGCGGCGAAGAACCCGACGTACATGACCACCACGATGACAACGATGAGCAGCGCCCCGAATGAACCGAATTGGCCGCGGGTCTGGATCATTTGTGCCACGCCCAGTTGCGGGCCTTGGGCGGAGTGCAGCGCCATGAAGATGCCACCGACGACGTTGCCGATGATGATTCCAACGATTGCGGGCACAAAGCCGAGCCCGAACACTGTGGTTGCCAGTCCGCCGGTCACGATGGTCATGATCATGATGTTGGAACCGAACCAGATGGTGAAGAGGTCCCGGGCTTTTCCGTGGCGTTCATGCGCCGGGATGGGTTGGATGGTCTTGTCCTCGAGCCGGGGCACTTCAGCCGGGGCGGCGGGAGTGGTTCGAGTGCTCATGATGCGTTCCAGGAGGCTGCTTGCAGTTCACGGGCGGTGGTGGGGGAGGCCTTGCTGCGGTTCACCATCAGGGCGAGCAGGTCGAAGACGAGGGTGGCGGCGGCGACTGTGGTGATGTCTGCGTGGTCGTAGGCCGGAGCGACTTCGACGACGTCGGCGCCCACAATGTTGATGCCGTTCAGCCCGCGGAGCAGTGCCAGGAGTTCGCGGGAGTGGAGCCCGCCCATTTCGGGTGTGCCGGTGCCTGGTGCATAGGCCGGGTCCAGGACGTCAATATCGATGGAGACGTAGACGGGCGTGTCGCCGAGCCGCTCCTTGACCTGGGCAATGGCTGCCGGGACGCCGATGACGTCCAGGTCCGAGCATCGGATGATCTGGAAACCGAATTCGTGGTCGCGGAGGAAGTCATTACGGTCGTAGACGGGTCCGCGGATGCCGACGTGCATGGACTTGTCTTCCACCAGGAGGCCTTCCTCGAACGCCCGCCGGAAAATGGTTCCGTGGGTGACCGGCTGGTCGAAGTACGTGTCCCACGTGTCCAGGTGGGCGTCGAAGTGCAGCAGCGCTACCGGGCCGTGGACCTTGTTCAGTGCCCGCAGCATGGGAAGGGCGATGGTGTGGTCGCCGCCGATCGAGATGAGCTTCTTGTCCTCGCTGATCAGGGGCAGTGCCTGCTCTTCGATTTCACGGACTGCCCGGGCGATGTCGTAGGGTGTGCAGGCGATGTCGCCGGCGTCCACAACCTGGGCTTCGTAAACAGGCTCAACGTCGAGTTCGGGATGGTAGCCGGGGCGCAGCAGCCGGGAGGCCTCGCGGACTGCGGCAGGACCGAAACGGGCGCCGGGGCGGAAGGAGGTTCCGCCGTCGAACGGTACTCCGACAATCGCAATGTCGTAGTCCGGAACGCGGTCGATTTGGGGGAGGCGGGCGAAAGTGCCGAGGCCTGCATACCGGGGGACTTTGGTGGCGTCGACGGGGCCGATGGGCTTGTGCATTGTCATTCCGGATCCTTGGGGTGAGGGGTGCTCGCCGTTGAGCGGGAAGTAAGTAATTCCATTCTTGGTGACGCGGATCACTCCCGATAGCGCTACATTGACTACAAATAGTCGAGGCGTTTAGACGAATGTCTAAGTGCCGCATGACACGGCGCCAAATCGCCGCCAACGCAAAGGAACCAGGAGCCCTCATGGCGATCACCGTCGCTGAACTCATCGCTGAACCGCAGCTGGGACTCACGCTCCTGGCTGGATCGGCAGGCCTGGACAACCGCATCACGTGGGCTCACACCTCTGATCTGCCCAGGTTGTGGGAATGGGTAACGGGCGGCGAACTGATGATGACCAACGGCCTCTCCATTCCGGCCGATGCCCAAGGTCAGGTGGCGCTCGCGGAGGCCCTCATGGACAGTGGTGCCAGTGCCCTGGCGATCGGCGAGAAGATGCACGCACCGCCGCTCACCACGGAATTCCTGGAAGCCTGCAACCGACTGCCCCTTCCCTTGGTCAGCATCCCGTACCCCCTGCCGTTCATCGCGATTGCCCGCTCGGTGGCCGAGTCCTCCCTGCTCGAAGAATCCCGCCGGCTGCGGCAGACGGCGCGCGTCTACGATCTGCTCCGCACCGCCGGAGCCTCGGAGGATCATTGGCAGAGCCTCGTCCAGCGGCTGGCGACCGAGCTTGACGCGGACCTGTTCGTGGTGGACCGCCGATGCCTGCATCCCTGGCACCCGGACGGCAAGGCGATACCGGTGTTCCTCGCGGAGGAATGGGCTCCGTTGTCCGGGCAAGTTTCCCTGGCGGGAAAGAACTTCCAGTGGCACCGCATCCGCGGCAGGCATGTGCTCACCATGGACATTCCCACGCATGCCAACGCGCTCCTGGTGGTGTTGCCCAACAGCGAACCGCACCCGGACGCCGTCGTGCTCCTGCATGCCGCAACCGTGCTGGGGCTGCAGCTTTCGCGCATCGTTTTGTCGCTGGAAGGCCGCCACCGGCTGGCGGGAGAGTTCCTGCTGCAGGCCATGGACGGACGCCTGGGAGTGGCCGAGATGGAGAGCCGGCTGACAGCTTTTGAGGTTCCGCCGCAGGGTTTCCTGCTCGCCTCCATGGCGGCGGATGCTGGAGACGGGCCTGCGGACGCTTCCACAGCAAACGACGGCGACAGGCTGGCTAACGTGCACATCGAACTGTGGCGGCACGGGGTTCCGTCGGCGTCATTGAAGCGGAACAACAGGCTCCATGTGGTGGTCCCGGCAGGCGTCCCTGACGACGTCCTGGTGCACTGCGCCGGCGCGGATGCCGCGATCGGGATCAGTGCGCCGGCGGCCGTTGCCAACATCCAGCGGGCGCTGCAGGAATCCCTCTGGGCGCTTGGCTCCGCCCGTGCCAACAAGCTGGGGCTGGCCCGCTATGCGGAGGGTCCGTCATGGCTGGGACTCACCAGTTTTGAGGAAGGAACCGCGCTGGTCCGGCGTCTTTTGGGTCCAATTTTCGACTATGAGCAGGGCCAGGAAGGCGATCTCATCGTCACCCTGAGGACCTATCTGGACTCGCAGCGTTCGTGGCAGAAGACTGCGAGTGCGCTCTTCGCGCACCGGCAAACCATCATCTACCGAATGCGGAAAATCGGTGAGCTGACGGGGCTGGACATGGCTGAAACGTCCACCGTTGCCCAGCTGTGGTTCGCGCTGCAGATCCATGAGGCGATTCATCAGTAGCTGCACCTTGCTTGCGCTTTTTCGAACGAACCCGCTATGGTGTGAAGCGTGTCACTCAGGTGATGCAACGCTTTTGATCTGCGGCGGGAGAGTCCTGCCGGTACATCCAGTCAGGCGCCGTAGGAGCAAATCCTCCCCAGGAATCTCTCAGGCCCATGTACCGCCGCGGCGAGGCAACTCTGGAAAGCAGTCCGGGCAACCGGGCTCACCGACGGTGCAAGCGGAACATGAGTTCCGCGGAATCTCTCAGGTCCAATACAGAGCGGGGAGGAACCCACATCATCGCGGCGCTCACAGGGCGCCTGAATCATGGAGTTCCTCTTGACTGTTAAATCAACCCCTACCGCCTTCGCGGACCGGCATATCGGCGCCCGGCGCCAGGCTGACGTTGACACCATGCTCAAGGCCATCGGCTACGACTCCGTCGACGGGCTGGTGGACGTCGCCGTCCCCGATTCCATTCGCCAGGGCGCGCCGCTGACGCTTCAGGCCGCGCTTAGCGAAGTGGAGGTCCTCTCCGAGCTTCGCCGCCTCGCCTCGAAGAACAAGACCGCCGTCCAGATGATCGGCCAGGGCTATTACGACACCCTCACGCCGCCGGTCATCCGCCGCAACATCCTCGAAGCGCCGGCCTGGTACACGGCGTACACCCCCTACCAGCCGGAAATTTCGCAGGGCCGGCTCGAAGCACTGCTGAACTTCCAGACCATGGTCCAGGACCTCACGGGGCTGCCTGTGGCCAACGCCTCGCTGCTGGACGAAGCCACGGCAGTTGCCGAGGCCGTGCTGCTGATGCGCCGCGCGAATAAGTCCACCGGACAAAACGCAGGTGCCAAGGACGGGAAGACCGTCCTGGACGCCGACTGCCTGCCGCAGACCATCGCCATCGTCAAGGGCCGCGCCGAGGCGCTAGGTTTCGAGGTGGAGATCGCTGACCTCTCCAAGGGACTGCCCGACGGCGACATCAACGGCATCGTCCTCCAGCAGCCCGGTGTTTCGGGCCGGGTATTCGACCACACTGCCGTGATTGCTGCTGCCAAGGACCGCGGCGCCCTGGTCACCGTTGCTGCCGACCTGTTGGCGCTGACCCTCATCACTCCTCCGGGCGAGCAGGGCGCCGACATCGCCGTCGGAACCGCTCAGCGCTTCGGCGTGCCGCTGTTCTTCGGCGGCCCGCACGCGGCCTACATGGCCGTCCGCGAAGGCATGGAGCGCACGCTTCCCGGCCGCATCGTGGGCGTCTCCAGGGACAACGCCGGCGTGCCCGCCTACCGGCTGGCCCTCCAGACCCGCGAGCAGCACATCCGCCGCGAAAAGGCGACCTCCAACATCTGCACAGCCCAGGCGCTGCTGGCCATCGTTTCCTCAATGTACGCGGTCTATCACGGCCCCGAAGGCCTCAAGGCGATAGCCGAAACGGTCCACGGCCACGCCCGTACCCTCGCCACCGCGCTTAAGACGGCCGGCCGCGAGCTCGTTTCCGAGTCCTTCTTCGACACCCTCACCGTCCGCGTCCCCGGCAAGGCCTCCAAGGTCATCACCGCCGCCGAAGCACGCGGCATCAACCTGCGCGCCATCGACGCCGACACCGTCGGGGTCTCCGTCGACGAAACCACGACGCCGGAGGTCCTGTCCGCGGTCGCCGTCGCTTTCGGCGCCGGCCCGGTAAGGGACGCCGCCGGCTTCGAGTTGCCCGCAGACGTGGTTCGCACGTCCGATTTCCTGCAGCACCCGGTGTTCAACACGCACCGTTCCGAGACGCAGCTGTTGCGCTATATCCGCAAGCTGTCAGACCGGGACCTCGCGCTGGACCGCACCATGATTCCCCTGGGCTCCTGCACCATGAAGCTGAACGCCACCGCCGAGATGGAAGCCATCTCCTGGCCGGAGTTTGCCTCCATCCACCCGTTCGCCCCGGACTCCCAGACGGCCGGTTGGCGCGAACTGATCGAAGGATTGGAAGCGGACCTCACCGAAATCACCGGCTACGACCAGGTGTCCATCCAGCCCAACGCCGGGTCCCAGGGCGAGCTCGCCGGTCTGCTGGCCATCCGCGGCTACCACCTGTCCCGCGGCGACGCCCAGCGCAACGTCTGCCTGATCCCGGCCTCCGCGCACGGCACCAACGCGGCCTCAGCTGTCCTGGCCGGCATGAAGGTTGTTGTGGTGGCCACGGCGGCCGACGGCACGATTGACCACGCCGACCTGAACGCCAAGATCGAGCTGCACAAGGACGCCCTGTCCGCGATCATGATCACGTACCCGTCCACCCATGGTGTGTACGACGCCGACGTCCGCGAAGTCTGCGACGCCATCCACGCAGCCGGCGGACAGGTGTACATCGACGGTGCCAACCTCAACGCCCTGGTGGGCCTGGCCCAGCCCGGAAAGTTCGGCGGCGACGTGTCCCACCTGAACCTGCACAAGACCTTCTGCATCCCGCATGGCGGCGGCGGCCCGGGGGTCGGCCCGGTGGCAGCCAAGGCGCACCTGGCACCCTTCATGCCCGGCGACGCGAACAGCACCTCTTCGGATAAGGGCGTTGCCATCTCCGCCTCGCGATACGGATCCGCCGGTGTATTGCCGATTTCCTGGGCGTATGTGAAGCTCATGGGTGGTCAGGGCCTGACCGAAGCAACCAAGTCCGCGCTGCTGGCCGCAAACTACATCGCCTCCCGCCTGGATGAACACTTCCCCGTTCTGTACACCGGAGTGGGCGGCCTCGTGGCCCACGAGTGCATCCTGGACCTGCGTGAACTGACGGCTCGCACGGGGGTTACGGCTGAGGACGTGGCCAAGCGCCTCATCGACTTCGGCTTCCACGCCCCCACCCTGGCCTTCCCGGTGGCGGGCACGCTCATGGTGGAACCCACCGAGTCCGAGGACCTGGCCGAGATCGACCGCTTCATTGAAGCCATGATCACCATCCGTGCCGAAATCGAGCAGGTCGCCAACGGCGATTTCACTGTTGAGAAGTCGCCGCTGCGCAATGCGCCGCACACGGCTGCCGCCGTCGTGAGTTCTGACTGGGGCCGCGACTACCCGCGCGAACAGGCAGCGTTCCCGGTCCACCACCTGAAGCAGGACAAGTACTTCCCGCCCGTCGGCCGCGTCGACGGGGCCGCGGGCGACCGCAACCTGATCTGCTCCTGCCCGCCGCTTTCCGAGTTTGAAAACTAAGGACTCCTGATGACTGAGAACTACACCGCTCTCTACGAGCAGCACAAGAAGGCCGGCGCCTCCTTCACGGACTTCGGCGGCTGGCAGATGCCCCTGAAGTACGACTCGGAACTCGCCGAGCACCACGCGGTACGCAACGCCGCCGGCCTGTTCGACCTGTCCCACATGGGCGAGGTCTGGGTCACCGGCCCGGACGCGGCAGCTTTCCTGGACTACGCACTTGTCGGGAAGCTGTCGGCGATCGCGGTTGGCAAGGCGAAGTACTCACTGATCTGCAACACGGACGGCGGCATCATCGACGACCTCATTTCGTACCGCCGCGCCGACGATAAGTACCTCGTGGTCCCCAACGCCGGCAACGCCAGTGTGGTGGCCGCGGCTCTGGTCGAGCGGGCTGCCAACTTCGACGTCGTCGTGGAGGACGCGTCCGCCGAGACCTCGCTGATCGCCGTGCAGGGTCCCAACGCGGAAGCGATCCTGCTGACGCTGGTTCCGGCCGAGCAGCACTCCCTGGTCACTGAGCTGAAGTATTATGCGGCTGTTGAAGTAGGGCTCACCGTCAACGGCACTGTGCAGGACCTGCTGCTCGCCCGCACGGGCTATACCGGTGAGGACGGCTTCGAGATCTACATCCCGAACCTTGACGCACCCGGCCTCTGGGACGCTCTCCTGGAGATTGGCGAAGACCACGGACTCATCCCCGCCGGGCTGGCCTGCCGCGACTCGCTGCGCCTGGAAGCCGGCATGCCGCTCTACGGCAACGAGCTGTCCCGCCACGTCAACGCCTACGCTGCAGGCCTCGGCCCGGTTGTCTCGCTCGCGAAAGAAAGCGACTTCGTGGGCAGGAACGCACTGACGGCGATCAAGGCTGCCGGCGTCGGAAGCACAATCGGCCAGAAACTCGTGGGCCTCAAGGGGCTGGGACGCCGGGCCGCCCGGGCCCACTACTCGATCCTCAAGAACGGCACGCTCATCGGCGAGGTCACCTCCGGCCAGCCGAGCCCCACGCTCGGCTACCCGGTTGCGCTGGCCTACGTTGACGTCGAGCATGCAGAACCGGGCACTCTCGTCGACGTTGACCTGCGTGGCAAGCCGGAGCCCTTCGAAGTCGTCGCACTGCCCTTCTACAAGCGCCAAAAGTAAGCCACTGGGTCCCGCCGGGGCCGACATCCTCTGCGTGTTCGCTCGTTCCTCGCTTAGACGCACGCTGCCGGAAGCCGGACCCCAACGGGACTTGCACCGGACCCAGCGCTCTTCGAAACCCAAAGGTGCTGGGGGATGAGCCGCCTGCCGATGGCTGAGCCTGTCGAAACCAAACACAAACTCTAAGGATTGAAAAGATGAGCAAAGTAGTTGCTGAACTGAAGTATTCGGCTGAGCACGAGTGGGTTGCCGCTGATGGTGCTGGGCCTGTGGGGATCGGGATTTCCGCGGTTGCTGCGGATGCCCTGGGCGACATCGTGTATGTGGACCTGCCCGAGGTTGGCTCGCCGGTGACGGCGGGGGAGACCTGTGGTGAGGTTGAGTCCACCAAGTCCGTCTCGGACCTGTATTCCCCGGTGACCGGTGAGGTGACGGAGATCAACCCCGCCGTCGTCGACGATCCGGCGCTGATCAACAGCGATCCGTACGGTGCCGGCTGGCTGTTCAAGGTGGCCGCCACGGAAGAGGGGCCGCTCATGTCGGCTGAGGAATACGCGGCCAAGAACGGTGGAGAACTGTGAACCCGGTATCTGTAACTGAGTACGAGCAGGTTGTGTCGGCGTCGTTGGACGCGGAGCTCGCGGACCTGGATCCTGAGATTGCTGCGAAGATCGACGACGAGCTGGGCCGTCAGCGCGGCGGCCTGGAGATGATCGCGTCGGAGAACCACACGGCGGTGGCTGT
Source organism: Arthrobacter oryzae (assembly GCF_031454875.1). GTDB lineage: Bacteria > Actinomycetota > Actinomycetes > Actinomycetales > Micrococcaceae > Arthrobacter > Arthrobacter oryzae_D. Next base: position 85,223 of record NZ_JAVDRQ010000018.1, read on the forward strand.
GATGCAGGCGCAGGGTTCGGTGCTGACCAACAAGTACGCCGAGGGTTACCCGGGCAAGCGGTATTACGGCGGCTGCGAGCACGTTGATGTGATCGAGCAGCTCGCGATCGACCGGGTCAAGGCCCTTTTCGGCGCCGGGTTCGCGAACGTGCAGCCGCATTCGGGTGCGCAGGCGAACGCCTCGGTGATGCACGCCCTGATCAAGCCGGGCGACACCATCATGGGCCTGAACCTGGCCCATGGCGGGCACCTGACCCACGGCATGAAGATCAACTTCTCCGGCCGCCTGTACAACGTGATCCCGTACCAGGTCCGCGAGGAGGACCACCGGATCGACATGGCCGAGGTGGAGCGCCTGGCCCAGGAACACAAACCGGCGCTGATCGTGGCCGGCTGGTCCGCGTACGCCCGGCAGCTGGACTTCGCCGAGTTCCGCCGGATCGCCGATTCCGTGGGCGCCTACCTGATGGTGGACATGGCGCACTTCGCCGGCCTGGTCGCCGCCGGGCTGCACCCGTCCCCGGTCCCTTACGCGCACGTGGTCACCTCCACCACGCACAAGACCCTGGCCGGTCCGCGCGGCGGGATCATCCTGACCAACGACGCCGCCATCGCCAAGAAGATCAACTCCGCGGTGTTCCCCGGCCAGCAGGGCGGGCCGCTGGAGCATGTGATCGCGGGCAAGGCCGTGGCGTTCAGGATCGCCGCGTCCCCGGAGTTCAGGGAGCGCCAGGAACGCGTCCTGGCCGGCGCCCGGATCCTGGCCGAGCGTCTGGTCCAGCCGGACGTCACCGCCAAGGGCATCAGCGTGATCTCCGGCGGCACCGACGTGCACCTGGTCCTGGTGGACCTGCGCCACTGCGAACTCGACGGCCAGCAGGCCGAGGACCGGCTCGCCGCGATCGAGATCACGGTCAACCGCAACGCGGTGCCGTTCGATCCGCGCCCGCCGATGGTCACCTCCGGGCTGCGGATCGGCACCCCCGCCCTGGCCACCCGCGGTTTCGGTGAAGCCGCCTTCGCCGAGGTCGCGGACATCATCGCCGAAGCACTAACCGCCGACGCCGACGCGGACCTGACCGGCCTGCGTCACCGCGTGGAGGCCCTCGCCGCAGCACACCCCCTCTACCCGGGCGTCGCGAATCTGGCCTAGGGCTTTCGGCCCGTGGTCACCTTAGCCCGGTGGGACCAGCATCCACCCCCACCACTTACCTAGTTAGGAATCACTCGCATGGCTGTTGGTGTCTTTGATCTTTTTTCCATCGGAATAGGACCGTCCAGTTCCCATACGGTGGGTCCGATGCGGGCTGCTGCGGTGTTTGCCGAGGAGCT
>NZ_JAVDRQ010000019.1:0-33286 GCF_031454875.1 Arthrobacter oryzae
GAGGGTGTGGGAGAGTAGGTCACCGCCGGACAACCATTAGGTCGAGAGCCTCCAAACACTGTTTGGAGGCTCTCCCACTTTAACCACCACACCACTCAATACCCGACGCTCTCTCACATCCTGCAGCGGAAAGGCCGACGCTCTCTCACATCCCGCGCCTCCCACCCTGACCCTCTCTCACATCCCGGGCCCGTTCGGGCAACCCTCTCTCACACCCTGGCGGCCGGCCGGGCACGCAAACCACACACCGCCGTCGTAAATCCCGCGAAAACTGAGAGAGCGTCCGCAATTCTCCCGCGAAAAGTGAGAGAGCGCCGCGGACTTTCACCCAGGAAGTGAGAGAGCGTCGCGGATTTTCACCTCGGATGTGAGGGAGCGTGCTCGGAACACGAACCGCCGCGTCGTCGTTGTACTGATCGGGCTTCGGGACGCCGGGCATCGGCACGCTCCACCATTGACTGGGAGACTTCATGGCTGCACGAACCATCGTTATTACCGGAGCGAGCGACGGCATTGGAGCCTCCGCCGCACGGACGCTGGCGAAGGCAGGGGAGCTTGTTGTCGTCGTCGGGCGTTCCGCTGAAAAGACCCGGGCGGTGGCGGAAGAGATCGGCGTCGATCATTTTGTCAGCGACTTCGCTGACCTGTCCCAGGTGCGCACTCTTGCCGCTCAGCTGAAGGAGAAATACCCGCGGATCGACGTCCTGGCGAACAACGCCGGCGGCATCATGGGTAAGCGTGAGCTGACCGTGGACGGCCACGAGAAGACTTTCCAGGTGAACCACCTGGCGCCGTTCCTGCTGACCAACGAGCTGATGGACGTGCTGACGGCGAGCCATGCGACCGTGATCAACACCTCGAGCGCGGCGAACACGTTCGGGTCTGTGGATATCGATGACCTTGACGCCGCCGGGAAGTACTCCGCCAGCAAGGCCTACGGCACCTCCAAGCTCGAGAACATCCTGTTCACCACCGAGCTGCACCACCGGTATAACGCAGCCGGCATCTCCACGGCCGCCTTCCATCCGGGCGGCGTGGCCACCAATTTCGCGGCAGAATCGACCAGCTGGTTCCGGTTCGCCTACAAGACCTTCATCAAGCGCTTCATGCTCACTCCGGAGCAGGGCGCAGACACCCTCGTCTGGCTTGCCACCACAGTGCCCGGGCAGGATTGGGTTTCCGGCGCCTACTATGCCAAGCGTGCGCTGGGCAAAGCCAACAGGCAGGCCTACGACGCCCAGCTGGCGCGCCAGCTCTGGGACCGCAGCGTAGCCTTGGTCAGCACGGACAAGATCGACCAGCGAAGCTGACTCAGGGTTAGCCGCGCCCCGGGCTCACGGGCAGGGCCCAGGATTCCTAGGCCCGGTTATGCACATATCGTTTGGCCTCCGTTCCGCTTGCCCCCGTGCGCTCATAGCGTGGTGACATTCGATATGAGGGGGAACCGTGAAGAAGTTCATCACTGCGCTGGCCATTGCTATCGCGCTGGGGCTGGTTGGGTGCTCGCTGCCTGTGGCAGGGCCCGCGGCGTCCACAGCTGCAGGGCCGGCTCCGGATTCTTCCGCTGCGGAATCGGGACAAGCGCCGGCTCCTACATCCGCTCCGGCCGAGGCTTTTGAGCACCCCACCGCAGAGTCGCCAGAATCACCATCCATCATTGTTCAAAGGCCGGCCCCGAACGTACAGCTGTCCGAGCCGGTTCCCACAATGAGCGTCGACGAAGTCTGCAGTGTGTGGAAACAAGGCTTCAAGGTTCTCAACGAGGGAACCGTTCCCCCGAAGGAAGCTATGGCGACCTTGGAGAAGGTCACGGCAGCGGCTCCTCCGGAAATCCGCGTCCAATCCGGCGTGGCGACGCGGATCCTGTGGGCCCAGATCCTGTTTCCCAGCGACCAGCCGGCATCGGAAGAGACCATGGGATACCTCGCAGCCCTGCGCCAGGCCTGTTACGACCTGACCGGAATCGATGTAGTCGAGGGACTCGACGGGTAGCGCGGGCCCCGTCGAAGCCGTCGCCCCAGGCAGCCGTGGGACCCTCGCCCCGCTCAGCCCTCCAGCCGGACGCCGCGCATCTCGTCGATGGCATCGGCCGAGCGCAGCAGCGCCAGCTCCAGGCCGGACTCAGGTTCTGGGTGGGAAAACAGGTAACCCTGCAGGGAATCGCAGTCCAGGTTAGTCAGGTAGGTTGCCTGGGCTGTGGTTTCGATACCTTCGGCTGTGACCGTCAGGCCCAGGCTGTGGGCCATGTTGATCATGGAGTTCAGGATGGGCAGCTTCTCGGCACCGGTTCGGACCATGGAGACGAAGGAACGGTCTATCTTCACTGCGTCCACGGGTAGATCCTGCAGCCGCCCCAGTGAGGAGTAGCCGGTACCGAAGTCGTCCAGCGCCACGCGAACGCCGGCGTCACGGAGCAGGTCCAACTGCCGGATCACATGTGCGTCCGGATCAAAGAAGACGCTCTCCGTTACTTCCAGGACCAGCTGCCGCGGGTCCGCACAGCAGGCGCCCGCAAGCTGCAGAACGTCGTCGGCAAACTTGCACTCCTTCAGCTGCACACCCGAAACGTTGACGGCTACGGAGCGTGTGGCATCGGCAGCGAGCCACGGCTGCAGCTCCGTGAAACTGTGCCGCAATACCTGCAGGCCAATGGCAGAGATCAGCCCGCTGCGCTCCGCCGTCGGAATGAACTGTCCCGGCGGAACCATTTCCCCGTCGCGTTTCCACCGAGCAAGTGCCTCGAACTGGACAACCTCACCGTGCCGGGGTGAGATGACCGGCTGGTAGTGCACGAAAATCTGTCCGGTGTCCACCGCCACACGGAGTCCGGCCTCCATGTCCGTGCGCTGCACGAGCGCCGTCATCATGTCCGGCTCGAACCGCATGTAACGGTTCTTGCCGGCGGCCTTGGCCGCGTACATGGCCACATCGGCCTGGCGGAGCAGCTCGGAACCCGCGACGGTTTCACTGCCCACCGAGGCCAGGCCCAGGCTCAGGCTGGGGCGCAGCATGGAGCCGTCAATCCACATGGGCACATTAAGCGACGCCACGATGCGTTCGGCGACGGCATCCGGATCCGGGGAAGCTATCAGCAGCACCACGAATTCGTCTCCGCCCAGGCGTGCGACGGTGTCGTCCGGACGGACACACGAACGTAGCCTGCGGGCCACTTCCGTGAGCATTTCGTCGCCGGCATGGTGTCCGAGAATGTCGTTGACCTCTTTGAAGTCGTCCAGATCCAGCAGCAGGACGTCCACGGAAATGGCCCGGTCGCCGCGGAGCGCGTCACCGAGCTGGTCGTTGAAGAGTTTGCGGTTGGCCAGCCCGGTGAGCGGGTCCTGGAACGCCAGCGCCTTGAGCTGTGCCGCCTGCTCGGCGAGATGGGCCATGGCCTGCTTCGCCTGGTCCTGGGCGGCCAGCCGCGGAGTCACGTCGCGGAAGCTCCACACGCGACCCACCACCTTGTCCGCTACTCTCTGCGGACGCGAGTACCGTTCGAACGTCCGGCCGTCGATGAACTTCAGGATGTCGTTGCTCTCGGCCAGCGGGTGGGCGTACAGATCGTTGACCTTATCCAGGAAGCCCCGGGGATCCTCCAGGAGTCCCAGCACGTAACCGATCACCGCTTCATCGTCGTGCGTTGCCAGCAACTCGCGCGGAATGCCCCACATGGACACGAACTGCTCGTTGACACCGGCAATCTGGCCGTCAGTCCCGACCACAAGGATGCCGTCCGCCGTCGACTCGAGCGTGGCGCTGAGCAGGGACATAGCTTCGCGCAGTCCGTCGTCGGGCTCCTCGCGGTGCTGCATCGCGCGGACCGAGACGGTCATACGGGGGCCGGCAGCAGAGTGCAGCAGGGCGCACGCCATCTCACCCTGGAATTCCGTGCCGTCCTTCCTCAGGCCGTACGCCTCGAACGGCGGGCTGTCTCCGGAATCCTGTTCTGCGCGGAGCGCCTTGAACAGGCGCCGGAAGCCCAAACGGTAACCCTCGGCGAGGATCATCCGGTGGTCCTGGCCGACAAGTTCCTCCCGGGAGTAGCCGAACATACGCTCGGCCGCGGTGTTCACAAGGATGATCGTGCCAGCCTGGGCGATCACCAGAAGGGCGTCCGGAAGTGAATCGATGATGGCCTGATAATCAGTGCCCGAGAATGTCCCTGGTTCGTGGCTTCCGTGCACCACCATCACAGCACCTTCAGGACCACGTGAGACCGCCAATTCTTCATAGAATGTCCTCCCCTCCGCACATCATAGAGGGCAAAGATCAGCATGGCTTGTCATGTGCCCAATCGGCGTCTCCGCGCTAGTGTCCGTCGAGGAGGGCCTCGATCTGCGGAAGCCGGAGCATTTCCTGGCGGTATTCCCTGGTCAGTATGGATAGCAGGGCCTTCTCGGCCTCGCGATCTTCTGAGCCGGTGGCCTCCTCGGCGTAAACGACCCGGATGTTGTGCCCGAACGCGTCGGCGCCGGTCTGGGCCACACAGTTGTGGGAGGACACCCCTGCGAGCACGATCGTGTCCGAGTCCCAGTTCCGCAGGCGCCACAGGAGGTCGGTTCCCAGAAAGGCACTGTCACGGGTTTTGACCAGTTGCGGCAACCCCGCGGTCGCGAGGCCCGGAACGAAATCGGCCTGCTCCGAGCCGCGGAAAATGAAGCCTTGGTCGTCCTCCAGCATGTTGAGCGTCCAGGTCGACCTGTCCCGCTCGTGCTCCGTCTTCACCAGCAGAACCTTTGCGCCCCTGCTGCGGGCCGCATCCATGAGTGCGTTGCATGACTCGACGAGTTCATCCCGGCGCCGGCCCAGGGCAGGATCCTCAAAGTAAGCATTCTGCATATCGATAACTACAACCGTGATCACCATTGATCCTCCCGCCGTCCGGCGATACACCAGGGTGCCGCGGAATCACTGCCTCGAGGAGGTAGCGACCGCCGCGGCTCCCATGAATCCTTATCGCTGAGTGCCGATGTACCGGCTTCTGCCTAGGACCTAATCGGATGTTTCTCTGACGGTCAGTCCGGTCAGTGGAATGCAGCCCTTCCCGTGCCCGCCGTCCTGGTCCTGCGTGCGAGAGCGAGACCCAGGGCCACCATGCCCAGCCCGAGAACCAAGTGGAGCCAGTTGTCTGCGCTATTGACTGGAATGAAGTTGGCCGGCGTATCGTGGCCGATCAACATGCCGTACAGCCACAGGACGAGGTACACCGCACCGCCGCCCACCAGATAGTTGCGGGACTGGGCCGCCGTCCTCGCCATGAGGATACCCGCGGCGCCGAACAGCAGATGCACGATGTTGTGCAGGATGGAAACCTGGAAAACACCCAGCAGCAGGGCTCCGGAGCCGTGGCCGGCCGCACCGAGGCTTTCATAGTTGGTGGTGATTCCGGGGATGAAGCCCAGGACGCCGACGAGCAGGAACACAGCGCCCACCGCTTGGGCGGCCCGCTGAATGGTTGTCATGCTGCGCCCGGATACATTTGCGTTTGTCATGATGACTCCTGATAGTCGTGGACAGTCAGTAGGAGATGAATTCGACGAGTTCTCCCACCCGGTCTTCCGGGAAGTTCCTGGTGATGTCAGCCCCCTTTCCTATCTATGGCGGATTTTGCCCGCCTCGGTTCAAGGCGCCTAAACGATGGTCTTCTTGCCCCTCCGGCGCCAAAGAATCAGGACCACCACGGCCACTACGACGACGATCGCGGCTATGTAGGCAGGAGCGAAGTCTGTCCGGGTGTCCTTTGCTTCACCGGTCTCCCCGGTTCCGGGGTCTGCCGGACCCGGGGAGGGAGTCGGGGTGTCGGTAGTCGCGTCCGGTGACGGGGAGGTCGCGGGGACTGAGGTGGCCGTCTGTGCGGCCTCCACGACAGTCCCGCGAACCACGACTTGCGCGGAGGCGGAGGCGGGCCCGGCAGCCAATAGCGCGGCCGACAAAAATACGATGGTGCCCACTCCGTAGGCCAACAGGACCTTAGCTAGCATGTACCGCATCCTTGCTCCCCACGCTCGATCGTGTGTACGCATCAACCGTGCGCAAAGGCCGTTGATGTCCCTGCCATTCCATGCCTTGGCAATATGATAAGCATACTTATGACTCTGATCCAGAGGTAGCGCTAAACACCTTTTCGGCCTTCGGCACCGCGTTCGCGCACCGCGTTCGCGCATCGTGGAACGTTGGCTGTCCCGGGGACGTGACAACAGTTGCATAGTAGTCTTGGAGCAGAGCCGTTTGGCAGTAAAGCGGACCGATGATGCGCCAGATACTGGGGTCGGCGCATCCTGCTTAAGGAAGCAAGATCGGCATGACCCTAGATATCAACTCCATTACCGCTTCAGACCTCACCGTCGACGGATACCTCCAGGATCTGGTCCTGGACAGCCCCGACGTCGAAGCCTTTGCGGCCGAACTTGCCCGCTTTACTTCAGCGACGTTCTCGAGCGTTGGCGGTCCGGTGCTGTGTGGCGTGACGCTGCTTCGCCGTAAAAAGCCACTCACCCTTGCCAGCAGCGACAACAGGGCAAAGGCCATGGACCAACTGCAAAACACTTTCGGCGAAGGACCCTGCCTCACAGCAATGAAGCAAATGAGCAGCGTTCTGGTGCCGGACCTGAGCGAAGAACGGCGCTGGCCGGACTACGTGGCGGCCGCTTCGAACCACGGCATCTGCAGCATCCTCGGTGTTCCCCTCGCGGTTGAAGGGGAAACCCGGGCAGCATTGAACCTCTATTCGCCGAAGCCGCACGGTTTCAGCGGTGAGGACATCTCCCGAGTGGAGTATTTCGCCAGTCACGCCTCAAAATCCTTGCGACTGGCGTTGCGGATCGCCTCGTTGACTGACACCCGCGACAACATGGCGGCCGCCATGAGGTCCCGTACGGTGATCGACCTGGCTGCCGGCGCCATCATGGCGCAGAACCGCTGCAGCCAGGAGACGGCCATGCGAATCATGACGGCAGCGTCGAACCACCGCAACATGAAACTGCGCGACGTTGCCGCTTCGATTGTGAAGGACATAGCCCGCGCACCCGTGGCAACGCACTTCGACGCCTGATCCGCCGCAGCGCGCCCGGACTGACCCGCGCAGGGTCGGCAGCGCGCCCGGACTGACCCGCCCAGGTCGGCTGCGCGCCCGGACTGACCCGCCCAGGTCGGTTGCGCGCCGTCGCGCACCCGGACAGCGCCGTCGCGACTAACGCCCCCGGCCGCCTATGCCCTGCTGACCGAGGGAACATCCGTCACAGTGAGCGCCCCGGTGCCGAGCCCCCGCACGGTCCAGCCCGCCGCCCGCCATTCCGAAGCGTCCAGCACATTGCGCGCATCCAGCACCGTCCGGCGTCGTACCAGCGAGCCCGCAACCGTGGGCGACAGCGAACGGTATTCGTCCCATTCAGTCAGGAGCAGCACCAGCTCGGCTCCCTCGAGCGCGCGGTCCATGCACCTCTCGAAGCGCAGCTGCGGGTACCGCATCCACGCATTATTGATCGCCTTGGGGTCCGTGACCGTCACGTGCGCGCCGGCGGCGGCCAGCTGCCCGGCGACGTCCAGGGCGGGGGAGTCGCGGATGTCGTCCGTTGCCGGTTTGAAGGCAGCGCCCAGCACTGTCACCGTCCGGCCGGCAAGGTAGCCGCCGCACAGCTCCGCGGCGATCTCCACCGTCCGTTGCCGCTGGCCCAGGTTGATGGCATCCACCACGCCCATCCACTCGTCCACCGAGTCCACGCCCAGGGCAGAGGCCTGCGCCCGGAAGCTGCGGATGTCCTTGGGCAGGCACCCGCCGCCGAACCCCAGCCCGGCATGCAGGTACCGGCCGCCGATCCGCGGGTCCAGGCCCATCGCCTCGCCCAGCTCGGTGACGTCCGCGCCGGATGCGTCGCACAGCTCGGCCATGGCATTGATGAAGCTGACTTTGGTGGCCAGGTACGCGTTGGACGCCGACTTGATCAGTTCCGCGGTGGCGAAGTTGCACACCAGCCGCGGAATCCCGGCGCGCAGCAGAGGCTGGTAGACAGCATCCATCGCAGCCGTCACGCCGCGGCCCGTCCCGCTTGTGCGGTCGAACGCGGCGGCCTTCCCGCCCGGAACGCCGTAAACCAGGCGGTCCGGCACCAGCGAATCCTTAACCGCGGTGCCCTGCCGCAGGAACTCCGGGTTCCAGCCCAGCATCACGTCCGGGCGCCCGGACAGGATGCCGGCCAGCATGTCCACCGTGCCCACCGGGACGGTTGACTTGCCGACGACGGCGGAGCGCCGGGCCAGGTGTGGAAGGAGGCTTTCGGTGGCGGACACCAGGTAGCTGAGGTCGGCGCCGTCGGACGTTTTGGACTGCGGCGTACCCACGCAGAGGAAGTGCACCTGGGCGCCGGCCGCGTCGGCGAAATCCGTGGTGAACGTGAGCCGGCCGCTGGCCCGGCCGTCCTGCAGGAGCTCGTCCAGCCCCGGTTCGAAGAACGGGGCGAAGCCGCGGGCCAGCTGCTCCACCTTGGCCGCGTCGACGTCGATGCCCACCACGGTGTGGCCCATCGATGCCAGGGTTGCTGCGTGCACGGCACCGAGGTAGCCGCAGCCGATCACGGAAATTCTCATAAAGACACTCCTCGTTTGGTTTGGGCGGGCGCCGCCACGGGTGCAACCACGGGCGCGACCACCGGCGCGCGCCGGATGGGTGGTTGAACAGGCTCAACCACCGGTTCGCCGGCCATCACTGCCCGGTAGTGGCGCACCAGCTCGGCGCTCAGCGCCGGCCACGTCCGCCCCTGAACCGAGGCGTGCGCTGCCGCGGCGAACGCGCGGCGCTTGGCGTCGTCGCCCATCAGGTCCATGACATGCGAACGCAGCCCGGCCAGGTCCCCGGGCTTGTACAGCCAGCCGGTGCGGGAATTCTCCACCAGGTCCAGCGGGCCGCCGCGCCCGGTGGCCACCACCGGCACGCCCGATGCCATGGCCTCCTGGATGGTCTGGCAGAAGGTTTCGAACTCGCCGGGATGCACGAACAGATCGAAGGATGCCACCGCCCTGGCCAGCTGCTCGCCGCCGAGGAACCCCGCAAAAACAGCGTTCGGCAGGGCTTCCTGCAGCGCCTCACGCTGCGGGCCGTCGCCGACGATCACCAGCCTGGTGCCCGGCACATCGGAGAGCACGGCCAGGTCCTCCACCTGCTTTTCAACGGCGAGCCGGCCCACGTAGCCAATGATCCGCTCGCCGCCGGGGGCAACGGAGGCCCGCCACCCGTCGTCGCGCTTTCCCGGCGCAAAGCGCGCGGTATCCACACCGCGCCGCCACATGTCCACCCGCAGTACACCGCGGCCGCGCAACTGGTTCAGCGCGAAGGTGGACGGCACCAGCGTCCGGGAAGCGAGCAGGTGGATGTTTTCCACCCGGTTCCAGGCCCAGTTCTCCATGAACGGCACTCCGTAGCGGGCGGCGTAACTGGGAACCTCGGTCTGGTAGATGGCCACGGTGGGGATCCCCAGCTGGTGTGCCGCCTGCACCGCCCGCCAGCCGAGCACGAACGGGGATGCCAGGTGCACGACGTCCGGCGCGTAATCGGCAAGGATTCTCTTGACCCGGTTCACACCGCCCATCGCCACCCGCACGTTCGTATATCCGGCCAGGGGCACGGACGGAAGCCGGTGCACGAACGCACCGTGCACTACATCCAGGACCTCTGCGTCCTGTGTCGACGGGGCGATCACCATGACGTCATCGCCCCGTTCCTGCAGATGCTCAAGCACCCGAAGGATGGAGTGCGTAACCCCGTTCATCAGTGGCAGGAATGATTCAGCAACGATTGCGATCCTCACCCCTCCACGGTGCGCGGGGCACGTTGCCTGACGGGAGAGCGGGCATGACGTGCGGGGGAAGGTTGGGTTAACAGCGGGGCCGGCGGACGCACGACGACGGCGCCAACGTGGGGGAGAGCAAGGCCGCCGGCATCTCCGTCATCTACAGGAACCCAACCTGTTCCCGGACCTTACGGTTGCGGAAAACATCTTCATCGGCCGCCAGCCCAAGGGACGCTCCGGGCTGATCAGCCGCGCGCAGATGCGGCGCCAGGCCAGCGAACTGTTCCAGCGGCTCGGTGTGCCGATCGACCCCTCCCGCGTGGCGGAGGGACTGTCCATCGCTGATCAGCAGATCATCGAAATCGCAAAAGCCATCTCCATGGAGGCCAAAGTGCTGGTCATGGACGAGCCCACCGCCGCACTCAGCGGCGTGGAAGTGGACCGGCTCTTCGCCGTGGCCCGCGCCCTCCGCGACAAGGGAACCGGAATCCTGTTCATCTCGCGCCGGTTCGCCGAGGTCTTCGATCTCTGCGACCGGAGCACGGTCATGCGGGACGGACGCTACATCGCCACCCACCGAACCGCCGACGTCACCGTGGAGCGGATTGTCCGTGAAATGGTGGGCCGGGACATCGGCACGCTGTTCCCCAAGACCGAGGCGGATATCGGGAACACCGTCCTGAACGTGGACGGGATCAGGCTGGCACAACTATTCGCTCTTCCTTCGAGCCGACGGCCTCCTTATTGGCTACTTCGAGACCGCAGACCTCGAAGCCGCCCGGGCCGGGATGGCAGCCAGGGAAGTCAACGCCCGCTGGCAGGCGGAGATGAGCCCGTTCTTCGAGGAGCTCAGCGGCGCCCCGGACGAAGGCTTCCTCCAGCTGACCGAGGTCTTCCATCTTGGAGACCAGTTGGCTTCGGCCGCTGAGGCAGCCCTGGAACCTGACCATGATGGGCCCGGATGCTGCCCCGTATCACCCCCATGCGGACGCGGGACAACATCCGGACCGGTCCCGGGTCAGCGGCCGGCCGCCGAATCCGCCCGGTTCATCGGATCGGGCCAGTTGCCGATGCGGGTCTGCATGGTGTTGGGCCACCATCCAATGCGGGCGTTCATCGGGTCCGGCCAGTTGCCGATGCGGGTCTGCATGGTGTTGGGCCACCACCCGATCCGGGCGTTCATCGGGTCGGGCCAGTTGCCGATGCTTGCCTGCATCGGGTCGGGCCAGTTGCCGATGCGGGCACGGGCAGGGGCGGAAGGGACGATCGGGGCGGCGCTGAAAAGCTGGGTGTAGGTGGACATGACATTTCTCCTGACTGAGTTTTGATTCCGTACGCCGACGGCGTCGGTGGCCATGCTCTGCCTGAAAGAGCGCAGAGGTGACCTTCTCAGTCGGGGGAAGACCCCGGATCAAATGACGGACCCGCGGCAAGGATCAGCGCCGCGTCCGGCATGAGGCCGCTGCGGGCATCGTGCCGTATGTTCCAAAAAGCCGCGACATCTGCCGACGCCTCGGCTCCGGCGCTGCCCGTACCCGCCGCTGGGGAACCGGACTGGTTCTGCAGGGCGGCGAAGCGGAACACCTGTTCAGGTTCCGGCGCGTTTGCCGGTGATGGCGTTGCCGACACAACGTAGCCAATGGTTGCCGCCATCGTCCGTAGTGATTGCGTGTTCGCCAGGAACTCCAGCAGTGTTACTGCCCGCCGGGCCTGCTGCGGAGCCGCCTCGGTCTTCTTGGCAGCCTGTGAATCGGACCGGGCGGTTGCCTCAAGGCCGGCATGTGCCTCCGCCACGGCGTCAAAGCCGGACGGCGACGCGGTTGTGACGGGGGAACGCCCGGGGATAGTCCCTTCCGGCAGTGGAACCTGCGTTCCCGGAACGGTGGGAACTGACACAGTCGGCAGCGGAACGGTGGGAACTGGCACAGTAGGAACTGGGAGCGTCGGAAGGGGCACTGTGGGAACGGGCACCGCGGGAATCGGAAGCGACGGAACCTGGACGCCCGGCAAAGCCGGTGCCAGTGAATCCACCCCTGACACGATGGTGCTGACTGTGTCGCTCACAGTGTCCACGGCGTCGGTCACGGCGTCGACCGTGCCGGTGACCGCGTCGGTGAGCGGCGGGGCGACCTTGTTCACCGCGGTGCCCGGAACTTCTGTGGCCTGGCTAATAACCGGATCCACGACGTCGACCACGGCCGCCGCTGTGCGGGAGACCGGAGACGGCACAGCGGCGACCGGGGCTGGAACATCCTTGATTGCCGGTGGGGGCGTGCTGCCCTTTTTGTAGAGGAGTGAAACGGTTGCCTGCTCGAGCGAGCCCAGTGGGTTCGGATTTTCGGAGGCGGCATTCGCGGAGCCGGCGGCCCACGCCAACCAGGCAACAGCCAGCAGCACGGCGAGGAAAAATGGGCGCAGGGCAGTGTGGCAACAATTGCGCAAAGTGCCGCCCATCGAGATCACCCCCCAGTGGCAATGGAAAATCAGGATACGCCCGGTGGTGCCAGCCGTCCAGACCTTTGCGCCGCGAAACAGGGACGGCGGACGGGCGGGTGGCCGCGTCATTGGCCCGGCTCTATCGGCAGGGGGAGAAAACCGCCGTAAAATTGGTACTAGAGGTGTTCCAGAAATGTCCGGGCCAATCGTCGTCGTCCTTCTTTTCCTTGCCGTTGTTGCCCTCGTAGGGGTCATCGGAACGGTGGTGGTGGTCATTCGCGACGGCCGGGGTGTACTGCCGCGTGAGCGGTCCGAACGGCCGTGGATGGCGGGAAACCTGCCCAGTGTCCCCTACTCCGTGTGGCGGTTCTGACGTCGGCTTGCACGGGCCGGGCCGCTCAATGTTGCGGACCTTTTGCACCTGGGGCGTGGCTCCTATACTGACGGTGTGTCGGCGTCGTTGCTCTTTGGGATGGTGGCGTCCAGCGCACTGGTGCTGGGGGCATTCATCGGTGCCCGGTTTGAGCTGCCCAAGCGTCTCCTGGCCATCCTGCTGTCTTTTGCCGCGGGCGCCCTGATCACGGCATTGAGCTTCGAGCTCTTCGAGGACGCGTATGAGCGGGGCGGAATTGTCCTGGCCGCGGTTGGCCTGATGGTGGGTGCCATCGTGTTCACGGCACTCAGCGCGTTCCTTGATCGCCTGGCGCAGCCCGGTTCACAGGCAACGCCGGCAGATGAGTTCCGGGGCAGTGCCAAGCTGGACACGGACGCTGCCGCTTCCGACCGCCCGGCCGGCCAGGTCTCCACCCGCGGTGCTGCCGGGATGGCACTGCTCGCTGCCGTTACGCTCGACGGCGTTCCCGAAAACATAGCCCTTGGCGTCTCCCTGGGCGAAGGCACCGGAGGGCTGGCCCTGCTCGCGGCCATTTTCGTCTCAAACCTGCCCGAAGCCCTGGTGGGTGCCTCATCGATGCGGAGCCAGGGGAGGTCCGCGGGCGGCATCATGGTTCTCTGGACGGTATGCGCCGCCCTGCTGGTGGTGGCCGTCGTGGTTGGTGCCGGCCCGTTGTCCGGCAGCGACCCCCGAACCATCTCGCTGCCCCTGGCGTTCGCCGCCGGCGCCGTGATCGCCTCGCTCGCCGACACGCTGATGCCCGAGGCATTCGAACACGGCGGTCCGGCTGTGGCCCTCAGCACGGCAGCTGGATTTGTCCTGTCGTTCGTCCTCTCGCTCAGCTGAAACTGAAGCTGAAGCGAAAGCCTGGCTTATCGGCCGCCGTCGTGCCTTAGCACTTCCGGCAGTTCGTCCACGTAGACCGTCTGCGGCGGATCAAAGTAGATGACCAGCACTTCGTCGCCAATCGGAAACTCACTGACCTTGTCGAACGGGTGTGCGTGGAAGGCCATGATGCCGCCCAGATACGGCAGCATGACTTCGCCGATGGTGCCCGGGCCAATGCGCCCGGTCACCCGTCCGATCTTCCCGGTGAGGCTACGGTCAACGTTTTTACGCATCGGGGGCTTTCGCCGGCTGCCTGCCGTCGCCTTGAGCGGAGGCTTTCCGCGAGTTTTTGAGCGCGGAGGAAAGGGCAGGCAGGTAGTCGCCCACCTGGGCGAGGATCCCCCCGAGCATCCGGTTGACGCCTTCGCCTCCGTTCAGGACCGTCATCTGGCCCACATGCGAGAACGGCTCGGCTGCGGCTGCGATGATGGCCGGCATGTTCTCGGCCAGCTGCTGGGAAATGACGGCGTCCTGGTTGGTCCCGAGGGCCTCGGCGCGCGCTTTGATGCCCTCCGCCTCGGCCAGTGCCTTCGCCTTGATGGCCGACGCGGCTGCATCACCGCGTGCCCTGGTGGCAGCGGCTTCGGCTTCGCCGGTGACTTTGGTGGCGCCGGCCGCGGCGGCTGCCGCGGTGGCGTTGGCCTGGGCCTGGAGCTCCGTCCGCCGGGCGTTCACCTGGGCTTCGAGTTCGGTACGGCGGGCCAGCGCCTCGGCGGCACTGATGTCGGCGGCTTTCTGGCCCTCGGCGTCCGTTCGTTTGGCGTAGGCCTTGGCATCCGCGGGCTTGCGGATGGTGGTCTGCAGCTTCTGCTCTTCGCGATCTGCCTCCAGCTTGGCCACTTCGGTTTCCTGGACCACCACCTGCTGCCGCGCTGTCGCGTCCGCCAACGGGCCGGCTTGGGCGGCATTGGCCTTGGCCCGTTCGGCGTTGGCCTGCGCCACTGACTGCCGGATGGCCGAAACGCTCTGGGCGTCTGCGATGAGCGCCGCCGCCTCCGCTTCCTTCTCCGCGGCCTCCCGGTTCCTGGTGGCCTCGGCGATGCGGGCTTCCATCTTCACCTGGGCAATGTGCGGCTTTGCGATGTTTTGAATGTACCCCGTGGGATCCTGCAGGTCCTTGATCTGGAGCGAATCCACCACCAGGCCCAGCTTCTCCATTTCCACGCCGCTGGCGCTGCGGACCTGCGAGCCAAGCTTGTCCCGCTCGCGGATGATTTCCTCCACGGTCATGCTGCCAATGATTGAGCGCAGGTGGCCCTCAAAGACGTTGTACACCTGGCTTTCCATTTTGGGCTGCTGGCCCAGGAATCGCCTCGCGGCATTTGCAATGAAGGGCGGGGCATCGCCGATTTTGTAAATCACCACCCCTTCGACAATCACCTGGATGCCCTGCGAGGTAACACAGGAAACTTTGAGCTCAGTTTCATTCAACGTGAGCGACAAGGTGCGCACTGTCTGAAGCCCGGGGAATACCAGCGCACCCTTGCCGGTGACGATCTTAAAGTCCATGCCGGCCCGTGTTTCCAGGGTTCCGCGGGTCAGGCCGGAGATGATGAGGGCCTCGTTGGGTTCAGCCACTTTCCACATCAGTTTTATTGCCACCCAAATAAAGACAATGATGAGAATCGCGCCAATGAGGGCGGCAATTAGCGGGAAGAATGCTGACAAGTCCGGCATGACCAGGTCCTTTCAGGGGTATGGAACAGGCATCGCGGTAAGGCCCCAATTGATGCAGCTGCACATTCCCTGCCGGCTTGAATGCGGGTAATTCCGGCCTGCCGGGCCAGCTGTTGTAGACAGTCTGATTGGCGCCCGCCCAAGAGTCCAGAGTCTGGATGATATTTGCCTGCGGCAACGGCCTTGGCGCATGACGGCGGCACCTGGTCACGTTGTCGGGCCTGTTTGGCGGCCGGGCAGGATCTCGACAGGCTCGATCACCGGCGGGTACGGCCGACGCCGCCCGCCGTTGGCCCCTCAGCGCGGGGTGTCCTTACGAAAAAAAGCTGGTGCAGCCGCCTGCGACTACGCAGGGCAACTGCACCAACCGGTGGTTAATACATTCAGATTGCTATGAATCGTTCCTCATTAGCGGCTCCTTATGTCCCGGCTACGCGATCCGGGTTACCTGCGGTCCTCGGCCAGATGCCTCGAGAGGATCAGGCCGGCGCCAATCATCAGCACGCCCAGCACCATGTGGGTCCAGTTATCCATAGTGTTCAGCGACAGGAAATTGGCCGCCGAATCTACTCCGACACTGAGCCCGTAGATGCTGAGGACGATGTACAGCGCACCAAAGCCCATGAGGAAGTTCCGGGCGCCCATTCCACTGCGGGACATCGCCCAGCCCGTTGCACCGATGACCAGCTGCACGATGTTCAGCAGAATGGAAACCTGGAACAGGCTAAGGAACATGGCGTGCGAATCGGGCCCAAGGAACCTCAGTTCGCTGTACTGCTGGGTTATGCCCGGGATAAACGCCAGGACACCCACCAACATCAGGACAATACCTACACCCATGCCAACGTTCTGGACATCCGTACGCCCGAAGTGAACGCCATGTGCATGTGGGGATGCGGTAGTCATTTTCTGCCTCCAACCACTGATTGCGGACAATCCAATTTTACGGCTGGGTAATGAAAAAAGCGCTTAGTATGGGGACTTCTGCCCAGCGACAGAACCGCCCTATTCTGCTGAACTTGCAGGACCATGCGCCTTCTCACTGTGATCCTCCGAACCTTCGTGGCCGCTGTCGTGCTGCTGTCCGCCGCCGGCTGCAGCGTGGCCGTCCCCGCCGGGAAGGCCCCCGCCCTGGGCACACTGAGAGTCAGTGACGGGACGGCCGCCCCGGAGCCGGCGGCGAAGGCCAATTCCCGTCCGCTGAACAGGGCCGAACAGCTCCTGCCCAGGGTGAACGCGCAGCCGTGGCCGGCGCCGCTGCCCGTGGTGGTGCAGTCGGCCAGCAAGGACATGCAGTGCTCCATCGACGCGGACGGTGCGGCCTGCCACCTGCTCAATGACGTCGCGCCCCGGCCCGGTGACATCAAGGGCCAGTGCATGGGGCTCAGCGAGTACTACGGCGGCTATGCGGTGGTGACGCTCGACGGCGGCGCCCAGTACGGCCTGTGCGGCAATGGAACGTCCCCCATGGAGGCCGAGGAAGTGGCCGGGCCGGCGTTCCCCGGCCCGTGGATCCAGGACGGCCAGACGGTGCGGCTGGGGAACATGGTGTGCGAACGGGCGCCGGGAGCCATGACCTGCGCGCATCTGCGGACAGGGCACGGCTTTATGATCAGCACGGACAACTACGAGCTCTGGTAACTCCGCGGTTTGAGCCTGTCGCGGACGGGCCCGGGGCGCCCGCCGTGACACCATGGAACACGATGAAACTGCGCGCTGATCAGACCGGAGACCGTGGCATTCCCATGCCCTTGTGGCTGCAGGGAGCGCTCGAGTCAGCGCAGGCGGCGGTTATCTCCGCGCTCGTGGTGCTGGCACCCATCGTGGCTGTGTGGGCCACGGCCGGATTCCAGAACAACAATTTCGATGCCCTCGCGCGGCTTGGCGGCCAGGCCTGGCTGGTGATCCACGGGGTGCCGCTGCACCTGACCACGGTGGCGGGGGAGGCGGCGGCGCAGGCCGAATCGGGCACCCTGTCGCTCATTCCGCTGGGCCTCACGCTCATTCCGTTCCTGCTGGCGTGGCGGGCCGGCCGGCGCCTGGCGCGGGCTTCCTACACGGACCAGCTCTGGCAGGCGCTGCTGGGTTCGTGGCTGGTATACGGCGGGTTCGGCATGGCCACGGGCTTCGTGTGCCGTACGGACGATGTCGCCATCTTCCTGTGGTTCGCCGGGCTGATACCGCTGATTCCGTTCGGCCTGGGCATGGTGGTGGGCGCCCGGCGTGAAGCCGGGTCCTGGAGCCGGCTGATCGGCGTCGACGCCGTGGACTGGATCGCCCGGACCAGCCAGCATTCGCGCTGGGCCGGTTCCTACCTGGGCTCCTCCATCAAGGCCGGATTCGTGGCGCTGATGGCCGCCTTCACCATGTCCGCGGCGCTCCTCGCGGTGGACCTGTTTATCCACTGGGACCGTGTGATCGCCGTCTATGAAGGGCTCGACGCCGGTGCCATGGGCGGTGCCGTGCTCACCATCGCGCAGCTCGGCTTCCTCCCCAACCTCGCCGTCTTCGCGCTCGCCTGGACGTCCGGCTCCGGCTTCGCCTTGGGCGTCGGCTCGCAGGCTGGACCGCTGGGAACCGCTGTTGGCCCGCTGCCGTCCATCCCGGTGTTCGCCGCACTGCCCTCCGGCCCGCTGGAGTATGGCTTCGTGGCGCTGGTGGTGCCGGTGCTCGCCGGTGCCCTGGCCGGCTGGTGGTTCCTGCGCGAAGGCGAAAACCACTTCGACGAATGGCTGTCCATCAAGGTCCGGGCCCGCTGGTTCACGGCTTCGGCCTCAACGCTGGTGCTGGGCGGGATCACCGGCGTTGCCGCGGGGCTGATGGCCGGCGGCCTGGCCTGGGTGGCGCGCGGATCGGCCGGGCTCGGCCGCCTCACGGACATCGGCCCGGACCCGTTGAGCACGTCCTTGTGGGTGGCCGCAGAGGTGGGCATCGGCGTCGTTATCGGTTACGCGGCGGGACCTTGGCTGGAACGCCAGCAGAAGCTGCGCGAAGCGGACCTGGAAGCGTCGCAGCCGTAGGAGGTCCCGCCGTCGGGCGCTACCTTTCGGCCAATTGGCCGCGGCTCAGCGTAGGGCTCAGCGGAGCTGCATGGGGAGTGACCTCTCCAGTTGCGTCTGGCACTGGGTCATGGCCTGCTGGGTGAGCGCGCTGCGGGAGCACTGCTGGAAATCCCGGACCTGGTTGAAGAACGCCGCGGAGAACATGACCAGGAGAACCATCACCGCCGAGACCACCAGCCCCGAAATGGACCCGAACAGCACCAGCTTGGACTCCTTCAGCCTGACGGCGCGGACCAGCACCACGATGCCGAGCACGATGCTGGCTGCCGTGAGGATGGCCGTCAGCCAGAGGTATGCGACGTCCACCTGGTAGACGAAGAAGGAGCCCAGGACGGTCACGATGAAAATGCGGAACAGGTTGTGAGTCTTCAGCAGTGACGCCTTGGCAGCATCGCTGAGGGGCTGCCGGGCCTGCTGGGAAGTTGCGGGGTCCTTCGGGGGGTTCATGTTTTCCAGCCTACGCGAGCGGCCCCATAAGCTAGAGCCATGCGCATCGTAGTCCTCGTGTCAGGTACCGGCTCCAACCTCCAGGCTGTCATTGACGCCGTCAAGGCGGGCGAACTGGACGTGGAGATCGCCGCCGTCGGCGCTGACCGGCCGGGGACCTACGGTGTGGAACGTTCGGCGGCCGCCGGAATCCCGACGTTCGTGGTGGACTTCAAGGCCTACGCCGACCGTGCGGACTGGAACGCGGCGCTGACCGAAGCCGTGGCAGCGTATGAACCGGATGTGGTGGTGTCCTCCGGCTTTATGCGGATCGTGAGCCCGGACTTCATCGACGCGTTCAACGGCAAGTACCTCAACACCCACCCCGCCTTGCTGCCGGCCTTCCCCGGCGCGCACGGCGTCCGCGATGCCATGGCCTACGGCGTGAAGGTCACCGGCTGCACGGTGCACTGGGCCGACGCCGGCGTGGACACCGGTCCCATCATCGCCCAGGAAGCCGTTGCCATCCGCGAGGACGACACCGAGGACACCCTGCACGAACGCATCAAGGTCGTGGAGCGCAGGCTCCTGGTCTCGACCCTGGCGCAGCTCGCCGCCTCGTAGTTGCTCCCAACTAGGTAGCAGCAGGTGTCGTTTTGGCGGCTCAAAACGACACCTGCTGCTACCTAGTTGGGCTGCTTGGATAGGGTCTGTGGATAACTTCCGCGCCGTCGCACAACTTTTGCCACCATGGGGCGATGAAGACCCCGCAGCCGCTGCCGGAACCCCTCAGTTCCGCAGCGTTCACGTACCAGGAAGCGGTCGACGCCGGTGTGACCCGCCGCCGCTTGCGGCACCGCTCGCTGACCATGCCAAGCCGGGGGATCAGGCAGCCCTGGCGAAGCGACGGCACCGGACTGCTGCGGCAGGTCCGGCCCGTTACCTTGGTCACGGAGTTCTCGGCCGCGTCCCACGCCACGGCGTTCACACTTTGGTCGTTTCCGGGGTTCATGCCGGGCGCTGACGATCCGATTATTCACATTTCCCGTCCGGACACGATGGCCATCCCGAGACGAACCGGCGTGCGGGGCCACCGCGGCCAGTTCTTCGGGGACGAAATTGTCGCTCTCGATGGGCTGCTCGTTACCTCTCGGACGCGGACCTGGCTGGATTGCTCACGGAAGATGAGCATCGAGGAATCGACGGTCGTTGCAGACCATCTGCTGCGAATTCCCCGGCCGGATTTCGAGGGGCGGACTGAGCCACACGCGACGCTCGAAGAGTTGGCGGACATGCTGGACCGGCACAAGGGAACGCCCGGGATCCGGAAGGCCCGGCTTGCCTTGGAGCAGGCGCGGATAGGAGCCGATTCGGCGCCGGAGACCCGTCTTAGGTTGGCGCTGGAAAACGCCGGACTGCCTGACCCGAAACTGAACGTACCCACAGAGCTGCATAACGGCGTCGTGCGTCAACCTGATCTGAGCTACCCGGAATACAAAGTGGCGGTGGAATATGAAGGTGAGGGCCATTCCGAGGCCGCGCAGATCATCCGGGACATCGCCCGTGAAGAGGACTTCGCCCGGGCAGGATGGACCCTCGTGCGGATTTCCAAGCGCCACTTGGTCAATGGCGCACGCTCCGCGGTGGGGAAGGTCCGTACGGCGCTTATCAGCAGCGGCTGGTCACCCAAGTAGGTAGCAGCAGGTGTCGTTCTGAGGGCTCAAAACGACACCTGCTGCTACCTAGTTGGGAGGGGAGGGGGAGGAACCTACGCCAGCGTGCGCTGCTTCGTCTCGGGGGAGAAGAACGCCATCCACAGCACGGACAGCAGGACCAGCCCGCCGGCCAGGGCGAAGGACGTTGCCAGGCCCAGCTGCGGCCACAGGACCGAGGCGAAAATCAGCGGCCCGAATCCTGCACCGAGCCGGGAGAACGTGGAGGCCCAGCCGAAGCCCGTGCCGCGCAGGTCCGTGGGGTACAGCTCGGAGACATAGGTGTACAGCACCGGGATGGCCACCTGGACAAGGAACCCGAACACCAGCAGCCAGAACACGGCGGCCGAAGGGATGTCCACCACGAACGCCACAATCACCAGCGTCAGCGCGGACAGCGGGCCGGTGATCGCCAGGATCCACTTGCGGCCCACCCGTTCCACCAGCACTGCTGCCACCACCACGCCCAGGAGCCCGACGGCGGCCATCGATGCCGTGGTGAGGAAGGCCTTGTAATCCTGGAAGCCGGCGCCGATCAGGATCCGCGGCATCCACGTCAGGGACAGGTAGTACACCAGCAGGATGCTGAAGAACAGGGACCAGGCAGCGGCGGTGATCTTCCAGTTGAACCGCCACACGCGGGCCAGCTGGAGCCAGGCGCTGCCGGCGGAGAGCCGCGGTGCATCCTGCGCGTCCGGGAGGCTGTAGGCGCGGGGCTCGGCGCCCGTTGCCTTGACCAGGTCATCGATCACCTGGGCGGCCTCCTCGCGGCGGCCCTTGCGGATGAGGAACAACGGCGACTCCGGAACGCTGCGGCGCACCCAGAAGACCAGCAGGGCCGGCAGCACCATCACGAGCATGGTCAGCCGCCAGTCCGCGAAGGCGGCAACCAGCCAGGCGGAGACAAAGCCGCACAGCGCAGCGCCCACCGGCCACCAGCCGTCCATCGCCGTGAGGACCTTTCCACGCTGCTTCCGCGGTGTGAACTCACCCACAAGGGCATAGTCCACCGGAATGCACCCGCCCAGGCCGAAACCGGCCATGAAGCGGAACACGCAGAACCAGATGAAATCCGGGGAAAAGGCACCCAAAACGGTGAAGAGGGAGAAGATCAGCAGCGTGGCCGTGAAGGCCTTCTTGCGTCCGATGGTGTCAGCGATGGTGCCCCAGGCGAAGGCGCCGAGGGCCATGCCGATCAGGTTCGCGGTACCAATCCACGCGGCATCGCCGGGGGAGAGCGCCCAATGGGTGGACAGCAGCGGAATGAGGATCCCGTTTAGCGTCACATCCCACGCATCGAACATGAAGCCCAGGCCGCCGATCAGGAAGATCCGCCCCTGGACTTTCCATCGCCACGGCAGTTCCTGGACCACCTGTTCGCCGCTGGGCACAGTGGTGTAAGTATTCATCTCGGCCTCCTGTGAAAACTTTACGTTGCAGCGCGGGGTCCGTGCGCAGCCTTCACACTCGGGCGCGCAGGGAGGGCATCCCGCGGGACGCGATAAACTGGCCACATCCCCACCAACCGCGGCACCCACCGTGTCAAAAGACGGAGACCTTTGTGAGCTTTACGCAGCTAGACCGTGTTCCCATCCGCCGAGCCCTGATCTCGGTCTACGACAAGACCGGTCTGGAGGAGCTCGCGAAGGGCCTGCACGAAGCAGGCGTCAAGATCGTTTCCACCGGCTCCACCGCCAAGAAGATCGCCGCCGCAGGCATCCCGGTACAGGAAGTCGAAGAAGTCACCGGCTCCCCGGAGATGCTGGACGGCCGCGTCAAGACGCTCCACCCGCGCGTCCACGGCGGCATCCTGGCCGACCGCCGCGTCCCGGCCCACATGGAAACGCTGGCCGGCATGGAGATCGAGGCGTTCGACCTCGTCGTCGTGAACCTCTACCCGTTCGTGGAGACGGTCAAGTCCGGCGCCGCCCAGGACGACGTCGTGGAGCAGATCGACATCGGAGGTCCGGCCATGGTGCGCTCCGCCGCGAAGAACCACGCCGCCGTCAGCATCGTGGTGGACCCCACGTTCTACGGCAACGTTGTCCGGGCCGCCGCTGAGGGGGGCTTCGACCTGAAGACCCGCCAGCGACTGGCCGCCAAGGCCTTCGCGCACACGGCCACTTATGACAACGCCGTGGCCACCTGGACCGCCAGCCAGTTCCTCGACGAGGACGGCGACGGCGTGATTGACTGGCCCGCCTACGCCGGCCTCGCGCTGGAGCGCTCCGAGGTCCTCCGCTACGGCGAAAACCCGCACCAGCAGGCAGCGCTGTACGTCGACAAGGCCGCCCCGGCGGGCATCGCCCAGGCCGACCAGATCCACGGCAAGGCGATGAGCTACAACAACTTCGTGGACGCCGACGCCGCCCTGCGCGCCGCGTTCGACTTCGCCGAGCCCGCCGTGGCCATCATCAAGCACGCCAACCCGTGCGGCGTGGCCGTCGGATCTGCGGATGCTGCCGACCCGATCGCCGACGCCCACGCCAAGGCGCACGCCTGCGACCCTGTCTCCGCGTTCGGCGGCGTCATCGCGGCAAACCGCACGGTCACCGCCGCCATGGCGAATACCGTGGCCGGAATCTTCACCGAAGTGGTCATCGCGCCCGGTTTCGAACCGGAAGCCGTGGAGATCCTCTCCAAGAAGAAGAACATCCGCCTCCTGTCCCTTCCGGAGGGCTACGGCCGCTACCCGGCCGAAATCCGCCAGGTTTCCGGCGGCGTGCTGGTCCAGATCTCCGACAAGGTGGACGCCGACGGCGACAACCCCGCCAACTGGACGCTCGCTGCCGGTGAAGCCGCTGACGATGCCACGCTGGCCGACCTCGCGTTCGCCTGGACCGCCTGCCGTGCCGCCAAGTCCAACGCCATCCTGTTGGCCGACCACGGTGCCGCCGTTGGCATCGGCATGGGCCAGGTGAACCGGCTCGATTCCTGCAAGCTGGCCGTGGAACGCGCCAACACGCTGGGCGTCAAGGTTGAGTCCGACGTCGACGGTGCAGGCGGGGCTACTAACGTCGGGACGACAGCAACAGGCGCAAGCGGCGCACCCCAGCGCGCCCGCGGTGCCGTGGCAGCCTCCGACGCGTTCTTCCCGTTCGCGGACGGACTCCAGATCCTGATCGACGCCGGCGTCCGCGCCGTGGTCCAGCCCGGCGGTTCCGTCCGGGATGACGAGGTCATCGCAGCGGCCAACGCCGCCGGCATCACCATGTACTTCACGGGCGCCCGCCACTTCTTCCACTAATCCCCACCGCCTCCCTAACCTCGCTGCGCTCGGCTAGGGTACCCGGGCGGCGTGGGCCCACCACCGCTCCACGTACGACGGCGACCGCCCCCGAAAGGGGGACGGTCGCCGTCGCCGTTTATTCAGTTAGTCCCCGGCGGCTTCCGGGTCATCGTCCGGGCCGGGCGCAGGCTCCGGGAGCCGGAGTTCCCGAGGCTTTGCGTCGGCCATGCGTTCGGGCGTCCAGTAGGCGATGATCTCCTCCGGGGCCGGGCCGATGCTGCTGTGGCTCACGCCCTCGTCAGCAGGCTCCGGGTTGTCAGTTCGCGGACGATGCACTTGAGTACGCCTGCTGGATGACTGAGCCCCAGTACGGCCCGTACATGACCTCGGACCGGCTGCCGTAGCCGTAACTGTTGACTGAATTCTGGTAGCCGCTGGAGCCGGTGCCGATGAACCAGGGACCGCCCGAGGAGCCGCCGGTCATGTCGCACGGGATGCCCTGCGTCTGGAACTGCGGGCTGTACGGATCATTGCTTGCCGACCCGGCGCAGCTCACGAGGGATGCGCCATCGAACGGGGCGGCAGCGGGGTAGCCGTAGGACTTGTACGCCAGACCGCGGGCTGCGTTGAACTGGACACCCGAAGCGCCCACGACGTCGGCCAGGTTCTGGCCGTTGAGCTGGGAAACCACGGCGAAGCCGGTGTCGTACTGCATGTCGCCGGCGGAGCTCCACTGGGTGGGGGTGTAGAGGCCCTTGGCGGCCCACTTGCCGTAGGGTGCGGCACCGTCCAGGTATGCGGGGACGAAGATGAAGTTAGTGGCAAACGTGCCCGGTCCCTCATTGAGGCAGTGACCGGCAGTGGACACGGTGTTCTTGTTGTTGGAAATCACTGAGTTGCCGGAGCAGACGTAGTTGCTGCCGCCCATGGTGAAGAAGACTTTGCCAATGTGGGACACCGGACTCTCGTCGGTGTGCAGGGGCGTCTTGCCCTTGCCCGCCTTGCCCGCGATCCTGGTGCCGGAGCCCTTTTCCACAGCTGCGGCGGAGGAAGCGTTGCCGCGCTGGAGGGCCTTGCTGGCCAGCACATCGCCGGGAACCGCTGCGCGCATGCGGTCGGCTGTCCAGTAGCCGGCGACATTGGTGCTGTCCACCGGCTGGCTGGCAACCTGCCCGCCGTCCTGGGTTGATGCGGGGGAGGCCGTAGCCACGCCGGCTGCGCAGATCGCAAGCAGTGCCGCGGCCGAGAGGCTCAGGAGGCTGGTGGCCAGAGTCTTCGATTTCGTCATGGTTGTCCTAACCAGTCGTGATGCGGCGGCCTCAGATGGTGGCCGCCGCTAGTGGAGATGAACCTACCCAGCCGTGACAAGTTTGTAAAGAGATACACAACTCTTGTATTGCAGATTTACGGCAGCGTCTCCGAGGCGTCCCGCGGCAGTGGGAGGGGTCATGCTACGCGCCTCAGGGGACTCCGATGGGCGTCGACCCGCCCTACTCGGGTAAGTTAAGCATGTTGAAATAACGCCAGAGTTCCAGATGTATTTACCTTCAGGAGACGCCCAAGCAATGGCCAAGATTATCTATACCCACACTGACGAAGCGCCCATGCTGGCCACCTATTCGTTCTTGCCGATCGTCGAAGCCTACGCGTCGACTGCCGGTGTGGAAGTGGAGACCCGCGACATCTCCCTCTCTGGCCGCATCATCTCCGTGTTCGGTGACTACCTCACCGAAGAGCAGCGGATCACCGATGCCCTGGCCGAACTGGGCGACCTGGCGAAGAAGCCGGAAGCCAACATCATCAAGCTCCCCAACATCAGCGCCTCCATCCCGCAGCTCAAGGCAGCCATCGCGGAACTTCAGGCCCAGGGCTACGACCTGCCGGACTACCCGGACAACCCGTCCTCTGACACGGAGACCGACGTCCGCTCGCGCTACGACAAGATCAAGGGCTCCGCCGTCAACCCGGTCCTCCGCGAAGGCAACTCGGACCGCCGCGCGCCGCTGTCCGTGAAGAACTACGCCCGCCAGAACCCGCACTCCATGGGCGCCTGGACCCCGGAGTCGAAGACCAACGTGGCCACCATGGGCGCCGACGACTTCCGCTCCAACGAGAAGTCGGTGGTCATCGAGGCGGATGACACCCTCAAGATTCAGCTGGTCAAGGAAGACGGCACCGTCAAGGTCCTGACGCGCGGATTCCCCGTCCTGGCCGGCGAAGTGGTTGACGGCACCGTGATGCGCGCCGCCGCCCTGGATGAATTCCTGGCTGCCCAGGTTGCACGCGCCAAAGAAGAGGGCGTGCTGTTCTCCGCACACCTGAAGGCCACCATGATGAAGGTCTCGGACCCCATCATCTTCGGCCACGTGGTGAAGGCCTACTTCGCCGAACTGTTCGACACCTACGGCGAGCAGCTCGCCGCCGCCGGCCTGAGCCCCAACAACGGCCTGGCGTCCATCCTGGGCGGCCTCGAGGAGCTTCCCGAGGATGTCCGCGAAGGCGTCCAGGCTGCCATCAAGAAGGGCCTGGCGGAAGGCCCGGCACTCGCGATGGTGGACTCGGACAAGGGCATCACCAACCTGCATGTTCCCAGCGACGTCATCGTTGACGCTTCGATGCCCGCCATGATCCGGTCCTCCGGCCACATGTGGGGCCCGGACGGCAAGGAAGCGGACACGCTCGCGGTCCTGCCCGACAGCAGCTACGCCGGCATCTACCAGGTTGTCATCGACGACTGCCGCGCAAACGGCGCTTATGACCCCACCACCATGGGCACCGTCCCGAACGTGGGCCTCATGGCACAGGCCGCCGAGGAATACGGCAGCCATGACAAGACCTTCGAGATCCAGTCCGCTGGCACGGTCCAGCTCGTCGACGGCAACGGTTCCGTCCTGATTGAACACCAGGTGGCCCCGGGCGACATCTGGCGCGCCTGCCAGGCCAAGGACGTGCCGATCCGTGACTGGGTCAAGCTGGCCGTCACCCGCGCCCGCGCCTCCGAAACTCCGGCCGTGTTCTGGCTGGACGAGGAGCGCGCCCACGACGCCAACCTGATCGCCAAGGTCAAGGAATACCTCAAGGAACACGACACCGAGGGCCTCCAGATCGAAATCATGTCCCCGGTGAAGGCCACCGCCTTCACGCTCGAGCGCATCCGCAAGGGCGAGGACACCATCTCGGTGACCGGCAACGTGCTCCGTGATTACCTCACGGACCTGTTCCCCATCCTGGAACTGGGCACCAGCGCCAAGATGCTCTCCGTGGTCCCGCTGATCAACGGCGGCGGCCTTTTCGAAACCGGTGCGGGCGGCTCCGCCCCGAAGCACGTCCAGCAGCTGCTGAGCGAAAACCACCTGCGCTGGGACAGCCTGGGTGAATTCCTGGCCCTGGCCGTCAGCTTCGAGCACCTCGCCACCACCACGGGCAACAAGCGGGCCCAGGTCCTCGCGGACACCCTGGACCGTGCGACCGGCACGTTCCTGCTCGAGAACAAGTCCCCGCGCCGCAAGGTGGGCGAGCTGGACAACCGCGGAAGCCACTTCTATCTGGCCAAGTACTGGGCCCAGGAACTGGCACAGCAGAACGACGACGCCGAGCTGGCAGCCGATTTTGCCGCTGTCTCCGAGGCGCTGACGTCCAACGAGGACACCATCGTGGCCGAGCTTCTCGCCGTCCAGGGCTCCCCGGTGGACATCGGCGGTTACTACCACCCGGACGTGGCCAAGGTTGCCTCAGTAATGCGTCCGTCAGCGAAGTTCACGGAAGTGCTCTCAGGGCTGGCCAAGTAGCCTGACCCGCAGCGCGACAACGCCCCGCCTCCCAACAGGGAGGCGGGGCGTTTTTCGTTGGCGCAGGGGCCGCTGGCGCAGCGTGCGCCGGGGCAGCCGGCCGAGCCGCGGCTGCCGGGCTGCTGAGGCGCGAGCCGCCGTCGTCAGCGCTGTACGTGCTTGCCGAACGGAGGTTCCGTTGCCATGTCGGGGTCCGTGTTCACGGGGCGCTCGGTGGGCTCCGCGTCGTAGCCCACTTCCTCCTCGAGGGGGACCGCCGTGGTGGCAGCAGGCGGAACTTCCCCGGTGCCGGTTCCGGAGGCGGCACCGCCGACCTCGCTCCCGCTGACGCGTTCCCGCCAGGCGCCGGTCTCCACTTCGCGTTCCTCGATAAACTTCTTGAACCGTTTGAGGTCCGAGGCCACCTGGTGCGAATCAAGCCCGACCGCTGCTCCCACCTTCTCCACCGCGGAATCCGGCTCCCACGCGAGTTCGACGCTCACCCGGGTTTCGGTCGGATTGAGTGCTTCGAACCATACGGTGCCGGCATTGCGCGGCTCGTCCAGGCTTTCCCAGGTGACGCGCTGGTCCGGCTGCTGGACGGTGATGCGGGCGTCGTATTCCCGTTTGACGCCGGCGATGCTGGTTTTGAAGTGGACGGTGGTGTCATCGAGCTGCCGGACAGAGTCCACGCCGCTCATGAAGTGCGGAAAGTCCTCGAACTGGGTCCACTGGTTGTAGGCCTGGCTCAGCGGGACGTTCACATTAATGGATTCCTGGACAGTTGCCATGCGTACATCACTCCTTCAGCTGGCGGGCCGGTGGCCCGCGGTTCTGATCTCGTTGCGGGCTTCGTGGCCCTTCTAACCAACCTAGCGACATTCACGCCAAATAGTAAGTTTGCTGATGAACCTTCCGTGGCGCGTTGTGGTCCGGCCCCAATTTCCCTAGAGTGCTAAGCAAGCTTAGCTTCCGGCCCGGGGCCGGTTGAAGCGTCGGATTGTCGACTGATACCGAGGAGAAATGTCCATGCCAGAAGACCGTAACGTCCAGATTCCCGGTGCCGTCTCGAGCGAACCGCCCAGCGTCGCCGAACCGACTGAGCCGCGGGAGCCTCTCCCGCCCAAGCCGGACCAGCAGGGCCCCGAAGCGGTTTCACCGACCGGGTCCCCGACCGGCGCTCCGGTCCACTCGCGCGCACAGTCCGGTGCGTATCTCACCACGGCACAGGGCCTCCGGCTCCAGGACACGGATCACTCGCTGAAGGCGGGCCGGCGCGGTCCGGTGCTGCTCCAGGACCACCACTTACGCGAAAAGATCACACACTTCGATCACGAGCGCATCCCGGAGCGGGTGGTCCACGCCCGCGGCGCCGGGGCCCACGGCACCTTCCGCGCCTACGGGTCGGCAGAAAACATCACCCGGGCGGGTTTCCTGGCCAAGGACGTCGAAACCCCTGTTTTCGTCCGGTTCTCCACGGTCCTGGGTTCCCGCGGATCCGCCGACACCGTCCGGGACACTCGCGGCTTCGCCACCAAGTTCTACACGGATGAGGGCACTTTCGACCTGGTTGGCAACAACATCCCGGTCTTCTTCATCCAGGACGGCATCAAATTTCCGGACATCATTCATGCCGGCAAGCCGCACCCGGACCGCGAGATCCCGCAGGCCCAGAGCGCCCACGACACATTCTGGGATTTCGTCTCGCTCCACACCGAAGCGCAGGCCCACACGATGTGGAACATGTCCGACCGCGCGCTGCCCCGCTCCTACCGCACCATGGAAGGCTTCGGCGTCCACACCTTCCGCCTCGTCAATGCCGCCGGCGAAACGGTGCTGGTCAAGTTCCACTGGAAGCCCAAGCAGGGTGTGCACTCCCTGGTCTGGGAAGAAGCCCAGCTCATCAACGGCATGGACCCGGACTTCCACCGGCGCGACCTTGCCGACGCGATCGAGTCCGGTGCCTTCCCGGAATGGGAGCTGGGAGTGCAGGTGTTCCCGGATACGGAGGAGGAATTCTTCGAGGGAATCGACCTGCTGGACCCCACCAAATTCGTTCCCGAAGAGCTCGCCCCGGTGCAGCCGATCGGCCTGATGACGCTCAACGCCAACCCGGTGAACTACTTCGCCGAAACCGAGCAGGTTGCCTTCCACCCCGGCCATCTGGTGCCTGGCATCGACGTCACCAACGATCCGCTGCTGCAGGTGCGGCTCTTTTCCTACATTGACACACAGATCTCCCGGCTCGGCGGACCGAACTTCGGACAGATCCCGATTAACCGGCCGCAGGCGCCCGTCAACGACATGCTCCGGGACGGCATGCACCAGCAGGCGGTACACGGGGGAGCGGCGCCGTATCACCCGAATTCGCTCGACGGCGGCTGCCCCTTCCTCGCCGGGGCGGACCTCGGCGCGTTCGTTGACGTTCCCGAGGCGTTGGCGGCGGCTGTCAAGGAACGGAAGTCGCCGGCGTCGTTCGACGATCACTTCAGCCAGGTCCGGCTCTTCTTCCGCAGCCTCAGCCCGGTGGAGCAGGACCACGTAATCCAGGCCTACACTTTCGAGCTCGGCAAATGCCGCGAGGCAGCCATCCGGGAACGCCAGCTGCAGAACCTGGCCAATATCGACGCCGGACTTTGCGCCGCCGTCGCCGACGGCCTGGGCATGCCGGCGCCTGCAGCTTCGGTGGAAGTGGCCGAAACGGACCCGAGCCCCGCGCTCTCGCAGATCGGCGGAACCTGGCCGGTGCAGGGCCGCGTGGTGGGCATCGTGGCCGACTCGTCCAGCGACCTGGAGTCAGTGCGTGCCGCGCGCACGGCTTTGGACGCCGCCGGGGTCGTGCCCCTGGTCATCGCCCCGTCGGGAGGGTTCCTGGGAGCGGAGGCCGACGGCGGGATCCCTGTCCAGCGCACGTACCTCACCGCGCGCTCCACGGAGTTCGACGCGGTGTTGATCGCCGGGTCCGCTGACCCGGCCCCGGACGCCGACCAAGGACTGGATGCCAAAGCCGGTGAGCCCGGAGCAACCCTTGATCCGCGGGTAATTCTCCTGCTTGCCGAGTGCTTCCGGCACGCGAAGGCGATTGGCGGCTGGGGCGCAGGTTCCGCCGTCGTGGACGCCGCGAGCATTCCGCAGGATGCTCCCGGGCTGGCCTTTGGCGACGGCCCGTCAGATGTTGTTCCTCGACTCCAGGAACTGCTGGCGGCTCATCGGGCATGGGAGCGTTTCCCGGCGTCCGGGTCCTGATTCCACGACAGAAGTGGGCGCGGTTCCGCGCAGGCAGTGCAAGGCAAGGACGATTGTGACCCGGTGGCGCGACCGCCGGGTTCAGTCGTCCTTGCCTTTGCCTTTTTCGCCCTTGCCCGGTCCGGAACTTTCCTGAGCGGGCGCAGGAGCCGGGACCTGCGCCGGCGGCTGAGGGGCGGGCTGGGAGGCTTGGGCGGCGGCAGCTTCGGCTGCGGCCTCCGCCGCCGCGGCTTCTGCCGCCGCTGCCGCCGCTGCGGCTTCTGCGGCCGCGGCAGCTTCGGCCTGCGCCTGCGCTGCTGCCAGATCGGCGCGGACTGCTTCGACGGCCTTCATGATGCTCTGGTGGCGTTTGAAGGATACGCCTCCGTCGGCCGCCGACGCGTCGAGCTGGACGACGAGCTCGTCCAGGGATTTCAGGGCTGCAGCCGGATCGTTGCCGGCGGCCGCCTGGGAAACAGTCAGCACCTTGGCCTGCAGCTGCTGGGCGGCCTCAGGTTCCAGGTCACGGGCCGGGGTGCTGCAGCCGGCCAGAACGGCGGATATCAGACTCACAGCCAGGGCTGTTCGCCAGCGCCTATGCGACGGCGGCTGGAGGCGGGGCATCGACGATGAACTCACGGTTCCACGCTCCTCTGCAGTTGATCGAGGTGTTCTCCCAAGGTTCCTGTGACGGAAGGGTATTGAATAGGAGCCGGTGGTTCAGGTGTATTGACCGATGGGACGCTCACGGCGACGACCGTTAGAGCGGCCACCAAGGTCAAGGCGGCAGCCAGCTTGCGTCGTGTTCCCAGCGAGCGAACACGTTGGGCGATGCTGGCACCCGCCCGGCTGTGTCCGGGGGTGCCAGTGGGCGCCGTAATGCGCGATCCGGCCTCCGGCTGGGTTGTCAGGCTGCTTTCGGAGACCAGGTGAGGCGGGTGCGACGGGGGTGCAGGAAGTACGCGGGTGGGTTCCTCCACGATGGCCCCTGGCACTGAGTCCGGGGATATCAGGGCTTGCCGCAGGGCGATCTCGAGATCGGCAGCGGATGGACGGTCCAGGGGGTTCAGGGCTGTCATGGACGTTATGAGCGCTGACCACTGGACGGGAATGTCGTCGGGGATAACCGGGGCGCGGTGCAGCCGAGCCACTGCGGATTCAATGGCGCCTCCCGGATATTCCACCGAACCCTTGATGCACTCGAGCAAGACGAGGCCAAGGGAATAGATGTCGCTGGCCGGGCCAAGGTCGGAGCCCCGTGCCTGTTCCGGACTCAGGTAGGCGGCAGTCCCCACCATGGTCCCGGTTGCGGTTAGCCGAGTGCCGTCGACGATCCGCGCGATGCCGAAATCCGTCAGTTTGGGTCGCAGGGGTTCGCCCGGCCGGACCTGCACCAGCAGGATGTTGGCCGGCTTGATGTCACGGTGAATGATGCCCAGGTTATGGACATAGGCCAGGGCATCGGCCACGCCGGCTCCGATCACTGCCAGTTCGTCCAGCGGCACGGGGCTGTGCCGGATCCGGGCCCGGAGGTCCTGTCCCTCAATCAACTCCATGGTGAGGAACGGCCGCGGCTCTTCCGGCACACGGGAATCGATGCCGGCATCGAACAAAGTCACGAGGCTCGGGTGGTTCAGCGTGGCGAGGAGTTCGATCTCCGCCTCTTGGCGCTTGAGTTCGTCGGCGTCGGCCGATTGCGGGGCAAAAAGCTTCAGAGCGACATCCCGGCCCAGGTTTTCGTCCCTGGCGGTGTAGACCGATGCCATGCCTCCCCGGCCGATGACCTCGCCAAGACGGTAGCGGCCGCCGAGGACCTCTGCCGTGTTACTGGGCGAACTCTCCACCATGACCCCATCCTTTTCAGCGTTCCAGCGGAGCGCACTCCAAGAATGATACGGGGACAGCTGGCAAATTCATAAGGGTGCTTGGTAGTTCTGGTCCGTGTTTCGGAATCGCCGTGAGCAGCGGCCTGGCCCGGGAAGCCGTAGAGGCGTCCCGGGCCATTCCTGTGCGTATTCCTACAGCCTGTTGCTGCAGCCCGGGTCGGACAGGGTGGGAGGGAAGGCCCCATCCTGTCCGTTGCCGGATTACACCTTCTTCCGCCGAGACAGCACCAGCATGATGACCATGCCGGCCGCGAGGAGGAGCAGGGCCGCGGCCAACAGGTCAACATTGGCTCCCGTGTTGGCGAGCACGGTTCCCTTGGCCCCCGTGCCGGCGAGCATCGGTGCGGTCCCTGCCGAGGTGTTTGCGTTCGTGCCGGTCGCCGTTGCAGCCGAGGAGTTCATGCCCGTTCCGGCAGCGGCACCTGCGGGGTTGCTGATGCCCGGGACGTTGACGCCCGGCTCCCCTCCCATAGCGGGAGCACCGGGGTTGGTCACGCCAGGGACGGTGCCACCGGGGACGGTTCCGCCGGGGACGGTTCCCCCGGTTGAAGGACCGCCGATGGCGGGTCCGCCGATCCCCAGATCTACGCCGAGGTCGACCCCCAGGTCGGCGCCAAGCTCGCCTGAGGTGCCGGTGCCGGTATCGGTTGATCCGCCCAGACCGAGGTCGACACCCAGGTCAACAGCCGCATCGGTGCCGTTACTGGTGCCGGTGCCGAGTCCGAGGTCTACGACGGCGGCGAGGTCGGTTCCGGTTGTCGCGTTGCCGTTGCCGAGTCCGAGGTCTACGACGGCGGCGAGG
>NZ_JAVDRQ010000020.1:0-32514 GCF_031454875.1 Arthrobacter oryzae
CTTGGTGGACTCAACCTCACCACAGGTCTCCCCCGCCGTCACCGGCGAGCCAACCTCGGGCAGGTCCACATACACGATGTCGCCCAGGGCATCCGTGGCCACGGCCGAGATGCCGATGGACACAATATTCCCGTCCTCGCGGGACACCCACTCGTGCTCGTCGGAGTACTGCAGTTCAACGGCAACTTTTGCCATGTTTTTTCCTTTGCTCTTGAAACTCGTGGGCTAAATCAATGGTGGCGGGGTATCGCGGCGGGACGCGCCATCCTCCGCGTGCGCGGTCGCGAGGGCGCCCGCTGGGCGGACGCGACGCTCCCTTAGACGCACGCTTCCGGATGCCGCGCCCCCGCCGCTGGAGGCCAGTTCAGTTTTCGGGGACACCAGTTCCACGGAAGAAACTGTGGCCATTCGGTATCTTCCAGGTCCAAGCTCCGCGTTGGCAGCAAGCGTTTCAACAAGCGCAACCCCCAATGATCGAGCTTGTCGAGGTAACAGAACCCACCTGCGGCAGGCGGTCCATCCCCAGCACCTTGGCTTGCGAAAGCGCCGAAACCGGGCTGCGGTCCTGTCTTGTCCCTTGTCCGAAAGTGAGCTGCCGGCCCCCTTCGGGGCCGGCATCCGGAAGCGTGCGTCTAAGTGAGCGTCGCGTCCGCTAGCGGGCGCTTTCGCGACCGAGCACGCGGAGGATGTCGGCCCGACGGGGCTAGACGGAGCCGGTTTCGACAGGCTCAACCAGCGGAGCCGGGCTACTTTTGGCGCTTGTAGAAAGGCAGTGCGACGACTTCGAACGGCTCCGCTTTGCCCCGCAGGTCGATGTCCAGCGCGGTGCCGGGTTCGGTGAACTCGACGTCGACGTAGGCCAGGGCAACCGGGTAGCCGAGGCTCGGGCTCGGCTGGCCGGAGGTGACTTCGCCAACGACGTTGCCGTCCTTGAGGACCGGGTAGTGGCCGCGGCCGGCCCGGCGTCCAAGGCCTTTGAGGCCCACGAGCTTGCGGCCCGACGTGGTGCCGGCACCGGCTTCCTTCTTGGCTGCCAGTGCCGCCTTGCCAACGAAGTCGCCTTCCTTGGAGAGCGCGACTACGGGTCCCAGGCCGGCTGCGAACGGGTCGCCGTCAATGGACAGCTCGTTTCCGTAGAGCGGCATGCCGGCTTCGAGGCGGAGCGAATCGCGGGAAGCGAGGCCGGCAGGCACCAGCTCCCCTTCGTCCGCGATGGCGACGATGGCCTGCCAGAGGGCTGCGGCGTCGTCGTTCGACACGAAGATCTCGAAACCGTCCTCACCGGTGTAGCCGGTGCGGGCGAGCAGGAGGTCAGAACTGCGGCCAGCCACCATAAAGGGAACCTCGACGGCGGCGTAGTACTTCAGCCCGGTGACCAGCTCGTGCTGCGCCGCGGGAACCAGGCGGAGCAGGATGCCTTCGGCCCTCGGACCTTGAACGGCGATCAGCGATGTGGCGGCCGAAACGTCATCGACCGCAACTTCGAACCCGGCCGACCGCTGGGCGAGAGCCGCAGCCACCACTTTGGCGTTTCCGGCGTTGGGCACAACCAGGAACCGGTCGTGGCCCTCGGCGTCGCTGGGACGCCTGTACGTGATGAGGTCATCGATGATGCCGCCGTCCTCGTTGCAGATCAGCGAGTACTTGGCCTTGCCCACGGCCATCGCCGAAATCTTGCCGACGAGGGCGTAATCCAGGAAAGCTGCGGCGTCGGGGCCGGTGACCCAGACTTCGCCCATGTGGGAGAGGTCAAAGATGCCCGCAGCCTTGCGGACGGCGTGGTGCTCGGCCAGTTCGGAGCTGTACTTCAGGGGCATCTGCCAGCCGCCGAAGTCCGTGAAGGAAGCGCCGAGCTTCTTGTGCTCTTCGTAGAGAGCGGTGTAGTTCTCAGTCATCAGGAGTCCTTAGTTTTCAAACTCGGAAAGCGGCGGGCAGGAGCAGATCAGGTTGCGGTCACCCAGCGCTCCGTCGATCCGGCCAACGGGCGGGAAGTACTTGTCCTGCTTCAGGGAGTGCACCGGGAACACGGCTTGTTCGCGCGGGTAGCCGCGGTTCCAGTCGGTGCTGATGGCTGCGGCCGCCGTGTGCGGTGCGTTGCGCAGCGGGCTGTCCGCGAGGGTGAAGTCGCCGTTTGCCACCTGGTCGATTTCCGCACGGATGGCAATCATCGCGGTAATGAACCGGTCGATCTCGCCCAGGTCCTCGGACTCGGTGGGCTCCACCATCAGGGTGCCGGCCACCGGGAAGGCCAGGGTGGGGGCGTGGAAGCCGTAGTCGATCAGCCGCTTGGCCACGTCCTCAGCCGTGACGCCGGTCTTGGCAGTCAGCTCCCGCAGGTCCAGGATGCACTCGTGCGCCACGAGGCCGCCTTCGCCGGTGTAGAGGACCGGGAAGAAATCGTTGAGGCGGGCTGCAACGTAGTTGGCAGCGAGCAGAGCGGACTTGGTGGCATCGGTGAGGCCCCGGCCGCCCATCAGCTTCACGTAGGCCCAGGAGATGGGCAGCACACCGGCGGATCCGTACTTGGAGGCCGAGATAGGGGTGCCGTCCGCGCCGTTGGCCGGATCTGCCGCGTTGCCCGGCATGAACGGAGCCAGGTGCGCCTTCGCTGCGACCGGGCCGACCCCCGGGCCGCCGCCGCCATGCGGGATGCAGAAGGTCTTGTGCAGGTTCAGGTGGGACACGTCGCCGCCGAACTTTCCGGGCTGGGCCAGGCCCACCAGGGCGTTGAGGTTGGCACCGTCGATGTACACCTGTCCGCCGGCTGCGTGGATGGCGTCGCAGACTTCGCGGACGTCGGCGTCGTACACACCATGGGTGGACGGGTACGTGATCATGATGCAGGACAGGGCGTCCTTGTGCAGCTCGATCTTGGCGTTCAGGTCGGCGTGGTCAATCGTGCCGTCGGCCGCCGTGGCCACCACAACAACCTTCATGCCGGCCAGAACAGCTGAGGCCGCGTTGGTGCCGTGCGCGGACGCTGGGATCAGGCAGACGTTGCGCTGGGCGTCGCCGCGGGACAGGTGGTAGCCGCGGATGGCCAGCAGACCGGCGAGCTCGCCCTGGGACCCGGCGTTGGGCTGGATGGACACCTGGTCGTAACCGGTGATTTCGGTCAGCTGGGCTTCGAGGTCGGCGATGAGTTCACGCCAGCCCTCGGTCTGGGAATCCGGGGCGAACGGATGGATGGAGGCAAACTCCGGCCAGGAGATGGCTTCCATTTCGGCGGTGGCGTTCAGCTTCATGGTGCAGGAGCCCAAGGGAATCATGGTGCGGTCCAGCGCGAGGTCCCGGTCCGAGAGCTTCCGGACGTACCGCAGCAGCTGCGTTTCGGAGCGGTGCGTGTGGAAGACCGGGTGCTGAAGGTACTCGGAGGCGCGTTCGACGGCGGCATCCAGGCGGAAGTCGCCGTCGGCGTCTGCAACAGTCGCGCCGAAGGCGGCCAGCACGTCAGCCACGACGGCTTCGGTGGTTGCCTCATCAGTTGAGATGCCCACCGTGTCGGCGTCGATGCCGCGCAGGTTGATTCCCCTGGCTTCGGCGGCGGCAAGGACGTCCGTTGCCTTGCCCGGGACGGACACGGTAACGGTGTCGAAGAAGCTGGTGTGCTGGACGGCCAGCCCGGCGGCCTTCAGGGACGTGGCCAGTGTCCTGGCGTGGCCGTGGGCGGTCTCCGCGATCGCCTTCAGGCCTTCCGGGCCGTGGTAGACGGCGTACATGGACGCCACAATGGCCAGCAGGGCCTGCGCGGTGCAGATGTTGGACGTGGCCTTCTCACGGCGGATGTGCTGCTCGCGGGTCTGCAGGGCAAGCCGGTACGCCGGCAGGCCGGTGGAATCCTTCGAGACGCCCACAAGGCGGCCCGGCATGGAGCGCTCGAGGCCCTTCTGGACAGCCATGTAAGCGGCGTGAGGTCCGCCGTAGAACAGCGGCACTCCGAAGCGCTGGGCGGAACCGACAGCGATGTCGGCGCCCTGCTCACCGGGCGGGGTGATGAGGGTGAGAGCCAGAAGGTCGGCTGCAACGGTCACCAGTGCACCGCGTTCCTTCGCGGCGGCGATGACCTCGGAGTGGTCGAACACCCGGCCGGAGACGCCGGGCTGCTGGAGGACAACGCCGTTGATGTCGCCGTCGGGAAGTCCCTTCGACAGGTCAGCAACCTCAACCTCGAACCCGAGCGCTTCGGCACGGCCCTTGACGATGGCGATGGTCTGGGGCAGGCAGTCGGCATCCAGCACGGTCTTGCCGTCGCGGGCGGTTGCGTTCTTGTTGGCGCGGCGCATCATCAGCACGGCCTCCGCAACAGCGGTGGCTTCATCCAGCAGCGATGCGTTGGCGATGGGCAGGCCCACCAGGTCCTGCACCATGGTCTGGAAGTTCAGGAGGGCTTCGAGCCGGCCCTGCGAGATCTCGGGCTGGTACGGGGTGTACGCCGTGTACCAGGCGGGGGCTTCGAGGATGTTGCGGCGGATCACCGGCGGCGTGACCGTGTCGTAGTAACCCTGGCCGATCATCTGGACGGCGGTCTTGTTCTTTGCTGCCAACTTGCGCAGCTCAGCCAGGGTTTCCACCTCGCTCAGGGCCGCGGTGAGCTCCAGCGGGGAATCCTGCCGGATGTCCTTCGGAACGGCCGTGTCCACCAGGGAGTCGACGGTGTCGTAGCCGACAGCCTTGAGCATCGCGTCGACGTCGGCTTCGCGGCGCGCGCCGATATGGCGGTCAACGAAGGAAGTGGAGGCTGAATTGACAGTCACAAGGAACTCCATAACTAAGGCGGCGCAGGGTACGCCACAGTGATTCGGGTTCCTCCCCACTCTGTATCGGACCTGAGAGTTTCCGCGCAGCCGTGCTTCGCATGGCTCCGCTTGCACCGTCGGTGAGCACAGCATGTCAGCGTTCCGTGTCCTCAACAGGGTTGGGACTCGGAACGGACAGCCTGCTGCTTTCCAGAGTTGCCTTGCCGCGGCGGTACATGGGCCTGAGAGATTCCTGGGGAGGATTTGCTCCTACGGCGCCTGCTTGTACCTACTTGCAGAACTCTCCCGCCGCAGATCAAAGGCATATTTAGTTTGCGGTGACAACAGTCACGGCCTCTATTGTCCTACGTCGGCGACGCGTCTGCAAACTCCCCGCCAGCCCGCCCCCCGGTTACGCAGCGACGGAACGGACGGCCTGAATGGCGGGTTTCGCGGCGGCGCGGCACTCAGCCCCGGAGGCGTTCGACGGCGGCGAGCAGACTGTCCACATCGCCGCCCATTTCGGGCGGCGACGCGCCGGGGCCGCTCGCCAGCATGGCATTGAAATACAGTCCGTCCCCCATATAGAGCACGGCCTTTGCCATCGCCGGACCGACGTCGCCGGCCAGCAGTCCCAGCCAGGCACCCTGGACGGCAGCAAACCGGTGCAGCGTTTCCTCGTGGGCCACTTCAGCGAGCCGCGTGGCGGCCACAAAGACGCGGTCCAGCGGAGTGCCGGCCCAGAGCGAGGACTTGATGAAGTGCACTGCGGCCCCCTCGGGAGCATTGGCCATGATTTCAACATCCTCGGCGACCAGCCGGTCCATGCGCTCCAAAAGCGCCGAAATCATGGCCTCCTTATTCGGGAAATGGTACAGAAGCCCTCCCTTGGAGACGCCGGCCCGCCTCGCCACGGCGTCCACCGTGGCGGCACGTTCGCCCACTTCAATCAGCAGGGATTCAAAGGCGTCCAGCACGGCCTCGCGTGCGACAGGTTTTCTGGCCATGGTTCCTATCATGCCCGGTGGCCCGGGCTCATTTCTTAACTATACCGTCCAGACGGTACAGTTATTGCATGGGAACCTTTTCTTCCACCCCGACACCGGCCGCGCAGGACCTCACCGCAGATACCGTCGGCCGCGCAACGAACCAGCCTGCCGGCGGCCAGCCTCGCACCCAGCAGCCGCCCGCCAATCAGCCTGCGGCCCCCGGGCGGGGGCGCGACTGGCTGGCCCTCGGACTGCTCATGTTTCCGGTGCTGCTGGTCGCCGTCGACAACACGGCACTCACCTTCGCGCTGCCCGCCATCTCCCGCAGCCTGGAGCCCAGCGGTGTTCAATTGCTGTGGATCGTGGACGCCTACCCGCTGGTCCTGGCCGGGCTCCTGGTGGCCATGGGAAGTTTTGGCGACCGGATCGGCCGCCGCCGGCTCCTCCTGATCGGCAGCACGGGGTTCGCTGCAGTGTCGGCAGCCACGGCTTTCGCGCCCAGCGCTGAATGGCTCATCGCCGGACGCGCGGCCCTGGGGCTTTTCGGTGCGATGCTGATGCCGTCCACCCTCTCCCTGATCCGCAACATCTTCCCGGATCCCAACCGCCGGCGGCTCGCCGTTGCCATCTGGGCGGCCGGCTTCTCGGGCGGTGCTGCCCTGGGTCCGATCTTCGGCGGCTGGCTCGTGGAGCAGTACTGGTGGGGTGCCATCCTCCTGGTGGCGGTGCCCATCATGCTGCCCATCCTCGCGTTCGGCCCGGTTTTCATTCCCGAGTCCAGGGACCCCCGGCCCGGCACGACAGACGTCGCCAGCATCGTCCTGTCCCTGCTGACGATGGTTCCCGTGGTCTATGGCATCAAGTCGCTGGCCACCGAGGGATTCGGCGTCGCACCGGCAGCGGTCATCGGCTTCGGGCTGCTGATGGGCTACGTCTTCGTCCGACGCCAGAAACGGCTGCGGAGCCCCCTGCTGGACGTGGGCCTCTTCGGGAACAGGATTTTCAGCACCGCCATTACGGCCAACGTCCTGGCGCTGTTTTCCTTCAACGGCTTCATTCTTTTCCTGGCCCAGCACCTCCAGTTACTGGACGGCCAAAAGCCGACGGAATCCGGAATAGCCATGATTCCGGCCCTGATTGCCACCGTGGCCGCCGGGTTGCTCGTGGTGCCGCTGGTCCGGAAAGTTCGCCCCGGCTTCGTGGTGGCAGGCGGGCTTTCCCTCAGCGCCACCGGTTACTTCGTGGTGGCCTTCGGGGATCATTCAGGCGGCCCGGCCCTCCTGCTGGGCGCCCTGCTGATCCTTGCCCTGGGAGTGGGCGCAGCGGAAACGATCTCCAACGACCTGATCCTTGGTGCAGTTCCGCCGGAAAAGTCGGGCGCGGCGGCCGCCATTTCGGAAACAGGCTATGAGATCGGTTCGCTGCTTGGCACCGCCATTCTCGGTTCGATCCTCACGGCGTCCTACCAGCGGAACCTGGTCCTCCCGGAAGGCATCGGCGCCGGCGGCCCCGGCGGTGCGCACGGCATCTCCCAGGCGCGCGAGACGCTGACCGGGGCAGTCGAACTCGCCCACTCGTTGCCGGCGCCGCTGGCGGAGGCCCTGACATCGGCCGCCCGGGTTGCGTTCGACTCGGGTGTCCATGTGACGGCGTCCATTGCGCTGGGGCTGATGGCGGGGGCAGCGGTCCTGGTCGCCGTCGTGCTCCGCGGAGTGCCCAAGGCGAGGTAGCGCCTCAGTCCCGGGCTAGCGCACCCATAGTCAACGGCTCGATAAAAGGAAGCCCGGCTCCGGTTCAGATCCGGTGCCGGGCTTCCCGTGTGGCTGTGAGCCGCCGCGGACATCACTGCAGCGGTTTTTCCTGCTGCCGGGGTGTCCGGCGGGCGAGATCTCCTGCTCGCGAGGCTATTTGCTGTCGGGAGTGGTCACGCTTGCCGAAGCCTTCATGTTCTCCGCGCCCACCATCCAGGCATACTGCTCAAGCTTGGCAATGATCTCGTGAAGCAGGTCCGCGGTGGTGGGGTCTTCTTCATCAACCTCGTCGTGGACCTTGCGCATGGTGCCCACCACGGCTTCGAGTGCGGCCACAATCCGGTCAACGGCGTCCTTGGTGCTGATCAGCCCCTGCGGGAACTGGGCGAGGCTGGTGGATTCCGCCACGGTGGCACTGCGGCCGTCCGGCAGGGCATGGAGCGCGCGCATACGCTCGGCCGTGTCATCGGCAAAATTCCGCGCCGCGTCGATGATCTCATCCAGCTGCAGGTGAAGGTCGCGGAAGTTGGTTCCCACGATGTTCCAATGCGCCTGCTTGCCCTGGAGATGCAGTTCAATCAGGTCCGCGAGCACAGCCTGCAGATTGTTGGTCAGCGTCGGTGATGCCTTCATTGATCCTCCTGGTGTCAGCGGTTTCTCGGGTATTTCGAAACTATCCCAGCCACCCCAGCGGCGCCACCGGTTCTCGCCCCGGGCTTAACAAAATGATGTTTGTTCATTTTTTCCTTGCCATGCGCCAGCTTGGCGTGGATACTAAATGAACGTCATTCATTTAGTGACGGCCGTCTCACTGGAGTATTCACCATGATTGAAATCACCTGCCTTACACCGCCGGTATCGTTCGCGCGGACCCAGCCCTCCGAACGTCCTGCGCTGCGGGTCGGAGTGGTCCAGCACCGCTGGCACGACGACGCCGCGGAACTCCGCGCGGAACTGGACGAGGGCATCGGACGCGCCGCCCGGCTGGGGGCCACCGTTGTCTTCCTGCCG
This sequence comes from Arthrobacter oryzae, assembly GCF_031454875.1. Lineage (GTDB taxonomy): Bacteria > Actinomycetota > Actinomycetes > Actinomycetales > Micrococcaceae > Arthrobacter > Arthrobacter oryzae_D. The sequence continues at coordinate 8,488 of NZ_JAVDRQ010000020.1, forward strand.
GAACTCACCCTCTCCCGCTACCCCGCGGATACGCTCCCCGAAAACGACACCTCACGTTCGTGGGCGGCGCGCCCCCGCCCGTCGGACCTCGCCGAGGAGCTGCTGACGGGCCCCACGTTCCGCTTCGCGGCCGAGGCCGCCCGCCGGCACAGCGTCTGCATCCACGCCTCGCTTTACCAGCGCGCGGAGAACCCGGACGGCTCGGATGACGGCCTGGGGCTCAACACTGCCATCCTCGTTTCACCCGAGGGTGAACTGCTGGCCCGAACTCATAAGCTCCACATCCCGGTGACCGCCGGATACTACGAGGACAAGTTCTTCCGCCAGGGCCCGGCCGCGGCGGACGCCTATGAGGTCCATTCCCCTGCCGAGCTGGGCGGCGCCCGGCTGGGCATGCCCACGTGCTGGGATGAATGGTTCCCCGAACTCGCCCGCCTGTACTCCCTGGGCGGCGCGGAGATCCTGGTCTATCCCACCGCCATCGGCTCGGAGCCGGACCACCCGGACTTCGACACCCAGCCGCTCTGGCAGCAGGTGATCGTGGGCAATGGCATCGCCAACGGCCTGTTCATGGTGGCCCCGAACCGCTGGGGACGCGAGGGGACGCTGAACTTCTACGGCTCCTCCTTCATTTCGGATCCCTACGGCCGGATCCTGGCCCAGGCACCCCGCGACGAATCCGCAGTCCTGGTCGCCGACCTGGACCTGGACCAGCGCAAGGACTGGCTCACACTGTTCCCGTTCCTTGCCACCCGCCGCCCGGACACCTACGGCCGGCTCACCCAACCCGTCCGGCGCAGCGAGCCGCTCGGCGGCGAAGCACCCACCTATCACGAGGTGACCGCATGACCCGCTGGCGCATGCCCGCCGAGACGGCCCCGCAGGAGCGCATCTGGATGGCGTTCCCCACCGGCGGCTACACCCTCGGCGAGACGGACGAAGAAGCCCATGCAGCGCGGTCCGTCTGGGCCGCCGTTGCCAATGCCGCCGTCGAATTTGAGCCGGTGACCATGGTGGTGACTCCCGACGACGTCGGCACCGCCTCGCACTATCTGGATCCGGCCGTTGAGGTGCTCACCGCAGACCTCAACGACGCGTGGATGCGGGACATCGGCCCCACGTTCGTCCTGGACGACGCCGGTCGCCTCGGCGCCGTCGACTGGGTTTTCAACGGCTGGGGCGCTCAGGACTGGGCCCGCTGGGACAAAGACGCGCTGATCGGGGCGGAGGTGGCCGGCCGGTCCGGAGCCCGCCACCTTCCCTCGGCAATGGTCAACGAGGGCGGCGGCATCCACGTGGACGGCGAGGGAACCGTGCTGGTGACCGAAACCGTGCAGCTGGACCCGGGCCGCAACCCCGGACTGTCCAAGGCCGACGTGGAAGCCGAACTCGCCCGGACCATCGGCGCCACGCACGTCGTCTGGCTGCCCCGCGGCCTGACCAGGGACTCCGAGCGGTTCGGCACCCGGGGGCACGTGGACATTGTGGCGGCCATCCCCTCCCCCGGCACGCTGCTGGTCCATTCCCAGCAGGACCCCGCACATCCCGATTTCAAGATCAGCCGCGAGCTCATCAGCTACCTGTCCACCACACGGGACGCGGCGGGCAGGGAGTGGAACATCATCGAAGTCCCCGCACCCGCTGCGCTCACGGACGACGAGGGCTATGTGGACTACAGCTACATCAACCACCTCGTGGTCAACGGCGGCGTGATTGCCTGCACGTTCGCGGATCCCAACGACGAAAAAGCGCTTCGGATTCTCTCCGACGCCTACCCCGGACGACGGGTCGTGGGCATCGACGCCCGCGAGCTGTTCGCGCGGGGCGGCGGCATCCACTGCATCACCCAGCAGCAGCCAGCTGCGTCCTAGAACCGTGCTGATTCCCAGAAAGGGACGGACATGACCCAAACCATCCGCAACAGCTCCGAGGCCGGCGCAGTCCATGCCGGGGCAGCCGGCGCAGGTTCCGCCGTCGCTGACGCGCCGGGCACGCCGCACGGCATTACCGGAAAGGGACTTAAGGGCGGGCAGCTGGGCCTCCTCGCCGTCGTCGTCCTTGGCATTTCCACAATTGCCCCGGCCTACACGCTGACGAGCGCCCTTGGCCCCACGGTGAACGAGGCGGGGCTGCAGCTGCCCGTCATCTTCCTCATCGGCTTCATTCCCATGATCCTGGTGTCCCTGGCCTACCGGGAGCTCAACGCCGACTCCCCGGACAGCGGCACCACATTCACCTGGGTTACCAAGGCCTTCGGCCCATGGGTGGGGTGGATGGGAGGCTGGGGGCTCCTCGCCGCGAACATCATCGTGTTATCCAACCTGGCGGCCGTGGCGGTGGACTTCTTCTACCTCTTCCTCGCGCAGCTCACGGGGACACCGGAACTGGCTGACCTTGCCGCCAACAAGCCCCTCAACGTGGCCACCTGCTTCGTTTTCGTGGCCCTGGCTGTCTGGGTGAGCTACCGCGGGCTGCACACCACCAAGATCGTGCAGTACGGCCTGGTGGGCTTCCAACTGCTGGTGCTCGGACTGTTCGTGGCCATGGCGTTCGCCAACTGGTCGTCCTCGGAAACGTCCATTCCGTTCAGCTGGGAATGGTTTGACGTCACCAGGATTGAAACCTTCGGACAGATTGCCGCCGGAATTTCGCTGTCCATCTTCGTGTATTGGGGCTGGGATGTGTGCCTGACCGTGAACGAGGAAACGGCCAACGGCAAGAAGACAGCGGGAATCGCCGGTACCCTCACGGCCGTCGTGGTCCTGGGCATCTACCTGCTGGTGACCATCGCCACCATGATGTTCGCCGGAGTGGGCACCGAAGGCGTCGGCCTGAACAATGAGGAGAACCACGCAAACATCTTCACGGCGCTGGCCTCTCCCATCATGGGTCCCTTTGCCATCCTGATGTCCCTGGCCGTCCTGTCCAGCTCGGCCGCGTCGCTGCAGTCCACGTTCACCTCGCCGTCCCGCAGCCTGCTGGCCATGGCGCATTATGGCGCCCTGCCCAAGCCCTTCAGCCGCCTGAGCAAGAAGTTCGCGACGCCGGGCTTCGCCACGGTTGCGGCGGGGGTTCTCTCTGCGGGTTTCTACGCCGTGATGCATGTGCTCAGTGAGAACGTCCTCAACGACACCATCCTCGCCCTCGGACTGATGATCTGCTTCTACTACGGGCTGACGGCGTTCGCGTGTGTCTGGTACTTCCGCAACAGCGTTTTCAGCAGCTTCCGCCATTTCATGCTGCGCCTGCTCTGCCCGTTGCTGGGCGGCCTGGGCCTGCTTGTGGTGTTCCTGCAGACCGCAGCGGACAGCTGGGCGCCGGAGTTCGGCAGCGGGTCCGAGATCTTCGGCGTGGGACTGGTGTTTGTCCTCGGAGTCGGAATCCTCGCCCTCGGCGCCGTGTTCATGCTGATCATGGCCAGGTTGCGGCCCGGGTTCTTCCGCGGCGAAACCATACGCAAGGACACCCCTGCCCTGGTGGTGCCCGAGTAGGCCTCCCGTAACCAGCTCGCTGGAAGAGCCACAAAGCTGCAGGCCCCGTCCCGGAAGTCCGGAACGGGGCCTGCAGTGCGTTCGGCTAGCGACTGTCACCAGTAGTGTGCAACGTCAACCACCAGTCGTGATCCCGCCCCGGGCCCGTCCAGGGTGAATACCCTGAACGGAAGGCGTCCGCGGACACCAAGGCCAATGGTCGAGTAGCCTTCGAAACTTCCCGCCCACGCCAGCTGGCGGAAAGTCTGGTAGCCGCCAACGTTGGCCAGTTCATTCCTGTCAGCCGGGTTGTACGTGGAGTTGCCGCCGTCGTCATAGGCCGGCGCAGTGGCAGTGATCTGGAGGAATGCCCGCCCCCGCAGGGGAACCGGGAACCCCGAACCGTCCTGCACCACTGTTGGAACATACCGTGCCGTGTAGCCTTCCACGGGCCCGTTGAGGTAAATCACCAGGCGGTCGAAGCAGTAGTGCTGCCCCGTCCGGACATTGGTGACCTTTCCGGTACTCATGGTCGGCTCGGATTTCTCCAGCGATCCCCACGCCAGCCCGCAGTAGGAGGCTGACGCCGGCGCCGGAGCCACCAGGCCGAGTCCTGCCGCCATCAGGACTGCGGCGAACCATACTTGGAACTTCTTCATTTGAGCCACCCTCGGAAGTGATGAGATACCTCAAGCGTAGGAGTCCGTTCGGGCTAAAACGAGGGCTGAAATCCGTTCGGCGCTCAACTGTTAGCCTGCCTCGGCGCAGGTTACGGGACGGTGTTGCGGCGGTGGTTTTCGCGGCGCTTGGACACCGCCGGCACGGATTTTGGGCGTGGTTCCGTGATGTCAGATAACGACGGCGGCGGTGACGTCGAAAAGTCTTTTAGCCTTCGCAGTCGCGGCAGTACTTCATGCCGTTCTTTTCGCGTGCCACCTGGGACCGGTGGCGGACCAGGAAGCAGGAGGAGCAGGTGAATTCATCGGACTGCTCCGGAACAACAGTGACCGTGAGCTCTTCGCCGGAAAGGTCCGCCCCGGGAAGGTCGATGCCCTCGGCCGTATCGTTCTCATCGAGGTCGATCACAGCGGTCTGCGCCCCGCCGCCGCGGGACGCCTGAAGGGCCTCCAGTGATTCTGCGGGAGACTCTTCTTCTGTCTTGCGTGGGGCGTCGTAATCGGTAGCCATAGCGTGGTTCACTTTCGTTGCTGCGCAGCGCCATTTCGGCACCTCAGTGAAGCAGTTTAGGGCATCCTGCCGGTAGTCACGGAATAGTGTGTTCAACCCGACAGATTACGTCGCCACGCACCGCCGCGCGAGTCCCTGCAGCAGTTCGGCGGTTATCGGCGGCTTGCCGCACCGCCCGTGTCCCGGTGCGCCCTCGCGGCGTGATCAGCTGCGACGGACACCCCGCTGAGCGCCGGGAGCCAGCCCCACCTGGTGACATCGGCGATGGCCGTATTGCCCTGCTCCCAGGCGCTGGATTCCGGCGAGGATGCAGCGGCCGGCATGGGCGGGGCCTCGAACCATGAGGCAATTCTGGCGAGCAGGCGTGTTGTCATACGCCCAAGGTAGGTGCGCCATGTTGTGGGCAGGTTTCGCCGCAGTCTCCGCGCCGTTACATCTTCAGGCAGGGCTCTGGCGGCCCGTGCCGGGGGGATCTAGCCTTGATGGACAGCACATCCGAGAACACCGGAGGTATTGGCATGGCCACGAAGCTCAACAAGAAGGCATTGGACAACGCCCGCAGCCTGGTGAAGGACGGGAAAGTCGTCCGCGACACCCGGGACGACTGGAGCGAGCACGCACCTTCAGCTGACCAGGAAAATGCCTTTATCGAAAAGCACGGCTTTACGGAATTTTCGAAGTGGCACCTGGGGCTGGACCCGGATGAATCTGAGGGCACAAAGGGCAGCGTCAGTTTCCCGTTTGGCGATTTCAAGAAAGTGCACCGTTGCGCGGTCGTTTCCCTGGAAAGTCGGGCGGCCCAATACAACCACGATGAAATCGCCAAGGCCGCCAAGGACCTGCTGGAAAGGATAGACGCCGACTCGTAGCCATGTTCGCGGAAGGCCACCTTCCCCGAGGATGCACTCGCCCGGATTTCACAATAGTCTGGCCGGGTGGATACAGGCACCGTAAACTCCGGCGAACAGCTTGACAGGCAATCGCGCATTCTCGAAGCGGCGCTGGACCTGCTGTCGCGCCACGGCATCTCAGGTGTCAATATGCGCGCCGTGGCCCGCGAAGCCGGCGTCGCGCTGGGGCTCGTGAACTACTACTACGAAGACAAGTCGAGCCTGATCCGTGCCGCCTTGCACCGCACGGACGAGCACGACCTGATGCTGGTCGCGCCCGACCCGGCGTCGCCCCCGGACGAGCAGCTCCGCAAAGCCCTCCGACGCGTTGCCGGCCCGGATCTCCTGACCACACGGTATCTGTCCCTGCGTCTCCACCTTTGGGCCCTCGCGCAAGCCGATGAAGATTTTGCGCTGATAAATGCGGCTGCGTTCGAGCGGTATCTCGATGGGCTCGCCACGCTGATAGGGAATGCCATACCCGAGCTTTCCCGCGATGAATGCAGGGAGCGGGCGGCCGACATTGTTGTCATCCAGAACGGCATGTGGCTGACAGCGCTCCTTGGCGTAGACGAGGCATCCATCCAGAGGAGCATCGCCCGCACGGAGCAGATCGCCTTCGCCGCTTAGCGGCAAAACGACCCCGGAGCCCCAAGCCCCAGGACCCTTGCCCCCATTTCACGGAGCGGCGCCCGGTCATAAATATCATTGAACACTTGTTCAAACAAGTCTTGAACAAGTGTTCAATGTCAATTATTGTGCTTCGTATGACCTTCGCCACACCTGAAGCAGCCCAGCACCTGCTCGAAGGGCGGCCACTGGGACGTCCACCAATGGCTGCACGCTCTCTCTTGCTTACGGCGGCGGTTTCCGCCGCGGCTGGTCCCGTCGTCTTGCCCTGGGCCATCAGCTACGCCCGGCACCGGCAGGCCCAGCTGGACGCAACGCCATAAATCGGCACTTTCGGCGCCCCTCGTGCTGGTCCCGGCGGACCTGCGCGTCGAACCCGATGACTACTAATAGGAGACACCATGACCGATAGCGCATCCACCCTCTTCATTAACGGCTCGTGGGAGCCGGCCGCGTCCGGCGCAGTGCGCCGAATCCGCAACCCGGCCGACGGCGAACTGGTCGCCACGGTGTCCGAGGCGGGCCGGGAAGATTCCGAGCGCGCTATTGCTGCGGCCCGGGCGGCCTTCGACTCCGGCGTCTGGGCCTCGGTCCCGGCCCCCGAGCGCGGTGCCTTCCTGCTCAAGGTCGCCGCCGAACTGCGTGAACGCCGCGAAAAGTTCGCCCGCGCCGAATCACTGGACACCGGGAAGCGGATCATCGAAAGCCGAATCGACATGGACGACATCGCGGCCTGCTTCGAATACTTCGGCAGACTCGCCGGGCAACAGGCGGGCCGAGTGGTCGACGCCGGGGACCCCGCCGTCGTTAGCCGGATCGCCTACGAGCCGGTGGGTGTCTGCGGCCTGATCACGCCGTGGAACTACCCCTTGCTCCAGGCCGCCTGGAAGATCGCGCCCGCGCTCGCCGCCGGCTGCACCTTCGTGCTCAAGCCATCCGAGCTGACCCCGTCCACCGCCATCCTGGCCATGCAGCTACTGCAGGACCTGGGCCTGCCGGACGGCGTCGCCAACCTCGTGACCGGCCCCGGAGCGGAGGCCGGCGCACCGCTCTCGGAACACCCCGGCATTGACCTGGTCTCTTTCACCGGCGGGTTGGAGACCGGCAAGCGAGTTGCCGCGGCTGCCGCGGGCACCGTGAAGAAGGTGGCGCTGGAGCTTGGCGGCAAGAACCCCAACGTGGTGTTCGCTGACGCGGACTTCGACGCCGCCGTCGACAATGCGCTGAACGGGGCGTTCGTGCACTCCGGCCAGGTCTGCTCCGCCGGGGCGCGGCTGGTGGTCGAGGAATCGATCGCCGAGCGCTTCGTCGACGAGCTGGTGCGCCGCGCGCAGGGCATCATCCTCGGCGGTCCGTTCGACGAGGGCGCCGAAACCGGGCCGCTCATCTCAGCGGCCCACCGCGAGAAGGTCCACACCTACGTCCAGCGCGGCGTTGAGGAGGGTGCGCGGCTGCGGTGCGGCGGCGCGGCACCTGTTGGGGAGAAGTACGACGCCGGTTTCTACTACCAGCCAACCGTCCTGGACCGCGTGCGCAAGGGAATGTCCGTCGTCGTGGACGAAGCCTTCGGACCGGTGGTGACCGTCGAAACGTTCCGCACCGAAGACGAGGCCGTGGCCACCGCCAACGACACCGTCTACGGCCTGGCCGGCGCGGTCTGGACCCAGGACGCCGGCAAGGCACAGCGCGTGGCATCCCGGCTGCGGCACGGCACCATCTGGATCAACGACTACCACCCGTACCTCCCCCAGGCCGAGTGGGGCGGCTTCGGCCAGTCCGGCGTCGGCCGCGAGCTGGGTCTCACCGGTCTGGCCGAATACCAGGAAGCCAAGCACATCTACCAGAACACCAGCCCGCAGGTAACCGGCTGGTTTGCTGACCACGGCAAGGAGAACTAGATGCATACCGACAACGTCGAGAACCTCAACGAGCGGGAGTTCGACTACATCGTCATCGGCGGCGGATCCGCCGGAGCTGCAGTCGCCGCCCGGCTGAGCGAGGACCCGGCCGTGTCCGTGGCGCTCGTGGAGGCCGGCCCGGACGACCGCGGCGTGCCCGAGATACTGCAGCTGGACCGCTGGATGGAGCTGCTGGACTCCGGCTACGACTGGGACTACCCGATAGAACCGCAGGAAAACGGCAACTCCTTCATGCGCCACGCCCGCGCGAAGGTCATGGGTGGCTGTTCCAGCCACAACTCCTGCATCGCCTTCTGGGCCCCACGCGAAGACCTGGACGAGTGGGAGTCCAAGTACGGCGCCACCGGCTGGAACGCTGAGGCCGCCTGGCCCCTGTATCAGCGGCTGGAGACCAACGAGGACGCCGGCCCGGACGCGCCGCACCACGGCGACTCAGGCCCCGTGCACCTCATGAACGTGCCCCCGGCGGACCCCGCCGGCGTCGCGCTCCTGGATGCCTGCGAGCAGGCCGGCATTCCGCGCACGAAGTTCAACACCGGCACCACCGTCATCAACGGCGCCAACTTCTTCCAGATCAACCGCCGCGCGGACGGCACCCGCTCCTCCAGCTCGGTCTCCTACATTCATCCGATTATCGAGCGCGGGAACTTCACGCTGCTGACCGGCCTCCGCGCCCGCCAACTGGTGTTCGACTCGGACAAGCGCTGCACCGGCGTCGACGTCGTGGACTCGGCGTTCGGCCGGACTCACCGGCTCTCCGCACGTTGCGAGGTCGTCGTGTCCACCGGCGCCATCGACTCGCCCAAACTGCTCATGCTCTCCGGCATCGGCCCCGCCGCGCACCTCGCCGCGCATGGCATCGAGGTCCTGGTCGACTCCCCCGGCGTGGGCGAGAACCTGCAGGACCACCCCGAAGGCGTCGTGCAGTTCGAGGCCCGGCAGCCGATGGTGCAGACTTCGACGCAGTGGTGGGAGATCGGCATCTTCACCCCTACCGAGGACGGCCTCGACCGACCGGACCTGATGATGCACTACGGTTCCGTCCCGTTCGACATGAACACCCTGCGGTACGGCTACCCCACCACGGAGAACGGCTTCAGCCTCACGCCGAACGTCACGCACGCCCGCTCCCGCGGTACTGTCCGGCTGCGCAGCCGCGACTTCCGGGACAAGCCTGCGGTGGACCCTCGGTATTTCACCGATCCGGAGGGCCACGACATGCGCGTCATGGTCGCCGGCATCCGCAAGGCCCGCGAAATCGCCGCCCAGCCTGCCATGGCCGAATGGACCGGCCGCGAGCTCTCGCCCGGCATCGAGGCGCAGACCGACGAGGAACTGCAGGACTACATCCGCAAGACGCACAACACCGTTTACCACCCCGTCGGCACCGTCCGCATGGGCCCGGCCGACGACGACCTGTCCCCGCTCGACTCCGAGCTGCGGGTCAAGGGCGTCACCGGCCTGCGCGTCGCCGATGCCTCCGTCATGCCGGAACACGTCACGGTCAACCCCAACATCACCGTCATGATGATCGGCGAGCGCTGCGCGGACCTGATCCGCGCCAGCCGCACCGGCGAAACGACGTCGGTGGAGGCGGAGCTCATCGGTTCCCTTCCCTGACAGGCAACGCGCCCACGGAGGGATCCGGCGGCGCTCAGTAATGGGGGAACGGCCGGCGCCCCGGTGCCCGGCCGTTGATTTCACCCGCGTCCAACGGCGTCCGCGGGCCATCACCATCGTGCTTTTCGACTTAGGAGCTCAGATGTTAGAACCCAGTAAAAGTACAGACTCAAGCGGCATGGACGAATTCGGCTACACCCAGACCCTGGACCGAAGTATCGGCAAGTTTGCCAGTTTCGCCGCAGGTGTCAGCTACATCTCCATCCTCACCGGCGTTTTCCAACTGTTCTATTTTGGTTTTTCCATGGCCGGCCCGGCATATGCCTGGTCCTGGCCCATTGTCTTCGTCGGCCAGCTGATGGTGGCGCTGTGTTTTGCCGAACTTGCCGGCCGCTACCCCGTTGCGGGATCGGTCTACAACTGGGCCAAACGGCTGGCGTCCGGAACCTCGGCATGGCTGGCGGGCTGGTTGCTGCTGCTGTCCTCCATCATGGCGCTGGGGTCCGTGGCACTGGCGCTGCAGCTCACATTGCCGCAGCTCTGGTCCGGCTTCCAGTTCGTCGGTGACGGCACCGGCCCCTACGACTTCGCCATGAACGGCGTAGTGCTGGCCACCATCATGATCACCATCTCCACCCTCATCAACGCTTTCGGCGTGAAGCTCATGACCAGAATCAACAGCGTCGGCGTTTTCGTGGAACTGGTCGCGGCCGTGCTGCTGATCCTCGCACTGGGCTGGCACGTGGTGCGCGGGCCTGAGGTCTTCTTCGACACCGCCGGCTTCGGCGAAGGGCACGATCTTGGCTTCTTCGGCGTCTTCCTGATCGGCGCCATGGCTTCCGGCTATGTCATGTACGGCTTCGACACCGCCAGCTCCCTCGGGGAGGAAACAAAGGACCCCAAACGCACCGCGCCCAAGGCCATCCTGCGGGCCGTCACGGCCTCGTTCCTGCTCGGTGGCCTGATCCTGCTTTTTGGCATCCTGGCCGCACCGGACCTCACGGATCCCAAAGTGGGCTCGGCCGACGGCGGCCTGCAGCACATCGTGCTCTCGGTCTTGGGCGGCCCCTTCGGCAAGGCTTTCCTCGTGTGCATCGTGGTTGCTGTGGTGGTCTGCACCCTGTCCGTCCACGCGGCCGCCATCCGGATGATGTTCGCCATGGCGAGGGACAACAACCTGCCGTTCAGCCGCCAGCTGAGCAAAGTGGATCCGGTCCGCCGGACCCCTACCGTTGCGGCCATCGTCATCGGCGTCCTGGCCGTCATGCCACTACTCATCAATGTCATGCAGCCGGCGATTTTCACGATCTTGTCCAGCATCAGCATCGTGCTGATTTACCTGTCCTACCTCCTGGTCACCGCACCCATGCTGCGCAGCCGGCTCCTGGGGAGGTGGCCGGGTGTTGATTCCGATGCCGGATTCAGCATGGGCAAATGGGGGCTTCCGGTGAACATCCTCGCGGTCCTGTGGGGCGGCGCCATGACGGTGAACCTGATCTGGCCGCGCCCGGAGATCTACAACTCGGTGCCGCCGTTCGAGTGGTACCTGCAGTGGGGCGGGGTGCTGTTCGTTGCCGCCGTCACGGTGGGCGGGGCCCTGCTCTACCGCCTGAAGATCCGCCATCAAACGGGCGTGCTGGCCGAGCACGCCGCAGCAGTCGCAGCACACCCGTCGTCGGGCACCGACCAAACGGAGTCTCCGGATGCCGCCTTGCTCGCGACGGATCCTGTCCAGACCAGAGCCGCGCGGCCCCCTGCGGACATTGTCAGCTAGGTCTCACGTGCTGGCTGGCAACGGCCCCGGAGGCCCGCCGCAAAATCGGGGCCCCCTGTCGGATTCGAACCGACGACCCCCGCTTTACAAGAGCGGTGCTCTGGCCAACTGAGCTAAGGAGGCGTGCGTGCTTCTACTTCTGCACCAGCCACCTTGTGCGGTGCTGGATACGGTATTAGATGCGGTGCTAGATAAGGTTAGCCCAAGGACGCCCCGAGGGTAAAAACGGCAGTGGCCCGGGTTCCGGATTGTTCCGGAACCCGGGCCACCGCATTGTACGGCTGGCGCCAGTTAACCCTTGGCCTAGCCCTTGGCGTCGATGGCGGCCTGGATGAACGGGATCAGGTCAGTGTTGGCGGAGTCGCCCTTGCCCCACTGCTTGCCGTCCACAAAGGCAGTCGGAGTACCGGTCACGCCGATGGCCGCAGCTTCCTGCGTGGCCACCTTCACGTACGGCCGGTATTTCTTCTCTTCCACACAGGCATCGATGCTCTTGGCGCCCACGTCGGTGGCCATCTTCTTCAGCTCATCGTCCGACAGGCCCGCTCCGCCTTCCGACGGCTGCTTGTCGAAGAGCGCGTTGACGAAGTCAGAGTACTTTTCCGGCGATTCGTTGACTACGCAGGCAGCGGCGTTGGCCGCGCGGGAGGAGTAGTTGGTTGTGGACTGCAGGTCCAGGAAGCCGAGCGGCCTGTACTCGAGCGAGATCTTGCCTTCGTTGCGGAGGCTGGTCAGCTGCTCGTTATAGGTGGTTTCGAACCGCTTGCAGACCGGGCAGATGAAGTCGATGTAGACGACCACCTTCACCGGCTTACCCGCTTCCGCCTCGGCACCGGGAGCAATCACCTCGGCGGGGGGCGTCTCCGGCTTGGCCGGAATGTCCTTCACGTTGACCGTGGCGGGATCAGACTTCACCACCTCGGAATTGGCCAGCAGCGTCACTCCGCCGTGGATGTTGCCGTTGGCCGGCGTGGGTCCTTCGTCCGCAACCGGAGCGTTATTCCGGATGTTGGAACTGACCACCAGGGCAACGATGGCGAGGATGGCCACCACGGCCACCACGATGCCCCAGCCGATGAGGAGCTTGTTGCGCTTGTCCTTCTTCAGCTGCGCCTCACGGATCTCACGGGCTTTCTCGCGGGCCTCGGCAGTGCGGTCTGCTTTGGACTTGCGGGGTTCGTTTGCGGCGCTCATCAGTTCCTCGTGTCGATCGGCCAGGTGCGGACCACGTCAGTGGCAACTTTTTCAGTTTAGGGGAGAAACCTGAGAGCTTGCGCTTTCAAGTTTCCGTCAGCCTGCCCAACGGATGAATAGCAGGGAAGATTCCGTCCGACTAGGGTTGACGTTGAGCTAATAGCAACCCAAGGGGCACCAATGCACACTACGCACCGTGAAAAACCCGACGCAAACGCTGACGAAAAGCCCGCTCCGGGCGACGGCCACGCTGAAGCCGCACTGTATGACTTCATGGTGGTGTCCAACCGGCTGCCGGTTGACCGCTGCGCACCTGACGACGGCGGCTGCGAGGACGGCTGGCGCCGGTCACCGGGAGGCCTCGTCACCGCGCTGGCTCCGATGATGACCAAAACAGACGGCGCCTGGGTGGGCTGGCACGGCGCCCCCGATGAAACCGTCCAACCCTTCAGCCATGGCGGCATGGACCTGGTCCCGGTGCAGCTGAGCACCGACGACGTCGAGCTTTTCTATGAAGGCTTCTCCAACGCCACGCTCTGGCCGCTTTACCACGATGTCATCGCGCCGCCGGAATTCCACCGCACTTGGTGGGACTCCTACCGGAAGGTCAACCGGCGGTTCGCGGACGCCGTCGTGCGGCATGCCGATCACGGAGCCACCGTCTGGGTCCAGGACTACCAGCTGCAGCTCGTTCCAAAGATGCTTCGAGAGGCACGCCCGGACCTGAAGATCGGGTTCTTCAACCACATCCCCTTCCCCCCGCCGGAAATCTTCGCCCAGCTCCCGTGGCGCCGGGCCATTATCGACGGCCTGCTCGGCGCCGACCTGGTGGGCTTCCAGCGCAGCAGTGATGCCGGCAACTTCATGCGTTCCGCCCGGCGCTTCCTGGGCGCGAGCGTCAAGCAGCAGCAGGTGCACGTCAAAGGTGCTGATGGCCAGACCACCCATATTGCCCGCGCCCAGGCGTTCCCGATCTCCATTGACGTCAAGCAGATCAGCGAACTGGCCCGCAACCCCGAAATCATCGAGCGCGCCCACCAGATCCGCCGGGACCTCGGCAACCCCAAAACCATCCTGCTCGGCGTGGACCGGCTCGATTACACCAAGGGCATCCGCCACCGGCTTAAGGCCTATGAGGAGCTGCTGGCGGACGGCAAGGTCACCGTGGAGGACGCGGCCCTCATCCAGGTGGCGAGCCCCAGCCGGGAGCGCGTGGAGCAGTACCGCCTCCTGCGTGAAGAGGTGGAAGGCACGGTGGGCCACATCAACGGCACCTACGACACCATGCAGAACACCGCGGTCCGGTACCTCCACCACAGCTACCCCATCGACGAAATGGTGGCCCTCTACCTGGCGGCCGACGTCATGCTGGTCACCGCCCTGCGGGACGGCATGAACCTTGTGGCCAAGGAGTACGTCACTGCCCGCACCAACAACGACGGCGCCCTGGTGCTCAGCGAATTCGCCGGAGCCGCGGACCAGCTTAAGCAGGCACTCCTCATGAACCCGCACGACATCGACGGGCTCAAGGACACCATCATGAAGGCCGTGGACATGCAGCCGGCCGAGGCCTCCCGGCGGATGCGGTCCATGCGCAAGCAGATCCTGGACCACGACGTCGATCACTGGTCAGCCGACTTCCTTGCAGCGCTCAAAGAGAAAGTGGTCCGCGATGACTCCTGATGCCGCTCCGGGCAAGACGCCCCTTACGCTTCAACCGGAACTCCTGGCCGCCCTGAAGGAGGTTGCCGCCACCGAGCACCTGCTCGTGGCCATGGATTTCGACGGAACGATTTCCCCGCTCGTGGACCACGCGGCGGATGCCCGCCCGCTCCCCCGCTCCGCCACCGCTTTTGCCGGCCTGGCCGTCCTCCCGCGTACGACGACGGCACTCATCTCGGGCCGGGCCCTCGCCAGCCTCCGGGCGGTCGCCTCGCCGCCACGGGAGACTCTCCTGATCGGCAGCCACGGGGCCGAAGCCTGGCTTGGGCCGGGGTCGTCCGAACTCACCCTGGACCCGGAACAGCTGACCCTGCTGGCCGAGGTCCGCCGCGTCCTTGAAGAGATCGTGGAGCAGGCCCCGGGAACGTTGCTGGAGGACAAACCGGCGGGCGTCGTACTCCACACCCGGCTGGCCGCCGACGACGTGGCGGAAGACGCCGTCGCCGCGGCCCGCGCTGTCCTGCAGGACCGCCCGGACGTGTACTTGAAGAACGGCAACCGCGTACTGGAGACATCCGTCGTTCACGCTTCCAAGGGTGAAGGCATGGCCTTCCTGCGTCAGGCCACCGGCGCAACGGCAGTAGTGTTCGCCGGTGACGACACCACTGATGAAGACGCGCTTGGACGGCTCTACCCGGGCGATGTAGGCGTGAAGGTAGGGCTGGACTTTACGCAGGCACAGTTCCGGGTGGAGGCTCCGGTGCACATCGCCGAGCTGCTTGAGACGCTGCTCAGGGAGCGTGCCCGCGCCGTGTCCGGTCCGGCCTAGGACCGCGCCCCCGGTTACGGATCTCACATGTGACCTCCGTAACATTTGCAACACAACGAATAAAATCTGACATACTCTTGCTTGTGATGTGGCGCACAAGAACCGTGCGGCGTCACGCGATACTCCTCGGCTTCGGCCGGGGAGTACACGGCTGAAAAACCGTGGACAACTGAATAAACATGAACCATTCACTACGGATCGTCCGGCACGTACCTGCCGGTGAAGGGATTGATAACTGTGGCAACAGTTACTTTTGATAACGCTACGCGTCTGTACCCGGGCACAGATAAGCCCGCCGTCGATAAGCTCAACATCGACATCGCCGATGGCGAATTCCTGGTCCTCGTTGGACCCTCAGGTTGCGGTAAGTCCACCTCGCTGCGCATGCTCGCCGGCCTGGAAGACGTCAACGCAGGCCGCATCCTCATTGGTGACCGCGATGTCACCGACGTTCCGCCGAAGGACCGCGACATCGCAATGGTCTTCCAGAACTACGCCCTGTACCCGCACATGACTGTTGCGGACAACATGGGCTTCGCGCTGAAGATCGCCGGCGTCAGCAAGGAAGAGCGCGCCGAGCGTGTCCGCGAAGCAGCAAAGCTTCTCGACCTTGAGCCGTACCTGGACCGCAAGCCGAAGGCACTCTCCGGCGGTCAGCGCCAGCGTGTTGCCATGGGCCGCGCCATCGTGCGTAACCCGCAGGTCTTCCTCATGGACGAGCCCCTCTCCAACCTTGATGCCAAGCTCCGCGTGCAGACCCGTACGCAGATCGCATCCCTGACCCGCCGCTTGGGCGTCACCACCGTTTACGTGACCCACGACCAGGTCGAGGCCATGACCATGGGCGACCGCGTAGCTGTGCTGAAGGACGGCCTGCTGATGCAGGTTGACACCCCGCGCAACCTCTACGACAAGCCCAAGAACGTCTTCGTCGCCGGCTTCATCGGCTCCCCCGCCATGAACCTGCTGGAACTCCCCGTCGTCGACGGCGGCGTCCAGTTCGGCGGAACGGTCTACCCGGTTCCCCGCGATGTCCTCGAAGAGGCACACGGCCAGACCGTTACGGTCGGCTCCCGCCCCGAAGACCTCGAGACCGCACCGCAGGGTGAGGGCCTCCAGGTTGAGGTTGACGTCGTCGAAGAACTCGGTGCTGACGCCTACGTTTACGGCCACACCACGCTCGACGGCAAGGATCACGACATCGTGGCACGCGTCGACGGCCGCAGGCCCCCGATGAAGGGCGAGTCCATCTGGGTACGTCCCCAGTCCGGCCACGTACACCTGTTCGACACCAAGACCGGCCTGCGCCTCGGCGACTAGTCCTCCCCACCGGCACCCTAACCTCGCTCCGCTTCGGCCAGGGAACCCTGCCGGCGTGGGCCCACCCACCGGCACCCTAACCTCGCTCCGCTTCGGCCAGGGAACCCTGCCGAAGCGGAGCGAGGTTAGCACCGCACGAACACGACGGCGGCCCCTCCTTACTGGACGGGCCGCCGTCGTGGTTTAAGCGCGGCTTCCCTGTCTTTGTTTAGGCACCCCGCCCCTACGTACGGAAGAATTGGCACATGACCGAGGAAAGCAACGCCCAATGGCACGACGAACCCACCGACTACGGCCAGATCGGCAAACTGCCTCGGTTTGAAGCGGCCAGCGCCAACGACGACAAGAGTTCCAGCGTCTCCAGCAACCTGAGCATCACTGCCGCCGCGGCTGATCCGGAACTCCTGGACCTGCCGTGGCACATCGCCCTGGAGGACTGGCCGGCTGAATACCTGGCCGCGCTCCCCCGCGGCATTTCCCGCCACATTGTGCGCTTCGCCCACCTTGGCGGCTCCGTGATTGCCATCAAGGAAACGTCAGAGCACGTGGCCCGCCACGAGTACCACATGCTCCGCAAGCTGGCGCGCCTGGACGTGCCCTGCGTTGAGCCCGTGGCCGTCATCACCGGCCGCACCACACCGGACGGCCGGCCGCTGAACCCGGTGCTGGTCACCCGCCACCTGAAATTCTCGATGCCCTACCGCGCGCTCTTTTCCCAGATGCTGCGCAAGGACACCCTCACCCGTTTGATCGACGCCCAGGCGCTGCTGATGGTGCGGCTGCACCTCATTGGTTTCTACTGGGGCGACGTCTCGCTCTCCAACACCCTCTTCCGCCGCGACGCCGGCGCTTTTGCCGCATACCTCGTCGATGCCGAGACGGGCGAGCTGTACCCCGACCTGTCCACCGGGCAGCGCGAGTACGATCTCGAGATCGCCCGGGTCAACATTGCCGGCGAGCTGATGGACCTGCTGGACGGAGGCCTCATCGAAGAGAAGGTGGACCCGGTCGCCACCAGCGAACTCATCATGGACAGCTACCGGCGGCTCTGGACAGAGCTCACGGAGAAGGAATCGTTCGAGATCGGCGAACGCTGGCGCGTGGCCGCCCGGATCCGGAAGCTCAACGAGCTCGGGTTCGACGTCGAGGAATACGCGATCAAGACCACCCAGAACGGCTCCACCATCCAGCTCCAGCCCAAGGTTGTGGATGCCGGTCACCACCAGCGTCGCCTGCTGCGGCTTACGGGCTTGGATGCCCAGGAGAACCAGGCCCGCCGCCTGCTCAACGACATGGACTCATTCCGGGCGGACAACAACCCGAAAATGGACGAGGAATACAGCGCCCACCTCTGGGTCAGCCAGATCTTCGAGCCCATTGTCCGCTCGATTCCGCGCGACCTCTCCGGCAAGCTCGAACCCGCGGAGGCCGTCCACGAAGTGCTGGAACACCGCTGGTACATGTCCGAAAAGCAGGAACGGCACATACCGCTGGCCGAAGCCGTACAGTCCTACATCGACTCCATCCTCCGGCACCGCCGGGACGAGGCAGCGATCATGCTCAACCCGGACACCGAGCTACTCAAAATCCTGGAAGTCGAGACCGAGCAGTCCCGGTACGGCGACGAGGACATCGACGAATACCCGGACGCCGACGACTAACCCCCAACTAGGTAGCAGTAGGTGTCGTTATGAGCACCCAAAACGACACCTACTGCTACCTGGTTGGGATGCCGCCGGCCTAGATCGCCTTTCCGGGGTTCAGGATGCCGGCCGGATCGAAAAGCGCCTTGATCCGGCGCTGCAGCTCACGCACTGGCTCGGACTGCTCCAGGCCCAGCCACCGCAGTTTGTACTGCCCGATCCCGTGTTCGCCGGTGATGGTGCCGCCCATCGCCAGGGCCACCGTGATGGACTTGTCCAGCGCGGCCCCCAGCCGCTGCATGGCTTCGGCGTCCACCTGGCTGTCCAGCCGGTCCACCCAGAACGTGGGGTGCAGGTTGCCGTCGCCTGCGTGCGCCACGACCTTGAGCTTCACGCCGTACTCCACGGCCATGGCTTCAAGTTCGCCGACGTAATCCACCAGCCGTGAACGCGGCACCGCCACGTCCTCCCCCACACGGTACTCGTCGTCCACTTCCACGCCGCGGCTGTTCCGCCGCAGGTCCACCAGCCGCTCGGCCTCGGCGCTGTCCTCGGTGGTCACCGTGGCACCGCTGCCGGCGAGAACCTGCCGGACCGCTTCAGCTTCGGCGGCTGCACCGAAACCGTCGGTCTGGATCAGCAGGAGCGAGGCCCCGCGAGCGCTCAGGTCCGAGCCGTGGATCTCGTCAAGCTGCACCAGCGAACCGCCGTCGAGCAGTTCCATGATGGCGGGCTGCACGCGCGCCTTACCTACCGCCAGTACGCCCGCCGCGGCGCTGCGGAAGTCGGGGTAGAACGCTGCGATGGTGTGCACTTCGCGGGGCAGGTACTTCAGCCGCACCGTTGCTCCCACGACAATTCCGAGCGTCCCTTCGGAGCCGACGAACAGCCCCGTAAGGTCATAGCCCGCAACGCCCTTGAACGTCTGGTGGCCGGTATGGATCAGGGATCCGTCGGCCAGCACCACGTCGAGGGCAAGCACCGAGTCGCGGGTGACGCCGTACTTCGCGCAGCGCAGTCCGCCGGCGTTGGTGGCCACATTGCCGCCGATGGTGGAAGTCCGGAAGCTCGCGGGGTCCGGCGCGTACATCAGGCCGTGGATGGCCGCGGCATCGTTGAGGTCGGCGTTGATCACGCCCGGTTCGACGACGGCGGTTTCGTCGTCCGGGTTCAGGCTGAGGATGCGGTTCATCCGTTCAAGGCTCAGCACAATGCAGCCCGCGCTGGCATGGGCGCCGCCGGAGACGCCCGTCCCGGCTCCGCGGGCAACAATGGGCACCTTATGCTTGGCGCAGGCGCTGACCACTGCCTGGACGTCTGCCGCAGTTTCGGCCCAGGCCACGGCCAGCGGCAGCTGAAAGTCGAGGACCGGAGCCTGGTCTTTCGCGTAGGCGGCGAGCGTCATTTCGTCCACGGCCAGTTTGCCGGGTTCCAGAATGGTTTTGAGCTCGTCAACAATGTTGCCCATGCGGCCTCCAGGTCCGTCGAATCAGGCCTTCAGTCTATTCCGCCGGGCACGCGTTCCCCCGCAGCAGCATCGGCAGCGCCCGGGCAGCCAGCAGCTGCAAACGCTTCCAAAGCATGCCGCCAGAACGGCAGTGGAAGCGCCACATTACTCTGCGGCAGGTGGAGAAGCAAGAGCATCTAGCAGGATCGGACGTGGCCTGCAATTGCGCGGTAGTGTGCCTGATTTCCGGATTCGAAAGCCAGAAACCTGCCAGAGCAGGACCATCGATTCGATAGCGGCAATGAGGTGTACGTCACAATTGGAAGCGTTTTCAGTTCTGCGGATATTCGTTCTACGATTACCGGCATGTCCGTTGACTCAATGATCGAAGCCCCCGCCGCAACGGCCGGGCCAGTGACCTTGGTACACGCCGCCGATGAGGCACCCGGGTGGTGGCGGTCCGCCGTCATCTACCAGGTCTATCCGCGGTCCTTCCGGGACCTCAACGGGGATGGGATCGGTGATCTCGCCGGCATCACCGCAGAGCTCCCTCAGCTGGCCCGACTGGATGTCGATGCCGTCTGGCTGTCGCCGTTCTACCGGTCCCCGCAGAAGGACGCCGGGTACGACGTCAGCGACTATTGCGATGTCGATCCGCTCTTTGGCTCCCTGGCCGACTTCGACGCCATGATGGCGCAAGCCACCCGCCTTGACCTGCGGGTGATTGTGGACCTCGTTCCCAATCACTGCTCGGATCAGCACGCTGCTTTCCAGAAGGCCCTCGCCGCGCCGGCCGGCAGCCGGGAACGTGACATGTTCATTTTCAGGGACGGCCGCGGCACCTTCGGTGAGGTTCCGCCCAACAACTGGCAGTCGCACTTTGGCGGCCCGGCGTGGACGCGCATTACCGAGCCGGACGGCACCGCCGGTCAGTGGTACCTGCACCTCTTCGACGCCTCGCAGCCCGATTTCAACTGGGACAACCGGGCGGTCCACGATGAATTCGAGCGGGTGCTTCGCTTCTGGCTGGACCGGGGCGTCGCCGGGTTCCGCGTGGACGTCGCGCATGCCCTGGTGAAGGCCCCCGGTTTGCCGGAGTGGGGCGGCCGGGCCGACGGCGGCAGCTCAGACGGGTACCCTGGCCACGAGGCACCGATGTTCGGCCAACCGGCTTTGCACGACATCTACCGTGAATGGCGCCGTATCCTCGCCGAGTACGGACCCGACCGCATCCTGTGCGCCGAAGCCAACGTGGATCCGCTGCCCCGATTGGCAGACTGGGTCCGTCCGGACGAAATGCACCAGGCGTTCAATTTTCCCTACCTGCATGCCGGCCTTGACGTTCGCCGCCTCCGCTGCGTCATCACGGATTCGCTGGTAGCCCTGGACGCCGTCGGCGCACCCAGCACCTGGGTGCTCTCCAACCACGACGTCGTCCGCCACGCCACGCGCTTCGGCTACAACGGCCCCACACCCCGCGACGGAGACGGGATCGGCATCTTTGACCATCAGCCCGACCTCGAGTTGGGCAGGACGCGAGCTGCGGCGGCATCCATGTTCATGCTCGGACTGCCGGGCGGGGCGTACCTCTATCAGGGCGAGGAGCTGGGTCTCCCGGACGGCATCGATATCCCGGACGACCAGCGCCAGGACCCCACGTTTGCGCGTACAGGCGGCGAACGGCTGGGCCGCGACGGCTGCCGGGTGCCCCTGCCGTGGCGCTCCGCCGAACTGTACGCCGGGTTCGGGTCAGGACAGGCTCCCTGGCTGCCGCAACCGGCTAGCTTCAGCGAACTGGCTCGGGATGCCCAGACGGAACAGCCGTCGTCGCACTTGAACCTCTACCGCCGGATGCTGGCGATGCGCCGGGACCTGGACCTGGGCCGGGGCTCACTGGCGTGGCTGGATGGCTGGTGCACCGACAGGTCGCTGGCCTTCCTCAACGGCAGCACCCTTGTGGTGATGAACGTGGGATGGGACTCCATGGACCTCCCGTCCGGTCGGGTGCTGTTGCGCAGCTCGCGGGCGGCAGAGGAAACACACGAAGGCGCCCATCGGCTAGGCTCGGGTGAGACGGTCTGGTTGTCCCTTTCTGCGGAGTGATCCTGCTGTCGTCGAGATTGGCAGCTGAGAACAACGGAGAACTGAACATGCCCGGCATCAAGGATGTAGCTGAGCGTGCGGGACTTTCCATCGCCACGGTGTCACGGGCGCTAAGCGGCAAAGGCAACGTATCAGCCCGCAGCCGCGAACGGGCACAGGCAGCGGCGGCCGAGCTCGGTTTCGTTCTGTCCTATCACGCCTCCAGCCTGGCCTCCGGCCGGAACCACAATGTTGGTGTAGTTGTCCCTTCCGTCCATCGGTGGTTCTTTTCCTCGGTGGTGGAAGGGGTCTCGGCCTCGTTGCTCGATGCCGGGTACGATCTGACGCTATACAACGTCAGCGAAAACCGCAGGCACAGCGTGTTGAATGACTTCCTGCTGCGAAAGCGCGTGGATGCGGTCATCGCGGTGTCGCTCGAACTCAGTGAAACCGAAATTCGACAGCTGCTGGCTATCCACCGCCCGATCGTGGGCATCGGCGGACCCCTGCCGGGTGCATCCACGATCCGGATCAACGACTCCGGCATTGCCGAGGACGCGACCAACCACCTCATCCACCTGGGACACTCCCGAATCGCACATTTGACCGGGGATGCTGCATACCAGCAGGATTTCCGGCTCCCGGGCACCCGCCAAGGCGGCTTTGAAAAGGCCATGGCGGCCGCCGGCCTGCCGGTCCGGCCGGAGTGGCAGGTCTCCGCGGACTTCACCGTCCAGGGAGCTTACGCCAGCGCCAGACGGCTGCTCGGCGGCAGCTCCGAACGCCCCACCGCCGTGTTCGCTGCTTCGGACGAGATGGCCATCGGTACCATCCTGGCGGCGCGCGACTTCGGGCTCCGGATCCCGTACGACCTTTCTGTCATAGGCATAGACGGCCACGAGCTTGGCGAGGTATTCGGGCTGACCACAATCGACCAGGACGCCCGAGGTCAAGGGGCTTTGGCGGTTCGGCTCCTGCTGGCAGGGCTTGGAGACGCTGCCGACGGTGGCTCAACGGATACCGAGTTCCCTACCAAATTCGTGGTCAGGTCGAGTACGTCCGTCCCGCCTCGCGATACGGTTCCCCTGCGCTAGGTGTCCGGGCCTGGTCGCTGCGGCTCCGCCGCCGCCAGCTCATACTCCATAATGATTTCCTTCTTGCTGACGTCGAGCGGGTATACCTCCCGGCGCCCGGTGTCACGGAACCCGTGGCGCATGTAGAAGCCCGCCGCCCGGGTGTTGTCCTCGTGGACTCCCAGCTGCAGCAGCCCTGCTCCCAGCTCTTCCGTGGCAGCCTTGAGCGATAGCCGTAGCAGCTCATCGGCAAGGCCGGTCCCCCGATGAGGCGCAGCCACATACACACTGATTAGCATGGCCTGAACTGGCCGGCTGGTCTCTTGGGGGTGCTTGAGCACCACGCGCATGAGGCCGCAGAAGGCCTTGGCCCCGGAGCCTTCCTCGTCCACGTCCTGCACGGCGACGTCTTCCTCGGCGACGAAGGTCACGCTGCCTGGAGCAGTCATCGCGATAGCGCGGTTCCGCCACTGCCCCGCCGTCTGAGCCTGGGCGGACTCCAAGGATTCCACAAAGGCCATGGGAGTGTCGGCGAGCATCTCAAGCCTCACCGCGCGTAGCGGCTCCCATTCCCCCTCAGCCATCCGCCGGACCCTAGCCAACTGCACCGCCCATAAAGCGAACGAAGCGGGCCAGGACGCCCGGCCACCCGGCATCGTATTGGGCGCGCGTCCGTGCCGGGTCCTCTGCGCCTTCCCAGCCGTCATGAACCAGACGGACCTCAGTCCCGCCCTCCACAGCCCTGAACGCGATCCGGAGTTCTGTGGACCACAACGCCGTGGTCCCCGGATACCAGCTGGCGTGGAAGGACATCGGGGGCTGCCAATCATCTATGGTTCCCCAGACGGCAGTCCGGCCGTCGTCCGCTGTTTCGAGTACCAGGTTCTCTTCAAATTCAACGTACGAGCCGGCTCCGAACACGCTCTGATCCTCGAGCGGCCACCAGAGGTGGGTGTGTTCTGTAAAGCCGATGAATGCCTTGGAAACTGAACCGGGCACCACCACCGTGTGAACTACAGCGTCCAGGGCGTCTGCGGGATCGGAGGCTTCGTCCGCAGGGGACGCGTGGCTGAAGAGGTTATCCATGGTCAACAACTTTACCCGGCTGCCTGCCCGCCCAGAACGGCAGTGAAATGGCCGTTAAATGACTCAGGCCCCGACAATCCTTGTCAGGGCCTGAGCTCTAATTTATGTCCGGCGGTGACCTACTCTCCCACACCCTCCCGGGTGCAGTACCATCGGCGCTGTGGGTCTTAGCTTCCGGGTTCGGAATGGGACCGGGCGTT
>NZ_JAVDRQ010000021.1:0-24093 GCF_031454875.1 Arthrobacter oryzae
CCGCCCCGCCACAGCCACTCAGAGCCAACAGGACAACAAGCCCCGCAGCCGCCGTCTGGATCTTCATACAAGTCTTCATAATGCTTCCCTTCAAAGGGTTCAGGTGAAAGTTTTGGGTGATGGACTATTCGTGCAGTCCGGCGAGCCTGCTGCCGAATTTGGCCAGTAGTGAGGTCTTGGTGGAGTCCCTGCGTTCTTCCCATTGGTCAGCAAGTCCGAAGAGCCGGTACATGCCGTGGACACCGAGCCAGCGGAGGGGTTCGGGTTCCCACTTCCGTGAGCGGTAGCCGACCCAGGGGAGTGTTGTCCGTGCTGTTTGTTGTTCGAAGGCGAGCTCCGCGAGTGTCCTGCCGCCGACGTAGGCTGCCGTGACGCCGTGTCCCGCGTAGCCGGTGGACGATCCGATCCCGGACGCTGGATCCCAGTGCACGCCGCCGTTCCAGTCACGGGTAACGCCCAGGACTCCGGACCAGGCGTGGTCCACTTCGAAGGGGACGCCGGGGAAGAAGGAGCGGAGCTTTGTGGAGAGCAGGTCAATGGTGGACTGGGGTGTTGAACCGGCGCCTCCGGTGCCGGACCCAAATCGGTAGGGCGCGCCCCTGCCGCCGATGGTGATGCGGCCGTCCGCTGTGCGTTGGGAGTAGATGAACGTGTGGGCGGAGTCGCTAAGGGTCTGGAGCCCGTTCCAGCCGATCTGCTCCCAGGCCTCATCCGAGAGCGGCTTGGTCACGATCATCGAGGAATTGATCGGTATCAGGGTCCTGCTGCCAAGCAGCTGTCCCGAATACCCCTCCGTGCAGATGAACGTCTTGGCGGCCGAGACGCGTCCGTTGGCCAAGGTAAGGATCTTGCCATCGACCCCGTTCACCCGGCTGCCCTCGTAGATGTTCACCCCCATGGAGGCCAGGGTGTCGGCGAGGCCGTAGACAAGCTTCGCCGGGTGGAACCGCGCGCAATGCTTGTAGAAGAGCCCGCCGTGGACGGTGGAGATGTTGATCTTGCTCTGGAACTCGTCCCGGTCCAGCAAATGGACATCGTCTTCGGTCAACCCGTACTTCCAGTCAGTGTCACGTCTCGATACGAGCCGGCCCTGCCCCGCCTTGGTGTGGGCTGCGACCAGCGCGCCGCCCTTGTGCTGATCCGCGTCGATGCCCTCGGCCTGCAGAATATCCAGGACGGAATCGACGCCGGCGACAAACTCCTGCTGCAATGCAATGCTGGCGTCCACTCCGCCGCCGGATGCGCGGGCGAAGGTGGCCCGGTTTCCGGGGGGCATCGCAGAGAGCCAGCCACCGTTGCGTCCTGAGGCGCCGTAGCCTACCTGTTCTGCCTCAAATACCGCGACCGAGAGTGACGGGTCGAGTTTCTTGGCGAAGTACGCGGCCCAGAGGCCTGTGTAGCCGCCGCCAATAATTGCCACGTCTACAGACTCCTGCCCCTCGAAGCGGGGGTAGGTCTGCCTGTTGTCAGCGAGGCCGGCCATCCAGAAGCCAAGCTCGCCGTTTCGGGGTGTTGCCGCAAGGGCTGTCATAGTGTCCTTCTTTGTCTGGGAACGGTTGAGCTGATAGGACGGCGGGGCAATCACGCGGGAGCCTTGGCCGGCATCCGATGTGTCACCGCCACACGTTGGTGTTTAGGCGGCGGTGTATCCGCCGTCGACGGGCAGGACCGCGCCGGTGATGTAGGACGATTCCTTCGAGGCCATGAAGAGGATGGCGTCGGCGATTTCTTCGGGGGTGGCCAGACGCTGGAGCGGGATCTGGCCCTCGCGCTGGGCGCGGTAGGCCTCGGGGTCTTCCCTGCGCTGGAACGATGCTTCGATGATCGGGGTCGCGGTCAGGCCTGGTGCGACGATGTTGACGCGGATGTTGCGTGAGGCCCATTCGATTGCGGCGCCTTTGGCGAGCATGATCAGGCCGCCCTTGGCTGCGGAGTACAGGACTTCCTCGGGCTTGCCGACCATGCCGAGCCTGGAACTGACGAGGACGAACGAGCCACCCGTAGCGGGCATGAGCGGAGCGAAGTGCTTCATCACCAGGAAGGAGCTGAGCAGGTTGCTGTGCAGCACGTTCTTCGCATCCTCGTAGGCCATCTCCGTCAGCGGGCCGCTGACCTGCAGGCCGTGGTTGAGGACGACGACGTCCACAGTTCCGAAGGATTCGGCGGCCTGCCGGGCGAGGCTTTCGACGAATGCCTCGTCGTTGAGGTCTCCCGGGACGTACAGGTCCTCGGGCTGGGCGCTGTCGAGTTGTTCCCTGCGGCCGGTGAGCAGCAGCCGGGCACCTTCGTTGCGGAAGTGGGAACATACTGCCTGCCCGATTCCGCTGTTGGCGCCGGTGACCAGGGCCGTGGTCTTATCAAGTCTCATGTCAGTCACTCCATCGTGGGTAAGTTTGCTGGGGTTTCAGGCTGGGGGGACGGAAGGCCCGTCCGGGGGTGATCGGTCCGGGTCGGTCAGTTGAGGAATCCGCGGGCGTCGACAGGCCAGCGTTCCAGCGTTGTGCCGGTGCTGTCGGTGACGATGTATTCCTCGAAATTGACCACGACCGGGCAGACGTGGTTGGGGACCACGGGGAGCACTGTCCCGACGCTGGGGCGGAACCCGTCGGGCAGGGGGAGGAATCCGTGGTATTCGTTGAGCTTTGACAGGAGGGCCGTGGTGCCGGCAATGGCGCCGTAGCCGATCTCGGGGGTGCCTTCGCGGCCGAGGGCTTTGGTGCCGATGTCGAGGATGACCTGATCGGGGACCCAGTCGCTGACCACGGTGCCGGCAACGAACAGTGCGATCTGATCCTGGGTGCAGGCGCCGAGCCTGGTGTTGTTCAGGTCGTTGAAGACGTATTCGCCGGGCCTGATTTCGGTGATGACGCTGTTGGTGGCGAACTCCACGGTGGGTGTGGAGCCGGCGCTGACCACCTCTGGGGTGATCCCGGCTGCGGTGAGGCTGCGGACCGCGGTGGTGAGCGCGGCGTCCTGGTCCTCGGCGGCGCGCTTGCGGGCGTCCGGTCCGGCGCTGCCGTGGCCCGGATAGGTGAAGACGCCCACCGGGACCAGGCCGCGGTTGCGCGCGGCAAGGGCGAGGTCGCCGGCGGCCTCGGCAGGAGCCCCGGAACGGCGGGCACCGCAGTCGACCTCGATCACGACCTGCAACAGCCCGGGTTCGTCGCCCATCGCGTCGGCGAGGGCATTGACCGCCGCAACGTTGTCGACGCCGACCCGCGGTCGGATGGTTTCGGCGAGTTTGCGGATCCGCGTCCCTTTCGTTCCCGAAGGCCAGATCGGGTAGGCGAGGAAGATGTCGTCGAATCCGGCCGCGGCGAAGACCTCGGCCTCACCCACGTTGCCTGCAGTGATTCCGACGGCACCGGCCTTGACCTGGCGCCGCCCGATTTCGACGCACTTGTGCGTCTTGACATGTGGCCGGACGTGCAGGTTGCGCTGTGTGGCGAAGGCCTGCATGCGGTCGATGTTTTCCTGCATCACGTCGGCCAGCACGATCGGTGCGGGGGTGTCGATTCGCTCGAGGAGACCCTCCAGTGCTCGTTGAATGCGGTTCACGCTGTACTCCTCATAATTCTTTCTATGAATGTTCGAGGGCAGCGTTGCTGACTTCCTCGAATGCTGTTGTTCGGGACCCGCATCGGCGGGCCCCGAACAACACCGCCGTCGTGCCCTACCTAAACGGCCGTGCAGATCATCTGGATCTCCACAGGAGTGTTCAGCGGCAGCCCGGCGACACCGATCGCGGTGCGGGCGTGCCGCCCGTTCTCACCCAGCACTTCGATGAGCAGTTCACTGGCCGCGTTGGCGACCCGCGACTGAAGACCGAAATCCGGCGTACTGGCCACGAAGACCAGCATCTGCACGAGCCGGACCCGGTCCAGATCGCCCACCGCCTGCACGGCGGCAGCAAGGCAGTTCAGCGCGCAATGGCGCGCGAGCTCCCGCGCCGTCTCCAGATCCACGTCCCGGCCAACAACGCCCTGACCCAGCAGCACACCGTCCTTGAAAGGCAGTTGGCCAGCGATGTGGATGCTGGAATCCACCGCCCTGTGGTCGACGTAGTACGGGTTATCCGCGAGGACGGGTAGCTCCAGGCCGAGAGCCTCGAGCCGCTCCAAAGCCGAGGAGCCCTTTACGGTTTGAGGCAGTGGCAGACTCATCTGTACTCAGGTCCCTCTTAGGAGGCAGCAGGACGCGGCAGGCCAAAGAGGACGGGAAGGTCAGCGATGTCGGTGATCCGCTCGTAGCCGAGCCAGTGCTCGTCGTGTTCGAAGCCGCGGTCCACGTACACCTTGTTCTTGATGCCCAGGATGGCCGCGGAGCGCAGGTCGTACATCGGGCTCGCGGAGACGTGCACGAGCTCGTCGGGGGTCACCCCGAGCTTGTTGAACATGTACTCGAACGCGGCGAGGCGCGGCTTGTAGTAGCCCGACTCCTCGGCGGTGATGACGGTCTTGAACGGCGCCTCGAGGTTGGCCGCAAGGCGCTCACCCATCTCGGTGTCGCTGTTGGTGATGATGACCAGCGGGACTTCCTCGGCCAGGCGGTTCAGCGCCGCGGTGACACCCGGGTACGGGGTCCAGGTGGGGACGATGTCGTAGACCGCCTTGGCATCGGCCTCGCGGTACTCCAGGCCCAGGCGGCGCGAGGCGCGTTCCATGGAGTTGGCGATGATCTGGCGGAACGGCTTGTACTCGCCCATGCACTCGTCGAAGCGGTACGCCTTGGTAGCGTGCAGGTACGCGTCGGCGAGTTCGGCCGGCAGTCGGTCGCCCAAGACCTCACGGGTGGCGTCGGCGATAGCGAACTTGATCAGGGTTCCGTTCATGTCGAACGTAGCGAACTTCGGTTTGGTTTCGAATTCGAATGCCATGTGATTCTCCCATACTCGATGCTTCGTCGATTGTCGACGAGACTTGGTGACGCGCTGTCGATTGTCGACGATACTCCGGTATTGGCCAGCTTGTCAACGAATTTGGGAAATCGAAATCCCGGGATCCCGATGGCTTCGGACGACAGCCGGCCGGGAGTCCGCCGGGTGCAGGTGTTCAGCCGCGTGTCATCGTGGGCTTCGCAACCCGCTGCCGGCTGCCACGACTCCTGCCAGGAAAATGAGGCCGGCAACATAGACCGGCCCAAGATGCCAGAGCGTGGCCAGCCCCCAAGGGTAGTGAGCGGGAACGGCCACAGCGAGTCCGACGACGGGAACGATAATGGCCGTGGTGAAGGCCCATCGTTCTCCCCGGCGCACCCCGTACCAGGACAGGCCTGCGATGGCCAGGCCGGTAGCAGCGATGAAGCCGCCCAGCGCGATGTGCAGATGGCTGATGTAGTGAGACAGCTGCGGGCTGAAGGCTTCGACCTCCGCCTTCCCCTTGTCCACTTGATCGGGGCCGATGCCCAGCTCGAGGAAGGACCCCGTGAAGTTCAGTATCAGGAAGGCCGCGGCGTACGCCACGAAGGCCAGCCCAGCCAGTGTCATGAGAGCGGCTCCGGCCCGGAGGCGGGACTGTTTCCCCGGGCCGGTTTGGATGGCAGGCATGGCCACCAACCCCTTTTCTATTCATGTAGGTACGTGAATACGAAACCCTGATTGTTTTCTTGTCAAGGGCAAACCTCAACCTGGGGAGGGGCGACAAAGGCAACATCCATGCCTGACGATGGGACGCGTTATGGGATCCGGGGCACCGATTCCAGCGCCGAGATTCCTTTGCTGAGAGCCAGGAGTTTGAGGTCCCGAACAACTGCTTCTATTGCAGCGGCTCGGGTGGCAGGTTGATTGCTGCTTGTACGTTTCCCCTCGACGCGCTGTGGTTTGGGTGATCTATGAAAAGGGATGTCTGCATGCTTTGTGGGAAGGTCATGGGAGAAGGGGTCGTGGAACACCATCTCAGGCCCCCGCGGTGATGGGACTTCGCCAGGAAATATTGCGTCAGTCATCCCAAGGCGACCACTTTGTCGCATTTACTTTGCCTTTCTCGCGCCCCATCTGGACGCTCACGACGGCGGCGCCGGACGTCCCCTGCTGCGGCACCTTTGGTGACGTGGCCGGTTCGGTGGGCGCCGGCGTCGGACTTTCAGTTCCATCCGCCGTCACGACGCACAGTTGAGACCGGCGCCAAATTACTGGCGCCGGTCTCAAGGGCGGGTGACCGCTATGCAGTGGCGCGCCGCGCCACGTTGTAGAAGCGGATGTTCTCGTATTCTTCGAGGCCTTCTGCGCTTCCTTCACGTCCGAGGCCTGACTGCTTGATGCCTCCGAAAGGGGCGCCGGCGTTGGACGGTACGCCTTGGTTGATGCCCACGATTCCGGTCTCGAGACGATCAGCGACGTTAAGGGCGCGGTCGAGGTTCTCGGTGAAGACGTAGCCGGCGAGGCCGAATTCTGTCGCGTTGGCCCGGGCGATCGCTTCGTTTTCTGTGCTGAAGCGCTGGATCGCGGCGATGGGGCCGAAAATCTCGGACCCGGCGACGTCGGAATCTTCGGTGACGTGATCCAGGACGGTCGGGGCGAAGAAGTTGCCTGCCGAGTCGTATCCGTGGCCGCCGGTCAGCAGGGTCGCGCCCAGGGCCACGGCGTTGTTGGTGTAGGTGTGCATTTGGGCTACTGCACGGTCATCGATCAGTGCACCGAGTCCGGTCTGCTTTCCGAGGCCGCTTCCAACGGCGACCTGGGCGAAGCGTTCGGCAAGTGCCGCGGCGAAATCATCGGCGATGCCGTCCTGGACGTAGATGCGGTTGGCTCCGATGCAGGACTGTCCGCCGTTGCGCAGCTTCGCCGCGAACGTTCCGTCCACGGCGCGCTGAAGATCGGCGTCGTTGAAGACGATGAGCGGTGCGTTGCCGCCGAGCTCCATTGAGCTGCGGAGCACGTTCTGGGAGGCAAGCTTCAGCAGCTGGCGGCCCACCGGTGTTGAGCCGGTGAATGAGACCTTCCGGACCCTGGGGTCGAGCAGGACGGCTTCGCTGAAGGCCCCTGACCTGGAGGTTGTGATGACCTGGATCAGTTCTTCGGGGACGCCGGCTTCGATGGCGAGCTGGACGGCAAAGTACGTCGTCAGGGGAGTAAGGGTCGCAGGCTTGATGACGACCGGGCATCCCGCCGCTAGCGCCGGGGCGATTTTCCGGGTGGCCATGGCCAGCGGGAAGTTCCAGGGCGTGATCAGAACGGCCAGGCCCACGGGGGAGCGGCGGGTCAGCAGGCTCGCGCCGCCGTCCGGGGTGTCGCGGAAGTTTCCGGCGGGGCGCACGGCCTCTTCGGCGTACCAGCGCACGAAGTCGGTGCCGTACTTGACCTCGCCGCGGGCCTCCGCGAGGGGCTTGCCCATTTCGCGCGAGATCAGGTGGGCGAGATCTTCGGTGTGGGCAACGAGCTTGTCGTACCAGGCGTGCAGCACGTCCGCGCGCTGACGAAGGCTGCTGTTCGCCCAGTCGGCTCCTGCCGCGTCAGCCTTGCCCACAGCTTCCAGTGCCGCCTCAACATCAGCGTCGGGCACGTAGGCGATGGTCTCGGCCGTGGCAGGGTCCTGGACCGCGATGCCGTCGCTGGGCAGCTTGATGGACTGGATGACGGCGTCCGCGTGCCGGAGACTGTCAGCGTCCGCCGTAATCAGCGGCGAAGCGACGTTCGTTGTAAGGGTCATCGGTTCTCTCTTTCGGTAATGGCTTGCTCAAGGGCGGTGATGAACAGGTTCAGTTCCTGAGGACCCCAACACCAAGGTCGATGATGAGCTGCCAAGGAACTACCGCACAATGGCAGGGAATTCCGGCATAGTCTCAAATCTAGCTACGCCGTTCAGTGAATAAAAGCGAATGTTTTCGACACTTATGTGTAAGGACCGGTTACGGGTTCGAGTTTTGCCGAAAGGCCCGGACGATCGCATCCCGCACGGCCACGAGCGCCACGCTGTGTTCGGAGCCGGCCCTCACCAGGTAGTGGATGCTTCGCTGCTGATCCGAGGGCAGCCAGGAACTCGGCACCACGTCACTTCCCGCCTCGCGCACCACCATGTCCGGCAAAAATGCTGCCGCCAGCCCGTGTTCGACCATCCTGAGGTGAAACAGCAGGTCCGATGAGACGTGTGCGATAACGGGCTCGATTCCTCGCTCCCGGCATACGCGCAGGGCCCACTGGGTGGACGCCGCGCTGAGGGGTTCCACCACCCAGCGCGCGTTGCGGAGCTGAGCGAAGTCCTCAAAGGTCACGCCATGGGGCAGGTACCCCCGAACGGGGTCCTGACCGATAACGGTGGTGTGGATACCGCCGTCGGGAGCCCCCTGCGTGCCGGGAAAAGCGTCCGTAACCACGGCATCAACCTGTCGTGACATGAGCTGCATAACAGCAGTTTCGGGTTCCTCGCGACGCAGACGCACGTCCAGGCCCGGAAAGTTTCGGGCCAATTCAGCCATAGCGGTAGGCATGACGCTGCGACTGATGGTTGCGAACGCAGCGACAGTAACCACGCCTTGGGCCCGCTGGTGTGAGGTGGCCAAATCAGACTCCGCACGCTCAATGGCGGCCAGGATCGCTTCCGTGTTCCGCACCAGCTCCTCGCCGGCCGGCGTAAGTTTGACGTTCCGGCCGACTTTCTCCAGCAGGATCACACCGGTTTCCTTCTCCAGGACTCCCAGCTGCTGCGAGATGGCGGAATGGCTGTACGCGAGTTCCCGCGCTGCGGCGCTCATGCTGCCGTGCAGTTTGACTTCCCTCAGCAGCGTGAGGCGGTGAACATCCAGCATGCGCTCTTCTTGTCCTTGATACTGCCTGTGTCGGTGATGTGCGGGAGTCCAGAGTCCTTGAGTGTTCTAGGGGACAGTGTTCCGCGGATCAAGGAGTTCGGCAAGGTGAAGGCTCTTGCGCTCCGGTTCCAGTTGCTTGACCTGCATCGCACAGCTGAAGCCGTCGGCCAGGACCGGGGTGTCCTGGGCGGTTCGGGCGAGGGCCGGAGCCAGCGCCTGTTCCGCCACCTTCATGGAAATGTCGTAGTGGTTGGCCTCGAAGCCGAAGTTCCCGGCGACTCCGCAGCAGCCGGTTGCCTCGGTGACATTGGCGACGCCCAGGGCGGCCAGTGCCTTGCGCTGGACTGTGGCGCCGAAGGTCGAGTACTCGTGGCAGTGGGTCTGCACCGTCACGTCCGTGGGTACGGCCGGTGGCGCCCAACCTGCATCGACCCATTCCTTCACGGCTTCGGCGAAGCTGCGGATCCGGTGGGATACGCGTTCGGCGGCCTCGGTGCCGAGCAGTTCCGGTGCATCTTTCTTCAACGCGGCGGCGCAGCTTGGTTCGATGACGACGATCGGTGCATCGGTGCCGTCATCGAGCTTCGCTACGGCCTTGCCCATGAGCTTCTTTGCGGTGTCGAGTTGACCCGTGGAGATCCAGGTAAGGCCGCAGCAGGCGTCGGATTCGCAGCCGATCTGCCTTCCCGTGCTTTCGATGACCCGGGCTGCAGCCCCGGCAACTTCGGGCCTGAAACCCTTGGTGAACGAGTCAACGAACAGCACGGCGTCGGCTGTCCTGGCAGGGGCGCTGTACGGGGCGAGGGCGTCGCGAAGCATCTTCCGGGAAGCGAACTTCGGCATCTTCCTCCTGGTGGTGAGGCCACCGGCAGCCGCGACGACGTTCCCGAGCGGGCTGGCCAGCACCAGGTTCACCAACGGGCTGATCAGCGTGGTGAGTTTGAGCCACCGTGGCAGCCAGCCAAGGGAGAAATGCGACATGGGCCGCAGTCTTCCCTCGTAGTAGTGCGAGAAGAACTCCGACTTGTAGCTGGCCATGTCCACGCCTGCGGGACAGTCGTTGGAGCAGGCCTTGCAGGCCAGGCACAGGTCCAACGCCTCGCGGACATCTTCGGACTTCCAGCCTTCGTCGACGGTCCGGGCACCCCGGACCATGTCCTGGAGCACCCTGGACCGTCCACGCGTTGAGTCCTTCTCGTCCCCTGTGGCGCGGAAGCTGGGGCACATCACCCCGCCGGAGTCCGAACGGCACCTGCCGACGCCGATGCAAGCCTGGACGGCATGTACCCAGGGGTCGGTTCCGGCGGCGGCAGCCTCGACGGGCCGGAGTTCGAAGTGCGTCCTCCACTCACGCTCGGGGACCCCCTCGAGTGCCAGGCTGGCATCAAACGGATCCGGATCGGTGATGGAACCCGGGTTCAGGATCCCTGCCTCATCCCAAAGCCTGCGGTATTCCTCGAAGGCGGCCAGCATGGCGGGGGAGTACATTTGCGAAAGCAGTGCTGAGCGGGCACGTCCGTCGCCGTGTTCTCCGGACAGGGAACCTCCGTGGCGGACAACAAGTTCGGCGGCGGCCTGCGTGAACTTGCGGAACACGCTGCGGCCTTCTTCCGTGCGCAGGTCGTACGTGATGCGGATGTGCATGCATCCCGCTCCAAAGTGTCCGTACATGATCCCGGTCAGCTCATATTCCTCCAGGAGCGTTCGGAAGTCGGCCAGGTAGGCTGCAAGGTTCTCCGGGGCGACGGCGGAGTCCTCCCAGCCGGGCAGGGATTCCCCGCCGCTGGCGGGCCTTGACGACAGGCCTGCGCCGTCTTCCCGCACCCGCCACAACGTAGCGCGTTCAGTGGAGTCCGGAACGGCGCATCCATCGACCAGTCGGCCGTTCGCAGCGAGCCGTTCGAGCAGCAGGGCGGCCTGGCAGGCCACTTCGTCCGGGTCGTCGCCGTCGAGGTCCACGTACAGGAACGCCTTACCCCGGGGAAGCCCCAGGACGGAGTCGTCTCCGCGGCGCAGCCGCATGGTATCCACGATGGCCTCATCGATGCCCTCGACCGCTGCCGGTGAGAAGTCAAGGATGGTCTCGATGTCCTTGGCGGCATCGACGACGTCGGCGTAGCCGAGGCAGACCAGCAGTGCACTGGATGGCTTGGGGACAAGTTTCATCCGGGCGCGGACGACGACGGCGCAGGTTCCTTCGGTGCCCACCAGTGCCCTGGCAACGTTGACCCCGTTTTCCGGCAGCAGATTGGCAAGGTGGTAGCCGGAAACCTGGCGCTGGATGCGGCCAAGTTCACGACGAAAAGCAGCCAGGTTGTCCTGGGCGAGCTTTTTAAAGTCCTCGCCCAGCTGGAACGCGCGGGAAACGGAGTAAGCGTCGGACGGACGGGTGGCCCTGACGCCCGTGTCTGATGCGGTAAGGAGGGCGCCATCGGAGGTGACGACGTCGATCTCGTGGACGTGATCGGAAGTCCGTCCATAACGGACCGAGTGATTGCCGCAGGCGTCATTGCCGATGGCGCCACCGATTGTGGCACGGTTTTTTGAGGACGGGTCGGGGGCGAACGTGAGGCTCCCGTCAGTTGCGCGTTCGGTCTCGCGGGTGAGGTGGGCGAGCACAACGCCGGCTTCGACGTCTGCCGTTCCTGCCGTCTCATCGATGGTGATGATCCGGTTCATGTGCCGCGAGAAGTCCAGCACGATTCCGGGGCCGATGGCGTTTCCCGCCATGGACGTCCCCCCGCCCCGGCTTATCAGGGCTGTGCCGGTTTCCCGGCACGCTGCCATGACGGCAACGACGTCATCGACGCTGCGCGGAAACACCACAGCAACAGGCGGGATCCGGTAATTGGACGCATCGTAGGAGTATGCGGCCAGCCGGTGACCCGAGGCTTCCACGGGCACACCCGCGGCCTGAAGCCTTTCCAGGATGGGTGCATGTTCGGGGGCGGTGAACTTTGAATGCATGGTGTGCTTTCCACTGGGTTTCTCATGGAATGGTCTTGATGAAAATCGGGAAGCCACTGACGGGGGAGCCGGCGGGACCGCCGCCGATCCTCGGGAGCCGTTGGCTGCGCCGACCTAGTGCTCCTGGGAGGTTTCTTCCCGGATTCTGGTGCTCAGGAACGCCTCGGCGTCGTTCAAGTGGGCCTCCCACAGCTGCAATGCATTGTCCGGGACGCCGGCGACCAAGGCATTTAGAAGCGCTGTGTGTTCATCGTGCAGGGTGGATACCTGGAGGTAGCGGGGACGAAGAAGCGCCATCAGGAGGCGGATTTCTGTGGAAATCGTCTGGAAGAGCCTGCTCAGCCGTGGCGAGTCCGCAGCTGCCACGACTGCCGTATGGAAGCCCATGTCAGCTTGTGCCGCAGTTTCCCAATCCTGATCATCCCTGACCTCCGAAAACCTCGCCAGGGATTCCCTGATCGGCTCCGTATCTGCGCCCTGACAGACCGAACGGACGGCCTCGAATTCGATGAGTCGGCGCACGCGAAAAATGTCTGCGACGTCCTGGACGGAGAAACGGCGCACCCTTGCGCTTCGCCCGGTTTCACGCTCCAGGAAGCCGGCCGCGATGAGACCCTGTACCGCAACGCGGGCAGTGGGCCTCGCCACACCCAACGCCTCGGCTACGTGGCTGTCCTTTATTTGTGCCCCTGCTGAGTAGTCTCCGGCCAGGAGGCTGCGTTCAAGCCGGGTACGAACGGCGTCGGCTACTGTCACGGCTTCATTGATCGTCACCCTCAAAGTGTATAACAGCTATACAGTTTGCGTGAATGGTCGCGAAACTTGGGGTAATTCTGGCTCCGGCGCAAAAACGCAAGGGAGCGGCGGCTGGTGCAGCCGCAGCTCCCTTGCGTATCACGTCCGCAGAGTCGGGGACGGCCGGCGTCTATCCGCTGACGCCGGTGAGTTCGTTCGGCGTGATGTCCAGGGTACCGGTGCTGATGATCTTCCCGGCTTCGATATCCAGGGCATGGATGGTCTTAGTGGACGGGTCCGTGACGTAGGCCGTGTGGTTGTTGACGAAGATGGTGGGCCGGGCTTCCTGCCACTCGAGCGGCTCCTCCCACGGAGCAACCACCGGGATGCTCTTGGTCACGGCCGCGGTGTCCGGATCGATGACGTGCAGGGCTCCGTCGGTGCCAAGCACCAGCGCTTCCCCGTGCGGCCCGCGGGCCAGTGAGCGGAAGCTGTAGCTGGTCCCCAGGTCCACCAGGGTCAGCTGCTTGGTTTTGGTATTGATCAGGGAAATCTGCTCCGGACGCTCGAGCTCGGCGTCCTTCTCCTGCTTGTAGTCGCCCAGCGTCACTGCGGATTCCTCGGAACCGGCCTGGTTTCCGATGCGGCCGTACTCGGTGGGGCTTTCCAGCTTGGTGATCCCGCCGTTGGAGTAGATCAGGACGCCGGTCTGGCAGCCGATGACCACGGCTTCGTCGGCTGCGGCGGCTTCGCCGTGCACTCCCGGGCAGTCCTCATTGCGCGTGATCTCTTTGCCGTCCTTGTCGAAAACAATGATGCCGGGGCGTTCCTTGTCATTCCCCAGGGTGAGGACAAGTTCGCCGTTGGCGAGTTCAACAGCCACGCCGTGGTGGGCTTCCGCGGCCTTGTGGGTTTCCGTCTTGGGCTGCCCGTCTGCCAGATCGTCCGATTCGAAGACGGTGACCTCGCCGGTCCCGTCGCTGAAAAGGATGGTCTTGCCGTGGTGGCGGACGACGTGTCCTGGCTTGCTTGCGGGGAAGGAGATATCGGTCATGGCCGGGTCCTGCGCGTAGTGCTTGCCGCCCTCGGTCCATGCGCCGGTGTCCAGCACCTTGAAGCCTTCGGCAGTAGCAATGACGACGTGACGCCCGTCGCCGGCTGCGTTCACCCGGTTGAAGCCTTCCATCGGGAAGTCCCCGAGGACCTCGAAGGAGGCGGCATCGAGTACCTTGATGCCGCCGTCGTAGGTAGTGACGATGCGGGCCATCGCTTCGGTAGCGGTGGAGGCGTTGGCCGCTTCCGCGCCGGCGGTGCCGCTGCCGGCGGGAGTGGCGTTAGCGCCGCAGCCCGTGAGCATCAGGCCAGTGACGGCCAGGGCCGTGAGCAGGCGGGCGGGAGTGGTGCGGTGATGCATGGTGCTTCCTTCTGTTGAGGGATGAGTCATGGCTCAGGACAATGCGTGGGTGATGCGCTCGGTGTTGGAGCGCATCATTTCCAGGTAGGTGTGCGCGCCGGACCCTTCTGTTCCCAGGGATTCGGTGAAGAGCGGGACCACGGCGATGTCCTGCCCGGCCTCGGCAGCGAGCACCTGGGCCAGGCGCTCCGGCTGGGAGGAGTCCGCGAAGACTGCCACCACGCCTGCGGCGTGGATCTTGCCGGTGAGGTCGTTCAGGTCCGCCGAACTGGGTGAGGCCAGCGTGGTTCCACTGGGAATGACCGCGCCGATGACCTCGAACCCGAACCGCTGCGCCAGGTAGCCAAAGACATGGTGGTTGGTGATGAGCTTGCGTCTGGCGGGCTCGATGCCGGCAAAACTTTCCTCCATGAAAACAGCGAGTTTGTCCAGCTCCGCCTTGTAGCTGGCCGCTTGGGAGCGCACCACCGTGCTGTCCACTCCGTCCACGTGTTCCACGATGCTTTCTGCGATCGCGTCAGCGGCGAGTCCCACACGGGAGGGGTCGGTCCAGAAGTGCGGGTCGGCGGCGTCGTCGCCGTCGTCATGGCTGAATTGCAAGGGCTCGACAGCGTCCATCGCGGCCAGGTTGGGGACCCCTTCCGCCGCGGCAGCCTCAACATGGTTGAGGATGCCCTCTTCCAGGCCGGCTCCATTGTGGATCACCAGATCCGCGTTCTCGATGACCGCAGCCTGCTTGGCTGAGATACCGAAGGAGTGCGGATCGGCATTGGATTCCATCAGCACCACGACGTCGGCCTCCCCGCCCACCAGGTTCCGAGTGATATCGCCGAGAATGTTGGTGGTGACGACGACGGTGGGCCGCTCAGCTGCCATTGCCGAACACCCGCTCAGCGCGAGTCCGAGCGCCAGGAGGGCCGCGGCCACCTTTGCTGTTGCGCCGCGCTTCACAGCCCGGTCTCCAGCACGATGTCGGCGGCCGGTACGTCGAAGGTCCGGGCAACCCGGAGACCGTCCGCGTAGTCGATTTCGCGGACGGTTGAACCGGCAGGATCGCTGAGGTAGGCGCGCCCGGCGTCAATGCGGAGCTGCGGCGGGGTGCCCGCCTGCGCCGAAACGGGAGCGATCATGGGCGCTTGTGCGGTCACTTCGCCGGACGACGGATTCAGGGTCATCAGGGAGCCGTCGACGCCGAGGGCCAGCACCCGCTTGCCGTCGCCGACGGCGGCGGCGGTGGCCACCGGACCGGGAGTCTTCAGGTACTTCCAGGAACGTTTGGACACATTCAGGTGCCAGATGCCGCCGTCGCCCGCTGGTGCGGAGAGTTCGTTGGAGCCCTTGCGGTGCTCAAGGCGTGTTGCGGGGGGAATTCCGGCCGCGTCAGCCGGATAGGGGATCTTCTCGGCGGCGAACTGGCCGTCATCCTCGGTAATGAGCAGGGCCCCGTCCGTGCAGGCCAGCACCACACCCACCCGGGTGGTGGCATGGGAGGAGGAACCGGCACACGGCTGTTCACTGAGCACGGTGTGGTTCTCGGCGTCGCGGACCTCCATCCCTCCGGGAGCGGTGCCGTCGCCGGCAGTGCTGGCGATGAAGTGACCTTCGTAAGGGATTACCACGCCCTCGTGCGGCGTGCTGGTGATTCGCGCGGATTCGACGACCTGGCGTGCGTCCAGGTCTTGGTGGTTGTAGATGGATGCGTAACCGCCCGATTCGGAGAACACTGCTATGGAACTGCCGTCCCCTGCCACGACGCCCGCGTCTGGAATGGTGATGTCGCCGACCGGACCAGGCGTTGAGCTGTAGTAGTGCACGTGGTCACCGTGGTCCACTGTCCAGGCACCGGTATCGAACACCTTGACGCCATCCTGTGTGGTGACCAGGGCGTAGCGGCCATCCTGATGGACAGCGTCGACGGGTCCGAACGTGCCGGCGTCGGTCGTCTCGTCCGTCAGGAGGGAGAGCAGCTGCGATTCTCCGGTCTCCCGGTCGAAAGTGAGCAGACCGTTCTGCGGCTCGGGGTTTTCCTGTGCGCCGGCGACGTAGCCATGCGGTGTAGCGTCCGCGCCCGGGGCGGTCTGGTTGGCGGTGCCGGATGCCGCGCAGGCGGAAACCAGCAACGGGAGGCCAAGCAGGAGGACAGGGAGTTTAGGGATGGTGCGGTGCACTGGAAATCGGTTCCATTTCTGGCTGGGGGACGGCTGTGTAGGTTGGTTCAGGATTCACTGCGGCCGGTGCCGGCATGACCGTGGCTCCGCGGACCAAGGAGCGTGCCAGGGCGGAGACGAAGTACGAGAGGGCAGCAACGAGGGCGATAGTGGCGCCGGCGGCGGTGGATGCATGCCACGAGACCCAGAGTCCGGTGATGACGCTGGCCACGCCGATCAGGGCGCCGAGGACCATGACCGTCCGGATTGACTTCGCCCAGACCAGGGCAGCAGCGGGCGGGGCAATAAGCAGTCCGAAGACCAGGAGTGTTCCCACTACCTGGAACGAGGCGGCGACGGTAAGGGTGATTAGGCACAGCAGGACGAAGTGGGTCTGCCGGGGCCGGAAGCCGAGCGTCGCCGCCTTCTGCTGGTTGAACGCTGCCGCCATGAAGGCGCGGTGGAAGAGGGTGGCGGCTGTGAGGACCACAGTTCCGACGCCGGACAGCATCAGGATGTCGTCTGTCCCGACGGCGAGGACATCACCGAAGAGCGTGCCAGTGAGGTCCACTGCAAACGAGCCTGAGGCCGACACGATGATCACGCCGAGCGAGAGCATGACGACGAACAGAAGCCCGATCGCGGTGTCCTGGGAAACCCGCCGGTTCCTGGTGATGGCTGAAACTCCGGCCGCAGTCGCCGCCGCACTGATTGCCGCCCCGATGATGAGGTTCCCGCCCAACAGGGACGCGATGGCGATGCCGGGCAGCAGACCGTGGGACATTGCGTCGCCTAGGAAGGCCATTCCGCGCACCACCACCCAGGTTCCGACGACAGCGCAGAAGACAGCGACAAGCCCGCCGCCGAGCACAGCGCGCTGGACAAACGAAGCGTTCAGGGGATCTAGTAACCATTCCATCGCGGTTCATCGTACTATAGAGAATGAGAATAGTTCGCAATAAAGGGAGTGGAATGTCAGCGGTGATCTTCAACAGTGTTGGGTACGACTATTCCGACAGGCAGGTGCTGGCGGATATTTCGGTAGCCTTTGCCCCCGGAACGCATACTGTTTTGACGGGGAAAAACGGTTCAGGGAAGTCGACGCTGCTCGCCCTGGCCGCGGGGGTGCTGCAACCGTTGCATGGAAGCGTGTCCCTTACTTCAAGCCGGCGCCCTGCTTTTGTCCTCCAGCACACAACGACA
Organism: Arthrobacter oryzae; assembly: GCF_031454875.1. Lineage (GTDB taxonomy): Bacteria > Actinomycetota > Actinomycetes > Actinomycetales > Micrococcaceae > Arthrobacter > Arthrobacter oryzae_D. The sequence continues at coordinate 17,209 of NZ_JAVDRQ010000021.1, forward strand.
CCCGAAACCATGCCTTGCACGGTCCGCCAGGCCGTGGAGATGGGCAGGTGGCCGCACCGGCGCGGTCTGTTGCCGCTCAGGTCAGTGGACCGGCAGGTGGTCTCCGCAGCGATGCAGAGGATGGGGATCGGCGACCTCGCGGCTCGGCAGCTTAGGGAACTCTCCGGCGGTCAGCAGCAGCGGACGCTCATAGCGCAGGGCATGGCGCAGGAATCGGACGTCCTGATCCTGGATGAGCCTACCGCCGGACTGGACAAGGCGGCCCACCGGCTGATCCGGACAGTGATTGAAGAAGAGCTGCGGCGCGGAGTAACGGTCCTCGAGTCGAGTCATGACCCTGGCGACATCGAACGCGCCGAACGGGTTATCACGCTGGAGAGCGGCCGCATCAGCTCTGACACCCTGCGCCGCTAACCCTCACCCTGAACTTCCACAAGTTGGGTTAACGGGCGACGCCGCCCGGTCACCTCGCAAGGTGACCGGCCGGCGTCGTCGTGATCAATACTCAGGCGACAAGCGCGCCCGACTCTCTTGGCTTAATAAGAGAGGCTGCAGAGGCTCCATTAGCCCGACCTCTCGAAGCCGGTTAGCGCAGTGCCTTGAAGGCGCGGCCTATTCCTTCGAGCAGACGGTCGGCGTCATCACTGGAGAAAGGCATTGGGGGGCGGAGTTTGAGGACGTTGCCCTGGGCGCCGCAGGCCGAGATGAGAATCCGGTCCTCCCGGAGGGCGTTCACGATGCCGGCGGCGGCCTCCCCATTAGGTGCGAGAGTGGATCGGTCAGTGACGAGGTCGACACCGATGAAGAAGCCGCTTCCGCGGACTTCGGCGACCTGGTCCAGGCCCTGGCTGAGGTCGTTGAGCCCGGTGATGATCTTTTCGCCGACCTTGCGGGCGTTTTCTATAAGTGATTCGTCGCGGATCACGTCCAGGACGGCCTGGGCAGCGGCGATGGCTACGGAATTCCCGCCGAAGGTGTTGAAGTAGCGGATGTTCTTGCCGAACTCAACCAGCAGTTCGGGCTTGAAGATGGCTGCCGCGACAGGGATGCCGTTACCCATGGGTTTGCCGATGGTGACGATGTCAGGGACGATTCCGTGGCGCTGGAAGCCCCACCATTCCTCGCCCGTGCGGCCGAAGCCGGGCTGGACTTCATCGGCGATGTACAGGCCGCCGGCCGCGTGAACCTCTTCGATGATCGGGCGCAGGAAGCCTGTTGGGCCGGCGAAGACACCGTCGGAGGAGAAGATGCTGTCTGCGATGAAGGCCGCCACTCCGATGCCGTGGCGGTGCAGGTCGGCGATGGCGGCCCGCACCTGGTTCCGCAGGTGATCCTCCAGGGACGCTCGATCCGATGAGTACCGCAGGGCGTCCGGGGCGTCGATGACCCGCACGTTCGCTCCCAGGGGCACACCCGCGCCCAGGGACGGCGAGAAGGACGCTACTTCGGTTGTCAGGCCGTGGTAGGCGCCGGAGGTGACAATGATGCCCTGGTTTCCGGTGGCGTATTTTGCCACGCGCATCGCGAGGTCGTTGGCTTCAGACCCGGTGCAGGTGAACATGACGTGGCCAAGCTCGGCGGGGAACGTCGAGAGGAGCTGTTCCGAGTAGTCGAGGATGGATTCCTGGACGTAGCGGGTGTTGGTGTTCAGCGTCTGCATCTGCTCGTGGACAGCCGCGATGACCCGCGGGTGGGCGTGGCCGACAGAGGGGACGTTGTTGTAAACGTCGAGGTAGTCATTTCCATCGCGGTCAAACAACGTGACGCCCTTGCCGCGAACGATTTCAAGGGGGGTGTCGTAGAAGAGCCGGTATCCGGGTCCGAGGCTCTGGTCCCGGCGTCGGATGCTCTTCTGAATCTGGTCCGGGAGCTCGCTGAGGCGGTTGGGATCAAAGCCGTTGATCATGGCCCGGGACGGCTTGCGGATGGTTTGGGGAGTGGTGCTCATGATTTCTCCTTGAAGGCTAGTGAGTCGGGTTCAGGGTGTGTGTGGAAGGCAGTTTTGGTGCTGGGGCGGCGGCGGTGGCGGCGAGCCGGTCCCAGTCCGGCTTGGAGTGGGAGAGCAGGTAATCGCGTCGTTGGGGCAATTGGTTTGCCCGCCACGCCGTGATCAGGGCCCGCAGGAGCAGGCGGGCCTGGGCTGAGATGATCAGGGCCTCCAACTCCTGAACGGGCAGCGGACGGATACTTTGATAGCCATCCACGACGTGCAGTGCGTGCTCCCAGGGGCTGGACGGATCTGTTCCCAGAAGGTTGGCCATGGTGACGCTGAGGTCGAAGATCACCGGTGTCCGCACGGCATCGCCGAAGTCGATAATCCCGGCCACGAAATCCGGGCTGTCCGGGTCGACAAGGATATTGAACGGACTGAAATCCCCGTGGACAACCTGGGAGGTCAGGGTGTCCAGCAGCGGAACTACCGTCTCGTCGAACCGGTCGAAAATGTCTTCGGCCAAGGAGCGTTTGTGCTGCTCATCGACATAGTCAAGCAGCGGCCGCATCCTGTGGAAGTGCTTCAGGTCCCACAGGAGCAAACGCTCGGCACGGGCATGATCGAAGTCCTGCAATGCAAGGCCCAAACGGGCAAGGCTTGAACCCACCAACTGAAGCTGGCCAGCCGACGCCCCGTGATGGGCCAGCAACTCTCCAGGCATGAAACGCATCACCCGAAGCACCCGGTCAAATGGTCCAACAGGCGCCGGCAGGAGGACTTGCGGCTCTCCGTCAAGGCTCCTGACAAGACGCTGGACCGGAAGTTCAGGGGCAGTTGCCTCCAAATGCTCCATACATGCCGTCTGGAGCTGGACGATCACCGGATCCTCATCCGGTGGTGACACCTTCACCAGATAGGTTTCTTCGCCGTCCCGGAGCCGGAAGGTCTCGTCCTTCTCCGTGGGAATGCGGACAAGCATCCCCTTCAGGCCATAGGACTGTTCAAGAAGCTCCAAGACAGTCGAGTCAGCGAGCTGAGACTGCTTTGCCAGGAGTCCACTCTCCGACGCCACGGCGTCGATAAATTCGGAGTCGGTACTGACATTCATGTCCTAGGCTCCTGCCGCTAAATGGGGAATTCAATAAGTAGGCGATTAGGGTGTCGCCGTTGAACCAGCTTCGACGTGACTCACGTCGGTTGGGCGCTGTGAAGACGATGTTCATCTGTTCAGCTGTTCAACAGTTCTACGTGAAGAGTATGCCATGGTGTCGACGAATCCCGCAAGGATGATTTATCAACTGTTCAACTGTTGACAGTTTGCTTCAGATCGCCCTAGAGTCGACGCATTGGGCTGTTGCCGGGTCTTCCGAACCAAAGGAAGCCCGTGGAGCTCAGTCACCCGTAAGCAGAAGGCCGATATGCGGCCTCTCAAAATCTCAAGGAACGGACGAATCATGGCAGACTCTAACCGCCCGAAGTACATCTCTTTTGATATCTACGGCACACTGATCAACTGGGATACTGACTCCACTACCCGCCGGCTGCTCGCGGGCCGTCTGCCTGAAGAGCAGTGGCCGGCGTTCAAGAAGGTGTTCCGCGGGTACCGGTTCGACGAGGTCCTTGGCGACTACAAGCCCTACGAGGAGATCCTTCAGAATTCCTTTGACCGGGTATGCAAGTTCTTTGGCATCGGGCCGACCCCTGGTGCGGGCGTAGAGTTCGCTGACGCTGTACGCAGCTTTGGTGCCCACGATGACGTGCCGGCCCCGCTGAAGCTCATGGGCGACAACTACAAGCTGGTGGCTCTGTCCAACGCAGACGACAGCTTCCTCGAGATCAGCATTCCCAAGCTCGGCGCTGACTTCCACGCCGTGCTGACCGCTGAGCAGGCCCAGGCCTACAAGCCGCGCTACCAGGCCTTCGAGTACATGCTCGATACCCTGAACGCCAAGCCGGAGGACTTCCTGCACATCGCCTCTCACACACGGTACGACATGCATCCGATGCACGACATGGGCTTCCGGAACCTCTGGGTGCTGGACCGTGGCTATGACCCCATCACCGGGGGCTACGACTACAACACCGTGAAGTCCCTGGACGAGGTCAACAAGCACCTCGGTCTCTAAACCGACGTCGAAGCGGAAGGTCAACCCGTGAAACTTAACCCCTATTGGCTGGACACTGCCGAAGCATCCGGAGACTACCGGCGCACTCCGGTTCCCGAGAATGTCGATGTGGCCATCATCGGCGCCGGATTTACCGGACTCTCCGCAGCCCTGGAATTTGCCAAGCAGGGCGCCAGCGTTGCCGTTTTCGAACGCCACACCGTCGGGTGGGGTGCATCGGGCCGCAATGGGGGAATGGCGACGACCGGGTTGGCCATCGGTTTCAGCACGGCCGTGAAGCGGTATGGGAGTGCCCGTGCCGTGGAGATGTTCCAGGAATACAACGACGCCATCGACAGCATCGAGAAGCTGGTGCATGACAATGGCATCGACTGCGACTACAACCGTTTTGGGAAGCTCTCGCTGGCTTTCCACAAGTCGCACTACGAGGGCTTCCTGAGGTCGCAGGAGAAGATGGCCGCCCTGGCCGACCATCATGTCACCGTTATCCCCAAGTCCGAGATCCACAGTGAAATCGGCACGGACTTCTACCAGGGGGCCATGCTGGACCCACTGGGAGCAGGGCTGCACGTGGGGAAGTTTGTGCATGGGTTGGGCGGGGCGGCTGTTGCCGCCGGGGCGGATATCTGCGAGAACGCTGCGGTGACCGAGCTGAAGAAGGTTTCGGGTACGGTGCACGATGTGCACACCACCCGGGGCATCACCAGGGCCAAGCAGGTCCTGGTCGCCACCAGCGGCTACACCGGCAACGTCACCCCGTGGCTGCAGCGCCGGGTGATTCCGGTGGGCAGCTTCATCATCTGCACCGAACCGTTGCCCGAAGACGTTATTAACCGGATCCTGCCGAACCGGCGCATGGCCTCGGACAGCAAGATGCTCTGTTACTACTTCCGGATCACCCCGGATAACCGTCTGCTCTTCGGTGGCCGGGCCCGTTTTGCCCTGTCCAGCCCGGATTCGGACGTCAAGAGCGCCGAGATCCTGCGGAAGGCCATGCTCGAGCTCTTCCCGTACCTCTCCAACGCCAAGGTGGACTACATCTGGGGCGGCCTGGTGGACCTGTCGATGGACCAGATGGTCCACGCCGGCATCCACGACGGAGTCTACTACTCCCTGGCTTACAGCGGCCACGGTGTGCAGATGGCTGCGCACATGGGCAAGCGGATGGCCCACTACATGGCCGGCGACAAGTCAGCGAACGTGTGGGAAGGCCTGAAGAATCCGCCCGTGCCGGGCCACTTCGGCCCGCCTTGGTTCCTGCCCTTCATCGGCGCTGCGGCAAAAATCATCGACCGCTTCAGCTAGGCCCACAGTTCGACGGCGGTGGATGTCCAGCGGGCGATCGTGCACATCCACCGCCACCTGCAGCGCGAGGACTGGCCGTTGCGCTCACGCAGGGAGGTCCTTGAAATGGCTGCCCGCCTGCCGGGTGAGCAGTCCGTGCGCTTTACATGGATCATCCCGTCCGAAAGCATCGAAGCCGAACGTGAGGTGCGGCGCTGCGCCGAAACCCTGCGGCTCTCCGCCGCGGCCTGCGAGGAGCTCGCGGGGGAGACCCTGGGTTTTGAGGACAGTATGGCCGGTGCTGGCAAGATCGGCTGGTACAGCCGGAAGCCGGTGGCATCGTCGCGGCAATCACTCCGTTCAACGACCCACTGAACCTGGTGGCTCACAAACTGGGCCCTGCCCTCATCGGCGGCAACGGCGTCGTGCTCAAGCCTTTCAGGCGCACGCCGCTGACCGGGCTGGCCCTTGACCAGCTGCTGCTCGAATCGGGCGTCCCATCGGGACGGATGCCGCGATCGTGTCCGGCCTCGGCGTGTCCGAGGCGGCTGTGGCGGCTCGATGTCGGAGTTCGCGGCAGGCGTCCTGGCCCACCATCGACACCCTTGCCCCGGTAGCGGCATGAGGACCGGCGGCCTGGGAGCCCCGGATGCCGATTTTTGAATAGCCTGCAGCTCGCCTAGCTTGCTTGATGCCTCTGGGCGATAATCTCCCGGATCGACTCCCGATATTGGATGATCGTATCTGAGATAACCTTCTCCGCCAGGACGGGGTCGCGCGAATCAAGCGCGTCAACGATGTTTTGGTGCTCAGTTTCGAGTGTGTCTGGATCCTCGTACTCGTGATGTTCGATGGAAAGCACAAACATGAAGTACCTCAGTTCGGTCACCAATTGCTGATAGAAGGTCCTCATCTTCTGGCTTCCGAGGAGTCCGACTATCGCGCTGTGAACCGCAAGGTCCTTCTCGACAATCTTGAATGGATCGCCACTTTTCAAAACTGTCCGGAACTCCTCCATGGCTGCGTGAACTTCGTCCATTGAGGTGCTTTCGGAGATGCTCCGTGCGGCTATGGTCTCCAAATGGTACCGCGCGTTGTAAGCGTCCATGATCTCGGCGTCAGTGGGATCCCAAACGATAGCGCCCTGATTTGCTCGATGGCGAATGAGGCCGCCGGCCTGAACAATGCGAACGGCTTCCCGAACTGTGTTCCTGGAAAGTCCCAGGTTGTCCGCAATGAGACTCTCCCTCACGCGTTCGCCTGGCTTGAGTCCTCCGCTCAGGATCATGGCTGTGAGACCATCTGCGACCTGTTGCACCGTAGATGAATGGACTATCTTGATCTGCTCAACCATGCCTTCATCGTACAGGGCTAATCAACTGTAGGGCTGTAGACCACTCGACGCTATTTGTGGCCTCTCAATCCCTCTGAAACTTCTTATAGAACAGCCATGGATCCGATGCTGCCGAGGCCGATGACGGCGAGTTTTCCGTCCATGGTTAGAGGACCTGTTCGAGGAATGCCTGGGTGCGGGCTTCTTTG
>NZ_JAVDRQ010000022.1:0-23335 GCF_031454875.1 Arthrobacter oryzae
TGACCAGCAGGAACTGCCACACCCTCGGCAGAGATAATCCCGATACGCAGATCACCCCCACCCAGCGGCACAGCAAACTCTTCGGCCATTTTTGTCTTCATTCTCTAGATCTCCTTGAAGGGCTGTACAGCCCCGGACTGACTCGGTCCGGCCCGAAAAGGCCGTGGCTTGTTCGACAGTTGCACCAGTGTCTGCTTTTGCTCAGTTTTCCACCGCAATCAAGGCGGCGGCCGGGGAATTCGGCACCGCTTATTCGTTTCGCTTGGGAATCTCGATTCCGTGAAGAACTCCCATTCGTTCAAAGTGGCTATAGATTCTATCGACGTACTTCCCAAAATCGGGGGACTCGACGAGGGCCAGGGGACGGGGGCGTGGGAGATCAACGACTATTTCATCGACTACTTCACCGGGGTTTGGGCTCATCACGAAAATCCGGTCGGAGAGACCCACAGCCTCTTCAACACTGTGGGTGATAAAGAGAACTGTTGGCCTGTTACGCAGCCAGAGCGCCTCAAGGTCTGCCCTCACTTGGAGGCGGGTAAGAGCATCCAGTGCCCCGAATGGCTCGTCAAGCAAGAGCACCGATGGCTCGTGGACGATTGTGCGGATGAGTGACACCCTTTGACGCATCCCGCCAGACAGCTGGCGCGGGTATTTGTCGATCGCCTTCTCAAGGTGGAGTTGTTTGAACAACTCGGTGGCCCGAGCCCGCATTGCCTTCTTATCCAAGCCACGTATATCAGCTTGAATCAGGACATTCTCCATTGCTGTCCGGAACTCGAGCAGGAGGTGGTCCTGGAAGGCAATTCCGATATCGGTGAAGGGCTTGTTCACTGATGTTCCGCCTACACGGATGTCTCCTTCGGATCTGTCCAAGAGTCCGGCGACCATGAGCATTAGTGTGCTTTTTCCGCAGCCGGACGGCCCGACTATGGAAATGAATTCCCCAGGTTTAACGTCCATCGAAACGGGCTTGAGCGCCTCAAAAGACTTGCCTGCCGGGCTGTTGAACGTTTTGGCGACGCCTTCTATCGATATGGGCAGACCTGCCGCCCTTGTCTGCAGTGCTATGTCGTTCATTGGTGTGCCTTTCTCTGATCCGTGCAAGTGTGGATCTGAATTCTTATCGCTCAACCAACCCCCGGGGGGGTGAGGCTATGGTGTAGGTCCTGAACTCTGGTTGCAGGAACCACACAACACCCCCGGACCTTCCGCTGGTCCCCCGGGGCTGCCCAGAGAATCTACTTACAGCTCTTCAGTTCCGACTCCGGAGGCAGGAAGTCGTAGGAAACGGATTTGGCCGTGTCCAGAGGAGCAGGCAGGAGCTTGGCCCGCGTCAACAATTCGTTACTCTGCTGCCAGTGTCCGGCCTCGGCGCGGCCGATGACCTTTGCGTCGGCAGCACACAGCAAGGGGAGCAGGAATTTGAGTTCGGCGCGCACTGTGTCGTCGACAGAGTCTGGCAGAAGCTGTTTCACGGCCGCTACTGCGTGCTCGGGATTATCGCGTGCAGAAGACAAGCCTTTGAGGCTCGCGGAAACGAACTTCTTGACCGCGTCCGGGTTCTTTTCGGCATAGCTTTGGGTAGTGAATATTGAATGTGCTACCGGAGAGACGCCGTAGTCAGCGAACAAAAAGTTCTTAAACTTAACGTTTTGCTTTTCGAGTGACACCGCAGTGTCTTGGCCCCCCACGATTGCGTCAACGTTTCCCTGGAGCAGTGCTGCCGGCATGGACGCAAAGGGAACGTTCGAAATGGTGACGTCTGATTCGGTGAGACCGTTTGCTTCGAGGAAGAGGGGGAAAAGGAAAGCATGGGCACTGCCCTGAGGTACCGCGACCGTTTTTCCCTTGAGATCCTGGACAGAGTTGATCCCAGATGATTCCATGACCTGCATCGCAATGTTGGTCACCTGGTTCACAGTCGCAACGATGACAAGGGGAGCACCCTTTTCGATCTGCTGGCTGATTGGCACGGCGTCCGCGATCCCGACATCTGCCTGGCCGTTGGCCACCAACTGTACCGCCGTCCCGGAACCTGTGCCCTGCTCAATTTTTGCATCAATACCGGCCTCCTTGTACAGGCCATCCGCTTGAGCGACAGCGAACCCCGCAGTAGAGGCTGACCAGGACCAGTGCATTTGAAAGCGGACCGGGGTTTCACTGCCGCCGCCACCGCTGGCCGTGGGCGCGGAGCATCCGGAGAGCAACATCGCTCCCGCGGCGATCGCAGTTGCGACCAATTTTTTGATGCCTCTTTGCATGATGCTTCCTTTGAATTCTTGATTGCCAAATAAATTGAATGGATGCGTTCAGATCGGACAGTTAGCCGGCGCGGCGCTGCCACGGCGTCAGGAGCCATTCGACTGCTTCCACCAAGTAGTTGAGGACTACTCCGATAACGGTAAGGATTACGAGGATGGCGAACATGTATTCGGTGTCCATCGCACCGCTTGCCCGCAGCAGCGCGTAGCCCAGCCCGCTGTTTGATCCAAGAAATTCCGCGACAAGTGCACCGGTGATCGCGATGGTTGCCGAGGTCTTGATGCCTGAGAAGATCACCGGGAGAGCGGCCGGAAACCGAAGCGCCCAGAAGGTTTGCCACCGGCTCGTACCCATGGAACGCGTCAAGTAGAGGAGCCTGTCATCAAGAATCCTGAAACCGCTGATGCTGGCCATCAGCAAGGGAAAGAAGGTTATGAGAACAACCAAGGCAACCTTGGTATTAAGGCTGAATCCGAGCCAAACCAGGAGCAGCGGTGCGACGGCGATTTTTGGCACCAGCTGTAGGACTATGACCGGCGGGTAGACCAACTGCTTGGCGGTCCTTGAAAGAGCGATGACCAATCCAAGAGGGATGCCGATGACGATGCTGAGCAATAGTCCGATAACGAGCACAACGAGAGTGGATTGCGTGTGGACCCAGAGACTGTTTGCGTCGGTGAACAGACGTTCGAAGACGGCCAGAGGTCCGGGGAGCAGGTACGCGGGAATTCTGAACAGCTCCACCGCTGCGGCCCACCCCAAAAGGATCGCCACGAACACAAGCGGCGGCAACGATGACCAAGCGATGGAACCCATCCTTCGCCGCGTGGCGGAAGTTTCCACTGCTTTGCGTTGGCCCATTCCCGGCGTTGTCTGGGCAACGGCCGCGGATGCTATTGGGCTTGGCCGATCGGCCGTAAGATCTTTCCTCGGCATGTACCTTCTCCTCCTTGAGCGGAACACCAATCGCTACTCGACCCCTCTGCCGTCAGGACGTACACCTAACGCGCCAAAAGATAGGGGAAGCGGTGCCCAATGGGCTCCGGGTGCGGTGACTTCATCCGTAGTCCTTCGACGCAGTCGGAATTACGGATGGTGTTGTGAGTAACTTTCCTCGAAGAAGATATCCTGCATTGTGAGACTTAGTCAATAGCGGAATCCTGTAATGTGAGATCTTGCTCAGACCCATCCCTAAGGTGATCTGTCTTTTGCCGCCAGTGTCGGACAGCCGGACCGGCGCAATCGCCACCCGCCCGCGGCTTTTGGGCCGAGCTGCATCTCTCCCGCCGTTATCCTGGTGTGGCCATTTCAGACGGCCTCGTTCATCGAGCGCTGCCCTGATTCACTGCCGGGCTGTCTCTACGCTTAGGATGCGGTCGTCGTTGGGGCCGGGAGTGCCCCGGCCGTCGGTGTTGTTGGTGACGAACCAGAGCCTCCCGTCCGGGGCCTCCATGACATCGCGGATGCGGCCGTACTCGCCGCTGTAGTACGTGGTCGATGTGGACGGGCTGGCGACCGGAACGGCCCGGAGGACCTGTCCCCGCAGGTTGGCGATGAACAGGGTCCCGTCGATGTGGGTCATACCGCTGGGACTGGCGGCAGCGGGTTCCCACTGCTGTACGGGGTCGGTGAAGCCCTCGGCATTGGTGATTCCTTCCGCCGACGGCCATCCGTAGTTGGCGCCCGCGGTGATGATGTTCAGCTCGTCCCAGGTGTTTTGTCCGAACTCGGTGGCGAACATGGTGCCGTCCTCCGCCCATGCCAGGCCCTGGGGGTTGCGGTGCCCGTAGCTGTAGACGAGGGACCCTGAGATGGGGTTGTCGTCGGGCACGTCTCCGTCCGGGGTCATTCTCAGGATCTTCCCGTTCAGGGAATCGAGGTCCTGCGAACTGTTGCGCTGGCCAGCGTCGCCGGTCGCGACGTAGAGCATGCCGTCGGGCCCGAAGGCGATCCGTCCGCCGTCGTGATAGCTCGCCGAGGCAACCCCGTCGAGGAGCGTTTCGGGCTGTCCGAGCGCTAGGGAGCCGGGCGCACCTGTGACGTCGAACCGCTGGAGCCGGTTTCCATCCTCCCCGGTCGAGTACACATACAGGCGGCCTCGGCTGTCCACCTCCAAGCCCAACAGGCCGCCCTCCCCGGCGCCTGCTACGCCCGCAATGGTTCCCACAGTGCGCGCAGTACCGTCGGGCCTGAGTTCGCGGATGCGTCCGCGGTCTCGCTCGCTTAGCAGCGGCGTGCCATTGCGGAACACCACGGACCAGGGAGCCTCCAGGCCCGTCGACACGATTTGGGGCGCGCCCGTCGGTGTGGCGTTTCCCGCCGGCGCCGAGTCCCCGGGTGAGGTCGGCGTCAGGGACGGAACCGACACCGAAACCGGCGCCGGGGATGCTGCGGGCGGCGTGACAGTGCAACACGCCAGCAGCAGGGCGGCTCCGATAGTGGCGCTCAGCAGGGCAGGTTTGACGATGGTGTTCATGGCTTTTCTCCTGGTTCTTGCATTCCGGGTTCGGTCGCGATGGCAGCTTCGAAGGCATCGCCGAATACGCCAGCCCCTGCTCGGCATCGCCAACCCTGCGGCGGTAGGCGGCTCGTGGTTATGGTGCGCCAAAGTCCCGTGGGTAGCTGGGGTAGCCAGCCGGGTATCTGCGTATCCGCCGAGAAGTCTCTGATCTTCGAGCAACACCAGCCGATGGTCCTTGTAGCTTTCTGAACCAGCAACGCCCACCAAGTCCGCAACCGATAGCTGGCATTGGGTGACGTGTGAGGTTAGCGGTGTGGAGCGCTAAGCGGAGGGCGTCCAGCCAGGCGTGTGAACTGCGCATCGGTACGGTCCATGGGCTGTTCGCTGCCCTGGCCCGCCGCGGAATACCCGCACCGACCACCGCAGCCGTCGCCGGAAGATGATCAGACCGAGCGCGGCTATCGCTGCAGTGTCTGGCCATCGGGGCGCCGGCCAGTTGTCGGGAGCGGGCGGGTACCCACCCCGGGACAGGCCGGCGTCCCGCTCAAAGTGGTTGCGCGATGCGGGAAAGAGTGCGTCGTCGACAAAATAGGCAGTCGGGAAGGCTAACGGGCCCGCCAGCAAGTTGGCAGCAGCCCACTGGTCCACGTGGCGCGACTCGTGAAGCCCGAGTTCCTCCTCTTCAGCGCGGGCCTGCGAAATGTTCGGCCCGTACCTGATGTACAACCGCTCGCCCTCGGTCCCGTAACCATTGATACTCAAGGGCCCGGCTGGCGTTTCGCCCGGAGGCATCCACGCGACGAACACGTCACCCAGGGTGCTTCCACCGCCGCTCGTGCGGGGAGGTGGCCAGAACATGACCAGCAGCGGTGGTCCGGTGCAAGACTCCATGCCCAGCATCCGGCCGGCAAGAACTCCGACTCCGCTGATGGGTGCAACCAAGAAGTTGCGGGTGATGCTCCATGGGGCAGGCGGTGAGATCTCCAGGTATGGCTCCGGTTGCACCTGCCCGTTTGGGGTGATGTGACTGTGGCAGACGATTTGTGGCGAGGCCGACTCGAAGGTGCGGGCCGCAGCTCCGACGAGGAGCAGCGCCGCGGCCAGGAATACGGTCGCGTTGCGTACCCTCATGTGAGTCGCGCAGGTTCGGCACGTCGCCGCCCGTCTCAACCGCCCGACCCGAAAACGTGGCATGGACCAGATCAGGCCCGCGATACCGAAGCAGATACCGCACGCCAAAGCACGCAGTAGTGCACGAGCACTCCTGATCGAACGGCCCACTGGTCCCGTCATGCGCGTTCACCTCACGTGTTCCGGCGCGGCAAGAAGCACTCAAACCCTAAACCTTTGTCCATGCTTGCCGCCGCGCCCCCGGACCGCAACCCTCGATCGCCTGAAGTACCGTATATGGCTGGCGAACGGTGAGGGGAACCCGCGGACCGGGGATAGCCGCGGGCTCCCCTGCTTTTCCTAGAGCTTTGTGTGGAAGAAGTCTGTGAGCTTGTCAAAGGGGATTAGGCCCACGCGGTCATAGAGGTCGACGTGGCCGGCCCCGGGAACCCAGAAGAGTTCCTTCGGCCCAGCGGCGAGACGGTAGGCCTCTTCGCTGAACTCTCTCGAGTGGGCCTGGTCGCCGGTGATGAACAGCAGCGGCCGCGGGGAGAGCAGGTCCAGGTCGTTGAACGGGTGGAAATTCATGAACTTGGTGTTAGTCGCGAGGGCGGGATGCGTGGTGGTGTTCGGGTGGTATCCGCGTGCCGTGCGGTAGAAGTCGTAGAACTCCCGGTCCACCGCAGTGGATTCCGCCGTGAGCACTTCCGGTGTCCCGCCGGTGTACTGGATCGGGCCGCCGGCGAACTCGACGTCCCGCTGGGCGGCGGCCTGCGCAATGATGGCCTTGCGCTGTTCCAGGGTCACGGATTTGTTGAGCCCGTCGCGGTTGGCGGCACCCATGTCGTACATGCTGACCGTGGCGATCGCCTTGATTCTGGGGTCGATCTTGGCCGCGCTGATCACGAAGCTGCCGCTGCCGCAGATCCCGATGGCCCCGACGCGTTCCTTGTCAACGAAGGCCTGGGCCCGCAGGTAGTCGACGGCGGCGCTGAAGTCTTCAGCGTAAACGTCGGGCAGTACGGAGTTTCCCGGCTTGCCGGCGCTCTCACCCCAGAACGAAAGGTCGAAGGAGAGCGTGACGTATCCCTGTTCGGCCATTTTGGTGGCGTAGAGGTTGGCGCTCTGTTCCTTCACGGCCCCCATGGGGTGGCCTACCACCAGTGCCGGGTGGGTGGTCCCCCGGTTCAGGTTGTTGGGGACGAACAAGTTGCCGACGACCTTCATCTCGTACTTGTTTTTGAACGAGATCTTCTTCACGGTGACCTGGTCACTGGTGTAAAAGTTATCTGCTCCGTTCGACGTGTCCCCCGGCTCCAGATCCTTCCTCGATGCCGAGGTGGAGGCGAAGGCCTGCTGGCCTGTTGCCAGTCCGACTGCGCCGGATAGCCCAATGGCCGCCGCACCGGCGCCTGTCAGTTTGATCAGGTTCCGCCGTGACACGCCCTGCTTCGCTCGGGTTTCCGCAGTGCTCATGTTGTTGCTTCCGTCAGTATTCGTGCTCATCGTCTAGTCATCCTCGTGATAGTTGCGTACGGATTCTGATGGACTTCTTCGTCTTTCCAAGCACACCACAGCTGCATTGGTCGGTGAGAGTCCCTGCTAAAACTGGTTATGCCAGAACCCCCTAGCCGAAATTTGAGACACTCCCCCGGCGGCTAGAAAAGCAAGTCAAGCGCCAGTGATACGAAGGGGGGCGCGCGAAATGCCCACCGTCCGCTGTATTGGTGTTGGCTCGAGGCTTTCGGACTTGAGTTGGCTCCCTGCTCAGTCCAGTGGTTTGACGAAGGTGCGGAAGTCCCCGTGATCCGTGTGGATCCGCCAAAGCCGTTCGGCCAGCGCGTCCGGGTCGTGATCCGGGTCGCCGCCGCCGATGCCCAGCGGAATGATGAGCTGGCCTACGTGAATTCCTTCAGGGGCGAGGGCTTCGTGGAGGAGCTGGGAGTAGGCGCTCTCACCGGCAAAAGCGACGGACGTACCGGCAACTGCCCCGAGGGGCCTTACCGCGCTGGAGCCGTTGACGAAGAGAATGGTCCCGCGCCCGAGCGTGCGCATGCCCGGAATGACCTGGCGTGCAGCGGTGACGGGGCCGTAAATCGAGAGCTCCACCGGTCCCGTGAGATCCTCCGCGGCCGTCTCGAGGACCGGGCGCATGAATTCCTTTGCGGGGACCGGACTGTACTGCAGCACTTCGATGGGCCCGAGCTGTTCAACTGCCTCGTCCAGCGAGGCCTGCAGGGTCGCAGTGTCCCGAACATCGGCGGGAAAGCCCTGAGCCGTGATTCCCTCACTGGTGAGGGTGGAAGCGAGGCTGTCCAGGTTGTCCTGGTTGCGGGCGATAAGGGCCACGGAGTGGCCCTCCTGCCCGAAGCGGCGTGCGGTGGCCAGGCCAAGGCCCTTGCCGGCGCCGATGATGGCGATGGTTGTCATGATGAGGGTGCTCCTTCGAGTTGCGGGTGCCGGGAGATCCCGGACGGGAGGTGTACGGGCGGAAGCCACGGCTCCGCTGTCGGTGATAAGTGCCCTGGTGCAACCCGCGTTTTGCTCAGTGACGCAGGAGCACCTAGGTGGCGCGGCGCTCATCCAGGGCCTTGAAGCCCTCGGCCGCCTCGTCCAGCGGCAGTCCGAGATCGAACACCTTCCCGGGTTAATCTCGCCCCTGAGAATGAGGTTAGTTCGGGAAGGTAGTTTCGGAGGGAGTCCGCCGTTGAGATGGACGTGGGAGAAAAACATCTCCAGACCCGGCAATGCGACGTCTTGGGCGACGCCCACGACGCCTCGTTCCTCAACGATGTCGGTGGCGCCGAACTCGAGGCGACCAGCACTGTGCCGTCGGCGAGGGGATGCGCATGTATTCGGTCTGAGTGCCGCCCGCGCCCTGGGGCGGTCTGAAGCAAAGAACGAACCGACCACGAACTGCCCTATCTAGACGTTCTTGTATCTGGTTGATAACAAGGGGCAATCTCCAGCAAACGACTGCAGGCAGGCTAGCTAGGGCCCTGCTGTAACGAGTTATGTCAGAGCTCCGACGCGCGTGATTCCGCGAAGAACGAAGGCCACTGGATATTCGAGCCGCCGTTGAAACGGAGTCGGAGGATCGGCCAGTCGGTGTGGGGAAGGGTCGTGGGCGGTGGGTTAGCCCGCTTCTCGGATGGTGGCGGTGAAGTCGCTTGTTTGACTCTGGACAAGGTTTGCGTTCTCGAACGTGCCGATGGGAACAATCCCCGGGAAATAGCCGACCGGTTTGTAGTAGAGGACGAGGCTCTGGTCGGGGGCGTAGTAGCCGATGGTCAGTGGCGCAGCGTCGCTTCCGTCCTGTGCGCCGTCGAGATTGAGAGGCGTTGGAAGCGCTGCGATTTTTTCCTGGCCACCATAGTCGCGGAAGGAAAGGGTCAGAGGGAGCTGCTCGATGAACGATGCGGAGGCTGCGCTGTCGCCGAGTTCACCAGCGATCTGCTGTTCGGCGAATTCAATGATGATCGGCGTGGTGGTCGCGGTGCGAGCCGATGATGGCGCCTGCGTCGCCGGGGCTGACGACCCGGTGAGGGAACTTCCGTCGGTGCCGCCGCGGCACCCGGATAGGGTGACTGCGAGCATGATGGTTGCTGGAACTGCCCCGATCCGCGCGACTCTTCTGAGGAAAAAAAGCGCCTGTGTGCACCAGCTCGATGAGGCGGGGCCTGTTGGCGCCTTTTTGGGGCTCACGTACGGGCGTGCGACGGCACGCGATCCGTGCTGGCGACCGGGGCGAGGTTCTCGGTGAAGAAGCTCTCGAGCTTGTCGAACGGAATGAGATCAGTACGGTCGTAGAGGTCGATGTGCCGTGCCCCGGGGACTACGACGAGCTCCTTGGGTTCGGCAGCCTGCTCGTACACGGTGTCGGAGAAGTAGCGCGAATGCGCATTCTCTCCCGTGATGAGCAGGATCGGCCGCGGGGCAATGTCCTGCAGGTGCGCAAGCGCTCCCAAGTTGATGTGGGACAGCATGCTTGTGACGGTGAAGCCACCGACGGAGCGAGGGTGGTGGCCCCGGTCTGTGACGTAGTACTCGTGGAACTCGGCAGTGACAGGGTCAAGGGACTCCGGCTTAAAATCATGGGGGAAAACCGGGGTCAGCGCCGGCTCACCTGCGTCCACGTCTGCCCAGCGCTGCGTCGCAATGCCCTCGAGCCCGGCGCGCCGCTCCTCATCGCTTTGTGAGTCACGCCAACCGTTGCGGGTGACGCGGCTGATGTCGTACATCGCCGACGTAGCGACGGCCTTGATGCGGGGGTCCACCTGGGCCGCGTTCAGTGCGAATCCTCCGCTTCCGCAGATACCGATGGCGCCGATCAGCTCCCGGTCGACATACGGCAGGGTGCCGAGATAGTCAACACCGGCGCTGAAGTCTTCGGCGAAGATGTCCGGCGAGGACACGTGGCGGGGCTGCCCGCCGCTCTCGCCGTTGTAGGACGGGTCGAACGCTACGGCGACGAACCCGCGGCGGGCGAGTTCGTTGCCGTACACGCCCGGGCCCTGCTCCTTGACGCCGCCGTAGGGCGGGCCGATGACGATGGCCGGGTGCGGGACGGACTCGTCGAGATCCGTCGCGACGTACAGGTCAGCTGCGATCTCGATCCCGTACCGGTTCCTGTAGCGGACGGGCGTCCTGGTTACTTCGGGTGCGAGGGAAAAAGTGAGGCTGTTTGCGTGTAGCGGCATGTTTTTTACTCCTTGATGCAGACATTTCGTTGCTGATGATTGGCTTGCTATGCCCCTGGACGCGCGCGTCTCCGAAGCGTGCATGCTGGTCGCAGACGCTGCCGCTCCATCCCGATGGAAACCAAATCATTCAATTACCATCAAACCCGCGATGGAATCTCGTAGCGAGGGCTCTGGTGAAACGGGTTATAACAGACCCCCCATACGCTCGTGTTTCTGGGGTAGTACACCGCCCCTCACGCCGGTGCGCCGTCGATTGGGAGGCGCACGCCGGATGCCATAATGCGATTCGAGGTACTGCCCAAACGGGTTACAGCAGAGCCTCTCTATGTTCCCCGCGAACACGTAGCGTGTCCCATATGGACAATCGAGCAGAGGTACGGGAGTTTCTTGCGTCCCGGCGTGCCCGGATCACCCCTGAGCAGGCGGGCATCGAATCATACGGCGGTCGACGCCGGGTAGCTGGGCTCCGCAGGGAAGAGGTAGCCCGCCTCGCTGGTGTCAGTATCGACTACTACACGCGCCTCGAGCGAGGAAACCTCACCGGCGCCTCCGACAGCGTCCTCGATGCGATCGCCCGTGCGCTGGAATTGGACCGGGCTGAACACGATCACCTTTTTGATCTCGCCCGAGCGGCAAATACAGCCCGCCCGCGTCAGAAGGCTCCCGCCCCGGCAAGAGTGCCCCCAGCCGTCCAATATATGCTCGACGCGATCTCCGGTGCGCCGGCGTTTGTCGGTAACAACCGGATGGATATCGTCGCCGCCAATGCCCTCGGCTACGCCCTCTACTCCGACATGTACCGGGCAACGGCCCGCCCTGCGAATCACTCCCGGTTCATTTTCCTCGACCCGCGCGCGCGCGACTTCTACCCCGACTGGGAGCGGGCAGCGAACGTCAACGTCGCAATCCTCCGCCGCGATGCCGGCCGCACGCCCCACGACAAGGGCATCGCGGAGCTCATCGGGGAACTTTCCATGCGCAGCGATGAATTCCGCAACCGCTGGGCCGCCCACAACGTCCGCCGTCACTACTCCGGCGCGAAGTCTTTCAACCACTCCGTGGCGGGACTGCTCGAACTCACTTACCAGAGCATGGAACTCGAAGACGTGCCTGGCCACACCCTCACCGTCTACCCGGCCGTCCCCGGCAGCCCCTCAGACGAAGCACTGAAATTTCTGGCCTCGTGGGCAGCCACCGAACACATCG
Source organism: Arthrobacter oryzae (assembly GCF_031454875.1). Lineage (GTDB taxonomy): Bacteria > Actinomycetota > Actinomycetes > Actinomycetales > Micrococcaceae > Arthrobacter > Arthrobacter oryzae_D. The sequence goes on from NZ_JAVDRQ010000022.1 coordinate 11,746, forward strand.
TCGAAAAAGCCCGCACCAGCGTCGGCAGCCAATAAACCTCCCGGGCCCACGAAGGACGGCTTGGCGATCCAGGTGGGGATCGCCGTTCGAGCCGGATAGGGGCCTCCGGTACACAGAAGTTACCGTAAACTCGTGTGCCGCCAGCGCATGCTTACTGATGCCCCAGGCGGAGCGCGGTGGCCTCCCCGGGCGCTTATGGCTGTTGTTGCTGCCTTCTTTGCAACCTCGCCAGCGGGCTTTGAGGATCTGGCATCATCTGGCACACAGGCGTAGCGTCAATCGCCTAGAGAGTCGCCGGGTGGACAGGGATCCCGGCAGCGCTGCCCGTTGTTAAACCCGTTGAATCATTCCCTTGAAGGAGTCGGAATGGCTGGATGGAATGCTGACACTGCTGCCGGGCCGCTGGGATCTGGGTCGGTCACCTTGGTGGAGGGCTCATCCTTCTGCATCTCCTCGGCGAATGGCGATATCCATCCGGAATACCCGCACGGGGTCTTCTATGAGGACACCCGCATCCTGTCAGGTTGGAATCTGACCGTTAATGGTGAGCCCCTGCAGCCGCTGGCCGCCAAGGCGAAGGAACCGTACCGGGCCCTTTTTGTCGGTCGCGTGCCGCGCTCGGACGGGCATGCGGACAGTCCGCTCGTCGTCGAACGCCTCCGCGAGGTGGGTACCGGCATCCTGGAGCAGATCACCGTCCGAAACTACTCGTCGGCCGCCGCCGAGTGCGTGGTTTCCATCAGGGTGGAGGCGGACTTCGCGGACCTCTTCGAGGTGAAGGAGGCCCGCATCCAGCGGCGCTGGGACGAGTCCCGTGAAGCCGACGGCGACGCACTGACCATCCGGGCCGTCTGGCAGGACGTTCGGAAGAGCGTCGTCGTGTCCGCCAGTGGCGCCAACGCCTCACCCGAAGCGCTGACCTACCTCACGGTAGTCCCACCGCACGGACAATGGAGCGCCACGTTCATGGTGACGCCCACCGTGGACGGAAGCGCTCCGGTGGCGCCCTTCGATCGTCCGAAAGAGGGCGAAATGTCTCCGCGCGACCTGCGCCGGCAGGAGTGGGTGTCGAAGATTCCAGTGCTGCACATGGGCAACCGTTCCATCGAACGGACACTTCGGCGCAGCTACGACGACCTGGGCGCACTTCGGATTGAGGATCCCGACCACCCGGAGCGCATCGTGGTGGCTGCGGGGGCACCGTGGTTCATGACGCTGTTCGGCCGGGACTCGCTGTGGGCATCCCTCATGGCGCTTCCGGTGGATCCGTCCCTGGCCTTCGGGACCCTCCAGACGCTTGCTGGCCGCCAAGGCAGCACGGTGGATGAGATGAGCGAGGAGGAACCTGGGAAGATTCTGCACGAGGTCCGGTTCGATGTCTCCAGCGGACTGGCCCTGGGCGGCAAGTCAGCCTACTACGGCAGCGTCGATGCCACCCCGCTGTTCGTGGCGCTGTTCGGGGAAGTCAGCCGCTGGGGATTCGCCGCGGAATCCATCTCCGCCCTGCTGCCGCACGTGGACCGGGCGCTGGATTGGATCCGTGACTACGGCGACAAGGATGGCGACGGCTTTGTCGAGTATGAGCGCCTCAACGACCGCGGGCTCATCAACCAGGGCTGGAAGGACTCCTGGGACGGCATCAACTTTGCAGATGGCACTATTGCCGAACCCCCGATCGCTCTGTGCGAGGTCCAAGCCTACGTCTACGGCGCGTACCTCGCACGTTCCTGGATAGCCTTTGACGCCGGTGACCAGGGCCTGGCGGCAGAGTACCGGGACCGCGCGGCACTGTTGAAGAAGCGGTTCAACGAGCAGTTCTGGTTGCCCGACCGCGGCTACTACGCTGTCGCCCTTGATGGAAAGAAGCGGCCCGTCGACGCGTGCGCTTCCAACATGGGGCAGTGCCTGGTGTTTGGCATCATCGATGATGACAAGGCCCCCCTCATGGCAGAACGGCTGATGTCCCGGGAGATGTTCAGCGGCTGGGGCGTGCGAACCTTGGCCAGCGATATGGGCGCCTATAACCCCGCCAGCTACCACAACGGATCCGTGTGGCCCCACGACAATGCGATCATCGCGGCCGGGCTCCTGCGCTACGGCTTCGTCGAGCATGTGCAACGGATCTCCACAGCTTTGTTTGAGGCGGCCGAGTACTCCGAGGGGCGGTTGCCGGAGTTGTTTTGCGGCTTTAGCCGCGAGCACTTCGACGAACCGGTACCCTACCCCACGGCATGCTCCCCTCAAGCCTGGGCCGCCACCACCCCAATCTTCCTGATCAAGACCCTAATGGGCTACTACGCCGACGTTGCTCGCGGCGGCCTCTGGATGGATCCTGTGCTCCCCCAGTCTTACGGCGACCTGCACATTACCAACGCCCCTATGGCAAACAGCAGGATCACGATCGACATCTCCGCTTCCAGCGCGACGGTCACGGGGTTGCCCGAGGGCATGGTGTTCCACCACGGAACGCGACCACGGGCGGCCGAATTGGTGGAACGGGCTAGACTGCGCGGAAAGGCGTAGCCACCGCGTTATCCACCCAGCGCCGCGTCGCCGCCGGACACGAGGCTTCACCGTCTTGGTCCGAATCCACCCACGGAAGTGTCCGGCCGGGATGATCAACGGGCACTCTAGGGAACCCGCCCAAAATTGGGAACAACACCCCATGGAGGATGTGCCTCGCGAACCGCTGTCCAAAGTGTCGTTGCCATACCTGGACGAATGGATCAGGGCCCCGCGTCCATCAAAGAGTTGACTGAATGCTTCTCCTCCTCGATGAGCTCCTGTTCGATGGCGCCGTTCTTCCTGGCGTGGTCCAGGTGAAAGGTCAGCTGCCCGGTGTTGCCGCCGGCGAGGAGGGCGGCGACGGTGATGGGGCTGCGATCGCGCTTGGAGAGCTGGAGCCGCTCCCAAACCTCGTCGAAGAGGACGGTGTCGGTGTAGTGGACCAGGCATGGCGCGAAATCTCCGAAGGCGCACTGTCCGCCGGTCCAGCCGGTTGTCTTGTCGGTCATAATTTATCTTTCAGGGGGCCACGCGCATGGCGGCGGCGCAGACCCAGTCGGTGACCATTGGGGGCAGGTAAGGGTTTCCGGCATACTCGCCCGGTAGGCCTCGTCGATCCGGTCGTTCAGCGACGCTTCATCGATGGGGACGAACGAGACGTCCCTTCCGACGCCACCAGCGGTGATTCGGCCAGCGTGCTGCGACAGGGCGGAACCGTTCCAGCGCGATGTGTGACCGTTGTAGGCGCGGACGTACACTGCACAGTCCACGACTTCGGACCAAATCCAGGTCGACGTCCCGAGTGTGGTCCTGTCCGCTCGGAAGGGCGAGATGTAGAAGTCGTCGGTGGAGCCGATGCTCCTCTGCTCCTCAGGGGTCCAACTGGTCATGGCCCCAGTCAAGGCGCAGTTCCCGCCCTGCGGGAGTCCGTGCCCGTAGGTGGTAAGGCGTGCGGTACGTGCAGATCCCTGTCGTTCGACTGTTCCCTGCGCAACCGACGCTGTGCTGGTGCGCAAGAGGACGCCAGATGCTTAAAGCCGCTGCCCCGGCCAGTAGCAGGTGAGCATGTCCGGACATCCTTCTCTGAAGATGCGGGCCATCGTCTTGACCGGCGTTCCTATCAGTCGACATCGTAAGTGTTGGCGATATAGACGTCGCAAGGGGCGTTGTGGGCCACACTGTTGGCAACGCTGCCAAGAACACGGCCGATGCCCCGCATCTTCCGGTTACCTACAACGATGATCTGAGCTTCCATGCGTAGAGCTTCCTTGATGAGGGCGTCCGCGGGGCGGCCGCGAGCTGACGAGTACGTGACTTTGATTTCCCGACCCAAGGATTCCGCGACAGTGCGGGCCACGTGCTCTGCACCATCCGCGTTGGAGACAACCCGCTGATCGCTGCCGCTGCCGAGGACTTCGGTCCGGTCGCTGTCGAAGGCTGAAACCACGTGGAGGGACGCGCCTAATGCTGCAGCAAGGTCCCTGGCTGACTCTGCCGCCTTATTCGCCGTTTTGCTGCCGTCGACTCCCACAACGATTACGGGACTCATGTGTTTGCTCCTTTGGTAAATGGATTCGGCTAGGTCTTAGCACCAGCCGCCAGGTAAGGATATCCTGCATTATGAGACATAGTACAGAGCGCGGTGACGGGGTTGATTCGTGACTCGTGGAGGGAAGCACGTTATGAGGACGACGTTTCTTGTCTAGTCCGCGTGGGACCCTGCGCATCCTGGAGCCTTTGAGAAATTGCCTGCGTGGTGGACGGCCCCATCGTTGAGGCTCCGGGAACGGGAATACCCATCATCATTCCCCGTTTCCTCGATGGCGCCCGCGAACTCGTGGCCCGTCGCTGATATCTTCCGTGGCAAGCGCCTCGAACAGCGGCTGCGTGTAGTCCGATAGGCCCGCTTTCTGTGGATGAGCCACAGCGCCAGAGCATAGACGACGACGGCTGAACCGCCCATGACGGCGGGCCACTGGCCGACCTCCCAGAGCACGGCGGCAAGAGTGACCCGATTGCACCGCAGATGAAGTTGCAAACTATGCGGGCAGTGTTAAGGCGGCTGCGGGCGGCAGGGTCTATCGAGACAATCATTGTCTGAAGGAGCACCAGCAGGCCTGGACGCCGATGGGGAGCAGCGCAACGGCGGTGAGTAGAGTGACAATCGATGACCCGCCAAATCCGGAAACAGGGACCGAATCAAGCGTTATGGCGAGACCAATGCCGATGGCTAGGGCCGACCAGCCGCGATCAAAAACCCGGCCGATGAGCTGGGTACCGATGACTCCCGCTATGCCGAGAAGGCTCACAAAGCCAATCTGGAAGGCTGTAATGGTAACTGAATGCCAACCAGAAGCCCGGACGCTATCGTCGCAACTGCGCGTTCCCGCTGCTCGTAGTGGCGAGATCGCCAGCCAGCAGCAACTGCCCGGCGACGTTTGCAAAACCCACTCCCGCCACCCCTCCAGGTAAGAGGTGCGCCGGAGCGCTCCGGCGAAAGGCTTGCCGCTTGCCTGATTCCGAGCGGCCATATAGGTTTTATATATAAAACGAACTGGCGCCCTATCCCCCACGGATGGGCAAGACGAGCGGGGCGGGCATGCAGACGGAAACAGACGAGGGCAAGTATCGGGCGCCAGCTTTGGCCAAAGGACTCGACATCCTCGAACTCTTGGCCTCTGAGGATAGTGGCTTAGGCCAAGCCGATATTGGCAAGAAACTCGGCCGAACCACATCGGAGATTTTCCGCGTGCTCATGGTGCTGCGCGAACGTGGCTACGTAGAGCTTGACGGGGGCGAGCGCTACCACTTGACGACGAAACTGTTTGAGGTTGCGCATCGCCAACCGATCATTCGTCGCCTGACAGTCATTGCTGGCGATGAGATGCAGAAGCTTGCCAATCGCATCAGCCAAAGCATTCACCTCTGCATCCTCAGTTCCGGAAAACTGCTCGTTATCGCTCAAGTGGACTGCCCGGACACCAATGTAAACACGGTTCGCCTGGGCTCACAGATCCCGATTGATGATTCCGCCTCTGGCCGGGTTCTTGCAGCATTCATGGGGGACACGGAACTCCAGAATCTGCTGTTACTCGCAGGCAACGAGACCAGCGCGCGGCGGTCGCGATTCCTCTCTGATCTGCCTGAGGTCCGTAAGGCCGGTTTCTGTCAAGGAAAATCGCTCACGATTGAAGGGGTTACGAACATCTCAGCGCCAGTCTTCGACTACACCGGGAAGGCAGTAGCTGCCATGACCACTCCCTTCATCCATCGCCTCAACGGCACGGGCAATGTTCCGGTAGACCAAGCACGTGACTTGCTGGTGGAAACGTGCAAAGAATTGTCCCGGCGAATGGGTGCAGGTGCGTCGAAAGCCGACTGAGCAATATCCGAGAGACGGACGCTGGTCAGCCTGATGGGCAGGCCCGGAGAGCTGGCCTCGGAAAGCCTGATTCCTTCCTGGATCCGGATACTAAGAAGGCTCCCCCCGCTCCTCGGGCGCAGACTCGACCCCAAGGGACAAGTTCTACAGGCGCGCCGCGGACGCTGGAGTGCCCTATGCCGCAGCACTCTCACTCAAGCTCGCTTCATTCCGCCGGGCGTCCATGCTCCAGCAAAGGCAGAAGCTACCCCACCATCCCTCCACTGGCGTGACGGGAGTTTTGTTACGGGCTCACCTCAACTTGGCGCATTGCTATTGACCGACGCAAACCTATATGAAACTCTGATTCACATACGAAACTGGCTGCGCATCCTCCCCCACCTAAGATGGCCAAAAAGCAGGAGGGTCCGCAGAAATACAAGAGGAGTCTCGATGAAGCGATTCGAAGGGCGAACTGTAGTTGTAACAGGCGCCGGCAGCGGGATTGGCGCCGCCAGTGTAAAGAGGTTGCTTGCTGAGGGGGCGACAGTGGTTGCTGTCGATGTCACTCAAGCCGGTGTCGACGCGGCTCTGTCAGTTGCCGCGGAGGCAGACCGCATCCATGGCGCGGTCCTCGATGTCTGTGATCACGGTGGGACGGTGGCGCTTCTTGCGGAGATGCGTGAGAAGTTGGGCGGGCTCAACGGCCTGGTTAATTGCGCGGGAATTACGGGCGAAGGCAGTATCGTCGACACCGATCCGGAAAAACACCGCAAGATCATGGCGGTGAATCTCGACGGAACAATCAATATGTGCCAGGCGTTCGTGCTGGCAGTGAAAGACGACAGCGGGCCGCGCGCAATCGTCAATATTTCTTCGGGGGCCGGTGTCCTTGGTGTGCCGAACCGGCTCTCTTACGTTGCGTCGAAGTTCGGCATCTCCGGCATAACGAAATCCATGTCGCCCGAGCTTGGACCCCTTGGCATCCGGGTTAATGCGGTCGCTCCGGGCATGACCAGGACACCCCTGGTCGAGTACATGATGGAAGATCCCGCCGCTGTCGCCCGTATCAACGCGAAGCATCCGATCGGGCGGATTGGCTACCCGGAGGAAATTGCTGCGGTTATCGTTTTTCTCCTGACCGATGACGCAAGCTTCATGACTGGTTCGGTTGTTTCAGTGGACGGCGGCCAGACTGCATGCCTCTGACGCGCGTGCGTCACTGATCACCGGCCGGCAGCAGGAAGAAGTACGGGCGCCCGGGGCGCCATGAAAGTGATAGGTGGAGTTAATGGCCGAAATTCAGCTTTTGGTCGATTGCAAGAACCATCTTGGCGAAGGCCCGCTTTGGGATGCCCGGGAGCAGCGACTTTACTGGGTCGATAGCACGGCATGTGAAATCTGGAGTTGCGACGAAATCGGAAGCGACGTGCGCACCTACTATGTTCCGAACTACATCGGATCCATGGCGTTGCGCGAAAGCGGCGGCGCTGTTCTCGCCCTGGCAAACGGCTTCAACTTCTATGATTTTGAAACGCAGGAAGTCACGCCCATCGCCAACCCCTTAGCGGATAAACCCGACTATCGGTTCAACGATGGCAAGGTCGACCGCGCGGGTCGGTTCTTTGCAGGGTCAATGGGCTATGACTTCGATCCGCTCAGCGTGGACATCCTGCGGAACCCGGCAGGGAACGGGTCTCTTTACCGGCTGGATCAAGACCTTTCCGTATCGGAGGTCGAGACCGGCATGATCTGTTCCAACGCCCCCTGCTGGAGTGCCGACAATAAGACATTCTATTTCGGCGATTCTGAGTACAAGGTCATTTGGGCCTATGACTATGACATCGCTACCGGCGACATTTCGAACAAGCGGGTCCATGTTTCCGACCGAAATTTTGCCCGTACCGTCGACGGTGCGACCGTCGATTCCGAGGGCTTCCTCTGGAATGCCAAAGTGCTTGGCGGCCGCATCATCCGCTACGCACCGGATGGATCGATTGACCGTGAAATAGATGTTCCCGTTCGGAACGTCACCAGCCTCATGTTCGGCGGTCGCAATCTGGACGTTCTCTACTTCACCAGCATGTCGAAGGCGTTGCGTGGCGTACCGACCACGCAACCTGGCACCGGTGGTCTGTTCGCGATCTACGGGCTGGGCGTGAGGGGCCTTCCAGAAATGCGTTTTGCCGGATAAACCGGGCGCAGTGATGCCTGCATGAAATATTCTGACAAGAAAGAAAGACACCACATGGCAACCAATATCGACCTTTCCCATGACCTCGCAAAATTCGCATCAACTACTCGATTTGTGGATTTGCCGACGCAGGCAGTCGAGGCCGCGAAAAAGAGTCTTCTGGACACAATCGGCGTCATGCTGGGGGCGAGCGGAATGGAACCGGCCGTTAAACCCCTTATTGAGCTCGTCTCGGAAGCCGGCGGCAAGGAAGAAGCAAGCATCCTTGGGTTCGGCGGCCGAGTGCCAGCCGGCGCAGCCGCCTTCGCCAACGGCACTCTGGCCCATGGACTCGACTACGACAGCCAGACACCTTGGGGTGCCCACCCGGACAGTTCCCTCGTACCTGCCCTCCTTGCCTTGGCTGAACGCAAAGGCGGAGTAACCGGCGAAGAGTTGGTCGCAGCAGTGGCTATTGGCCAGGAACTATTCATCCGGCTCCGCTGCAACGTGGGCTGGCATATGGACTGGAACTTGTCCGGGGCGGTCGGGGTGTACTCGGGCGTCGCGGCCTGCGGAGCGCTCCTGGGCCTCAGTTCAAGGCAGATCGCGCACGCCATGGGCATCGTCAGCCTGACAGCGGGCGGGACCATGGAACAGATCTTCGGTATCGGCAGCGATTTGCGCGGGCTTTATGCCGGGTTTATAGCGCAAAGCTGCGTGAACGCGGTTCTCCTTGCCCAGAAAGGGATGCTCGGGATGGAGAACTTGTTCGAAGGTGAGGCCGGCGTCTTCAAGGTCTATTTCAACGGTGAATATAACCGCGAGAAGATGCTCGAGAATCTCGGGTCTGAATATCTCTGTGCGGACATGACCTATAAGTACTGGCCTGCAGTGGGTAACGCCCATACCTACATTCACGCCGCCATTGAACTGGCACGCGAAAATCCGATAAACGTCGAAGATATCGAGACCGTGCGCGTCTACGTCGGAGATTTCGCCCAGCGGATGACAGCACCGCTGGATCAACGAAAAAAGCCCAAAACGATGATGGATGCGAAATTCTCGTTGCCGTTCACCGTTGCGCTGGCCCTAGTCAAGGGCAAAATGAGTATTTCGGATTTCTCAACAGATGCCCTCAAGGACGCGCAAGTCCTTGCGCTGGCCGATAAAGTCGAACCAGTAGTCGATGAGGCCTTCAATTGGAATCTCAAGTTGCCTGACGGCAAAGTCGAGGTAGTCATGCGTGACGGGCGCCGGATCGAACGCCTGGGTTCAGAAGTGCCCGGCACACCTGAACGTCCGATGACATGGGAAGAGCTCCGCCAGAAGTTTAGCGAATGCGCAGAGGCATCCATCCACCCAATCCCCTTCGAAAATGTTAAAAGGGTGCAGGATCTTATCCAGGACATCGAAACCTGCGATGAAGTCATCGAAGTTTTGACGCTGGTCCGCTGACAGGGCTGAGCAATATTTGGTGTTTGTGGAAGTACCATTTATAAGACGCATTCGTCTATTTCAAGTCACGAAAGTACTTGACCATATCCCATATAGTGGAATATCATTAAGCGAGACCTTTTTGGGGATGGGTTTTAACTCTCTGGACAAACCCAGGTCCTCTATTCGACCCTCAAATGCCACAGTGTGCTACCCATAACACTGCAGTTGCCGCAGGGACAAAATCTTCAACCAATTACACATTCGAGTTACGAATGACAGTGGTCCAAGCTTGGCACCTTTAGGGTGCCGCATATCCAGCCCTATATCGGGCTCACCTACGAGGAGGTAGCGTGGCTACAAATTCTTTACCGGCCAAGCCGGCCGTGGACCGAAAGACGGTCATTAGGAAAGTCCGACGGACAATTTTGCCGGTGGCCTTCCTGCTATACGGGTTTAACTATATGGATCGCGCCTCCATTAGTTACGCGCAATTGACAATGGGCAAGGAACTCGGCATTGACGTTGCGACGTACGGTGCCGTCGCCGCGGTCTTCTTCATCGCATATGTCCTCCTTGAAGTGCCCAGCAACATGATTCTCGCCAAGGTCGGCGCCCGACTCTGGCTGGCACGCATTGCGATTACATGGGGCCTGGTCACCATGGCGACTGGATTCGTGTACTCGGTGACACAGTTGTACTTCGCCCGCGTCCTGCTGGGTATCGCTGAGGCCGGGCTTTTCCCAGGACTCATTCTGTTCCTCACTTACTGGTTCCTGAACCATGACCGCGGCCGGGCCATCGGTGCCATCGCACTGGCCATGCCTGCTGCCCTTATTGTTGGAAGCATAAGTGGCGGCTTGATTCTCGAGCACGTGGACTGGTTTGGGCTCAGCTCTTGGCGATGGATCTTCATTCTTCAAGGCCTGCCGCCGGTCCTACTCGGCATCTGGATTCTTCTGACGCTGGCTGACCGCCCGAGCAAGGCAAAGTGGCTCAGTGCTGACGAAAAGAAGTGGTTGGAAGGTTCCATAGCTGAAGAGTATGCAGCCATGCCCGAAGACAAGCACGACAAGTCGAGCGAACTGCGGGCGCTGCGGAACCCCAAAATCCTGTATTTGGGCCTGATCAATGCACTAGCCGGGGTGGCAGCTTACGGTATGACTTTCTTCCTCCCGCAGGTTGTGTCCCAATTGAATCCGTCATATTCTCCGACCAACATCGGCCTTTACGGCGCGATCCCGTACCTGTGTGGTGCCATCGTGATGTTGCTGCTTGTCCGCTATGCAGACATCACCGGACGACGGAAGTTCATCGTGCTGTCCTGCTTCGCTACCGCGATCATTGGCCTGCTCATGACCGCAGTGTTCCGTGGCTCCCCGCTGTTGGGCATGATCGGGCTCATCCTGCTTGCATGCGGCGTAATTGGAAACATCCCTACATACTGGGCCCTGATCAGTCAGATCCTTACGAAGCGACAGGCCGTGGTCGGAATCGCAGTCATCAATTCCTTGGCTTCCGCTGGCGGTTTCTTCGGGCCGTTCCTCATCGGCAAGCTGGCCACCCCCGGCGACACCATCGTGGGAATGACTGTGCCACTGGTTGCGCTCTCGCTGGCGTTCGTATTGTTGCTCTTCGTCAAAGTGCCACCCCGCATCCAAGGGGAAACAGCACCATCCGAGAAGCTGGTCCCTCTCGAATCAGGCACCTCGATTCTGCGCGACTAAGCAGATAGGGAGTGCATAACGTCCATGACTTCGTCGGCTTGCCACCCCTGTCCCGACTGACTGATTGCTCGGCCAATGCAGGACCAAACGGAGATGGTGGGCATGCTCTTTGCCGGGTATGGCAGTTGCCACTGAGCGCGAGGGCATATAGGCCTCGATCGAAGGCACTCGTTATGACGGCAGAAGCATTGCAACACAAGCCTTGACGCTGGAGAAGCGTCGTAAAACGGGGCTATTGGACCCCCTAACCATCAAATCACCACCTGGCTGAAGGAAGATCGCGAAGATGACAACGACAACGTTCGAAGAGTTTGCTGTGCCGCTGGGTGGGGGTGATCTGCGTATCGGGATTATCTCTGCCGAGGGTGTGGCAGTTCCTGCTGGTGG
>NZ_JAVDRQ010000023.1:0-22989 GCF_031454875.1 Arthrobacter oryzae
GGCTTCGGCAAAGAAAACGGCTTCGACTCCGTGGCCATGTACACCCGCCGCAAAGCAATCGTCTGGGACCTCTCAACCGAACGCGAACTACCCTATAGCGACAGCTGACTCTGTAAAAGCGATTGGCCCGCTGACTGCAGAACTCCACGGCGACGGGATACCGTAAATAAATGCCTGCATGATGCCGGATTACTCACCACGGTATGCAATGGCTATTACGTCCTCGGGCGGCGGATCATCGAGATAGACCTGTACATCCTCTGGGCGGGACCCATTGCTGCGGGCCAGCCATGGCGTCCTCGAAGATCTGTGTACAAGATCGGGCACCCCGCTCTTCTACTAACAGCGTTTGATGATGACTCGGTCTTGTGCGTAGAAGAGCACCGTGCCCGGTCGAGCTCCGAAAACCAATTCGGCCGGGGCCAGCGGCGCCCGTTGTTCCCAAGAACCGGGTTCAAGGTCATCCTGGCCCACTTTCCCCATGATCGCCTGAAAGCCATCTACCCCGTCATCGCACAGAGATTCAGGCAGCCGGGCTGGGTGCACGCGGAGGATCTTCCGCAAGACCTTAGGTGACATCAAAAAGGCGGCTACCTCCTCACCAAGGGCGGTACTCGCCGTCAAGCCGGCAGCAACGACCACGTCGCAGCTCCTGCTCTCAAGAAGCAGCGTATTCGTTAGACCCGAGGTCCGGCCGGTTAGCGCCCGGGCCGAGTGCCCTGTACTTGACCTCGAATTATTCCTTGATGCCGAGCCACGCAGCCTTCCTCGATATACGACACCTGCACAACGGTCTGTTGCAATTGCCCATTGGCCCTGCCTCCGCAAATGTCGTCATGTGCACTCCCCCACCCCACTGATACGCCAAGGGGCAAGCGCCTGGAGACCCCTCAAAGTGGATAGCGGGGCCCACTCATCCTTCGAGAATTTCCGAAGAGATCGACGGCCTTTTGGGTCAGTTTTTGTTTGCCGCGAAATGGCCAGACCGGCCTATCGTTCCCGCCCCGGCAATGTTGGGTCATAACCATGCCTGAACGAGTCCTTTTCCCGCCGTTCGTTTACGAAGTTCGGTTGTGCCCTTTGTGACCTGGCTGGAGTAAGCCGGGAGAGACCCGAGCTGCCGACCTTTAACCGCGAAACGGTCCCTGCGCAGGACGTCTTGTGACATGTGCGCAGGGACCGTTCTGCCTCTGAACCAAAGAGCCTTTGAAGCCACTAGCTAAACGTCAAGCTACATGCGTGGTTCCGGTGCCAATAGCTCTACCCGGATGCGGGTAGCGACCGAGCGGTACGTCACTATCACTACGACTGGCGGGCCGCTGCCGGTTCATCGAGCAGTGCGAATAGTGGGGAATTGTCGACATAGATGCGCTGATCCGTGAACTTGCCTTCTTCCACCGTGAAGACGGAACATGCCTTGATCGACACGCTCCTTCCGTCTTGGAGGTGCCAGACCCCTAGGGACTCGAAGATAACGACGCCTTCATCTTCCTCCCACACGTTGACCAGATCGTGGTGCAGAGATTGCACCCGACCTAGCAGCCCCGACATCGCAGTGAGCGCCGCATTGCGACCAGTTATGGTCGGCGCGGGAGCGAAGGTCAACGTTATGTCGTCTGCGAAGTACTTCCCGTACCGGTCGGGTTCATTGGTCTCCATCGCGGCGTAGTACTCGGTCAGCAGGTCAACGATTTCCTGTCGTGCGCGCAAGATCGGACTCCCTTGTTGTCATTGAGGTCTATTGGAAGCAATGGAACAGCTGAATTGGCTCTGCTCGGTACCTACTCATTTGCGGGTTCGTACCCGCTGGGCCACCGTGTAACCCGACACTGCAACGAGAAGGATGATGCCATAGATGACTTGCTCGGTCGCGTTCGGGATGTTCAGCAGCGGGGTGACATTGTCGAGCAGCGAGAGGAACACGGCACCCAGAAGAGCACCTACGAAGGAGCCCCTGCCGCCGGTCATGACTGCCCCGCCCAGGAACACTGCGGCGAACGCGGGGAGTGAGTAGGTAGCACCTACGGCGTTGGAGCCGATCCCTGTCTGCGATGCCAGGAGCACGCCTCCGACGACCGCGCCCAGAGCGCACACGAGAAGTCCGACGGCCCGAATGACGCCGACCTGCCGGCCGATCCTTCGGCTTGCTTCGGGATTGAACCCGGCAGCTCGCACTGCTAGCCCTGTACGGCTGCGGAAGAGCCAGAGCTCCAGTGCGATTGTCAGCACGATCAGGCCGATAAAGGGGGCCGGCAAGAAGGCAACTCCGAGGCTGACTGCTGTTCCGAGGTCTGGTGCAATGACACCACCTGGAGCGGGGCGCAGGATGATCGCGATGCCTTGGACAATGCCCATTGTGGCAATAGTGGCAACGACTGCGTTGATCTTGAGCCAGCCAATCAGCACTGCGTTGAAACCGCCGATGGCCGCCGCGACGAGAAGAAGCAGTGGAATCGTTCCCAGCAGCGACGGGGGACTTAAGTCCGGTAGCGTCATGGAGACAAGGACTACGGTAAGACTTATTGTCGACCCGATGGACAGGTCGAAGCCTCTCGAAAGCATGGTGAACTGCTGTCCGAGGGCGACGAAGGCCAATGGCAGGGCGATGATCAGCATGTTCGCCAGATTGGGCCAGGTCCAGAAAAAGGGCGATTGGCTGCCTGCGTACCCCGCCACTATTGCAGTCAGCAGCAACAGAACAACTATGGGGAAATTTGAGGTGGCGCGCGCGACGAGTCGGGACACGAGCCCCGCGTCGCTTGGCACTTGATCGACGTGGCTTTGGTCGACGTCAGCTGCACTGACAAAGCCACGGACGATGGCGGACTCGGTCATCGGACTGGCAATTTCCTGGACCACCTTGCCCCGTGACATAACGTAGACCCTGTCGCACAGCCCTGCCAGTTCAGCAGAGTCTGAGGAATTTACGAGTACGGCCATTCCTTCCTCTGCTGCACTGGACAGGACGCGGTAGATGTCCATGCGGGCCCGCGCGTCGACACCTTGAGTCGGTTCATCGACGATCAGGACCTTGGGGGGCCGCAGAGCTGGCCTGGCCAGGACAGCTTTCTGCTGATTACCCCCGGACAGGCCGCTGATGGGCTGGTAGGGCGATGCGGCCACGATGCCGAGCTGCTTCGAGACTTTACCGAAAGCCTCCCGCAAGCGGCCTGGCAAAGCGAGACCGAAGGGGCCGCTTTCAGGACCCAGCTGGGCAGTAGCGTTTTCCATCACGGACAGCTCGCTGTAGACCGACTCCACGGCACGATCTCCGCTCTGGAAACTGATGCCCGCGTCTAAAGCCGCCGATGGGCCGCCCCGTCCAACGGGTTTGCCGTCCACCAGGATCTCACCCGAGGTGCGCTTTTCACCGATAAGGCCTCTCAGGAGGGCTCTCTGTCCGTTGCCTTCTGCCCCAGCGACGCCGACGATCTCGCCTGGACGAACGCTGATCGCCACAGGACCGTATCCGTGCCCGGCCAGGTCTCGAACCTCGAGCCTGTTGCCCTGCGCCTTGGACGGAGTTCGCGTCGGGAACTCGAGGTCGGTCGGGGCGCCGACCATGACCTCGACTATCTCGTCGACTTCCCAGCTCCTGCCACTCCAGGTTCCCTGGATTACGCCGTCGCGGAGGACTGTGAGTCTGTCGGCGAGGCGGCGAACCTCTTCAAGGCGATGGCTGACGTAAACAATAGCCACTCCTTCGTCACGGGATTGCCGGATCAGCCCCTCCAGATGCGCTGCGTACTGCATGTCGAGGGCCGCTGTCGGTTCGTCGAGCATCAGGACCCGTGGCTGGTGGCTCATGGCCCTCGCGACTTCGAGGAGCTGACGGGCGCCCGGGCCCAGTGCGCCCACAAGGTCGGTTGGTTTGAACGGCAAGTCGTAACGGGCAAGAAGGCGGTCCAAATCCGCCGGGCGGGGCTCGCCGATAGCGTTGAATGAGAGCGCGATGTTCTCGGCGACAGTGAGTTCCTCAACCAGGGATGTGTCCTGATAAGCGGTCATGAGCCCTAGCTTGCGGGCGCGCTTCACTGACCCCCCGGCCAGTGCTTGGCCTCCGATCGTGACTTCGCCAGTGTCATGGGTGAGGACGCCCGAGGCGATCTTGATGAGGGTGGACTTCCCGGAGCCGTTTTCTCCCACCAGTGCGTGGACTTCTCCTGGCCGGCAGTCGAAGTTGACGTCGCTGAGGGCCTTCACACCCGGGTACGACTTAGACACTCCCGTGAGGACGACGGCTGGCTCCTTCGAGTCAGTCCCCGCAGGCACAGAGCCGGCTTGTGTAGTCCCTACGTCCACGATTTTCTCCACTACATCTTCTCCTTTGGTCCTTCGCGACGGCGACGGCGGCGGCGTGAGTTGACTCGTCATTTCAGTGGCCTTCCCAGCTGCAGCGCTGCAATTCGCCGAATTCCGGCGAGGCCATATTGGCTGATGGTTATTGCCGCCACTGCGACGACAAGGGTGAAGCCCTGGATCATGATGCGCGCGCCCGTGGGGAAGCCGGCCACAACCAGCGCCTGATCAAGCAGCTGCAGGAAGACGCAGGATACGAGCAGGCTCGCGACACTCGTTGGGCCGCCACTGAAGGTGAGTCCGGCGATAGCCACGGCCGTCACCGTTGCCAGTTGGTAGGGCGCGCCGATGGAGATGTCAGGGGTTCCGATGAAGCCGGCGACCAGCACCCCGGCGATACCGTAGAGGAGGCCGACAGCGGCGAACGTGCTCATCTGTACCAGGGTGACCCGGACCCCCAGTGCGTTCGCTGCCCGCGGATTCGACCCGACCTGGGCGACCCTGCGCCCGGCACGGGTGTAAGAAAGAACAGCCGCAAGGATCAAGCCGACGATAAGCGCGGCCATGAAGCACATGTTGATGTTAAGAAGGGACCACTGGGCTACTTGCTGCAGCTGCTCCGGCGCTTCCCCTGTCAGCGAGAAGGACACTCCGGTCCACAGAAGCATCCCTCCCGTGACAATTCCGTACGTAGCCAGTGTCACGATGATCGAGTTGAGTCGAAGAACGCAGATAAAGAAGCCGTTGACGATGCCTATCAACATCGACAGCACAAGGGCTGCGGGAATCACGAGCCACAGGTTCGCTCCCGGCACGCCGTAGTGAACCACTATCCCGGCCGAGGCAGCAACCACAGCAGAGACCGAGAGATCGATTGCGCCCAACATCACGACGAGCATCTGCCCCATCGCTGCCAACGCCAGGACACCCGCGAGGGCACTGACGACCCGTACTGAATTTCCGCCCAGACTGGCGGGAGCAATTACCACTGCGAAAAGCAGCAGCAGGAGCAGCGCGCCCCAGCTGGCCAGATACCGGGCGGGAAAGCGGTACTTCAAATCCGTCAGCCGGTTTTGGGAGGCAGCCGGTGGAATATAAGTCGGGCCGTTTCTTGTCACATCTGTAGTCATCGCGGATTCCTCCGCAGGGTTTTCAACACTTCTTTGAACCTCCGGGTCAGAAGCAACATTGCTTCACTGAAGTTTCGGCCAGAGCGACCGAAGGATTGGTTCGCGCAGATTGGCTGCACTTACCTCGACGTAGCGCGAACGTGTTGTAGGTCACAAGCGGTTTAACTCACGCTCAAAGGCAGGAGGCTTTCCCGCCGATGAGCGGGCCAGACGCTCCCGTCCTGAACATCCATCCGATCCCCAGCGAAACCAAGGATTACGGCTCCCGGCCCGTCCGCTTCATCCGCGCAGGAGCCGATCCCGATGATTGACACTATCCCACATTACGAGATATTGTTCAAGCGTGAGCAAGAACACAAACGGCTTCCTGTCCACAGGGAAAAGACGCTAAAAGCTGACTTCTCGCCACTCCAGCGAGGCTCTACATGCATCATCACCTTCGGCGGAGGCTCAATGCTTTTGCCATATGTCCCAGCTGGCTATTTCTTAGGCGCCCATATCAAAGGAGAGCCATGGGCGCCACTAAACATCCCAATGAGGAGTTACTCCATGAGAATGGCATCCCGGGCCTGCACAGGGCCCAATAAGAACCGCTCGGTTCTTCAGCTGCTGGCAGCGTTCCTGCTGGCGGCCTTGCTGGCTGGCTGCTCGACTACGACGGGCCCGTCAGGCGGCTCGGGTACCACCGGGGCCGCGCCCGGCGATGACATCACCGCAGAGAGTGTCGACCAGCAGGCCCTGGCGGCCACGATCAAGAAGACCTTCCTGACCGACATCCCCGTTTCCGATATGGACCCCGTAGTGGCCGATGCCATGGCCGCCGCTTCCCGGTCGTTTACCCCGGAGCAGAATGAATTGTTCCAGACCTGCCTCCAGCAGGGTTCCTGCGACACCGGCCGCGGGTCTCTTACGGTGGCCCTGGCGATGCAGAACGCCAATCCCTGGGTCAGCGTCTTCCGTGGTGAAGCCACGGCGCAGGCGCTGGCTTATCCTCAGGTCAAGAGGATCGTATACAACAACGCCAACGGCGACGTGGCGGCAGTGCTGGCGAACCTGCGGAGCCTAATCGCGCAGAGAGTTGACATCATCGTGACCGACCCGGTTTTCGGCGGCGCGATCGCATCCGCGCTTCAGCAGGCCAAGCAGGCAGGAATCACGGTCGTCACGGTAAACAGCGAGCTCCCGGACGACGCGGCGTCGTCCGTATCCGCTCAGGTCCCGCTGTCACTCTGTGACCTCTACACCGAGGGCGCCCAAGCCTTGGTGAAGGAACTGGGGAACGACAAATCTTACGCGCTGTACACCGGCATCCCCGGAAACAGCAGCGCTGCGGCATGGCAGCCGTGCGCAAAGAAGGTCCTTGACGGTGCTGGCTGGACCCAAGTCACCGAGGGTTTCACACAGTGGACTCCTCAGGGCGCAGCGCAAGCGGCAAACGCGCTCCTGGCCTCCGGCCAGGAGCCAGCAGCGATCATCTATGACTACACCACCGACGACTTCGCGAAGCCCTACATCGACGAGGGCAGGACGCCTCCAGCGTTCTTGAGCGACGTCATGAACTACTCCTGGCTTTCACTGGTTCAGCAGGCCAAGCAAGCCGGTACCAATGTGACCTCCTGGCTCGCCAGCAGCCATGTCTGGTTCGGCCGCTTCGGAGTCACCGCCGGTATCAAGATCAAGGAAGGTCAGCAAATTCCAGCCGAGGTCCCCGTGCGCGTGCCCACCGTCGAAACTGACTCAGTGCTCGACACCAACAGCGCGGACATCCCCTCAAATGTCCCCGTTTCCACCCTGCTCACACCCGAGCAAATGAAGCTCGCGCTGGCAGCACCGTAAGCAGGGACGGTCCTCACAAAGCCGCGGGTCCCATCATCCGGAACCCGCGGCTCTTGGGAAGCAGCGCATTGCGCTTCCTGCACAGCAGACAACGCACGCCGCTGAGTTCGCACTCCACGGAATGCGCCAGAGGCCGCCCTATCACTGCCTTGCCCAGGCTCTCCGGAGCCTGCCCGTATGTCACAGCTTGTCCACGGGCGCCCACATCAAAGGAGAACCGTGTGCGCCGCTACCCATCAACTAAGGAGTCACATCCATGAAAAAGGCATCCTCGGCCCGCACCGGGCCCTTCAAGAACCGATCGGTTCTACAGCTGCTGTCAGCGTTCGTGCTGGCAGCGTCGCTGGCAGCCTGCTCCACGACAGGGTCCTCCGGCGGTGCAAACGCGCCTGCGACCGCTTCCGGCGAGGACATCACCGCCGAGAGCGCCGACCAGCAGGCCCTAGCGGCCACGATCAAGAAGACCTTCCTGACCGACATCCCCGTTTCCGATCTGGACCCGGTAGTGGCCGACGCCATGGCAGCTGCCTCAAAGCCGCTGACACCCGAGCAGAATGAACTGTTCAAAACCTGCCTGCAGCAGAGTTCCTGCGACACCGGACGCGGTTCCCTGACCGTTGCCATCGCACTCGAGAACAGCAACTCCTTCGCCAGCATCATGCGCGGCGAAGCCACAGCCCAGGCACTCGCGTATCCGCAGGTGAAGAAGATCGTGTACAACAACGCCAACGGCGACGTCGCGGCGGTGCTGGCGAACTTGCGAAGCCTGGTGGCCCAGAAGGTCGACATCATTGTTACCGACCCGGTCTTTGGCGGCGCCATCGCCTCGGCGCTGCAGCAGGCCAAGCAGGCAGGGGTGACCGTTGTCACCTACAACACCCCGCTTCCCGGCGATGTAGCGTCGTCTGTGTCCGCACAGGTGCCGCTGGCGCTGTGCGACCTCTACACCGAGGGCGCTCAGACCCTAGTAGATGAGCTTGGAAACGACAAGACCTACGCCCTCTACACCGGCATCCCCGGCAACAGCAATGCAGCAGCATGGCAGCCTTGCGCTAAGGAGGTCCTTGACCGTGCCGGCTGGACCCAGATCACCGAGGGTTTCACGCAATGGACAGCACAAGGCGCAGCGCAGGCTGCAAACGCCCTGCTCGCATCAGGTCAGCAGCCTGACGCCATCATCTACGACGACACGACCGATGACTTCCTGAAGCCGTACATCGCCGATCGCAAGACACCCCCGGCCTTCCTGAGTGACGTGATGACCCACTCATGGTTCACA
This sequence comes from Arthrobacter oryzae, assembly GCF_031454875.1. GTDB lineage: Bacteria > Actinomycetota > Actinomycetes > Actinomycetales > Micrococcaceae > Arthrobacter > Arthrobacter oryzae_D. The sequence continues at coordinate 8,545 of NZ_JAVDRQ010000023.1, forward strand.
ACTGTTCAGCAGGCGAAGGACGCCGGAATCAATCCGAAGTCCTGGCTCGCAAGCAGCCATGTCTGGTTCCCCCGGTTCGGCGTAACGGCCGGAATCAAAATCAGGGAGGGCCAGCAGGTGCCGGCTGAGGTGCCAGTTCGGGTACCGGTTGTCACAACCGATTCGGTTATGAACATCAACAGCCCGGAAATCCCCTCCAGGGTTCCCGCTTCCAGCCTGCTCACTCCGGAGCAGATGAACCTCGCACTGGCAGCACCGTAGCCACGCGATCGCCCTCACCAAGCCGCGGGTCTCCCAATCGGGGCCCGCGGCTCTTGGGGAAGTAGCAGCGCACTGCGCTTCCTGCACAGCAGACAAAGCCGACCGCGGAGCTCGCAGTACGCGGAATGCGGCAGATGCTCCATCACTACCCATTGCTTATGCACTCCCAAGGCTTGCCCGTTTGTCAGAGCCTGTCATGGGCCCACATCAAAAGGAGAACCATGTGCGCCGCTACCCATCCACTGAGGAGTTACATTAAATGAAAATGGCATCCCCTGCCCGCTCAGGGCCGTACAAGAACCGACCGGTTCTTCAGCTGCTGGCAGCGTTTCTGCTGGCAGCGTCGCTGGCAGCCTGCTCCACGACAGGGTCCTCCGGCGGTTCGGGCGCGCCCGCGACCGCTTCCGGCGAGGACATCACCGCACAAAGCGTCGACCAGCAGGCACTCGCGGCCACTATCAAGAAGACCTTCCTTACCGACATTCCCGTTTCCGAGCTGGACCCGGTAGTGGCCGATGCCATGGCAGCTGCCTCAAAGCCGCTGACACCCGAGCAGAGTGAACTGTTCAAAACCTGCCTGCAAAAGGGCTCCTGTGACACGGGACGCGGCTCCCTGACCGTGGCCCTGGCGATGCAGAGTAGCAACGCGTGGGGTAACATTTTCCGGGGCGAGGCCACGGCCCAGGCGTTGGCCTATCCCCAGGTCAAGAGGATCGTGTACAACAACGCCAACGGCGATGTCGCAGCGGTGCTGGCGAACCTGCGGAGTCTTATCGCACAGAGGGTCGACATCATTGTTACCGACCCGGTCTTTGGCGGCGCCATCGCGTCCGCGCTGCAGCAGGCCAAGCAGGCAGGGATTACCGTCGTCACAGTGAACACACCGCTTCCAGGTGACGCAGCGTCTTCCGTGTCCGCCCAGGTGCCGCTGGCCCTCTGCGATCTCTACACCGAGGGCGCCCAAGCCCTGGTCGATGAGCTCGGAAACAACAAGACCTACGCCCTGTACACCGGGATCCCCGGCAACAGCAACGCCGCGGAATGGCAGCCCTGCCTGAAGAAGGTCCTCGAAGGAGCCGGCTGGACCCAGATCACGGAGGGCTTCACGCAATGGACAGCACAAGGCGCAGCGCAGGCTGCCAACGCCCTTCTGGCCTCGGGACAGGAGCCCGCGGCAGTCATCTACGACTACACGACCGATGACTTCCTGAAACCCTACATCGACGATCGCAAGACACCTCCAGCTTTCCTGAGCGACGTGATGAACCACTCCTGGCTCACCATGGTTCAGCAGGCGAAGGATGCTGGACTTACGCCTAAGTCCTGGCTCGCAAGCAGCCACGTCTGGTTCGGCCGGTTTGGCGTCACCGCCGGAATCAAGATCAAGGAAGGCCGGGAGGTTCCTGCCCAGGTGCCAGTTCGGGTACCAACCGTCTCAAGCGACTCGGTCCTTGACACCAACAGCCCGGAGATCCCTTCCAGCGTCCCCGTTTCCAGCCTGCTCAGCCCTGAGCATATGAGCATCGCGTTGGCAGCGCCCTAAGCAGGTTCGGTCTCAAAAAGACAGCACCCCGGTTCCATGGATCCGGGGTGCTGCCTTTTGAAATGGTGAGAGGTTCAGTTCCGGGCGGCCAGCGCCCGTACCAATTCCACGGCATCGGGAACAGTCTCAAGGTTCCGCGCGATGTGTTCTGCGGTGTCGAGCTGACCTGGTGTCGGGCGCGTGACGGAGGCAGTTGCACAATCCTTGAACTTCTGCCCAATGGCCTTCCAGTCCAACGGTGCTTCGGGGTTGCCGGGGACACCGGTGCCTACTTTGTGGAATTTCCTGCCGTCGGTCATTTCGAGCTCTACGCGTCCTGGGGGCAGCTCGAGCTTCCAGTCAAGGCTTGCGTCGCCCACGGGGACTATTTTCTGGGCTATGGCCAAGACTCTGGGATCTTTCAGGGCTTCCTCAGTGAAATGTGACACCTGCACACCCCTATGAACGGCCGCTACGGCCACCAGAAAGGGAAGACTGAACTTGGCGTCTACCAGCGTTGCGGGCGCGCGCCTCTCCTCCAGCGGACGACACATCAGATCGTGGTAGTCGCCGCCGTAGAGACGGATTTCCTTCACGTCGTCCAGCGGAAGGTTGTTCTCCTTGACCAGCTCAATAGTGGCGTGGATGTGGCTATGGGCCGTGCCCACGGTAGGCCAGAGCTTGTAAAGGGTTCCGCTGCCTTTGAAGTCTTTCCCTAGGCCTTCGAGGATGGCTTCGCGATCGTAGCGGCCGTCGAAGTAGGTGTTGAAGAATCCATACTGGCCTTCGAAGACGGTCGGGACGCCGGTCACGCCTTTCTGGGCGAGCAGTACAGCGAGAACGGCCCCTTTAGCTGAGAACCCGGCATACATTCCGCGGACGTTGCCACCGGTTCCGGCGACAAGCTCCATGAGCCCGGACGATTGCATAGTGGCGATGCCAAAGGCATTAATTATCTCTTCCCGCGACAGGTGCAGCAGGTGGCCCGCGGCAGCAACAGCGGCGAACACGCCTATGACCGGTGAGAGGTTCCAGTCCTTTTTCCATCCGACGTTGCAGCGCAGTCGGGCGAAGATGTCCTGTCCGGCGGCGACTGCAGCGATCATGTCCTTGCCTGTCACACCTCCTATTCGTTCGGCAACGGCGAACGCGGCCGGGACGATGGAACTGGACGAATGCTGGCCCCAGGGGGTTTGATCGTCGAAGTCCAGGCAGTGCGCCATGGCGCCGTTAGCGAATGCAGCCATAATTGCGGGAGCCTGGCCCCCGAAAGCGAGTATGGACGATTCCGGCCGGCCAGCGCTCTCTTTGACGATCTCCACCAAACCGCGAACGGCCGGTTCCGTTCCACTCGCGGCAAGGATGACCCCGAATGTGTCCAAGATGCTCTTCTTTGCCGCCTCAACGGCATCGGGAGGCGTACTTGCGTAGCTAGTCTCAGCGACAAAGCTCGCGAAGTGTTCAACCAGATCACTGGATGGCATGGGCATGAAACACCTTTCGGTTCGGAAATCACGAAAATGCGCGGATGGAGGTTATACGGCCATTGACTTTCGGGACGAGATGCCGAGCAGCCGCCCCCTGATACCTAGCCGATTATGCGATGACTTTGTCTGGTGGGCGGCCCCTCTTTCGTACTTCGCGTGGAACCGGGAGCAACGGCAGGTCATTGACCAAGTCCCACAATGCAGGATATCATCAATCCATAGCACGGGACTATGCGCGACATTGCCAAAGCTACTAAACCAACGCCGCTAACAGCCGGGCTTGCAACTTATTCAGACCGACACGGTATGTCCGAGTCGTGAGAAGTCAGGTGAGCGATTTGCCCTCATGTTAACGCCGCGCCCCACCGAAAAATTAAGCCGAAGGTAGTAGAACGCATGACTGAACAATGTCGATCGAACCAGTGCAAAACGTGCTCTCTCGGCCCGGCAAGCCGCACGCGTATTTCAAGAGATATTCCGGAGCGGGTCTTGCTGCCCGTCGCTCCCCCTGACCTGGCCACTTCCGGTAGCGCCCCGTGCCAGACACAATCGCGATGGGAGAAGCAGTAATTATGAAAGCTGTTGTTTTCCAAGGCGAGGGTAGGCTCGAGATCCGTGATTATCCGGATCCCGTACCGGGACCGGATGAAGTCGTCATCCGCATGAAGGCCTCCGGTATGTGCGGGAGCGATCTTCATCACCTCCACGGTCCACTGCGTACCGGAACTGAGCTGGTGATTGAAGGGCATGAGCCCTGTGGAGTTGTCGAGCTTGTCGGCGACGCTGTACGGCCTACCGAAGCCATGGTCGGGGACCGGGTCATGGTCCATCACTACGACGGGTGCCGTACCTGCCAATACTGCCGTTCGGGCTGGACGCAGTACTGCCCGAACGGCCGCATCGTTTACGGCGGACTGAACGGAAACGGCGGGCATGCGGACTTCATGAAGGTTCCCGCGCATACGCTCATCAAATTGCCCGACGGTCTCTCGTTCAAAACCGGAGCGGCCATCTCGTGTGGCACCGGAACGGCGTTCGCAGCAATCAAGAGGGTCGACCTTTCAGCCGACGAGACCGTAGCCGTCTTCGGTCAGGGACCGGTTGGACTCAGCGTCACCATGCTGGCGAAAGCCTTCGGTGCCAGAGTCATCGCAATCGACGTCGAGCCCTCACGGTTGGAAATGGCCACGCAACTCGGAGCCGACCACGTCGTCGACTCCCGGGAGCAGGACCCCGTGGCCGCTATACGAGAGCTAACCCGACGCGATGAAGGGGCGGACAAATCCATAGAGTGCAGCGCCATTCCCGCGGTACGCCGGCAAGCGATACGAGCAGTCCGGCCCTGGGGCACCGCATGCATGGTCGGAGTCTTCGGCAAAATCGACCTGGACAGCGAAGAGCTCATCCATTTGCACAAAACCGTCCTCGGGTCACTCACCTTCAGCAAAAACCAGCATGAAGACTGCGCCCAGTTCATCGCCGAACGTGGCCTGGACGTTGAATCTCTCTTCACGAACGAGTTCCGCCTAGCCGAAGCAGAGCAGGCCTACGAACTGTTCGATCAACGCAAAATCGGCAAAGGCGTCTTCATTTTTGATTGACGGAATGCCAAAAGGTCATCTGAGAGGAAAGTCATGACCGTAACTGAGCAAAAAGTCGCATTGAGCGAGCAGGCCCAGGGTTTTTTGTCCCGCGAGGTACATCACCTCTTTATTGACGGGCAGAGGGTCCCGGCCGCGTCCGGGAAGACGCTGACCACCACGAATCCGTCGACCGGCGAGGTCCTGGCCCGCTTTGCCGCCGGAGGTGAAGCCGACATCAACCGTGCGGTCATCGCTGCACGGAAGGCCTTCAAGGGTCAGTGGAGCACCTGGACACCTTATGAACGCCAGGGATTGCTGACGCGCATCGCCCAGGTCCTCGACGAAAGATTCGAGGAACTGGTGCAGATCGAGGCGCTGGACATGGGCGCCCCGGTCTCCAGGTTGCGCAACTCGAAGGCTTCGTTGATGAAGATGCTGGCATTCTTTGCCGGACAGGCGACCAACATCTCCGGTGAGACGCTGATGAACGGCATTCCCGGCAACGTCGCGACGATGACGTTGAAGGCCCCGGTCGGGGTCGTCGGCGGCATCATCCCCTGGAACGGCCCGCTCGGCGGTCAGTTCTGGATCATCGGAGCCGTTCTTGCCAGCGGCTGCACCACCGTACTCAAGCCGTCGGAGGAGGCATTTCTGTCGGTTTTGCGGGTTGCCGAGATCCTCCACGAAGCCGGCGTGCCGGCAGGCGTCATCAATGTCGTCACCGGGTTGGGAAGCGATGCCGGGAACGCATTGGCCGCCCACCCAGACGTTGACCGCATTGCTTTCACCGGTTCGACTGAGACCGGCCGGCGCATCATCGAAGCGTCCGCAGTGAACATCAAAAAGCTGCAGCTGGAACTGGGCGGAAAGTCCGCGGACATTGTGTGCGCCGACGCCGACCTGGACAAGGCCGTGCCCGGGGCCGCGATGGGCGTTTTCGCCAACTCCGGGCAGGTCTGCTATGCCGGAACCCGGGTGCTGGTTCAGCGGTCCATCGTGGACGAGTTCACCCGGCGGCTGCTGACCTTCATGGAAACCCAGCGGGTCGGCCACAGCCTCGACGGCGCCGCAACCATGGGCCCGGTCATCTCCCAACGCCAGTTGGACACTGTTCTGTCCTACATCGATATCGGCAAGAACGAAGGGGCCGAACTCCTTCATGGCGGCCAACGACTCGGGGACGAACTCGGAAACGGATACTTCGTCCAGCCCACCGTCTTTGGTGGCGTGACCAACCAAATGCGGATCGCCCGCGAAGAAATCTTCGGCCCAGTCCTGTCCATCCTGCCCTTCGACGACATCGATGAAGCCATCGCCATCGCCAATGACAGCGACTTCGGCCTCGGCGGAGCAGTGTGGTCAGAGAACCTCTCCACCGCTCTCCGGGTGGTCCACGGCGTACACACAGGCACGATGTGGGTGAACTGCTACGGCTACATCGACCCCCTGGTCGGATTCAGCGGAACAAAACTCAGCGGCTACGGCTACAAGGGCACCGCCGCACACATGGACAACTACCTCTACACCAAAAGCGTCTACATAAAACTCTGACCACGCCAGCCCGGGCTACAACGAGGAGAGGGGTACGACGCACGTCATGGCAGGAAGCGTTTTGCTGGGCGGTAAGACGCTGCATGACGCGGGCCTGCTCTCCGCGGTGCGCAACGGCTACTACACCCTCGGCCCCCGGATCATCGAGATGGACGTGCTATTCGCCAGACGGATCCACCGCTCCGGCTCCTGCTCTGCTCCTGGCGAGCAAAGGCGTGCTCGAGGACCAGGTGGAGAAGATCGGACACTCTTCCTTCTGCTAACGGCGTTCCGTGACTCGGTCCTGTGCATAGGAGAGTACCGCGCCCCGTTGAGTCCCGCGGACCGGTTCAACCGCGGGCAGGGGCGCCCGTTCTTCCAAGCAGCCGGGCCGAAGGTAATCCTGGCCCATCTCCCCATCTCCCCATCTCCCCATCACCGCCTGAAAGCCATCTACCCGCGCCACAGCACCGAAATCGAGAACGCCGGACTGGGGGCGGCACATGGAGCGTCTTCCGCAAGCCATACGCGGGATCAAGAAAGGCGGTACTTCCTGACCAGAGGCGAGTTTAACCCCTGCGTCTACGGGGTCGCAGCACCCATTCTCACCGATCAGAAAACAGCCTTGGGCAGCGTGGGGGTCGCGTGGCACGAAAACGAACGGCGCGACGTCGACATACGGCACGCAGTGCGCGCCGTTAAACAGGCGGCAACGACCGACCGCCTCCTGGAGAACAACCCCTTCATGAGCCAGAAAGTCCGTCGGGGGGGCAGTGCCCTTCCATCGCCGCGGACCACCTCCAGGTAGCCAACAATAGAAGCGCCACTCAAGCCACCCCGCCCGCTGGGGCGCAGGTTAGAAATGGTCGGGCGATTCAAATCGACCTATTTAACCGCTGAACATCGACAAGGCGCTGGCCGAATGCCCTTCGAGGCGAGGTCCCTGTCCCCCAAGGCAACCAGTTGGCTTGGGGAACGGGCGCCCACTATAAGCGGGCGGAGATGGGTACGTTGCGATGGCGAGTTCACTTCTTGTCATCAGTCCTGGATCTGTCGGCACTGCCGGGCGGCCGGATAGACCAGCATTTGCACCAACCGCCGGCTGGGCTGAAGGACCTCAGTGGTGCCTTAGTCCAGCCTCGGCAAGTGGGAAGGAGGTGTAGACGAACGTTGCCGGTCGCGGCTGCAGGTTTTGTAGGTCATGCATGCTGCCCCGCAAAACGATCGAGTCCCCGAAGCCCAGAGTCACCTCACCGTCCTCAAGTATGATGTTCAGTTCACCGTCGAGCATCGTGATCACGTGCAATGAGGGGTCCGTATGTAGGTCCGGTCTTGCCGGCCCGTCGCCGTTCGCTGCCGGTACGGTAAGGATCCGAACGACGGCTCCTTCCCTCGGTGCAGCCGGCCCCAAGGTCCACTCGGGCTCCGGCCGATCGTTGGGCTCAGCGGGGATACTTCGCTGCTGCCACAACTCCTGCAGAACAATCCCATTGGGGAGGCGGGTATAGGGCAGGTTTCGATCGTCTGCGATGACGGTGGACGCTGAGCTGTCGTTGAGGCCCACGATTACTCGACGGGCCAAAGGCAGGTCAGAATTCTCCCATTGCATAAGGTCTTCCTCTCTGTTTGCGGCCATATTGTTTTGGGCACCCGCGCCGATGCGCTTGGGAGCCAAGGACAACGGCCGCACTTTCCTGGCCAATGGCCGCTCGGTGTGCGTCAGCGAATCACGCTGACGTGAACCGCTGAGACCACACAGGGCTTGTCAGTACGATTCCGCCACGCATGTTTGGTACCTCGCTGAACGATGGTGTCACCCTGCCGCATGGTCGTCTCGCCCGTGTCGAGCAATACGATCGCCTCCCCGGAAATGATGGTGACGATATCGATCGTGTCAGTTGTGTGCATGCCGGGGGCATCCGTGGAGTCAACTGCATCACCGGCACCCGACTCGGCGAGAATTCGCGCGTAGCCTCCTTCGTAATCCCATTCGCTGTCGGGAGCAAAGGCAGTGATTACATAGTTGTAGCCGGCTGGCGGCGGCGGGATGATCGAGGCGTTACCGGGACCGTTCGGCGCCATGACAGGCGTGGGCACTTCCGTCGCCTGCCACAGGTGGTTCCGGGTATAGCCGTCGGCGACGAGTCGGTCAGTCGTCGGACTGTCGCTGACAAACGTCGACCGGCCGTTGGCATCCAGTCCGGTAACGATGAGTCGGGACTGAAAGTCCCGATGTTCTCCAGCCATGATTGTGGTCCTTTCCAGTGGTCTTCTTGTTCTTTCACCGCCAAGGGCGGGAACCTATCGGTGGAGGCATCACCTCATTTGACTGGAGGTGCGGTCGCCTTGCTAAGCGTCATGGTGCGTTAGTCCCGCATACTCTCCAGAATTGACTATGTCCCACATTGCAGGATATTGTCAATTAGGAACTGTGCGCACCGTCACAACCTATCTGCCGGCTCATTGAGCAAGCGGGCATTAGCAGCCACATCATGATCTTGATCGATACGGTCCACCCGCGTCGAGAAGGACCATTCAACACACCGTCGTGTTCGCGCCGCTGCGCATCGAACACCCAAACTAAGGTAGCAAGGCACATGAACGAACACCGTCGATCGAACCCGTGCGGAACGCGGGCCCTGAGCCCGGCCAAGCGCTAAGGAGATCTTGTGTCTAATAACTCACTCTCCGCAAAAGTTCTGACCACGAACGGTCAGGAAGACCCGAGAACGTTCCTGTTCCGGCTAACCCTGATCGCCAGCCTGGGCGGTCTGCTATTCGGCTTCGACACTGGCGTAATCGCGGGAGCGCTGGTGTATCTCCGGGAGGACTTCCAGTTGACCGCTGTCACCGAAGGCCTGGTCGTCACCTCGCTGCTGTTCCCCGGCGCGACGGCAGGCGCGCTTCTGGGCGGGCCCATTGCTGACCGTGTCGGACGGAAGAAATCGCTGGTCATTGCCGGCGTGATCTTCGTGATTGGTACAGTCGTATGTGCTCTGGCTCCCAGCATCGCCATTCTGGTTGCGGGGCGCATCGCGCTCGGTTACGCCGTTGGGGTCGCATCCGTTGTCGTTCCGCTGTATCTCGCCGAGATGGCGCCGGCATCACAGCGGGGCCGGATCGTCACGGTGAATCAGCTCATGCTGGTCATCGGCCTGTTCCTGGCATTCGTTATTAACGCGGTGCTAGCCAACCTGATCAACGACACTGTCGTGTGGCGCTACATGCTTGGCATTGCTCTCATTCCGGCCCTTGGGCTGCTTCTGGGCATGCTCACCTTGCCTGACACCCCTCGTTGGTACGCGAGCAAGCAGATGTGGGCCGAGGCTAGGCGCACTTTGCAGCGGGCGCATGTCGCGGACCGGGTGGAGGACGAGTACCGTCAGATCGCGGGCATCGTCGAAGCTGACCACATCAAGGGCAAGGTCTCCGTCCTCGCCACGCTTCGCAGTGAACCGTGGATGAAGCTCTTGATCCTAGTCGGGATCATCCTGGCGATCGCCCAGCAGACTACAGGTATCAACGTGGTGATGTACTACGCGCCGACCGTGCTGGAGAGTTCTGGCCTCACCCGATCCGCTTCGCTGCTTGCCTCCGTCACCGTCGGAATCGCGATGATCGTCTTCACGATAGTGGGCATGTGGATTCTCGGTCTGATGGGGCGCCGCAAGATGATGCTGCTCGGGTTCGGCGGCGTCGCCGCCTCGCACCTTGGACTCCTCGCCACCTACCTGCTACCCGAGTCCACTCTTCGTTCATACCTGATCCTGCTGTTCATGCTTCTAGTGACCGCGTTCATGGTGACCTTCCTGGGCACAACCGGCTTCCTCGTGCTCTCCGAGCTGTTCCCCTTGCCAATCCGCGGCTTCGCCATGGGCGCTTCCCTCGGTGGGCTGTGGATCGCCAACTCCCTCATCTCGTTCCTTTTCCCGATCCTCGCCGAGCAGTACGGCTCGGTGGCGGTGTTCTCAGGATTCATGGTGCTCAACGTGCTGGCCGCGCTCTTCGCGTTCCGTTACATTCCGGAAACCAAAGGACGCACCCTGGAAGAGCTCGAGATCGAGCTGCGTAACCGCTACACCGGCTCAGTTACGGAACGCCGGTGACATAGCACCGCAACAACCACCCCTTTTCGGTACCTGCCGATCCGGCTATCGGATTGCCCGGTACCGAGCTCCACCCCTACGACAGAAAGTGATACCGACAATGACTGAATCCAGGTTCGCCGGAAAGGTCGCCTTCGTGACCGGCGCCGGCAGCGGCATCGGCCGAGCCACGGCGCTGGCTTTCGCGACCGAAGGCGCAAACGTAGTGCTGGCCGACATCGACACGGCCGGCAACGAAGAGACCGCTCGACTCGCCGCCGAGCATGGTGGGAAGGTGCTCGCCGTGAAATGCGACGTGACCTCTTCCAGCGACATCCAAGCCGCCATCAATCAGACCGTTGAGGAATTTGGTCGCCTCGATATCGCGTTCAATAACGCCGGTATCGAACAACCCGCAGCACCGCTCGTCGACATATCTGAGCATGAGTGGTCGCGGGTCATCGGCATCGACCTGAGTAGCGCATTCCTGTGCATGAAGTACCAGATCCCTGCAATGCTTGAACACGGCGGCGGCTCCATCGTCAACACCTCATCAGGTGCGGGCGTCATCGGGATCCGGGGCCAGGCTGCCTACGTCGCCGCAAAACACGGACTGATTGGCCTGACCAAGTCGGCGGCATTGGACTATGCAGCGCAGGGCATCAGGGTCAATGCTATTTGCCCGGGCATCATCGAAACACCGATGATGGACAGATTTTCCGGCGGTACCCCGGAAGGACGGGCCCACGTGATCGGTCAGGAACCTGTCGGCAGGATGGGCAGCCCCGAGGAGATCGCTTCGGCCGTACTCTGGCTGTCTTCTGATCTCGGTTCATTTGCGACCGGTCACGCAATGGTCATCGACGGCGGTCAAACGGTAGGGATCTGATAAGCCCTTCCGGCCGGCGGCCGGAAACCCATTACAACGGCGTTTTATTTTTGTTTGACGGAATGTCAAAGGTCATCTGAGAGGAAAGTCATGACCGTAACCGAGCAGAACTTCGCTTTGAGCGAGCATGCGCAGGGTTTCCTGTCCCGCGATGTGCACCACCTCTTTATCGATGGACAGAGGGTCCCGGCCGCATCGGGGAAGACACTGACGACGACGAATCCGTCCACCGGCGAGTTCCTGGCGCGGTTTGCTGCCGGCGGGAAGGCCGACGTCGACCGTGCGGTCCTCGCTGCGCGTACGGCGTTCAAGGGTCAGTGGAGCACCTGGACACCGTACGAGCGCCAGGGGTTGCTGACGCGCATCGCCCAGGTCCTTGACGAAAGATTCGAGGAACTGATCCAGATCGAGGCGCTGGACATGGGCGCCCCGATCTCACGGCTGCGCAACTCCAAGCCCGCCCTGATGAAGATGCTGGCATTCTTCGCCGGCCAGGCGACCAACATCTCAGGTGAGACGCTGATGAACGGCATCCCCGGCAACGTCGCGACAATGACGTTGAAGGCCCCGGTTGGTGTTATCGGTGGCATCATCCCCTGGAACGGTCCGCTCGGCGGCCAGTTCTGGATCATCGGAGCTGTTCTGGCCAGCGGCTGCACCACAGTACTCAAGCCGGCTTCGGAAGCTTCCCTGTCAGTTTTGCGGGTTGCCGAGATCCTGCACGAAGCCGGCGTGCCGGCAGGCGTCATCAATGTCGTCACCGGCCCGGGCAAGGATGCCGGTAACGCGTTGGCGGCCCACCCTGACGTGGACCGTATCGCTTTCACCGGTTCGACTGAGACCGGCCGGCGCATCATCGAGGCGTCCACGACGAATATCAAGAAACTGCAATTGGAACTGGGCGGTAAGTCCGCGGACATCATCTGCGCGGACGCGGACCTGGACAAGGCCGTGCCCGGGGCAGCGATGGGCGTTTTCGCCAACTCCGGCCAAATCTGTTTCGCCGGGACCCGGGTGCTGGTTCAGCGGTCCATCGTGGATGAGTTCACCCGGCGGCTGCTGGCGTTCATGGAAACCCAGCGCGTCGGCCACAGCCTCGACGGCGCCGCCACCATGGGCCCGGTCATCTCCCAACAGCAGTTGGACACTGTCCTGTCCTACATCGATATCGGCAAGAACGAAGGGGCCGAACTGCTTCACGGCGGCCAACGGCTCGGGGACGAACTCGGAAACGGATACTTCGTGCAGCCCACCGTCTTTGGTGGCGTGACCAACCAAATGCGGATCGCCCGCGAAGAGATCTTCGGCCCTGTCCTGTCAATCCTGCCCTTCGACGACATTGACGAGGCCATCGCCATCGCCAACGACAGCGACTTCGGCCTCGGCGGAGCCGTGTGGTCAGAAAACCTTTCCACCGCATTACGGGTAGTCCACGGCGTGCACACAGGCACGATGTGGGTGAACTGCTACGGCTACATCGACCCTCTGGTCGGATTCAGCGGAACCAAGATGAGCGGCTACGGATACAAGGGCACCGCCGCACACATGGACAACTACCTCTACACCAAGAGCGTCTACATGCAACTGTAGGCACATGCGGACCGGCCGATGCCTGCTGCCCCCAATTCGATTGGGGCAGCAGGCATCGCCAATCGCATCTCTAGCGGCCATCATGCAGCTACGCACTATAATGGTCACCAATACCGGCGCCCGCCGAATAAGCCGCCCATCGTTGAAGAGATCTTAGAGCAGTAGTTACCTTGACGCGTCGGATTGCTTGGTAGTCCGCCAACGCGGACGCTGATCGTCCGTTGGCCAGGTGACACAAGGAAAGGGATGGGAGTCACACCATGGGAGGACGCGCTTCATTGGACGGCGCTGGGGAGGTTACTGCGGCTCCGGATAGCGCGGGCAGTCTGGCCAGGATGCTGAACGTCCTGGACCTGTTCAGCGAAGCTGAGGCTGTCTGGTCAACAGCGGACATTATTGAGGCTCTGGAGACTTCCAGATCGACGGGGTACCGGTACATCAAGACCCTGCATGATGCGGGCCTGCTCACCACGGTGCGCAACGGCTACTACAGTCTGGGCCCGCGGATTATCGAGATGGACCTGCAGATTCGCCAGACGGATCCACTTCTCCTGGCCAGCCATGGCGTCCTTGAGGACCTGGTGGACAAGATTGGGCACTCGGCTCTGCTGTGTACCGCCTTTCGTGACTCAGTCCTATGCATTGGGGAGTGCCGCGCCCCCCTGAGCCCGGCCAACCGGTTCAGCCGCGGCCAGCGGCGCCCATTCTTTCAAGGAGCAGTATCGAAAGTCATCCTGGCCCATCTCCCGCACCACCGGCTGAAAGCCATCTACGCCCGTCACAGCACCGAAATTGAGGACGCCGGGCTGGGTGGCACCTGGAGCGTCTTCCGCAAGACCTTGGGCGAGATAAAGAAAGACGGCTACCTGCTGACCATGGGAGAGTTCAACCCAGGCGTCTACGGCCTCGCAGCACCCATTTTCAACGAGCAAAAGACAGCCCTGGGCAGCGTCGGTGTCGCATGGGATGAAAAAGCGCGGCGCGACGTCGAGGTCCAGCAAGCGGTCCTCGCCGTCAAGCAAGCGGCATCGACCATATCCGAACGCCTACTACTGGAGAACCAACAGCGTTCATGAACAAGAAGCTCGGGGTATCCTGCGCCCGCCCACCGCACCTCCGGCGGTAACGGGTGCGACGAGTAACAGGGAAACGAAGGTATTCCACGAGGCCGAAATATCCCTCGTGCCCCATACCGCACTCCCTGATCCCGCCGAAAGGGCGCCTCGAGCATGGAGATCAGGAGATCAACCGCTGGTCGCCCGCGTACGCGCGTACGGGCCCCTGAACCGGCATGCGACTGAAGCGCCCATTTGATTCTGCGCGTGTTGCAAACTTTCAAGCGAGAACGCCAGGCGCAAGAACAGCCAATTTCAGCACCATGAAGATGGTCGCTGTTCTCCTGGGGGTGTGGTGTGTGCGGTGGTTTAGCTGCTGTGGGTGTATCCGCCGTCGCAGGCGATGGTTTGGCCTGTGATGAATGCGGAGGCGGGTGTGGCGA
>NZ_JAVDRQ010000024.1:0-6648 GCF_031454875.1 Arthrobacter oryzae
TGAACTGGTCCCCGAAAGTTGGACTCTCAAATTTGTGAGGTCTCCACTTTAACGGCCAGCGACCGGCTCTTCTGAGAAGGCTCCGTCCCCACGTGGGACGGAGCCTTCTTCGCGTGGCGGTATGCCCGTCGTCAACGGGTGCTGTCGGCGGGCGTGTTGGCTGGCATATGCCTCTCTATGTGCTCAGGTCGACACGGTCCGCACCGGGTTGGCCTCACGCTGCAGCGTCGGCGATATCCAGACTTTTCATCTGCACGCCCGCGCTGTTGGTCCTCATCTTGGCGAGCAACCGGCCGGCGATCGGCAGCCGGGCGAGGCGGATCATCGCGGACCGAAGCAGCAACTCGGCGCGGTTGCCTGGGGTGAAGAAGCTGCGCATGTTCACACCGCTGCCGAGGTGGTGGGCGACGAACGGGCGCAGGTGGTCCTCCCAGTCCTGCAGCGCTCGTGGCACGTCGTGCGGGTGGCGTTCGAGCATGGTGCCGAGCAGGTCGGCCCCGGCCAGGCCGGTGGATGCCCCCATGCCGGAGTAAACGGTCAGGCACCACGCGGCATCGCCAACGAGGACGACACGGCCACGGTGCCAATGGTCGAGGTGAACCTGCTCGGCGGAGTCGAACAGGTGGTCCGGGGCCTTCTCGAACTGATCGAGCAGCCAACCGAGCGTGGAGCCGGTGGGCTCGGGGCCGTAGGCGGCGCGCAGCGAGTCGATGGCCGGCCGGGTGAACTCGGCGTCCACGTCGTCGGTTCGGTAGGAGAGCAGCACCGTCGGCGGGCGGTCAGCGAACGGGAACACCCAGGCTGATCGGCCCTCCTCGGCCAGGATGAGCCCGTCCTGCGGGCGGTAGCCAGGTACCGCCCCGGGCAGGCTGTACGCGGCGATCATGTAGTTCATCGGACGGATTGGGCTCTGCTCGGGTTCGAACGCAAGCCGGCGCACTGTTGAGCGCAGTCCGTCTGCCCCGACCACCAGGTCGAACCGTTCGACGGTGGCCTTCTCCGTCGTCAGGTCTCGGATTTCTACGTCCACCCCGTCGAGGTACTGCTCCAGCGCGATCGGCACGGTCGAGTACCGGATCTCCACTTCGTCGGGCAGGGCGTTGAAGGCTGCGTCTTCGATGTCGCCCCGCAAGACGAGGCGAGACCCGCCAAACACGTCGGCGTAGCTTAGACCGGGCCGGCGCCGGCCCGTGCGGTCGACTTCGTAGCTCAAGGCTTCCGGAGCGACGCGATTCGGTACGGCATCGGCGATGCCCAGTCGTTCGGCGGCGGCGACCCCGGTCCCGAACAGGGCGATGAAGTATCCGCCGCGGCGCCGCTCGGGGGCCTTCTCCAGCACTACCACGTCCCAGCCCGCGCGATGCAGTCGCAGCGCGGAGGCGGTCCCGCTGATCCCGAGGCCGACCACCAGGGCCCGCTGTCGCAATGTCATGTTCTTGTCCATGGGATTGGGCGCGTCGAACGTGTCTTCAGCAGCAATCATGGGATCTCGTACCTTTCGGGAGTGGTGGTTTCGACGCCGGCGCGTTCAGACATGGGGTGTCGGACTCGGTCCAGCCGCGTGCAGGGCCGCGTCGGTGTCCGCTATGGCCAGCATCCTGTTGATGTCGGCCCCGGCCAGTGCGCCGGCCGCTGCGGAGGCCCCGACCTGGGCGGTCAGATCAGTGGCGTTGCCGGCCACCCACACCCCCGGCACCTCGGTGATGCCGGCCGTGCCGGAGGCGAAACTGCGGCCCTTGTTCGGCAGGTCCTGCACGGGCAGGTGTAGACCTTCCAGGCCCTGGGCGCGGATCTGCAGCTGCGCAAGGACCGCGATGATGCGTCGGGCCACAACCTGACCGTCGGCCAGGCGCACCCCGGCGAGAGCGCCCTCCTCGCCGTTGACGACCTCGGTGACCGGGGTGTCGATGACACGGATGCCGCGGGCGGCGAAGCGGGCGCGGTTGTCCTCGTCCAGGTCGGTGCCGTCCGTGAAGTAGGTCAGGTCCTCGGTCAGCTGACGGTACAGATACGCGTGGGCGACGGAGACCGGACCGGTGGCGAGGATACCGATGGGTTCGTCGCGGACCTCCCAGCCGTGGCAGTAAGGGCAGTGCACCACGCTGTGCCCCCAGTGCTCGGCGAGACCGGGCACGTCCGGCAGAACGTCGGTGAGGCCGGTGGCCACGAGGATGCGGCGGGCGGTGATGCTGCGGCCGTCGGCGAGGGTGATGGTGAACCTTAAATCCCCGTCAGCTGAGGGGGCGGCAGGCTCAGCCGTGACTACCTCGCCGAGGACGATGCGTCCGCCGTAGTGGCGCACGTGCTCCCGTCCTCGTCGAAGGATCTCGGACGGCGGAGTGCCGTCCAGGGCGAGGAGGCCGTGCACGGCTTCCGCTGGCGCGTTGCGGGGGTAGCCGCTGTCGATCACGACGACCGAGCGGCGGGAGCGGGCGAGGATCAGAGCGCCGTTCAGTCCTGCGGCGCCGCCTCCGATCACCACCGTGTCGATAGTGCCTTCGGCCAGTTCGTCGCTCGTGAATGGAGGAGTCGTCTCAGTCATGGTTTGGTCAGCCTTTCGGGTTCTGGACGGCCATTGGGTTGGTTTCGCCGCGAGGGTCAGGTGAGCCACTCGCCACCCATGTCGCGATCCGTTCCGCGATCGCTTCGGGGGCTTCGATGTGCAGGAAGTGGCCGAGGTTGGGGACGATCGCGCGCACGTGCGGAGCGGCGTATCGATGCCGGTCGTCGACGTTCGGGGGGAGGATGCAGTCGTCGTCTGCGCCGTGGATGTGCAGCAGGGGCACCGTGATGGGGTGGGAGAGTCGGCGTGCAGCCTTCAGCATGCCCAGGCGAGTCATCGCCCGGTAGTACTTGAGGGGCGCGGGAAAGCTCGCTCCGAGGTGCTCGTGTAGCTCCACTTGGAGAGCCGGGTCGAGCGTCAGGCTTGGTGACCATTGACGCCAGAGGCGGTCGATGAGGGCGAAGTCGCGGGCTCGGGCGATCATGCCGCTTCCGGGAAGCTGGAAGAAGGCCATGTACCAGCTCCGGCGGAGCTGGGCGGGGCGAGGCCGGCCGATGAATGTGAGGGGGTGGGGGATAGCGAGCGTGACTGCGCGTTTGATGCGCTCCGGCGCGGTGACGGTGGCGTCGTACGTGATGAAGGCGCCCCAGTCGTGGCCAATGAGGTCCACCTGGCGCCGGGGAGACCACTGGTCGATCAGTGCGACCACGTCGCCGGTCAAGGATGCGAAATCGAAAGGACCCGCGGTCGGGGACGGGGCGTAACCGCGAAGCCAGGGCGCGAGGACGTAGCGACCCTGGCGGCCGAGTTCGGCGAGGAACGCCTTCGCCGTCGGCGGGTGGTCCGGGAACCCGTGCAGGAAGATCGTCGGTTGACCTGTGGGGTCACCGCCCTGCAGAGCGTGAAAAGTGCCATGCGGCAAGTCGAAAGTGACGTGTTCGAAGTCCATATGTGTTGCGCCTGTTTCGAGGTTGGGCGGACGAGAGATGCTGGTGCTGGCTTCGGTGTCAGCCGGCCAGTTGGTTGAGCTTCCGGATCTGTTTGTCGAAGGCGCGCGAGGGCACGAACCGGCGCAGGACGCTCACGCGTCCGGCCATTGAACCGGCGGTGTACCTGGGTGCGGGCTTGGAATCGGTGGAGGCCGCGACGATCACCTTTGCGACAACGTCGGGGTCGTCGGCGGTACGTAAAGCGGTGGCCAGTACGTCTCGGGAGATCTTCCGCTGTGCTGCGTAGACCGGCAGGGGTGAGTCCGGTGCAAGGCTGCTCGCCTCGAAACTCGTGCTTGTAAAGGCCGGCTCGACCAGCAGCACCCGGACGCCGTGTTCGCGAAGCTCGTGGTCGATGGACTCCGAGTAGCCCTCGACTGCGTGTTTGGTGGCGGCGTAGCTGGCCATGAAGGGGGCTGGGATCAGACCGAGTACCGAGGAGACGTTGACCACACGGCCACTGCCCTGGGCGCGCATGTGGGGCAGCACTGCCTTTGTCATCCGCATCAAGCCGAAGACGTTGATGTCGAAGACCTCCTTGGTCTGATTGATCGAGCTTTCCTCTCCGGCACCGACTGCGCCCACGCCTGCGTTGTTGACCAGGACGTCGATCCGACCAAACCGTTCGATCACCTCCTCGACCAGGGAATGGACCGATTCGTCGCTGGCTACATCGAGATCGAGGAACGACACCCCGGCAATCGGGCTGGCGTTCGCGGCGTTGCGGCTCGTACCGACCACCGCGAAGCCGGCGTCCACGAAGGCTCGCGCTGCCGCCCGTCCGATCCCAGAGGAAGCGCCCGTCACGAGGGCTACCGGGGAAGCTGTCTGCATGTTGATTCCTTCGTCTATAGGCGTGACTTCGCCTCGCCAGATGTGGGGGAGACGTTTGTGTACTGAACAGTCAATAACGCTAGAGGGTTCTGTACTGATTTGTCAATTACGACCGTTTGGTTCTACCTTGTATGTATGGCGAGACCACGAACCTTCGACCGCGACCACGTTCTCCATGCCGCCGAGCGGCAATTTCGTGAGTCGGGCTACAACGGCACGAGCGTCGACGACATCAGCGCAGCCACCGGCCTGGGCCGTGGCAGTCTCTATGCCGCTTTCGACGGTAAACACGGTGTGCTGGTGCAAGCGATGGCCGGCTACTTCGACCGGCTGGGAAACGTTGCGCCGAAGGTGCTTGCCGGCCCGGACGAGGGCGCACTCGAACGCCTCCACGGCTATCTGCTCCGCGCCGTCCACGGGGTGCCTCTTGCCGACGATGTGTCCCCAGCTTCCGACCGGGCGGCGGCTGCTTGCTTCGCGGGCAAGATGGCTCTGGAGATCGGCGCCTCCGACGCCGAGGTGCAGCGCCTTGCTGCCGAGTGTTTCGCTGTGCTCGTGATGGCGGTGGCCGAGTGTGTGCGCGCGGCGCAGCGCAACGGAGACATCGACCCGGACGCGGATGCTGAAGATCTTGCATACCTCTTGCTGACCGTTATCCGCGGGACCGACGTCGTCGGTGCGTACGGCCACGGTCCTGCCCGCTTGACCCAGATTGCCGAGAGCGCGTTCGCGTTGCTGCCACGCGTGAGCCGCCGCTGAGGAGGGCGCAGCTGAGCGGCTGAACGCAACCCGGCGTTATACCAGCGGATGTATTCGTGCAGCGCTGCTGCCAGTGCCTCCGTGCCGAGGATTTGGACACGGTGGAAGAGCTCTTCCCTGAGGTGTCCTCCGTCCCCAGACACACCGGAATGAGGCGACATGCTCTAGGCCACCAGGGCCTTAACACGGTATTGAACGGGGCTTAGGCCGTTGAGCTTGGTGGAGATTCTTTCGGTGTTGTACCAGTGGATGTAGTCGTGCAGCGCGGCCGTCAGTGCGTCGGCGTTGAGGAATCGGACGCGGTTGAAGAGCTCTTCTTTGAGGTGCCCGAAGAAGTTCTCCATGACGGCGTTGTCGTAGCAGTTGGCTTTGCGGGACATCGATTGGACCGCGCCGGCGTTCTGCAGGAGTAGGCGCCAGAGCCTGTGCTGGTATTGGAATCCCTGATCGGAGTGCACGAGTGGTTTCTGCCCGTCCTTCAAGGTGGCTAAAGCCTCGCGCAGCGAGGCATTAGCCAGCTCCAGATTGGGAGAGCTTCCAATGGCGTAGGAGATGATCTGCCGGTCGAAGAGGTCCATGACCGGCGAAAGGTAGAGCTTCTGGTCACCCACGCTGAACTCGGTCACATCGGTAACCCACTTCTTATTCGGGGCATCCGCGTCGAATTGGCGTTTCAGCAGATTCGGCGCAACAACGCCCTGCTCGCCTTGGTAAGAGCTATAGCGCTTTTTCCTCCGGACCTTGCAGACCAGCCGCAGCGAACGCATCAGCTTCAGCACGGTCTTCTTCGCGATCTTCCAGCCTTGCTTGGTCAGCTCGGCGTGGACGCGGCGGTGCCCGTACCGGGCCCGGCTCTTCTCGAAAATTTCTGTGACAGCGGCCTTCAGGGAGGCCCTCGGATCGGGGCCTTGGAGGCGGGACTGGTGGTAGAAGAACGTGGATCGGGGTAATCCCGCGACGTCCAGGAGAATTTCCAAGCGGTGTTCAGCCTTGAGAGCGATGACAGCGCGGACCTTTAGCGCTGTTCCTCGTCCCTCAAGGCGTTTACTTTTCCCAGGAAGGCCACCTCTGCGCGAAGGCGTTCATTCTCTCGGCGCAGTCGCTCTACCTCAGGCTCAGGTTTCCTTGCTGTCCCGGGATTCGTCTTCGGGCGGCCTTTCGGCTTGGGCCGCAGCCCGTCCTCGCCTTCGGTTCGGTATTGTCGCGCCCACTTCTCGAGCAACAGTGGAGAGGACAGCCCAAGGTCTTTCGCCAAGGCGACTTTGGGCTCACCTGCACGGTATCGCTGGACAGCATCAAGTTTGAACTCAAACGAGAACACCGGTCGTGTTGGCTTCGCCACCAGCGTCGTACCTCCGCGCGTCCGCCATCGACCATACAAACGTTTGATGGCACCTCTACCTACTCCGAGTCGGGTCGCTACCGCCCAAGCACCCCAACCCGTTTCAAACAACGCTACCGCGGCCTCGCGCTGCTCCTCGGACAACGAACTTCTTCCATGCATAAAGCTGCTCCCTAAAAGTTAGAACTGATTTCTCAGTCCAACTTTCGGGGAGCAGTTCA
>NZ_JAVDRQ010000025.1:0-4802 GCF_031454875.1 Arthrobacter oryzae
CCCGGGAGGGTGTGGGAGAGTAGGTCACCGCCGGACAACCATTAGGTCGAGAGCCTCCAAACACCGTTTGGAGGCTCTCCCACTTTAACCACCACCCAAGTCCACAGGGCACTCTGCGCGCAGCCCCGGCCCTAGACTTACACACCATGAGCCCCACAACCTCCGGACGCCCCGCCAAGCCGGCAACAATACTCGACGTAGCGGCGGCCGCCGGAGTGTCACGCCAAACAGTCACGCGCGCAATGAACGGCATGCCCGGAATCAGGGAGTCCACACGGGAGCGCGTGCAGGAGCTGGCGCGTGAACTTGGTTACACGCCTAGCCGTTTTGCTAAAGGCCTCGTCCAGGGTTCCCGAACATCCGTTGGGCTGGCGATCCCCGACCTCACGAACCCTTATTTCCCGGCATTCGCCTCGAGTGTTGTAGAACTGGCCACCCAGCGGGGCTGGCACATCGTGGTTGATGACTATGGCCACGGCGGCCGGAGCGGGCTGGATGCCGTGGAGCATCTGGCGCCCCATGTTGACGCGGTCATCGGATACCTGGGCGGGTACGCTGACCAGGCCCAAGCCGCGCTGGGCCGGCGTCCGCTGATTGTCCTGGACGAGATTCCGGGAGGTGCGGCAGGCGGCATCAACTTCGACTACGCCCGGGCGGGGAAGCTGGCCGTGGAACACCTGCGGACCATGCGCCGGCGCAGTATCGCATATTTGGATGCATGCGAGTCCCGTCACCTGGGGCTTCCCCCCGAAAGCCGGGATCCCCTTGCCTCCTCACCCCTCGATGGCGGAGTGCCGTGCACCGTCCGAGGCAAGGCTGTCGCCAGACTGCTGGACGGCACCGGCACGCCGTGGTCACTGCTCGCGGCAGAGGAGACGGCTGGGGCAGCGAGGGCAGCCGCGGCTGCTTTGCTCCGGGAGCGGCGGGACACCGACGGGATCCTGGTGTTCAACGACCTGATGGCCGCCGGCGTCCTTAAAGCAGTGGCTGATGCAGGGCTCCGGGTCCCGGAAGACTGCGCCGTCGTGGGCATGGATGGCATCCCCTTGGGTGAGCTCCTGACACCGGAGCTCAGCACGCTGGCGCTGGACCTGCGGGAGGTAGGCAGGGCCGCCGTCGAGCTCCTTGACGGACTCCTGACAGGAGCCATCGAGCCCGGCTCGGACGCCTCCCGGCTGACACTCGTACATCAGCTAATCCTGCGCAAGTCAGCCTGAGCCGGTTGAGGTAGCCCGGCGCGGCGGCCGAGATGCTTGGCAATCTTGCCGGAAAGGCCGCCAAAACCCTGTTCAGGAAGGGCCCTCTCGCGTAGGATCCTTTACGAACGTGAACGTTCACGAAACTACTCAGGCAGCTGCATGCAGATCGCGGCGCCGGTACCGGACCAAACCCCACCCTCGAGGAAACGCCATGCATGCTGAGACCACGACCACCGGCAACGATGCCGTCGCCGCAGCGGAATCCGCGCTTGACCTTGCAGCTGAACAAGTCGCCCGGCTCGCGTCCCTGGCGCCGCCCCAGGGCACTTTGCCGGCCCGGGCCTATCTGCAGAGCAGCGCACCCCGATTGTCCCTGAACGGCAACTGGAAGTTCAGGCTGCACCCCGGCATCCGCCAGGCACCACAGGACGGCTGGCAGCAGGGCGGAGACCGTCCGGACTTCGGCGATCTCCCGGTGCCCTCCAGTTGGCCGATGCACGGCCACGGGACACCCTGGTACACGAATGTCCAGTTCCCCTTCGCAGTGGAACCGCCGCACGCACCGGACGCCAACCCCGTCGGTGACCTGTTCTTCGAGTTTGCCACCGGGCCGGAGTTCTTCCCGTCGGCGCTGCTCCGCTTTGACGGCATCGAGTCCGCCGGAACGGTGTGGTTGAACGGCACTTTGCTCGGAACAACGCGCGGCAGCCGGCTCGCTCACGAATTCGATGTCACGGGTGTGTTGGTTCCGGGCACGAATGTCCTCGCCGTACAGGTTGCCCAGTTCTCGGCAGCCAGCTATGTGGAGGACCAGGACATGTGGTGGCTGCCCGGCATTTTCCGGGACGTCACGCTGCAGGCACGTCCGGCAGGGGGTATTGACGACGTCTTTGTCCACGCGGACTTCAACCACGGCACCGGCGAAGGCATCCTGCGCATCGAGGTGAGCCGGGCCGGCGAGCCGGTTGCCGCCGTCGTGCGCGTCCCGGAACTGGGCCTGGAACTGCCTGCCGGCGTGGAGCACCGTCTCCCGGAGATCACGCCGTGGTCCGCTGAGCTGCCCCGACTTTACGACGCCACAGTCAGCACCACGGGGGAGACCGTCTCTGTACAGCTCGGCTTCCGCACCGTCAGCATCGAGGATGCCCAGTTCAAGGTGAACGGGCAGCGGATCCTGCTCCGCGGCGTCAACCGCCACGAACACCATCCCAAGCTGGGCCGCGTAGTGCCGAGGGAGGTCATGGAGAGCGAGCTGCGGCTCATGAAACAGCACAACATCAATGCCATTCGGACGTCGCACTACCCGCCACATCCGGACCTTCTGTCGCTGGCGGACCAGCTTGGCTTTTACGTCGTCCTTGAATGCGATCTGGAAACGCACGGTTTTGAAGAAGGCGGCTGGCGGCAGAACCCCAGCGCCGATCCCCAGTGGCAGCCCGCTCTCCTTGACCGGATGGCCAGGACGGTGGAACGCGACAAGAACCACGCCTCGGTCATCATGTGGTCGCTGGGCAACGAGGCCGGCACGGGTGGCAACCTTGCGGCGATGTCCCGCTGGACGAAATTCCGCGACCCCTCCAGGCCCATCCACTACGAGGGTGACTGGACCTCGGCGTACGTGGACGTCTACTCACGGATGTACGCCAGCCAGGCGGAGACCGCGCTGATCGGCCAGGGTGTGGAGCCTGCACTTGACGACGCCGGCCTGGACGCGCGGCGACGGGCCATGCCGTTTGTGTTGTGCGAGTACGTCCATGCCATGGGCAACGGACCGGGAGGCATGTCCGAATATCAGGAGCTTTTCTACCGCTACCCACGGCTCATGGGCGGCTTCGTGTGGGAGTGGCTGGAACACGGCATCTCCCGCACGGGCCCGGACGGACAGGAGCACTTTGTCTATGGAGGAGACTTCGGGGAAGAAGTCCACGACGGCAACTTCGTCACTGACGGCCTCGTGGATGCCAACCGCGTCCCGCGCCCGGGACTTCTGGACTTCAAGAAGGTCATAGAGCCGCTGTCCATTGTGGTGGCAGCGGACTGGTCCGGGTTCTCGCTCACCAACCGCTTCGACTTCGCTGACACTTCCGGACTGGTGTTCCGGTACGTGGTGGAGGCCGACGGCGTGACGGTCGACGGCGGTTCAGTCGACGTTGAGCCACTGGGCCCGCATGAATCCGTCCAAGTCCGGCTGCCTGCCGGCCTGCTGGAACGAACCGCCCAGTCGCCGGCAGTGCTGACAGTCAGTGCTGAACTCAAGGGAGACACTGCCTGGGCAGCGGCGGGACACGAGCTTGCCTGGGGGCAGGCATCGGCCAACGTGCCGGCGGCGCCGGAGCTGGACGCTACGGCCGATGTAGAAGTGGAGGGTGACCTGCTTCGCCTGGGCCCGGCCGTCTTCCAACGCGCCACGGGCACGCTCATCCGGCTGGGCGGCATCGCCGTTGAGGGGCAGCGGCTCCTGCTCTGGCGCGCTCCCACGGATAACGACCTCGGGGCGGAATGGGGGAGCCCGGATCCCCGCCCCGTAGCAACCCAATGGCTGGACGCCGGGCTCAACCGGATGCACACGCGGCTCATAGGGGTTGCCTCGCGTCCCGCTGCTGATGGCGGAGAAGAGCTTGTGGTACGGACACGCGTTGCTCCGGCTGGCAAACAGTTCGGTGTACTCGCCGAATACGTCTGGTCCAGCGATGGGGCCAGTGTCAGCCTGCGGACCAAGGTCAAGCCCGACGGCGAGTGGACCAACGCCGGCTGGCCGGTGCCGTGGGCGCGCCTCGGCGTTGAACTTGTCATGGGATCAGCCACCCAGTCGGTGGAATGGTTCGGTCAGGGTCCGCATCACAGCTACCCGGATACAGGCCAGGGCACCAAGCGAGGCTGGTACCAGCTGCCGTTGCAGGACATGGACGTCGACTACGTCAGGCCCCAGGAGTCGGGCGCCCGATCGGGAGTGTCCCGGGCAGCATTGCAGCTCGATGGCGGCCGGCTTACCGTCAGCGGCGAACCGTTTTCCCTTACCGTGCGCCCGTACAGCCTGGAGGCATTGGACGCCGCGACCCATCGGCCCGACCTGGTTCCGGACGGCCGCAGCTACGTGTACCTCGATCACGCGGTTAATGGCGTTGGAACTGCGGCGTGCGGCCCGGGAGTTCTGGAGGGCTACCGTCTGGAGCCGCGTGCGGCCGACTTCGCGTTCGTCTTTGGTGTGACTCAGTCCACATAGGACAGGGCGGCGCTCTTGAGTGCCGTAAGGCGGCAGGAAGGGCCGGAAATCCGCGGAATCCCGCAGAATTCCGGCCCACCCTCGCCGTTCGCCGGCGCATTTGCATGGGGTCCTCGGGGCGTGTAAAGTAATTCGAGTCGCCGCCGCTGATGCGGAAAGATAGCGACCGACCCCCTTCTGAATGGCCTGAAAAACGGCGTCTTTACTGGCGTGCGGAAACCGGGTGGGGGCCTGCTGGTGGAGCTGGGAATCGCGGAAACGTTGATTTGCAAAGCTTCCCGGTATCGGGTAAGTTTGGAAAGTTGCTCCGGAGCGATCCTTGACCGAATTGTTGGTTGTGGTGGTGCCGGGTGTGTCTGTTGTTTGAGAACTCAATAGTG
>NZ_JAVDRQ010000026.1:0-4129 GCF_031454875.1 Arthrobacter oryzae
GGCGCCAGGACGCTACTGAGAAAGCGGCGCCCCGCACCTTGAGGATCGATGACCAGGCATTGCAAAGGCGAACGAAACCTCCGCGTCTGGGTCGACCAGTTATGCCATACAAACTTCCAATTCGGACGCAATGTGGACGAATTGAGCTCTGCCAATACCCTTCATGACAACGGAGTACATAGTGACGCTTGAAGCAGACGTTCTGACCGCCTACCCGGCCGAGATCCCGATTCCTGCCGCGACTGTGGCTGATGCCTTGGCCGCCTCCAACGCGAAAACCCCTCGGGTGCTGGTGGTGCTTGACGACGACCCTACTGGAACTCAGTCAGTTGCAGATCTGCCGGTCCTCACCCGATGGGAGGCGTCGGACTTTATTTGGGCGTTCGAACATATTGCCCGAAGCGGCTGCAAGCCTGCCGTCTACGTCCTCACGAACTCCAGGAGCCTGGACCCGGACGAGGCCGCCGTACGCAATGAGGAAGTGGTCCGGAACGCCCTCGCTGCCGCAGGGTCCCTTGAGGAACTGCACCTAAGCTTCGTCAGCCGCAGCGATTCCACCCTTCGTGGTCACTACCCGCTGGAGCCCGACGTGATTGCCGCCACCGTGGCGGATGTCAGCGGGGAAAAGACCGACGGCGTGGTGCTGGTCCCGGCCTTCCCGGACGCCGGGCGGGTCACGATCGGCGGCGTCCATTACATGCGCGGCACGGGCGACGCGGCCGGCACACTGACCCCGGTCTCCGACACCGAGTTTGCCAAAGATGCGACCTTCGGCTTCACCACCTCGGTGATGGCCGACTATGTTGAGGAAAAATCCCACGGCCGCTTCGCTGCGGACTCGGTGATCGTGCTGGACCTCAACATCATCCGAGCCGGGGCAGCGGCCAGCGACCCGGCTGACGGTGCACAGATCAGTGCCAACGCGATCGCCGACGCGATCGAAGCCGCCACCGACTCCACCCCGATTGTGGCCGACATCGTCTCCGAAAACGACCTCCGTGCCCTCTCCCTGGGCCTCGAGGAAGCCGAACGCCGCGGTAAGAAACTCCTCTACCGCGTGGGGCCGCCGTTCGTCCGCGGCCGCATCGGGCAGGAAATCCGTACCGCCCTGACCGCCAAAGAGGCCTACCAGGGAAACACCCCCTCCACAGCCGGTGGGCTGATCGTGGTTGGCTCGCACGTAGGGGTCACCACGCGTCAGCTGAACGTCCTCACGGCGGAACACCGCTCGGCGCGCACCATCGAGATCGACGTCGAGAAACTGCTCGGCGCCCGTGCTGATGCCTATTTGGACCAGATAGTGGACACGGTCGTTGAAGCCCTCCGCGGCGGCGATGTCATCGTCCATACCAGCCGGCTGGTGATCAAGACGAACGACCCTGCCGAAAGCCTGCGGATCGCACGCACGGTATCCGCCGCCGTCGTCGCCGTCGTGAACCGCACGCTCCAGACCTTCCCGCCGCGCTTCGTGATCGCCAAGGGCGGCATTACGTCCTCGGACGTCGCCGCGCACGGCCTGGAAATCCGGCACGCGATTGTCCGCGGCCCCATGCTCCCGGGCATCGTCTCGCTCTGGGAACCGGTGGACGGCCCCGCCAAGGGCATCCCAAACATCGTGTTCGCCGGCAACGTGGGCGATGACCAGTCCCTCGCAGACGTCACCCGCAAGCTCAGCAACACCTTTTAACCCGGAAATTTGGGACGAACATGAGCCGAGCCAGGATCGTCCTGACGTTCCTCCACTGGATCCTAATGAAAGGCCTAGGCTTCTGATGCGTACCCGACTGGACCATCTGGTCACCTCCGCCCTACAGCACGGCTCGGCCGTTCCCGCCTTCACCTGCTACGACTTCACCACCGCCCTGGCCGTGGTGGAAGCGGCCGAGGAAGCCTGCCGCGGCGTCATCCTGCTGGTGGCACCCAAGACCGCCGCCACCCCCAACGGCCTGCGGCTGGTCGCAGCGCTGCGGGGCCTGGCGGACGCCGCCGACGTTCCCGTGGCGCTCCAGCTGGACCACGCCTTAGACCTGAAAGTGATGTCCGACGCCGTCGCGGCGGGGGCGGATTCCGTCCTCGCGGACGGTTCCTCCCTTCCCTACGAGGACAACATTGCGCTCGTCGTTGCGGCCCGCGCGTTGCTGGGTCCCGACGTCGTGCTTGAAGCAGAGCTGGGCGGCCTTGCCGGAGATGAGGACCGCGCGTTCGGTGCTGACCAGTCCGGTGTCTCCGTGGCCGGCCTGACCGATTCTGCCCAGGTGGAAAACTTCGTGTCCCGCACCGGAGCCGAATTGCTGGCCGTGGCGGTGGGCAACGTCCACGGCAAATACAAGGGCGAGCCCCAGCTACGCTGGGACGTCCTCCAAGACATCGCGGTGCGGACCCACATCCCCCTGGTGCTGCACGGCGCCTCCGGCATCCCTGCGGATGAACTGGTGAAGGCGGCAGCCATGAACGTGGGCAAGGTCAACTTCAATACCGAGCTCCGCACCGGCATCTTGGCCACCCTGCAGGAACAGCTAGAGGGACACCGGGCCGACGGTGAGAACCTCCAGAGCCTGCTGGGTCATTGGAACACCACAGCCAGGAATTTCGCTGTCAGCGCGCTGGCCACCCTCACCCGCTAAACGCATCCCCCATAAAAATCGCCAACTGCCGATACCGGCTCTCTTCTTACGGTGCTTGGCACTGCTGAACAGCGCCAAAGGGGCTGCTCTAATCGGGCCTGGCTTGATGCGTAGACCGCACGCCTCAAGCCAGGCCCCGCGTATTACGCCAGCGGACGTATGCACGCAGCTGCTATAACGGCGCAAGATATCCAGTGCCTCCGCTGGGTCCAGCCGGAGCGGCCAGCAGTCCCGCCGCGGCGGCAGGCCTACTCGGTTGCCGAGCAATGCGGAGGCAGGTGCTGCTCTGTAGCGGGAGGAACCGCTCGGACAACCATCACCATCGTGACTGGCTGTCCAAGGCCCGGAAAAAATCCGCCGATGGCCAAAAAGGGCCTCCTTGCAACCACGAAAGCTCGAGTAACCAGGGCACGAATGCCAGCGTAATTACTGCTCCCGCAAGGCTGACTACGACAGGCACGTCCCGGCTTCCAACGGACGAGAAGGACCGCCAGCAGTAGCTGGGAAGCTAAGGATGCCGCCGAACGGGCTGCTAGCAGGGTACCCAAGATGAGAGAGGGCAAGCCTATGTCTTCTCCCAGGAGTGGGAGAAGACATAGGAATATTTGTGGTGGCCGACAGCGACGGAAGCAGTCAACCACCCAAAGGCCGCATCCACGGACGCGTAGATGGGGCCCGACGGCAAGGAGCACAGCCTTCCGGCAGTCACGATTCACCGCGGGCAGCTGTCACCCGTCCATATCATGCCGAGCCATCAGAGCTGCGGCCACCGGTACGAGCGCAAACGATGTCGACGTCAGGCCAGGGTCAAGCGGGGAGCTCCGCGACGCGCTGAGCGAGGTAGTCCACGCCGATACGAGGGCTCGACAGAACTGTCATCTTGGTCTTTTCCTGGAGAACACCAGCAAGACGGTTCATGGATGCTTGCGCAAGAACGATCATGTCAACGCTTTTAGCGAGGTCTGTCGCCTGCTCAATGATCATGGCATCGTGCTTTTCGCGATCCCCCGCCATGAGGACTGAGAATGCTCCTTCGCACAACCGCTGCTCGAGTGTAATGCTGCGCCCGGTTTCATCCGCTTTGGCCTGGATCAGATCTGATGTCGGACCAAGCGTGGTTGGCACGGTGGCCAGGACGCCAATGCGGTTGCCTTCACGGGCGGCGCGCATCGCCATCGCCTCATCAATTTTCACCACTGGGGTTTGAACGTTTTGGGCGGCGACGTCCAGAGCCGGTCCCAAAGAAGAGCATGCAGAAAATATGATGTCCGCGCCCGCAGCTTCTGCCGCCTGAGCCAGATGGGTCATCCGTGCCTCACTGTTGGGTGAAATACCTTGCTCGCGCACAACTGTGGCCAAAACGTCAGAGTCAACAAAGTGCATGACTTCAGCATCGGGAATGAGCTCAGCAATGAGGTCATTGATCACAGGCTCGACAGAAACGAAAACAAAACTTGTGTGCAGAATCGCGATCTTCTTGGGCATGCTGTTACTTCCTCTTGGTG
>NZ_JAVDRQ010000027.1:0-3195 GCF_031454875.1 Arthrobacter oryzae
CGCCTTCGGGTGTGTGGTTGGTTTTCATGGTTCTCTCGAAAATTAGCGTTTTTGATCTTTTGTGGTCAAGTTTTTAAGAGCACACGGTGGATGCCTTGGCATTAGGAGCCGAAGAAGGACGTAGGAATCTGCGATAAGCCTGGGGGAGTCGATAACCGGACTGTGATCCCAGGGTGTCCGAATGGGGAAACCCCGCCAGGGGCGCGAGCTGCCTGGTGACCCGCATCTGAACACATAGGGTGCGTGGAGGGAACGCGGGGAAGTGAAACATCTCAGTACCCGCAGGAAGAGAAAACAATAGTGATTCCGTTAGTAGTGGCGAGCGAACGCGGATCAGGCTAAACCGTTCCATGTGTGATAGCCGGCGGGCGTTGCATGGTCGGGGTTGCGGGACTTCCCGTGCTGTCTCTGCCGGGACAGCGAGGTGAGTAGTACAGGCATAGGTGAACGGTCTTGAAAGGCCGGCCAGAGAGGGTGTGAGCCCCGTAACTGAAATGTTGTGTACCGCCTGGGAAGTATCCCAAGTAGCACGGGGCCCGAGAAATCCCGTGCGAATCTGTCAGGACCACCTGATAAGCCTAAATACTCCCTAATGACCGATAGCGGACCAGTACCGTGAGGGAAAGGTGAAAAGTACCCCGGGAGGGGAGTGAAACAGTACCTGAAACCGTGTGCTTACAATCCGTCGGAGCCAGTCTGATTCTGGTGACGGCGTGCCTTTTGAAGAATGAGCCTGCGAGTTAGTGTTACGTCGCGAGGTTAACCCGTGTGGGGCAGCCGTAGCGAAAGCGAGTCTGAATAGGGCGTTGCAGTGGCGTGATCTAGACCCGAAGCGAAGTGATCTACCCATGGCCAGGTTGAAGCGACGGTAAGACGTCGTGGAGGACCGAACCCACTTCAGTTGAAAATGGAGGGGATGAGCTGTGGGTAGGGGTGAAAGGCCAATCAAACTTCGTGATAGCTGGTTCTCCCCGAAATGCATTTAGGTGCAGCGTTGCGTGTTTCTTACCGGAGGTAGAGCTACTGGATGGCTAATGGGCCCTACAAGGTTACTGACGTCAGCCAAACTCCGAATGCCGGTAAGTGAGAGCGCAGCAGTGAGACTGTGGGGGATAAGCTTCATAGTCGAGAGGGAAACAGCCCAGACCACCAACTAAGGCCCCTAAGCGTGTGCTAAGTGGGAAAGGATGTGGAGTTGCGAAGACAACCAGGAGGTTGGCTTAGAAGCAGCCATCCTTAAAAGAGTGCGTAATAGCTCACTGGTCAAGTGATTCCGCGCCGACAATGTAGCGGGGCTCAAGTACACCGCCGAAGTTGTGGCATTCACATTTTATCCAAGCCTTTGTGGTTCAGGAGTGTGGATGGGTAGGGGAGCGTCGTGTGGGCAGTGAAGTCGCGGTGTAAACCAGCGGTGGAGCCTACACGAGTGAGAATGCAGGCATGAGTAGCGAAAGACGGGTGAGAAACCCGTCCGCCGAATGATCAAGGGTTCCAGGGTCAAGCTAATCTGCCCTGGGTAAGTCGGGACCTAAGGCGAGGCCGACAGGCGTAGTCGATGGACAACGGGTTGATATTCCCGTACCGGCGAAAAACCGCCCATGCTGAACAGGGGATACTAACCGCCCGAGACCTGCCCGATCACCCTTGTGGTGTGAGGGTTTTGGTGGAGCGCGGGACCTGATCCTGGGAGGTAAGCGTATTAACAGGTGTGACGCAGGAAGGTAGCCGAGCCGGGCGATGGTTGTCCCGGTCCAAGGATGTAGGGCGAACGGTAGGCAAATCCGCCGTTCATGATGCCTGAGACCTGACGGGACCCCCGTATGGGGGGATTCGGTGATCCTATGCTGCCTAGAAAAGCATCGACGCGAGGTTTTAGCCGCCCGTACCCCAAACCGACACAGGTGATCAGGTAGAGAATACTAAGGCGATCGAGAGAATTATGGTTAAGGAACTCGGCAAAATGCCCCCGTAACTTCGGGAGAAGGGGGGCCCCAACCTTGATGGACACTTGCTGTCCGGAGGGGATCGGGGCCGCAGAGACCAGGGGGAAGCGACTGTTTACTAAAAACACAGGTCCGTGCGAAGTCGCAAGACGATGTATACGGACTGACTCCTGCCCGGTGCTGGAAGGTTAAGAGGACCGGTTAGCCGCAAGGCGAAGCTGAGAATTTAAGCCCCAGTAAACGGCGGTGGTAACTATAACCATCCTAAGGTAGCGAAATTCCTTGTCGGGTAAGTTCCGACCTGCACGAATGGAGTAACGACTTCCCCGCTGTCTCAACCATAAACTCGGCGAAATTGCAGTACGAGTAAAGATGCTCGTTACGCGCAGCAGGACGGAAAGACCCCGAGACCTTTACTATAGTTTGGTATTGGTGTTCGGAGTGGCTTGTGTAGGATAGGTGGGAGACGTTGAAGCCCGGACGCCAGTTCGGGTGGAGTCATCGTTGAAATACCACTCTGGTCACTTTGGACATCTAACTTCGGCCCGTAATCCGGGTCAGGGACAGTGCCTGATGGGTAGTTTAACTGGGGCGGTTGCCTCCTAAAAAGTAACGGAGGCGCCCAAAGGTTCCCTCAGCCTGGTTGGCAATCAGGTGTCGAGTGTAAGTGCACAAGGGAGCTTGACTGTGAGAGAGACATCTCGAGCAGGGACGAAAGTCGGGACTAGTGATCCGGCGGTACATTGTGGAATGGCCGTCGCTCAACGGATAAAAGGTACCTCGGGGATAACAGGCTGATCTTGCCCAAGAGTCCATATCGACGGCATGGTTTGGCACCTCGATGTCGGCTCGTCGCATCCTGGGGCTGGAGTAGGTCCCAAGGGTTGGGCTGTTCGCCCATTAAAGCGGTACGCGAGCTGGGTTTAGAACGTCGTGAGACAGTTCGGTCCCTATCCGCTGCGCGCGCAGGAAATTTGAGAAGGGCTGTCCTTAGTACGAGAGGACCGGGACGGACGAACCTCTGGTGTGTCAGTTGTACTGCCAAGTGCACCGCTGATTAGCTACGTTCGGATGGGATAACCGCTGAAAGCATCTAAGCGGGAAGCTCGCTTCAAGATGAGATTTCCATACACCTCGTGTGTGAGAGGCCCCCAGCCAGACCACTGGGTTGATAGGCCGGATGTGGAAGCGAGGACTAACGACTCGTGAAGCTGACCGGTACTAATAGGCCGATAACTTACACCACACACCA
>NZ_JAVDRQ010000028.1:0-1945 GCF_031454875.1 Arthrobacter oryzae
TTTATATGGATTGGTTGAATTGGCCAGGTTATGCCACCCCGTGGTGTGGTCTGGTTGTTTTTCAGCTGGTTTCAAATTTTGTGCAGCCATTTTCTCCCGTTTTCCCGGGGGTGGTGGTTGTGTCTGTTTTTGTTTTACTTCAACGGAGAGTTTGATCCTGGCTCAGGATGAACGCTGGCGGCGTGCTTAACACATGCAAGTCGAACGATGACCTCCAGCTTGCTGGGGTGATTAGTGGCGAACGGGTGAGTAACACGTGAGTAACCTGCCCTTAACTCTGGGATAAGCCTGGGAAACTGGGTCTAATACCGGATATGACTCCTCATCGCATGGTGGGGGGTGGAAAGCTTTTTGTGGTTTTGGATGGACTCGCGGCCTATCAGCTTGTTGGTGAGGTAATGGCTCACCAAGGCGACGACGGGTAGCCGGCCTGAGAGGGTGACCGGCCACACTGGGACTGAGACACGGCCCAGACTCCTACGGGAGGCAGCAGTGGGGAATATTGCACAATGGGCGCAAGCCTGATGCAGCGACGCCGCGTGAGGGATGACGGCCTTCGGGTTGTAAACCTCTTTCAGTAGGGAAGAAGCGAAAGTGACGGTACCTGCAGAAGAAGCGCCGGCTAACTACGTGCCAGCAGCCGCGGTAATACGTAGGGCGCAAGCGTTATCCGGAATTATTGGGCGTAAAGAGCTCGTAGGCGGTTTGTCGCGTCTGCCGTGAAAGTCCGGGGCTCAACTCCGGATCTGCGGTGGGTACGGGCAGACTAGAGTGATGTAGGGGAGACTGGAATTCCTGGTGTAGCGGTGAAATGCGCAGATATCAGGAGGAACACCGATGGCGAAGGCAGGTCTCTGGGCATTAACTGACGCTGAGGAGCGAAAGCATGGGGAGCGAACAGGATTAGATACCCTGGTAGTCCATGCCGTAAACGTTGGGCACTAGGTGTGGGGGACATTCCACGTTTTCCGCGCCGTAGCTAACGCATTAAGTGCCCCGCCTGGGGAGTACGGCCGCAAGGCTAAAACTCAAAGGAATTGACGGGGGCCCGCACAAGCGGCGGAGCATGCGGATTAATTCGATGCAACGCGAAGAACCTTACCAAGGCTTGACATGGGCCGGACCGGGCTGGAAACAGTCCTTCCCCTTTGGGGCCGGTTCACAGGTGGTGCATGGTTGTCGTCAGCTCGTGTCGTGAGATGTTGGGTTAAGTCCCGCAACGAGCGCAACCCTCGTTCCATGTTGCCAGCGCGTAATGGCGGGGACTCATGGGAGACTGCCGGGGTCAACTCGGAGGAAGGTGGGGACGACGTCAAATCATCATGCCCCTTATGTCTTGGGCTTCACGCATGCTACAATGGCCGGTACAAAGGGTTGCGATACTGTGAGGTGGAGCTAATCCCAAAAAGCCGGTCTCAGTTCGGATTGGGGTCTGCAACTCGACCCCATGAAGTCGGAGTCGCTAGTAATCGCAGATCAGCAACGCTGCGGTGAATACGTTCCCGGGCCTTGTACACACCGCCCGTCAAGTCACGAAAGTTGGTAACACCCGAAGCCGGTGGCCTAACCCCTTGTGGGAGGGAGCTGTCGAAGGTGGGACTGGCGATTGGGACTAAGTCGTAACAAGGTAGCCGTACCGGAAGGTGCGGCTGGATCACCTCCTTTCTAAGGAGCACCTACAGGCACCGTGCCTCACGTATGTGAGTGTGGCGGGTCTGTCAGGAGTAACGCCCGTTGCGCAGACGATTGTTCTGCGGCGGGTGCTCACGGGTGGAATATCAGCAAATAGGTGCCTGGTGGCACGGACCGGCAGCAAGTACGGACACTTTCGGGTGTCCTGGAAAGCTCGCCGGATCGTTTCTGCCGGGTAGTGTTTGGCACACTGTTGGGTCCTGAGACAACAGGACCATGGTTCATGGCTGTGCCCCTTTTCGGAGGGAGCGGT
>NZ_JAVDRQ010000029.1:0-1722 GCF_031454875.1 Arthrobacter oryzae
TGCCCAGCCATTTCTCGGAGACGCCCTGATCGGCTGAGGGGAGCCAGTCGTAGGCGTCCGGGTTCATCGCGATGACGTCTTCGTAGCGCGGGGTGGCGAACTCGAGCTTGCCGCCCGTGGCGTGTTCGAAGATTGCCTGGGAGCCGTCCACGACCTGCTCGTCGCCGTTGGCGTCGGTGCGGTGGTACATGCCCTTCTTGAACTCGCCGGTTTTTTCGAGTTCGGCGTTGGTGGCTTCGCGCTGGGCGACGGACAGGTAGCCCTGGCCGCTGGCGCCGCCGGACTGGAGAACCAGTGTGCGAAGGCCTTCGGCGCGTTCCTGCGGACCGTAGTGGACACTCTCGGGGAAGTACCCGACCCAGCCTTCCTCCAGGAAATCGTCCTCGGAGTAGGGCAACCGGCCCTTGATCACGTAGCGGACCTGGTCGAAGTTGTGCCGGTGCCGGGGGGTCCGCCAACCGCCGCCGCCGGTGTGGCCCATGTTCAGGTCGTAGTTGTTCGGGGAACCGTCCTCACCGAACAGCAGGTGCTTCTGGTCCAGCACTCCCTCACGCATGGATCCAACTGCTTCGATATCAGTATCGGCTGCCTTGCTTACGCGCATCTCCAGCTCCTTCATAAAGTCGAGTCATCCCCCGGCAAGATCCGGCGGGGGGTGCGGCGCCCGGTCCGCCGCTGCTATACGTGCAGAACCGGCCGCCGTCCATTGACACTATCCCACATGGCGGGATATTGTTCAATAGCAGGGCGGGTGCACCGCCTCCTGTTTTCCCGATAACGCTCAAGCGGTTCAGGGTGAATGCGGTCCATGACAGCACCAACCCCGTTCACCACTGCCTGCACGACCATCACGACGCGAAGCCACGAGGATCGACCATGACGACGACACCCCTGACTCACACTCCCCATGACTCCGGCGTGCCGGCATCAGCGCGGGACTTCAGCGTCGAGGGGCGGGTGGTCATTGTCACCGGCGCAGCCCAGGGCATCGGCCGGGAACTCGCGCGCCAGTTCGCCGCGGCCGGAGCCGTTGCCGTGGTCGCTGACCTCGCCATCGACAAGGCCGAGGCAGTCGTGAAGGAAATTCATGACGCCGGCGGGGTAGGTCTGGCCGTTAAGGTCAACGTGGCCGACGAAGCGTCCGTCACGGCCATGGTCGACACCGTCATCCAGACCTGGGGCCGGATCGATGTGCTGATCAACAACGCCTCGATCTTCGCGAGCATCGAAAAGGGGCCGTTCGACGAGATTCCCCTGGCCCAGTGGGAACACGTGCTGAAGGTCAACATCACCGGCACCTACCTCTGCGTCAAGGCAGTCGCTGCCCATATGCGCCAAGCAGGCTTCGGCCGCATCATCAACATCTCATCCGACGCCGTCACCCGCGGCACAGCAAACTACCTGCACTACGTCACCTCCAAATCAGCACTGATCGGCATGACCAACTCCCTGGCCCGCGAACTCGGCAGCCACGGGATCACCGTCAACTGCATACGACCCGGCAGCGTCGCCACCGAAGTCGAACGCACCGTCAACCCCACCGCCGAAATCCGCGAACGCGCCGCATCCCTACAATGCATCCCCCGCGGAATGGTCCCCACCGACCTCGTCGGCATCATGTTCTTCCTCGCCACACCCGCCTCCGCATTCATCACAGGCCAAACCATCGCCTGCGACGGCGGATACACCCACAGCAGCTAAACCACCGCACACACCACACCC
>NZ_JAVDRQ010000030.1:0-1407 GCF_031454875.1 Arthrobacter oryzae
CCATGAGATGGAGATCCTGAACCCGGCTACCGGCAAGGTGATTGGTGCCCTTCATGAGGCCGGCGCAGCCGACATCGACGCGGTGGTCGCCGGTGCGAAAGCTGCGTATGAGAAGGTGTGGCGCCGCACAGCGCCGGAAGTGCGGGCAAAAATGCTCACGGCATGGGCCGATGCAATCGTCCAACATCGTGAGGAACTGGCCGATATCGAAGTTGCCGACGTGGGCCACCTCCGCCGGGAAGCTCTCGCCGACATCGACAACAGCGCCCGGGTCCTGCGCTACTACGCCGGTATCGCCGACAAGCTCGAAGGCCGCACGTTCGCCCAACTCCCTGACCGGCTGTCCTACGGGCTCGACGAGCCCTTCGGCGTTGTGGCAGGGGTCAGCCCGTACAACGGGAACGCGAACTTCGTCGCACTCAAGGCAGGACCGGCGCTCGTGGCAGGGAACTGCATCGTGATCAAGGCACCCGAGGTCGCCCCGCTGCTGAACTACCGCATGGTCGAACTTGCCCTGGAAGCGGGCCTTCCCGCCGGCGTCATCAGCGTGGTGACCGGCCGCGGTGAGAAGGTCGGCCCCCTGCTCACCGAGCACCCGGATATCGGGATGATCGCGTTCACCGGAGGGCCCGGCTCGGGCCGGGCGATCATCCATCAGTCCGCTACCAACATTGTGCCGACGTTCCTGGAACTGGGCGGAAAAAGCCCGGCCATCCTGCTCCCGGACGCCGACCTGGACATCGCCATCCCCTCGCTGCTGCACTCGAACTTCGCCAAAAGCGGCCAAAGCTGCGTCACAGGATCACGGATCTTCGTCCCGGACTCGATGTACGCCGAGGTCAGTGACCGGCTCGGGCAAAAGGCGAAAACCGTGCGCGTCGGACTGCCCACAAAAGAATCCTCGCAAATGGGCACGCTCATCAACCGCCAACACCGCACCCGTGTCGACGCCCTGGTCAAACAGGCGATCACTGCCGGCGCGGTCGCCCTGGCCGGCGGCAACCCGGCAGAAGACGGCGAGCTCGCGAACGGCGCCTTCTACCAGCCCACCGTCCTGGCAGAGGTCACGGACGACAACCCAGCCGCCCTCAACGAAGCCTTCGGCCCGATGGCGAGCGTCCTGTCCTACTCCGACACCGACGAAGTCATCACACGCGCCAACTCCTCCGAATTCGGACTCAGCGCGCAAATCTGGGGCAACGACGCACGAACCATCCAACACCTTACGAAACGCCTCGAGGCAGGAACGGTATGGATCAACACCTACCGCTCCTTCCACCCCACCGTTCCATTCGGAGGCATGAAGCAAAGCGGCTTCGGCAAAGAAAACGGCTTCGACTCCGTGGCCATGTACACCCGCCGCAAAGCAATCGTCTGGGACCTCTCAACCGAACGCGAACTACCCTA
>NZ_JAVDRQ010000031.1:0-1405 GCF_031454875.1 Arthrobacter oryzae
GTTGGTGTCTTTGATCTTTTTTCCATCGGAATAGGACCGTCCAGTTCCCATACGGTGGGTCCGATGCGGGCTGCTGCGGTGTTTGCCGAGGAGCTTAAGGCCTCGGGGAAGCTGGACCGGGTGGCGTCGCTGCGGGTGGACCTGTACGGTTCGCTGGCCGCGACGGGGCACGGCCACGGCACCATGACCGCGATCCTGCTGGGTCTGGAAGGCTTCCACCCGGAGAAGATCCTGCCCGATGAGGTGGAGGAGCGGCTGGCCGCGATCGCTGAGACCGGGAAGCTGCAGCTGGCCGGTTCCGTGCAGTTGCCGTACGGGGTCAAGGACATGGTCCTGCGGCCGCTGACCATCCTGCCGCGGCACACCAACGGCATGACGTTCACCGTCTCCGGCGCCGAGGGGGAGGTCCTGCACAGTGCCACGTTCTTCTCCGTGGGCGGCGGTTTCATCGTCCGTGAGGGCGAGGAGGACGCGGCCCAGCAGGAGCTCGATGAGTCCAAGAAGGAGCTGCCGCTGCCGTTCCGCACGGCCGCGGAGCTGTTGGGCCGCTGCCAGTCCAAGGGACTGTCCATCGGGGAGATCATGTTCGTCAACGAACGGGCCTCCCGTTCGGAGGAGGAGATCCGGGCGGGGCTGCTGCACATCTACTCGGTGATGGAGGGCTGCGTGGAAACGTCCCTCAAGCGCGAGGGTCTGCTGCCGGGCGGGCTGAAGGTCCGCCGTCGTGCCCCGGACTGGCATGAGCGGCTGCTGAAGGAAAGCCGGGACCATGATCCGAGCTACCGGGACCCGAAGTACTGGCAGGAATGGGTGAACCTGATCGCCCTGGCCGTGAATGAGGAGAACGCCTCCGGCGGGCGGGTGGTCACCGCCCCGACCAACGGTGCCGCGGGGATCATCCCGGCTGTGCTGTACTACGCGCTGCATTTCGCCCCGGGGATGGATAAGGCCAGCAAGGAGGACCGTGACGATGTCGTGGTGAAGTTCCTGCTGACCGCCGGCGCCATCGGGGTGCTCTATAAGGAGCAGGCCTCGATCTCGGGTGCGGAAGTGGGCTGCCAGGGCGAGGTGGGTTCGGCGTCCTCGATGGCCGCGGCCGGACTGGCCGAGGTCATGGGCGGGACGCCCCAGCAGGTGGAGAACGCCGCGGAAATCGCGATGGAGCACAACCTGGGCCTGACGTGCGACCCGATCGGCGGTCTGGTGCAGATCCCCTGCATCGAACGCAACGCCATCGCCGCCGCGAAGGCCATCAACGCCGCCAAAATGGCGCTCTGGGGCGACGGCACGCACCGGGTGTCCCTGGACGAGGTGATCGTGACCATGCGCGAAACAGGCAAGGACATGTCCTCCAAATACAAGGAAACCGCCATGGGCGGCCTCGCCGTAAACGTCGTGGAGTGCT
>NZ_JAVDRQ010000032.1:0-1276 GCF_031454875.1 Arthrobacter oryzae
CTTGAGGTCGTCGAGGGTGAGTTTTTTCATCTGGTGGGTGGCGTTGCGGCCTTCGAAGTGCGGTCCGAGTCCGTAGCCCTTGACCGTTTTGGCCAGGATCACGGTGGGTTTGCCCTTGAATTCGGTCGCTGCCTTGTACGCGGCGTAGACCTTGCGGTAGTCGTGCCCGCCGCGCTTGAGGTTCCAGATCTGGTCATCGGTCAGGTCCGCGACCATTTCCTTGGTCTGCGGGGTCTTCCCGAAGAAGTGTTCGCGGACGAACCCGCCGGACTCGGCCTTGTAGGTCTGGTAGTCCCCGTCCGGGGTTTCGTTCATGATCTTCACCAGCGACCCGTCTTGGTCACGGCCGAGCAGGTCATCCCACTCCCGGCCCCAGACGACCTTGATCACGTTCCAGCCCGCGCCGCGGAAGAACGCCTCGAGTTCCTGCATGATCTTGCCGTTGCCGCGCACCGGCCCGTCCAGGCGCTGGAGGTTGCAGTTGATCACGAAGTTCAGGTTGTCCAGGTTCTCGTTCGCGGCGAGCTGGAGCAGGCCGCGGGACTCGGGCTCGTCCATTTCACCGTCGCCCAGGAACGCCCAGACCTGCTGGTCACTGGTGTCCTTCAGGCCGCGGTTGTGCAGGTACCGGTTGGACTGCGCCTGGTAGATCGCGTTCATCGGCCCGATGCCCATCGAGACCGTGGGGAACTCCCAGAATTCCGGCATCAGCCGCGGGTGCGGGTAGGAGGACAGGGCATGCCCGGCCTTGGACTTTTCCTGCCGGAACCCGTCCAGGTCCTGCTCGGTCAAACGTCCTTCCATAAACGCCCGGGCGTACATGCCCGGGGAGGCGTGGCCCTGGAAGAAGACCTGGTCCCCGCCGCCGGGGTGGTCCTTGCCGCGGAAGAAGTGGTTGAAGCCGACCTCGTACAGGGTCGCGGCCCCGGCGTAGGTGGAGATGTGCCCGCCCACGCCGATGTTGGGCCGCTGGGACCGGTGCACCATCACCGCGGCGTTCCAGCGCATGTACGCCCGGTACCGGCGCTCGTACTCCTCGTTCCCCGGGAACTCTGCTTCCTGGTCCGCCGGGATGGTGTTCACATAGTCCGTGGTGGTGACCATCGGGACCCCGACGCTCTGGGCGCCGGCACGCTG
Source organism: Arthrobacter oryzae (assembly GCF_031454875.1). Classification (GTDB taxonomy): domain Bacteria; phylum Actinomycetota; class Actinomycetes; order Actinomycetales; family Micrococcaceae; genus Arthrobacter; species Arthrobacter oryzae_D. The sequence goes on from NZ_JAVDRQ010000032.1 coordinate 1,138, forward strand.
CAGGAGACTGCGCATGATGTACTGGGCACGCTCGGTGCCCTGTTCCCTGATCAGCGTATCCAGGGACTCAATCCATTCGGCGGTCTCTTCCGGATCACGATCAGGCAGCTGGTTAGTCAACCCGCTGAGGATATGGGAG
>NZ_JAVDRQ010000033.1:0-1144 GCF_031454875.1 Arthrobacter oryzae
GGCATGGGCGGCGCCCAGCCGCTCGCCGTCACCCTGAACGACGGCGCCTGCCTGATTGTCGACGTCGACGAGACCCGCCTGCGCCGCCGCGCCGGCAAGCGCTACCTCGACGAGGTGGAAACCGACCTCGACACCGCCCTCGCCAAGGTCCTCAAGGCCAAGGAAGAGCGCCGCGGCTGGTCCGTGGGCTACGTCGGCAACGCCGCCGAGGTCTTCCCCGAAATCCTGCGCCGCCACAACGCCGGCGAACTCACGGTGGACATCGTCACGGACCAGACCTCCGCGCACGATCCCCTGTCCTACCTCCCCGAAGGCATCACCGTGGCCGAATGGCAGGCCGAGGCCGCCGCGGACCCGGAAGGGTTCACCAAGAAGGCGCAGGCCTCCATGGCCCGGCACGTCCAGGCCATGGTCGAATTCCAGGACGCCGGCGCCGAGGTGTTCGACTACGGCAACTCCATCCGTGACGAGGCCCGTAAGGGCGGCTACGACCGCGCCTTCGAGTTCCCCGGCTTCGTCCCGGCCTACATCCGGCCGCTGTTCTGCGAAGGCCTGGGCCCGTTCCGCTGGGTGGCACTCTCCGGTGACCCCGAGGACATCCGCGTCACCGATGAGGCGATCAAGGAACTGTTCCCGGAGAACAAGCACCTGCACCGCTGGATCGACGCAGCCCAGGAACGCGTCGAATTCGAAGGGCTGCCGGCCCGGATCTGCTGGCTGGGCTACGGCGAACGCGCCAAGGCCGGCCTGCTGTTCAACCGGCTCGTCAAGGAAGGCAAGGTCAAGGCCCCCATCGTGATCGGCCGCGACCACCTCGACTCAGGCTCCGTCGCCTCCCCCTACCGCGAAACCGAGGCCATGGCCGACGGCTCCGACGCGATCGCCGACTGGCCCATGCTCAACGCCCTGCTCAACACCGCCTCCGGCGCCACCTGGGTCTCCCTCCACCACGGCGGCGGCGTCGGCATCGGCCGTTCCATCCACGCCGGCCAGGTCGCCGTCGCCGACGGAACCGACCTCGCCGCCGAAAAGCTCGAACGCCTCCTCACCAACGACCCCGGCATGGGCGTCATCCGCCACGTCGACGCCGGCTACGACCGCGCCCTCGAGGTCGCCAAAGAACGCGGCGTCCGCATCCCCATGC